>NEWQ02000018.1:53580-68376 GCA_002869855.2 Nitrospira sp. CG24D
GTCAAGGCCGGCCACAAGGTGACGATCCTGGTGGATGCCAGTGCGGTTACGTCGGTCACGAAAGGTTTCGGGTGGTTCAGGCAACTGGTCGGGACTGAGTCCACCGCGCTGGATCGCGCTGGTTTGCCCGAGCGAGAACGGCAGAGCCTCTCCGAACAGATGGGCCTTCCCCTCGAACAAGTGCCGCACAATTATGGTGAGTATTTTGATGCCCTCAAGAACAAGCTTGGCGTCGAGATCTATGGGAATCAGACGATGATGCTGCTCTATAAGATTGATCCCGCGCGGGTCGCCTCTTCAGTCACCCCGATTCCGTTGGCCAAGATGGTGGACGTGTTCGCATCCGCTGACCGAGTGATTGTGTATTAGAAATACCGTGTAGATAGCACATCATCTGTCCGGTTTTTGTAGCACGTGATCTGTCCGGTTTAGGGTGGCCCCTCAAGGAGGGCCACGATGATACGGGCACACGTACTACAGGAGGTGAGACAGATGCGCTTTGAAGAGCTGTATGGGCGGCGACACCGGCGAGAACTCACGATGGCGGAGGCGGCGGAGATCCTGGGGGTGACGGAGCGGACGTTTCGCCGCTGGAGTGGGCGCTATGATACCGAGGGGGTCGAGGGGTTGCAGGATCGACGGCTCGGTCGCGCATCGGGGCGGGCCGTGCCGGTCGATGAGGCGCTCCGCATGGTGACCTTGTACGAGACGCGGTACACGGGCTGGACCGTCAAGCACTTCCACGAACGCTGGCAGACCGAGCATGGCGGGACGCGGTCCTATAGCTGGACGAAGAAGACGTTGCAGGCCGCGGGCCATGTGGTCCGGGCACCCCGACGGGGTGCGCATCGCAAAAAGCGGCCTCGCAAACCGTTGCCGGGCATGATGCTCCACCAGGACGGCTCGACCCATGAATGGGTGCCGGGCTGTCAGTGGGATTTGATTGTGACGCTGGATGATGCGACGAGTGAGCTCTACTCCGCGTTCTTTGTGGAGGAAGAAGGCACCATGAGCAGTTTTCAGGGCCTACGGGAGGTCATCGAGACTCGGGGGCTCTTCAGTTCCCTCTATACGGATCGGGGCTCGCACTATTGGTACACCGCTGAGGCTGGGGGAAAAGTCGATCAGACCCGGTTGACGCAGGTGCACCGGGCCTTGCAGCAACTGGGGGTGACCCTCATCCCCGCCTATTCGCCGGAGGCGCGGGGCCGCTCGGAGCGCGCCTTCCGCACCCTACAAGATCGATTGCCCAAGGAATTGGCGCTGGCTGGGATCACCGAGAGGGCGGCGGCCAACCGGTATCTGACCGAGCACTTCCTCCCGCAGCATAATGCTCGGTTTATGGTGGGGGCCACGGAGCCGGGCACCGCCTTCATCCCGTGGGTCGGATCCACCCTCGCCGAAATCCTGTGTGTGCAAGAGGAGCGGGTCGTGGCCAAGGACAACACCGTCCACTATCACCGCCAGCACCTGCAGATCCCGCAGAACCCGCACCGGTTTCATTATGTGAAGGTCACGGTGCGGGTGCACGAATATCCCGATGGAACCTTGGCGGTATTCCATGGGCCCCGGTGCTTGGCGCGCTACGACGCGGAGGGCCGACTGATCGAGCCCGAGGATGAGGCCCCCCGCCGCAAGACCCCGCCCCCTCGGTTGGGCGACCGCCTGATCGTCGATCCTGGGGCCATGGTGCGCGACATATTTTCGGCGCACGGCTGAAAGATGCGACAGGAAGAACCGGACAGATCATGTGCTACATACACCGGACAAGTTAATTTGCTATCTACAGTGTATTAGAAATACCGTTGACGGTTGAGTTGGAGGAGGGATAGACTGACGTCATGCGAGTACCTTCCCATCGCTCACGGTCTTTTCTCGCCGGGACAATCGTGGTGTTCTTGCTGGCGTTCAGCTTCAATGCGTACGCCTGTCTCGTGCCGCTATCAGGAACTTCCGATGCCTCAATGGGCGACGGCTGTTCAACCCCTATTGAGCAATCGGCTCAGCAACTGTGTGACGCCTTCAAAACTCTAGGGGTCGAGTCCGGCTCTCAGTCATCTTCGTTGCTCGTGGATCATCATCTCCTGGCTGACCACGCACTGGTTGGACTTCCAGCTGTGAGCCAGCCTTTCCACGGTCTCCTCCACGAATATCATCTACTCGACAGGGGTTCTCCCCCGCATCAGTCTTTGCAGTCCATCGTGCTTCGCATCTGATCTCCCCGGCTCTTCCTTCACTATTCCACTATCACATCGTTTGCCCGGCGCTGAGCCTTGGCCTATCCAGTTCTACCTGACGCTATGCGAACACGTTCCCATCGTTTCCGATCATTTCTCGCCAGCACCATCACGGTGTTCTTGCTGGCGTTCAGCTTCAATGCGTACGCCTGTCTCATCCCGTTGTCCGGAACCTCCGATGCCTCGATGTCGAATGGGTGTTCGACCCCCACTGAGCAACCGGCTCGGCAACTGTGCGACGCCTTCAAAACTCTGGGGGTCGAGTCCGGCTCCCAGTCGTCTTCGTTGCTCGTGGACCATCATCTCCTGGCTGACCACGCGCTGGCTGCACCGCCGGCCGTGAGCCAGCAATTCCAACACTTCTTCCACCGATATCAGCCTCTCGAATCGAGTTCGCCCCCGCATCAGTCTCTTGCCACCACCGTGCTTCGCATCTGATTTCCCCGGCTCTTCCTCCACCGTTTCACCATCACGTGATCTGCCCGGCGCTGCGCCCCGCACATCCAGTCCTTACTTCCGGACCAAGGATGGAAGCCGGGGTTCTCAATAGTACCGGGCGGACAAACCTTTGGGGAGGACCGTCACATGACTTGGTCAATTCGGTTTTGGTTGCTCGCCGTCACGGTCGTGAGCCTGGCCTTCTGGACAAGTGAACGTCACATCGCCTACGCAGTCGATCAGACTCCGCAACCGTCATTAGTACTATCAGACTTGATCCAGGAAGCCCTGGTTCGGAATCCCGAGATTGCCGCTGCGCGGAAGCAATGGGAAGCGGCCTCGCAACGGATTGCACAGGCACGGACGCTGGACGATCCAACCCTGTCGGTCCAATGGTGGAATGCTCCTGAATCCTTCAATCTGGGCCGGTCGGAAAACACCATCGTCGGACTGTCCCAAAAACTCCCTTTCCCGGGGAAACTCGCCCTGAAGGAAGACGTAGCCGGTCGGTCGGCCGACATATCGGAGCAGGCGGTGCGCGCCAAGGAGCGGGACCTCATCGCCCGGCTCAAACAGACCTACTACGATCTGTTCCTTGCGTATAAAGCGATCCAGATCCACCATGAGCAAATTGACCTGCTCAAACAGTTTGTCGAGATCGCCACTGCGAAGTTCCGGGCAGGAAAAGGCAGCCAGGTCGATGTGCTCAAGGCGCAGGTCGAGCTGTCCATCTTGCACCAGCAACTCCCCGTTCTGGACCAACGCCGTGATACTGCCCAGGGTAAGCTGAACCAGCTGCTGGATCGGGATCCACGGTTTCCGCTCGCGCCTCCACAGGAGCCTCATGAGGGGCGGTTCGATCAGGACCTTGAAGACCTCTATCGGGCGGCGACGGCCGCCAGACCCGAGCTCAAAGCCGCAGATTTGGCGGTGCAACGGAATGAGCAGTCCCATGCGCTGGCGCGTCGCGAGTACTTCCCGGACATCAACCTGGGCGTTCAGCGCTTTCAAAACTTTCAGGCTCCCAACGGATTTGGCGCGGTGGTGTCGATCAACCTCCCCTTCGCGTTCTGGACAAAATCGAAGTACGACGCCGCCGTGCAGGAAGCCGCGGCGGCGGTGGCGGCCGCTCGCGCCGACCTCCGCACAGTGGAAAACCTGACCCGGTTCCAGATCCGGGATTTGCTGGCCAAGGTCCGGGCCAGTTGGGAAGTGGCCGTACTGTACCGGACCACCGTGTTGCCGCAAGCTGAACAAGGCGTGGCGGCTGCGCGGGCAGGCTATCGCACAGGGAAAACCGGTTTTCTGGATCTGATCGAAGCCGACCGGGCTTGGCGAGGATTTCAGCTTGAATACTACCGGGCGCGCGTCGAGCGGGAGCATCGCTTAGCCGAGCTCGAACAGGTGATCGGTGCTGATCTGAATGAAAACAGCTAAGCGCTGCGAGAAGGGAGGAATGCGCCATGAATCACCATACAAAGAGAAGGGGGTTTGTCGTGAGCCTTGCGGCTACCAGCCTGGTGATCGGAGTCATCGCCGGATTCTTCGCCGCGCATCGCATGATGGGAGACATGAAAAGCGCGCCCACACAAAACATGCCTGGCATGGGCGCGATGAAGCCCATGGAGATGACAAGCACGCCGGGAATAGGCGGTAAGGAAGGAGCCATCATGATTCCGGCTGTGATGCGGCAGTTGATCGGAGTGCGGAGTGCCCCGGCTGCCCGCGCGACGTTGGAGCAGGAAATTCGTACCGTCGGCACGGTCGGCTACGACGAACGCGGGTTCACGCAGGTCACGCTGAAAATCTCCGGATGGGTACGAGAGGTCTTCGTCAATTCGATCGGTCGACCAGTACGCAAAGGCGAACCACTCTTTACCCTCTATTCGCCGGATCTCCTGATCACGCAGGATGAATATCTGTTGGCTTTAAAGACGCAGGCCCAACTGGCCGCCAGTCCGCTCGGCGAGGCCAAGTCCAACGCGGCGTCTCTCGTGGCTAGTTCGCGGGAACGCCTGCGCCTGTGGGACGTGACCGATCTGCAAATTGCGGCCCTGGAGCGTCGCGGCACAGCGGAGCCGGTGCTCACGGTCTATGCCCCTTCCTCCGGGATTGTCCTCAAGCGAGAAGCCGTGCCGGGGAAATATGCCGAACCTGGCACCACGTTGTATGAAGTGGCCGATCTGTCCATGGTGTGGATCTCCGCCGACATCTATGAATCGGAAGTGGCGGCGGTGAGGCTCAACCAACCGGTCTCGGTCGCGTTCGCCGCCTATCCGGGAGAAACGTTTCGCGGCACAGTCACGTACATCTATCCGACAATGAATGCCGAGGCCCGCACAGTGAGGGTGCGGCTGGAGTTGCCGAATCCCGGTTTGAAGCTGAAGCCCGGCATGTTCGGCAATGTGACCCTGCGGACGGATGCAGCCAACACGTTGGTGGTCCCCAAGGAAGCGGTGCTGGAGACGGGGCTTCGCCAACTTGTCTTCTTGGATCAGGGGCAAGGTCGGTATGAGCCGGCTTCAGTCAAGCTGGGGCGTCGAAGCCAGGACTCGGTTGAAGTGATCGAGGGACTGAAGGAAGGGGATCGGATCGTGACCTCGGCGAACTTTTTATTGGACGCAGAGAGCAAGTTAGCCTCGGCGTCGAGCATGCAGGCCATGATGGGCCGCGTCGGCATGGGCGATTGGCAGATGCGCGGTGCGTATGAATCCAAGATGGAAGATATGCCGGGCATGGAGATGGGGAGTCAGAAGGGGATGACTGTGGCCGAGACCCGCCAGATGGATGGACTCACGCTCTCTCTCGCAACAGTGCCGGGAAAACCCAAGGCCGGTGACGTGCTGCTCCGGCTCAACGTGACGGATCAGGCCGGCAAGCCAGTGACGAATGCGCAGGTCGTGTTCGTCTATACGATGCCGATGCCGGGCATGACCGATTCCAAGGCGCCGGCGCGTCATACCAAAGACGGGCTCTACGAAGGCACGGTGCGGTTCGGCATGGGCGGCACCTGGGTGGTGACCGTCAACGTGACGATTCCAGGGCGACCATCGATCGCCGAAAAGTTTCAGTTCTCGGTTGTCGGGGGAGGGATGTAGTCATCCATGATTGCGCGACTCATTGAAGGAAGCGCCCGCAATCCCGTCCTGGTCATCCTATGTGTGTTGATGCTAGGAGCCTGGGGAGTCTGGGCGGTCTTGCAGGTGCCGCTGGATGCGATCCCTGATCTATCCGATGTCCAGGTGATCATCTACACCGAATGGTCGGGGCGCAGTCCCACGTTGATGGAAGACCAGATCACCTATCCCATCGTCGCCTCCCTGCTCGCTGGGCCGAACGTTAAACGAGTGCGGGGCGTCTCAGAATATGGGGTCTCGTACGTGTACGTGATCTTCGAAGACCGGACAGACTTGTATTGGGCGCGGAGTCGCGTCCTGGAATATCTACAGAAACTCACCGGCAAGCTTCCGTCCGGCGTCACGCCGACGTTGGGCCCCGATGCGACCGGTGTCGGGTGGGTCTATCAGTACGCCTTGGTGGACGAGTCTGGGACGCATGACTTGGCGCAACTCCGCAGTCTCCAAGATTGGTACCTGCGTTACCAACTGGAAAGTGTGTCCGGTGTGGCCGAAGTGTCCGCGATCGGCGGGTTCGTCAAACAATATCAAATCGAGGTGGACCCGAACACGTTGGCCGCCTATCGATTACCGATCAAGACGATCATCGAGGCGGTGCGGAACAGCAATGCGGAGGTGAGCGGCCGTGTGCTGGAAATGACCGGCACGGAATACGTGATTCGAGGGCGAGGTTACCTGCGCTCGGTTGAGGATATTGAGCTGATTCCCGTCGGGACAGATGGACGCGGCACGCCCATCTTGATTCGGGATATCGCCCATGTCCACATCGGACCGGATCAGCGGCGGGGGATCGCCGAGTTGGACGGGAAGGGGCAGACCGTGGGGGGCATCGTGATCATGCGAGCCGGCGAGCACGCGCTCGCCGTGATCGAACGAATCAAGGCACGGCTGGAAGAGATCACCCCAGCCCTGCCCAACGGCGTGCGCATCATTCCCACCTATGACCGGTCTGATCTCATTCATCGGGCCATCGCCGTGCTCCGCGAGAAGCTGGTAGAGGAGAGTGTCATCGTCAGTTTGGTTGCGCTGGTCTTTCTGTTTCACCTCCGCAGTGCCTTCGTGGCCATCCTCATTCTGCCCGTGGCCGTGCTCCTCGCCTTTATTCCGATGGCCTACTTGAAGATCACGTCCAACATCATGTCGCTCGGTGGAATCGCCATTGCCATCGGCGCGATGGTCGATGCCGCCATTGTGATGGTGGAGAACGCGCACAAGCGGTTGGAGCAACAACCCCATTCGGACAGAATCGAGGTCATCATCGCGGCGGCCAAAGAAGTCGGTCGTCCCTTGTTCTTTTCACTGCTGGTGATCGCCGTGTCGTTCCTGCCGATCTTTGCACTGGAAGCGCAGGAGGGTCGATTATTTACGCCATTGGCGTATACCAAGACGTTTGCGATGCTCTCTGCCACCGCACTGTCGGTGACGTTAGCTCCTGTGTTGATGGTCCTTCTCATTCGGGGGCGCATCCGGACGGAAACCAAGAATCCGTTAAGCCGCTTGCTGATCCTTCTGTATCGGCCCATCCTCTCCGGCGCGCTGCGCGTTCGGTGGCTGACACTGGCACTGGCCGTGGTGGCAGTCGGGCTCACGGTGCCGGTGTTCATGCGCCTGGGGGCGGAGTTCATGCCGCCGCTGAACGAGGGAACGATCCTCTACATGCCGACCACCGTCCCTGGCCTTTCGATCCCCGAAGCGGCCAAGGTGTTGCAGGTCCAGGACCAGTTGCTCACGACCTTCCCGGAAGTGGAACGGGTGTTTGGCAAGATGGGCAAAGCCCCGACGGCCACCGATCCGGCTTTCGTCGGGATGGCGGAGATTACCGTGACATTGAAGCCGGAGACCCAGTGGCGACCCGGCATGACGTGGGACCGTTTGTTGGACGAAATGGACGCGAAGCTGCGCATTCCTGGATTTCCGAACATCTGGTGGATGCCGATCCAGACCCGTACTGAAATGATCACGACCGGCGTCCGGAGTCCTGTCGGGATTAAAGTCCTGGGACCGGATCTAAAGATGATCGAGAAAATTGGAATAGACATCGAACAGGCATTGGCGAATGTGCCCGGCACCAGGAGCGCCTTCGCGGAACGGCTCAACGAAGGGTACTACCTGGATCTGATCGTGAACCGGCGTGAGGCGGCCCGCTACGGTCTGACGGTGGGAGATGTGCAAGCAGTGATCACCTCGGCCATTGGGGGAGACACCGTGACGACAACAGTCGAAGGGCGGGAGCGGTATCCGGTCAATGTGCGCTACAAGCGCGAACTGCGCGATGACCCGGACCGGCTCAAGCGGGTGCTGATTCCCACGCCGACCGGCGCGCAGATTCCCCTCGGACAGATCGCGGAGATGGTGATCACGCAGGGGCCGACGTCGATCGCGGATGAGGCCGGGGCGCTGGCCGGGCTGGTGTCGGTCTCGGTCAGTGGACGCGACCTGCGCGGGTATGTCCAAGACGCCCAACGTGCGGTCCAAGGCCGAGTCGCGTTGCCTCCTGGATACCGGCTGATCTGGACCGGTCAATATGAACATCTGGTGCGGGCCGAAGAACGCTTGAGGCTCGTTGTTCCTGTGACGCTTGCCTTGATACTCCTGCTGCTGTATCTGAATTTTCGGTCGCTGGCAAAATCGCTGATCGTGTTGCTATCCGTCCCCTTCGCCGCGATCGGGGCCATCTGGTATCTCGACTATCTGGGCTACAACTTGAGCGTGGCGGTGTGGGTGGGCATCATCGCGCTGGCCGGCGTGGCGGCAGAGACGGGGGTCGTGATGCTGGTCTATCTCGACGAAACCTATGAGCGGCGCATGCGTGAAGGCCGAATGGCGACAGCTCAAGACCTGCGGGAGGCCGTTATGGAAGGCGCGGTCCAGCGGGTGCGGCCCAAGATGATGACGGTTGCCGCGATTATGGGGGGGTTGCTCCCCATCATGTGGACCGCTGGCACCGGCGCCGATGTGATGAAACGGATTGCTGCGCCCATGATCGGCGGCATGGTCAGCTCGACCGTACTTACGCTACTGGTGATCCCCGTTCTCTATGCTTTGTGGCGAGGGCACCGGTAAAATTCTGATACTCTTATGACGATTCAAGAACACCTTGCTGCGGCGACCGATATTCTCGCCCAGTCCGGCTCATCTCCTCAGTCGTGTGGTGAAGTATGTCCAGACATCAATCGTATCGAGCACCAAGGAGATGGCCATGGAGACCGACAAGACCAGCAAATAGCGTTTGAACGACGCCTCAGCGGCAGGAATCTGCGTGACAACATAGGCCAGCAGCGGAATCCATGGGAAGTGGCCGAGCCCGAGAATCTTGGTGAATCCGTATCGCGAATAGAGTCCCATCATCAGCATCGCGCTTGCGAGAAAGTTCATGAGAATGAGCTGTGCGACCGCTTCCCGCCAGAAGGCGAGACTCGCCATGTTGACGAGCATGAGAACCAGGACCCATAGGGAGACCCATACGGGTTGCTGGATCAATTCGATGAAAAATCGTAACGGATTTCTCATGGCCTGGTCTCCTTCCAATGATTGGGATCGGCAGTGTGTTGACGCTCACTGAAAGGGGCGGACACCCGGCCGTGGTGATTGCGCCGTCCGGATGTCCGATGGTTCACGATATTAGAACGTGATGACCTGATACCCCTGGGACACGAGCTTCTTGAAGCTCGGATGACCGTCGTATTCTCCCGTCAGCTTCACACCGCAGGCCACGACCTGCTCCTTCACCCCGAACGCGCCCGCGCAAAAGTCGCAGGCCCCGCTGATTCGATCCTTCACCGCCACATACAGCCCGTGGGCCATGTGATCGGGCTTCTCCAGTGCCGGAATCCACTTGGGCCCGGCGCCGTCGAAAATAAGTTGGACATCGTCGTGGGCGTCCTTGAACTCTTTGACGGCTTCCATTGCGTTCACCACACGTCCCAATCCTTCATGGGTGTCGGTGTCGGCTAATACCACGATCGCAACTTTGGACATGCTGCACTCCTTTCATAACGAACAGGTGAATGACGAGAGATCTCTTCGTCTCCTTGGTGGGACGGCCGCGGCGTGATCCCGCAATAATTTTTGCACTCTACTGTGGAGCACTCAGGAGTTCTGTGGGCTGGCTTACAAGTGCACGAAGAAAGAATGCAGAACACGTGAGGTACCTTACAGATCGGCGGCGAGACACCCGCTAGGATCGCGCTCAGGATAACCACATGTCTCCCATCCACAAGGAGGTGAACCGTGACCTGTGAACGATGCAACGGACTAATGGTGCGGGAACAGATTTGTGATCTTCAGGGACGGAGCAACAGCCTGTGCGTGGACGGCTACCGCTGCCTGCTCTGCGGCGACCTGGTCGATGCGCTGATTCTTGAGAACCGGAGGCGGACCACGGCCTCAGCCGAGCTCTTCCTGCTCACCAGTCCCCGTATGCCGCGGCTCGTCGCGGCATAACTGGAGAGCGATCGAAACCTAGCCCGTGCATCTCGTTCAACAGGGAGGCCCGCCATGACAGTTCTCGACGACCCCGTAATGGCCTTACGTATTCAGCTCCACCAACTCCCCTGTCCGACTTGTGGAGCTCATGAACTGATCCCGAAATTGCAGTGTGATTACTATCCCGATGGCTGCCTCTGGTTTGTGTGCTGTGGACACTGCCAGGCGCAGTACCACCTGGATCATCGGACCGTGCCTGCCAGGGGACAGCATCAGACAGGCGCGGTCATCGGAAACGAAGCCCCGCATCTCGGCCACATGACCGAAACGAAAGGAGGTTCCCATGCGAATCCATGAGGTGATGTCCACTGGGGTGGTGACGGGTACACCAACGGAAACGGTGCGGGATGTTGTCGTCAAAATGTTGAGCCGGCATTGCGGGGCCATTCCGATCGTCAGCGCCAATCGGGAATTACTCGGGATCGTGACGCTGCGCGACGTGATGCTGCCGATGTATCCCAACTATGGCGATTACATTCACGACGCCGTGCACAGCCGGGACTTTCTGGAAATGGAGCAGAACTATCCCGAGGTGCTGGGGAAGAAGGCCGAGGAGATTATGGTGCGCAACCCGCTGACGGTCTCGCCGGGGACGCCCATTCTCGAGGCGGCTTCCTATATGGGGTTGAAAAACTTCCGCCGCCTTCCGGTTGCGGATCATGGGAAGCTGGTCGGCATGGTCAGCATCGGCGACATTCACCGAGGCCTCTTTTTTGCTCGTGGCGGCTGCGAAGTAGACGCATGAGTCGCCAGCTACCCCCATACGGTTCCAGACCGGTCGCTCGCAGGACACTCCTGTCTCTTGGCGCGACAGCGGCATGGCGCATCGTCATGTCGCTGAGCGTCATAGGGAGCCTTGCCGCGTGCTACCGCGCTCCCGGCACGGCGCGCGACCAGCTCATTTTCTTCTCGGAAGAGAAGGAACTGGAATTCGGACTCAGCGCCTATCGGGAGGTGTTGCGGCAAGCGCGGTTGAGTGACAACGATGAGATCAATGAGATGGTCCAACGGGTCGGGCAGCGGATCGCCAACGCCTCGAACAAACCTGAATATCAGTGGGAATTCGCCGTGATTGACGACGACAAGACAATCAACGCCTTTGCGCTGCCCGGCGGGAAAGTCGCGGTGTTTACTGGGCTGCTGAAGGTGACGAAAAGCGAAGCGGGGTTGGCGACGGTGATAGGCCATGAAGTGGCGCATGCGCTCCAGCGTCATGGAGTCGAGCGGATGAGCCGGAGCATCATCGATCAAATCGCCCAGTTGGGCGCGATCGGTGCCGCGGCGGCTGGGCAGGCAGGAGGAGGCGCTATCCAGGGTGTATTGGGTGCCTACGGTGTCAATGTGTCTTTGCCGTTCAATCGCAAGCAAGAATCGGAAGCGGATTACATCGGCCTGCGGTTGATGGCGCAAGCCGGATATGACCCGCGCGAAGCGGTGCCGTTCTGGGAACGCATGAGCGGCTGTCCTAAACAGATGATCGGGAAACTCTGCTTCCGCTCCCAACATGCCATTCCCGAGTTTCTCTCCACGCATCCTTCCGATCTGACGCGTATCAATCAGATCGAAGGCTGGTTGCCGGATGCGTTGCAGCATTACCACGGCTCCGACGGCGGAATACTCCCGCGTCGCGCTCCGTATCAGCCACTCATCGGGCCGATGCCGAAAGAGAGTTAGGAACGTGATCGATCTTCTGGGCCATTTCTGAGCGCGCGCGGCTCATCATCGAAGTGTGGACGATTGTGGGGCTCAAGGGGAGGCAAGTTAGGGCTGACCATCTTCGTGAGCGTGCGCTACCACTCGATCGGGATTGTTCGAGGCACGCATGGAAGGATCTGGCCGTCATCGTCGGCAGGTGAGGCCACCATCAGGTGGCGGACTTGACATATGGACCGAACGGTCCATATGATGGTTGCCATGACGCTTGGCCGCCCTATCGAATTTGATCCGGAAAAGGCGCTGGATGCCGCCGTAGAAGTGTTCTGGTGCAAAGGCTATGAGGCGACGTCGATGAGTCACTTGCTCACTGCGATGAAACTCTCCAAGAGCAGCCTCTATCAGAGCTTCGGCGGCAAACACCAGTTATTCATACGGTGCCTGGCTCGCTATCAGGAGCGCTTTATGGTGGACCTGCGATCGCGTCTGGATCAATCGGACTCCGGGCGACGCTTCCTCGAAGAGGTGTTTCAAGCCGTGGCCGACACCGCGCAGCGGCCAGCAGGCGCAAAAGGCTGTCTCGTCGCCAATTCAGCCAGTGAGTTTGGCCAACGGGAAACAGTCTTTGCGAAACCTGTGGCTCAGGGATTGCGCGGTCTTGGCGAGGTATTCAAAGCGGCGCTCAAGCGAGCTCAAACAGAAGGGGACGTCGCAGGTCATGCGGATCTCAATGCTCTCTCCAGTTATCTGGTGAGCGCTATGACCGGCTTGAGGACCCTTATCAAGTCCGGCTTAGACAAGCGCGAGGCGCGATCCATGGTTCCTTTGATCCTGAAGGCGGTGGAGTGAGATTTTTTGCCTTTATATGGACCGATCGGTCCATTAGTAGCGTGTGTTGCCAAGATGGCGGAAGAAGGGAATCGCTGGATCGCGCGGCTGGTAGGTGGCCGTACTCATGAATTCGAACGCATGGCACCGAAGGAGGTAGAGCAGATGGACACGTTTCCGCGAGAGAAATACGGACCATGGGCGCTGATTACCGGAGCCACGTCAGGCATTGGACGCGAACTGGCCCGCCAGCTGGCTTCCAACCATATTCACATTATCGCGGTGGGACGCCGACAAGCGCGACTTGACGAACTCGCCACAGAATTGAAGGCGCGATTTGGGGTCATGACGCTCCCCGTGCAAGCAGACTTACGCGATCCTGAAGCGATTCAGACGATTATATCGGCGACCCGCCAGCTCGACATCGGCGTCGTGATTCTGAATGCTGGAGCGGAACTCACCGGGAGTTTCGTGCATGGCAGCGAAACGGATCATCTCCGGCTGGCCCAGCTCAATGCAATTGCACCCATGCAGTTGGCGCATCATTACGGGCGGCTCCTTGCCACCCGTGGCCGGGGCGGGCTGATGTTCGTCTCCAGTTTATTTGCCTACCAAGGCGTGCCGTACGTCGCGCATTACGCCGCCACGAAAGCCTATCTCCTGAGTCTCGGCGAAGCGTTGCATGTTGAACTCAAGCCCTATGGGGTGGATGTGCTGGTGTTGTCGCCCGGACTGACCAATACGGAGATGACCGCCAACATGGCGCTCGACTTCTCTAAGTTGCCACTGATCCCGCAGCAGCCACAGCAGGTGGCTGCCGTCGGGTTGCAGGCACTGGGGAGGAAGGCCACGGTTGTGTCCGGTCTCCTCAACAAAGTAATGGCGTGGGAAAACCGGCTGCTCCCTCGCGCCACGCCGGTGTCCCTGCTCGGGTTTCTCATCAAGCGGGCGCTCAAGGGAGGAGCCGGTCCAGAAGGGAGGGTGGCATGATGAAGCACTTGTGCCGACGGTTCAAGGCCGGTTTGAGACTCAGTCTTCTCGTCGGATTCACGTGGGCGCTCGCTGGGCCAGCCGAGTCGGGCCAATTTTATGAACGACATGGAGTGGCCATCGATGGATTCGATCCGGTGGCTTATTTTGAAGACCACAAAGCGGTCAAAGGGCTGCCGGCGCTGGCGCATGTCTATAAAGGATCGACCTTCGTCTTCGCGTCCCCGGCACATCTCGCCGCTTTTCTGCAGGCGCCGGAACGATTTGCGCCGCAATTCGGCGGGTACTGCGCCTACGGCGTGGCCGAAGGCGTCAAGGCCGCCATCGCGGGAGAAATCTGGGAGGTCGTCGAAGGAAAGCTGTATCTCAATCACGACCCCCAAGTGCAGGTGAAATGGAAAGCGGAGCGGTCGGCCTTACTTCGTGCCGCGCAGGCCAAATGGCCGCAGGTCGAGTCGTCCACTGATGTCTATCCTTAGCGGGTTCTGTCGAAGGCACGTCATCGATGGGGCCAGGCGTATCGAGGGGAGGTGTCCCATGTAACGCATACCCTGGTGAGCAGGAGCGGAGGATCATCACACCGTCTATCACAGAAAAGGAACCGCGACTATGAAGAGAATTGGAACCAACGTGCTTCGTGCTGGTGTCGTGGGAACGTGGTTGCTCGCGGCGGCTGTTCTGGGGATGCCGCCGGCATCTGGTGCCGAGACAGTACGTGAGGGGGCCGTGACAGAGATCATGGCCTATGTCGCGGCGCCGGGGAAAGAAAAGGCGTTCGAAGAGGCCCGGGCAGCCATGTTTAGCTTTCTGAAAACACAACCGGGGTTCGTGTCCGTGACCGGCCGGCAGGATCTCAAAGATGCGAGGGTCCACGTCGATCTGTCCGTGTGGGCCACACGGACGCAATATAATGCGGCGTCTGCGGCATTGCCGGAGACGCTGCGGTCGGCCTTCATGGGGACCATCTCCGAGTGGAAATATTTTGGATTGACTCAGTAGACGTTGTGCTTGGTTTTGTTCGCGGGGAT
>NEWQ02000018.1:68476-84798 GCA_002869855.2 Nitrospira sp. CG24D
CGCGGGGATCAATGAGGCCTTGGAACAGAGCGCCCTCTCACCGGTGGAACAGCAGGTGGTGGCTTTGACCGTGAGCACTACCAACGACTGCGCCTATTGTGTCGGGGCCCACTCCACCGTGGCGCAAATGATCCATATGCCGGAGCAGATTCTCGCAGAACTTCGGGATCAGCGCGACCTTTCGGATACGAAGCTCAATGCGCTGCGCCTGCTGGTGGTGTCTGTCTTGCACCATCGGGGGTGGGTGCCGGAGGAGGATCTCAACCAATTTGCTGCGGCAGGTTACGCTGAGCGGCAACTGTTGGATGTGCTTACGATCGTGGCGCTCAAGACTTTGAGCAATTATGTCAATCACATTGCCCATACGCCGCTCGATGTCCAATTTGCCGCGCAATCATGGAAGTCGCAGGTTGCCACGGTCGCCTGACACAGCCTGGTATCTGATTGCATCCGGCACGAATGACTGATGGAGGGCCCGCGCCTGCAAAGACGCGGGCTCCTCCAGGACATCCGGAGAGGTGTCGATACACTCTATTCAGGGGATAAGCGGAAGCTTCGCAGCGATGTCTACACACTCACGGCTGTCGGACGGGTTGAGCAGGCGTTCGCGCGCGCGTTGATCGGAGTCGATTGGCTAGTTCCGGCCCGCCATGACCCCGCCATCGACATCCCAGATAGCCCCCGTCACCCATTGGGCGTCGTCGCTCAACAGAAAGTTGATGGTCTTTGCCACATCTTCCACGGTGCCGATCCGGCCGATCGGATGAAAGCTATTGAACGTGGCGAGTGTCTCGTCCATGTCCTGCGGATCAATGAAGGCCTGATAAATAGGCGTCTTGACCACTGCCGGCGACACGGCGTTGACCCGAATGTTGCGGCCGGCCAGCTCCATTGCCATATGCTGCGTGAGGGCATGCAGCCCGGCCTTCGCCATGGAATACGCAGAGGAAGGGGTGGCTTTGATGGCCTGCTTCGCCCACATCGATCCGATATGCACGATAGAGCCGCCACCGTTTGCGGCCATGTTCTTGGCGACGGCCTGTGAAATGAAAAAGAGGGCTCGGTTGAGATCCAGATAGGTGTCATAGTGTTGGAGCGTATGGTCAAGAAATGGCGTGGGCTTAAAATAGCCCGCGGCATTCACCAGGTACTTGATCTGGCGGCTATGGTCCTCGGCAAACGCAACGATGCGTTGGATCCCGGTTGGTTCGTACAAGTTGGCTTGGAGCGTTTCAACTTTGCCAAACGAAGACAGTTCTCGTTGAGCCGTCTCCAGCTTTCCCGGTGAGTTGCCCACGATCACCGTTGTGACGTCCCGAGCGAGCAGGAGCCTTGCGGTGGCGAGGCCCATTCCGCTGGAGCCGCCGACAATCAAAGCGAGTGGTTGCTGAATGCGTTGCATGAGATCACCTCCTTACGTTAAAAGAGCGAACACAATGTGTGAGGGCAGTCTAGGACTCACTCAGCCCGAGTCCAAGCAGGTACCAAGCGGTTCAGTAGGCACTAAGCGGTACATCTTGATGGGACGACAGGCGAAAATATTTTCCCGGCGATCCGCGCCGGAACAGAGCGCTCGAATGGTGGAGACCATTTATGGGTGTAAATGGTCTCTGACGGTCTATCAACTCTTGGCCAGCGGTATTAAACGGCCGGGGGAGATGGTTCGCAGCGTGGAGGGCCTGACGACCAAAGTGCTCAATGAATGTCTACGCAAAAACGTGGCGTTTGGCATCATCGAACGCATCGCGTACAACGAAATCCCTCCCCGCGTGGAGTATGTCGTCACGCCGTTCGGCAGGAAATTCATCCGTATCCTGGATGACCTGAACAAGCTGCAGAAGGAAATAGAATTCGACCGCTGACGGCCGCCTCAGTGAATGAGACCTCTGCGCATCCCAGGACGCGCTGGCATGCGGCGATGGGATTGCGCGATTAAGAATCCACCTTGCTTTTCTTGATCCGCAGCGCCTTGATCCGTGATGCAAGCGTGGTCGGCTTCATGCCCAACAAGACGGCCGCACCGTCCGAACCAAAGATCTTGCTCTTTGTGAGCCGCAAGGCCTGCAAGATGTTCTCCCGCTCTTGGCGTTTCAGTTCTTCTCGGGTGGTTAGCCGCACTGCCGAAGAGATCGACGGTAATAGGATACTGCTCTCGCGCGACGGCGTGGATTGAAGGTGAACGCGCAGGGAACTGCCTTGAGAGAGGATGACCGCGCGCTCCACGACGTTTTGCAGTTCTCGCACATTACCAGGCCAGTCGTGGGCGGCCAGCTGGCTCAGCACCGCCTGAGTAATGCGTGGCACTCGGCGATTCATTCGCCGGGCGCTCTGAGTGATGAAATGCAGCGCCAGCTTCGGGATGTCCTCACGGCGTTCACGGAGCGGCGGAATGTGGACTGGGAACACGCTGAGACGATAGTAGAGGTCTTCTCGAAAACGACCGGCTTCGACCTCGCGTTTAAGGTCGCGATTGGTCGCCGCGACGATCCGCACATCCACCGATCGGGTGCGCATGTCGCCGACGCGCTCGAATTCACCCTCCTGAAGCACACGCAGTAGCTTCGCCTGCATCGCCAGCGGCACTTCCCCGATTTCGTCGAGAAAGAGCGTCCCACGATCAGCCACTTCGAAACGGCCCGGTCGATCCGCGAGCGCGCCGGTGAAGGCCCCTTTCACATGGCCGAAGAACTCACTCTCGAACAAAGCATCAGGCACGGCACTGCAATTCACCTTGATCAACGCCCGGCTTTGGCGCGGGCTCCGGTCATGGATCGCACGGGCCACGAGCTCTTTGCCCGTGCCGCTCTCACCGGTAATCAACACCGCGGCATCAGTCGGCGCGACCAGCTGGACTTGACGTAAGACGTGCTGGAGCGCCTGGCTCTCTCCGATGAATTCTCCCATCCCAAGGGCAGCAGTGACCTCCTCGCGCAGGTAGAGGTTCTCCTCTTCCAGACGGGTGCGCAGCAGGCTGATCTCATCGAACGCTCGAGCGTTCGCGATGCTGACCGCCGCGTAATCGGCGAATATGCGAAGCCACTCGAAGGCTTCCTCGTCGAGCAAGCCGCGGTCGAAGAGCGCCAGCACTCCGAGGACATCATCCCGGAAGATCAAGGGCTGCGCCGCAAAGGTCCGGACTCCCTCGTGCGCGAACCAGGCAGAATCAGCGATCCAGTCCTCATCACCGCGAAGCCTAGCCAGCCGGAGCGGCTCGCCCGTCGCAGCCACACGCCCAATTTTTCGCTCTCCCAGGAGAAACCGATGAAAGGCGCCATCCAGGCGGCCGTAGTCGGCCTGCGGATCACGCGGCACTCCAGCGCTGGCGACAAGGTGCAACCACCGGCCGTGGTCGGAAGCATCGTCCAGGCCACGACACACTTCGCAGAGGTGGTTGGGGGTCGCGAGCCAAATCCGCGTCAGCACCGTGTTCGGACATTGGGCAATGCCGCCGGTAATCGTGCGCAGCACCGCATCAAGCCCGCGTTGTTGAGCAGTGGAGACCATCACTTGTGGGAGCTTGCGGGGATCCATTGATGTTTACAGGCTACGAGATCTCACGCTCACATGCAACGACTAATCGTATATTACGATTAGTCGTATCAGCTTGCAGCCGAGCAAAATCAATTTAATCCATGTCTTTTCAACATCTTATTCAGCAACTCATATCAGGCACGCCATCTGCTCTAGCGATGGCTATTGAACGCGGCTGCAACAAATCAGATCCATTCACAAAGGAGGAACGTATGAATCGCATCGCACATCTCGATCCCCAGACCACCATCGGGTCGGCCAAGGCGCTCTTTGAGGGCGTCCAGAAAAAGTTAGGTGTGGTCCCGAATCTCTTTCGAGTCTTGGGCACCGCTCCGGCTGCGCTCCAAGGCTACCTCAGCTTCAACACCGCGCTTGCGGACGGAAGCTTGAGCCCGAAGGTCCGTGAACTGATCGCGCTCGCAGTCGCCGAGACCAATCAATGCGCCTACTGTCTCAGCGCCCACACATTCATCGGCGGCAAGCTGGGACTGACCCAGCAGGACCTCGCCGATGCCCGGCAAGCCAACGCGGCTGATCCACGAACCGATGCCATTCTCAAACTGGCGCGCAATATCGTCGTGCAGCGCGGGGAGCTCGGGGCCACAGGGCTCGAACAAGCGCGCCATGCCGGACTGACCGACGGCGAGATCGTAGAGACGGTGGCCCATGTCGCGCTGAACATCTTCAGCAACTACGTCAACCATATCGCGGGTACCGCCATCGACTTTCCGGAGGTCACGCTCACACACGGGTGCGCCGCCTCTTCTTGCGCCTGCGGCTAAAGACAGAAGGCCCGTGGAGTCTCAAGCAATGCACCCTCATCAACGCCGAAGAAAGGATGCCCGTCATGACCATGTTCATTCGATCAATTGTCGCGTCACTCACAGCTGTTGTCGTGAGTCTTCCTCTGACATCAGCCGTGTACGCACAGGACCCGAAACCGACCGTATCGCACTATGCAGGGCCACGGGAGGACGCGCCGATTCCTCGCCCCGGCCTGACAATCAAGAAGGGCCGGGTGGCCGTGGTGGTCACCGACCCGCAGAACGATTTTCTCAGCCCTAAGGGAGTGGCCTGGGGTGTGGTCGGCCAGAGTGTGCAAGAGAACAATACGGTCGAGAATATTGAAAGCCTCTTCAAGGCCGCCAAATCAGCCGGCGTACCGGTCTTTGTCAGCCCACATTATTACTATCCGCACGACCATCAGTGGAAATTCGGCGGCGCGCTCGAAGTGCTTATGCACAACATCGGTATGTTCGATCGCAAGGGAGCCCTGACGCAGGAGGGGTTTGTTGGATCGGGTGCCGACTGGCTGGAACGATACAAGCCGTATATCAATGACGGTCATACCGTAGTGAGCAGTCCGCACAAGGTCTTCGGACCCGAATCGAACGATCTCATCTTACAGTTACGTAAGGCCGATATCAGCCAAGTGATCCTCGCCGGGATGTCGGCGAATCTCTGCACGGAATCGCATCTGCGTGAGCTGCTGGAGCAGGGATTCGAGGTCGTCGTGGTCACCGATGCCACGGCGGCCGCCAAGCTGCCGGGGTTCGATGGCTATGAAGCGGCATTTGTGAACTTCCGCTTGATAGCGAGTGATGTCTGGAGCACGGCTCAGACGGTGAAGATACTCTCGACGATCAAGTAATGATTCGTGCCAATAGTTTTACTATTTCTAACCAAGGAGAACCCATGAAAACAGCCATCATTATCATGTCTGATCCGAAGAGCGGTTCGGAGGAAGCGCTCGGGCGAGTCTTTAACGCGCTGGCCCTCGCATCCGAAAGCAAACAGAAGGGGGATGAGGTGGCCGTGGTGTTCAACGGCGCCGGCACGCGGTGGCCGGCTGAGTTGACCAAGCTTTCGCACCCGGCCAACGGCCTCTACAATTCCGTACGCGACGTGGTACAGGGCGCCTCCTGCGGATGCGCGGATGTCTTTGGGGCCAAAAGCGGAGTGGAATCGTGCGGTGTGCCGCTGAAGAAAGACAACGCCCTGGCCGGAACGTCCGGCCTCTTGAGCCTGCGCCGGTATGTGGCGGACGGGTGGCAGACGATCGTATTTTGAGCCTCGCTCATTGAGGCGGCCAGGAGCGGACTTCTGGCCGCCAGGGGGCTGACGGCACGAGGGGGAAAACGATGGCAACGAAATATCTCGATCTGACGTTTACGGATGCGGTGTGCCGCGCGCAGAAGCAATATTACGGAAGCACGGGCGCGATCACCGGCGCACCCGAACGGGACCCGCTCGGCCAGGCCGAGGCCGAATTCATTGCGGCGCGAGACAGCTTCTACCTGGGGTCCATCAGCGAAAGCGGATGGCCCTACATCCAGCATCGCGGGGGACCTCAGGGATTTTTGCGAGTCATCGACGAAACGACCCTGGCGTTCGCCGATTACAAGGGGAATCGGCAATTGCTCACGACCGGCAACGTCTCCATGAACGACCGCGTCGCGCTGTTTCTCATGGACTACAAGAACCGCGAGCGGCTGAAAATCATTGGTCATGCCCGCGTCGAGGACGCCCGTGTCCATTCGGAACTCGTCGCGGAGATCGCCGATTCGAAGATGCGGTCGAGCGTGGAGCGCCTGGTCTTTATCGATGTCGTCTCGTTCGACTGGAACTGCCCGAAATACATCACGCCCCGCTACTCGATTGGTGAGGTCGAAGAGCTGGCAGAACCGCTGCGAAAGCAGATTACCGAACTCGAGGCGCAACTGCGCGCCCATAACCAATGATCGGCTCCGGCGCGCCCGCCCGCTTGTCATCTGGGCGGGCTTGGCATACTCAGGTTCCGGCATGCGCACACAATCGCGCATCCCAACAGGAGAGGTGAACCATGGATACGATTTCTCGCAGACATTTTTTGCAACTGGCGGCGGCGACCGGCGGCACACTGGCGTTCGGCGATCTGGCCGCGCAGATGTTGAGACTGTCACCAGGAACACGCGTCGCTTACGCGGGCGAACCGATCAAGATCGGCATCCTCGACCCGCTGTCCAGCCCCTATAAAACCTCCTCAATCCACGACGTGCATGGGGCCAACGTGGCCGTGGATCTCTTCAATAGGAGCGGCGGCGCTCTGGGACGTCCGGTGGCAATCCTGGAATCCGACGACGCCTCGAACGTCCAGACCGCATTGAAAGCCGCCACAAAGTTCATCAAGGAAGACCGCGTGGATGTCCTCATGGGTACCTTCAATGGAGAGGTCGCGCTCGCCGTTTCTGACCTGGCCAAGAAGGAGAACAAGCTCTTCATGGTGACCGGGGCGCATGTCCCGGAGTTGACGGGTTCCGGGTGCAACTCGCACACGTTCGTCTTCATGCCGAGTGCCCGGATGTTGTCCAGAGCCGTCACGCCCCATCTCGTAAAGACCTTCGGGAATCGCTGGTTCATGATCACGGCTGAGACGATGGACGGCCGAGCAGCGGAGCAGGCCATGGCCGAAGCCCTCCTGGCCGAGGGTGGGGAAGTGCTCGGCTCGGTCAGCACACCCTTTGGGACAACCGACTTCACCGCAGCGCTGGCTCAAGCCAAAACAGCAAAACCCGGCGCCGTCATCCTGAATCTTTACGGCTGGGATCTCGTTCATGCGTTGAGGGCCTACACGGCAGCAGGGCTGGCACAAGCGCACATCGGAGTGGGTGGGATGATCGGCGGCGAACAGATCGGCCGCCCGCTTGGCTATGCCAACAACGCGGGGATCTGGGGGTTGATCTGGGATCCGAAAGTCCAGAGCGAAAGCTCTCGACGATTCATTCAGGGCGTGATCGAGAAGTACCATCACACCCCCACCTCGCGCTGCTACCACGGCTATGCAGCCATGACGCAGATTTTGGAGGCGGTCCAACGGGCCGGCACGACCGACACGCAGGCGGTCATCAAGGCGCTGGAGGCCCACGAATTCGACGGCTTGAAGGAGGGGCGCTCCTACTTCCGCGGTTCGGATCACCAGCATGTGCAGGACGTGCTGGTGGGGAAAGCCTACGGCAAGGAGTTGGGCCTGGGCCACTACCAACTCCTGGCCACGGTCTCGGGTGATGCTGTCGTCCGCAGTCATGACGAGAATACTTGCACGCGATAGGAGCACGTCATGTCACCATACCAGAACAGGCGTCCTCCTGTTCCACCCTTTACCGAAGAGACCGCGATCCGGAAAGTGCGCATGGCCGAGGACGCCTGGAATAGCCGCAATCCTGACATGGTCGCGCTCGCCTACAGCATTGACAGTCTGTGGCGGAACCGCGACGAGTTCCTGTCCGGCCGTGAGGCTATCGTGGCCTTTCTGCAACGCAAATGGGCCAAGGAGCTGGACTACCGGCTGATCAAGGAACTGTGGACGTTCCATGAGGCGCGCATCGCCGTGCGTTTTGCCTATGAGTGGCACGACGATTCCGGTAATTGGTTCCGGTCCTACGGGAACGAGAACTGGGAGTTCGACCGAAACGGCCTCATGCACCAGCGTCTCGCGAGCATCAACGACCTTCCCATTACAGAGGAGGAACGCCAATACCGCTGGCCACTAGGCCCTCGTCCCGAGGGCCACCCGTCTCTGTCCGACCTCGGCCTGTGAGGGACTGCGTGAGCGAGGCACGCAATGGCCTGCGGATATCCGCCATGGCAGTGAATCGAGATGCGATCAAGAAAGCGCAACTATCCCGCAATCCGGCAAGCAAGGAATGTAAGAGGGCCGGACCCCTGATCCCATTTCCCATCCCCACCTTCGGCTCAAAAAAGGCACATCCGGCTGGGCTCGCTCGACGATCCCAGCCGATCCTTTCTCCGTCATCTCTCGATTCACTTTTTCAACTGTAAGGCAGCTCACAGACCTTTCCTGTGGCTGATGTCAAGTTAGGCACTAACATATCTATACGTCCAGATGTGTCCATGCGCTTTCGATGAACGAAAGCGCATCAACCCATCTACCACTATCACAAAGGAGGGGCAGCCCATGTCGATGATGTGCAGTATGCAGGGATGCACGCAGAAGCACGGAATGTGCGGACACGAAAAGATGATGCTCGCGATGATGGCGATGTTCATGATCGGAGGAGGAGCCTACTGGTTTCTCGGATAAGCGGCCGGCGGATTCTCCCTACTACTCGCAGTGAGGCATGGGCGACGCTTGGGTGCGGATTGCCAACTGTAAGCTGCCTCACAGCCGCCAGGCCGCATCGGTAGTAGCCTGTCGAAACAATGAGTATCTCCAGAGCACATCTCTCGCCGTACTGAAAGGAGGATCGTATATAGCCGAACTGAATCCGTCCCGAACCACGCATGTTCGGTATCGAGTGTTATTTCCAATGGCATTGAAACTAACAAAGGAGAATCCTATGAACGCAACGACGAAGAAGAATACCATGATCCATTCCGCACTGTTGGTGGCCCTGAGTTTCGCCGACGCCCAGGCGGCGAGCGCCGCACCGAAGATGGCCGAGATGCCGGCCGGATGGGAGGCGTGCGGAGGCGTCGCCAAAGCGGGCATGAACGATTGCGCGGTCAAAACCAGCCTCCATTCTTGTGTGGGCCAGTCCAAGACCGACAATGAGGCCGATTCCTATGTGTTCCTGCCGAAGGGGCTCTGCGGGAAGATCGCCAAGGGTACCGTCCTCGCCATCACGAAAGAGGATCTGGCGAAGATGAAAGAAATGATGATGAAGAAGATGTAGGACGACGAGCGATGTCTGTTCAGCATCCCGCCCCGATCCCGGCACAGGCCGGGATCGGACTGCGGGCCCATCATTTTCGCGAAATCCTGGACGCGCCGCCGCCGGTTGCCTGGATGGAGACCCATCCGGAGAATTATTTCGGGGAAGGCGGTGCACCGCTTCGTATCCTGGAGCGGATCAGGAGCCGGTACCCCTTGAGCTTTCACGGGGTCGGCCTCTCCCTAGGCTCCACCGATCCGATCGACCATGCCCATCTCCACAAACTGAAAGGCTTGATCGATCGCTTCGAGCCGGCATTGGTATCAGAGCACCTGTCCTGGAGTTCCGTCGGCGGTCGCTTTTTTAACGATCTCTTGCCGCTTCCCTATACCACGGAGAGCCTTGACCATCTGTGCGCCAGGATCGACGAAGTCCAGACGATCTTGAAGCGTCCTCTGTTGATCGAGAATATCACCCGGTATCTGACCTGGCAGGATTCCCCAATTCCGGAAGGTTCCTTCATGGCCGAGGCGGTCAAGAGGACCGGTTGCGGGATCCTGCTCGATCTGAACAACGTTTACGTCAATTCCGTCAACTTTCACCTGGATCCATTTGAGTTTCTGGATGTGATTCCGCCTGAGGCGGTGCAGGAAATCCACCTAGCGGGCTTCGATCACTTCGGGCGCCTGCTGATCGATACCCATGGCCAGCCCGTCTATCCGGAAGTCTGGGGCCTGTACGAGTGGGCGATCCGCCATATCGGACCCCGCCCCACGTTGATCGAATGGGATACCAACATGCCGCCGCTGGCGGTGTTGGTGGAACAGGCCACGCAGGCTGATGCCATTCTTGGAGGTTGCCATGCCGCGGCTCTGTGACCTGCAACAGGCCTTTGCCGAGGCCATCGTCGAAGGGAAATACCAGACGGCCACAGCAGCGATGGCAACGGATAGAATAGCTCGGCGAAGCGTCGCGCTCTACCGTGGGTTGATCCGGAATAACTTTGTGCAGGTGCTGAGGATTACCTATCCCGCGTTGCATCAGCTGGTCGGCGACAGCTACTTCGGTGTACTGGCGCGTGGGTACATCAAGAAATATCCCTCGACCAGTGGCGATCTGTTTCTGTATGGACGCCAGCTCCCTGCCTGGCTGCAATGCATTGAGGCGCCACCGCTCCTTGTTGAGCTGGCCAGGCTCGAATGGGCCTGTCACGAGGTCTATCAGGCAGCGGATTCGGCGCCGCTGGCCCTTGAGCAGCTTCAGGCTATGGTCTCGGAAGATCCCTCGCGCGTCACCATCCAATTCCATCAGACCACGCGGTTTCTATCCTTTTCTCTTCCGGTCCATCGCGTCTGGCAGGCGCTCCAACCGGACGCCTTACTGGACGAGATTGTCGATTTGCCGCTTCCCGAGCAGCAGACCGGCGTTGTCGTGACACGCCGTGAGGGGAGGATCCAAGTGACGCCGTTGAACTGGCTGGATTATCGGCTGCTGGAGGCCTTGTCGCAGGGAGCCAGCGTCGCGTCGATTGAACGGTTCGCGCGAGAGGCCGAGTCCGGTTTCGATTTCACCCGGCTGATGACCACGCTGCTGAACCTGCAGGTGATAGCTGGAATTTCCGTGAAGGAGGGCATATGACGCACCCCGCTGGTCTCCTGACGCGTGCCGCTGATCGTGCCGTGCCTCTGTATCTGTGGCTGGTCCATGGTCTGGAAGCGCTGCTCCCGCTGTTCGATCTGTCTGTGCGTCTGTATCTCGCGAACATTTTCTGGAAAGGCGGGATGGTTAAACTCTCCAGTTGGGTGTCCACGGTGATGCTGTTCACTATGGTCTACGATGTGCCGATCCTGTCGCCCGAGATGGCGGCCTATCTCTCCACGGTCGTTGAACTCGGCGGCTCGTTTTTGCTGGCGATCGGCCTGGCCGGACGCTGGGCAGCCCTCTCCCTCTTCGGACTCAACATCGTCGCCGCGCTTTCTTATGGCCAGTTGTCCGAAGCCGCGCTGCAAGAGGCCTTCTATTGGGGAGTTTTGTTTCTGTACCTCGTCCTGCACGGACCGGGGCTGATCTCGGTGGACGCCCTATTGGATCGCTTTTATCGACGAAGACAAGCCCTGAGCAGTGTCGATGACGCTGTGTCCAAAGAATCTGTCCGTCACAACACGTAGGGTGGACATGCAGCCACGTGCAACACTTCGGTTTCGAAGCTCGTGCTCAGCACAGCCAAAGAGGTCAGACTGATCGATACGACGAAAGTGGTTCAAGCTGGGGACACATGAGCTCACCCGATCAAGAGAAACTTGTTTCCTCGAAGCAAGAAGCACCTGAGGAAGAATACGTCGATCGCCGTGCATGGCTGGTTAGCGCCGTCTCGGCGACACCGTCGAGCACCGCCCGGTCCACCTCGTCTAAACGATGTGTGAATGTCTCTACCTTGTGCCTCTTCTCCTTCGCCTCAGCTTCGTACAGACCGACGTGGGCGATCTCCGGATCGGTGTAGGTCGCCCACGGGATGACCAGCGAACTCGCCCGTGCAGTGCCGAGCCCAAAGGGATGGGGAAAGAGCGCATTCTGAATGACGATCTGGGCCATGGCGTCCGCCGCATGCGTGAACTTGTAGCGGGAGCAAATGTCGCCGGCCGCATAGATATTCGGATTGGTCGTGCGGAGGTGGTCGTCGACCGTGACGCCCGTCTTGTCATATTCAACACCGGCGGCCTCCAAGCCAAGACCGTCCACATTCGGCGTACGCCCGGCGCCCACGAGAATGTCGTCGACCGTGATGTCGTAGGCCCGGCCATGCGAGCCACCCGTCAAACGCCTGCCGGTCTCCGTCTTCTGGATCGTCAATTCCTTCCCGCAACAGAATAAGGTCACACCGTCGCGAATCAGGGCTTTCTCGACAATGTCCGCCGCATCGCGATCTTCGTTCGGCATGATCCCGTGCAACGCCTCAATCAGATACACCTGACTGCCGAACCGGGCGAAGGCTTGCGCCAGCTCACAGCCGATGGGGCCCGCGCCGATGATGGCCAGCTTTGCCGGCAACTCGGTCAGCGAAAAGATTGTTTCGTTCGTCAGATAGCCCGCTTCCTGTAACCCTGGGATGGGTGGAGCAGAGGCCCGCGCGCCGGTGCAGATGGCAGCCTTGGCAAAGTCTAACGTCGCGCTGCCGACCTGGACCGTCTGCGCGCTCGTGAATTGGGCCTGGCCCAGGTACACATCGACACCCAGACCGGTAAACCGCTGAGCCGAATCTGTCCGGCTGAGTTGGGCGCGCAATGTCCGCATGCGCGTCATCACAGCCGGAAAATCCTCCTTCGCCTCGCCGGAGAAGCGGATGCCGAAGCCCTCGCCTCGCCGCACATCAGCCCAGGCCCGCGAGGCCCGGATCAAGGCTTTGGAGGGCACACAGCCGACATTCAAACAGTCACCGCCCATGAGGTGCCGTTCGATCAGCGCGACTTTGGCGCCTAGGCCGGCCGCGATCGCCGCCGTCACCAGCCCGGCCGTTCCGCCTCCAATGACCACCAGGTTATATTGACCGGTCGGTGTCGGGTTCACCCAATGAGGCGGATGGACGTAGTTGAGCAAGCGTTGATTGTGTTCGTCATTGGGAAGCATCGCGTTGGAGATGACAGACTTCTCAGGCGCGTTCATGAGCGGGATCCTTTCGGTTGATGAGATGCATCGAGCTTCGTTCCCGGCTGAGAGGGAACCTCTGTACGATTCACCGGCTCAACCGGCTTGCCGGCGAATCGCCGGTACAGCATCGGCACCAGGGCGAGCAGCCCCAGCAAGGTGAACGCCAGGATCACGTTGGGCGAGGCAATTTCCCTGAGTGAATTGATCGTGCCCAACTGACGCCCGGCGTAGGCATAGACGAAACTGCCGGGCACAATGCCCAGGGCCGTCGCGAGCACATAGGTCCCGAGGCGGACCCGGGTCAGGCCCGACACCAGATTGACCAGGAAGAACGGGAACAAGGGAACGAGCCGGAGCGTCACGAGGTAGCTGAAGGCGTTCTTTGCAAACCCCTCTTGAATCGGTCCCAGCCTCTGGCCGAACCTCTGCTCGACCCACCCGCGTAAGAGATAGCGGGCCGTCAAGAACGCGAGTAGGGCCCCACTGGTAGCCCCGAGATTGACGAAGACTGTTCCCCACAGGCTCCCGAACAGAAAGCCTCCCATGAGGGTCAAAATCGTGGCGCCGGGAAGAGACAAGCCGGTCACCAGACTGTAGGTAACGATGAAGCTCGCCACGGCGGCGGTGCGATGTTCGTCAGTGAAGGCCAGTAGCCGGTCTCGGTTCGCCTTCACCGTCTCCAGCGTGAGGTACGCATCCAGGTCAAACCAGAAAAATGCGCTGATCGCGAGTCCGATCACTGCGGTGATGATGAGCTTGCCGGAACGCGGCCCGTTCGCCGATTCGGAGGGTAACGAGTCGCGATGAGACGGTGGTGTCGGATGTGCCGTCTCACACGTGCCTGGATGTTCGACCGCACACAATATGTCTTTCATGAGGTTCCCTTCTATTGACGGACTGAAGCGTGGCACTGGTTCTGTTTTAGCTCGGTTTTCATGAGGAGTAGGCGGCCTCGTCATGCCTCCACAGTACCGGACTTCGGGATGGGATTCTGTGAGCTAATTCACAATGCAGAACGGAAGGGAGGTCAAGACGGCGCGCCACTGACGGAGCGGAGTTCCCGCCCTATCGCCCGGCTCAGGCGCCGGGCGATGGGTTCTATGAACGTTGCGGCAGTGCGAGAACGAAATGATTCAGCAAGGCATGCCGTTCGTAGCTGAGCAGATAGAGATGGAGAATCGAAGGATCATCGGCATCCCAATGGAGCAGCGGCCCATCCAGGCCCATGGCATGGTGGTCGAGCCAACGGTCCTGTGCGTTGAGATGG
Organism: Nitrospira sp. CG24D; assembly: GCA_002869855.2. Lineage (GTDB taxonomy): Bacteria > Nitrospirota > Nitrospiria > Nitrospirales > Nitrospiraceae > Nitrospira_D. The sequence continues at coordinate 82,571 of NEWQ02000018.1, forward strand.
AATCCATAGAACGTACGGTGGATCGGAGGACTTGCCATGACCTGTTCATACGACTCAAAGAAGCCGGGGTTGCCGATACCAAGGGGAACCTGCCAGCCACGGTCGTACTGTTCCGGGGACGCGACCGGAATCGTGGCCCAATCGAGCCCGCCGAGAATCAGGCGCGTCGGTTCGCCGGTCTGTGAGCTGCGAAAGTCGAGATCGATCTCAAAGAGCGACTTAATTCCTCCAGATAGTTTCACCTGCCGCATCAGGGTCCCAGTCAACTCGGCAAGATAATGCAATTGAGTCTCTCGTGGATGGGCGCGGGAGTAGCGTCCAGGCGGAATAAAACTCGCGAATCGCACCGGTCCGCTGTACCAATCGCGATAGGTGGCTGCGACCGGCGTGAGAATGTTTGTTCGCTTCCGACGTTGTTCGCCATTCGCAGCCACTGGTTCATCCCACCGTGCTGTGGCCTGGATTGGCCATTCCCGCTCAACCGTCCTGAGCCGATCCAGTCGAATTGGCGTGCCTGACGGATCGATCCAATGTTCCAGCGACCACCAATAGGACCAATAGGAAAGACCATTCACCCGCTCAAAGAGTGGTTTGTAGAGTCCGAGCGGGAACGTGAACCACACATGTTCATAGACGCGCTCTTCGCCATCTTCCGTGGTGAACAGCAACAGTTCCCACAAGCCCGCGTTCAGACAGTTCCGCGCGAGATCGACGCGGCTGAGCGCCCGCTGCTCAACGCCGTCTCCACCATTGAGGACCTGGACATGAGGTGATGAGCGATCAAATCGGACCTGTTGCCGGTTCCATTCCCGGTCGATCAACCCGATTTTCGTCAAATCCAGGTCGCGTTTGGCCCAAGGGGGAACTGCCGCAACGACATGCGCGAGATCGACATCGGTGAGCTCGATGGCTGCGGATTCCGGCGAAGCGGGCTCGAGGAGGAAGCGGAAACGAGTGTCGTCCAGTTGCTCGACGATCACTTGCCGGTGAGAATACGTGCCGAAGACCCGGCTCGTCTTCTCCGGATTTTCGGGATAGGTGTCTTTCGAGAAGGCCGTCAGGGCAACAGTTTGCTGAGGCCGGTCGTCATAGCGATGGGCGAACCAGGCAGATCCCGCAATTACGAGGATCGCGAGGCAGGCCAGCGACGCAACCGTCGCTCGTCTCTTGCTGCGAGCGGCTGGTGAGGCCATGGCCCTAATGCTCCAAGGTGAGGTCGCATACAGCACCGACGGACGGGGTGGCTGACTATAGCGGGATTGAAGCCTCAGTTGCGAGATGGGACCGTGGAGGCAACGGGCCGGTCTAGAGTGGCAGATAGCCTGATGCCCTAGCGTTGCCGGTCGGCTGGAACTGTAAGCTACCTCACAGTTTGTTCCGGGCCAGATCGAAGACAATCTAGGTTGAATGATTCAGCGGTTGCCTTCATGCAGGCAACCGAGTAGGCTGATACTATCTCAGCGAGCCAATTCTGATGAACCAACCACACACCGCTCCCAACAAGCTTTGGTTCCTCAAGCACATTCGACTTTTCGACGGGATTTCTCCTTCCGAAATGCAGGAAATGGAGAAGATTACCCGCATGGAAGAGGTTAAGAAGCGGCAGCCCTTGTACCTCCCGGGCGATCCGAGCAGCAATGTGTATCTCCTTAAACGAGGACGCGTGAAAATCGCCAATACGGCGCCAAATGGGAAGGAAGTTACCTTCGATATCTTGGAGCCGGGAGAAGTCTTTGGTGAACTTGACGTATTGGAAGACGCCCCCCGCTCGACCTCGGCGGAGACTCTCGATGACGCGGTCATCTGTGTCATCCCACGAAAAGATTTCGATCAATATTTAGCCATGCACCCGACCGTAATGTTCAAGCTGACCAAGCTCATCGGCCTGCGGCTCAAAAAAATCCAAAGCCGCGTCGAAGATCTCGTCTTTCGTGATGTGCCGGCCCGCCTCGCTCACCTGCTCTCGGAGTTGGGTAAAACCGAAGGGGCTGCGGATACGCAGGGAATCCGTCTCAAGGTCAGATTAACCCACCAGGAAATGGCCAACCTGATCGGCTGCAGCCGAGAAACCGTCAGCACGACCATGGGGCAATTCCGGGATGACGGCCTCATTCAGATGGACGGCCGGACGATCACTATTGTGAATGAGAAGGGGCTGTCCAAACTTCTTGGGTGAGAGCGGGGAGTCCGGGCTACGAGCTGCCTTGTCAACTTGTTTTCGCAGGCCG
>NEWQ02000018.1:84898-90465 GCA_002869855.2 Nitrospira sp. CG24D
TCCCGCCAAGCAAGCTCGGGATGGTGGTCCCAACGGGATTTGAACCCGTGTTTAAGCCTTGAGAGGGCTCCGTCCTGACCAGGCTAGACGATGGGACCATCCGGGACATGTCGGCTGTCCTGCGAGCTTCTGATGCAGTGCACGCCTGCAGGACTGCCAAATCGAGGGTGGAACGGTATCACAGAGACTTTCTGGTTTGCAATCGTACCCGGCGCATCCACTCTCGCATGCCGCCCGATGAACGTGCCCAGCCAGGGGGGATCTTCGGAGCCGGGTGAGGCATCACAAACTCAAGCCGAACCCCCTATATCCCTATGGAAAGTCTTGACAGAGAGGGCACCCAAAGCCTAGCCTCTCACCTTCCGATCAGGATGCACGTACGTCCGCTCAAGGACATACTGGAACGAGGATACGATGTCAGAATCTCTTGCCCCACAACGCACAATCGGTGCCTCCACCCCCGATCCAATCGAGACAGAATCCTCGAGGCAGGGCCTCGAACTACTCATAGGTTCAAATAAGTTTCGCAACACTAACGGGGTGGTTCGGATCCAGGGAAAAGAACAGCTGTTTTTGGAATCGAAACCGGAGCAGGGCTTACTCCTCGTCACCATCGATCTATATGGTGAAACGGGTACACACATCGGCCATCTTCGCCGCAATGTCCTGGTGTTGAATCCGACCGATCAGTTCAGCGTCGACGTGCATCGTGCGGACGACAGCGTGACCGCCGACCTTCCATGGGTCCGCGTGACCGATCAATCCACCGGCCAGACGGTGCTGGAAGCCTGCGTCGTGGCTCACAAGAAAATCCAGGTGGCGCTGGGGAAATTCTATTCGCATAAGGGAATGCTCGTGGACATCACGCCCCATTATTGCCGCATTGGCTCCGGCACGACCCTCTTCGGAGATGTCAGCGAGAACAAAGGCGGGACCGTGGTGCTCGGCTGACGTTGCGCGGATCAGCCCGCGCGTGTTCATCCCCCTTCGAATCGAAACAACGCGCGACTCAAACTTCAGTTCCACAGCGACTCTCCCGCAATTTGGAAGAGTCCTTGGAGAATCTCCCCTCATCTCGTAGAATGACGTTCATGCCGGACATCCCTACCCCCAGCGTGCAAGCCTTCCTGGTGTGCGACCAAGTCATCGAAGACAGTCAGACCAAGAAGAAAAGCCTCATCGGTATCTTCACCCACTTACAGGCCGCCTCCTTCCCGTTTCAGCACAATCAGATGGGCCTGTACTTCTGCCTCACCGACGCAGAAGGCACGTACCATTTCGATATCGATCTGGCGTACATCAATACGGAACAGCTGGTCTGTCGCGCCACCCTCCCCAATATCGTCATCGCCGACCGGTTGCAGATCTCCGATTTCGGCATCAATATTCCTTCACTGATGTTTCCCGCTCCCGGCCGTTACGAATTCCGGCTTCGGATGGAGGGGCACCTCATCGCGCAAAAAGATTTCAACGTCATTCAGATGTCCTCCCATGAGGCCCCGGAACCCTCCGGGCCGCTCTCCTAATCAGCTCCTCTCCCTCCCCGTTTCTCGTACCCACCGGACTGTGGTACAACTACGCCGCAATCCAACTACCCTACGCATAACTGTTTGAACCACGAGCGACAAGCCAATGACTGACCCGGCATCCACAGGACCTTCAGACTTTATTCGTGAGATTGTGGCAGCAGATCAAGCCGCCGGTAAGCACGGAGGCCGCATTGTGACCCGCTTTCCACCGGAACCGAACGGCTATCTCCATATCGGTCATGCGAAATCCATTTGCCTCAATTTCGGCATCGCCAACGAAAATCCCGGAGGAGTCTGTCATCTGCGCTTCGACGACACGAACCCCACCACAGAAGATCCGGAATTCGTCGAGTCCATTCAGGACGACGTGCGCTGGCTGGGATTCGACTGGCACGGCAAGATGTTTTACGCTTCAGACTATTTCGAGCAGCTCTACGAATTTGCCGTCGTCCTCATTCAAAAAGGCAAAGCGTATGTCGATAGTCTGACGGCCGATCAGATGCGCGAATATCGAGGCACGCTCACCGAGCCCGGCAAAGATAGCCCGTACCGAACCAGACCCGTCGATGAAAATCTGGATCTCTTTCGCCGGATGCGGGCAGGCGAATTCCCCGACGGGACGCATGTCCTCCGGGCCAAGATCGACATGGCTTCGCCGAACATCAATCTGCGGGATCCGGTGCTCTATCGCATCCGCCATGCCGCTCACTACCGGACCGGAACCGCGTGGAGCATGTATCCGGCCTACGATTACGCCCACCCGCTGTCGGACGCCATTGAGGGCATCACCCATTCGATCTGCACTTTAGAATTTGAAGATCACCGCCCGTTGTACGACTGGGTCGTCGCAGAATCGGGAGCGGCTCACCGGCCCAGACAAATCGAGTTCGCCCGGCTGAACCTGACCTTCGCCGTCATGAGCAAACGCAAGTTGCTGGAACTCGTGACCAAGAAATTGGTCGCAGGCTGGGACGATCCCCGCATCCCCACGATCAAGGGACTGCGGCGGCGCGGCTATACGGCTGAAGCCATTCGCGCCTTTTGCGACCACATCGGCGTGGCCAAGCGCGATGCAATCGTGGAGATGCAATTGCTTGAATTCTTCATTCGCGAAGACTTGAACAAACGGTCGCCGCGCGTGATGGCCGTCCTGAACCCGCTCAAGGTCGTCATCGAAAATTATCCCGAGGGAACGGCCGAAGATATGGAGGCCGTCAACAATCCTGAAGACTCCGCAGCGGGGACCCGTCATGTGCCCTTCTCACGCGTGCTGTATATCGAACAAGATGATTTCCGCGAAGATCCGCCCAAGCAATTCTTTCGCCTGGCACCCGGGCGTGAAGTCCGCCTGCGCTACGCCTACATTGTGAAATGTACCGGTGTCGTGAAAGATCCGCAGACCGGCGCCATCACTGAATTGCGCTGCACCTACGATCCCGACACCAAGAGCGGGTCGTCCCAGGAACAGCGAAAGGTCAAAGCGACCATTCATTGGGTGTCAGCCACGCACGCAGTCCCTGCCGAAGTGCGCCTGTACAATCCCTTATTGACGGCCGACCTGACGAAAGCTTCTCCGGACCAGGACTGGACACAATCGCTCAACCCGCACTCGCTTGAACGAGTGACCGGATGCCTAGTCGAACCCAGCCTGAAGCAGGCTCCAGCAGGCGCGCGCTTTCAGTTCGAACGAACCGGCTACTTCTGTGTCGATCCCGACACCTCACCGGGCAGCCTCGTCTTCAATCGAACGGTGTCATTGAAAGACGCCTGGTCCAAGATCGAGAAGGGACAAAAAGCCGGCTGATTTCGCTTCCTCCTCCCTTTTTTCTTCTTCCCGATCTCTCTACCTGAGGCGGATTTTCGAATATTGCTTCAAACGGATGAGGCCCTGGTCTACGCTGTCCTCAGCGCAGAATCCGCTCACCGGGACTCGCCGGGAGCATTGCGCTACCCATTCACCGCCGGGAGGCCGTCATGATCGAGTGCCGCGAACATCGTCGCATCCCTGTCGAACTCCAAGTCTTCTTCTCTACGACCAATCAGACAGAGATCCGCGAAGGCACGATGTTCGACATCTCAGCCGGAGGCTGCGCCGTCACCAGCGCGGCCCCGATCAGTCCAGGATCAGGTGTCCGGCTCCTCATTCGGGCCACCGACCTGGGTTCGCCGATTACTGTCCACTCGGCCGCCGTCCGCTGGGCCAATCATGGTGAATTCGGCGTCGAGTTCTTGAATCTGTCCGATCTGGATCGCAGCCGTCTGCAACGTTTTCTGCACGTCGCCAAACCCGAGACAGCCTCCTGATCCCATCAGCACCGGCCTTGCCTGATCCGGCCAAGGGAAGGTTGCTACTTGTTAACACCCTCCTTGAGCACTACGAAGACGTGAGGGACCGGGCACATACGAACTCTCTCATCATGATTCGCAGGCTGTTCAGAAAGGCCGTCCAGCAAGGCCGCAGCCAGCGAAGAGGTGAAAGCGTACTCTCTGCCGTACGTTGAGCCTCTGAGCGCCGCGAGAACGCCGCTGGCGGCCTTTATCAACAGCCTGGTAGACTTCCGGCATGAAATGCCCGGTCTGCCGAACACCCACCGAGTGGAAAGACAATCACTGGCGGCCGTTCTGTTCAGAACGCTGTCAGCTCACGGACCTGGGCACCTGGGCAACAGGCGGTTATCGCATTCCAGGCCCCCCGCTGACCGTCGACCAAGAAGTTCCGACGGACGAAGATCCGGATACGTCACGAACCGGATCCATCACGCCAGACAATTGATCGCCTGGTACTCCGGCCCCACGATCGTGGTTCCCGGAAGCCCCCACCACGATCGCATCACCGTGGCATACAGGCTCCGGTAATCGACCCGATATTTCAGATCCCCTTCCTGAAGATCGTTCAGCGACGGAGGGCTTCCATACAAACCGCCCTTCACAGATCCGCCCAGGAACAGATGCGGAGCCGCAGTCCCATGATCCGTTCCAGCACTGGCGTTCTCACAGACCCGCCGTCCGAATTCTGAATAGGTCATCAGCAAGACGCGGTCCCAGAGCCCGGCTTGAACCATCGCCTGACGGAACGCGACCAGACCTTCGGCCAACTCCTTCAACAACCGCTCATGGTGCCCCAACTGACCGGCATGGGTATCGAAACCCGTCTGCGAGACTTTCATCACTGCCACCGGCACCTTGGCCGCCAGCAATTGCGCCACCGTTTCCAGCTGACGTCCAATCGGTGAAGGAGGAAAGGTCGTCTGCAACAGCGGGACTTGTTGCAGGCGTGCAGCCAGATCGTCCGCTGCATGGGTGAGTTCCCGTTGTACCTGAAGGATGTGAGCCAGCGCGCGGTTGGCACTCGATTGTTCTACCGCCTTCACGTGACTGGCCTGCCGGAGAAACTGTTGCGGATCATGCAGCGCGATCGTCCGGATCGTCTTTCCGCTCAACGGCCCGCCATCCCGCTGACCAAGCAGTATCCCGTCGGCGGCAAATGTCTCCGGCAACGGATACGCCTCAAACAAACGGGCGAGCCAGCCCTCATCCAATACTTGCTGGCTAGCCGAGGCCGTATCCCAGATTTCGATCGACCGGAAATGCGACCGGTTCGGATCGGGATACCCCACTCCCTGGATAATCGCCAACTGCCGTTTCTCCCACAAAGGCATGAGCGGCTCCAGCGCATAGTGCAAGCCGACCGATGGCGAGAGCTGCAGCACTCGCTCGCGGGAAATCGCCAGATGAGGACGGGCCTGATAATACCGTTCGTCGGAATACGGCACGAGCGTGTTGAGGCCGTCATTGCCTCCATGCAGTTCGACCAGGATCAGGATGCGATCCCAGCGGCCCCGGACCGGCGCAGACGAAGCTGCGAGAAGATCAAACGGCCGCGGAGCCAGCCACAGTAGTGGCAACGTCGCGGCGAATTTCAACAAGTCTCGACGAAGCATGGCTCGCCCCTTACTTCAGTTGGAAGGTCGGATCCATCACCAAGTGATGTACCATCTGCCACCGATCAGCTCCGGTCGGAATCGGATTGACCGGTGG
>NEWQ02000019.1 GCA_002869855.2 Nitrospira sp. CG24D
TTCCATCGGGTCTGAGAGAGTAAAGGCTGGTCCAGCAACACCATCCACAACCAGTTGCATTCGTGCTTGACCCCGTAGGGCTTCTTGTCGACGAGCATCACGTCGGGCTTGAAATTGAGCACAGCTGAAAGGATGAGATCGGACCTCAGTCGAATCACGTCCCCGATTGTTGAATCGAGGTACTTTGCCGAGTACCCATCGCGCGCCGTCCGGCTGAGGCACGGGAGCTTGATGTAATCGATCCCCTTGGGGATGCGAAAACTCTGGATCATGGGAGATCCGGTGACGATGAGGATAGATATGTCCGGGATAGCCCGGTGTAAATAGGTGGCAATATTCATGATGCGTCGGATATTGCCGAGGCCGAAGGTGTCGTGGGAATAGATAAGTAGTCGCTTCATGCCCGCTCCTTTATCCTGTAGGGATGCTCAAAGAGCTCTTGGTGAAAACCGAAATATCCGCTCTGTGCGTTCCCAATGAGCCCATGTTCGTTTGACGGCGCGCACACGGATTTGTAAACGTCGTTCCTTCTTCTCTGGAGAATAGGGTCATCCTGCCCGGGTTCCTTTCAAGGAATCAGAGCCTACATAAGACTCGTGAAGACGTATGATCGCCCTCAAGAGATCTTCGAACGGAAATGGCTTCGAAAAATAAGCGTCTGCGCCGGCTGCCTCGCTTGCCTGTCTGGTTTCTGAAGAATCCTTGGCCGTCATAACGATCTGCTCAATGACGCTCTGCACGGGAATCGGCGTGCCCTGGCGATAAAACACTTGATCCGATTTGGCGTTGAGCACGTGCTCGTAAAATTGCCTTCTGACGGGAGCGGAGATTTCTCGATTGACTAACTTAACTCTCTCGCCGTTCTGCCAATTGATGGTCTCGCCGCGATACATGCCGGCGACGGCCGTTTGGGGCAACGGTTCGGAGAGGTTCTTTTTGTTGACGATGACGGCGATAGACTCAGCGTGGGCGATGGTCGAACAGAGCAAGAGGGCGAGGGCAAGACCAGCAATGAGTGTTGCTGACCAGCGCCTGCTTGTGTACCGTGGGGGGCTCATGGCGTGCGTCTCTAGAAAAGCCAGCTTACGGAGGCAAAGAACCCATCGGAAGATCTCCGGTCAAGCTGGCCGTTGTTGAATTGATACTCCGTCTTGATCACATAATCTTCGACCGGACGATAGTTGAACCCGACCACATACTGCTCTTCGGTCAGACTGCCCGAGCTGCTTGCGGTGGTATTGATCTTCGTATAGCCGTATTGGCCGACGAGGGCAAAAGTTGGATTGTTGAAGTGCCTCCCTAAGACGGTCGAGTTCAAGCCGGAGGGCCAGAAGCGGTAGGTAAGTTGGGCATAGTACCCCCACAGACTCGAGGGTGCCGTTGAACCCTGAATGTCGAAGCGGGCGAACTCACTCCTGAACACGAAATTCTCCCAGACACTCACGTTTCGAGGTCTGAATTCCGCATCAAGAGCCATGCCGGCAATCAGGTCACTGGAGCCGGGCTTGTATTCTCCGCGATATCCTGAAAAACCGATTTCGTACTGGTCGAAGAATTTGAGCGTCCCACGGCCGACGACCGCCTTATCGCCGTTGTTGTCTGTGCGTAATCGTGTTCGTGCGTTACGCAGACCTAGGTCCGGGGTTGTTCCAATGACGGCAAACTGATCCGTCAGTCCGTTGATCATCTGAATTTCATAGGTGGCTTTGACATTGTCGGAGACCAGTACCAAGCCGAAGGCCCCGAATCCCAAATCAGACCAGGTAGCGGGGGTCACGAGCCGTGCGACGGAGGGGAAACTTGTGAGTTCTCGGCGAGGGTCGAAGTGATCGAGATTCACCTTGCCGAAAGGAGTCAGAAGAACTCCGGCGCGGAAATTGAACGCCTGAGTCAGGAGGAGATCCACGTACCCCTGTTCCACCAGTGCAGTTCCGCCAGGGACACCCAGATCGATTTCGTTATAGAACCGGATACGGTCGTGGAACTGCCCGGAGATCAGCAGTTCGAACTTGCCGTCGTTCGTCGTTTTCTGGTTTCGAAAACTTTCGAACGAGACCACGCCATACCCGCCTACCTTGACGTTCTGGCTGAGCTCATCGGACAGCGTGCTCTGTTGCTTCTCTATCAAACCGAGGCGCTCCTGCAGTTCGGACAACTCTTTCTGATACTGTTTGTGAATCTGCTCTACTTTCCGTTTCAGTTGTTCGATGGAATCTTCTTGTCGGTTTTCTGGCGACGAGATCGAGGGTTGAGATGGTTGGTTTTGTGCTTGCGCGAAAAGGAAGGTCGGGCAGATACCCCAAAACGCGAGGACGAACATCGCAATCATGCGCCATGTGCGAACACAGAGTGGAGAAGCGCCGTTGGGCTGATACATGATCGAGTGCCTTTTAGACATCAAACAGTCTTATGGTGTGAGAGGGGAGATGACCCAATGAGGTGTTGTCCCCTTTCCTCCAGGACGGTTCGAATAGAGCCGTTGACTGTTGCCTGGAAGCAGTTCCCACTGGTGTGCTTGCGGCTGATAGGTCTTCTGTTCCCCGCGATAGGAAGGCTCCCGGATTTCCTCTAGAATCAGGTGCAACTCGTCGCTCACGATGAACGTAAGGCCCTTCGTACGTCGATCCGGTTTTTCTTCATCCGCGACCGTGAAGGCCACCACTTCTTGTGGAAGAGCCGATCCGAACGCTTTCGAGAGTTCCTGCGCCAGTATCTTGCCCTGATTCGCGGTAAATACTTTACGTGGGTGTCCCCAAGTGAACGGCAAAAAGGAACTCTCACGATATTGGAGAGGCTCTAAGAGTGTCAACATCTTTTCAGTAGAGATCGTGTAGGGGTGATGATTCGGGCCGAGCGACGGATATCCAGAGGGTAACTCTCGGAGGGCAACCCATGCAGCTTCAGATTGATAAATCACGAGATTCGGATGGGTTTCGCACGACATGGAACTGCCAATGACCAGTATGAAGCAAGAGGCAATCAAC
>NEWQ02000002.1:0-4371 GCA_002869855.2 Nitrospira sp. CG24D
CCACTTCTCGGCGTAACAAGAAGCCTTGGTCTCGTCATATGCCGTCCCCAGTCCGACGGCGTAGTAGAACTTGTGGAGGAGTATCAGCCATTCGCGATCGTGACTGGAATTCACGGTCCATCGGATCGGCGCCGGCACGATATGGGATTCCTGATTAAACTCAAACCGGCCGTTGAGAATATGCTCGATCTTTTCCCGTGCGGATTCGATAGGATCCACAACAGGAAAATAGCGCGGCGACGTCCTTGTTTGGAAATGACGGAGGAGTTGGCTCGGTGTCCAGGCGTCGTAGGGAGCGTGGAACAGGCTTCTGTATCCCACCGTCGTGGACACAACCTGTCGATCAGCAGCAAGCGGCATGAGACTCCTTCTGAATCGTCGCGTCGGCATACACCGATGACGTGAATAACGAGCACAGTTGTCTGGTGGTCGTGGCCGAGTCGAAGATGCGACAGATCGTGTCTCGTCCAGCTTGGCCCAATCTCCGTCGCAGCTGGACATCAGTCAGCAACTCTTCCATCGCTTTGGCGAGGGCTTGCACATCTCGTTGCGAGACCAACAGGCCATTGTCACGGTGGACGACCAACTCTGGAATTCCTGAGATATCCGTCGAAACGACGGGAAGGCCCGTGGCCATGGCTTCGGCCAATACGTTCGGGATCCCGTCACGATCCCCGTTCCCGACGATCTGACAAGGCAGGACAAACATCGTGGCCTGCCGATACAGGGCTCGTAATTCGTCCTGGGTCACGCCTGGCTCGATGACAACTCTGTCCTCAAGCGACAACTCGCGGATCAACTGCTGCACGAATTGGCTTTGCTCATCCGGTTCGCCCAGAATCCGGCACTGAAACTGATGCCCATGGTCTTTCAGAATCCGGCAGGCTTGGACTAGGAACGGGAAGCCTTTTTTCTCGACGAATCGCCCTATCGAGAGAATCAACGGCACATCAGGCTCTCCGTCCTGTGAGAGGTGAAACCGGTTGGTGTCGACCCCATGGTAGATCCTGTGGACAGGCGCTCCGTTAGGACAGGCTTCCTCCAAGTACTGCTTGTTGGCTCCGGTGCAGGTGACGACAAACTGTGCTCGTCGCATTTTAATTTGCAGGAGGTCGCCGGGATTCAGCTTTGGGAGATAGATATCCTTGGCATGGGCCGTGAAACTGAATGGAAGACCGGTCAGCATGCTGGCGAACATGGCCATGGTGGTCGAGCCATGGCAGAAATGCGCATGAAGATGGCGGACGTCGCCAACCTCGTTGACCCGGCAGGCGATGAAGCCTGAGCGGAGGAAATCTTTGTAAAACACTTTTTTGGGCCACAGAAAGGTTCCCGACCGACAATGGATACTTAGCCGTAGCGCCTCGAACAGCGTCCGAAGATATCGGCGAGGTGCGACCCTCAGCACTTGGAGATGGCTGGGAAGATATCTCGTGACATTTGCGACCAACCAAGGAATGAAGCCGCCGTCCTTGGCCTGCTCGCATTCGGGGAGGTAGGTCAGCCGGGACGCGATAGCTTGGACACGAGACCCTGTACGTGCGTCGTCGCCCTGAAAAGCTGAGAACAGGCGAAGCTTGAGCCCCATCCGTTCCAAGAGATAGATCTCATTCGTGATAAAGGCTTCTGAATTGCGGGGAAAGCCTTTCAAAATGTAGCCGATCGTTCCCTGCCCTCCATGAGGTGTCGCATCAGTCAGTTCTGGCTCACGCCAGACAGGTGCAGGAGTCAGGGACTCGTGGAATTCGACCTTCGTCGGCTGGGCGTGCATACACTCGGAGAACAGCTCTTTGAGTCGTCGGCTGGACTGTACGGACGAAAAATTCTGAACGATGGTGTCCCGCCCAGCCCGGCCGAGCGTGTATCTCAGTTCCGGATTCTCAAGCAGCCGGCCCAGTGCCTTGGCCAATGACTCGGCGTTTTGTTGTGGAACCAGGAGGCCGTTTCGATTGTGGTGGATCAGTTCGGGAATTCCCGATACGTCGGTCGACACGACCGGAAGCCCCATCGCCATCGCTTCCATGAACACGTTCGGTATGCCGTCGCGATCCCCATCATCGGCCACCTGGCAGGGCAGGGCAAAAATGGTCGCGTGCTGGTAGAGGTCCACGACCTCCTCCAGGGTCTTCTTGCCGCACAACGACAGGGTTTCGCCCAGGCCGAGCGTACGGATTAGTCTCTCCATGTCCGGTTGGAGTGGCCCATAGCCGACGATGTGGCAGCAGAACCGATATCCCGCGTCCACTACGGTGCAGGTCACGACAAACTGTGCCTGCTGGATCTTTCGTCGAAGCACTTCGGCAGAGGAAAGAAAGATGTCCTTTGCATGGCAGGTGAGACTATATGGAATCCCTGTGAAACGATGGACCAATTCAGCCGTCCCGGCCGGCTCGGTGGCGAAATGCGCGTGGAGATGGCGGATACCTGATTTCAGGAGCGCCCAGGCCAGGCAGCCTCCCTGGATGAACTCTGACCACGACGGCCCTTCTTGCCGTTGTCGTACAAATCGGAGGGCGTCTATATATCGCTGCGGGTGTGTGGTAAACAGCCGCAGATGGGCCATCAGGGGGCGGCCTTCTTGCTGCCCTATCGATGTCGGAAGATAGGTGACAGGGGCCAGGACTTGCTTGACCAAGCTGGGTACGATTTCGTCGGTCGGTCGTTGGAGGGAAAAAATCTCCAGGCTGAGACCGAGCGCTTCCAGATCGAGGATCTCCTGCAGGATGAAGGTCTCCGAAACTTTCGGATACGTCTTCAGGAGATACCCCACTGTCTGTTGGTTCACCTTCATGTCGCTCATAGCTGTCAGTGGGAAAGGTACTCCAGATGCGCCGGTTCATATGTGCTGTCGAGCAACATTGAGACATGATTCGTGAGCGTGGGCAGCGCAGTCAGATCCAGCGTGGGACGCAGAGGTTGGTCCGAACTGATTTCCACAAGAATGGTGTCAAGCAGGCCTTGAGGCGTGAGTAAGTCCGGATGAATGGTGGTCAAAAGATCCAAGCTGGCCATCCGTTCTGCCCGTATCCATTGTTCCTCCACCGGCCTGACGCGGGGAACAATGATCGCGCGTTTCTTCAGGCCCAGGATTTCACACACCGTGTTGTAGCCTCCCATCGATACCACCAGGTCGGATGCGTTCATGTAGCTCGGCAGGTCATTCGTGAATTCGAGCATTCTGACACCCGGAAACCGCAGCGCCGACTGGTTCAAGGTCTTCCGCTGCGGCTCCGACATCTCTGGGCCGGTGACGATCAGGCTCCGGATACGCGTCCTGGGCGGCATGTGTTGCAAGGTCTTGGTATAGGTCTGTAACAGCGCATGCCCGTCTTCTCCGCCGCCCGCTGTCACCAAGATGAGCCGCTCATCGCGCTCGACCTGAAGCTCTCTTCTGATGGCGTCTCGGTCTCTGAGAAGAGCTTGCGGCTGGAGGTACCCGCAGAATTCAACTTTTTCAGAAGCTGAAATTGGAAAGCCATATTCGGCTCGGGGATCGAATATGTCCGGCGTTCCCAACACGAGCACGAGGTCGTAGACGGATTTCACCGCCTCATAATATCCGTTGTCCTCCCACGCCTTGGTGGTGATTGCCGGCGCATCGAGGATGTCTCGAAGCAGGAGGATGGTTCTGGTATTGGGCAGATAGCCCTTCACAAGATTCAGCGTCTCGCGCAATTCGTGCTTGACCCCGTAGGGCTTCTTGTCGACGAGCATGAGGTCTGGCTTGAAATTGAGCACTGCCGAGAGGATGAGATCGGACCTCAGTCGAATCACCTCGCTGATTTTCGAGTCGAGATATTTTGCCGAGTACCCCTCGTTCTCCGTTCGGCTGAGGCAAGGGAGCTTGATGTAATCGATTCCCTTGGGGATGCGAAAGCTCTGGATCATAGGAGACCCAGTCACGATGAGGATGGACAGGTCCGGAATGGCCTGGTGCAGATAGGTGGCGATATTCATGATGCGCCGGATATTGCCGAGGCCGAAGGTGTCGTGAGAATAGATGAGAAGTCTCTTCATACCGGCTCCTTTATCCTGTAGGGATGTACAGGGACTATTCGGTGAACGTTGAAATATCCGTCATGCCCTTTTCCCGATGAGCCCATGCCCATTTGACGAAGCACAGAGGGATTTGTAAACGGTGTCTGTCTATCTGCTAGGGATACCGTCATCCTGTCCGGATTCCTTTCAAGGAATCAGAAGACACGCCAGGCTTGTGAAGGCGCATGATCGTTGCCAAGAGATCGTCAAACGAAAATGGTTTCGAAAAATACGCATCGGCGCCGGCTTCCTCGCTTGCCCGTCTGGTTTCTCCAGAGTCCTTGGCCGTCATGATCACAATGGGGGTTCTCATCGATTGCTGCCGAAGAACCC
>NEWQ02000002.1:4471-7213 GCA_002869855.2 Nitrospira sp. CG24D
TCCTTGGCCGTCATGATCACAATGGGGGTTCTCATCGATCGCTGCCGAAGGACCCGACAGATGTCTAGCCCGTCATCTACCCCTAGAAAGATGTCCAATATGATGACGTCATAGGGGCAGGCTTCAATCAGCGCAAGGGCTTGAGCCTTTCCTGATGCGAGATCCACATCATAGGCCTCTGCTGCAAGCCCGCGTTTCATGAAACCTGCAATCCGCTGATCATCTTCCACCAACAGGATACGCATGGTATCGCCTCTCTCTCCATCTCCAGAGCCCGTTCGCTGTCCGTGTTGCGTTCCGATAGGTTCATATCTTCGAACTTCCCACGCAGATCCTGTATGTACAGGGGTGATCAGCGTAAGACCGGCAGCAGAGAGGTGTGTTCGCAATCTGTCGTGAGCCCAAGCCTAGCTGAAAAAGATAAGAGGCGAATGAGAAGCAGATGAGAAGTTGGTAAGAAATAGGATGAGGACGGGGCGAAAGAAATTCAGATTCACATCCCGCTCTCGCTCAGAGAGTTTCAGGAAAGATCATGATGGGGAATGCTGACCGTTTAGGGAACAGACTTGCGCAGTGGCGAGGCCGGTTTCCGCTTCGTCGTTTTCAGCGCCTCTGACTCGATCTCAGCGAGTCGGTGTTGCAGCGCACGCACGTCTTCCTTCAACGCATCGAGTTCTATGGCGTGCTGCATGACCAGTTCTTTGACAACGCGACTCTCTTCGGCATAGGCATCCGGCGTCTCGTGAGAGGGTGCGGTTCCGCTGGTTGGTAGGATGGACCGGACATCCTGATGGGGCACGGCTGTATCGTCTGAATAGAGCGGTTGAGATTGACCTGGCGCGGACTGTGATTCCACACTTCTGGCCAGCGATTGGTAATCAATGATGAGTGTGGCCAGCGGAGGCGGATTGAGCAAGTCCGGCTGTTCATTCAAACTCGATCGCCTCACCGTTTCTGGAACAAACCTGATCTGGCCTGGCTCCAACCCTCTCGGATTACGAGACTGGCGATCCAGCTTCCCGTCTGGATTTAGATTCGTGCGGTAGTGAGTGAGGGCGAGATGCAGCAATCGTCCCTGGACGTACAGAACACCCCCAGTCGTATCACTCTCCGTATCTGTGCCACGGGAAACGCGGAATACCACGAGCTGATCTTTTGCCGCTTTGGACAGCGCTGTACTTATCAGAGGGCTGAGGAATTCGGTGTCCTTGTCGGAAAAAACGCGTGCCGCGGTGGTCTTGTCATCAGGCAGCACCTGAATCTCTATGCCACGCAACATGTGCGTGAGCAACACAGGACTCACGAACAATGGGTGAGCGGTCTTGAACCACGAGTCCTCCACACTTTGGAGAGACACTGCGCCTCGCGGACCGTTTCATGAGATGATGCAATGCAGAAGCCATCGGTTGTGCGGCACTGTACCATAACGATGAGAAAATCGTGTAAAGAGTGTGGTTGTAGTGACCGGGCTGCGGCGGCAGTTCGCTCCCAAAGGCACACGATGCACTCGGCTGTCGCACGCCGAGGTCAAGCGGGTGGGGGTGAGGCTCAACGATCAGCCTCGGAAGATCCTGAACCAGCAGCTCCTCCATGCCGTGTGCCAACTCTTTCGCTAGGATCTTGAGTGTACCCAGCCTCATTTTTACATTCAGTCTCAACCTTGATCTCAGCCGAACGTGGGACATGTTTCAGATCCTGTAGTGCTTCCCGTTTCGTGTCTTCTAGAAATCGGAATCCGTTCGTGCGGAAATTTTGCCCCGTTGGGTTTAGTTTAGGGATCACACTGTGGCAAGTCGAACAAGGCTCCCCCGTCTGTTGGCTAAATACAGGGATCGCTTCCGCCTTCTCAGGCGCCACGATCGCCGGCAAGCTCGAGACAGCAATGCTCACGAGGACTGTACCCAATAACACTCGCGGACACATGGCAGACGAGATTTTCCCTTCCGAGGGTGTGACGGGGCACATGATCGGATGTACAGCGGTGGCTTCGGTTGTTTGGACAGAAGTTCCGTCTTCATCGGTGGAGCCCCACGTTTAGGTGCCCACGCTGTTTGAGATAGCACGGGCACATTCTTAAAGTAGATCTCATCCGGTGTTTTGTCGTCAAGTAAAGAACCCCGCCCTTACGGGCAGGGTTCTTATTTATCGACGTAGCCAGATCTCCGGGACCAGCCCTGACGAGTCGCCCCCGTCCCAATCGAACCAGTGCGTGACGCACACAGCTCCAACGGTAGTGCGAATCAAAAGAGCGCGACGAGAAATGCCCGACCTCGTAACTGATCAGTCGCTTGGTTTAGGCCATCGGTTACTCTCCATTCCGCCTGGACGAAGACACTGGGAGTAATGTTATACCGTCCCATGGCGGTGGTTCTGGTGCCTGATTGTGCTAACTCCTGATCGATGTGATCCACCCGAGCTCCGACGACCCACTGTTTGTCGGGTATGAACAGAACTTCGCCCATATAATTTTGGAGATCTCGCGCATTGACAGCTTCAGATCTGAAATACCCCAGGGTGGCAATAAATGGTCCGACTTTCGCCTCACCTGCTACGCCGAACTTGTCTAAGGCCTTCTTGGCATCAGGGACGCCCAGAGTCGCGTTATTCACCACATCTCGTTTATAGATGGCTCCAATGTTAAAGTTCTCAAAAAAGTTAAGGGCATAGGTTGCATAGAAGCCAGGGTCCCCTAGTCTGTTTGTGAGATTTGCATTGTTTGTGGGATTTAGACCTTGAGGTTGA
>NEWQ02000020.1 GCA_002869855.2 Nitrospira sp. CG24D
AGGACGCTTGGCTGTACGGGGTCGCCGTCGGAACTGGGATTGCGATGTGGATTGTCGTCTCCTCGCTCTCCGGCAGGAGAGAGGCCTGGGATTCCGAATGGTATTTTCTCATCGGCATTCCGATTATCTGCGTCGTATCTGCGGCGCTTGGATTTATGGAGACGAGCAGACCGTGGCGATGGGGAGTTGCTCCTCTGGTCGGCCAGTTTTCATGGATGCTGGTGACCCAGGGGCCTGGAAATCTCCTGCCGCTCGGCGTCGTGGTATTCGGCGTGCTTTCCCTGCCATCGGTCATGACAGCGAAGATCGGTGCGTACTTCGGCCGTACGAGGGTGAAATAGCATTGTCATATCCGCGCACCGGATAGACCGCTTCTGAATCGCCCTCCCCTGATGCCACGATAGACCAAACCGACAGGCCACGTTACAATGGCCGCGCTTCCTGGCTCGCTTCGCACCAGATTTTCCGGGTACATCCTGTGGCAATCAGCACGACCTACATCGTCACCGTTCTGTTGGACGTCAACGAGATTCAGGACGTGGACGACCGGGCGGAAAGCCGCAGCTACATCGTCGGTGATCGCGAGTCCAAGCAGGCCGTGATCATCGATGCCGTCATCGAGAACGTCGAGCGCGACCTTCGACTCCTCAACGAGCTTGGGCTGACCCTCCGCTTTGCCGTCGAAACTCACATCCACGCCGATCACATCACCGGCGCCTCGGCCATCAAAGATCGAACCGGCGCGCAGATCGTATACGGCGGCGGCGCCAAGGGCGAGGTCACCGGCGCGGATCTGTTTCTGTTCGAGGGCGAGGTGCTGCGGCTCGGTCAGGCGTCACTCACGGCGCTTGCAACCCCCGGTCATACGAATGGCTGCACGAGCTACGTGCTCCCTGGCGCCGTCTTCACGGGCGATGCCTTGTTCATCCGCGGCAACGGCCGGACCGATTTCCAGGGCGGCTCGCCGGAGAAACTGTTCGACTCCGTTCGGAAGAAACTGTTCGCGCTGCCAAACGACACGATCGTCTACCCCGGGCACGATTATCAGGGCCGGATCTCCTCCACGATCGGCGAGGAAAAGCGATTCAACGAACGCCTGAACCTCTCGATCGACCAGGCGGCGTTCGTCGACATGATGAATCGGAGAAACGTGCCGCGTCCCGCCAAAATGGATATCGCCATCCCCGCCAACATGAAAGCCGGCCGGACCACCTAATCACTCCTGCCCTCTTTCTTCAAGCCGTCTTCACCATAAATCGATCCCCCATACTGAGCTGCATTGATCAGATTATTAATCGGTCCCGCGCGTAGGATCGCATTCACCACGGGCGATCAGGTCGCTGCCGATTGATCGTGCCAAGTGATTTTACGTTGTGACCGTCAGAAACGAACCGATATACATTCGGTTGATGAGTTTCAAATTACTACAGGGGGTAGTCCATGAACCAAATTCGATATCTGGGATTTGCGTTAGTGTTTGTGTTGGGATGTGAGGGTACGCCAACCGTGACGAGGACTGGGGATGTCAAAGACATCATCATCGGGGACAACCTCACGTCAGGTGATATCTCCGTTAGTCCAGGCGATGAAATTCGGTGGGTCAACAAGAGGACCGCACCTGTGCGAGTGGTCTTTATCGATCCGGTGTTGGATAAGCAGTTGTCCTGCAACAATAACTTCGGCGGGTGGATGACACCCAGCGGGACAGCACAACTGGCCACGAACCAAACCGCAAGTGTCTGTTTCCGTGATGCCGGCACATTCCGGTATACCGTCAGGATGGAATCAGCGAGAACAACCGGCGAGCTCAACGTCCCGGGAGTTATCAAGGTTGGCGGGCAGGGCGGGCAGGCCGTTGGTCAAACCAGTGATCAAAACCGTGGCCGAAGCAGTGGGCAGACCGGTGATCAACCGCGCGAGCAAAAACTGGATCGCCCGAGTGATAGAACAAGCGATCAATCCAGCGAAAAATCCAGTAGTCCAACAAGCTCCACGTCGACCACGACCACAACGACGACAACAATGCCCCCTCAGTAAATCAAACCGCCATCACAACTCATTGAGGTATGCCGCGGAAGAAACTGGATAAGAAAAGGGGGAGGACGAGAAGAGGGACAGGCTAGTTTTCAGCGGCTTCCTCGGCCTCCCCCCTTCTTTCCACATTGTCGATTCCAATCCCGGCATCACTGCTATCTTTGCCTGCCAGTCTTCCATTCTGAATTGTTGATGCCGATTCATACGGGTCGACGGCGTGTCCGGTTTAAGATCTAAACTGGGGCAACCGGAACATTCTGAATTTTCCCGTGCGTGGCCGTCCGGCGCCTTCCTCGCCTCTCCATCCCACACCGCCTCTCCATCACCTCAGGAGTGATGAATCCGCTTCCCACTTTACAGAAGACTGAATCGTCCCACCTTTTGGTGTCCTCTTAGTGGTTCGACTGGTAAACGGTCGCATTCGATACATCTGGCTTTTGATTCAGCGGGATGCAAGGGGGGGAGAACAGGCTACTCACGGGCAGGAGTGATTCAGGCAGGAAAGAACAAATGAAAATGTCCCTACTGCTCTAACTTCATCTCTGCTGACTTGGCCGCATATCGCTGTATATCGCGGTCCGCAATGATGACATTCACGACCTCGCCGTCCTCATAGATATCAGCAACATTGAGCGCTCCGTTCAAGATCAGAGCTCCGAGTTCCTGTTCACTGATATTCAGGCGTTTTGCGGTCGCTGTGGGAGAAAGACCCCGCAAACCAGGATCTCGCTCAAGTGCCGTCATCCATTCTGTGGGCGAGTAGCGTTTTCTCATGCAACGCAGTCTATAGAAGAGCCGGTACTATTTCAAAGACATCGAAGAAAACCGCCCGTCCCCTCTTCATTCCTGTCACCCCGCCGCTTATTCGATCACGTTGAATTCGTAGCGCGCCCCCGTGAGTGCCGCCAACAGTTCCGACGCATGATCGCGCCCGCGGGTTTCCATGGTGATGTCGATCGCAGCTTCGTTCAGACTAACGCCATAGTGGGCACGGTTATAGGACGTCTCTACGATATTGGCGCGCGCCTTGGAAATGACCGCCGTCAAACCTTCCAACGCACCGGGATAGTCCGGAAGCAGGACGCGCAGGCGCAATCGCCTTCCGTCCCGGACCATGCCCTGTTCGATGATTCTCGCCAGCAGATTGACATCCAGGTTGCCGCCGGACACCAACACCGCGATGTTCTTACCGCGATGCTCCGTTTTTGCTTGCAGAACGGCGGCCAGCGCCACGGCGCCCGCCCCTTCCGCCACCGTTTTCTCGCCCTCCAGCAGCATCAGGATCGCCTCCGCAATTTCGTCTTCATCGACTGTCACGATCCGATCGACATATCGGCTCACGAGCGGCAGTGTGCGCTGGCCTGCCCGTCGAACGGCGATGCCGTCCGCCAATGTCGATTTTGCAGGAAGATCGACAGGGATCTGGCGCTGCAGAGCCGCGTGCATCGACGGCAACCGCGCGGTTTGGACGCCGATCACCTCCACCCGAGCGCTGCGCTCTTTGACCGCACAACCAATGCCGCCGATCAGCCCTCCCCCTCCGACCGGCACGACAATCACGTCCAACTCCGGATTCTGCTGGAGAAGTTCGAGACCGATGGTCCCTTGCCCCGCGATCACGTCATCGTCATCGAAGGGATGGATGAACGTGGCCCGTTTCTGTACGCTCCGTTCAATGGCTGCCTCACAGGCTTCGTCATAGCTGTCGCCATGCAGGACGACATCCGCACCGTAGCCACGGGTCGCGGACAGTTTGATCAAAGGCGTCAGCCGCGGCATCCAGATTTGAGCCGGAATGTCGCGCTGAGTCGCGTGATAGGCCACTCCTTGCCCATGGTTCCCTGCCGAGGCCGCAATCACCCCCTGCCGCCGTTCGTCATCCGTCATGGTCAAGATACGATTCAGCGCGCCGCGCTCCTTGAACGATCCGGTCATCTGCAGATTTTCCAGTTTCAAGAAGATCGAATTCCCCGTCAGTCTGGACAGCATTTTTGAGTGCACCAACGGAGACTCATAGATCGACGGTCTGATCCGGGCGGCGGCGGCTTCGATCGATTCACGAGTGACCATGCTGACTCCCCTTCAGTTGCTCTCTGTCGGCCATAAAAAACCCCTGGCGGAACCGAATCCACCAGGGGCCTTTTGCTGCGTCGATATCGCTCTCGGTGGCAGACAGGCTCAGGCGGAAGTGGCGATGCTCATCGCCGCCATGCTAATCCCGATGCGCTGCCGAATGGTCTTCATAATTTCACGACACACCGCTGTTTACTCTCTCTGCCCCGCAATTTATATCATCCGCCGATAGACGTATCAAGCCAGCGCGCGTTATCGGTTCCCGCCGTCTGATCGCGACGCCATCGGTGACGGCACCGGATTGCCCAGATGATCGGATGCGATCCAATTCCTTTCGTCGGTATCGATGATGAACCTTGCCCGCATACTTGAAGCATGAGCGTCAGGACTTGCAATCAAACATCTCCCAGCGCGTGGCAGGCCAGCTCAGCCTGTCCCCTTTCCTCTACTGCTCGCTGGATAATCTAGCCGAGCATCTGCGAAGGCACGGCGCCCTGCATCGCCTCGGGAATCGGCTGTCCCATCAGACGCAAACAGGTCGGCGCCACATCGAGCACTGACAAGTTGGGAAGCCGCCCCCGGCCTGAAATGCCCGGTCCTGCAGCGGCAAAGAATCCCCGGAGATCGTGCCGGGTATCGCGGTTGAAAAACAAATCCTTCTGTTCGAACACGGCGCGCGGGTGTTCGATCCGCCGCTTCGGATAGGATGCGGGAACCCAGTCGAAGAAGATGTCCGGCAGTGACCGGTGCGGTTCCGTCCGGTAAAGATCCACGGTACGGGCGATGTACCGAACGGCTGGTTGACCACTCTTGGGATCGATCAGCTGTTTCAGATCGTCTTCCACCCGATCCAGCAGCTTCCGGTATTCGGCACCGGGCTCGACGACGCCCTGCGGTTCCCGTCCGCGGAGATTGACGCGCAGGAGCCCGAGAAAATACGACGGGATCGGGAACAGCGTGGTGGCCGGCCAGTC
The DNA here is from genome assembly GCA_002869855.2 of Nitrospira sp. CG24D. Lineage (GTDB taxonomy): Bacteria > Nitrospirota > Nitrospiria > Nitrospirales > Nitrospiraceae > Nitrospira_D. The sequence continues at coordinate 5,082 of NEWQ02000020.1, forward strand.
GGTTCCCCCGAACCACTCTCGTGTCAGCATACGGCCATGAAAGCCATCCGGCAGCCTGTCGCTGATCGCCCGCTGCCAGGATTGCGGGATCATTCGCCGGATCAGGCGTGGCGCGGCCGGCTCTGAGCCGGCAGGCTGCTGCATCTGATGATAGCCCAGCTGCCGGCAGAAGGCCCGCGTGAGTTCGAGGTTCGGATAGTCTTCCTGGATCCCCATGTTCGACACGACGATCGCTGTGCTATCCTGCCCCAGCTGATCCAGCACCCGGCCGAACATGTGATCGATCGCCTGGTACACGTCGCGCGTCGCATGCTTCAACCGGCCTCCGTTGGGCACCGGGGCGCTGGCGCGGTCGGAATACTTCCAGAACTGGTGTCCGGCGATGTGCGCTTCGTGAAATCCGATGACGACCAGGTCATAGTGATCGCGAGACAGCAGATGCCGACAGATGACGGCTTTCTGTTCGATCTGCTTCAACAATCCCGTGTAGATCCGTTCGTCGTCATCGACGGTGCCTCCGACCAGTTCTTCCACACCGAGAGGTGAACCGAATTGCCTGCGCAGATCCGCAAACAGCGACGACGGAACGGAGTACCCCGCAAATCGCGCGTTGTGAGGCGACCAGTTGGCCACCTGCACGCCGGGCACGCCGGTCGTACAATGCGCTTCCGGCACATCGATGGCCGCCACACGCATACGACTGTCGCCGAGATGCCCCCAGAAGGGCACGGCATCGTCGACCCGTTGATCGGAGAGCTCGAGTTCATAGGTCCCCGGTTTGAGCGGACGCCAGTAGTAATACCCGTGTTGCGCCCGGGACAGGCCGGAGAGCAGGGAGACCCAGATCCCGTTTTCACTGACAAACTCGGAGCCGGTGAGCCGGCTTTGCACGCCCCGCTCGAGCAGTCCCTTGATCGTCGGCAGGTACCCCTCATCGGCCCATTGCTCGATCAATCCGGCATCGCCGGCGTCAAAAGCCAGGAGCACGAGCGGACCGCGTTCACCTGTCTGGTTCATGCGAGACTCCGGGTTGGTGAGATCAGCGGCAGAATAACCCTCCCTCAGCACCGGTTCAAGGGCGCGCGCAGGGCGTCATTCGCACAACGGCCTGCGGTCTCCCTTCACGGATTAAAACGGAAACGAGGACAGGCGACCGAAACCGGGAAGGATCTCGAATGTCTATCGGAATAGGAATCATCGGTTATGCCGGGGCCGCATCACGGCTGCACCTGCCTGTCCTGACCCGGCTCCCCGGAGTACGGGTGACCGCGATCGCCGGAACTACCGGGGAAACCCTTCACGCTATGGCCGATCGCTACGCGATCCCCGGCCGATACCTCGATTATCGCGCCCTGCTGCGCGATCCATCGGTCGATGCCGTGGCTGTCTGTGTCCCCCCGGCCCTGCATGAGGTTATCGGGCTGGCGGCCCTGGACGCGAAGAAGCACCTCTTTATGGAAAAGCCGCTGGCCCTCTCGCTCGATCAGTGCGCGCACTTGGTCCAGGCAGCCGAATCGGCGCAGGTGACGACCATGGTCGGCTTCCATCTTCGCTGGCACCGGCTCGTGCAAGAGGCGCAGAAACGGATTGCCTCCGGCCGTCTCGGCAGAGTCGAACTGCTCCGGACCGTGTTTACCAGCGGGATTCTCCGGCGCGCGAATGTGCCGGCCTGGCGTCAGCGCCGCGAGGCCGGCGGCGGCGTCCTGATCGAATCGGGCGTGCATTACTATGACCTCTGGCGTTTTCTGACCGAAAGCCGCGTCGAGGAAGTCCAGGTCGTGAGCCGCTCAGAACAGCACAATGACATTACGGCGGCAGTGACGGCGCGACTGGAGAACGGCACCATTGCCACCGCCGGATTTTGCCAGGGGACTGTGGACGACCTGGAGATCGACATCTACGGATCGGCTGGTCGCCTGCGCATTTCCGGATACGCGCTCGACGGCCTACGCTTCGATCCGTCCGGATGCAAGGGGCTGAAGAAACTTATGACCAGGGCTCTCTCCACCCCGGATCGAGTGCTCCGCACAGTGCAGGGAGCCGCCATCGGAGGATACTACGCCAACGCATACACCAATCAGTGGCAGGGCTTCGTTCAAGCCATTCACAGCGGCACCAGGGCCGGCGCCACATTTGCGGACGGCCTGGCAGCCACCCGGGTCGCCCTTGCGGTCACGCAGGCAGCCGACTCCGGTTCGTTGGTTCGTGTCACCGACTGCGCCGATACGATCGCACCGGTCCGGGATCAAAGCAGCGACCAGCCGTCCAGGCCCTGAGAGCCCCAACCGGCTCACGCAGAAACGGATCGGGCCTTGGTCAGCCCTTCGTAGATGGCAATAAACCGGTCGAGAAATTGTCCCTGATCGAAGGCTGTGAGCGCATAGCGCCGACCGGCCAGGCCGAGGGATTCGGCATACTCCCGATCGCCGAGGACCTTGAGCAACAGGCGTCCGAGTGCGGCGTGGTCGCCGGGCGCAACCAGGAGTCCCGTCTCTTCATGCCGCACGTACTCGGTGAAACCTCCGGTGGCGCTGGCCACCAGAGCGGTGCCCCGCATCATCGCTTCGGCCGCTGCATTTCCGAAGGCCTCGCTCCCGCGCGAGGGCACGACCTGCACCCAGGCGGCATCGAACCGGCGTTCGATGATCTCGCGCGGCTGATGGCCGAGAAACTCGATCTTCGCACCGAGTTGTTCCGCAATCTTCCGCAATCGAGCGCTTTCAGGCCCTTCCCCTGCAATCAGCAATTGCGTGTCGGGCCGCTGTTCGATGACGAGTTTGTACGCGTCTAACAGCGTATCGACCCCCTTCTCGTACGCCAATCGACCGGCAAACGCGATGGTCGGCGGGCCCGAGAGCGGAGGGCGCGGCTCACGGGCCTTGATGCCGTTTGGAATCACCTCAACACGGGCGATACCGGAGGCTTCCAGCCACTCGGCGACCGATCGGCTATTGGCGACGACGACATCGAATACATCACGCCAACGCCGCCAGAGATGCAGTTGCGTCATTAAGAGCGGCCAGGCGAGGGCCGGCACGCACCCGGATCGATAACAGACGGAGCCGGCCGGCTCATGGCAGCCCTTCCCGTCCGGCAACACTCTCGATCCGATCGGACACACGGTTCGATACCACCCGTCGTGATACACGGCAGGGACCTCGCGCAGTAACGGGAGGATCAGCGGCGACAGTTGAGACAGAAATAATCGCACATGCACGACATCGGGCCGGAAATCGGCCAGGGCGCGGCGCAATCCGAGAAACGCGGACGGATTGCCGCACCACAACCCCGCGCGCAGCGGTGTCGCCGTTCCGAAGCAGCCGTATTCGGCCGGTTCGGCGCCTGCATCCGCATAGGCGCGGCTCGCAAAGAGACGCACATCATGGCCGCGCGCCCGCAACCCGTCACGGAGCGACAGCGTGACGACCTCGTTGCCGCCTCTCGGCACCGAGTAATCGCTGACTAGCAGAATCTTCATGGCTTATACATAGCGCACTTGAAGCCGGGAATTGAAGAAATTTGCCGACCGCCGCGCATGGCGGGGGATCGATGATTTATCAGCCCTGCCGTCGCGGCCCGCAATTCTTATTCATCGCATCGTATCGACAGAAACTGCGTGACGCGCGCTTAGCGCCCGCGGGATGGCAGCTTTGTCGATTGACGTTCCTTGATGGCCTCGGCAATCACTCCTGCCACTATTCCGTTCGCCTTTGCCGAATAATGCTCCCCTGCAAATAACTCGTTGAGATCCCCCTCTTTCACCTGAGCATAGAGCTGTTGCGCGATCTCCACAGTATCGTGCCGCTGTTTGACGGCCTCCAGCAGATCCTGATACGGCAAGGGGCGTGCGGCACTCACATACTGAAAATTCCATTTCGGGATGAAGGCGGCCACGAGAAAGGCGGCCCCCTGTCGCTCGACATCGGATTGAAGTTCCCTCAAGATTGCGAGGGCCAATTGGCTCGGCTCGTTCTCGATCGCATAAAATGCGGGGTCTTTCCCCTCTGCCGACCACTGGCCGATTAGTGCCATGACGACAGCCACCAGTTTGCTCTTCAACCAGATATGCTCTTCATAGTCGGCCGTTCGATAGTAGTACTCGTAGCGGCGATTCTCCCATCTCTCAATGTGCGCATAGAGGTCGAACAGTTCGTCCGGCGATACGGTCGGAATATTAATCGCTTCCAGGTGGCGACCGTCCAGAACGAAGCGCGGTTTGGACAAGGGCATGCGGGAAGGCCTGTGGTAGAACATCCTCAAGATGTTGAGATTGCGCTTCACGTTCTCAGGTTGAAATCCAAAAATGACGAGGTCCGGATGAAACGCCGCGCCTGACGTCTTCCAGCGCAGATAGGCTTGATCCATGCCGTAGCCCGGCGCCCCCAGGTTGACGATCTCGGCTGGGATCCCCGCTTCCGTTAACTTCTTTTCCAGATACGCGCCCCAGGTCTGTTCGAAAGGAACTTCGTCGCCATGGGTATAGGAATCCCCCAGCAAGACCACCCGCAGACGGTTGCTCCTGGCCGGCATCCCCTCCTCGCTCGACCCGGCTCGCACACCATCGCGGTTCGCGTGATACAACCCGTTCTCGGAGGTGCTGCCTGGCCTTTGCACCCACCCCAGTGTTGAGTCGTACATCAGGTAGGATCGCCCGGAGCGATACTTCTCCAACATGCCGTTGACCGCATTGACGGGCGAGCGAAACGGCTTGAGGTAGAGAGTCTTGTTCAGGATAGTGAGCCTGCAGGCTCCATCGGCGTCATAGGCCACGAGATACCGAACGGCCATCTCAGCGCAGAACAGACTCAGCGCCACCACCAGGGCACCAACCACGAGCATAAAGATCGTTTGCCGCGTACGCCCGGTGTTTCGCATTGAGGGTTCTTAATGATAAGAAAAGATGAATACGCAATCTTGTACCATCACGTGAGGGGAAAGAACATTGAAAGAATTCGGCGTGCTCCCCGCTTATCCCCCACACTACTCCACCTCGGCTCAGACATGATGAATCCATCTCCGGATTTACCGTAGACTTGCCGACATTCGATAAATGAGAATACCGCAAGAAAACTGAGTATTGAGGGACGCTGCTATGGTGAAACAGTTGATGAATGGGCTCGTGCTGCCATTGCTCCTGGCAAGTGCGGGCTGCAATGACAGCCAGCCTCGGATTGATCATCCGACGTTGGAGCACTCACAGCTGATCGATCTCACGCATGCATTCGGAGCAGATACGATTGTATGGCCGACGGAACATGACTTCCGGCTCGTCGTCCAGCAGGAGGGTGAGACACCAGGCGGCTACTATTACGCGTCGAACCGCCTGGAGATGGCCGAACATGGCGGGACGCATATCGATGCGCCCATTCACTTTGCCCGAGGCGCACAGAAGCTTGATCAGATTCCGCTTGAACGCCTGGTGGGAGCCGGTGTCCGAATCGATGTATCGGAACAATGCGCCCGGGATCGGGATTACCGCATCACGATCCAGGATTTCGAGCGATGGGAAGCGACGCACGGGCGTATTCCTGACCGGACGATTGTGTTACTCGATACCGGGTTTGCCCGGTTCTGGCCGTCACGTCAGGACTATCTGGGAACAACGCTACGAGGGCCGGAGGGTGTGCAGGCGCTTCATTTCCCCGGTGTGCATCCTGATGCCGCTGCGTGGCTGGTGCGCGAGCGACAGATCAAGGCCGTCGGAATCGACACTGCCTCAATTGACTACGGCCAATCCACCCACTTTAAGGCGCATATCGCGCTCCTCTCCTACAACGTGCCGGTGTTCGAGAACCTCGCTGGCCTCCGCGCTCTTCCGGATCGGGGATTCGAGGTGATTGCCCTGCCGATGAAGATCGCCGGTGGGACCGGCGGCCCGCTCCGCGTAATCGCAGTGCTTTCTCCGACGCCCTAATCATCGCGCAAAGCCACACGGGGGGATTCTGACAATGATCACTCGCTCGGCGTCAGCGTTGCAGGGGTACGGGCAGGCTTTCTCCGCACTTGAACATCCTGATCAATCATCTTCAGGATATTCAGTTGAGATTCTAACTCGTCAATACGCTTCTCTCGCTCTCGCAGTTGTTTTTGGAGAGACTGTACGACGCTCGATTCAGCGGCAACCGGATCGCTCTTGTGCACCACCGGGGTGGCAGGCGCTGTGCCGCAGGCGCTCAACGCGATAGCCAGCAAGACACCACTTCCCAGGCTGCCCCATATTTGTCTGTACACGCGGCTCATGGTGTAGGTGTGTCATCAGACGCCCCATCCGGCAAGGACATTCATGATTCTGACATTTCATAGGCGAGAGAAGTCTGACCAACCAGCGGGTGCATTCGCAGGAGGACACTCAGCTACTTTTTGACCTGAAGGTTAAGCTGCTTTGTGATTGTCTGATTCGCGGAATCTCGAACTGTGAAATTGTGATCAGTGTCACTCGCCGCTGTTGGGACACCACTGATGAGGCCCGTCGCGGAAGACAGTGTGAGCCCGGCCGGTAAGGGAGGGGTCACCGACCAGGTATAGGGTATGGTGCCTCCGGAGGCCGCGAGCGTCCTAGCATAGGCTTGATTTCTTTTGCCGTCCGGCAGCGAGTTCGTCGTGATCGTCAATGGCGTGACATTCGCAAAAATTGTAAGCGACAGCGTTCTCTTGCCTTGCTGATGGATCGGGAGGGTTGAATCAGTCACGATGAATTCATGGTTGGAATTACCGTTACTTCCACTGAGCGGTGTTCCACTGATGACGCCTGATGATGGGTTGAGCGCAAGGCCGTTCGGCAATACAGGGCTCACTGACCATGAATAGGGCTGCGCACCGCCGGTGGCGGTCAATTGAGTATTGGAGTATGGCTGGTTGACCGTGCCGGTCGGAAGCGATGGTGTGGTGATCGAGGGCGGAGCCGGAGAGTTGATGGCTATCGTCACATTCTGCTCATCGAATTGCGGAATCGCATCAGTGACTCGCAGAGTAAAGGTGAACGGGCCGGTGCTGGTCGGCGTACCTGAAACCGTTCCACTTGAGGCATTGAGGTTCAGGCCAGGGGGCAGCGCGCCGCTGGTCACACCCCAGATCAGAGTCCCTATGCCACCCGTGACAGAAACAGTCTGGTTGTAGACCTCGTTGAATGTTCCCTCGGGAAGCGACGTGGTGGTGATGTTCGGCGCCGCGGGTAAGTTGATCGTGATCGGCAAGGTGTTTTGCGTTGACTGTTGCGGTGTCCCGGAATCCCGGACTCTGAAGGTCGGCGAAGATGTCCCTGCCGTTGTTGGTGTCCCGGTAAGCACCCCGCTTGAACTGAGATTGAGCCCGACAGGCAATGAGCCGCCGGCGAGATCCCACGTTGTTGTGCCCGTGCCTCCTGAAGCAGCGACCGAAGCATTATAAGGCTGCGCCACCGTGCCTGACGACAGGAAGTTTGTCGTAATAGCAAGTGCCGGGGGAGCCGCTCCGATAATCAATTGCATTGTCCGGGTCGCTGTTTGGGATATGGGCGGTGTGGCATCTCCCACGAGGAATGTATAGAAAAGACTGCTCGTGTTGGTCGGGATGCCGCTGATGACACCTGTTGACGGGTTCAGTGTCACTCCATTCGGCAGAGCCGGAGATCCGCCGGCAAGCCCCCAGGTATAGGCCCCCGTGCCTCCTGATGCTGCTAACGCGGCGCTATAGTTCTGATTTGCGGTCCCTTGGGGGAGTGAGCTGGTCGTGATCGAGAGCGGGACGGAACTGATGGTCAACGCCAGGGATTTCTCGACCGTCAATCCTGTCGCATCGCGTAACGTAAAGATATGGCTATCGTTACCGGTCATAACCGGCGTCCCGCTGATGACTCCGCTCGGATCCAGGATGAGACCATCGGGCAGAGGTGCAGAGCCACTTTTGATGCCCCACGTGTAAGGGGTAGTCCCGCCGGTCCCTCCTAGCGCAAATGCGTACAGTTGGTTGATGGTTCCGGTTGGGAGGGAGTCTGTGAGTATGGCCAATGGAGTCGGCGCGGCATTGACTGTAATCGCAAGGACCTTTTGGACCGCCTGTCCCTTCGAATCCTGCAAGGTGAACTCGGTCAGCCTGGTCGCAGTGGCGGCGGTTGGTACCCCCCCAATTTTCCCCGTGGATGGAGTGAACGTAAGCCCGTCAGGCAATGCCGGCGAGCCAGTGGTCAAGCTCCAGGTGTAGGGTGGCGTTCCCCCATTAGGCGCCAGTGTCACGTTATAGTCAGCCTGGACGGTTCCAACTGGAAGAGGATCAGATGTGAGAATCGTCAATGGTCCTGACGCTGCAGGGGCAGAAGGAGCAGAGATAGTGCTGACGTCTCCGCATGCGCTCAGGGATAGGGCCACGAGTATCGGAAGGAGAACTGCCCACAGAGTACTTCGATGGTAAGGATGACGTTGCAATGAACCCTCATTGTGCATAGATCACTTTTTTGCATAATGTCTCAAGCGAGATGTCCGGTCTGATCAATACAGCTCACTATCATGACTACACTATGGCCATGTTCGAGCGGGGGGAGCGACGAGATCAGGAAGGCGTCACGCTGACGACCCTGGCCCTTGAGCAAGAAGGCTAAAGGCCGCAACCTGGCCGGCCAAACCAAGGGTACGGAAGAAAACAGTACACGCACAATGGATGGGGAGACTTTATCCGCTCACTTTCACCCGGCGAGTGGCAACCCCACCGTTGTGAAACGTGGTTCGCCTCTCGTCTTTCGTAATCGATAGCCTTCCATGACCAGATCCGTTTCACGTTTCACGAACGGCGAACCTGCCTTCTCCATACTCCGTAGCGGCTTGAGCATTTCAACGGACCGGGGTAGACTTCTTGCGGTCATCAATAAGATGGCGCTAGCGCAGCAGCTTTTTCTCACCTCCCACAAAAGGCAGATCCCCATGAACCAGTTATTCACCTCCTCAATGGCCATTATGATCGGAGTGGTGCTGGCGATCCCCCCTCACGCTTTCGCGCAGAGCGTTCCGCCGGTGGTGTCACAGAAAATCCAGGCGGCGAAAAAGCAGATCAAAACGATCGACATGGAGGAGTATCGCAAAGTCGTGGAGAATCCTGGCACTGCGCTGATCGTGGACGTGCGTGAACCGAATGAATTTGCCGCCGGACATGTACCGGGCGCGAGCAACATTCCCCGCGGAGTTCTCGAATTTCAAATCTGGAAGCAGGTGGGATTTCCGGCCAACCCCGATCTGAGCCGGAATATTATTCTCCAGTGCCAGAGTGGCAACCGCGCCTCACTCGCAGCCCAGTCTCTTGCTGATCTGGGATTCACTCACACAAGTGCGGTGGTGATGAGCCTCGAAGACTGGCAACAGGCCGGCCATCCGTTCGTGAAGTAGACCTTTGCTGATGCGCTGAAGAGACTTCCAGGAGGAAACGAGAGGCGACGAACGTCTATTCGACATATCGGTTCAGCACTCGGAGAGCCGATGCCTACGCAAGGTCTCATTCCCTAAGTGTTTTCGCTCGCCCCGCACAGTGCGGACATGACCATCTTCACACGGGAAAATCGAACGGCAAACCAGGGCTCTCTAGCAGGAGCAGTCAGTTGCCGAACAGATGCCGTGCAGAAAGACGGGACTCTCCACACGGCTCGCGGCGGTTACTTCATTTTGCGGGGGTCTTGATACACCATGAGGTGCGCGTACGGGGTGCCGTCAAACATGATGTAGACACCGGAAGGGTTCGGGGCAATCGGCAGCTTCGTGCCGGCGGCGTCGAAGGGCCACATCAGCATCCAGTGCGGAGGCTCCGAGACATTCTTCGCCCCCTCCCCCGACATGACCACCTGCCCGCCTTTTTCAAAGTGCGAGCCGCCGCGGGCCATATAGGCGATCCCCGGAACTGTGTTTGCCGGTTTCGGCGCATTATTCATCACGTCCGTCATCCATTGCTGCGCGGCCGCATCCATGCAGATCGGATCCGGGGCCGGCAGATTCATCACCGTGGGGATGCACGTGAACCCGTTGGCGCTCTTTCGCGCCTCCGTCAGCTTTCCATCCGCGCCGAAGACCATCACGCCGGCGTCTTTCGAAATGTGTGGCGGTGCTCCGCTCAATGCGAGGGCGGTCTGTTCCTGCACAGACATGGCTTTGACTTCCTTCACGGATGCCCCCTTCTTGGGTGGCTTATCTGCAGCGAGGATCACGACCGGCATCGCGAGACAACAGGCAACCATACCGGAAAACAGCATCAGTTTACTCATCGCAACCTCCTTGGTTAGCGGAGAGAAGACATATGAAAAATATCCTGCCGGCATCTCCCATCTTTTCAATCCCCTCTGCCCTACTGCTCATAATTCTCGACGATCTCCGGCGGGCGAATTTCCGCCTCGTTCGGGTCAAGCCCGACGTCGCGAAGAGCTCTTCGCTGACGTAAGAGATCCCAGCACTGATCCAGTTCGACCCGAACTTGCGCCAGCCGCTTCCGATCAGCTTTGGGATGCGCCCTGAGCTCGTGCAATCGATGCTCTTCTTCGACCAGGCGCTGAATGTGATTGAGGACCGGCTGATCTTCGATTTGATTCTCCACGAGAACCTCCTCCAGCGCGGATGTAGTCGATATGAATAGGTGTTGATCGTACGCCCGCACCACCCTTCGGTCAACTGACGCTCCGGCTCATCCGATGGCCGGAGAAATCAGATCGGTCGTGCCGTTCACCTTATCTGAAAGAATGCGGTCGGCATCGCCGAAGGCCTGGCAGAAGGTGGAATTCGAGGGAGGATGGAGAAGTTGCAGGCCGGTCGCCAATGCGTCTTTGGCGAGGGGAAAACTCTTGGCAGCATCGATCCGATTGAGGACTCTCTGTCCCTCAGATGAACCCTTCTCAATGATTACTTATTGATCAGCTCGCACGGAACAATGGGCTCTGTAAGCTCTTCGAAATGAGTGCTCCATTCCAGCAGGGGCCGGATCAAACCAGGTATATGCCCTCCGATATTTCCGCGCGCAGAATTACCTTGCTTGCTTTCTACCACTTGGAACATCACAGCCTCGTGCTCTTCAATATCAACCTCTCTCGTTTGCAAGGTTCTGCAAAACACACTCACAAAATAAGTTCCCTCCGTAAGCAGATCCCCAGGCACGATTCCCCGGCTGACATATTTCCCGATCTTCCGAGAACAGTCCCTCCAAGCGATGTTAACCTCATACGACAGAAACAGCAGGTCGCCCTTTTCATTGAAGAGCCCGAAATGAGGGGCGAGAATGAGACCGGATTGAAGCACCTCGTATTCCAGCTCCACACTGAACGGCCTACTGATATCGATGACGTTAGTAGTCGCCCTCTGATCATTGTGAATGCGTACCGCACGAATCCTGACAGCATCATTTCCAGGAGCACTCGCCCGGTCGGGCCACTCTCTTGCACTGGACGCATGAATCCCGCCATGCAGGTACTTGCTGACGACTTCTCCTGTCGGCCCATCGGCAATCAAGCATCCCTTATCCAAAAGGATCACTCTATGACAGAGCCTCGTAATCGTGGGAAGGTCATGAGAAACTACAAGCACCGTCCTTCCTTGCTTCCCCATTTCCTGTATCTTACTCAAGCATTTCTTCTGAAACTCCCCGTCACCAACCGAGAGCACTTCATCCACAATTAATACTTCAGACTCCAAATGTGCGGCGACGGCGAAGGCGAGCCTGACATACATGCCGCTTGAATAGCGTTTGACCGGCGTATCGAGATACTTTCCGATTCCAGAAAACGCCACAATCTCATCGAATTTCTCGTCAATCTCTTGTTTTCTCATCCCCAGGATAATGCCGCTCAAGTAGACGTTGTCCCGTCCCGACAGCTCGGGGTGGAAACCGGTACCGACTTCGAGCAGTGTCCCGACCCTCCCGAATATTTCAACGCGGCCGCTCGTCGGCTCCGTGACACGCGACAGGATCTTCAACAGGGTGCTTTTCCCTGCCCCATTCCTTCCGATAATGCCCACGACCTCTCCACGCATAATTTCGAATGAGGCATCCTGGAGTGACCAAATCGCTTCTCGTCTCGTCTCTGTAGGACTTCTCCAGATATTTGTGAACGCGCCATGAAGCCGTTCGGATAGCGTTTGGCTGCTCCCTGGTCTCACCGTAATGGTGTATTGTTTAGACAGCCGCTCAACTCTCACCGCGATCTGATCCTGTACTGCCGGCACCCTCTGCTTTACACCGCCAGAGGGAGCGAGAAGACTCTTCATCCTATTCAGGTAGCTCCAAATCCATTCGCGAGTCGCTTTGGGAAGCAGTCGGCGAGCAACTGGACTTATGACCTCAATAATACGCCAGACCACGCGGGTTTTATACCGAACCATCTGCTTCTTAAGCCTGGCGAGCCTGGGGTACCTATAGGGGTGCAAGGCTTCTCTCAAGGCGATCCAGATGCGGGCATCCCGGACATCATGGTGACGGCAAAAGTCTTCTGCCCATTGGAGGAATCTTCCTCTTGCATCGTAAGCTTGATTCAGCTTCACCGCTTGAGCACAAGTCGAATCCGGATGTTTCCGATACTTGTACCACACTCGACTCGACGCATAGGCGAGGAACCGCAAACAGAATTTGACCCTGAATACCTGGTCCTCATACATACCTCTGAATTTGTCTTCAAACCCTCCGACCGCTCGAACCAATGCCGTGCGGAACAGATTGCCGGACGGAGTAGCGCTCTCGTTACGAATAAAAGCCGCCAAGACCGTCGGTCCTTCAATTTCTGTATCGGATTCGTGGTCAAGTTTTTGAATGTAATCTCGACGCTGCTCATCGGAGTCTCCATTCCACCCGAACCAATGGTGCATGGGGCCATAGACCATTCCCACTTCCGGATGATCCTCCAGCAGTGCCACCTGTTCTCTCAGTGCCTCCGGAGTTAAGACATCGTCACCGTCCAGAAACAGCACATACTCGCCCTTCGCATACTTGAGTCCCAAATTACGTGATGCGCTCATCCCTCGGTTGATATGCCTCTCGTGCTCCAGATAGCGGACTTTGTGTGGCAGCCGCCACTCCGCGACTTTGGCAATGTCGGTGCTGCCGTCCGTGGAACCGTCATCCACAAGAAGTAACTCCCACCTGTCACAGGTCTGAGACAAAACGCTGTCTACCGCTTCTTGAAGGTACAGCGCTTCATCCAAGAAAATCAGTACAACCGAGACCTGTGGTTGCTGGTGAAGAGCCTTCCGGCCCATCAATGAATCTGTGACGCCTGTTTTCCATATATCGCTACGCTCTGGATGGTGATCAGTCAGTATCATCGTGCGCTCTCCGAAGAAGGTTTGGTCGCGTGGTGCTCGACTCACTCGATAGTAGCTGTGGTACGAATCCACTGTGCCGGGACTGAGCTTTCCGGATCATTCTATCCTCAGAGAGAAAACTATCTGGTCAAAAGTGCTCAGGATGGAACAATTGTGATGACTGCCAGCAACGCTCACACGCAGGGCAATGACCTGCCATGTGGTAGTCGATGCCTTCTGATGCGCGCCATCAGCAATAACTTGCGAGACCCTCGCGAGAAACCGCCCCCCATTCGCGATGCATAGGTGCGCTGATTCATACCGGTTCGCTCTTGTCTTTGACCTAAACACCATCGCGTTTAAGGCACAGACGAGACCGGAATGGCTGACCTGATCTCGCAGTGATTCTTGGGGCTCGACTCTCTCCGCTAGCGCACGCCTGATTTTCCCGGTGGTGTTCCTCCCTCGGGGGGATTGATGCCCTTCTGTGCGGGGGGCGCCACGTCAGGATTCGTCGACATACCAGAATCAAGGCTCGGAGGCTTCACCGCGCCGCGGGGATCACCAAGTTTCTCCGGCATATGCTGGATACCCGGATCGCTCTTGGACGGCGCAGTCGGGACCTTGCCGGGCTCTACCATTTTTCAGGGATGGCACCGGGATCCGGCGCGCGACTGCCCGCCGGTGGGGACGGCGGAAGTCCATCGGCAGCATGAGCCACAACAGGAAGGAGGCTCAGAATGAGAATGCTCACAACTCGATTGAGATTCCCGCAGCACCTTCTAAGAGACAATGAGGAGATATCGTTCTCGCATGTATGTATAAACCGCTTCATACTCACCTCGCTGCTTTGGGTAAGGTCCCGTGCCCTTAGGGGCTCAGTCTGCTTTCGCCTATGTTTTACTTCCGCATCCCGCATGACCACAGGGGCAGGGGTCACCAGTTTTAGCCTCCCGACAATTTGACGAACAGAATTCTTTCCCGGGCTCGACCGGACAGGTACAGCCCGGATGCGCACATAGTTTTTCCGCCATGGCATGCCTCCGAAATCGTTACCGGATGAGCAAGGCGTCAGACACGCTCTACTCCCCAACCCTCAGTGATCGACTCACAATGCCTTCGTCCATCCGGAGATGACGTCGACGGAGTAGACTCCGTCGACGCTCACGGTGAAAATCTTATGACGTGTGTTTCTTGACGATTGCCGAATCTTTAATGGCCGGATTCGTCGGAGAGAGCGCCGCCGCCTGCTTGAAGGCTGCCGTCGCCTGGTCATGCTTTCCCATCTTGTCGAAACTGAGGCCCAAGTTGTACTGGGCTTCGGCCGACTTCGGATCAGCCTTGACGGCTTTCTGGAAACCTTCGATCGCGGCCTCCATTTTCCCCTGCTTATACTGGGAGACGGCCTCGTCATTGTCCGCCCGACCCGGAGAATCGGCGGTCGCCATCAACGCCGTCTCCGGCGCGGGCACGACTTCTGCGGCACCGGTCTTTGCCGCAGGAATTGCCGGCTTATTGGAATCGCACGATGCGAGGACGGGAATGAGCCCCGCGAACATCAAACTCATAACCAAAGAGACCTGTTTCACAATGCACCTCCTGTTAGACATAGATCATACGTTTTATACATACTGGTGCACTGAGAAGCGCCTCGTCTGATCAATAGTGCTCACTTCATCGAGAAACCGGAGAACGACGCGAAGCACCCAGGCCTGCGCGAATTCAAAACGCTTCTCAAGCCATCACGGCTCTCAGCCTTGAAGCGATCGCTCCAGCCCCGGCGTATACGCACATGAAGAAAACATAGACGTACTGAATAGAGAGGCACGTTTGCGATAGACTTGGCGGGAATAGACAGAAGGGACCGGATGCCGCACAGTGAGAGACACAAAACCCACCGCATCGGATGGCTCCGTGCGGCCGTGCTTGGCGCCAACGACGGGATTGTCTCTACCGCAAGTCTCGTCTTAGGCGTGGCTGCAGCAGGCGCAAACACCGCAAGCATTATGATCGCAGGAGTGGCCGGTCTGGTGGCCGGCGCGATGTCGATGGCGGCGGGAGAATATGTGTCGGTGAGCTCACAAGCCGACACCGAGCGAGCCGACCTGGATCGCGAACGAAAGGAGCTTGCGGCTCATCCCAAGCAAGAGCAGAAAGAAATGACCGATATCTACATCGGGCGTGGACTGGATGCAGCGCTCGCCTCGAAGGTCGCGACCCAATTGATGGCGCATGATGCGCTTGGCGCCCATGGACGTGATGAACTGGGGATATCCGGCAAATCGGCCGCACGACCGGTTCAAGCTGCGTTGGCATCAGCCGTCACCTTCTCAGTTGGTGCGGTCCTGCCTCTCCTGGTGGTCCTTGCCGCGCCGGCATCGGTGCTCATGTGGGCCGTCTCCGGCAGTTCACTCCTGTTTCTCGCCCTCCTGGGTGCCCTGGCTGCGCAGGTCGGCGGAGCCCCGGTGCTTACGGCTACCGCGCGGGTGACCTTTTGGGGCGCCCTCGCCATGGCCTTGACCGCCGGAGTCGGCGCGTTGTTTGGAGTCGCTGCTTGAAATCCCCGTCATACAGGGCCTGATCCAAATCACCCGCTTTCTTTGCGCCAACACCTCTGTATAACTGTTCACTATTGATCAGTTTTCCACCTTCCCGCTGGTTATCATAAAAGGTAGTATTGCGTTACATGCATCACTTGTTTGTCGAGCGTTGCCGTCACAGGCAGCATCCGATGCTGCACCAGTGTATGTGGCATGTTCAGAGGGTCCATGGATTCCACTCTTAACCAGGAGGTTTCAATGCACAAGATCATGGTAGCCACCATCGCCGTCATCGGTATGTTCTCGGGAATGCCGCAGATGGCTCAAGCCGATGACGCGAAGGCCAAGATGGAAAGTATGAAGGGGGAAGTGAAGGCCAAGGGTCAAGAGGCGAAGGGCGAAACCAAGGCCTTAATAGAAGAGGCTCAGGGAAATAAAATAAGCGGGACCATGGAACGGGCCAAGGGTAAGACCAAAGCCGCCGGCGAGCGTATCAAAGGCAAAGCGAAAGAGTTAAAGGCCAAAACCGAATAACCCATCCGACTCGATGCAGTCCCTTCAACGACCGACACCGTTTAAGGAGTCGTCAATGAAGACCCGGCATCTCAACAGGGGCCATGAGTATGATCGCCATGTTGAGGCCGGGGAAGCCACTAGTCGCCTAAAGGAGAACTGTCAGCGAATCACGCTCTAGTGCGAGGAGGTATACCATGCTCGAGACGATTGCGATTGTTCTCGTTATTCTTTGGATTCTGGGCCTTGTCAGCTCATACACGATGGGCGGATTCATTCATGCCCTCTTGGTCCTCGCGATCGTGGTCATTCTGATTCGGGTCATTCAAGGTCGACGCGTGTAACGAGGACGCAGAAAGAAACCGAAGCGAGACCTGTCTTCACCGTTGCTGTCGGCCCTGCGTGGCCCACCCTCGGCGCCCTTCAGGACGGCTTCAACTTGTCTCTTCAGATCTTTCCGTCGCGATCGGACCCAGCGAGGCCGTATCATTCCGGTACGTCTCGAGCAGTGTCAACGCCACCGCAACGACCAATGGTCCGGCCACGATCCCGATCAGGCCAAACAACTGTATGCCACCGATCACACTGAAAAACATGATCAACGAGTGCACTTTCGACGCTTGACCGACGATCATGTTCCGCACCAGTTCATCGATCACCACGGACAACACAATTCCCACCACGACGAGCGCCCCTGCCTGCGTGTACGCTCCCTGGATAGCCAAATAGATCGCAGCCGGAATCCAGACCAGGGCGGCACCCACGAACGGAATATAGGCTGTGATGGCCATGACGGCGCCCCACAGGATCGGAGACGGCAATCCCACCGACCAAAATGCCAACCATCCGATGAACCCTTCCAGCAAGGCCACGATCGTATTGCCGTACACGGCGCCTTTGACCACTTCGTCGAAGCGCGTCAGGACCAATCGGCGGCGATCCGGCGTGATCGGGAGATTCTCCTGCGTCCAATCGACGATGCGCTTTCCGTCCCGAAAAAAGTAAAATGCGGACAAGAGCACGATGCCGAACTCGATCGCCCACTGCACCAAATTGGTCACGACGCTCGTCGATTGCTGAATCAAGAGTTTCCCGAGATCAGCCACTCCCGTCACCAAGCTCGATTGCAAATCACTCCCCGTCAACCGCTCGAGATTCTGAAATTGCGCGACGAATCCCGCAATCACCGGGTACCGCCGCCAGCCTTCCCCTACGGACTGTTCACCCTGCTGCAGATACGTGACCAGGGAGGAAACCACCCCTGCGAGATCCTGCGCGACGAGCAGCGTCAGATAGAACAGCGGGAGCAGAAATCCGACAGTCATGATTGCGCACAGGAGAAAGGCGCTTAACGCTTCCCGTCCGCCGGTGGCACGGAGGACCCGGCCATACAGCGGATACAGCGCATACACCAGTACAACCGCCCAGAGGATTGGAGAAAATAGCGGGCTGAGGATGAGGCCAGCGAGTGCGAGCGTCCCGACCATCAATGCGATATGCGTCAGCCTGCTGGCCTTCGATATAGTCTGGTGCTCAGGTTGATGTGACATCTGCCAGAGATCATAGCGAAGCGTGGCAGGTACAGCAACCTGACAACCAATGTCTATGGGTTCCAGGCCGCGCCAGGAAGGCCCCATGACGATTCACGCCATGGAGACCTCGTTCGTGCTATAGCTAGGCTCAAGAGCATCTTTCACCTTCGCGATCCCCTTCACACTGACTTTATCCTAAGGACTCTATGACCAGTCATCGCTCAGATCTCAAGAGCATCGCCCGTCGCGCCATGATCGAACGCGGCCTCTTGCCCGACTTTTCAGCTGCGGCAATGGCCGAATTAGCCCATATCCAAACACCCGCCACCGACCAGTCCTCTTCCCTGCGCGACCTGAGGGAACTGCTGTGGGCATCGATCGACAATGACGATTCCCGGGATCTGGACCAACTGACGGTCGCCGTTCCGCGCCATGACAGTTCGGTGACGATCCTGGTCGCGATTGCCGACGTAGACGCGCTCGTCACGAAAGATTCCGCCCTGGACGCACACGCCCGGCACAATACGACATCGGTCTATACGTCCGGCGATCTCTTCCCCATGCTGCCGGAAAAGCTCTCGACGGATCTGACCTCGCTGGGCGAAGGGCAGGATCGCCTCGCGCTCGTCGTGGAGTTCGTGGTCGCGGAGGATGGGGCGGTGCTCGGCTCCACGCTCTACCCGGCTCTGGTCCATAACCATGCCAAGCTGGCGTATAACGCGGTGGCTGCATGGCTGGCTGGAACCGCGTCTGCGCCCGAACGGATAACAACCGTGCCTGGACTTGAGGTTCAGCTTCGCCTGCAAGATCAGGTCGCGCAACGACTCAAAGCACGACGACACCAGCAGGGTGCGCTCAGCCTCGAAACGATTGAACCGCGCGCTGTCTTTGAAGGCGAGGTGCTGACTGCGCTCAGAGTCGAGCAGAAGAACCGCGCGAAGGAATTGATCGAAGATTTCATGATTGCGGCCAACCAGGCCACCGCGTCCTACCTGAAGAGCAAGGGCGTGCCGTCATTCCGCCGCATACTCCGCTCGCCTGAGCGCTGGCAGCGGATCATCGAGGTCGCGGCGCGCTGGGGCGAATCCTTGCCGGGGGAACCGGACTCACAGGCACTCGAAGCGTTCCTCGTGAAACGGCGACAGGCTGATCCTCTCAGATTTCCGGATCTGTCCCTGGCGATTGTGAAGCTGATTGGCCGGGGCGAATATGTCCTCGACCGATCGACGGACGGCGCGCCCGAACACTTCGGCCTTGCCGTGAAGGGGTACACGCACTCTACCGCTCCCAACCGGCGCTTTCCGGATCTGATCACCCAGCGATTGGTGAAAGCGGCGCTGGCCGACTCGCCTGCCCCCTATCGCCTCGATGAGTTGGAGTACCTGGCAAGCCACTGCACGGAGAAGGAGGACGACGCCGAACGGGTCGAGCGGCAACTTCGCAAATCCGCCGCAGCCCTCTTGCTGGAGCCGATGATCGGGCAACGATTCGATGCTATTGTGACAGGCGCTTCGGACAAGGGCACCTGGGTGCGGCTCCTGGATCCGCCGGTGGAAGGAAAACTGACGACGGGCGCGAACGGACTTGATGTGGGAGACACCCTGCACGTACAACTTGTGAGCACCAACGTCGAGCGCGGGTATATCGACTTTTCAAGAGTCGGAATGTGAGTGCGTGCTCAGGCTCTCCTACAGGCTCCTGGCAGCAATGCCTGGTGCCAGCAGTGGAACGTGCACGAACGGAAGGACCGGGGAGTCACTGTTTCAGCACGCATTTTTCGTACAAATCTTTCAGCTTGGCTCCGGGATCGTATCGCGTTTTGAGTCTCCGGTACGCCGGTTCGTTGTACAACTGCCAGAATTCTTCGCGTGAATAGTAGGCATTCGAGTAGAGAGATTTTTTACCCTGTAGCTCCCGAACCTTAGCTTCCACTTTCTTGTCAAAATACCCGTCCCCATGATCGGTGTTCACGGCATCCCAGAATCCAAAGTTCACGTAGAGCTTCCCGGGAGTCATCGGGTACAGCGGATACGAAGCTGACGGATCATAGGCCATGACCGGACAGATCCATACCGGCGTGATCCCGATTTCGCGGTTAAAAAACCTGGCAAACTCCGCTGCATGCTCAATCGGGATTTCGACGTCCTGAATCACGGCCTCCTGCCGGCCGGTCAGCATCCTAGCCACCCGTTGCGCGATGGGTGAGCGATTGAAACAGTTGCGCAGCTGCCAATACACCCTGGAACAGAGACGCTTCCGGCCCCAGAGCCACCTCACCACGGGATGCTGGACGAAGAAATGCTTTGAGCACCAGAACCAGTCGGTGTCCCATCGCCATAGGTAGTCGTGGATCGTCAGATAATCGACGGTCTTCTGCTGAATCGATCGATAGTAAATATGACGATAGGTGTAATCGCTGAGCCATTCGGCCTGGTCGACACACTCGCCCGTCGTGAGATAGAGCTCGTGCTCATCGAACATCGTACCGTCGACAAAATCTACCTGCCTGTCCCGGCACACATGCCCCAGTGCGCGAAAATAGGTATCCAGATCTGAGTATCGCTTGTGCCGGAGGTTGACGAATTTCTTGACGGGGACCAGCTGCACTTTCACTTTGAGCGCATAACCCAACGTGCCATAGGAGTTGGCAAAACCGAAGAACAGATCTTTGTGTCCATTGTCTTTGGTGGCAGCGACGACCGTGCCATCGGGGAGGAGGATGTCAATTTCCAGGATCGTTTCGTGTACAAAGCCGTACCTGAATGAGGAGGACTCGATCCCCACTCCAGCCAAGGCTCCGCCGATGGTAATCGACTTGAGCTGGGGAACGACGGCCGGCATCAATTGGAACGGGAGCGTTTCACGAACCAGGTCCTCGTAAGTCGTCATCCCTTCGACTTCGGCAACCCGCTCCTGCACGTCAACCTGAATCACCTGATTGAAGTGGCGCACATCCAGTTTGTGCCGGGGTTCCTGGAGTCGTTGCCGGAACAGATTGGAGGTCGTCTTTTCGAGGGCGAGGGGTCCGGTCTGATTTGAAGCACGAAGGAATTGCGCGAGCGCCTTCCGCTTTCGAACGTACTCGTCAGGCGAGGTCATGACCGTTACCGCACCGATTCATAGCCACCCACCAGACCATGCTTTGACATGACGATCTGCCAGAGATGGATGGTGCGGGCGCGAAACGCCCCCGCAAGAGACAGCAGATAGTAGCGCCACATCCGGGAAAACCGCTCGTCGAACGTGGAATCCCATTGCTCCCGCTGCCGATCCACATTCTCCTGCCATGCCAGCAGTGTGCGGTCATAGTCGGGGCCGAAATTGTGCCAGTCTTCCATGACGAAGAGTCCGTCCATCGCTGCGCCCAGTTGGGCCACCGAGGGCAGCATCCCGCCAGGGAAAATGTATTTATCGAACCAGGGATCGCCAATGGTGGTCGAAGCATTGTTCCCGATGCTATGGATCAACACCAACCCATGCGGCTTCACGGTCCGGTGAGCCACTTCCATGAGCGTGCGGTAATTCTTAAATCCCACGTGCTCGCAAATACCAATGGCGGCAACCTTGTCAAATTCCCCGCTGGCGTCACGATAGTCACTGAGCCGGATTTCAACCGGAAGCCCGGCGCACCAACGACGCGCATAGGCCACCTGCTGTTCGGAAATATTGTAGGCCACCACCGAACAGCCATAGTTGGCGGCAGCGAACCGGGCGAATCCTCCCCACCCGCAGCCCAGCTCCAGCACCCGTTCGCCCTTCTTGAGCTGCAGTTTGCGACAGATCAAATCCAGCTTGTGCTCCTGCGCCTCCGCCAATGTGTGTGCCCGCCTCCAATACCCACAGGTGTATTGCATGTGCGGGCCGAGCATCTGTTCGTAAAACTCGTTGCTCAAGTCATAGTGGCATTGCGCAACCCGTTTCGAGCGGTCCTTATCCTGCATGTTGAATAGGCGAGCCTTGAACGTGTTCAGGAGGAGATGCTTGTCGTGCACGGCTTTGTCGAGTTCGGCAGCGTCAACCTGAAAAAAGAACTCGTCCAGTTGCCTGGCATCCCACCAGCCGTCCATGTAGGACTCCCCGAGTCCGAGCGAACCCTCGGCAAGAACGCGCTTATAGAATCGGTCATCGTGGACCAGAATATCTCCGGGATCAGACCCGCCAATGTGCACGTGGGCCCGTTCGAGTAATTCCTGAATCGTATGTTGTGGGTTCATATCGAGGCTCCTCTTTCATCCCGCCTCGTGGATGGGTTGCCACGTCACGTCACACCGGTACCGACTCGCCTGGAGTACGAGAGACGGTGAATGAAAACACGAGAAGATCGACCGCGCGACTGAACGACCCCGGAGTACCTAGTTGCCGGGAGCGTAGATCTTGGCCTTGATGTGATCAGGAGGGGTTCGGAGATCCCACACAATCCGGAACCAGGACAGCAGGATCAAGAGATAATAGGAAAAGTCTATCTCCCACCAGCGCCATCCCTGATTGACCGACGACTGATAGTAGTGATGGTTGTTGTGCCAGCCTTCCCCGCAACAGAGCACCGCCAGGATGAAGCTATTCCGGCTTCCATCGCGGGAGTCGTATCGCACGCGGCCGATGATGTGGGTCAGCGAGTTGATAAAGAAGGTGCAATGATAGAGCACGGTCGTGGAAATGAAGAATCCCCAGATGAGTCCCGGAAACCCCCATATCATAAAAATCAGCAGTGCGTACAGGAACGGCGGCACATAGTGAAACCGGTTGAGGAGGCGCAACTCAGGATATTTTACCAAGTCCTTCACGATGGCGAACTCAGTCCGATCGTATTCGTTGGTCAAGAGCCATCCGACATGGGAGTACCAAAACCCTCGCTGCACCGGGGAGTGGCGATCTAGTTCCTGGTCGGAGTGTTTGTGGTGATGCCGATGGTGGGCGGCCCACCACAACACCCCCTTCTGCGCCGATGTCATGGCAAGCACAGCCAAGAGAAACTGAAAGACCCGGCCGGTTTTATAGGAGCGATGGGAAAAGTAGCGGTGATACCCTGCCGTGATGGCCAGCATCCTCAGGTAATAGCTGGCAATTGCCAGAATAACCAACTCGAGGCTGATTCCGGTCTGGATTGCCCAGAGGCCCATCAGATGAACAAGAAAGAACGGGATCGCGGTGGCCCATTGAATGGTTTCCGATCCAGACTGAGAACTGATGGAATCGCCGGATCGTCTAGACATAGATCGCTCTCATCGTTCACCGCCCCTTTCACACATACGTGTAGGGTTAGAAACGTCGTCTGCGGAAAGCCGAGCCATTGTACTTTATCGCAAGGAGTCTGAAAAGGAGGTAATTCCCAGGGAAGGAAAATATTTTACCCTGCCTAGAAGGCAGATGAAACCGGCCCCCTCCCCATTTTGCTGTTCACATTTCGACAGCGACCGTACGCCGCCACTCTCACCCGCGTCATCCAACGTGCAGGTTGAGGCCGCACACAAACCTTCCGTGACTGATCCAGGCGGAGAACAAGCATGTGAACGCTACCATAAATCTCCGTCCCAATGGGAGCGCCAAACATACCGCTTGACCTCGTCTGTCTCCGGGCACAGTATGCTGATACGACGTTTCTGCATCGCCGACTGCCATATCAATCGCGCATCCCGCTCCTTCCTCACGCGATTGATGTTCCAGTCTCCGCCGCCCGAACGCCAGCAGCGCTTATACCGCTTTCATAAAACACTGATGAGTCATACTCTTCCTCCATGTGTCCTGACGCACAGAGGAATCAGCCGGAGATTGAGAAACCTGACTATGCGGATGTGAGAGGACAGGCTCATCCAGATAGACGTTCGCCGAAGATGACAGACTCATAAGGAGACATCGCGATGGCACAGCAAAGACCCATTACCGGCCGGATACTCGAATTCCTTGAAGGCTCAGCGGAATACGACTTCGAGGCGTTGGTTGCGCGTTACCCGGAATTCACCTGGAACGAGTTTTTTCAAGAAGTCGGTCGCTTGAGTCGAGCAGGACAGATCATCATTACGAGAGGGGTAGGAATCTTCACCATCAAACACGCGGCAGCGTGAGCCTGTACCGAAAAGGATTTTACGCCAGGAGCAATATTCCCATGCAGGACAAGTTGCATCTCCCCACTGGCCTCGCCATTTGTCCTATTGTTCAGAGGTAGCTGGTTTCGTCCGCGCCTCACGCAACAGAGACGGGATTTCGCTCACGCCTTGCTGTAGAATAAATTCGTATCAAGTCGCGGTTCACTTCGAGGCGCGCATGGTAGCGGACAACCGGCCTCAACGGAAACAGACCCCTCGCGAGCAGGCACTCAAACTCTTTCCCTGGATTTGCGCCCACTGTGGCCGAGAGTTTGACGGCAAGAAGCTGAGCCAACTCACCGTCCATCATAAGGACCACAACCATCAGAATAATCCGCCCGACGGAAGCAACTGGGAGTTACTCTGCCTCTATTGTCACGACAATGAACACCAGCGGTCTCAAATGGCTGCCGCGCCTGGTGAGGCACCGACGAGCCGGACGCAGGATCGCCCTTCGACATTCACCCCCTTCGCACGCTTCGCAGCCCTGCTGAAACGCACCACCTAGTCCAATTGAAACAAGTGCCCTGCACACGGCGCAGTTGCACCGCTGGAACACGGTGCTCTTTCAAATCCGGACAGCACCACCACGGAGTCCCTCCTCATACATCCTCCATGTGATGAATGCCCCTCCATACATGCAGTAAACTAACCACGTCTAGCATCACTGTCACCTCAGCCAACCCTTTGCCCTTGGAGTTCGCATGCCACACGTGTTGATCATTCATGAAGTCGAGTGCTACCAGCCGTGGAAAGCGATTTTCGACCAAGCTGCCGGCATCAGAAAGACTGCCGGAGAAATCAGCTACCAGCTTCTGCGATACGACACCGACACCAACCGCATCGTCCACTTTTCAGAATGGTCGTCCCTGGAACAGGCTCGTCGTTTCTTTGAGTCCCCGGAGCTGGTCGAGATCAGAAAGAACGCCGGGGTCAAAACGCCGGACTTTTTCTATCTCAACGAAATCGAACGCGTCTTACTCTAAATGGACATCGCCACGTCAATACCCCATCATAAGACTATAACCAGGAGGGAACAGTCATGCGGTTTGTCAAAGTGAAGGACGAGGAACGTGCAGGTGAGGTGGCGATTAATCTGGATCTCGTTCGCGAAGCACATTTTGGAGGCGGGTTGCTGCATCTTTATTTTGAGCGCAGCTCGTCCGCACAGGACGACATGACGTTCACCGGCGAGAACGCTCAGAAGATCTGGGCCGCCATGGGATAGAGCTGCGGGGCAGCGGAACGCGTGCTGCAAGCGTTGCCGCGTTATAAATCTGATATGCGACCTAGTGCCTCCTCTGAGCCGATCCTTCGCTCATACGGTGAACGCTCTAATGGTATTCCGCTTTCTCGCTATCTTTGGGATGGCCACCCCAGTCACTCCACACATCCCCTCACAGTTCCCCTTTGCCCCAAATTGTTCGATCCCGTCCCTAATTGTTCTTACCGCCTAATACGCTGATTTATTTAGTTTTGCACCCATCATAACTCACGCGACGACCACACCACTTTTCACCGTATGAACAACCCAATACGTCTTGTCAGTCAGTGACTTACGAGGATTTTTTCAAGTGCTACAGTTGAACGTAGTCACCACCGTACATCTGAGTGAACATGCACCTGCCCAGGAGCCTCATTCTCGCGCTCACATTGCTGCTGCCCGCCTCCCTCCTGTGGGCTGGAGACGGGTCGATGCCCGACCAAACCCTGGCGAAATGGAACACACTGTTTTCTGACCCAACACCCCAGACTGATCTCAAGCCTGCCACCCCTGCCCTCTACCAAACCAGCCTCACATCGACATACTTTGCCCCACCGCCGACTGTGACTCCCACACGGCTGCAGACCCTGACGCCGGAAACGGAACAAGCTCGCACCCATGGACTCCTCTCCTCGTTCAACCTGCTCAATGGCCTGCTTGTGACAGAGGCGGAAATGGCTAAAAGTGAGGGCGGAGCGACCTGGCTACAGAACAAAATCCCCGGTGACACTCGGGAAAACGCATCCGGCCAGATGCTGCGTCTCGGCGTCACCGGCACGGCGGGTTCGGTCCGATACGGCGTGCTCTACCGCTCCGCCGGACAGGCCTTCATCAATGGGCCGGATCAGGCGGTGCGTGAAGTCTGGGGGGAATGGAAGTCCGGACAGACAACACTACGGAGTGCCGTAGGACAACAATGGAATAACGTGACCGGTGACACCACGAGAACCAGGCTGGGACAAACCTACGGCCGATTAGGACTCGCCTGGAAGAGTCCCGGTTTGCCTGATTTCATGCTCACCTACTCAAATACGGGGCTACGCAGTTCCGCGGTGCCGCTCGGAGTGGCGTCACAACGAAACCATACGCATACACTCGAAGGAGCCCTGGCCTATACCGGTGCCGCCTGGAATGCTCGTCTCGCCTCAGCCTATGTCCTCGGCAGCGATCTACAGCGCAGCGGGGCAGGGAATACCGTTCGCATGCAAACGCTCACCGCCGCGATTCGTCCATCGAACACCCTCACTATCACGCCGATGTTGGCATACCGAGAGGAACATCAAGACTGGTCGGGTACCCGAATCGAATCACCTTCCGCATCCGTTGCGATGCAATATCGGCATAATCAGCGCGTCTGGCTCAGTGCGGCGGGCAACTACGCCAGCGCCCATTCAAGCGACGGACTGATCGACTCGCAACAAGTCGGCGGGAAAGGCATCCTTGCCTGGGACCTTCAACGCTCGCAAGCCTGGGCCACCCTGCTGTCTTTCGAAGCCGGCTATAATCGCCTCACGAACAACGCGTCCCCATCAGCCGATGTCGAAGACATCTCCGGCATCATCAAGCTGATTCTTGCCGCTCACTGACCCTACTCGATCACCCTCGCCTGCCATACGGAGGGGTGGACCAAACCAACCCCGACCACGTAGAATGCGCGACCAGTTTTCATAGGCGGCGGCTCCGTCTCTAACGTTGCAGAGACTCCGGCAGACCGATCTATTATTTCAATGACTATGAAGGGGTTGTCATGAGCGTCAAATGTGGGATCGTCGGGCTGCCCAATGTGGGGAAGTCTACCTTGTTCAATGCGCTGACCAAGTCAGGCATCGCGGCGGAGAACTATCCATTCTGCACAATCGAGCCGAACATCGGCATCGTGGAAGTGCCGGACACGCGCATGCAGGCACTGGCCGACATCGTCAAACCACAGCGGATGCAATATGCCACGACCGAGTTTGTGGATATCGCCGGACTGGTGGCCGGAGCCTCGAAAGGCGAAGGGTTGGGCAACCAATTCCTCGCGACGATTCGCGAGACCGACGGGATCGTAAACGTGGTGCGCTGCTTCGAGGACGACAATGTCATTCACGTGTCCGGCAAAGTCGATCCATTGTCCGACATCGGGACGATTATCACTGAGCTGGCTCTCGCCGACCTCACCACCGTGGAAAAAGCTCAGGAGAAAAATCTGAAAGCGGTGCGCGCCGGAGAAAAAGACGCCGCAAAGCTGGGCGAGCTGATGGTCCAGGTCGCCGCCTGCCTGAATGAAGGCAAACCCGCGCGCACAATGAAACTAGACCCGGCGCAACGCGCCTTATTGAAGCCGCTCTGCCTGCTCACGATGAAGCCGGTGATGTACGTAGCCAATGTTTCGGAAAAGGGCTTCACGAACAATCCCCTGCTGACCCGCGTGGAAGAATATGCTGCGAAAGAAGGGGCGCCGGTCGTGGCCATTTGCGCCGCGCTGGAATCGGAAATCGCCGTGCTCTCGGATGAAGAGAAGAAAGAGTTTCTCGCCGACACCGGCATGACGGAACCGGGTCTCAACCGCCTGATTCGCGCCGCCTATCAGCTATTGGGATTACAGACCTACTTTACGGCAGGCGTGAAGGAAGTGCGCGCCTGGACCGTTCATATCGGCGATACCGCCCCGCAGGCGGCCGGTGTCATCCACGGTGACTTTGAGAAAGGCTTTATTCGCGCCGAGGTGATCAGTTACGACGACTACATCGCCTGCAAAGGCGAAGCGGGCGCGAAAGAAAAAGGCAAGATGCGGCTGGAAGGCAAGGAGTACGTCGTCCAAAACGGCGATGTCATGCACTTCCGGTTCAATGTCTAGCCCCGACCATGGATCAGCCGCCGCCCAAGTCTCATCCGCGCGATCCCTTGCACGGGATCACGCTGGAAATGATCGTCACCCAGCTGGTCGAACGTCATGGGTGGGAAGAATTGGGCCGGCGGCTTCCCGTGCGCTGCTTCCTCAACAACCCCAGCATCAAATCCAGCCTCACGTTTCTTCGCAAGACACCCTGGGCACGCGAGCGGCTTGAACTGATGTACATCGTAGAGCGGACATGACCGACTCATCAAACCAGCATGCCCCGACGCTCTTCTGACACTCCGTTACCAGAAAGTACGCCGACACCATGGCCCCCAATGCCACCATCTTCAAAGCCACCCTACACATTGCCGACATGGACCGGCACTACTATGAAGACCACACCGTCACGCTGGCGCGCCATCCGTCTGAGACCGACGAGCGTATGATGGTGAGACTGCTGGCCTTCGCGCGACACGCACACGACACCCTCCTGTTCGGCCGCGGCATCGGTACGGAAGGTGAGCCAGCGCTGTGGCAAAAAGATCTCACCGGTGCAATCGATCTCTGGATCGAGGTCGGTGAGCCCGATGAAAAGGTGATACGACAAGCCTGCGGTCGCTCAACACGGGTCGTCGTCTACTCCTATGGTGGAAGAGGAGCCGATCGGTGGTGGGAAAAGACCCGCACCGCCCTTTCTCGTTGCACGAATTTGACCGTGATCAACATCCCCCAGGACGAAAGCCGCGCATTGGCTCAACTGGCACAACGGAGCATGGATCTCCATTGTTCCATCCAAGACGGACAGATCTTGATTGGCGATGGCACCACTGCCGTACAAATCGAGTTCGCCACCATACATCCAACCGCCATCTGACCCAGCTGAATAGCGTTTAGGCTAAGCTTAGCGCAGCACACACCACCTGCCCCCGGTCCGCCACGATTATCTTCGTCCGTATGCCTAAAACAGAACTACGGCCACCCGGCCCTAGGCTCCATCCTCCGTACCCAGCTACACTATCGTCCTATTATTCTGGAGGTCAGTGATGAAGACTACGGAGGCCGGTTCTTCGTCTAGTAAACACGAACCGCCAGTCAATCCCTCCTGCACGCACAGCCGCATGGTCGAGGATGAACGGATGTCTGATGGAAAGAAATCCGGTCGGCTGGTCTGCATGGAATGCGGCACCGTGCTCCCTACTGCGGCTCCACCGAATACCTCGCCGGACTAGTACGGGCTGCTCCCGCTCTCAGGCTCATCTCATTCACTCCGTGGCGGGGAGGGTCAGCAGAGGCACACGCCCCTTTCACTCGCAGAGTTTTCCTAGGCCTCAGGTCGCACGCATGATAGGCTTTCCCCCACAATGCGTACCCGAATCCATTGGCTCGCTCTCCCCCTCGCCCTAGCAGTTTTCCTTCTTCCTGACAGAGGAATCGCCGCCTCGTCAGCCTACGTTCAAACCACAGAAGGGCTTGACCTGAATCGGGTACGGTTTGCCATCTCCGCACCGCCGGAATTGACCTCTCAGTTAGTCCAGCGTGTCACAGCGCTCTTTGCCGAGGCCGGTCTTCCTCCCCTCCGATCAGATACCCCACCCATACCATTTATCGCTACGCTCACACTGACACTCGACCCTCAGCCTCTGTCCGATGTCTGTCCCGGACATGTCCTCTACTCTCCTTCTCTCGCACTCACTGAGCCGGTCATCATCCCGAGAAACTCGACCGTCATCAACGATATCACCTGGCTCGCCCACACAGGTGCTCAGGTACGGAGGTTCGTCACGATCACCGACCTTGAGCATGACCTTGAAGAGTTCATGTACCAGTTCATCGCAGACTACCGTGCGGCAAACGCAGGATCACGTTCCTCAATACCCGGAACCGCCCCCGCAGCCCCGCAGCCAGATACCTCACATCCAGACTCTGCCCTAACGGCTCAGGAGCCCCTTCACAGCGACTCCACATTGAAAGCACTACGCATCGATCAGCTTCAGATCTCCGTATCGGCCGGGCGATTCAGCCATGCGCTCACAGCCCGCGCCCTGCAACAATTCAACCATGCAGGACTCGCCCTCTCCCCCGGCCAGCATCACAATGGCCGACTCACACTCGGCGTGGAACTAATCCAACAGCCTCTGGAAGACCGATGCCCAGGGAAAATCCTCTATGAGTCCGGCCTCTACCTCGTCGAACAGATTCAACCCACACGCAACCCGCGAGTATCGATCTGGAGCGACACCTGGCTACGCGAGACGACGCTGGTCGTCGCACCGCGAACGCAAGCACAACTCGAGTCCAACCAGGATGCCTTACTCCGACAGTTCATCGACTCCCTGAGGACACACTGACCACGGTGAGGTCCTTCCATTGCTTCCACCGCAACCGGGATTTACAATTCCACGCTTGACCCTCCGCCGACGCGTGCCGCGCTGACGAAGGCCCACTGGTGGAGTTGAATCAATGAAAGAAAAGAAACGCATTCCCACGGATGGCGAGCCGATCCAATGGAAGAGTCCGTTTGCAGGGTTGGGGAAGATCACGATCCCACCGGCCACGACGGAGCAACCGGCAGCAACTCACACGCCGCCTCCGGCATCGAAGAAACACCGCGGCCGGGTGGACATCATCAGACAGACCGCTCATCGAGGGGGAAAGACAGTCACCGTGGTGACAGGTTTTGTCGGAATCAGCCAGGCTGAAAAAGAACGGCTCGCAAAGAGCATACAGACAGCCTGTGGAGCCGGGGGGACAGTCAAAGAGGGACGGATCGAGATTCAGGGTGACCGGCGAGAGCTAATCGCACGCATATTAACGGACGCCGGATTTCGCCCGGTATTTGCCGGCGGCTGAACAGCATCCTCCCCTCGACCGTTCCCCATAGGAAAGCACCCCACACTCTCAGAGAGAAACGCTCACCGTGGGCGACACCCGCTCCAGCACATGTTGCGGAAGAAATGCCGTCAGATCCTGCGGTTGCATGGCGGACAAGAGTCGCTCAATCCGCTGTTCGTTGGTTCCACCCATAGGCATATCGGCAGCCATCAACGCGTCCATCAATTCACGCGAGGTCAGCTGACAGAGAAACTCCGGTGCCCGATGATTCAGATGCCTCTGTTGAAAACCATTCTGTCCAGCGATCTCCACGTCCATATTGAGCCCCCTTCGTATTGTCTATAATCCACCAATAACCGCCAACAATGAAAGAATACCGAACCGACTGGATTTGCGCATTCCCCAGTATGGTTACCACGAAGGGGGGGTACGGCCGTATCACCAGCGCTTTACGGTTCAATCTCCCTGTGCTTTCAGCCTCTTCCATAGGTAGACATTTCTACCGTGCTTCGGCTATCATCCCTCCGCATTTCTTCAGCAAATACAATCCAGTGGCGGTGTAGCTCAGTTGGTAGAGCAGCGGACTCATAAGCCGCGGGTCTCCCGTTCAATCCGGGACACCGCCACCAATCCCCCCCTTCAATCCAGCAAGATTCCGCAATAAGTGTGCACTTTCGTCTTTACACATCGAAATGCCTATGCCTACCATCGCCCAGACGGCCCTAGTTACACAGCCACCACGCCGAAGCGTCGTGCGCTGCTTAACAGTGAAGCCGAGGCGGAAGCAGCGGGGTTTCACAGACCTGGGAATTTGCCCTCAGCAATCTGATGTCAGCGAGTCTACTGCAAAGTAAAATGCTTATCTAGGCTCAGCACCAGAATGGTTTGTCCAAATTTGCTCGTTTCACTTTATTGAAAGGGCGACTTGAGTGATCTTCCACTGCGCGCGTCCAACGAGGGACTTCTGAGGCCGTATTATACGGAGCACGAACAAGCCTCCTCCAGTGTGCACCTCAAGCCTTCGTGTTTTAGTCGTGCCCCTTTCTGACTTGAAGAAAATGTTCGAATACTCTGAAAAGTAAGGGCGAAGTCGAGATCGTGTTCAAACACGGGTTCAAACTACGGCTACTTTGTATTGAACATGAAGTGTCTGACTTCAACGCCCAGACTTGTCGGTACCGGGAACCCAGGGCTCAGGAAACCATGTTTACTATCCTCATTCAGCATATTCAGATTCACTTGAAGGGTTGGCTCCTGTCGTGAACATGTAGGACCAGTGCGATGTGCTTACACTGTAGATGATATCCAGAAGCAGACATCGAGAAATTGGTACCCATTCCGTCCGCCTGTGATACCCTTGAACGAGTCGAAAGGGAAACCGCCAGAAGACAAGAGTGAGTCTTGGATAGTTCGCAATATATCCCCGTAGTCCAATAAAAAAGCAACGATTGCCGACATGGTTGAGGGCGAGCCGAAATTAAGGCTCTCCTCAATGGCAAGAGACAAGTTGGCAAGCCTTGGGGAAGAAGGGCCTGCTGGCCGAAAGGGAAGAATTAAGCCAATGGGAAAGACTCTTGAGTATCAGGGGTACATAATCCAGTCCTCTCCGCAACAGCTGGCACACGGGGAGAAGTGGCAGCTGCGCATCTTTATCTCCCTGGACAATCACCGAGGCGTCAAGACTCGCGAATTCTCCGCCGATGTCTTATATGAGACGGAGCAGGAGGCCGACATCCACGGAATTGCCTTTGGTCAACGTCTGATTGATGGAAAAATTGAAGGTCAGTCCGTTATGGGTATGAAGACGGTCGATCGCCGAGCGACGCCGCGGCTTCGTGTGCAATTCCGTACTACGTTTTCGAGTTCCATGAATAAGGAAGGAATGGGAGTCATGCTTGATCTGTCTTCGGGCGGATGTCGCGTCGAGAGTCCTGTTCCCGTGGAACCGGGCGTATTGTTGGAGTTGCGCATCTATGCGCCAAACGTGGAATGGCCGCTCATGATTGAAGCGGCAAACGTGCAGTGGGTAAGCGGTCTGACATTCGGGCTGGCCTTCTTTCGGATCACAGAGGCTGAGCAAGAGCGTTTGGGGCAGGTAATAGAGGATCTGACTGAGAGCGGTGAGGAGGGCGACCACTCAGTCTAATTGCTGGTCAAGGTGCCGTGAGCCGAGAAGAATTCCAACGGTCAGGGGGAAAGAAACGTGGAATGTGTTTCGACGCAATTGGGCTTCCCGTCCGCCTGTCCGGTAGGGGTTCAGGCCCGACGCGCTAGTCGTTTCCACCGCAACCGAACCGATTTTATCCCGCTGTCCATAGCCTGTTTTGGTCATAAACACATCGATCCCCGCCTAGACCTCGCCGAGTGTCCGTCCCTGTAAGTGATCGTGCGGCCGATGGACATAATGACATTGGTGACGAAACGATACGCTCTTACGTTTGCGTGCATAGAATGGTTGCTGAACTATCTGTACTCGAGGAAGTCGGAGTGCCTCTTAAAATCTTGCGAAAGGTCGCCATGGAAAGCCAGTTGTATCGAAGGGGGTCTCGCGTAACACCGCAATGATGGGATCGACGAGAGGACAATCAATAGGTGGGACTATTTTGAAGGTCTCTTTGCTCTGAAGCGGTGACGACGATGACGAGTCGAGCGCTAGTCCTTCGCTCGTCGTGTGAGCTCTTCGAGCGCCTGACGCACGAGATGCGTATACGTCGGGAGATGGGAATAGATGGAATCGGTGGTCGCTTCGTTATAGGTATGGCTGGTGAGATTGCGGTCCTCCAACATACGGAACCACTCCGAACTTTCTTGAATCACGCCCAACTGAAATGCGAGCCGTATACTATCGCGGGGCGAAAAGGCTTCGAGCCCTGACTCTTCCGCGTACGCCTTCAAACTTTTCCAAAATAACTCGAAGGTAAATTCAAACCGGTGAATGGACGAGTCACGGACAAATTCGTTGACCGGTTGGGCCAACGCGAGGTCTAGGCGCGAGAGCGCCGTGTTCAGAAGCCTGAGCAGGTTACGCAGCTTGTCGCTCATACAGACTCTTGATTTGCTGGAGTGCGATGGTCTTGAAGGTTCCGTCCACCGAGGAAAAATCGACCACATCCACCCGTTGCAAGATCGGCAGATCGTCGAATGCATCACGGATCGCCGCGAGGACTTCGGGCGCGATCGGATGCCCCAGGTCGATACCCAGATCAATATCGGAACGAGTTACCGAACGCCCAGTGGCCCGGGAGCCGAATACAAACACCTTTAGGTGCGCCTCGG
>NEWQ02000021.1:0-12153 GCA_002869855.2 Nitrospira sp. CG24D
ACTCCGCGATCAGGAGCCCCTGATCCAGAATCACGTCGTAAGGCAATCCGGTCGCTCGCCGATCCCCGACGGCCTCGCCCGTACCTGACGCCAACTTCCGAGCCGATGCCGAAATCGAGAGGGGGACTTGCGTCCGGTCCTCCACCTGATGAAAGCAAATGGCTAGAGCCGCATCGGCTTCGAGCGAATCCCGGCGAAAATGCCGCAGCAACTCATTCACCGGTTGCGCCAGAATCGGCACATCCGTCTCATACCTGACCGCCGTGCCATAGAGTGAATACCAAGACTCAGCCATACTCATTTCTACCATGCCCTCAGGATTCAACCGATGTATTTCATTCTCCTAGCCGGCTCGCAGCAGGGAAACGGGCTGGCCCGCTTATTCAGCAGACCAGCCCCTCATATTAATACGTATTCCAGCTTCGCTCTTTTTTATCCTCGCAGTTGTAGCCCGACTGGCCAGCCGTAATGTCACGCAGCATTTCATGCTTCATCACCACCGGCTGTACGTAGGATTCTTTCTTCTGTTCCATCGCCAACTACCTCCTCAGTTACAGATAAACGTCCGGCCGGCCTCCGTAAACCGGCCAGCCCCCTGACGCCTGAGCTGTTCGAATCCTCACTGAGAATCCGAACAGCTCACGAGCAAATACCGCCGGTCCAATCAACGAGTGATGTCCTGAAAAACCGAATTTCCAGGGACGCAATCGTTACCGCCATTGCCAAAACCGTTATTGCAATTACCAGAATTCCCCGCCGTGATGTCGCGCAGCAACTCGTGCTTTACAACTACCGGTTGAGCATACTGTTCTTTCTTCTGTTCCATCTGTTCTTCACCTCCTTTCCTGTTGCAGTAACCCTTCCCGAATCAATTCATTGGCCAGATCGATAAGGTCGTCGAGGGCACGTGACGACACGACCTCAAACCGGTCGCAGATAGCCGCATGAATATCAGCAATCGTGCTCTGCCCGGTACAATGCTCCCAGATCACGCTCCCTAGTCGGTTCAACGTGTAATACCGACCCGTGCTGAGGTCCAAGAGAACGGTTTCTCCATCCATCATCGTACCTTGGACGTCCGGACTCGACCGTAAAACGATGCGATCGAGCCGCGCTCGGTCGATCGAAGATCCTGTCGTACGTGACAATGTCGTCGTAGGTGCTAAGTCTGCCATCAGCCATCCTCCTTGGTCGGTCGTTGCCGGACTTCTCTATCGCGAGCCCCTTTGCCGGCGGCGACTGTCTACGCCGATCTCCGAAGACCCCGAACACACCGTGTCCTCGTCTTCAAGAAAGGTAGCCGGACATTGGATTTCTGCCTATACCGCCAAAGACCGGTGGAAATACCCTACCTTCGTAGGTACCGGGAACAGGGCTGCCTGCCACACGCATCGAGAGCAGGGAATCCTGGTTTAGGTTAATTGGATCAGGAGAGCGATAACCGCACGCCCCTCACGGGGCAAGAAGTCACTACAGATATGGGCCTGCAGAGGAGAGTCGGAGCCTACGAGATTGAACTGGGAGAAGGGAGGCTCCGCAAGGGAAGCGGCGCGTCACTCAGATAGAAGAGATCTATGGGCGTTGAAGCCTGATTGTTACAAGAACCGGATCAGATGCGTGAGAACAAACACTTCCTTACGACGCAGGATTTACATCGGACTGATTTAACATCTGCTGAAGCTGGGCTTTGGCATTCCCTTCGAACCGGACAAATTCAACCCCAAACCGATGATCCCGTTGCCAGCGAACCGTGGCAATGGCTATGTCGATGGGACTCCGTGCGCCGGATAGCTGAATATGCACCCGGAAGTGGGCTCCGATTGGGGCGGCCAGATTTGACACTATCTCGCCACCAGTAATGGTGAGATTCGTCATTGTCCCGGTTCCGTCGCCTCCCTCTCCACTCAAGGTGACAGGATAGTCCACTTCGATCCTCGGCCGACCGCGTTCATGCATATCGAAACACCCTCCTGTGAGGCCCAGGTGGCACAATGACCGACTACGTCAACTTCTTAACTTCGGCCGATGGCCCGAACAACCCAAGCTGCATTTCTTCCGCGCGGGTAAAGGCGATCGGATACTTTTCAGTAAAGCAGGCATTGCAATACTGGGCAGGCACGCCAGGCGCCGCCTGCAGCATGCCGTCCAGACTCAGATAGGCCAGCGAGTCGGCGGTAATGTATTTGCGGATTTCTTCGGTCGAATGATTCGACGCAATCAGCTCTTTCTTCGTCGGCGTGTCGATGCCGTAGAAACAGGGCGACACGATTGGCGGGGAACTGATGCGCATATGGACTTCTTTGGCACCGGCGTTCCGCAGCATCTTCACGATCTTCCGGCTCGTCGTCCCGCGTACGAGCGAATCATCGACCACCACCACCCGTTTTCCTGCCAACACCTCAGGCACCGCATTTAACTTCACCTTGACACCGAAGTGCCTAATCGACTGTTCCGGCTCGATGAAGGTCCGCCCGACATAGTGATTGCGAATCAAGCCGGTCTCGAAGGGGATGCCACCACCTTCGCTATAGCCCAGTGCCGCCGGCACGCCGGAGTCCGGCACCGGAATCACGATGTCTGCTTCCACCCAGGATTCCTTGGCCAATCGACGACCCAATGCCTTACGTGTCGAATAGACCGCGTTCGCACCATAGATCCGGCTGTCCGGCCTGGCAAAATAGACATACTCGAATACGCACATGGCCGGATCGACTTTGGGGAAAGGCCGGTGGCTGTCGATCCCCTGATCGCTCAAGACCACCAACTCACCGGGCTCGATCTCGCGAATGTACTCGGCGTCCAAGAGATCGAACGCGCAGGTTTCAGACGCCACCACCCAACTTCCGCGCACACGCCCCAAGCAAAGCGGCCGCAGGCCATGCGGATCGCGCACCGCAATCAACCCGTTATCCGTCATCAAGACCAGTGAGAACGCGCCTCGCACCTGATTCAAGGCATCCATGACGCGCGCCAGAAACGTGCTAGCCCTGGAATGGGCGATCAGATGGATGATGACTTCGGTATCGGAGGTAGACTGAAAAATAGCACCGTAGGCTTCGAGTTCGTTGCGCAAGACCTGGGAGTTGATCAGATTGCCGTTGTGCGCCAGCGCCAGATTCCCGAAGGCGAAATTGACGTTGAAGGGCTGAACGTTCTTGAGATCGTTTCCGCCGGCCGTGGAATATCGATTGTGGCCGATGGCCATCCGTCCCGGCAGCTTCTCCAGCGTCGTCTTATTGTAGATATCCGCGACCAGCCCCATGCCCTTCTGGATATAAAACTGGTCGCCGTCGCCGGACACGATACCCGAGGCTTCCTGCCCGCGATGTTGCAGAGCATAGAGTCCCAGATAGGTCAGATTCGCGGCTTCTTCGTGGCCGAAGATGCCGAACACGGCGCATTCGTCGTGAAACTTGTCCGGCGAGATGATCGGAAGTTCTGTATGCATAGTCGTACGAACCAGTTTATTCCTGGCTCAATCTCCGTTCCAGCGAAAGGCCCCAGCGATCGGCAATGGTCGCAACCGGGAGATCAACCGTCTTCGTGGTCGACCGTTCGTCTCCTACGTAAATGACCAGCGACGCACCCCCCACCGCCCCGACCACCGTTACGGGAACGTCCATCTGCTGAGCCTGATCAAGAACGGCCTGCCGTTGCGCCGGCTTGGCTGACACGATAATCCGTGATTGGCTTTCACCGAACAATATTGAATCGATCCTCTGGCGGCCGGGCGTTAATCGTACCACAGCGCCACGCATCTGACCCGGTCCCGACATGCAGCATTCGGCGAGCGCGACCGCTAATCCTCCATCGGAACAATCATGGGCGGACTGAATGAGCCCGGAATGGATCAGCTGCAATACACAACTCTGCACCGTCTGCTCCGTCTCCAGATTCAAGTACGGCGGGGAGCCCTGTTCGCGCGAATGCTGGACTTTCAGGTATTCCGATCCGCCCAGATCTTCACGCGTCGCCCCGAGCAGAATAATATCGTCGCCATCCTCCCGGAACCATTGCGTCATCGTCTTGTCGACGGACTCGATGAGCCCCACCATACCCAGCATCGGCGTGGGATAGATCGAGAGCCCGTTGGTCTCGTTATAGAAACTCACATTGCCGCTTACGATGGGGATCTTGAAATGCTCACAGGCATCCTTCATTCCCTCAATCGCCATCACAAACTGCCACATGATGTCCGGCCGTTCGGGGTTGCCGAAATTCAGGCAGTCCGTCAGTCCGATCGGTTCCGCACCGGAGCAGGCCAGATTCCGCGCCGCTTCCGCCACCGCCAGCCGCGCTCCCTCATAGGGGTTGAGCAGACAGTACCGGCTGTTGCAGTCCACCGTCATCGCCACCGCTTTGTTCGTGCCCTTGATACGCACCACCGCGGCATCCGACCCCGGCCGCACCATCGTGTTCGTCCGGACCATGTGGTCGTACTGTTCATATACCCAGCGCTTGCTCGCGATCGTCGGCGACTCCAACAACGCCAGCAAAGCCGCATTCGCATCTTTCACATCGGGCAACGCATCGTAATTCAGATTCGTAAGCATGTCCTGATAACCGGGCGGCGAATAGGGGCGCTCGTAGCGCGGCCCGTCATCGGCCAATGACTTCGCAGGAATCTCGGCGACGATCTTGCCTTGATCGAACACGCGGAGGATGCCG
The DNA here is from genome assembly GCA_002869855.2 of Nitrospira sp. CG24D. Lineage (GTDB taxonomy): Bacteria > Nitrospirota > Nitrospiria > Nitrospirales > Nitrospiraceae > Nitrospira_D. Next base: position 4,669 of record NEWQ02000021.1, read on the forward strand.
TCGCCCGTCACCTTCCCGACCACTGCCACATCCAGATCCCACTTCTTGCAAATCCTGATGCACTCCTCTTCCTTGCCGGCCTTGGCTACCATCAGCATACGCTCTTGCGACTCGGACAGCATGAGCTCATAGGGCGTCATGCCCGGCTCGCGGCGCGGCACGTGCGTCAGGTCCAGATCGATCCCGTTCCCGGCCCGTGAGGCCATTTCGCAGGACGAACTCGTCAGTCCGGCCGCGCCCATGTCCTGAATACCGACCAGGAGATCGCCCGCCATCAGTTCGAGACAGGCTTCCAGCAACAACTTTTCCTGGAACGGGTCGCCTACCTGCACCGTCGGCCGCTTCTTTTCGGATTGGTCATCGAAGGAGTCGGAGGCCATCGTCGCTCCGTGAATGCCGTCGCGCCCCGTCTTCGACCCGAAGTAGATCACCGGATTGCCGACCCCGGCCGCAGTCCCGAGGAAAATTTTGTCCTTCTGCGCAACACCGAGGCAAAACGCATTCACCAGCGGATTGAGCGAATAAATATCGTTGAACACGACTTCGCCACCCACCGTCGGCACGCCCATGCAATTGCCATAACCGGCGATGCCCGCGACCACACCTTTGACAATGTGGCGGTTCTTCGCCGTATCCAACCCGCCGAAACGCAGCGAATCCAGCAAGGCAATCGGCCGCGCCCCCATCGTAAACACATCACGCAGAATCCCGCCCACGCCGGTCGCCGCGCCCTGATAGGGCTCGATGAACGACGGATGGTTATGCGACTCCATCTTGAAGACCACGCAGAGCCCGTCGCCGATATCCACCACGCCGGCATTCTCTCCGGGGCCCTGTATGACGCGCGGCCCCGTCGTGGGCAGCTTTTTCAAATGCACGCGTGACGACTTGTACGAGCAATGTTCCGACCACATGACGGAAAACATGCCCAACTCAGTCAGATTCGGCTCACGCCCGAGAATCTCGACGATCTTCTTGAACTCGTCGTCGGTGAGATTATGCTGAGCAATCAGTTCTTTGGTAATAACAAGCGACATCGACCCGTTCCTCTATTTGGCAATCAGCTCTTACCGCGCCTGGCTTGTGATCGCAGGCTCAGACTTTGACCTTCATTGCTTTCAGCAAGGACAGGAAAATCAGCTTCCCGTCCTTATTCCCTAAGACATCTTCCGCACAACGCTCCGGATGCGGCATCATGCCCAGCACGTTGCCTTCCGGATTGATGATTCCGGCGATATTGTCCAGCGACCCGTTGGGATTCGCTTCCGGCGTCACCTTCCCCTCCGGCGTGCAATAGCGCAAGACAATCTGGGCATTCGCCTGCATCGCCGCCAGCGTGACCGGATCGGTGTAGTAGTTGCCGTCCGCATGGGCGACGGGAATCTTCAATACCTGGCCTGACTCGCAGGCCTCCGTAAAGGCCGTGGCCGCGTTCTCCACCTTCACATGCACATCCTTGCAGATGAAGTGGAGAGACTTGTTCCGCAACATCGCGCCGGGCAACAGACCGGCTTCGAGTAGAATCTGAAACCCGTTGCAGATCCCGATCACCGCCCCGCCGTCCTTGGCGAACGCCTTCACGGCGCCCATCACCGGCGAGAATCGCGCGATCGCGCCAGTGCGGAGATAATCGCCATAGGAAAACCCGCCCGGAAGAACCACCGCATCGACCCCCTTGAGCGACGTTTCCTTGTGCCAGATCATCTGCACCGATTGCCCCAGCACAGTCTGAAACACGTGCCGGCAATCGTGATCGCAATTGCTCCCTGGAAAAACTATGACTCCAACATTCATGGCTAGACCAATTCGTAGCGATATTCTTCAATGATAGTGTTGGCCAACAGCTTCTCGCACATCTGCTTCACTTGCGCGTCGGCTTTGGCCTTGTCCGTTTCTTGCACATCCACTTCCATGTACTTGCCCACCCGTACATTCGCCGCATTCTTGAACCCGAGCGAATCGAGCGCATGCTCAATCGCCTTCCCCTGCGGATCCAGAATCCCCTGCTTCAACGTCACATGAATCTTAGCCTTCATACCATCCCTCTCTTTTCCTTCCCCACTTCTCTTCTCTCAAGGATGCGGTCAGGAGTGCTGTTTGACTGCGCGCATTGACCGAGCACCGCCATTATCTTCACTCTCATTGATCCCGCGTGCGCGGTCAGCGAGCAAAAACAGTGCTCCTGACCGAATCCTTCTTCACGCCCCTGTATCCGGCGGCTTCGACAACTCCGTTATATGCTTCCTGGCCCAGATGATCCCCGCCATCAGCCCCAGGCCCAACAACACCAGCGCCAGAAATCCCAACTTATGCAACGTCGATTCAGTCAGCAACGCAAACGCCGCGACACACGTCGTCCCGATCCCCAAAGAAATAATGGGGCCGTTATCACGAACAAACATCACAAAGCGTCTCACTGGTCTTACTTCCCCTCTCCCCTCACTCCAGCGGTGACAGGCTGGAGGCCCTTTACCGCGCTCATGCGCCGAGCACCGCCATTGCTTCACACTTCGATAAATTCTTGCGTGCGCGGAGCGAGAGCGAAAAGGGCCTCCGGTCTGCCACCGCACCTCACCCCCCTCCCCCCTTCGTGAAGGAAGGATATGTTAGCCGCGGGTAGGGTGATTGGTCTTTACTGCGCGCATGGAGCGACCACAGCTTCATCGTGGGGGCTCCGCGAGCACAAGACCAATCACCGTACCTGCGGCCTATCCACAAACCCGCTTCAACACTTCCTGATACGCCTCTTCGATCTTGCCCATATCTTTCCGGAACCGGTCCTTGTCCATCGAATCGCCGGTCGTCATATCCCAGAGGCGGCAGGTATCCGGAGAAATCTCATCAGCCAGGACCAGCTTATTGTGAAACACGCCGAACTCCAGCTTGAAGTCCACCAACTGCATCTGTCGTTCGGCAAAAAACGGCTTCAGCACCGCGTTGATCTTGTGGCCCAGATCCCGGAGATCCTTCAGCAAGGCAGGCGTGGCAATATTCATCAAACGCAAATGATCGTCGTTCACGAGCGGATCGCCGAGGGCATCGTCCTTATAATAGAATTCGACGATGGCCGGCTGAATGGGATCTCTTTCCTTGAGCCCCAGACGCTTGGCCAGACTCCCGGCAATGATGTTCCGCACCACCACTTCCACCGGAACAATGGTCACCTTCTTCGTGAGCATTTCCCGATCGCTGAGCCGCTTCACAAAGTGGGTGCGGATGCCCTCCGTTTCGAGCAGCGTGAACAACCGCTCCGACACCTTATTATTGATGATGCCCTTGTCGACGATCGTGCCGCGCTTCTGCGCGTTGAACGCGGTCGCGTCGTCCTTGAAGTAGTGCACCACTTCGTCGGCCCGCTCGGCGGTGAAAATCTTCTTGGCTTTGCCTTCGTAGAGCAGCGTTCCTGTCGTCATAAGATTCCCTCGCTCTTCACGCCCTATTGCGCCAACACTTCAATCAACTGATCCAGCGACCGCACCGTGCCCACCAGCGTCGGATTGCCCATGCGCCGATTGTGTTTGGCCTCCTTCACCCTATTCAACGCCAGGATCAGGGAATGAAACTCTTCCGGCTTGGCCGTCTCGAAATAGGTGATGAAATCAAAGTCATCGAGCCCCGTCGAATGATAGAGCTTCCGCTTGACCGTCTTCTGATAGGGCAACGCCGCTTCCGTGTGCTCCTGCATCATCGCGGCGCGCTTCTCTTGAGAAAGTGCCCACCATTCGGCATCTTTGCGGATCGGAAGCACCATGACATAGGGCCCCGATTCACTGGGGCCTTTGAGATCCGTTTTCAACTGCTCGGAAAATCCCGGCACATAGTTGGGCTTCTTCGTGAGGCCATTGAGCAACACCACGCTGGTGAGATACCGGCCAAAGGCGCTGTTCTGCAGGTCCACCAGGAACTGCTGGGTATCCTTTAATTCCGTCCCGTGCACCCGCAACATAAAGTCGGCATGATCCGACAGGCCACGCAGAAGATAGATATCGATCGCCAGCTTCTCCCGATGCTGCTCCACCACCCCTCTGAACGAGGTGAGATTGGCGATCCTCATCGCCTGATCCAGCTTTCCCCAATCGGTCTCGATACGAAATGCGGCAAACGTGCCGTAGACACCGGGTTCGCTCAGCAACTTCTCGCGATCGGCCGCCGACGCCGGAGAAGCGGTCACGCAACTAAGCACAAACATCACACAGGCCAATCCGATTCCATACATGCGATTCATCATCGACGTCTCCTTCCGGTTCGCTTTCCTGCCGCGGATCCCGCCTTGCGACCGAACACGCGACGATAGATCTGATCGAGATGGCGCAGATAATATTTCGGATTGAAGCAAGCGGCAATCTCGCTCTTCTTGAGGTGTTTCGAAATAAAGGGATCGTTCCCGACCAATTCTTGAAGTCCGCCGGCCCCCTTCCACGAGGCCATGGCATTCCGTTGCACCGCTTCGTAGGACTCCTTGCGTTGCGCCCCTTTTTCAACAAGCGTGAGCAAGAGCCGCTGGGAATAGACCAACCCGCCGGTCAGATCGAGATTCCGCTGCATGTTGGCAGGATAGACCAGGAGATCCTTGATGAGATCGGTGACTTTCGCCAGCATGTAATCCATGAGGATCGTGCTGTCGGGCATGATGACCCGCTCGACCGACGAATGGCTGATGTCCCGCTCATGCCAGAGCGCCACATTCTCCATCGCCGCCAGACTGTTCGCCCGCACGATCCGGGCAAGCCCACACAGATTTTCCGAGACGATCGGGTTCCGCTTATGCGGCATCGCCGACGAGCCCTTCTGCCCTTCGGAAAAGAATTCTTCCGCTTCGAGCACTTCGGTGCGCTGCAGGTGGCGGATTTCCGTGGCGATCTTTTCGATGCTGGCCGCCAGCAATGCGAGCGCTGTGGCATAGGAGGCATGGCGGTCGCGCTGCACCACTTGATTCGACACCGGGTCCGGCCGCAGGCCCATCTTAGCGCAGACGAATTCCTCGACCTCGGGTCCTTGATGCGCGAATGTGCCCATCGCCCCGGACAGCTTGCCGACGGCAATTTCCCGGCGCACGGCCTGAAGGCGCTCCCGATGCCGGCACATTTCCTCGTACCAGATGGCGAGCTTGAATCCGAACGAGATCGGCTCGCCGTGAATCCCGTGCGACCGGCCGACCATCACCGTCATTTTGTGGCGCATCGCCTGCCGCTTGAGGACGTCGATCAGCCCGTCGAGCCCTTCGAGAATAATGTCGAGCGCTTCGGTCATCTGCACCGCGAGCGACGTATCGACGATGTCCGACGACGTGAGGCCCATGTGCAGAAACCGGTGTTCCGGTCCGACCGTGTCCATCAACGATTCGAGGAACGCGATGATATCGTGCTTGGTGACTTTCTCAATCTCGGCGATCCGGGCGACATTGATCTTCGCCTTCTTGCGGATCTTCGCAGAGGTGCCGCGCGGCGCCTGTCCGGCCTTCTCGAAGGCAGCACAAGCCTGCAGCTCTACTTCCAACCAGATTTCATACTTGTGCTTGAGATCCCAGATGGCTTTCATCCTGGGTCTGGTATACCGTTCGATCACGAACCTGTCCTCCTCCACACCGGCTTCTCGGGAGTCGCCCGTTTTTCGGCCAATCGCGTCTCCGTCGCCAGCACCTTATCCAGCACGCCGTTCACAAACTTCGACGCTTCCTCGTCGCCGAAACTCTTGGCCAGCTCGATCGCCTCATCCATCGTCACATTCGCCGGCACGTCGTCCATCCACATCAACTCATAGAGCCCCGCGCGCAGGATATTCCGATCCACAATCGGCATGCGGCTCACTTTCCAATTCGTCGCATACTTAGTCAGCAAGGCGTCGAGATCTTTTTTCTTCTCCAGCACACCGGCCACCAGCCGCTCGGCAAAGGCCTTCGTTTCAGCATCGGCCGTGAGCGGCTTCCAGAACTCGTCGAGCCACAGGCCCGACTTGCCGTGAATGTCGTACTGAAACAAAATCTGGAGCGCCCGTTCGCGCGCTTCATGGCGTGATCCCATAACTAACTGCTTTTCTTTCGTACGGTCCGCTTGGGACGGGGTGCTGCGTCGGCAATCACCGGTTCCAGCGCCTTGAGTTGTTTGATCACGCTTGCCATTTCGATCGCTGACTTCGCCGCTTCGCCGCCACGATTGAACTTCGCCGGATCGGCCCGTTCGATCGCCTGCGCCACCGTCTCCGTCGTCAACACGCCGAAGATGAGCGGCACACCGGTCTCCAACGACGCCTGGCCGATCCCCCGGCTCGCTTCATTGCAGATGTAGTCGAAGTGCGGCGTGTCCCCGCGAATCACGGCCCCCAGACAGATCACGGCGTCGAACCGGCCGGACTTCGCCAGCGTCTTCGCGACCAGCGGAATCTCGAAGGCACCCGGCACCCGCACCACCTCGATATCCGGATCCTTCACCCCGTGCTTCGTCAGCCCGTCGAGACAGGACGACAGCAACTTGCTCGTGACGAATTTATTGAACTTCGCGACGACCACGCCGAACCGCATCCCCGTCGCATCATGCGAACCCTTACGAAGCTTCATACACCTTGCTCTTCCACTCCCCCTATATCGCGCGGAGGCCGGTTGGCCCTTCTATTGCGCGCATTGAGCGACCACAGCCTTATCGTGGGCGCTCAGCGAGCACGAAGGGCTGGCCGGCCGCCGCGCTTCCCTCTCACACCTTTTTTAAAAGATGTCCCATCTTGTTTTTCTTCGTGCGGAGATAGCGCACATTCGCCTCGCGCGGGGCGATCTCGATCGAGACCCGCTCCACGACTTTCAATCCGTAGCCTTCGATGCCGACGATCTTGCGCGGGTTGTTGGTGATCAGCTTGATCTGATGCAGGCCGAGATTGACGAGAATCTGCGCGCCGACGCCGTAGTCCCGGAGGTCGGCTTTAAAGCCCAGTCTGAAATTCGCCTCGACCGTATCGCTGCCTTCATCCTGGAATCCGTAGGCCTTGAGCTTGTTCAACAAGCCGATGCCCCGGCCCTCTTGATTGAGGTAGAGCAACACCCCGCGGCCTTCGGCTTCGATAATCTGCATCGCGCGATGGAGCTGATCCCGGCAATCGCACCGGAGCGAGCCGAGCGCATCGGCCGTGAGACAGCCGGAATGCACGCGGACAAGAGTCGGATTCCCCCCGTCTACTTTGCCCTTCACCAGCGCGATGTGCGTGACGTTATCAACTTCGTTTTCAAAGGCCACGGCTTCGAAGTCGCCGAAGATCGTCGGCATACGGGCCGTGGCCGCCCGCTTCACGAAGGTCTCGCGCTGCATGCGGTATTCGATCAGCGCCTTGATCGTCACCATCTTGAGCTTATGCCGCTTGGCAAATTTAGCCAGCTCGGGCACGCGGGCCATGGTGCCGTCTTCATTCATGATTTCGCAGATGACGCCTGCAGGCTGCAGCCCCGAGAGGCGCGCCAGATCGACAGAACCTTCCGTCTGCCCCGCCCGTTTCAACACCCCG
>NEWQ02000021.1:12253-12836 GCA_002869855.2 Nitrospira sp. CG24D
TATCAACTTCGTTTTCAAAGGCCACGGCTTCGAAGTCGCCGAAGATCGTCGGCATGCGGGCGGTCGCGGCGCGCTTCACGAATGTCTCGCGCTGCATGCGGTATTCGATCAACGCCTTGATCGTCACCATCTTGAGCTTGTGCCGCTTGGCAAACTTGGCCAGCTCCGGCACGCGGGCCATGGTGCCGTCTTCATTCATGATTTCGCAGATGACGCCCGCCGGCTGCAGCCCCGCGAGACGCGCCAGATCGACAGAGCCTTCCGTCTGCCCCGCCCGTTTCAACACGCCGCCTTTTTGCGCCTTGAGCGGGAAGATATGCCCGGGCCTGGCCAGATCCGCCGGCTTGGCTTTCGGATCAAGCGCCACCTGAATCGTGGTTGATCGATCTGCCGCGGAGATCCCGGTGGTGATCCCTTTGCGGGCATCTACGGAAACGGTGAACGCCGTACCGAAGGTCGCCGTATTCTCAATGGCCTGCGGCGGAAGCTGCAATTCTTCGCAGCGTTCGGGCGTCAACGCCAGGCAGATGAGCCCCCGGGCATGCTTCGCCATGAAATTGATGGCTTGCGGCGTCACTTTGTC
>NEWQ02000021.1:12844-38394 GCA_002869855.2 Nitrospira sp. CG24D
CAATGACCAGGTCGCCTTCATTCTCACGGTCTTCGTCATCGACCAGAATGATGCACTTGCCCTTGCGAATGTCTTTGATCGCGTCCTGGATACTGTTGAATGGATTGGCCATGGTGGAAAAGTTAACTGATTAATTTTAGGTTGAAAATCGTCCCAACAGGAGGCCCACAGATAACCCTGTTTAACCCCCACCTGTCAACGGGAAAAACAACCCTACGGAGCACCCTCACCATCCATCTCTGCGGTTCCTCGTAGCCGGAGAAACACCATCCCCCAGGCACAGACCCCGAGCCCGGCAAAGAACCAGAGCCCCGCATCATAACTCCCGGTCACTACCTTCAACCCGGAGAGCACCACAGGAAAAGCAAAGCCGCCGATACTCCCGACGGCGCCGATGAGGCCGGAGGCTAACCCGATCTGCCGGGGAAAACCTTCCGCCACCATTTGAAAGACGACCCCGTTGCCCACCCCCATGGCCCCGCTTGCCAGCATAATCATCGCGATACCCATCGATTGGGAAGGACTGGTCACCGCCACGATGGATCCGACAATGAGCGGCAACACGACATACAACACCCGCATACCGCCGCGCCGGTCTGCCACATAACCCCCGAAGGGACGAATCACACTCCCCACAAACCCGCAGAGCGCCGCCACCGACCCGGCGGCCACCGCATCGAAGCCATAGGTTTCATACAACAGCATCGGGAGCACGCTGCAGAGTCCGACAAAGCCCCCGAACGTGATCGCGTAGAGAAAACAGAGCCAGTAGGCCGACCGCTGGCGCAGGAGCGTAGCTGCATGATGCCACCACTCGACATCGCGGCGGTGCCGATCGCCCTGCCGGCTCTCCCGCACTAGCAGGAGGAACAACACAGAGGTCACTGCCACAATCCCGGCCATGACGCCAAAGACCTGCTGCCAGCCAAGCGACTCCGCCCAGCGGGGCGCGAGAAACAAGACCAGCACCGTACCGATGTTCCCCGACGCCGCGAGCCCCAGCACAAGCCCCTGTGAGGAAGGCGGATAGGCCTGTCCGGCCAACGGCAAGGCCACAGCGAAACTCGCCCCGCCTAACCCCAATGACAATGCCAGGCACCAGAGCCCGATCGACGCGGGATCCGCCATCCAGCCCCAGAGCAGAACCGCCAACTCCCCCAACAGAATCGCGACACCCGTCTTCCTGGCCCCGAACCAATCGCAGCTCCATCCCCCCAGGACTCGCAATACAGCCCCGCCCAACAGCGGCAACGCCACGAGCATCGACAGATCTGTCCCGGTAAGCCCAAGCGCCCCGGCCATGGGAAGACTCAGCGCCCCGATCAGCAGCCACACCATGAAACTCACGGTGAGGTGCAACCAGGCGCCAAGTAAGGTGGGCCAATGGCCGCCACGCAATATCTGCCAAATATCAGTCACGAATCATCATCCAATAGAACGCGACACTATAGGGGAGCCCCTTTCTCCGGCGCAACCGCTCGTCACGCGTTACATCCCCACCGCCTTTGTCCACTACAGCAGTTCTGTTATAGTCAGCATCCCATGAGTGGTCGCAAACCATCAGACGACGAGTCCGACAGCGCGCTGGAACCGGAAATTCTCGATCCGTCCGACGACGAGGTCATTGAGGCGGAAGCGGCTCCCGTCGTATTGGATGTCCCGCAGCCCGATGGACGCATGCCGGCCGATGCCCAGGCCGTCGCCCCCATTACCGGCCTCCAACAATATCTGGCGGAAATCCGCCGGTATCCCTATCTCTCCAAAGAAGAAGAATTGCTATTGTTCCATGAATACCATGCGCAAGGCAGCCGCGAGGCCGCCGTGAAACTCATCATGGCCAATCTGCGCGTGTCGGTCGCCATCGCCTCAGAGTATCTCCACACCGGCGCCGATCATATGGACCTGATTCAAGAAGGCAATGTCGGCCTGATGCAGGCGATCAAGAAATTCGACCCGGCCAAGAACGTGCGCTTCTATGCCTATGCCGCCTGGTGGTCGCGAGCCTATATTCTCCGCTACCTTTTGAACACTTTCAGGCTCGTCAAAATCGGCACCACCCAGGACCAGCGGAAGCTCTTCTACAATCTCAAGAAGGAGAAGGCCAAGCTCGCCCGGGAAGGCTTCGCCCCCGACACCAAACTCCTAGCCGACCGGTTGAACGTCCGTGAGCGCGACGTCATTGAGATGGACCAGAGGCTAGGAAATTGGGAGCTGTCCCTCGACCAGCCGATCGGGGAAGAGCAGGACGGCACCCTGCTCGATGTCATCCCCTCCCAGCAATCCGGGGTAGACGAAATCATTGCCGACAATGAACTCCGCACCCTGTTCAGGAAGAAGCTGGCCGAATTCGCCAAAACGCTGGACGAACGGGAAGAGGACATTCTGCGGAACCGGCTCCTGTCGGAAACGCCGCTCACCCTCGACGATCTGGGCGATAAATACGGCATTACCAAAGAGCGCACCAGACAGCTGGAGGCCCGTATCATCAAGCGATTACGCGAATACATCAAGAAAGACGTCAAGGACTTCGACCGTCTGAAGATCTAGACTGAACCATCCAACTTCTTCTTCGCATTTTCTCTCTAGAATTCTGGATTCTCAATGGGTTATGATTTCTCCAGTCCAGCCCCTGGGATTGTAAAAGAAATTCTTTTCTCGCCCCCTTGACTTGGACCAGCCTCAGGCTATCTCTCGTACTGCACGGTGGCAGTCGCTCTGTTTTTTTGAGGAGCGTGAGAGTCCAGCCGACGAATGTGGCTCTGCATCAAATCGTTGTAACGTTCACCACAGTTTATTCATCGCACGAGGAGGGTTAGTTTATGAGCACAGCAGCGAAAGAGAAGAAGAACCTCGCCAAGGGTTTTCAACCTTTGGGTGACCGGGTGTTCGTCACCTACACCGAGGAACTGGAGCGGACCGCGGGCGGCATTTATGTGCCGGATTCAGCGAAGGAAAAGCCGCAACGGGGTATCGTTCAGGCCATCGGCAAGAAGGTCGAGAACGTAAAGGTCGGCGACCAGGTCCTCTTCGACAAGTACTCAGGCAGCAAGCTCCGCATCGAGGACGAAGAGTGCTTGATCCTCAAGGAAGAAGACATCCTCGGCATCTTCACCAGCTAATCGACAACCACGACGACGATTGACATAACGGAGGAACCTCATGGCAAAGCAACTGTTGTATAGCGAGCAAGCTCGCGCATGTATTCTGAGAGGCGTCAACCAACTCGCGGACGCCGTCAAGGCCACCCTCGGCCCCAAGGGACGGAACGCGATTCTCGACAAGAAGTTCGGCGCCCCGACCATTACCAAGGACGGCGTCACCGTCGCCAAGGAAATCGAACTCAAGAACCCCTATGAAAACATGGGCGCCCAGCTCGTGCGCGAAGTCGCCAGCAAGACCAGCGACACCGCCGGCGACGGCACCACCACGGCCACCGTGTTGGCCCAGGCCATCTATCGTGAAGGCGTGAAGAACATCACCGCCGGCGCGAACCCGATGGAAATTCAACGCGGCATCAACAAGGCCGTTGAAGTGGTGATCGGCGAGCTGAAGAAACTCAGCAAGCCCTGCCAGAACAAGACCGAGATCTCCCAGGTGGGCACGATCTCAGCCAACAACGACAAGACCATCGGCGACCTCATCGCGGAAGCGATGGAGAAGGTCGGCAAGGACGGCGTGATCACGGTCGAAGAAGCCAAGTCGATGACCACCTCGCTGGACGTTGTCGAGGGCATGCAGTTCGATCGCGGTTACATCTCCCCCTCATGAAGTTGACGGCCAATACCGTGGCCGACAAACTCCGTCACGACCGAATATCCAGCTGCTTCAACATGCTGCTGTACCGCATGAGAAATGTCGGTCAACCGATTACCGACAACAGCCTTCTGAATACCCAGATCAAGAGCCTCTTGCGTCACCCGAATCAGTCGAGCAACAGACTCGTTGGTTTCTCCGACCGCCACAGTGACGGCCGAGTCACCATAAAACCCACCGACAATCGCCCCCAGGTCTAGCCCGATGATATCGCCGTCCTTCAGCTTCCGTTTCGACGGAATTCCATGAACCACCTGTTCATTCACTGAAGCACAGAGCGTCTTCGGGTAGCTACGGTATCCTTTGAATGCCGGGATAGCCCCACGGTCACGAATGGCTTGCTCGGCAATACGGTCAAGATCGTCTGTTGTCACGCCTGGCCGTACGGCGTTCCGGACAACTTCTAGCGCTTCAGCAACCACCTTCGACGCCTGAGCCATCACATTGATTTCTGCAGGCGTCTTCAGAATGATCATACTTTCTTATATGGGGTCAGCACTTTCGTCAAATTCTGATATACCGTCTCAACCGCACTGGCTCCATCAAGATGCGTCAAGAGATTCTTCGAATCGTAGTACGCAATCAATGGCGCGGTTTGCTCTTCATAGACCCGCAGCCGCGTCTCAATCGCGTCCCGCTTATCATCGCTGCGCTGCACGAGCGCTTCACAACATCGATCACAGCTATCACTCTTCTTCGGAGGTGCAAAATCGACATGAAAAGTGGCCTGACATTTTGGGCAACTACGCCTGCCACTGAGCCGACGAACTACATCCTCACGTGATACTTGAAAGTTGATCACACGATCAAGACGAATATTACGCTGTGAAAGAACATGGCCCAATTCTTCAGCCTGCGGAACGGTCCGTGGAAAACCATCAAGCACGAAACCATTGGCGCAACTTGGATCGCTTAGCTTGTCACGCACCAATCCGATGACGACCGAATCAGGAACCAACTTTCCCTGATCCATATAACTCTTGGCGTCTTTCCCAAGAGCCGTCTGCGCCCGGACAGCCTCTCGCAGCAAATCACCCGTCGAGATCTTGGCGACTCCATATTGGGCGGCAATCTTCTCAGCCTGCGTGCCCTTCCCTACTCCCGGGGCTCCAAGAAAGACAAGCTGCATCGCTGATTACCCATTCCTGCCGCGTAATGGAGCCATCCCTTTTCCAAGAAAACCTTCATAGTTACGCATCAGCATATGGGACTCGATCTGCTGAGCCGTATCCAGCCCCACTCCGATGACGATCAAGAGCGACGTACCGCCGAAATAGAACGGCACGTTCATCTTATAGATCAAGAATTCTGGAATAACGCACACAATGGCGAGATAGATAGCCCCCGCAAATGTGATCTTCGTCAGCACATTATAAATATAGTCAGAAGTCCTCTGTCCAGGCCTAATACCCGGGACAAACCCACCGTACTTCTTCATGTTGTCAGCCATATCAACAGGATTCAAAACCACGGCTGTGTAAAAGAAACAGAAAAACAAGATGAGCCCGACGTACATGAGCGTATAGAGCAAGGATCCTGGCGCAAGCTGTGAACCAATCGCCTTCACCCACGGAGTCTCAAAGAAACCTGCAATCGTTGCCGGGAATGCGATGATCGACGAGGCAAAGATCGGAGGAATGACACCCGCCGTATTAATCTTCAGTGGAATATGTGTGCTCTGTCCGCCAAAGACACGGCGACCTACGACACGCTTCGCATACTGAACAGGAATTTTCCGACGCCCGCTTTCAAGAAATACAATCGCAGCCACCACAGAGACCATCAACACAGCAAGACCAACCAACAAAATGATATTAAGTTGTCCGACCTTGTAGAGATCAAAGGTCTGGGCGACTGCCGCTGGAAGACGGGCGACGATTCCCGAAAAAATGATGAGCGAAATTCCATTACCGATCCCGCGTTCGGTAATCTGTTCGCCGAGCCACATGAGAAAACCAGTACCAGCCGTCAGCGTAATGACCGTCATCAGACGGAATGCCCAGCCCCCATTCAACACGAAGGCGCCTTGATTCATTTGCTCAAGACCAATTGCAATACCAAAACCTTGAATCAACGCGATAACGATCGTACCAAAGCGGGTGTATTGGATAATTTTCTTGCGACCACGCTCTCCCTCTTTTGCAAGCTTGGAGAGATGCGGCACAACTACAGTTAATAGTTGGAGAATGATCGAAGCACTGATATAGGGCATAATGCCCAATGCGAAAATCGTAAGCCTGGAGAGTGAGCCGCCTGAGAAAATATCCAAAAATCCTAGAAGCGCGCCACCCTGTTTTGCCAAGAAATCGGAGAGCGCGTCGCCATTAATACCAGGAGTAGGAATGTGAGCTCCCACTCGATAGACAACGAGCATCCCAAGAGTAAACAGAACGCGGGTCCTTAGCTCAGGAATCTTGAAAATATTCTGGAAGCTGGTAAAAAGTCGCTCAAGCACCGCCGATAACCTCAACTCGACCACCGGCAGCTTGGATCTTGGCCTTGGCTGATTCGCTGAATTTATGAGCCTGAATAACCAACGGCTTAGTCAGCTCTCCGTTCCCCAAAATCTTAATCTGTAATCGCTTGCGCTTGACCAACCCCGCATCAACCAACGCCTGTGGCGTCACAGTTGAAGGACCAGTCCAGGTTTCAAAGCTCTTCAGATTTAGAACATTATATTCCGTCCTAAAAGGATTCGTGAACCCGAACTTTGGCAAACGACGAACCAAGGGCATCTGACCGCCTTCGAAACCAGGCCTCTTGCCTCCGCCAGAGCGCGCCTTAATACCCTTATGTCCCTTCGTCGCGGTCTTTCCATGGCCAGATCCAGGGCCGCGGCCGATTCTCTTCCGCTTTTTCTTAGCACCCCGTGCCGGGGATAAATCGTGTAAATTCATGGTTTCCCCACCTCAAGCAGATACCCAACCTTTTTAATCAGACCTCGAACCTGTGGGGTATCAGGATGAACCGCTGTTTGTCGAATATGGCGGAGGCCAAGCCCACGCAACACAAGCCGATGCGTCTGGGGCGTCCCAATCGGGCTCCGCCGCAGCGTCACCCGTACGGCGGGGACAGTAGACTTCGCTGCCTTGTCAGTTTTTGCAATAGCCATTACGCACTTGCCCTTTCAAGTCGCTCCCCGGCAGCCTCTCGTCGAAGCCTGAGCACCTCCTCAGGATTGCGCAATTGACTGAGGCCAGCCAACGTGGCTCGAACGGTATTGAATGGATTACCTCGGCCAAGCGTCTTCGCAATGATATTGTGCACACCAACCGCTTCAACAACGGCTCGCACAGCGCCACCGGCAATAATACCGGTCCCGTCGACGGCTGGCTTCAAGAGGACATGCTCGGCACCGAACAGCCCATGCACATCATGAGGGATCGTCCCTCCCTTGAGCGAGACATGAACAAGATTCTTCTTAGCCTGTTCGACAGCCTTGGAAATCGCCACCGGCACTTCAGCCGCCTTACCTTTTCCAATGCCAACCCAGCCATGGCCGTCACCGACCACTACCAGAGCGCAGAAATTAAATCTCTTGCCGCCTTTCACAACCTTGGCTACGCGGTTGATGAAAACGACCTTGTCCTTCAGGTTCAATTCGTCTGGATTAACTCGCACGCAATCCCTCTCTTCTTCCTTCCCACCAGATAACAGGCAGGACTCACAGGAGTGAGCGTTCTAAAACTGGAGCCCACCCTCGCGCGAAGCTTCGGCAAGGGCTTTAATTCGACCATGATACATACGTCCACCGCGATCAAACACGACGGTCAGCACATTCGCCGCCTTCGCCCGATCGGCCAACAGCTTGCCCACCGCCTTTGCGGCCTCCATGCTGCCGGTAGACTTCAACGTCTTCCTCAGGTCTTTATCAAGCGACGAGGCGGCCACCAAAGTTGAGCCGTTCAAATCGTTGATCACCTGTGCGTAAATATGCGAGCGGCTTCGAAACACATTGAGCCGTGGGCGCTCGGTGGTTCCTATCACACGCTTGCGAACGCGCTGTCTTCTTTGCTCGAGTTGTCTGGATTTTTCTGCTGTATTCATCGTCGCCCCTATTTCCCCGTCTTCCCTTCTTTCTTACGCAAGACCTCGCCCATAAAACGGACACCCTTTTGCTTATACACATCGGGGGGCTTGATCGCACGTAAGTTTGCCGCTACCTGACCGACTAAACGCTTATCGAATCCTTTGACATTGATGAGGGTCTGCTTGTCGACTTTGACTTCGATCCCGACGGGAATTTGGAAAAGTACGGGATTGATGTAGCCAACATTGAAGCTCATCGTCCGCCCCTGGAGCGCCACCTTGTATCCGACCCCCGTGATCTCCAATGAGCGCTCATAACCCTTCGAGACTCCCAGAACAATATTGCTCAATTCGGCTCGAGCCAAACCATGAAGAGCACGGACGTTGCGGTCTTCGCTCGTGCGATTGACGAGCAGCTGGCCATTCTCAATCACGGCGCCAAGCCCCTCTTCAAGAGGCCAATCCATTTTACCCAGTGGCCCCTTGATCGAGACCTTGGGTCCCACCACTTTCACTTCTACTCCCGCAGGAATAGCAATCGGCATTTTCCCAATCCGCGACATGTTCTCTTCCTTGTCCTTTACGCTGCTACCAGACGGAGCACAATACTTCACCGCCCAGGCCGCTCTTCCGCGATTCCTGGTCGGTCATGATCCCTTTAGAAGTCGACAAAATCGACATCCCAATTCCGTTTCTAACTTTGGCGATATCTTTACTGCCGACATAGACACGACGGCCCGGCTTGCTGATCCGCTGCAAACCCGTGATCATCGGCTGACCTTCGTTGACATAGCGCATCTGCACGGTAAACACAGGATGTCCGTCCTGTACCGCGTCAGCAATGTCATGGACATAGCCTTCTTGCTTGAGGAGCTCAAGAATGGCGCGCTTGAGCTTGGAGGCAGGGACAGACACCGTATCGTGACGACGCTGCGAACCGTTTCTGAGCCGAACAAGAAGATCACTAATTGGATCAGTCAACATGCTATTCCCTTTTCTTTCCAGTCCTAATGTCTCAGAGCTGCCGCTACTACCAACTAGACTTGCGCACGCCAGGGATATCCCCGCGGAGGCTCAAGAGGCGGAAACAAATTCTGCACATGTGAAAGCGAGTTAAAAAGCCACGCACCCTACCACACAACGGGCACCGATTGTACGATCGGCAAGAGAACTTTGGCTTTTTCGCCGCTTTATTCCGTAACGCTAAACGTGACACATGAACTCCTTCTGCTCAGTTACGTGCGTAGGCTTGAAATCTCTATGCCCGAAACGGCATTCCGAGGTGTTTCAGCAAGGCCTTCCCTTCGTCATTCGTCTTTGCTGTCGTGACAATCGTGATATCCATTCCATGAATGGAGGCCACTTCGTCATACTTGATTTCCGGGAATATCAACTGCTCTTTCACGCCCAGGGTATAGTTACCACGACCATCGAATGCCTTCGGCGAGACACCTCGAAAATCACGGATACGCGGCAAGGCCAAAGTCACGAGCCGATCGAAAAATTCATACATGCGACGGCTTCGCAAGGTGACCTTCGCGCCAATTGGGAGTCCCTGCCTGAGCTTGAATCCGGCGATCGCCTTCTTCGCTCTCGTGACGACGGGCTTCTGCCCGGTGATAGTACCCAGCTCGGCAACCGCGCTCTCGAGCAACTTGACGTTCTGAATGGCTTCACCCATTCCGACGTTGAGTACGATGCGCTCCAGCTTGGGAACCTGCATCACGTTCTTATACCCGAACTCTTTCATGAGCGCCGGGATCACTTTTCCCTGATATGCATCACGTAGTCGCGGCTTAAAACTAGACTCATGACTATTATCGTCTAATTGCTTAGGCGCAGCCTCCGTGTCCTTCTTTGAGGACTTTCGCTCGGAGGGTTTACCTGCCTTACCTTTTTCAACCTTCGCCATTCCGTGCTCCTCAGACTACTCGAAAGTCTCGTTCGATTTCTTACTGAACCGCGCCCGCCGACCGTCCTCAAGCCTACGAATACCCACACGTGTCGGCTTTTGCGTCACGGGACAGACATACATGACATTGGAGATCGCCAGCGGAGCCTCTCGCTCCAAGATTCCACCCTGCTTGACCTTTTGGTTCGGCTTGGTATGGCGCTTGATGATGTTCAGCTTTTCAACAATCACCTTGCCGGCCGTCAAGTCCACAGACAAGACCTTCCCGGACTTTCCGCGCTCACGCCCCGTGATCACAACGACCGTATCACCTTTTCGAATTCTGCTTTTCCGAAGTGCTTGCACGACAACCCCCACCGTATCCCTACAGCACTTCAGGTGCCAGGGAGATGATCTTCATAAATTTCTTCCAACGCAATTCACGTGCGACCGGACCGAAAATGCGAGTTCCAATCGGCTCCCCTTCTTTATTGATCAAGACACAGGCATTCCGATCAAACTTGATGTAGGAACCGTCTTCACGTCGAACTTCCTTGGTGGTCCGCACAATCACCGCACGACTGACATCGCCTTTTTTGACGCTGGCATGCGGAATAGCTTCCTTCACCGCGACGACCACGATATCCCCCAAGGACGCATACCGACGACGCGTCCCTCCGAAGACATGGAAGCACATCGCCTGCTTCGCACCGGAGTTATCCGCCACATCCATATAGCTATAGTTCTGAATCATGCTAGCGCTCTTTCCTTACCTTGGAGTCACAACCACATCAAACTATTGTGCTCGGCCCTTCTGAATCACCTCGACCACACGCCAATGCTTGTCCTTGCTGATCGGACGGGTCTCGACCATGCGCACACGGTCGCCGATCTTACAAACATTCTGCTCATCGTGCGCTTTGAACTTCGAGATTCTCCGCAGAACCTTGCGATACAGCGGGTGCGTCACTGAGCGTTCGACAGAGACCACAACGGTCTTGTTCATCTTATTGCTCAACACACGGCCGACCCACTCACGCTTCTTGACAGCATCAGACATAATCAGAACCCCTTACCCTTTCGTCTCAGCCTGAGAGACTTCCTGCAAAACGGTCTTCACCCGAGCAATCTCACGCTTGGTCTTTCTAATTTGCATCGGATTCTCCAGCCGTCCGGTGCCCAGCTGAAAGCGCAAGTTAAACAACTCTTGCACTAATTGCTTTTCCTTCTCGACCAACTCCGCAGCCGTCAACTGCCGTAACTCTTTCAAATCCAACGCCATGTCACCTACTCCTCGGACCGCTATGAGACCTGATTAAAATTCACCACGGGCAACGCACTTGGTGGCCACCGGCAGCTTGTGCGAAGCCAGCCTGAACGCCTCCTTAGCCACATCCAAGGGAACGCCGTCCATTTCATACAAAATGCGGCCAGGCTTGACGACGGCCACCCAATACTCAGGATTTCCTTTACCTTTACCCATACGAGTTTCCGCCGGCTTCTTGGTAATAGGCTTATCCGGGAAAATTCTCGTCCACACCTGACCACCACGTTTCACAAAACGAGTGATGGCAATACGTGCGGCTTCAATCTGCCGGCTGGTGACCCAACCAGGCTCAAGCGCCTTAAGACCAAATTCACCGAGAGTAATCTGACCACCGCGATAGGCCTTGCCTCGCATGCGGCCCTTTTGCATCTTTCTAAACTTGACTTTCTTTGGCGCTAACACAGTGCGTTCTCCTTACCCGAGCCGCCGTTCGAGGAATGAATCTGACTTGACCGGTTGAGCTGGCAGCAACTCTCCCTTGAAGAGCCACGTTTTTACACCGATCTGTCCCATGGTTGTATGCGCTTCAGCAAACCCGTAATCGATATTGGCACGAAGGGTATGTAGCGGCACTCGACCTTCTCGATACCACTCGGTGCGCGCGATTTCCGCCCCACCCAGACGCCCAGCTACCATAATTTTAATGCCCTGCGCGCCAAGCCGAAGAGCCGACTGCACGCTGCGCTTCATCGCCCGGCGAAACGCAACCCGCTTTTCAAGCTGCGTGGCGACATTCTCACTCACCAACTGGGCATCCAGCTCAGGCTTCTTGATTTCCTTCACCGTGATGTAGACTTGGCCGCCATACTGCTTCTCAAGATCGGCCTTGAGCTTATCGACCTCAGCACCCTTCCGGCCAATGATGATGCCAGGACGCGCCGTGTGAATAATCACGCGAGTCTGGTCGCCAGAACGCTCAATCTCAACCTTCGAGACACCGGCATGAAACAGCCTGGCTTTCACGACCTTACGAATCTTGATGTCCTGATGGAGGAGCTTGGCGTAATCCTTCCCGGCATACCACCGAGAATTCCACGTTACGTTGTAACCAAGCCGGTACCCGATTGGATGTGTTTTCTGACCCATAAAGTCTTGCCTCAGTCTGCCCTAGCTAGATGGTGATCGTTGTTATGCTGACTTCTTCGCATCGCCGAGCGATGGCGCGGCGACAACCACAGTAATATGACTCGTGCGCTTATGAATCGAATTCGCACGGCCCTGCGAACGAGCCCGAAAACGCTTTAATGTCGGGCCGCCATTCACAAAAGCCTTTGAAATTACCATCGACTCACTATCGCCCATTTCCTTCTGTTCGGCATTGGCCACCGCTGAGCGAAGAATTTTCTCAACGACGCGCGCGGCTTGCCGAGGCGTGAGCTTCAACATCGCGAGCGCCTGAGGAACCTGCTGACCGCGAATCATGTCAATGACCGGCCGAGCCTTCCGAGGAGCTACTCGAACAAATCTGAGAATCGCACGTGCTTCAGTCATATCCTTAATCCTTTACCCATTCGCTGAGCGAGCTGCCGACCAGACCGACAGACTACTTGAGCGCAACAGCTTTTTCAGTCTTAGCCTGACCGTGTCCCTTAAAAAACCGAGTCGGAGCGAACTCACCGAGCTTGTGACCAACCATATTTTCCGTCACAAATACCGGAATAAACTTCTTTCCGTTATGCACCGCAAGCGTGTGCCCGATCATATCTGGAATCACAGTCGAACGGCGCGACCAGGTCTTGATGATCTTTCGATCCTTCGTCTCATTCATATGCTCAACTTTCTTCAGCAAATGATCATCGACGAAAGCGCCCTTACTAATTGATCTAGCCATTGCGTACCCCTGACTTACGTCGCGCGATAATGAACTTATCCGTCTTCTTGTTTTGTCTCGTCTTATAGCCCTTGGTCGGCTGGCCCCATGGAGACACGGGATGAGGATTACCCTGACCGGACTTGCCCTCTCCTCCACCATGAGGATGATCGACCGGGTTCATGACAACACCACGAACGTGGGGACGCTTCCCCTTCCATCGAGTCCTGCCAGCCTTACCGACGCTCACGTTTTCGTGATCGACATTGCCGACCTGACCGACCGTCGCCATGCAGGCCGATAAGACCTTCCGCATTTCTCCGGACTTCAGACGAATCTGAACATAGTCGCCATCGCGCCCCATGACCTGCGCAGATCCACCGGCGCTTCGAATCAGCTGGCCACCCTTACCAACCTTCAATTCGATATTATGAATGGTCGTTCCTAAGGGCATATTTGAGAGCGGCAGCGCGTTCCCAGGCCGAACTTCTGAGTTGACACCGGACTGCACCGTCAGGCCTACCGTCAAACCAACGGGGGCCAGAATATACCGCTTCTCTCCATCCACATAAGCCAGCAATGCGATGCGAGCAGACCGATTCGGATCATATTCTATCGAGACCACCTTCGCAGGAATCCCGACCTTATCGCGCTTAAAATCAATCTTCCGATACAACCGCTTGTGACCACCCCCACGAAAACGAACCGTCGTACGGCCATCGGTATTACGCCCACCAGTCCGAAGATGGAAAGACGTCAGCGACTTTTCCGGCCTCTTCTTTGTCAGCTCTTCCGTCGTGACGGCGGTCATCCCGCGCCGACCGGCCGACGTTGGCTTATACGATTTCAATCCCATAGCGAAATCCTACCTTCCCTCAACCCTATGCACTCTCGTACATTTCAAGCTTTTCGCCTTTTTTCAATGTCACGAATGCCTTCTTCCAATCAGATCGCTTGCCTGAGAAACGCCCAAGCCGCTTGACCTTCCCTAAGACATTCATAACATTCACTCGCGCCACCTTGACCTTCAACAAAGTCTCGACAGCCTGCTTGATCTGCACACGGTTTGCATCAGGATGAACAATGAATCCAACCGTATTAGTCGTCTCACGGATCGACGTCAGCTTTTCGGTCAATAACGGCTGAACAAGTACGGCATGCATATCGAGCTTCATGACCACACCTCTGTCACACGGGCAAGCTCCCGCTCGTGAATCACCACCACACCGGCTCGAACGACATCGTAGACGTTCAATTGATCAGCACTGACCACTTTAACGGAGGACAGATTACGAGCCGCTTGGAGCATGGCGACTTGCGTATCCGCTGCCACCAACAAGGCCGTCTCTCCCAATCCGAATTGATCCAATGCCTTCGCCAACAATTTTGTCTTCGGCTGCTCAAGAGCGAAATCCGAAACAACAATGACTTTTCCATCAATCAACTTGGCCGACAACGCGCTTTGCAACGCGGCGCGATATTTCTTTTTTGGCATCGTATAGGCGTAGCTGCGCGGCTTCGGACCGAACACGCTCCCGCCATGGCGCCACACAGGGGAACGCACCGACCCGGCGCGTGCCCGCCCCGTATGCTTCTGTTTCCAGGGCTTCTTTCCTGACCCACTGACTTCACCGCGACGCAACGTCGACGCAGTCCCCTGGCGCTCACAGGCACGCTGCATGACGACAGCTTCGTGAACCAGAGATGCGCGAGGCTCACACCCGAACACCGCCTGCGGCAAGTCAACCGTCCCAACTTTTTTGCTATGCAAATCTACGACATCGACCGTGGGCATGTCCTAACCCTTCTTCGACTTTCTGACGACAATAAGACCATTCGTCGCACCGGGAATGGCACCGCGAACGAAAAGCAAATTCTCTTCAGGCCTTGAGTCCACAACTTTCAGCCTTTGGACCGTGACGCGCTCAGCACCCATGTGTCCAGGCAGAGTCTTCCCCTTCCAGACACGGGATGGATACGAACTGGCACCGATCGAACCCGGCGCCCGATGGAACATCGAACCGTGAGATTCAGGTCCGCCGGCGTAATGATGCCGCTTCACAACACCCTGAAACCCCTTACCCTTCGAGACACCCACGACATCAACCCAGTCACCCTTCTTAAACATGCCGACCGTGACGGAGTCGCCGACCGTAACATCTCCGACTTTCTCAAACTCACGAAGCACTCGACTGGCCGGCGCTTGCTGCTTTTTCAAATGCCCCAACTCTGCCTTGGAAAGCTTTCGCTCCTTGACTTCCCCGTAGGAAAGCTGAACCGCTTCATAGCCATCACGCTCTTTGGTCTTGATCGTGACGACGCGGCATGGGCCAGCCTCAATCACGGTGACAGGAGTCAGACGGGTCTCGTCAAACACCTGCGTCATCCCCAACTTTTTCCCCAACAACCCGTTTGTCATCTCGTTCAACCCTTCAATCAAACCCGATGTCACAACTTGATTTCGACGTCCACTCCAGCC
Organism: Nitrospira sp. CG24D; assembly: GCA_002869855.2. Taxonomy (GTDB): domain Bacteria; phylum Nitrospirota; class Nitrospiria; order Nitrospirales; family Nitrospiraceae; genus Nitrospira_D. The sequence continues at coordinate 28,194 of NEWQ02000021.1, forward strand.
GCAAGATTTAGCTTCATGAGTGAATCCATCGTCTCAGGAGTAGGCTGCATGATATCGAGAAGCCGTTTATGCGTCCGCATCTCAAACTGTTCGCGAGACTTCTTGTCAACGTGCGTCGATCGCTGAACGGTAAATTTCTCGATCTTGGTCGGCAAAGGAATAGGGCCGACAATTTTCGCTCCACTACGCCTCACCGTCTCGACGATTTCCGCCACCGATTGATCGAGCACGCGGTAGTCAAATCCGCGCAACCGGATCCTGATTCTTTGATCAACCTTCACGCTCAACTCCCCATTCTATCGGCTAAAAAAACTGCTCTACGCCAGAATCTCGGTGACCACGCCGGAGCCGACCGTCTTGCCGCCCTCACGAACCGCAAACCGGAGCCCCTGCTCCATGGCGATCGGGCTGATCAATTCCCCCGTCACACTCACGTTATCCCCCGGCATGACCATTTCCACGCCCGGGTTGAGCGAGACAATCCCCGTCACGTCCGTCGTCCGGAAGTAGAACTGCGGGCGATACCCGTTGAAGAACGGGGTATGCCGGCCGCCTTCTTCCTTCGTCAACACATAGATCTCGGCCTTGAACTTGGTGTGCGGCGTAATGCTCTTCGCCTTGCACAACACCATGCCGCGCTCCACATCTTCCTTCTTCGTGCCGCGCAACAGGACGCCGATGTTGTCGCCCGCCTGGCCTTCATCCAAGACCTTGCGGAACATTTCCACGCCGGTCACGATGGTGGTCTGCGTCGGCCGTAAGCCCACGATTTCGATTTCGTCGCCCACCTTCACGATGCCGCGTTCCGCGCGCCCCGTCACGACCGTGCCGCGGCCGCTGATGGTGAACACGTCTTCGATCGGCATCAGGAACGCCTTGTCGATCGGCCGCTGCGGGGTCGGAATGTAGCTATCCACCGCCGCCAGCAGCTTCATGATCGAAGGCACGCCCAATTCGCTCTGATCCGCTTCCATCGCCTTCAACGCGCTGCCGTGAATGATCGGGGTCTGGTCACCCGGGAAGCCGTACTTCGTCAGCAGCTCCCGCACTTCGAGCTCGACCAATTCCAAGAGTTCTTTGTCATCAACTTTGTCAGCCTTGTTCAGGAACACGACGATATAAGGCACGCCGACCTGGCGGGCCAACAGGATGTGCTCCCGAGTCTGCGGCATAGGGCCGTCGGCCGCGCTCACCACAAGAATCGCGCCATCCATCTGGGCGGCGCCGGTGATCATGTTCTTCACATAATCGGCGTGGCCGGGACAGTCGACGTGCGCATAGTGCCGGTTGTCGGTCTCGTACTCGACGTGACTGATGGCGATGGTCATGATCTTGGTGGCATCGCGCCGCCCCTGACTCTCGCTCGCCTTGGCCACTTCGTCGTACGGAATGTACTTCGCCAACCCGCGATCGGCGCACACCTTGGTCAACGCGGCCGTCAACGTAGTTTTCCCGTGGTCCACGTGCCCGATCGTCCCAATGTTTACATGCGGCTTCTTCCGCTCAAATTTCGCCTTCGCCATAACCTACTCCCTCCCTCTACACCAACTAGACTCTATGATTATTCGCCCCGATATTTCGCGATGATCCCATCCGCAATTTGCCGAGGGACCTGATCATAGCGATCAAACTCCATGCTATACGTCGCACGCCCCTGAGTGCGCGACCGAAGATCCGTGGCATACCCGAACATTTCACTGAGCGGCACCGTTGCCTCAATAGCCTGCGCACCGGCCCGAACCTTCATGCCCTGCACTTTGCCACGCCGACCATTCAGATTGCCGATGACATCGCCCATGAAATCCTGAGGCACGAGCACTTCGACCTTCATAATCGGCTCAAGCAACACCGGGTCAGCTCGCTTGCAGGCATCTGCGAACGCCATAGATCCGGCAATCTTGAATGCCATTTCATTAGAGTCTACGTCGTGATAGGAGCCGTATGTGAGCGTGACGCGAATGTCGCGCAAAGGATATCCAGCGATCACACCGGCATCCAGGCGCTCCTTCACGCCCTTCTCGACGGCTGGAATAAATTCCCTCGGAATCACACCACCGACAATCTTATTGACGAACTCAAACCCCTTGCCTGACTCAGAAGGCTCAACAGTGAGGACGACATGGCCATACTGCCCACGGCCGCCGGTCTGCTTGACGTACTTCGACTCAGCCTCAGCCGACCGACGAATCGTTTCACGGAAAGCCACTTCAGGCTTACCAACATTAGCCTCAACCTTGAACTCACGAAGCATACGATCAACGATAATCTCAAGATGCAACTCGCCCATGCCGGCAATGATCGTCTGCGCGGTCTCTTCATCGGTACGAACCCTGAACGACGGATCTTCCTGCGCGAGCTTCTGGAGCGCAAATCCCATCTTTTCCTGGTCTGCCTTCGTCTTCGGCTCAATCGCCATCGCAATAACCGGCTCAGGAAACTTCATGACTTCCAAGAGGACCGGCTGTTTTTCCTCTGACAGCGTATCTCCCGTCGTGGCACCCTTCAGACCGACAGCCGCAACAATGTCTCCCGCATATGCAACGTCGATCTCCTCACGCTTATTGGCGTGCATCTTAAGCAATCGACCGATGCGATCCCTTGTCCCCTTCGTTACGTTCAACACAGGAGAGCCGGTCTTCAGCGTGCCTGAGTACACACGGAAGAACACCAGCTGACCGGCAAAAGGATCAGTCATCATCTTGAATGCGAGAGCAGAAAATGGATCACTATCATCAGGCTTCCGCTCAACTTCTTTTCCTGTATTCGGATCAATACCCTTGACCGGAGGAATATCCAGCGGAGACGGCAGGTAATCAACCACGGCGTCCAACAGTTGCTGCACGCCCTTATTCTTAAAAGCCGAGCCACAGAGGACCGGAGTCACCTTCATTGCGATCGTCGCGGCCCGGATCGCCCGCTTAATCTCTTCTTCAGTCAACGCGTGCCCGTTGAGATACTTCTCCATAACCTGCTCATCAAACTCGGCGACAGCATCGATCATCTTTTCGCGATACTCTTTCGCCTGCTCAAGCAGATTATCAGGAATCTCTCCGACCACATATTTCGCACCCAACGTCTCGTCGTCGTAAAAGAAACCCTTCATCTTCACCAAATCGACAGTGCCGCGATATTCACCTTCTCGCCCAATTGGAATCTGAATAGGAACAGGGTTAGCACCAAGCCGGTCAATGATAGACTGAACGCTGGCGAAGAATTCTGCGCCGATTCGATCCATCTTGTTCATGAACGCAATGCGGGGCACCGAATATTTATCGGCCTGCCGCCACACTGTTTCAGACTGAGGCTCAACGCCCTGAACAGAATCGAATGCCGCCACCGCCCCATCAAGCACACGCAACGACCGCTCCACCTCGATCGTGAAGTCGACGTGGCCAGGCGTATCGATGATGTTGATCCGATGCTCGCGCCAGAAACAGGTCGTCGCAGCAGCCGTGATCGTAATTCCGCGCTCACGCTCCTGCTCCATCCAGTCCATGGTGGCAGCGCCCTCATGAACCTCGCCGATCTTGTGCGTCATTCCCGTATAAAACAGAATGCGCTCTGTCGTCGTCGTCTTCCCGGCATCGATGTGAGCCATGATGCCGATGTTTCGCGTATGTTCTAATGATGTTTGACGAGCCACTTCATTCCCCTAAAAAACACATGTGCCACAAGTCAAGCCGAACTTCACTACTGCGACCCGCCAACACCCGAAACTGCGATTCGCAGCACGGCTCAACTGCAGCACAGTACGACGCTACCAGCGATAATGGGCGAAGGCTTTGTTCGCTTCCGCCATCCGATGCACGTCTTCCCGTTTCTTTACAGACGCGCCGGTATTATTCGACGCATCCATCAATTCAGCAGCCAAGCGCTCCCGCATACTCTTCCCGCCGCGAGTGCGTGAATATTCAGCTAACCAACGAAGAGCCAAAGAGACCCTCCTCGCCGGACGGATCTCGACAGGAACCTGGTACGACGCGCCACCAACACGCCTTGACTTCACTTCCACAATCGGCTTCACATTATCGATGGCGGCCTTAAAAATCTTCAACGGATCATTCCCGGTCTTTTCCTGAATCGCGTCGAAGGCGCCGTAGCAAATACGCTCTGCCGTACTTTTCTTTCCACCACTCATCAGCGTATTCACAAACTTCCCGACGAGCTTGTCGCGATATCGCACATCAGGAAGGACTTCGCGCTGATCCAGAAATTTACTTCTTGGCATGTCAGGTATTCTCTCTCGTTAATCCAGAATTTACTTCGGACGCTTTGCGCCGTACTTAGACCGGCTCTGCTTTCGATCGGCCACACCAACAGCATCAAGAGCACCACGCACTAAATGGTAGCGCACGCCAGGAAGGTCCTTTACGCGACCTCCACGCACGAGCACAATGGAGTGCTCCTGCAAGTTATGCCCGACACCAGGGATATACGTCGTGACTTCCATGCCGTTCGTCAATCGAACGCGAGCCACTTTACGCAACGCCGAGTTCGGCTTCTTGGGGGTGGTCGTATAGACACGGAGACACACTCCGCGCTTCTGAGGACACCCCTTGAGCGCTGGACTCTTCGTCTTCGCCTTGACGAGGTTTCGCCCTTTTCGCACTAACTGATTGATTGTCGGCATCGTGTTCTAACCCTTATCGCTTTCAAAAATCCACCGGGCTTCTTCCGCAAAGCCGTCGGATTATAGTGATGCAATTATCGCCTGTCAAGTCGCCCTAAGAACCACAGGAATTCCGTCACAATTACGAGCGCGCCGCACCTTCACCGGCGGTCGCCGCTGTCCGTTCCTGTCCGATTTCAGCGCCACCGGAAGCAGCCGCCACCGCAACTGGAGCGGCTTTTTCGCTGATGACGAACGTATCGCGATACTCTTCAAATCCAGCACCGGCCGGAATCAAACGACCGACAATGACGTTCTCCTTCAACCCGAGAAGACTGTCTTCACGTCCATTGATCGCCGCTTCCGTCAAAACACGCGTCGTCTCCTGGAACGATGCGGCAGAAATAAAGCTATCAGTGGTTAATGCTGCCTTAGTAATACCTAGGAGCACTGGCTTACCAAGCGCCGGCGTACCGCCTTTTTCCAGCACACGATCATTGGCCTTCTCAAACAAGGCCTTGCTCACCTGGCTACCCGGCAGGAATTCAGTATCGCCGGGATCTTCAATCCTCACCTTGCGCAACATCTGTCGCACGATGATTTCGATATGCTTGTCGTTGATGGTCACGCCCTGCAACCGATAGACGTCCTGCACTTCGTCGACAAGATATTTCTGGAGCTCATTCGGGCCCAGGACATCGAGAATATCGTGCGGATTGGCCGAGCCGTCCATCAACGGCTCACCGGCACGAACCCAGTCTCCTTCGTGCACATTTACGTGCTTACCCTTCGGGATAAGATATTCCTTCACGTCGCCCATCTTATTATCGACGAGCACTTTCCGCTGTCCTTTCACGAATCCACCGTAGGACACTTCACCGTCGATTTCGCTGATGACGGCCTGCTCCTTCGGCTTGCGCGCTTCGAAAAGTTCGGCCACACGCGGCAGACCTCCGGTGATGTCTTTGGTCTTCGTCGTTTCGCGCGGGATCTTTGCCAGCACGTCTCCGGGATGCACCGCCGCACCTTTTTCGACAAAAATGTGTGCGCCGACCGGCAAGAGATAGCGGGCCACGTTCGCTCCCGCCGCAACCTTCGCCGTCTTTCCCCCGTCGTCCTTAATCGAAATGCGCGGACGAAGCGTTGCGCCGGAATGCTCGATGATCACTTTACGCGAAAGACCGGTGACCTCATCGAACTCATCCTTCATGGTCACGCCTTCGATGATGTCGCCGTAGGCAATCCGACCACCGACTTCCGTCAGGATCGTCAGTGAATACGGATCCCATTCGACCAGCTTTTGACCAACGGCAATCTTATCACCGTCGCCGATCTTAATTTTGGCGCCATACACCACGGGATACTTCTCCCGTTCACGGCCGCTCTCATCGACGATCGCAATCTTGGCGTTTCGGCTCATCACCACCCATTCGCCATCTTTGTTCCGGACGGCGATTCCAGGGGTCGGGATGTCGGCGTTCTTCTTCGCATCAAAACTTAAGAACTTAATGCGACCGGCATGCTTCGCTTCGACGATTGTCTGCTCGACGACTTTGCTGGCCGTACCACCGATGTGGAACGTGCGCATGGTCAACTGTGTTCCAGGTTCACCGATCGACTGCGCCGCAATGACGCCGACAGGCTCTCCCTTCTCGACGAGTCGCCCACGGGCAAGGTCGCGGCCATAGCAGGCCTGACAGACGCCGCGCGGCGCCTGGCACGTCAGCACAGACCGGATCTTGACACGCTCAACGCCGGCCTCAACGACTGCCTTCGTACGATCTTCGTTGATCTCTTCATTGCGCGACACGATGATTTCACCGGTGACGGGATCGCGGATATCTTCTGCGGCCAAGCGACCCAACACACGCTCTTCCAACGGCTGAATAATTTCACCGCCCTCAATGAGGGGGCTCACCATAATGCCGTCGTGCGTGCCGCAATCGATCTCGTAAATGATCACGTCCTGGGCGATGTCAACCAAGCGACGGGTCAAATACCCGGAGTTCGCCGTCTTCAAAGCCGTATCCGCAAGACCTTTGCGGGCACCGTGTGTCGAAATGAAATACTGCAACACCGTCAGTCCTTCGCGGAAATTCGCCGTGATCGGCGTCTCGATGATTTCGCCTGACGGCTTGGCCATCAATCCGCGCATACCCCCGAGCTGACGAATCTGCTGCGAACTACCGCGAGCACCGGAATCAGCCATCATGAAAATAGGATTGAAGGATTCGGCCTTGGCAGGATCGCCGCCGGCGCCGAGCTCCTTCATCATTTCATTCGCGACCTGTTCTGACACATGCGCCCAGATGTCGATGACTTTATTGTACCGTTCGCCGTTGGTGATCAAACCCTCGGCGTACTGCTTCTCGATCTCACCAACTTCATGCTGAGCCTTCTCAATGAACACGCCCTTTTTCGTCGGGATGTGCATATTGTCGACGCAAATCGACACGCCGGCTCTCGTCGCATAGAAGAAACCGAGATCCTTGATCTTATCGAGGAACACGACCGTATCTCGATGACCCGTCTGCCGATAGACGGTGTCGATCAGCTTGGTCATTTCCTTTTTCGTCATCAGCTTATTGGCACTGGCAAACGGCATGCTCGCGGGAAGAATCTCCGAGAGGAGCACGCGCCCGACCGTACTTTGCACCAGCGCGCCACCAAGACGCACCTTGATGCGGGCATGCTCTTCCACTTCGCGCGCATCGTAGGCGATCCGCACTTCCTCGGGAGACCCGAAGATCTTATTTTCGCCCTTGACGCCCACGCGCTCTTTAGTCAACCAATAGACGCCCAACACCATGTCCTGCGACGGCACCGCAATCGGCTTCCCGTTCGCCGGAGATAAAATGTTGTTGATCGACATCATCAGAACGCGCGCCTCAACCTGCGCTTCGACAGACAGGGGCACGTGAACGGCCATCTGGTCTCCGTCGAAGTCGGCGTTGAACGCCGCGCAGACAAGCGGATGCAACTTGATGGCTTTGCCTTCGACCAAGACCGGATCAAATGCTTGAATACCGAGTCTGTGGAGAGTCGGTGCGCGGTTCAGCAACACCGGATGCTCGCGGATCACTTCGTCGAGCACGTCCCACACTTCCGGGCGCTCTTTTTCGACCAAGCGCTTGGCGCTCTTAATAGTCGTTGCAGCACCGCGTTCTTCCAATTTATGGAAGATGAACGGCTTGAACAACTCCAATGCCATTTTCTTCGGCAGTCCGCACTGGTTCAGGCGGAGATCCGGTCCGACAACGATGACCGTACGGCCGGAGTAGTCGACGCGCTTTCCCAACAGATTTTGCCGGAAACGGCCCTGCTTACCCTTGAGCATGTCGCTCAATGACTTGAGCGGACGCTTGTTGGGTCCCCGGATCGCACGGCCGCGACGGCCGTTATCGAACAGGGCATCGACGGCTTCCTGCAGCATGCGCATTTCATTGCGAATGATGACGCCAGGCGCCTTCAATTCCATCAAGCGCTTCAACCGGTTATTCCGGTTGATGACGCGGCGATACAGGTCGTTGAGGTCGGACGTCGCAAACCGGCCGCCATCAAGCGGCACCAGGGGGCGCAATTCCGGCGGCAATACCGGGATGACGTCCATGATCATCCACTCCGGCTTATTGCCGGACTTGCGGAACGCTTCAAGGACTTTCAACCGCTTTGCATACTTCTTCTTCAAGGCTGCCGACGCCGACGTCTTCGCCTTGATCTGAATCTCATCCCACAAACTATTAATGTCGATCTTGCGCAGCAAATCGCGAATAGCTTCTGCGCCGATACCGACTTTAAACCCGCTGGACCCGAATTCAGACTGCAAGGTGCGCAGCTTGTCTTCCGGAACCAATTCCTTTTCAGAGAGATCCGTCGATCCCGGATCGACACAGACATAGCTCTCGAAATAGAGAATCTTCTCGAGTTGCTTCAAGCTCATATCGAGCAACGTGCCGATACGGCTCGGCACACCTTTGAGGAACCAGATGTGCGCGACCGGCGCGGCCAATTCGATATGCCCCATGCGCTCGCGGCGCACTTTGGACTGAATGACTTCGACGCCGCACTTGTCGCAGACGATCCCGCGATGCTTCATGCGCTTATACTTGCCGCAATTGCACTCCCAGTCCTTGATCGGACCGAAAATCTTCGCGCAGAAGAGGCCGTCCTTTTCCGGCTTGAACGACCGGTAATTGATCGTCTCCGGCTTCTTGACTTCGCCGTAGGACCAGGACCGGATCTTCTCGGGCGACGCAATGCGAATCCGCATCGAATCGAACGACACCGCATCACGCGGCTTCTCAAACAATGTATATACGCCTTCCAATGTAGGACCTCCTCTGATACCGGCTTTCAACCGGCACACAAGTGGTTAGTCTTGCGACTTCAGCAACTCGACGTCGAGCCCCAAACTCTGCAACTCTTTGACCAAGACATTAAACGATTCGGGCAACCCTGGTTCGAGGAATGGTTCGCCCTTCACAATTGCTTCATACATGCGCGACCGGCCAGGAACGTCATCGGACTTGACGGTCAGGAACTCCTGCAACGTCGACGCAGCGCCGTACGCCTGCAAGGCCCAGACTTCCATTTCTCCCAACCGCTGACCGCCGAACTGGGCTTTACCGCCCAAGGGCTGTTGCGTCACGAGAGAATAGGGTCCGATGGACCGTGCGTGAATCTTGTCGTCCACCAGGTGGTGGAGTTTCAGTACATACATGTAGCCGACGGTGACCGGACTGGCAAACGTCTCTCCGGTTCGCCCGTCAACCAATGTGCTTTGTCCGCTCGGTGGCAATTTCGCCTTCGTGAGCAGATCCTTGATTTCTTTTTCCGATGCCCCGTCGAACACGGGACTGGCCACCTTGATCCCCAGCGCCTTGGCCGCCCACCCGAGGTGCGTCTCCAAGATTTGCCCCACGTTCATACGCGAAGGCACGCCGAGAGGATTCAGCACGATTTCGACCGGTGTGCCGTCCGGCAAATACGGCATATCCTCTTCCGGCAACACGCGCGACACGACACCCTTGTTTCCATGTCGTCCCGCCATTTTGTCGCCGACTTGAATCTTGCGCTTCATCGCGACATACACCTTCACCAGCTTGATCACGCCGGGAGGCAATTCGTCGCCGCGCTTCAGACGTCCGACTTTCTCGTCGTACAGCGTCTGGAGAATCTCGATCTGCTCCTTCGCCCGCCGCTCCACATCTTCGAGCTCTTTCTGTTCATCCGGATCGCTCAAGATGATGTGCCGCACGGTATCGTCAGGGAGCCGCTTGAGAATCTCGGCCGTCAGCTTGCCCTTCTTCTTCAGAATGACATCGCCGGTATCCGGATCCATCAAGTCGCGACCGACTACTTTACCGAGCAAGAGCTTGCGAATCTTCTTGGTCTTCTCTTCATCGATGATGCGCAGCTCTTCATGATGATCGCGCTGCAGCTTCATCTGATCGTCGCTCTCAATGCTCTTGGAGCGCTCGTCCTTATCCAGGCCTTTACGGGAGAAAATCTTAACGTCGACCACGATCCCTTCGACACCCGGCGGAACGGTCAGCGACGTGTCTTTCACATCGCCGGCCTTTTCCCCAAAGA
>NEWQ02000021.1:38494-53798 GCA_002869855.2 Nitrospira sp. CG24D
CTCGCAAAACCAACGATCAAGGCCGCTTCATGGAAGCCCTGTCTTGGATCAATGGGAAGCGTGTGCAGTATCAGGAGTTGATCGGTCAAACGACGCACTAGACGAAAGAAGCCTGATATTTACCGAAGGCAGAGTAGAGGGAAGAGAAGTTCTATTAAGAAGTGTAGCTCCAAATATTCCCCTTCTTAAAAGGCATTCTTTTTTTGAAATGTTGGTCCAACTCCGACAATGCCATTTCTGGGAAATGGGCAAAATCTCCGTTTATCTCTTTGCCAAATCTTACAAGGGGGCGATCTGGCGAGCGCATTCGCCCTAGACGTATGATTTTCTTCGCGATGAAACACTCATTCGCAAGGAAATCAGCGGCCTGGAGTGGGACTACTGCCGGATATATAATATCCTTCTTAATTTGATCACATTTATTTTTCTGTATTGGTGCTGGAAATCCATCATTCTTAAAAGAATCTTGCAGTAATCCCCACCCATCATCATCTTGGTCAAAAACGTATTCGATCGGTTCGTGATGATCCTGCCACCGTGCCCACTGACGCACTCTCTGAGCGCAGGCCATCGCACAGAGTACGTACGCATTCACCTTCCCGCGCTGCCGAGAGTCTTCTGATAATCTCTCAGAGTAGTTTTTAATATTGAGCCCGCATGAAAACTTCTGAAATACATTGTCGGCAATAATATCAATCAAATCGTTCCATAGCTTGGATCTTTTGGCATGCCAAATAGACTCCTCTAAATCCTTCCATATATTATGAAACTGCTTTTCACGACTCTGCGCATCAACAGCATGAAAGCAAGATACCCCTTCTATCTTTAATCGTTGATTCCATTGCGCCGAAAATCTTTCCCAATTCTTGGCCGAAGAAATGAAACCAGCCACGACAAAATAGTGTTCGGAGTGTTCTTTGCCGCTTGCATCAAAATAGACGGTAAACATCGCCAGTAATGTATCTCCCCAATTCTCAGACGGTCTTACGGCGCGTGCTAAATGCTGAATCGGTGAATAGGCAAAGCTAGACATGATCCCCTCCCTGTGTTACAAAAATGGAGGGGTTGCCTCTCCTGCCAGAGAAGCACTCTCAGAGATCTATGGTCTGAAGATGAAAAAACTCGACCCGCACACTACCACTACGTCTGACACGACGCAAACGCCGTTTGAGAAGTTCAAGGCGGCTACGTCGCAGGTTGTGACATTTCCGAAGTCCTCACTTCCCAAGACTCCGAAAAAATCAGGCAAGAAATAACGTATCAGGACTCCTTGGGCGGCTTGATATGCTTTGTTGATCCATCCTTATAAACAATCATTTGCTCCGTTATATATTCCCGCCCGTCTTCCTTGAAGACGGAGGTTTCAGTAGAAACTACGTCCTTTGTTTCAAGCACGTGACTACTACGTCCTTCCACATTTTCGTAGACGCGGACGCCGTTTTCTCGACTTCTGATAAATCGCACGCCAGTGTGAACTTTTCTCGTGAAGTACTGATACGCCACCATACTGAGACTTATCAGCATTCCGGCACCAAAGATCCAAAGCCATATCTGATTTTTCGGGTCTAACACGGTGATGAGCGCTCCAGCGCAAAACCAAAACACAGTAGCCCACGCCCATTGAGTAATCGTTCCCATGCGTCCCCCTGATTAGGGGATGGATTATACACAGATTTCATATGCACTGAGTCAAGTATATTATTGCCGGGCGCACTCACACACAGATTCTGGGGATAGTCTTGTGGATAGCTCTATCCAGCCGCCAGGATCTGCTTGTTTGGTAGGCAGATAAGCTCCTTGCCCATGATTTAGGCATTGGGGGGTCTGCGTCATCACCCCCTAGATCTTGTGGGGACAACGAGAGCCTAAATGGCTCTTGACAAGGGCCCGGGGCCTGTGGACAGACGGTGTTCAGAAGCAGCGAAATCCCTAAATTTTATTAGAAAATGGATCGATAGCGCTTGGAATGGACGCCGGATTCGTCGGTATAGCCCAACGATCCTTTGTCCGGTGCGCCGGTATCGTTCAGGTCGATCCGGTAGTGGCCGCGCACTTCCTCCATCGTTACTTCAAAAGGAATAGCCCGCGGCAGGAGTGTGCCGGGAGCATGGGCGCCGAGTGCCAGAGTCTTGAGCGCCTCCACTTCAGCATAGTGCTTATCCGAAAACACATAAATGTCGGCGACGGCATGATCGCCGAGCTTGTGTCCCGGTGTCGTCGCGGGGATATGGTCCCTCAGGGTGCCGGCCAGCCGTTCGCTCTTCAGCTGTCTTAAGAGACCGGCTACTTGGCTATCCGTGGCTTCCGGCGGGACGACAATCGCGACCACGTTCATGTCTGTGATGCTGGTTTGGACTTTGTAAATGACTGGTGCGGCTTCTGGATCTTCCACAACGGGTCCTGCGGGGCCCTCCGTACCGGCTGCTTGTTTGTTGCGTGAGCTGGGTACAATCAGCGCGACAAACAACCAGAGGCCCAACAAGATGGCAAAGACCACCACCAGAGGGTGGGCCCCGGCGCGCTTGCCTTCTTGATAGGGGTTCTGCTCGTCGCTCATAAGGGGATATCCTTTGTCGTGATCGTGGAGTCCGGTTGCACTGCGGCTTCACGAAGCCGCCGCTTGGCATTTTCCCAGAGCCCGTCCAGTTCACTCGCCGTCATACCGGACAGCGGGCGTTGTTGTTCGGCCGCCTGGGATTCCACCAGGACAAACCGGTCGACAAAGCGATTGGTGGAGAGCCGCAGCGCATCTTCGGGATTAACCTTCAGAAACCGGGCCAGGTTGACGAGAGAGAAAAGGAGATCGCCGAGCTCGCCCGCGACTTCGTTCTGGTTCGAAGCGGAGGGGGCTGCTGCCGCCGCTGCAAGGGCGGCTTGCAGTTCGCCGATTTCCTCCGCAATCTTTTTGAAGACATCGGCCAGCCCGGTGGCATCGTGCGACCAGTCGAATCCCACGCGTGAAGCCCTGGCCTGGACTTGGTAGGCCCGGAGCAAGGCCGGGAGCGCTTTGGGAACTCCGTCCAACGCCGACTGAGCCCCGCCGGCGGCCTGCCGTTCGGCCCGCTTGATCTCTTCCCACTGGCTCAGGACTTGTTCACCATTGGTCGGCTTCGTTGCCGCGTCCGGGTCACCGAAGACATGCGGATGCCGTCGCACAAGTTTCGCGGCTAAATGGTCGACGACATCGTCGATGGTGAAGGTGTCGGATTCGGAGGCAATCTGGCTGTGGAAGATGACTTGGAGCAGGACATCGCCGAGTTCTTCCTTGAGTTTTGCATTGTCCCGGTGGTCGATGGTCTCCAGGACTTCATAGGCTTCTTCGAGCAGATAGGGCTTCAGCGATTCGTGCGTTTGTTTCCGGTCCCATGGACATCCATTCGGAGCCCGGAGAGTGGCCATGAGATCGATCAATTTTGAAAAGCGCTCAGACATACATTTCCCCTGTCGAGGGCTCACTCTATACCGATAGGAACGCCGTCTTCAACGGTTGTCCATCGCTTGCGAGCTCTGGGGGCCTATGGTAGGGTACCGCGCACGAAGTCAGAGTCGTTGGTGAGGGAGCCATGGCGGAACAAGAAGAAGGATTCGTCATCCGGGATCGGCGGGGTGGAAGTAGCGAACCCCCCGCAAAAGCCTCCGGCCCAAGTGAATCTTCCACGCCGGTGGTGGAATCGGATGCGGCGCATCAAGCTCCTGCGTTTCCTGTCACCTTCTCCTCCTTCGTCATTTCCTTGGGCTCTTCTTCGCTGATGCTCATGGGGGAAAAACTTGACCCTCAGCAACAGGCCGTTCCCGTCAATCTTCCGCAAGCCAAAGAAATTATCGATTTGCTCTCCGTGCTTGAAGAGAAGACCAAAGGGAATCTCACCTCGGAAGAGCAGACGGTCTTACGGGATATGCTCTACGCGCTTCGCATGAAGTACGTTTCCCTCTCGTCCGGCAAATAGACCCGACGGGGCAGCGCTCACCAGTTGTCTGCGGATCCGCTCAGTTCAAAGCTTTTGAGACGGCCCGCCAATTCCGTTATAGTGGACTCAGTGCTTCGTGCAACCAGGCGAGGAGCTTAGGCGACCCCATGCCGGATCTGGAACAGCCCTCACGTTCATTGTTCTCTGCGGGGCCCAGCCGGGTGGAACGTCCTGCGTCCGGCGCAGGGCCTTCCGGTTCTGCCGCCTCCAGCAAGTCCCCTCGCTCCAACGAGCCCGAGCGCAAGGCGCCGCAGCTCCGTCCGGTCTGGTTCGTCCTCCTCTTATTGATTCCCAGTCTGGCATTGACCTTCTACTATTCGCAGATGGCGGTACCCGGCGGGGGTGAAGCCGATTCGTTTCTGCCGACGACCAGTTACGCCTTTGTCCTGCTGCTCTTGAATCTCGACTTGATCGGCTTCGTCGTGCTGACGTTGCTGCTCTCACGCAACTTGATCAAAGCCTATTTTGAGCGGCGGCACCGGCTGGTCGGGTCGGGGTTTCGCACCAAACTGATCGCGGCCTTTATCGGCTTTTCGCTGATCCCGACGATTCTGTTGGCGATTGTGGCGAGCGGGCTGGTCAATAAAGCGGTCGATGTCTGGTTCAGCGATCAGATCGATCGCGTGATGAAGGATTCGTATGAAGTGGCGCGCATGCAACACGCCGGGCATATCGCGCTGGCCGTCAATAGCGCGCGCGCCCTCGGACAGGAATTGTTTCGTGAAGACATGCTGACGTCCGAACAGCGCGATCTGCTGATTGCGGCTATGGCCCGCAAGCGGATGGAATACGGCGTAGCGGGGATCGAAGTGTTTTCGTCAAAAATGGAGACGCTGACCAAAGCACTCGATGCTGAAATTCCTGCCGGCGTCTTGGATCTTCCGGTCAGCCAGCTGGTGTTGCAGGTCATCAACGGGAAACAGGAGTTTACCTCTGTGCAGGAGGCCCAGACCGGCCGGTTGGTGCGGGCCGGTGTGCCGGTTGCGGCCGGGAATAATCGGGGCGAACTGGCCGGAGTCGTGGTCGTCGAGGCCTATGTGCCGGAGTCGTTGTTGACCAAGATGGAAGGGATCGGGCGGCAATACGAGGAGTATAAGCAGATCAAGGCCATGAAGAATCCGATCAAGGCCGGCGCCTACCTCTTTGTGGCGGTCGTGACGGTCATGATTCTCTTCAGCGCCACCTGGTTCGGGTTTTATGTTGCCCGCGGTATTACGGTGCCGATTCAGCGGCTGGCCGAAGCGACCGTGGCGGTGGCGCAAGGTGATTTATCGGTGAAGATCGATGCCAAGGCGACCGACGAAATCGGAACCTTGATCGAGTCGTTCAACCGGATGACCGGGGACTTGCAAGGCAGCAAATTCAAGCTGGAAGATGCCAACCGTTCGCTGCGGCAGACCAACGTCGAGCTGGATCGCCGCCGGGCGTACATCGAAACCGTCGTGGAGACGATCGCCGCCGGATTGCTGTCGATCGACCGAAACGGGGTTGTCACGACATTCAATCCTTCCGGAGAGCGTATTCTCGGGCTTCCTGCTGACCGGATTCGTGATCGTCAGGCGAACGAGGTCTTTAAAGAGTTTGGGCTGGATGTCTTTCAGGCAGTCTACGACCGGATGCAAGCTGATGATCGGGACGACTGGTCGTTGGAAGGACAAGTGGATGTGCAAGGGAAACCGGTGAAGATCAGACTGAGCGGGTCGCGTATGCGGGATGAGGCGAATAAAGACTTAGGGTACGTGCTGATCTTCGACGACCTGACGGAGTTGATCAAGGCGCAGAAAGTCGCCGCCTGGCAGGAAGTGGCCCGCCGCGTGGCCCATGAGATCAAGAATCCGCTCACGCCGATCCAGCTTTCGGCCCAGCGCTTGCGCAAGAAATTTTTCGAGAAGTCCCCGGACTTTGACAAGATTTTCGATGAAGCGACCAACGTCATCGTGACGGAGGTGGGCAGCCTGAAGCACATGGTGGACGAGTTTTCGAAGTTTGCCCGCTTGCCCGCCCCGCAGATGGCGCGGCAGTCGCTCAACGAGGTAATCCATGAAGTGCTGACGCTCTATCGCGCGGCGCATAAGGACATCGAGTTCTGCGTCGAGTTGGATGAAGATCTTCCGGTGCTCAACTTCGATCGTGAACAGCTGAAGCGGGTCTGTGTGAATTTATTTGATAATGCCATTCAGGCAATGAATCATACCGGCCGGGTCTGGGTCAGTACGAAGTACGACACCAAGCGTAAGCGGGCGATCGTGAGCGTGGCCGATGAAGGCGTCGGGATTACACTGGAGGATCAAGAGAAGCTGTTTGTGCCATATTTTACGCGGAAGAAAACCGGGACAGGGCTGGGGCTGGCGATTGTGCGCCGGATCATTACCGATCATGACGGCCAGATTCAGGCGTCGAATAATCAGCCGAAGGGCGCGGTGTTTACCTTCGATTTGCCGGTGTAGGTGCCACGAGGAATGGGCGCTGGGCTGGAACAGGATTCACGTATCACGGGGGACGCATGTCAGCATCGATTTTAATCGTCGACGACGAAGCCGCTATTTTGACGTCATTGCGGAGCATTCTTGAGGATGAGGGGTACGATGTCTCTGTGGCCGGCAGCGGTGTCGAGGCCTTGAAGATCTATACGACGGATCCTCCGGACCTCATGATTTTGGACATCTGGATGCCGGAGCTGGACGGATTGGAGACCTTGAAGCGGGTGAAAGAATTCGTGCCGACGGCCCAGGTCATGATGATGTCGGGGCATGGCTCCATCGAGACGGCGGTCAGAGCGATCAAGCTGGGGGCCTACGACTATATCGAGAAGCCGCTGTCGCTGGAAAACGTCACCCTCCGTGTGAAACACGCGCTCGATCAATACCGGTTGGAGCAGGAAAACCGGACGCTTAAGACGAAGGTGCAGCGGAAGTTCGAGCTCGTTGGTCAGTCGCCGGTCATGCAGCAGTTGCGGCAGCTGATTGAAACGGCCGGCCCGACCAACAGCCGGGTCTTGATCGGCGGCGAGAACGGGACGGGAAAAGAATTGGTGGCGCGTGCGATTCATACGCACTCCGCCAGGGCCGAGCATCCGTTCGTGGCGGTGAACTGCGCCGCCATTCCTGAGACGTTGATTGAAAGCGAATTGTTCGGCCATGAAAAAGGATCATTTACCGGCGCGACCTCGATGAAGCGGGGGCAATTCGAGCAGGCCGACGGCGGAACGCTGTTTCTGGACGAGATCGCAGATATGAGCTTGGCCACGCAGGCCAAGGTCCTGCGGGCACTTCAGGAGCAGCAGTTCACGAGGGTCGGCGGCGGCAAGTTGATGAAGGTGGATGTGCGGGTGTTGGCCGCGTCGAACAAAGACCTGGAAAAAGAAATTGCCAAGGGGACGTTCCGTGAAGACCTCTATTACCGGCTGAACGTTGTGCCGATCATCGTGCCGCCGTTGCGCGAGCGCCGTGAAGATATTCCCGCGCTGGTCCGGCATTTCATGAAGATCCATGCCGAGGAACAGGGGCTGCGCATCAAAGAAGTGACGCCCGAAGCGATGGCGGTCTTCCAGCAGTATGAATGGCCCGGCAACATCCGCGAATTGCGCAATCTCACCGAGCGGTTGATGATCATGGTGCCGGGGCCGGTGATCGAGGCGCCGCAGGCGGCGTTGACACTGCAGGGACGGGGGAGCAGCCAGAGCACTGCGGCCAGTGCCCAGGGGAGCAGTCCGCTGCTCACGAAATCCTACGATTCGTTGCGCGATGCCAGGAATGCCTTCGAAAAAGACTATATCGGCCGGAAGCTACGCGAGCACCATTGGAATATTTCGCGGACGGCCGAAGATCTCAAGATCGAACGCAGTCACCTCCATCGCAAGATCAAATTACTTGAAGTGGAAATGCGCCCGGAAGTCTAGCCGGGTGCTGGAAAAGCCGGCCGGCGGCGTTCCCTGCCTCCGCGAAGCGCTCCGCGCAGGCAGGTCGCTCACTCACTCATTCTTTCACTGTTCCCCCGATGGCCCGCCTCGGCGCTGTACTCCCTGCGGCCTTGCCGGTGGAATGGCGCGCCGGAGAGACTGGTTCCTCAACTAGTGCGTTGACCCTCGCAAGACGCTCCGTATAAGATGCGTCCCTCTTATGACGACCTATCGCGACTCAGGTGTGGATATCGATGCGGGCGACGAGTTTGTCGATCGCATTAAGCCGCTCGTCCGGTCGACCTTTCGTCCGGAAGTGCTCACGGACCTCGGCGGATTCGGAGGGCTGTTCCGCCTCCAGGCCAAGAAGTATGAAGACCCGGTGCTGGTGTCCGGCACCGACGGCGTCGGGACCAAGCTCAGAGTCGCCTTTCTCATGGATCAGCACGACACGATCGGCATCGATCTGGTGGCGATGTGTGTAAACGACATTGCCGTCAGCGGCGCTGAACCGCTTTTCTTCCTCGACTATTTTGCCACGGGAAAGTTGTCCGTCCCCAAAGCCCAGGAAGTGGTGAAGGGAATTGCCGAGGGCTGTCGCCAGGCCGGGTGCGCGCTCATCGGGGGCGAAACGGCCGAGATGCCGTCGATGTATGGAAACGGGGAGTACGACCTCGCCGGCTTCGCCGTGGGCGTTGTGGACCGCCCGAAGATTATCGATGGCCGGTCGATCGTCCCGGGTGACGTCATCATCGGGCTCGAGTCTTCCGGACTGCACAGCAACGGCTACTCGCTGGCGCGGCGGGTGCTATTCGAGCAGGCCAAACTGACCGTGACCAGCCGCGTGCCGGAACTCGCGACGACCGTCGGCGAGGCTCTGCTGGTTCCGACCAGAATTTATGCCAAGCAGATACTGGCGCTTATTCAGGAACATCCCATCAAGGGCATCGCGCATATTACGGGCGGCGGGATCACCGAAAATCTGCCGCGCGTCTTCCCGTCCGGCGTGCGGGCGCGTATCCATCGAGATCGCTGGGTCGTGCCGCCGGTCTGCTCGCTGATCAGCCGGCTGGGTTCTGTCGAGCGTGACGAGATGTATCGCGTCTTTAACATGGGGATCGGGTTGATCCTTGTGGTCCCGGCCGGCTCGGCTGACGCCGTCATTGCGCGGGCGAAGGCGTTGGGCGATCAAGGATATGTGATCGGTGAAATCATCGCCGGCACTGAGACGGATCAACAGGTAACGTATGTCGGGTAAGCGAATCGCTCCTCTTCGAGTGGCCGTCCTCGCATCGGGGCGCGGGTCCAACCTCCAAGCCATCATCGATAGCATCGAAGCCAATCTGGTTCAGGCGACTATCGCCGCCGTCGTCAGCAATAAAAAAGACGCCGTCGCGCTCGAACGGGCCAGGAAACACGGGCTCAAGGATCTCTTTGTCGATCCCAAGCCGTTTGCCGGGCAGCCCGACAGCCGTGAAGCCTATGATCGGACGCTTCTGGCTATCCTGCAGCAACAAGATGTGGAGTTGGTGTTGTTGGCCGGCTACATGAAAATTGTCACGGCGGTGCTGGTGAATGCCTATGCCAATCGCATGATGAACATTCATCCGTCGCTGTTGCCGTCATTCCCGGGTTTGGATGTGCAGAAGAAGGCCATTGAGTGGGGATGTAAACTAGCCGGCTGCACCGTGCATTTTGTGACCGAGGGAGTCGATGAGGGGCCGATCATCCTGCAAGCAGCCGTGCCGATTCTGGATGACGATTTGCCCGAGACGCTGGCCGCGCGGATTCTGGTGCAAGAGCACAAGCTCTATCCCAGAGCCGTTCAGCTCTTTGCTGAAGGCCGTCTGGGCGTGGAAGGGCGCCGGGTATGCATCGAGCAGGGGAAGCCCGTCGGGGAAGCCGTCATCGGCCCGTCGTAACAGCGCTGTGAAGAAAATGTTTTTGCAGGATGCTCAAAAAGGTCGTCAGCAAGGCCGAGAACGATGCTGGCGGACTTTTTCAGCTTCCTGCTAGAGACTCGCGAGCTGGTTGTGTATAATGCGGCGTTCAAGGGGACGCGAGCCATACTTCCTCCCCGTTCTTCTACCGCAGCATCGAGTGTGCGCGCTCATGCGCAACCAACCCTGTGGGATCCGCGGTTCGCGCCTTCAGTTCCGCCAGGTGGGGGGCTAGCTCAGTTGGGAGAGCACTACGTTCGCAACGTAGGGGTCGGGGGTTCAACTCCCCTGCCCTCCACCAAACCACTTTCCTCAATTCAAAATAAAGCCCGCGTGGATTTCTCCAAGATCTGACGGTTCCGATAGCTTCCGTTTCTCTCTCCTTTCTAAATGCGCATCGATTGGTCCCAGCTTTGCTTAAGGCATAACTGAGTCTGCAATAATCGCTTTAAGCAAGGCGTCATTGTGGCATTTCCCCTCAATGGGGAGATGTTGCACTGTAGCCTTTTGGGGCGTTTTGGGCTTGAAGAGACAGCGAGGGTAGGATTAGGCTGTCCCCGCTATGACGACGAGAAGGAGAAGAGCATGACGGAAGAATGGGGTGCGGTCCTGGTCGTCGACGACGATGCCGAGATGCGAGAGTTGGTCTTTGATGTGCTCAAGGATCGCGGGCATCAGATTTCGACGGCGGGAAGCGGGCAGGAGGCGCTAAAGCTTTTGGCCGAGGAAGATTTCGCCGTCGTGCTCACTGATTTGAGAATGAAGGGGATGCTGGGAACAGAATTGTTGGTCGAGATCAAGCGGCTATACCCCGATATCGGCGTCATCCTCATGACCGCATTCGGGTCCGTCGAAACAGCGGTTGAGGCAATGAAGCGAGGGGCGAGCGACTATCTGACGAAGCCGGTCAAGACCGAGGAAATTATTCGAGTCGTCGAGCGCGCTGTGCGTGAATCCGCGCTGCGGCGAGAAGTAAGCCGGCTCCGGAAAGAGGTGCACAAGGAATACAGTTTTCATCACATTCTGGGGAAGAGCAAAGCGATTCAGGCGGTGTTCGACCTGATCCGTCGTGTTGCGGATAGTCCGACCAATGTGTTGATCACCGGCGAGAGTGGAACCGGAAAAGAACTGGTGGCGAAAGCCATTCATTACAACAGCGACCGGAAAGATGCGCCGTTCATTCCGGTGAATTGCGCTGCGATTCCCGAGCAGCTGTTGGAAAGCGAACTCTTTGGCCACATGCGCGGAGCCTTTACCGACGCGAAGTCGGACAAGCGTGGGCTGTTTGAAGAGGCGCAAAAGGGCACCCTCTTTCTCGATGAGATCAGCGAGTTGCCGATCATGCTTCAAGCGAAGCTCCTGCGCGCCATTCAAGAAAAGGAAATTCGCCGGGTTGGCGCCAACAAGCCGATTGCCGTGGATGTACGGATCATCGCCGCCACCAATCTGCATCTTGCGGAAGAGGTGAAGGCGAAACGTTTTCGTGACGACTTGTTCTATCGGCTCAATGTCATTGAAGTGATGTTGCCTCCGTTGCGGGATCGGCGGGAGGATATTCCGATCCTGGTGGAGGCGTTTTTGAAGAAATGCGCCGCGGCCCGGAACAAGGAAGTCAAAGGTGTCAGCGAATCAGCCCTGGCGATGTTGATGGACTACAGTTGGCCGGGCAACGTGCGGGAGCTGGAAAATGTGGTGGAGCGGGCGGTGACGCTCAATCGCGGCGAGAGGATTTCGCCGGACGATCTGCCGCCGGCGGTGCAGGGGGCTCGCGGGGACCGGCGGGTGCTCGACGAAGCCGCGGAAAAGATGCTGCCGCTGCACGAGATCGAGCAAGAGTACATCAAGAAGATCCTCGACAAGACCGGCGGGAATAAGTATCAGGCCGCGCAGGCCTTGGGTATCGACCGGAAGACTCTCTACCGCAAGCTCGGTGAGATTGAAGAAGCCAAGGCTCACGAGTAGACTGTCATTCACCATGCACGCCGGTCCGAGACCCTCGTGAGCCCGCCACTCGAAAAATCCACCCGCCTGGGAGCAGGGGCTGTTGGCCTGCTCACCACATCCATCTTTGTCCTCGATCTCCTGACTCCGCTGGGATGGGCTGACTGGCTGTTGTATTTCATTCCGCTTGTTCTCACTCTGCAATCGCCGCGCGATCGTGATTCCTACAATTTTGCCGCGGTGGTCACCTTGCTGGCTGCTTTGGGCGGGTACTTTTCGCCGCGCGACATTCATCCGGCCGTCGCGCTGATGAATCGTGTGCTCGGCCTGATGGTCATGTGGGGAGTCACCTGGATGATTGTCCGGCAGAAGCAGGCGCGCAGCCAGCTCGTCGGTGCCCGGGCTGCGCAGGCGCAGGCAGAGGCCGGGCGGGAAGCGGCAGTGGCGGCGCGTGAATTGGCTGAAGCCAGTGCGACCGGCGCCATTCACCGCGAGTCCCAAGCCGCCCGCGAATTATTGCTGAGCAACCTCCGGTTGGACGGGATTGTCCAGTCCGCGATGGACGCCATTATCACCAGCGATGACCGGATGCAGATCCTGTTGTTCAACGAGGCCGCCGAGCGGATGTTTCAATGCCAGGCCCGCGAGGCGATCGGTGAATCGGTAGACAGATTCCTGCCGGCGCGGTTTCGGGAAGCTCATCGGCATCATGTGGAGGATTTCGGACGATCCCGTGTGACCAGCCGGAAGATGGGGCAGCTCGGGAAAGTCATGGGGCTCCGCGGGAACGGCGAAGAGTTTCCGGTCGAAGCTGCGATCTCTCATATCGTGGTTGAAGGCAAAACGTTTTATACCGTCATTCTTCGAGACATTACGGAGCGGTTGCGTGCCGAAGAGCAGCTGCGGGGAATCGAAGAGCGATCCCGGCTGGCTCTTGAAGCCGGCCAGCTTGGGGCCTGGGAGCATGATGTGGCGACAGATCTGGTGCAGCTGGACGCCCGTGCTCAGGCGATCTATCGCTGTGGGACCGGCGTGTCGCTCGGAGCCATGATGGCCTTCGTGCATCCCGATGATCTTCACGCCCTGCAGGAGCTGATGACGTCGACGCATCGGCCTGACGCTCCTGACGCGCGGTTTACGTCGGAGTGTCGGATGCAGTATCCCGACGGGGAAGTGAGATGGATGGTGGTGCGGGCGCAGGCGTTTTTTGAAGGAGAGGGGGCAGGTCTTCGGGTGACTCGTGTGGTCGGGACCACGCAGGATGTGACCGCTCGCAAGCGCGTGGAGCATCTGATCCGGCAGAGCGAAGAGCGGTATCGGCGCCTGGTCGCGGTATCACCCTATGGCATTCTTGTGATCCGGGCCGATCGGGTCATTTTTGCGAACGATCAGGCACTCAAACTGTTTGGCGCCGTGAAGGCCGAGGAGATTGTCGGGCGGTCACTCTTCGATCTCTTTCATCAGGATTGCCATGATGCCATGCGCGAGCGGGCCAGTGAACTGCTTGGCGGTAGTCAGGTGACCCCGATGGTTGAGGAGCGGATCGTCAAGCAAGATGGCCTGCAGATGGATGTCGAGGTCAGCTCGGCAGGATTCTCCGATGAAGAAGGTCCGGCGATTTTGGTGATGCTGCGCGACATCAGCGAGCGGAAACGGTTGCAGGACCGTTTACGCAAGACCGAGCGCATTGCGGAGCTTGGGACAGTCGCTTCCGGGATGGCGCATGAGATTGGAACGCCCATGAATGTCATTCTGGGCCGAGCGGAATATCTGATGGATCGCGTGGCGGATGAGACGGTGAAGCGGGGCTTGCAGACGATTGTCGCGCAGGTGGAACGTATTACGCGCGTCATGAATCAGCTCCTGGCCTTTGCCCGGCGCAAGCCTCCTGAGCGAGGTCCGCTGGTCTTGCGGGAGATCATCGAAAACAGTGTCGAGATGTTCCAGGAGCGGCTGGCGAAAAATCGGGTGCAGGTCGAGATGCAGCTGGACGAGGCCTGTCCGAAGGTGCAGGCCGATGCCGACCAGATGAATCAGGTGCTCATCAATCTCATCATGAATGCCATTCACGCAATGCCGGATGGCGGGCAGCTGCGTATCGGGATGGCGCAGGCTGACACTATGGTCAAGCTCACGGTGGCTGATACGGGCTGTGGGATTCCTCCGGAGGTGATCGTCAGGGTATTTGACCCGTTCTTTACCACCAAAGAATTTGGCAAGGGAACGGGTTTGGGCCTTACGGTGGTAAAAGGCATTATCGAAGAGCATCATGGTTCGATCGCAGCTGAAAGCTTGGAGGGCAAGGGAACCACGTTTACGATTCTGTTGCCGAGGAGCGCGTAGCAGCCGCCTATCGCGTCTCGTCTTGGCTGGGGCATCTTGCAACAGTCGGACTCTGAGATGTTGGGGTGTTTCTCTTCAGCCTGCGGCCTTAAGCCCGGTCGTTCGTTGCGAATCGCCAGTAAAATAGCAGTTTTTATGAGGGGCGGTGAGTTGGCTCAATGGCACTGTCTTTGCGAATCCTCAGTGCACACTGCTTTGCAGTAAGGGGGAAATGCTTAGGAAGGTGTCGTCGTGGCAGAGGGCAAGCCAACTGTACTTGTGGTGGACGATGACGGAGAGATGCGCAGTCTCCTTCGTGACGGTTTGTGGAGCGAAGGGTACGTCTTTCGGGAAGCTCAAGACGGGGATGAGGCGTTTCTGTCGGTTCTCCGGGCTGTGCCGGATTTGATTTTGACCGAGATTCGTTTAGCAGCGGGTGGTGTCGATTATATCAATCGCCTCAGAGCGATCGTTCCGAATTGTCCCATTGTCGTCATGACGGCATTCGGTGATGAGAAGGTGCAGGTTGATGTGCTTCGCGCCGGCGCAACGGCCTATTTCAGTAAGCCGGTGCATCTGGCGGAGCTCAGGTCTTGTGTGAAACAACTTCTCGACGCCGGGCGTCAGGCCGCGACGAAGAAGGTAGTGGTGCGGGAAGGCGTTCGTTAATCTTTTAACAAATGTCTTGGGGTGTATGAGATGGCCGGATCTCAGTCAGAGGTGTTTCCTGTTCCCTCCTTCAGCGACCCCGTTCTCGCCGCACGGGTCGAAGCCATTCGGCAGCTTGCGGGCGGGATATCCGATCGTGTTGCGGTGATGGATCGCGAGTTCAATGTCGTCTACGCAAATTCGACGGCGTGGACGGATCATGAGTCCGGGAAGGTTGATGCGCATCATGCGAAGTGCTATCAGGCCTTTGCGCATCGGACCGATCCCTGCGGCACCTGCCCGGCGACGAAAGTGTTTGAATCGCCGGACGTCCGGTCTGTTTCGTGTGGGACGGAAGGCGATGGAACTGCCTGCGGGATGCACCAGGCGTTTCCTTTGGTCGCCGGTGACGGACGGGTCGCGTCCATGCTGGTGCTGTTTACGCCCCTCTCGAAGCCGACTCTTCGACCGGCCATTCAGGTGCCTGACGATCTTCCGGCTCCGATGGTGCGGGAGCATTTGGGCAATCTTATTGGTCGCAGCGCGGCCATGCAGCAGTTGTTCGACATGATTGCACTGGTTGCAGA
>NEWQ02000022.1:0-23427 GCA_002869855.2 Nitrospira sp. CG24D
ATGTGTTCGAACAGCCTGCGGGCCTCCGGAGTCCAACTCCACCAAAGGTTCTGCGCCAATTCCTTGAGACGTGAGAGCCCGGATGGAATGGCTTGTGGCGATGTATCTGCTGTCTGAGGGATATCCACTTAACCTCCTCGTTACTGGTATCGAAGTTGGTGTTGTCGTCACCCGTGAAGCGTATCTCGTGAAGCGTCGTTCGTCCGGGAGTGGAGTTGCTGGTTTCTAGTTTCAGGTTTCAAGTTGTCAGGAACCATCCACTGAAAACTTGAAACTTGCAACCTGAAATGCTTGAACGAGATACGCTTCACGAACGACGAGGATGAGCGATTAGGCGTGACCGGCCCTATGCCAGGTTGTCCATTCGTCCGAGAATGCCACGGAAGCATATCGTTCGCCAAGTATTTTCGCCACTCGATTCATCAGTTTGGCGATTCGTTGGATATCTTCCGGAGGAAGATCTTGCCGAAATCGAGGGTGTAGCCCCCACCTGGTTTCCACTTCTTCTCCGGCGACAGTTGACATCACGCTCACCAACGTAATCTCGTTCAGCCGCGAGCCGGAGCCGGTGGTTGCTGAAGTCGAGTCGGATGAGACGTTGATGGAGAATGTGTCGCTCTTCGATCTGGTCGACGCGCTGAAGGCGATCGTCGAACGGAATCCGGGGAAGACGCTGATTGAAATCGTGCCGGATAATCTGACGGTGCGAGAACGGATGAACGTGATTCTGGAAACGCTGGAAGGCAAGGACTCGGTATCGTTTGCCGCGCTCTTTGACGGCTCCTGCCACCGGCTGGTGATTATTGTGACGTTTCTGGCTTTGCTGGAACTGATCCGGTTGCGGGTGGCGCACGTCTTTCAAAGCGAGACCTTCGGGCCGATTTTGGTTTCACGAACGTTCTCGCTCGTGCCGGATCCGGCTGAGCTGGATGACTTAGATGTCGAATGGAGGGGGACATGACTCCGATCGCCGACGAAATGAATATGACCTCGGTTGAGGTCGAGATTGAGGTTGAGGTCTCTGAATCGGTGGAATCCATCGACGCTGCGGCATGTGACCTATCGGCCGGCGAAGTGGTTTCTGAGGGATCTGAGCACTCGGCTGCAACGGAAGTTTCGGCTGAAGCCGAATCGAACGAATCTCCGTCTGCAGAGCCGGCGAACGGCGCAGTGCAGGCGATTGCCGAGCGCGAACTGCGCGGCATTGTCGAGTCCCTGTTGTTCGTCTCTCCTGAGCCGTTGTCCGTGCAGCGACTGGTGGCGATCATGGGCGATGTGACAAAGGCGGATGTTGCGCAAGCCTTGCGCGGCCTGGGAGAGGAATTGGAGCAGGAGGGGCGCGGGGTCAGGCTGGTTGAAATTGCCGGCGGGTTCCGTCTGGTGACCAAGCAGGAGTACGCCACCTGGATTAAGCGCCTGGATAAAACGAAGTCGGCGACGAAGCTGTCCCGATCTGCACTGGAGTCCCTGGCGATCATTGCGTACAAACAGCCGATCGTCCGATCGGAGATCGAAGAGATCCGCGGCGTCGAAACGTCCGGTGTTGTGCGGACCCTGCTCGAGCGGAAGCTTGTGCGCATTGTGGGCCGCAAAGAAGTGCCGGGCCGTCCGATCATGTACGGCACGACCAAGTTCTTCCTTGAGCATTTCGGCCTGAACGATTTGACGCAATTGCCGCCGCTGCGGGAGTTCACGGAATTGGGCGAGTCCGATCAGTCGCTGTTGCCGATGGAGTCCATGGAGGTGGCCGTGCCGACTCCTGCCGAAGCGGCGGTGATCGACAGCACCACCGAGGCGATCAAGGCCCTGAGTGAAGAGGCGTCATCCGTGACGGATGCCGGGGAAGTTGAAATCGAATCAGTGGTTGAGGAAGAGCGCATGATGGCGGTTGAGGTGAACGGTGAGGATGTGTTTGTCGAAGAAGAGTTCACTCCACAGAGTTAGCTGGTTAGTCCCCCTCCCTTCCTATTTTTCTTCCAATCGAGCAAGGCGCAAGTCCTTTTATTGCGCGCATTGAACGAGGGTCTTCTGAGACCGCGCGTTCAGCGAGCATAAAGGGCTTCTGCCTTGCCCGGTCTCCTCCCCTCGCTCCTTGACTCTGTTTCCAGCGCTTTGTTAGACTCGCCAATCCAATTCTAAGTGATTGAAAGACCCTTGGTTCTTGGCGCGGGACGGCTTTAGCAACACGAGGCAACACCTATGATGAAGGCATGGCTTTTTGACGAAATGTTTGAATTTGACAGGCTGATCCTGTCCGCCGAAGGCACCCAGAGTGAGTGGGGAGCCGGCGATTCGGTCGCCGCGGATGAAGAGCTGCCGCCCGCGCCGGAGAACGTCCAGGCCAAAGCAGGCAATGGTCGGGTCACGATCACGTGGGATGCGGTCCCCGACGCCATGTACTACAACCTCTATTTCCAGACCACGAAGGGCGTGCAGATCAAGTTCTCAGAACTCACGCGCCCCATCGCCAGCGCCGAGGATTTCAAAGCCGTCATCGGGGTGAAGAAGGACAAGGCGACCTGCCTTGAGGGCTCGACGTCTCCCTTTGTCCACGACGATCTCGCGAACGGGACCTGTTATCACTATGTCGTGACGGTGGTCACGCAGAAAGGGGAGAGCCTGGAGTCGCAGGAAGTCATGGCGATTCCCTCACCGTATCTCTTGGCGATGGCCTTCGGTCAAGAGGGTGCGGAGGATGGAGAATTCAGCTCTCCGACCGGACTGACGCTCGATAAAGACGGCAACATGTATGTCGCCGATACCGACAATCATTCGATTCAGAAATTCTCCAAGGACGGGAAGTTCATCGCTCGCTGGGGGAGTGAACCGAGTTCGCAGGAAGGGTGTTTCTATTATCCGCGCGGGTTGGCGGTCGGGCCGGACGAGGTTATTTATATTGCCGACAGCGGCAACAACCGTGTGCAAAAGTTCGATCTCGAAGGCAATGCCATGAAGGCCTGGGGCAAGTTCGGGTTCGCCTGGCGCGGCGCCGACATGGGCAAGTTCGATGTGCCTTGGGGGATCACGACCGATCAAGAGGGCAATGTCTATGTGTCCGACACGAGCAATGCCCGCATTCAAAAGTTTCAGTCCGATGGCCAGCCGCTGTTGAAGTGGGGGCGCGACGGCAGTTTCGACGGCGCATTTTTCTTTCCCCGCGGCGTCGCGGTCGATTTCGTCGGCAATATTTTCGTGGCCGATGAGAGCAATAACCGGATTCAGAAGTTCGATGCGCGCGGCAGCTTCCTGACCAAGTGGGGGCGTGAAGGGCACGGGCCCGGCCAATTCAAATCGCCCTGGGGTATTGCGTGCGACGCGCTCGGCAACGTCTACGTCGTGGACAACGGCAATCATCGCGTCCAGAAGTTCGACGGCAACGGTACTTTCCTGTGCTCCTTCGGGAACCGCGGGAAAACAGAAGGACAATTGAATTTCCCGTCCGGGATCGCCGTCGACAAAGAGGGCGCGGTCATTGTCGTCGATAGCGGCAACAGCCGCGTCGTGAAGTATGTGCCGACTGAAGAAGAAATCAATCGAGGGAAAGAGCAGTCACTGCCGGCTCCGGCGGCGGGTGCGGTTCAGCCTCCGCGCAGCGTGGCGGTCAAGCCGGGCGACACGGAAATCTATTTGAGCTGGCTGGATGTGCAGGGTGCGGTCTCCTACAATCTGTATTTCAATACCGCGCAGGGCGTCACCATTCAGTCCGGGACCAAAGTCGAAGGGGTCACCAGTCCCTACACGCATTCCGGATTGACCAACGACACGGCGTATTTCTATGTCATCACGGCGGTGTTCGAAGACGGCACCGAGAGCGAGGTGTCGGAGGAAGTCACCTCGACGCCGGTCCTCATCGACATTACTGCTCCGCAGAATCCGTATGCCGTCATCAACCACGGCGCGTTCATGACGAATTCTCCGGAAGTCGTCGTCACGATCTCCGCGACGGATTTGGATACCGGTGTGACGGCCTATTTCATTTCGGAAAGTCCGCTGACGCCGATGGGCGGCACGCCCGGATGGGTCGATGTTACGACGGCGATCAAGTTCGGTGCCACGATTCCCTTCATTCTGTCGCCGACCGATGGACCGAAGACCATCTATGTCTGGTTCAAGGATGTGGGCAACAACGTCTCGACTCCGGCCAGCGCCAGCATTCACGTCAACACGTCCGGGTACGTCTGTGTCTCCAAGTGGGGACAGCCGGGCCGCGGTGCGTCGCTCCTGCACGGGGGCGAGTTCATGGCGCCGCTGTACGGCTTGTGCGTGGATCAGCAGGGTTCGTTGTTCGCCGTGGATAACGGCAACAACCGCATCCAGAAATTCGACAACGCCGGAAACTTCATCATCCTCTGGGGCTGCTTCGGATCGGCCAACGCAAACTTCCATAACCCGACCGGTATCGCCTGCGACGGCAAGGGCGACGTGTGGGTGGTCGACACCAACAACCATCGCGTGCAGAAGTTCGACGGGAAGCTCGGCGGGTATCTGATGAAGTTCGGGTCGCGCGGCAACGGCGAAGGCCAGTTCAATGCGCCATGGGGCATCGCGGTCGATCGCGTGCGCGGGTTCGTCTACGTCGTGGACAGCGCGAATTTCCGCGTGCAGAAGTTCGATATGGCCGGCGAGTTCATCATGGCCTGGGGCAGCTTCGGCAGCGGCGACGGGCAGTTCTACTTCCCGCGCGGCGTGGCCGTAGACCAGAACGACGGCGCGGTGTATGTCGTGGACATGGGCAACCACCGTATCCAGAAATTCGACACCAGCACCAACGTGTTGCCGCAGTTGCTGGCCAAGTGGGGAGGCAGTCCCGAGGCCGGCCATGCGAGCAGCCCGCTTGCGCAGGAAGCCGGGCAATTGCGGAATCCCTGGGGCGTGGCGGTGGACGGCGCCGGCGATGTGTATGTGTCGGATGCCGGCAACCAGCGCGTGCAGAAATTCGATAAAGAAGGCAACTACATCACGCAGTGGGGCGGCTACGGCAACGGCGACGGGCAGTTCAATTTCCCCTATGGCATCGCGGTGGATGCCCGGGGCAGCGTGTTCGTCGTGGACAGCGGGAACACGCGGGTGCAGCAGTTCATGCCGGCCGATGAAGGCGGCGAACGGCTGCAAGAAAATGCCGAAGCGATGGCGGAACTCGATAAAGCGCAACAGACGCGATAGGGCCGACGGACGGGCCGTGAGGTTGATACGGGGAGATCATGCTGGATAAAGAACCGCGATTGGGCCTCACATACGACGACGTTGTCCTGATACCGGCGAAGTCGCAAGTCCTGCCGAACGAAGTCGAGACGTCGACGCTGGTGACGCGCAATATCCGTATCCATGTTCCCTTTGTCAGCGCGGCGATGGACACTGTGACCGAGGCGCGGCTGGCCATTGCGATGGCTCGCGAGGGCGGGATCGGCATCATCCATCGCGTGCTGTCGCCGGTGGATCAGGCCGCGGAAGTGGATCGGGTCAAGAAGTCGGAAAGCGGGATGATTATGGATCCCGTGACCATCTCACCCGAGCAGACGATCCGCGACGCGCACGCTCTGATGGCGAAGTATCGGATCTCCGGCATTCCCGTCACGAAAGAGGGCAAGCTGGTCGGCATTCTGACGAATCGGGATCTGCGGTTCGAAACCCGTATGGACCTCAAGGTGTCGCAAGTTATGAAGCGCGACAAGCTGGTGACGGCCCCGGTGGGAACGAGTCTTGAGAAGGCCCGCGATATTTTGCATGAGCACCGTATTGAAAAACTGCCGGTCGTGAATAAGAACTACGAGCTCAAAGGGCTGATCACGATCAAGGACATCGAGAAGCGGATCAAGTATCCCAATGCCTGCAAGGATACCCATGGCCGGTTGCGCGTGGGCGCAGCGGTCGGCGTGGGGCCGGATACGGATGAACGGGCGACCCTCCTGATCAAGGCCGGCGTCGATCTGATCGTTGTCGATACCGCGCACGGGCATTCGCAGGCGGTGTTGGATACGGTGAAGCGGCTGAAGAAGCAGCATCCCAATCTGGAATTGATCGCCGGCAACATTGCGACGGCGGAAGCGGCGAAAGATTTGCTGAAGATGGGCGTCGATGCCGTCAAGGTCGGCGTCGGTCCCGGTTCGATTTGCACAACGCGCATTGTCTCCGGCGCAGGGATGCCACAGCTGACGGCTATTGCCGATTGTGCCAAAGCCCTTCGTGGAAGTGGCGTACCGATCATTGCGGACGGCGGGATTAAGTTCTCCGGCGACGTGACCAAGGCGCTGGCGGCGGGTGCTTCCTCTGTAATGTTGGGCGGACTTCTGGCCGGGACGGAAGAATCGCCGGGTGAAACGGTGCTGTATCAAGCCAGAACCTACAAGGTCTATCGCGGGATGGGTTCCATCGGCGCGATGGAGCGCGGCGGCGGTGATCGCTATGGTCAGGGCGGCCGCCCGGCCCAGAAGCTCGTACCCGAAGGCATCGAAGGCCGCGTTCCCTACAAAGGTCAGCTGGGAGCGGTCATCTATCAGCTGGTCGGTGGCGTCAAGTCCGGGATGGGGTATTGCGGTTGTCAGACGATTGCTGAC
The DNA here is from genome assembly GCA_002869855.2 of Nitrospira sp. CG24D. Classification (GTDB taxonomy): domain Bacteria; phylum Nitrospirota; class Nitrospiria; order Nitrospirales; family Nitrospiraceae; genus Nitrospira_D. The sequence continues at coordinate 6,555 of NEWQ02000022.1, forward strand.
CTCCAGAAAAATGCCACCTTCATCAGGCAAACCGTGGCCGGCCTTCGCGAAAGCCACGTGCACGACGTCATTATCACCAAAGAAGCACCGAATTACCGGATGGATTGGGAATGAGCCGGAGCGAATGGCCGATGGCGTATAGCCGATAGCAGAAGTGCCGGATGCCGATTCTTCACGACCTGCCGAATTCTCTTTCTGAGCTATCAGTCATCATCTATCAGCCGTAGGCTCTTTACACCATGGAACTCTGGCACAATCGCATTCTCGTCCTCGACTTCGGATCGCAGTACACGCAGCTGATCGCCCGGCGTATCCGTGAGGCGCAGGTCTATTCGCAGATTCTGCCCTGCACGGCGTCCCTCGCGACCATTCTGGCCTATCGCCCCCAGGGCATCGTGTTCTCCGGCGGGCCCTCCAGCGTCTACGAAAAGAAAGCGCCGTCCGTCGCGAAGGCATTGTTCGATCAGGGCATTCCGATCCTGGGCATCTGTTACGGCATGCAGTTGGTCACGCACCTGTCCGGCGGCAAAGTCGTGAAGGCGCCGCATCGGGAATACGGCCGGGCGGATCTCCTGATCGATGACCACAGCGATCTCTTTAAAGGGATCGGCAAAGGCGGTTCCTCGGTGGTGTGGATGTCCCATGGAGACCGGATCGAGCGCATGCCTCCCGGCTTCCGGTCTATTGCCCATACGAGCAATTCACCGGTTGCCGCGATGAAGCTGGATGACGAGCAGCGGCGGATCTATTGCCTGCAGTTCCATCCGGAAGTCGCGCACACGCCGGAAGGGGCGAAGATCATTCGCAACTTTGTCTATGAGATTTGCGGCTGCACGCCGACCTGGACCATGCAGTCCTACGTGGATCAGGCGGTGAATCAGATTCGCGAGCAGGTCGGGAAAGATCGTGTGATCTGCGCGCTGAGCGGCGGGGTCGATTCGTCGGTAGCGGCGGCGCTCACGCATCGGGCCATCGGCGATCAGCTGACCTGTATCTTCGTCGATAACGGGGTGCTGCGGGCCGGTGAACGCGATCAGGTGAAGAAGACCTTTGCGTCGCAGATGCATTTGAATCTGCGGGTGCTGGATCGGACGAAACAGTTCCTGGACGGCTTGAAAGGCGTCACCGATCCCGAGCGGAAGCGCAAGATCATCGGGCGCCTGTTCATCAAGAATTTCGACGTTGAGTCCAAGAAGCTGAAGGGCGTCAAGTATCTGGTGCAGGGGACGCTCTATCCCGACGTCATCGAGAGCGTGAGCTTCAAGGGGCCGTCGGCCACGATCAAGACGCATCATAATGTCGGTGGTTTGCCCGCGCGGATGAAGTTGAAATTGATTGAGCCGTTGCGGGAATTGTTCAAGGACGAAGTGCGGGTGTTGGGAACTGAACTGGGATTGCCGGATGAGATTGTCTGGCGGCAGCCGTTTCCCGGTCCCGGTCTGGCGATCCGGGTGCTCGGCTCCGTGACGAAGGAACGATTGGCGATCCTCCGTGGAGCGGAAACGATCGTCGATCAGGAGATTCGCGGCGCGGGACTGTACCGGGAAATCTGGCAATTTTTTGCCGTGCTCTTGCCGATCCGCACGGTCGGTGTCATGGGCGATCAACGGACTTATGACAACGTCGTGGCGATTCGCGCGGTGACCAGCGTAGACGGGATGACCGCCGACTGGGCCAGGATCCCGAACGATGTACTGGGCCGGATGTCGAGCCGGATCATCAACGAAGTGAAGGGCGTGAATCGCGTCGTCTACGACATCAGTTCGAAGCCGCCAAGCACGATTGAGTGGGAGTAGGGGAGGGCAGGAGCCGTCCTATTGTCTCTTGTGCTCGCCCAGCGCGCACAGGGACTTGATGCAATATGTTGATAGCGGGCCGTGCTCGCTGGATGCGCGCAATAAGAGCCAATAGAACAACTCCTGCTGAGAAAGAAGTGGAAGAAAAGAGACTGATGGAAACCAGACTTCAAAAAATCATCGCAACGACAGGGCTGGCTTCGCGCCGGAAGGCGGAGATGTTGATCGCGAGCGGTCGCGTCACCGTCAACGGCAAGGTGGTCACGGAACTCGGCACCAAGGTCGATCCTGATCGGGATCACGTGAAGGTGGACGGCAAGCACCTCGAAAACGCACAACCCTTCGTCTATCTCATCCTGAATAAGCCGAAGAACGTCATGTCTACCCTGGACGACCCGGGCGGACGGCCGACGGTGAAGAATTTTTTGCATGGGGTGTCGGTCCGGGTGTTTCCGGTCGGCCGGTTGGACTTCGACAGCGAAGGATTGATGCTGCTGACGAACAACGGCGATTTAACGCAGGCCCTGCTGCACCCGCGCTATCATGTTCCGAAAACCTATCTCATCAAGGTGAAGAGCGTCCTGACGGATGCGGAGATTGCCCAACTTGAGAAGGGGATCAAGCTCGAAGACGGCATGACCAGTCCGGCCACGGTGAAAAAGGTGCGTAAGGCCGAAGCCAATTCCTGGGTGGAAATTACGATTCATGAGGGCCGCAAGCATCAGGTGAAGCGGATGCTGGAAGCCGTCGGCCATCCGGTGATCAAATTGACCCGCGTCAAGATGGGACCGCTCACGCTGGGCGATCTGGGTTCCGGCGAGTTCCGGTTCCTGACGGATCGGGAAGCGAATGCGTTGCGCGACATCGTTGAGCAGCGGCGAACATTGGAAAAGGAAGGGAAGGACCCCGGCGTCCGGCCGCCCAAGCCTCCCCGGCGTCCCGGCTGGGCGAAGCCCTCGAAGACGAAACGGCATTCGACGAAGAAAGCGAGACACGTGGCATGAAGGTGAGAACGCATCGCTGTGGTGAATTGAACAAGACCCATGTCGGCCAGACCGTGGTGTTGAACGGCTGGGTGCAGCGGCGGCGCGACCACGGTACGGTGATCTTTATCGACCTGCGCGACCGGACCGGTCTCACGCAAGTCGTCTTCAATGCGGAGCGCAACGCGGCGGTCCATCAAGGCGGCCATATCCTGCGGAGTGAATGTGTGGTCTCCATCACCGGCCAGGTGATGGCGCGTCCGGATGAGTCCAAGAATTCGAATCTTTCGACGGGGGAGATCGAAGTCTTTGTCGATGCCGTCGAGGTGTTGAACGAATCGAAGACGCCGCCGTTCGTCATTGAGGATGATGCCGAAGTGACGGAAGCGATCCGCCTGAAGTACCGGTTTTTAGATTTGCGGCGTCCCCGTATGCAGAAGCTGGTGAAGACTCGGCACGATATTGCGCAGGCGGTGCGCGGGTTTCTCAATAAGGAAGAATTTCTCGAAATCGAAACGCCGATTCTTACCAAGAGCACGCCCGAAGGGGCGCGAGACTATCTGGTGCCGAGCCGGGTGAATCCCGGAACCTTCTTTGCGCTGCCGCAGTCGCCGCAGCTCTTTAAGCAGGTGCTCATGGTCAGCGGTATGGATCGCTATTATCAGATCGCCCGCTGCTTCCGCGACGAAGATCTCCGCAACGATCGCCAGCCCGAGTTTACCCAGATCGATCTGGAGATGTCGTTCGTCGATCGACTGGACGTGATGAGCTTAATGGAAACGATGATCGTCACCGTGTTTCGCGAGGCCGGCGGCGTGCAATTGCCGACGCCTTTCCCGCGGATCACCTATGCCGAAGCGATGGGGCGCTATGGATCGGATAAGCCGGATCTGCGTTTCGAGATGCCCTTGTACGATGTGACGGCCTTTGCAGCGGCCAGCGAGTTCAAGGTGTTCAAGGACGCCGCCACGAAGGGTGGATTGGTCAAGGCGCTGATCGTAAAGGGCGGGGCCGCGACGCCGCGCAGCCGCATCGATGCCTTGGGCGAAACGGCCAAGAGCTTCGGGGCCAAGGGCCTGGCCTGGCTGAAGATTACGCCTGAAGGGCAGTTGGAATCCGTCATTGCGAAGTTCCTTGATGCCAAAGCCTTTGCCGCGGCCTTACCGGAGGCGAAGCCCGGCGATCTCGTGCTCTTCGGCGCCGACAAGCCGGCGGTCGTGCACGACGTGCTGGGCCGTATCCGGCTTCAGCTGGGTGAGGAATTGAACCTGATCGACAAGAACGCCTGGAAGCCGCTCTGGGTCACCGAGTTCCCGCTATTGGACTATTCGCCGGAAGAGAAACGCTATATCTTCATGCATAATCCCTTTGCTGCGCCGATGGATGAAGATCTGGCGCTGCTTGATTCAGAGCCGTTGAAAGTGCGCGCCAAGGCTTACGATATGGTGTTGAACGGGAGCGAGATCGGCGGCGGCAGTATCCGGAACCACCGCAGCGATATCCAGCTCAAGATTCTGGATTTGCTCGGTATCAACAAAGAGCAGTCGCAGGCGAAATTCGGGTTTCTGTTGGAAGCCCTGGAGTATGGCGCGCCACCGCACGGAGGCATCGCCTTCGGCCTCGATCGCTTGATCATGCTGCTGGGCGGCGCTGATTCCATTCGCGATGTCATCGCGTTCCCCAAGACGCAGCGCGCGCAATGTCCGTTGACCGATGCGCCCTCTGCTGTGAGCGCCGAACAGTTGAAGGAGCTGAGGATTAAGTTGGATCTGGTCGAATAACCCAAACGTGTGAATCTGCCATGGCTGGCAACAGTATCGGATACATCTTCACCGTCACCTCCTTTGGCGAGAGCCACGGGCCGGTGCGGCGATCGCCAGGAAGTGGCTGCACGAGAATCATGGGGTCGTGATCCGGGGCTATCTCAGTCAGTTGGGACCGATCGAGGTACCGTTTCAAAGCTGGGACGTGGTCAGAGCCAATCCGTTCTTTGCCGCTAATGCCGACCTCGTTGCGAAGCTCGAAGTGTTTATGGATGACTTGCGGAAGTCCGGCGATTCCGTCGGCGCGAAGATCACCACGGTGGCTGAGCATGTGCCGGTCGGGTGGGGGGGCCCGGTCTATGCGAAGCTGGATTCCGACCTGGCCGGCGCGATGATGAGCATCAACGCGGTGAAGGCGGTCGAAATTGGTTCAGGCTTCGCCTCAGTCGCCCAACGTGGCTCCGAACATGGCGACGAACTGACGCCCGAAGGCTTTGTGACCAATCATGCCGGCGGCATTCTCGGCGGCATCTCAACGGGGCAGGATATCGTTGTGACGATTGGCATCAAGCCGACCTCCAGCATCCGTGTCCCGCGCCGGTCGATCGACAAGCAAGGCCAGCCGGTCACGGTCGAAACCAATGGCCGCCATGACCCCTGCGTGGGCATCAGAGCCACGCCGATCGCCGAAGCCATGCTGGCCCTCGTCCTCATGGATCACGCTCTGCTGCATCGCGCGCAGAACGCCGATGTGAGAACCGAGACTCCGAAGATTTCAGGCTCATCCAAGCAGACTGCTTCTTCCGCGGGCAAGAAATCGACTGCGAAGATCGATCAGGATCCTGCCGAAGCGTAACCCTGTTGTGAAGCAGCGCCTTCTTCTTCCTATGCCGGTCCTTCCGGGTCGATGTAAAATCGTGGCTGCAATCGAAGGGTGAACTTGTGCGAAGATGGTGACGTCTCACGAGGAGAGCGGGCGAATGATCGACATTTATACGGACGGTGCCTGCAGCGGGAATCCAGGCCCTGGCGGCTGGGGCGCCTTGCTGCGTATCGGCGGTGCTGAAACTGAGCTCTGCGGTGGGGAGCCGGCCACGACGAATAACCGCATGGAGTTGCTGGCGGTGATTGAAGCGTTGCAGTCGCTCGCGCAGCCGGTCGAAGCGCGCGTCTATACCGATTCGCAGTATGTCCAGAAGGGCATCAGCGAATGGATTCATAGCTGGAAGCGTCGCGGCTGGAAAACAGCCGGTAAAGAGCCCGTGAAGAATGAGGATTTGTGGCGTCGCCTCGATGCGCTGGCTTCCGGTCACAAGCTTGAATGGCATTGGGTCAGGGGGCATAACGGGCATCCGGAGAACGAACGGGTAGATGCCTTGGCTCGTGCCGGTCTCGAACAATCGCGCAGCGCTAGTAAGAAAGTCGGCGGTCCAGTTGCCGCTACCGCGCCGGTCATCACTCCCGTCAAAGAGAGGGGCGCTATAGCTCCCTCTCGTCCAATCCTCGACATTCAGCATGCGACGGTCTATCGGGGCGACACCTGCGTATTCTCGGACTTCTCTTTTGCGCTGCAGGATGGAGAACATGCGGCGATTGTCGGCCCTAACGGGGCAGGCAAATCGACCCTCCTCAAGCTCTTAGCGGGGGGCGTCCATCCGTTGCCGCTGGATGAGACCAGAATCAGTCTCTTCGGTGAGGAGGGCGGGAATGTCTGGGAGGTGCGTAAGCGACTCGGAATTGTCTCGCACGACCTCCAGCGGGATTATCTCATTTGCGCAGAGGGGCTGAACGTCATTCTGTCCGGGTACTACGCGAGCAACGACACGTATGAGTATCAGGAGTTCAGCGAGGCGCAGGTCGCACGGGCGCACGAGGTGATGAAGGAACTGGGGATTGACGCGCTAGCCGGGCGCCGGTTCGGCCATCTTTCAACCGGCGAGCAGCGCCGCTTTCTCCTAGGCCGCGCGCTGGTGCACGATCCCTCTGTGCTGGTCTTGGATGAGCCGACGAGCGGACTCGACGTGAAGGCCTGCTTCCAATATCTGGACTTGTTACGTGCCCAGATTCGAAAAGGAAAGACGGTGCTGCTCGTGACGCATCATCTGCATGAGGTTCCGCCGGAGATCGAGCGGGTGGTGTTGCTCAAAGAAGGACAGATTGTTGCGGACGGCAGCAAAGCCAACCTGCTCACAGACGTGAACCTCAGCCGGCTCTTTGATCAGCCGGTGACGCTTGTTCGAGCTAACGGCTGGTATCAAGCACTCCCAGGTTAGCAGGATGTTGAAAAAGTCCGCCAGCTTCGTTCTCGCGTCGCTCGGAGGCTCAACGTACAGGAGGGGCCTACTTGTGGCGAAGTACCTATCCGCTCGCATGTGATCGAAGCGAGCGGGTCAAGCGAAGCTTGGTATGTACCTATTCGCCTCTTCGCTTGCTGCGGCCTTGCCCGTGGAACGGCGCGTCTCGGCGCGCCGGGGTTGGGTGGGTGAGAAAAGTGGCCTTTTTGATCATCCTGCGGAGTCGATTACCCGCCCGCTAACGTCACTGTAAACGTCAGATCTGCGTCGATGCGGCGGACTTTCACCCGGACTTGTTGGCCCGGGGTGGTTCGTTCGATCAAATAATTCTTCAAATGCGCTGCGTCGTTGATCTCGGTCTCGTCCACCGCGATGATGATGTCGTGTTTTTGGATACCGGCCGACTTGGACGGTTCATTCACTTCCTTCACTGCCATCCGCCACTTCGTGCCGTCCTTCACGGCCATCATGTGAATGCCCATCTTCGAGAAGGTCATCGGCTTTCCGTCTATGGCCGATTTCACAATCCGTTCGGCCAACAGCGCCGGAATAGCAAAGGCCATGCGGCTGCAGTGGGCGGTGGAGTCGTCGCGCTCGGTCTGAATGATGGCGTGCATGATGCCAACGACGTCGCCCTTGTCGTTGAAGAGCCCACCCCCGGAATTACCGCTGCAGGCGGCGACGTCGGCTTGGATCAGTCTGGTGTCCACTGTCTGAAGAAACGTATTCGTATTGCCCAGGTGACCAAAGGACATCGTCGGGCCCCAGCCCATGGGATAGCCGACAGTGAAGACGGTTTGGCCGGGTTGCACATCGCCGGAGGCGAAGGAGGCTGCGGCGAGGAGTTTGGCTCGCTGGGTTTCGATGACGCGATACACGACGACATCCATGAAGGCGCTGTCGCCGACCAGATCGGCGGTGAGTTCGTGGAGATCGGTCGTCAGGATTCGTATCTGTTTCTCAATGATGGTGCCGGTGGTGACATCATGTTTCTCCGCTGCATGCCGGGCAGTGACGATGTAGCCGTTGCGCAGATGAAAGCCGGTGCCGCGGACTAGAATCTTTCCCGGTTTGTCCGGGGTCCGTTGATCCTGCGTATCTTCGAGCACCCCGACAGTCGCAAGCTTGGCGCGGTCGAGTGCCGCAGGGGATAGTTCAGCATGGGCTGGAGCTGTCAGCGCAAGTATCGGGAGTGCAAGCAGGCAGAGGGCGGAGCCACGGACAAATGAATGAATGAAAGCAGTGCGTCGCATGCATGATCCTTTCATGTCAGAGCGTGTAGATGCTCCAGTATAATCCAGAGTGCCGGGTAAGAGGAAAGGGGGGTGAAGGGACAAGAGGTGGAGCACATGCTATGCTGTCTTTGTAAAGGAGAGGCTATGCCTATGATGATTCGGAAGCAGGTGCTCTATGCGTTGTCGACTGTGGTCATGTTTGCGGCCGGTCCGGTCTTTGCCGAAGAGTCGCAGGGGATGATGGAGCGGGTTGAAGCCACGGCGAAGCATATCGGCGAAAAGATTGAGAGTAAGACCAAAGCGGTGGTGAAAAAAGTCGAAGAGAAGCACGTCGTGGACAAGGTCGGGGAGAAGCTCAAGAAGGCTGCGACGAAAACGGCCGAGGGATTTGAAAAGGCAGGGAATAAGATCAAGGAAAAGTTGAACGACTAAGCTGTCCGTTCTCTCGAATGTTTCTGATTGCGCTGCTACTTCTTTCGAAATCCTAAAATCGTTCCGGCGCCGCCTGCTCCGGCTGAGGGGAGATAGCCTGTGAGGACTTCCTTAAATCCCTCGGCTTTGCCCTGTGCCCAAGCGACACTGTGCGAAATATTTGCTTCGATGGCGGTCCAGTCGAGATCGACGATTCCAGTCATTTTCACGGCGGCCAGGAGCGTCAGCAGCAGACCGGCGACAATCGCGGCGAGTTTGACGGTCCGGCGAATCGCCCAGCCGATCAAGAACCCTCCCATAAAACTGGCGCCTCCGCGTGCGAGGGCCGGGGACATCATGTCATTCATCCAGGCCCCGAGTCCGGCAAGGGTCGTGGCTCCTGCGCTGAGGAAAGACGTCGAACTCCACGGAGGATCGGCAAAGAGCGTCTCAATCGCGCCGGTTGCCAGATGGTTCCGGGAATCCTGCTCGTCCAGACTCATGAGCGTGTCCCTTCAAAGGTGTTGCACACGTTGGGATCGCCGCTTTCCAGACCCCGCCTGAGCCAGGTCATCCGTTGGTCGGATGAGCCGTGTGTCCAGCTTTCCGGTTGGACGTACCCCTGACCCATTTTCTGCAGGCGATCGTCGCCGATGGCGGCGGCGGCTTTGAGCCCTTCTTCGAAATCGCCCGGCTCGATCAGATTGCGCTTGCGGTTGGCATGGTGGCCCCACACACCGGCGAAACAGTCGGCTTGCAGTTCCATGCGGACGGACAAGGCATTCGCGTCTTTCTCCGAGGCTTGCCGCTGGAGACGAGTGATTTTCTCGGCTACACCCGTCAGATTCTGCACATGGTGTCCCACCTCATGCGCAATGACATAGGCCTGCGCAAAATCCCCGGGGGCGCCGAGGCGCTGGGCCATTTCGTTGAAGAACGTCAGATCGAGATACACCTTGTGATCACCCGGGCAATAAAACGGCCCGACGGCCGATGAGGTTGTCCCGCAGGCGGACCGGATGCCGCCGCTGAAGAGGACGAGTCGGGGTTCCTCGTATTCAGGTCCCAGTAACTGCTTCCAGGTGGTTTCCGTGTCCGCGAGGACGACTGAGGCAAACTTGCCGAGTTGGTCGCTGGGTGCCCCTGTGGCAGCAGGTTCTGACGGGGCGGAGGACTCCGTCATGCTCTGGACTCCGCTCAGCATGTTGATGAGCGTCAGAGGATTGGTGCCGGTGAAGTAGCTGACGGCGAGCACCAACACGATGCCGCCGATTCCCAGTCCGCCGACACTGCCGACCCGGGCCGGGCTCATGCCGCGGCGGTCTTCGATATTGCTGCTTTCCCGTTGTCCTTCCCACCGCATGTCGATCCTCCTAGCAGGCGGTTGAAAAAATCCTCCAGCGGTGTTCTCGCCGCGCACAGAGGCTCAACGTATACAAGAGCCGCCTTGAGGCGAAGGGCCTATCCGCTCGCATGTGATCGAAGCGAGCGGGTCAAGCGAAGCTTGGTATGTACCTCCTCGCTTCTTCGCTTGCTGCGGCCTTGCTGGACGAATTTTTTGAACCGCCTGCGAATGATGCCGCCAGTATCCGTGACTATTCAAGCTCCCGAGTTAGGCCGGGTCTTTTTCCATCGATTGAATGAATTTATCCGCTTCGGCGATGGACTTATTCATGTCCTTGACCAGTTGATCGACCTGGGCGTCGACCTTTACGAGTTCGCCTTTGATGGCGGCTAGGGCCCGGGCGTTGAGGTTGTGTTTCAGGTACAGGACCTGATCGCGAAGCGGCTTCAACACCGGGTCGATGCGTTGCTCGGCCTTCTTCATGGCCCCCAGCATCTCGTTGTATCGGGATTTTGTCTGAGTCAGCTTCTCTTCGCTCTTGCGCCGCAGATCGGCGCTGGAATATTGGCCGAGTTCGGTCTTCCATTCGGAGAACAGCGAATCCGCAACACTTTCGACATCTGTGATCCGTTTCCGTACGGCCTCGGCGCTGTCTTCGCTGCTTTCCAACTCGCTGTTCAGTTTCTTGTAGGTGGCTTCCAGGTCGCCGCCTTGATAGCCGACGACTTTTCCGAATTGCTCCAGGGCGCTTTGGATTTCTTTCTTGGCGTCCTCCTGCGCGTTGCGCGCCGATTTTACCCGGCTGCTCAAAATATCGCGTTTGGCATAGCCCATTTTCTCCATCGTGGCCATGTAGGCGGTATCGCAGGCAGTCAGTCCGAGGGCGAGTGAGAGTGCTGTGGCAATGCCGATCAATCGAAACATAACTTCCTCATACTGGGTGATCCATAAAAGTGCTTACGAAACGCTGTGGATTTCGGCGGTACGCCGGCATCATAGCGGAAGCGAAGAGAGAGGGGAAGTCTTCAAATGCGCGGTGTGAGGGGAGGCGGCCACCACAGGAGGTGTGGCGGCCGCCGCGGTGCGAAAGGGCGGGCTTATTTCCCGTCCGGACCGGTGGAGCCCAGCTGGCCGGTGATTTTGGAGAGGTCTTTCGGATGGAGAACGATCTCTATCCGTCGATTGGCGCTGCGGCCCTGCTCGGTTTCATTAGGGGCGATCGGCCTGGTCTCGGCATAGCCGACGGCGGACATATGCTGCCGGCCCACTCCACCCTGATCGATCAAGTACCGCACGACATTGGTGGCACGTGCCGTCGAGAGTTCCCAATTCGTTTTGAATTTATCCTGCAGCTTCGTGCTGATGGGCACATTGTCCGTATGGCCTTCGATGCGGATCTGTTTGTCGGAAATCTTGTTCAAGACATCGCCGACCTGCTTCAACACTTTCACTCCTGCCGGCTTGACCTGCGCTTGTCCCGAATCGAAGAGCACACGGTCGACCATGTTGATCGTCAGCTGGTCGCGGACCTGCTGGATCGTGATGTTGCCTTTCGAAATTTCGTCCTGGAGTGATTTGGACAGTTCTTCCTGCGTGCGGGTGAGCCGCGCGATCTCTGCTTCCTTGGCGGCGCGTTCCTGTTCAAGCCGGGCTTTCTCGGCTTCCTCGGCCTTCAATCGTTGCCGCTCCTGCTCCAGGCTGGCCGTGAGCTGGGTTTGTTCCTGGCGAAGCTGCTCGCGTTCCTTCGCCACACGGGCGGCTTCGGTTTCAAGGGCAGCGGCGCGCTTCTGGAGCATGGCAATCTCGTTCTGGGCGGAGGCGGTGCCACTGGCCAATTGTTGCTTGTCTTTTTCCAGCGCGCTGACCTGGGCGGCCTCGTCGGCCAGCTTCTTTTGGAGCAGGTCGATCTGGCTGCGCACCGTGCTCAGTTCGCTGCCGAGTTGACCCTTATCTTTTTCCAGACCGTCCAGCTTGGCCTGCAATTCTCCGGAGCGGGCCTCCAGGGCGGCTCGCTCTTTCGCCAGAGCGGCGGCCGCTTCCTCGGCGGTTTTTCGTTGCGTGGATTCCTGGTCCAGATTCTGTTGCAGGCTGGCGAGTTGCTGTTTGAGTTGATCCGACTGGGCCTGTGATTGCTTCTTCAATGCGTCAAGCTCAGCGGCTCGTTGGGCAGATGTTTTTTTCGCGGCGTCCAGCTCGGTGAGCGTTTTGGTGTGTGTTTCATTTGTGACGCACCCGATCGGGGCGATGGCGCACAACGCGATCAACGATGCGGCGCGAAGTGAAGAGGTCGGAAACGGAATACGTGGATGCATAGATTCCTCCTTTAAAGGATGACCAACAGAACACAGAGATGAGGGAGCAAGGTCGATGCCTGAGCGACCTCAGGGGGAAGCGAGGGGAAGCACTGGTTATTCAAGGAAATGAACTAGAGATGGGATTGAGGAGATTCTCGAGACTGTCGTGAGATGCCACGGCCCTGTAGGGAAAGGCCTACAGATTCGATAGATCTAAGATTGGAACCTGATAAAGCGAGGAAGGGGGGCGCAACGAGCGTTGCGCCCCGGAAGGCAGGCTTACTTGCCCATCTCCTTCTTCTCATCCTTCTTCTTGCTGTCGTCGTCGGCTTTGGAGCCGCTCATATCCTTCTTGTCCTTCTGCTCGACCGGGGCCGGTTCACTTGCGAAGGAGACGGCCGTGCCGAGACCGAACGTCAAGAATGCTGCGAGTGCGATGAAGCTGGCAAAGCGAGTCATGGGAACCTCCTCACGTAGAGAGTTGATGAAATAGGCCACGGTCATCTTCGATGCTGTGGCCGCTGCAAACACTGGATGAATCCGATGAGAGTGGTCACGCTCTCATGCGAGGTGACAGAGCAAGCCTGATGCCGGGCGGAAACGATGGGCGATATCCACCATTCGGCGATGGCTACATCTTCTAAGTCTCGCAGCCTACAGGCGATCACGGCGTGAGGCTATCCCGTAGCAATAGAGCCGTGACAGAAAGAACGCATGGAGCCGTTCTGGAATTTGAAGGGGAATACCTACGATTCTACACTTGTACACTGGGGATGAGATTTGAGGGTGAAGTGCAGGCTCAGGTATAGTGGCGGTATGAACATCAATTGGATCAGGGTGGTCGTCGGGCTGTTGTGGAGCGCGGTGATGATGACCGGCTGCGCGTCCCACGTTGTCGTGCCTGAGGCGCTTGAGGCCCAACTCGATAAGGACGTGACCTTTGCGCAGATTCTTGCGGCGCCGGAGTCCTTCGTCGGGAAGCGGGTCGTAGTCGGCGGTGAAGTGCTGAAGGCCAAACGGACCGATGCCGGCATGCTGATAGAGGTATTGCAGCTCCCGTTGAACGCCGACTATGAACCGACGGTTGTCAGGACGGAATCGCAAGGCCGATTCCTGGCACTCACTCAAGAGTTGCTCGATCCGGCGACGATCCGGGAGGGGACTGCCGTCACGCTGGTCGGCGAAGTGACCGGAGCCCGCATGGATCGCCTCGATGAGGTGGAGTATCGGTACCCTACCTTTGGCGTGAAGCATCTGTATGTATGGCCGCCCGGCTATGGTGCCGAACCGCGATCAGGATTTTCTGTCGGTGTATTCGGTGGCATGGGGGTGGGAAGCGGCGGACGAATCGGTGGAGGGTTCGGCCGTGGCTACTGATCGTCTTCTCCGGAGGCAGGCGGGGCGTTCGTACGACCAAGAACTACTCACTTCGTTGTCACGTCGGCGTTGCATCACCGGGGTCCGGCGCAAACTCAAGCTGCATATGGCTGAGACCTCAACGGCCGGCCGGTGAAAGCCACGCCCCGCATGACACCGGCTGCGTCGACATCTGCGCGCTTCCACACCATCGCGTTTCATAAGCCCTATGGCGTCCTGCCTTGTTTTACCGATCCTGACGGACGGCCGACGCTCGCCGACTATGTCGAGTTGCCCGGTGTCTATGCTGCGGGGCGGCTGGATATGGACAGTGAAGGGTTGATGCTCCTGACCTCAGACGGAACGCTGTCTCACCGCATCACCGATCCGCAACACAAGCTTCCTAAAGTCTATCTGGTGCAGGTGGAGCGGGTTCCCGATGAGCATGCGCTCCGGCAATTGCGGCAGGGTGTGGTGTTGAGCGGAACCCGGACGAGGCCGGCGGAGGTTTGCTTGCTGGGCGAGCCGCCGGCATTGCCGGATCGACCGGTGCCCATTCGGTTCAGGAAAACCGTGCCGACCTGCTGGATCGAGATGACGATTCGCGAAGGGATGAACCGGCAGGTGCGTCGCATGACCGCGGTGGTCGGTCACCCGGCGCTGCGGTTGGTTCGCGTGGCGATCGGCCCTATCTCGTTGGGGAATCTTGCGCCCGGTGTCTGGCGGGAATTGACTTCGAGCGAGGTACAGTCGATTCAGAGTAGTGGAGCGGCTGCTGGTAGCAAGCCGCGGCGGCCGGATTCGCCGGGGATTTCCCGCCGCTCCGCCGGCTAGCGCAGTGCCCGTCCGTTACTTCTTCAGGCTCTGTAGAAATTCTTCCAGCACTTTCTGAAACCGTTCCGGATCTTCTGTCATCATGAAATGGCCGGTGTTGAACTCCGCAAGTTGCGCGCCGGCGATCTGCGTCTGAATTCCCTGTGCGATGGCCGGAGTGGCGACATCATCTTTGGCTCCCACCACCACGAGCGTCGGGGTAGTGATGGCGTTGATCCGTCCGTGCACGCTGGCCTGGGCCATACTGGTCAACGCCTCACGCAGCACTGTTCCGTTCCAGGTTGGAATCCGGTCCAGCAACGGCTGATAGAGCGTGGCGGGCGTCTGCGGGGGAAAGCTCTCCACGATGATATTCTTAGAGACTTCACGGAAATCGCGCGGATTGCCGATGGTCGGCAGATCTTTATCGAGCACCATCGCTCCGTCGGTCGTTGACACCAGCACGAGTGCCCGCACGCGCTCAGGATAATCCAAGGCCAGCTGCTGCAAAATCATTCCGCCCATGGACACGCCGACCCAGATAGGCTTCTCAATTTCCAGTTTGTCGGCGAGCGCAATCAGGTCTTTGGAAAATTGCTTGATGGTGAAGCCGCTGTCCGGTTTTTGTGAATCGCCATATCCGCGAAGGTCTACGGCAATGCCCCGAAAGTCCGGCGAGTAGGCGCTCAGATATTTCGCGAAAATGTTGCTCGTCGTGACGACGCCGTGGACGAAGATGATCGGATCGCCGGTGCCGGCTTCCAGAATGCTGAGCGAAACGCCGTCGATCGTCACGGAACGCCGTCTGATTTCTCCGTTGACGCGTGTCGCTGTCGCATGGGTTTGGGCAGATCCCAGGGAGGTCAGCCGGTCCTGTTGCAGCGCCGGGGAGTGCAGGTCGCAACCCGTCATGCCGAGAAGGAGTGACGAGGCTAAGAAAAAACGTCGTGCCATAGTGCCCTCCAGAAATAGAACGCGGAGAGACTAGCAGTAGCGGGAATTCTGGTGGGAAGCAAGTTCGGGAGGGGAATAGTTGGAAAACCGAGGGAGTAGGGAAGAGCCGGTGGGGCAGGGGACGGCGGATGGATAGGTGAATACTGTCGTATCGTGCAGTGTGGATGAAGGCGTTAGCGTTCGGCGACTTCAGAAATAATCGTATGAAGGCCGCTCGCGCCGGCCGGCTGCGGCCGGACGATTTCGGCTATCTGCAACTGCCCCTTTGTATCGGTCGCCCGCACCACTGTTTGAAACTTCCCTGGCTTCGGCGCGGTCCACGTGTAGTTCCAAATCACCCAGGAGTAGGGCGACATCGGCGGTTCAATCTCGCATTCGCTCCACGTGCGACCGGCATCGAAGCTGAGTTCGACCTTGCTGATGGAGTTGGGGCCGCCGAAGGCGATCCCGCGGAATTTCTGCATGGATCCACGCAGGGTTTGGTAATGGCCTGGGGAATCGATGCGGGAGAAGATCTTGATTGTGGCGTCGTCGGTCCAGCCCTTGCGCTGCCAGTATCCTAGGTAATCACCCGGATAGACTTCGATCTCGGTGATCCATTTCACATTCTTAATGCCATACAGGCCGGGAACAATGAGACGGATCGGGAAGCCATGTTCCTTAGGGAGTTTTTCGCCGTTCATCAAGAAGGCAATCATCACATCGTCTTGCATGGCGCGCGTGAATGGAATGCTGTCGTCGTAGCCATCGATGCCGCGAAAAATCACATCGCGCGCAGCTTCTTCGTCGGCGCCGGCTTCCTGAAGGAGTTTTTTCAATGAAATGCCGCGCCAGGTGGCCGTGCCCATGCTGTCGCCGCCGGGGAGGGTGTCGATACACATGAGCGTGGAGACCTGATCGTAGGAGTCGCGATTCAAAATGTCGCGCCAGCCCAGTGAAAGCGGTGTTTTCACGACGCCTTTCACGTGAACTTTCCATTGCTCGATATTCACCTCGCGTGATATCGAGACGGCGGAATCCGCGTAGTTGACCACATAAAATTTGGAATTCGGTGTGAAGTAGGTGGTTTCGCGGGATGGAATCGCAAACATGCGTCCAAAAACAGAACCGACGGCGTCGCAGCCTCCGGTTATTCCGGCCGTCGCGACGAGACCGAGCGTTTGTAGAATCGTTCGACGCCGCATGAACAGTGGTGATTCGCTGTTTCTCATAATTTTTCGATTATACATGAAAAAGTTGCTTGACACTCGGGGGGGAGTCTTGTTATCTTCCCACTCGTTCGAGGGCAGAGGGCGGATGAGTTCTTGCCTGCATACCGCATCCAAGGGGAGCGGTGCCTGAGGGAAACTACCCGAATTTTTTGAGTGGGTCCCTTGACATGAGAGTGCGCAACATTTATATTGCGCCTCCCACGTCACGAATGTGATGTCTTGTTCTTTGAAAACTGAATAGAGGAAGTTAAGCAAGGTGTAAGGTGTATTGAAGTGGTGGCCCTTTGTCCAAATTCTAAGAACACCTTTTGAGAGTTTGATCCTGGCTCAGAACGAACGCTGGCGGCGCGCCTAATACATGCAAGTCGAGCGAGAAGACGTAGCAATACGTTTGTAAAGCGGCGAACGGGTGAGGAAT
>NEWQ02000022.1:23527-58251 GCA_002869855.2 Nitrospira sp. CG24D
CGAGCCAGGCGTAATGCGCGTATATCCGTCGTCACAGGTTGTTTTTGGATAGAATCCGCATTCGTCATGGCCTACGATAGCACAGATAGGCCACGATGGCGAACCGCTTGTGTCGCGCAGCGATGCGGATGCGTCGGTGCTCGATCGGGTGCAAGAAGTTGACGCCTGAGGGGGCATGCTGTATGGTGTGCCTACATTGATCTCGCAGTAGTCCGGCGAATCACTGTTCAAACCATAACGGACTTCGCGATCGCATCGCGACCAGGTCCAGTTTGGAGCTGCATCTTTCCGGTGCTCTCTCCCCTCGGTTCTCTGATCCCGTCATAATGCGATCAAACTGAAAGGATAGTGTAGTGGATACGTTTGTTCACGAGAGTTTTCAGGGTCTCGGCTTATCTGAGGCGATGTTACAGGATCTTATTAAGGCCGGGTATACGGCACCAACTCCGATTCAGATACAAGCGATTCCGCCTGCGCTTGCCGGACGAGATGTGATCGGTTGTGCGCAGACGGGCACAGGCAAAACCGCGGCGTTTGCCATTCCGATGATTGAACGACTGGCGGCGCTGCCCAAGGGCCAGCCCCAGGCACTGATCTTGGCGCCTACCAGGGAATTGGCGTTACAGATCCTTGCCACGATCGATAAGCTCGGGCGTGGACGTCGCATATCCGCCACCGTGATCATGGGCGGCGCTGATATGCAGGCCCAGGTTCGCGGGCTCCGGCAACAGCCGGACATTCTGGTGGCGACTCCCGGTCGATTGCTCGATCATATGTGGAACGGTACGATCAACCTGGCTCCGATCAAGATTTTGGTATTGGACGAGGCCGACCGTATGTTGGACATGGGATTTGCCCCGCAAATTAACCAGATCCTCGATGCGTTGCCGGTCGAACGGCAGACATTGTTGTTCTCTGCCACATTGCCTGCCGACCTTACCAGGTTAGTGCAGGTCAGCGTGCATAATGCTGTGCGCGTCATGGTGAGTCCGTCAGCCACCACGGCCGATGGTGTGACTCAGGCGTTGCATCACACCACCCACGACAGTAAAGCGTCCTTGTTGGTGTCACTCCTCGGACAAGAGCAGGAAACGGTGTTGGTCTTCACACGCACGAAACATCGAGCGGACAAGTTGGGCCGGGTATTGGGGCAAGAGGGGCATAAAGTAGCCGTGCTCCACGGTGACCGGAGTCTCTCCCAGCGCCGTGCGGCCCTCGATGGATTTAAGCGTGGCACGTTCCGCATCCTGGTGGCGACGGATATTGCGGCGCGAGGGATTGATGTGGCGAATATCGGACATGTCATCAATTTTGACTTGCCGAATTGCCCGGAAGACTATGTGCATCGTATCGGCCGCACGGCTCGCATGAAAACGACCGGGCGAGCCACAAGCTTCGTCACCTCGGAGGATGGTCTGCAGTTGCGGGCGATCGAGCAGTTATTGGGGCATGCCGTGCCGGTTGCAGCGGGGAGTGCAAGGCCATCATTGGATCCGCGTGGGCATGGGCGTCCTGCACAGCGGCAGGCACGGCCGGCTCAAGGGCGTCCGGCAGGGTTTCGCGAACGCAGGCCGATGAGCCATGGAACGCACAGACCGGCGCAGCCCATTCAAGGCGCCCCAGGGAACTAGAGCAGAGAGTGTGCGAATGGATCGCTCGTTGATCAATCTACTATTGGAAGGGAACGTCATGCCTGAGACGCAAAGCCTCCCGGTCAAGCCCAGCGCACCGTGGGTCAGAATTCCTGATGGAACCAAGGTGCGGTTGCGGACGGACAATCAGGAGGGTGTCATTGATGGGCTTACCGAACTCGTCACGGGGACCGGCCGGAATCCTGACGGCCGCACTCAGTATCGCGTCAATCTCGGGGATCAAGCGAGAACGCTGGTCGTTGAGGATGATCTGCTGGTGTTAGTGGATGCGGAGGGTCTGGCGCTGATTCTCAAACAGAAAGTGGAGTTCCGTCGACTTGTGACCCAGCGGTTACGGGGAGCACTTGGCGACGATCGGTTTGTCCGTCCTGCCTAAGGAGCGGCGCGGGCCGTCTAGACGGCCCGCGCATGCTCCCGTGCTAATACAGGGGTGGCTGCGGCCCCCACTGCAAACCTTCCAAATCCGGATCTTCTCCTGCAGGAATTGACGTGCGGTCGTCTTTTTCACCTTTCCGCTGCGCACGTTTTTCTTCCTTTTCTTTCCGCTTCGTTTGAAGCGATTTCTCACGGTCCCGTTTCGCCATCGTGGTTTTTCCTGCGCGTGCGATAGTGTCCTCCTTGGTCGACTCGTCAATGAGATAGTGCTGGTATCGGCCTGGGCACAAACACGCAGCCGATTTTGTGTGGAGCCACCTATCTCACTCACGCAAACCGACATCTTGATAGGGTACGGCGTGAAGGAGAGCGATGTAGCTGCCTCTCGGAGATCGTGACGTACCGTACCACGATGCGGAGACTCAGTCAAAGCGGCATCTCGATCGACTAGGACGTGTGCGGGAGAGTGTGTGGTGTCGGGGCGGACCGGAGGCGAAGTTTAAAAATAACGCGTCGGCTCTTGTCCCGATCCACTCCGGTCGCAGGATGAGCGATGAGATCTTGCCGGCCTCGGCCACTCGCCGATGTCAGTCGTTGGAAGCACGGTGAGACGGTTGGCTCCGCGCGGTCGATGACCTCGAGGCCTTTAATCATCACCCGGAAGGAGCGTTCCTGGCTCAATCGCAGGTTCATTGCGTCGTCGCCACGGTCATCAGTATGTCCCTCAATCACGACTGAGTCGATATGGGACTCAAGCGGCCCGCATACGAGGAGGGCATAGCGGGGCATCATGTCGGTGAGAAATCGATCAGCCTGTGCAGTCAGGGTGCTTTTCCCGGAGTCAAAATTGAGCAGATCTTCTGGAATGACGATTCGCATGAGCAGTGGGTCATGCGGGTCGTTATCCACGGAAAGTCCGAATTGTGCGAAGTGTTCGTAGAGTAAGGTTTGAACATTGATCGTGATCGGCGTCGCGGGATCGGAGACGGTCGTCTGGGGAGGTGTCGGTGTGTCGGTCGGATCGTCCTGGGCTGCTTGTGGTGCGAGTGATGCCGCAAGGAGTAGGACGAAAATAATGGCGAGTGAGGTCATCAAGTCCATGAGCCCATTGGTCGTCGTGTGGGAAATCGTCGAATGGGAACCGAGGTTATTCTGGTCCATGTGGAATGTCTTCTCCGTGGTTTAGGAAATCAAGGGACGTATCATCGTGGACCACGGGACTTGTGGGTTCTGCTAGGTGTGATGACTGAAAGAGGCGCGAGTAGGTGCGCCGAGGTGCGGAGTCGCTGCAGCCATCCTTGGGATTGGCGAGGTGGCGCTCCCGTTGTGGGGTGGGATGTGTGGGAGATTCTGGCGGTCAAGTCATCCACCAGGTGATCGACCTCTTCGGGTGACGAGAAACGCTGGGCTGGTGGCGGCTCTAACTGTTGAGGGAGTTGGGTTAACGCGAGTGTCAGTTGTTGGATGAGCGGAGCGAAAGCTTTGGCGATGGCTTCGATCGGATAGGTGGCCGGTAGTGTGTTCTCGACCTGGAGATGTGCACGAATTTCCTGCGTCAGTGTGTCCACCGATTTCGTCATGGCTTTCAATGGCTGGGTAAGTGTGTCGGTTGCCGGCTGTGCATAGGGAATGGGAGGCGCATGTTTCAATCCCTGTTCCAGCGAAGAGGGCCGGCGAAGTGTGCCCGTCATTCCTTCAAGAATCTGTTCAAGCGTTTTTCTTGGAAACAGGTCATCGATCAAATGGGTGCATTGCTGATGGGCTGAGAATAGGCGAAACATGAGCGGCTTTTCTATCAGGGTAAAGGCGGTTGCGCAGACGAGCCCGACGATCGAAGTCAAAAATTTCCCGGCGAGGCCGTTGATAAGGCCTTGAATTCCGGCAATGCCGTGACCGTCGGCGTGCAGCTTGCTGAGGCCCACGAGTAGCGCGATAAATGTGAGCAGGAGTCCGATCCCTGTCAGGAGGGATGGCACTTGTTGATACCAGGCCAGGTTCAGCTTTCCGCGAAAGATGGTTTCGAGGGAGAAGAGTTCCTGCGCGGAGCGGGAACTAAATATGCGGGGTTCAATGTACCAGGCGACCTGTTCCGTCACGAGCGTCTTTCGATATTGCTTCCAGGCAGGGGATAGCCAGGGTTCTCGCTGAAACGTCGTATCAATGAGTTGAAAATCTTTCCCATCCCGTCGGTCCAAGTGTGGCGGGGGTTCTTGTGTTCTGCTTTTCATGGCTCCTGGAGGACGGAGTGTCAAAGAGTCCTGGTCGAATTGCAGGCGTTCTTGGGCGAGTTTGTCTAAGCAGCGCGTCACACGAGCAAACGGTTGCGCGGTCTGTGTCGATAGCTGATACAGCCGAGTGACTTGCCAGAGGAAAAATATCATCAGGCCCGCAGAACCGAACCAGCTGACGAGAGGAGCGGAGAGAGCACCCAGAGGAGCAATGTCCTGGGTCAACAGTTGAGTGGCATGCTGGATGATCATGGACGGCATCATGTCCAACTTTCATGCCACTACAGTGCGTCGAGGATGCCCGCCGATTCGTGTAGTTGTCGATGGGTTTGCGAAGGGCTGAGTATATTGTTCCCTCAGGGGGAACTTTCTGCCGGGCTCGTAGTGCCATTCAGGTCTGCTGTTCCAGTTTTTTCACAGTGGGAGGGGCACAGTAAAAACACGGGGGATGGGAACTTTCAAAAAAGTATTTGTGGGGAGAAGAGGGTGAGATACAGTCAGGCGAGAGGTTTAGATTATGCCGCCGAGCACATCACGCGCTTCGATGCTGAACAAGTTTCGTCGGCACCCTCGTGTGCGTATTCCCACCCCGATTGCCTGTGAACTTGCCTGGCGTGATGAGCAGCGTTGGTTTGGAAAGTCTGTTCATGGTCCGGGTGTTGTGTACGATCTCTCTTTGCGGGGGATGCGGGTTAGTACAGAAGCCCCGATTAAGCCAGGCGATCACGTGTCATTGCTGGTTCGGTTGCCGCGGCAAGCGGCTCCTGCTGAAATTGCTGTTGCCACGGTTCGCTGGGCGAAGGATCAGATATATGGACTGGCTTTTCAGCGGTTGTCGAGTACCTCCCATGGGCGACTTCGACGATACATGACGGTGTTCTCAAAGGGGATCAGATAAGCGAGGTCTGCTTTGTCAAATTCCCGTGTCTCTACAAACGAGCCCTCCTCAAGGCGGCGCAAACCGCGCATGCGTGTTTCAGCCCCATTTCCCTGCTCCTATGCTTTGGTCGGACTGAAGAAATGGGCGACGATCAATCGAGGCGGTCTGGGTGTGGTGTGCGATCTCTCAGTTGCTGGTGCCAGAATGTTGAGTGAGACAGTCCTGGCTCCGGGTGATGAGATTGCGATCAGCTTACGATTGCCGCACCAGCGGGTATCGACGTTTATCGATCGGGCGACGGTTCGTTGGGTGAAGGATTCCGTCTTCGGGGTCGAGTTCTCTTTACTGTCACCGATTGCGGCCACGCGGTTAGGCAAGTGCGTCAATCGTGGAACACATGCTTCGTCTCTGCTCCCAGTTGCTGGCACATCTGAACGGCAGCCCCGCTAGATTTCGATATTAACCCCGTAAGAATTTCAGGGAGAGCAGTGCCCCTTCGGGTCTGCGGGGGCGTGGTCATGGGCCGATTACTTGATGCCTTCCCCAGGAGTGGCAATAAATTGCTTGCGAAAGCCGACCACTTTGGCGAGATAGTCACGGGTTTCTTGATAGGGCAGGTTCGCTCGTAGCCGGTCATAGACGGCAGGAGGTTGAAGCGAATTGATCTGGTTGATGGCCGCGGTTTGATCCTGGGCAAATGCTTTGAACACGTTTCGCGGACCGGTGTTATAGGCTGAAATCACGCAGTATTCTCTGGCCACCTGGTTCTCGATGCGCTCCAGCAGATTATAGGACAGGACGTTGAGATACGCACTGCCAAGCTCGATATTGTTCTCAGGATCGAAGAGGTAGTCTCGAGATGGAATGGTGTCCTTGCCCTTGGCTTTCTTGTAGGCATCGCGGCCCCCGCTGCTGGGCACGAGCTGCATGAGCCCAAATGCGGGAGCGGAGCTGACAGCGAAAGGGTTGAAATTACTTTCCGTGCGAATGACCGCAA
Organism: Nitrospira sp. CG24D; assembly: GCA_002869855.2. Lineage (GTDB taxonomy): Bacteria > Nitrospirota > Nitrospiria > Nitrospirales > Nitrospiraceae > Nitrospira_D. Next base: position 29,660 of record NEWQ02000022.1, read on the forward strand.
AGATCAAGCTGGGACTGATCTTGAACTGTTCCGCGTACCGGGTGACCGTGCTGCGGTATTTTTCAGCCTGCTTGTTCGAGAAATTGGCGACCATCTTAATTTCAGCAAGCAGGGCCTGCTTGGTTACGCCGTTCTGATCGATCGGTCGTGGCTTGGCCTGGTTTTCGACCGTAAACGTCGCAAAAGCTTCGGCTTGCGCCGGAGTCTTGATCGCTTGTCCCTCCTGGTCCATAACCAATCCTAGGAGGTAGGGCGGCTTGTCGCTGGTGAGCGTGACAGCTTTGTCGGAAAAGAGATCAACCGATCGAGGATCATCAGGAGTCAAGAGTGTGGTGACGAGGGCATTTTTCAAGCTGTCTTTTGGTGCTTTGTCGTCCAGTGTTTCAATCACGATCATTCCGCTATCAAAGTCGACGACCGCCCGGCTCATATAATTCTGGGTGTACTTGACGTATTTCTTCTGCTCCGGAACCTTTATTTCTTTCTCTCCCCATGTTTGGCGGACCCGACCGGTCAAGGCGGTCATGATGGACTCGAAGTCGCGCTGCAAGGTTCGTATATCGCGCAGGACCGATTCAGGGTTGCGCTGATACGCGTCGGTGTGTTCCTTGAGGACCTGTTTGGGATCTTTGCCTCCGGCAATGCTGACGACGGTTTTTCCCGTTTGGCTGCCGAGCACGCGTTCGGCACTTGTCAGGACGTGATCGGCGGTCTCACAGCCCGAAGCGGATAGAAGCATGGGGAAAATGAGAAGCCTCGATAGCGATGCATAGGGATTCATAGCGCTAGTGTACCTGATTTTGTCTAAGGCAGAAAGTGGGGCAGGGAATTGGGAGCCGCTTGTGTGCACAAGCGGCTCCGCATGACGAGGCTGTCGTCCTACTTGATGGCGACGGCTTTGACTTCTTTGTAAGACGTTTGACCGAGCAATACTTTTTGGATGCCGTCCTGGACGAGGGTCGTCATGCCTTCATCCATTGCACAGTGAAGCATGTCTTCGGTGCGGGCTTTCTGCTGGACCATCCGCTTAATGTTGTCCGATCCCAGCAGGAGTTCGTGGAGGGCCACGCGTCCTTTATAGCCAGTGCGATTACAGACTTCGCAGCCTTTACCGCGCGAGAGACGGAACGTATTGTCCTGTTTAATGCCAAGTTTGTCCCAGCGCTCGGCGCCATAGCCCTGCCGAAGCTCTTCATACTCTTCCGGAGTGCCCACATACTGCTCCTTGCAATCTTTGCAGATACGGCGAGCCAACCGTTGGGCGAGCACGCCGAGCATGGCGTCGGCAAAGCTGAAGGGGTCGCAGCCCATGTCTAGGAGGCGGGTGACCGTTTCCACGGCGCTATTGGTGTGCAACGTGCTGAGCACCAAGTGGCCGGTGAGTGAGGCTTCGATGCCGGTATCGGCCGTTTCTTTATCGCGCATTTCTCCGACCATGATCACATCCGGATCGGCGCGGAGGAATGCGCGCATGGCGGTGGCGAAGGTGAAGCCGATCTTGGGCTGGACTTGGACCTGGCGCAGGCCGTATTGGGTAATTTCGACGGGGTCTTCCGCGGTCCAGATCTTAATGTCCGGAGTATTGATATTCCCAAGTACGGAATGGAGCGTGGTAGTTTTTCCTGATCCGGTTGGCCCGACACAGAGAATGATGCCGTAGGGCTTTTCTGAAATATCTTTAATGCCTTTGAGATTGCGGTCCGAGAACCCCATTTTGTCGAGGGGCAAGGGTTCGCTGGCGGCCAGGATACGCATGACGACATCTTCGTTATATCCGGATGTCGGAATGGTGGCGACGCGGAGTTCAATCTCTTTGGTTTCTGTAAGCTTGAACTTGATTTTGCCGTCCTGCGGCTTGCGACGTTCGGCGATGTCCAAGCTGGCCATGATTTTCAAGCGGGACACGATCGCGCGCCGATAACTCTGGGGGATTTTCATGTATTCGAAACAATCGCCGTCGACACGGAACCGGACGAGCGTCTCGCGTTTTTCCCCGTAGGGCTCGATGTGAATATCCGAAGCGTTCTGTCGGAAGGCGTCAGCGATAATCTGGTTGGCAAGACGAACGATGGCGCTGTCGTTTTCATCAAGACCACCCCCTGCCGAGGCTTCTTCCAGCGCTTCGGCTTGGGATTCGGTGACGAGTTCCCCGAGAATGTCTGAGACGTTTTCGTCGAGTTTGCGGCCCCCTCCGCCTCCTCCTGCATCGCTTTGGCCGGTGGCGGAAGCCAGGAATTGTGCGATGTCCCGTCGCAAGCTGACCGCAAAGCGGATGTTTAAGCCGGGGAATGTTCGTTTAATGTCTTGAACTCGGTCGAGGTCGCCGGGATCGTCGGTCAGAATTTCAATGGCGGTGCGATCGCGTTTTAGCGGCATCCAATGATTTTTTCTCAGGTAGTCGACGTTCAGGTTCTTGAGAAGTTCGATGTCGACCAGGGTGCGCTCGCTGAACTCGATATAGGGACACTTGTAGAATTGAGCGAAGGATTTGCCGATGTCGAGTTTCGGGACCTTATACTTTTCGATTAAAATGCTTTCGAGATCGCTGGTGCCTTTGCGGGCCTCAGCGAGGACATTTTCCAGGTCGTTCTGCGTAATCTTTCCGCTGCCGACGAGGTGGTCGAATTTTGTGGGATTTTTCTTTGTGGTTTTCCGCAAGTTGAAGAATGCAATGCCGAGGGCCTTGGCGATCTCGGCGACCGATTCTTCGTCTTTCCTGGTGAAACGGCTGCCGCTTTTCTTATTCAGCAGCTGGAGGACGCCCATGAGGTATTTGTTGTCGGCAACAATGGGGTAGGTCAAGACCTGTTTGGTCTTGAAGCCGGTGCGCTTGTCATACGATGTGTCGTGCAGCAACGATGGGTGGATGCTCTGGAGCTCAGCCATGTTGTAGGCATCGGCGATGTTCACGGGCCGGAGGTATTTCGCGCAGAATCCGGCGAGACTTTGCTCGGTGATGGGGATCCGCACTTCTTCAACGCTGTCGACATGGGGCACTTTGGAAAAGATTTCTTTCTTCTCAGGGTCGAATGCGAAGAGGGTGAGATCCTCAGCGTCGAACAGGCCGAGGATATCTTTGTGCAGGTCGAGGAGAATTTGGTCGAGATCGCTGGCCGCGTTGATTTGAGCGGTGATCTTCTTGACGTGTTCTGCGAACTCACCTTTTTGTTGCAGTTCCTGGAGATTGTTGGACATCGGCTTGGACTGCATTCCTGATTCCTTCTTCGCTCAGCTCGTGTTCCGATGGAGGCGAGGTGTGCCAGCACCTGATTGCTGCGAGTGCCGGTTGTGACGCGGCGGTCTCTCTAGAAAGTGAGTGTAGCCCAATCGAATGAGAAGGCAAGGAAAAGGCAAGTTTGTTAGGTGCGAATCAGGACGCGGTCGAAGGCGTATGCATCAGTGAGAAGACGGGGCCGCGTCGACGTGAGGGACAGCGCAACGGAGATGCTGAACGAGTTCAGTAGGAGTTACTCGCGTTTTGATACCAGTGCGCCGGACTTTTACTTCGACGACACCTTCGGCGAGACCTTTGTCTCCGACGACAACCTGGAATGGAGCGCCAATGAGGTCGGCGTCATTGAATTTGACGCCGGCCCGATCATCACGATCATCCCAGAGGACTTCGAATCCCGCTGCCTGCAGTTCGGCATAGAGACGAACGGTCATCTCATTGGTCTTGTCCGATTGGCTGACAGGGATGAGGTGGATGTGAAACGGGGCAATCGGGTAGGGCCAAATAATTCCGCGTTCGTCATGGTTCTGCTCAATCGAGGCTGCAGCGGACCGTCCGACACCGATGCCATAGCAGCCCATGACGGCAAGGCATTCTTTCCCTTGCGCGTCCAGAAATGTCGCGTTCATCGTCTGGCTATATTTAGTGCCGAGCATGAAGACATGGCCGACCTCAATTCCTTTGGTAGCTTTGAGGATGCCGTCTTTTTTCGGTGAGGGATCACCGGCCTGGGCATTCCGAAGATCGAGGACTTGGTCGGCGGTAAAGTCGCGGCCCCAATTCGCATCGACGTAGTGGGTGTCGAGTTGATTCCCTCCGACCACCACGTTCTTGAGGGCGGGGACGGCCTGATCTGCAAATATTCTGATTCCCTTGAGGCCGACGGGCCCGGCAAATCCCACCGGTGCCCCGGTGGTTTTCTCAACTGTCGCCGGTCCTGCTAGTTCGATTTCAGGAACTCCCAAGGCTTTCTTGAGCTTGATCTCGTTGACCGCATGGTCGCCGCGGACGAGCACGGCTACGGTTTCTTTGCCGGTCGAATATAAAAGCGTTTTGACCAGCCGGTGAGCCGGAACCTTCAGGAAGGCGGTGACTTCTTCGATGCTGCGGCAATTCGGCGTTGGAACTGTGCGGATAGGGAGGGCGGCGTCGTTCTCCACGCTTTCGGGCGGCAAGACGTCAGCGCGTTCGACATTGGCGGCGAATGTGCCGCTGTCGCTATACACCACGGTCTCTTCGCCGGTCTCCGCGAGGACCATGAACTCGTGCGAGGAGTTACCTCCGATGAGCCCGGTGTCCGCCTCGACGGCTCTAAATGTGAGGCCGCATCGGGTAAAGATCCGGTGGTACGCGTCGTACATCTTTTGATAGTTTTCACGTGCTCCGGCGTCATCACGGTCGAAGCTGTAAGCGTCTTTCATCAAGAACTCGCGGCCCCGCATCAGGCCAAATCGCGGGCGGATCTCGTCGCGAAACTTGGTTTGGATTTGGTAGAAATTCAGCGGGAGCTGCCGGTAGGATTTCACTTCCCGCCGAAACAGGTCCGTGATGATTTCTTCATGCGTGGGGCCCAGGCAGAAATCCCGTTCGTGCCGGTCTTTGAAGCGCAACAGCTCTTTCCCATAGAAGTCCCACCGGCCGGTTTCTTTCCAAAGTTCCGCCGGCGAGGCCATGGGCATCAGGAGTTCCTGTGCCCCGGCACGGTTCATTTCGTCACGAATGATCTGTTCCACCTTGCGGATGACACGCAGGCCGAGGGGGAGATAGGTATAGATGCCGGACGCGACTTTTCGAATCAAGCCGGCGCGCAGCATGAGCCGGTGGCTGACTGTTTCAGCCTCACCGGGGGCTTCCCGTAACGTGGGGATCAGGAGTTGCGATGTTTTCATAGGGTGTTAACGAAGGAAGATACGTTCGAGGTCATTCCAAAAGGCGAAGATCATCACGCCAACCAATAGGACCAGCCCGGCCTGCTGGGCAATTTCCCGCTGCCGGTCGCCCAGCGGTTTCCGCAGAATGCCTTCAATCAGGAAAAAGAGCAAGTGTCCCCCGTCCAGAATCGGAATCGGAAGCAAATTCAGCACACCGAGATTGATGCTCAGAATGGCGATCAAGAAAATGACGCTGGATGCGCCCTGAGAGGCGGCCTCTCCTGAAATATTCGCGATCGTCAACGGGCCGCCGATGTTTTTACTCGAAATGTCCCCGACAACCATCTTATAGAGTCCGATGGCAGTGAGTTCGGTCCATCCCCAGGTGGCCTCAAGCCCTTGGTAGACAGCCTGGAGAGGATTGTCCGCATGCATGAGCGAACGGCCAGGTCCTGAGATACCGATCTTTCCTACTTCCACGGCTTGGCCGTTGACGGTCGCCTTCTCTGAGCTTGGAGTGACGACCAGTGGGATGCGCTGGCCATTACGCAGCACATCGACGTGCAGCGATTTGTTCGGGCTATCCCGGACAATCGTCGTCATCTGAAGCCAGGTATAAATAGTTTGGCCTTCTATACCAATGACTCGATCTCCAGCCTGGAATCCAGCCGTGGATGCCGGTAGACCGTGCATGACGGAGGTGACCAAGGGAGGGGTCTCCTCGACGCCGATCGTATACAGCGGCTCATCGGGTGAGGCCGGCTGGCCTTGTTGCAGCGGAACCGGAATGACGGAGAGCGGTTTTACTTGTGCCCCGCGTTTAATTTCCAGCGCAATGGCTTCCCCTTTGCTGTGAGCCACCGCATCCAGTAATTCTGTTCTCGTGGAAATTTCTTTCCCGTTCACCTTGGTAATGTGGTCGCCGATTTCCATGCCGGCTGACGATGCCGGTGAGCCGGGTACCAGTGCCTCAATGTCTGGGCTGAGGTCGCGGAAGGTCGGGACGAACAAGGGCGCTCCCGTCGAGAGCCATCCGGCAAAAATGAGATAGGCCAGAATGAAGTTGAAACCCGGTCCGGCTGCCACGATCAACACTTTCCCCCATAACCCCTGATGGGCGAACGATCGCCGCCGGTCTTCAGGGGTGGCCGCCTCCGTTTCGTCTTCGCCAAAGAGTTTGACGTATCCGCCTAGGGGAATGGCCGAGAGGAGGTATTCGGTTTCGCCGACCTGGCGACCGAAAATCTTCGGGCCGAACCCGAGGGAGAACTTCAAGACTTTCACGCCTACCCAGCGGGCCGCCAAAAAGTGTCCGAGCTCGTGGAACGCGACCAGGACGCCGAGTACGACCAGGAACCACCAGGCTTTTTGCATCAAGACCCAGAGGGTATCGGGGGACCAGGTGAATGCGAACATCATGGGTGTACTCAATATCTATAGGTGTAGGTGAATGTTCAACGCCAGTATCAACTTAACACTCATTGCCCAATTTTCAAAACGATGTTTCAACGGGGGAGGGCATGGACCAGGGACTCCGCTTTTTCTCTGGCCCACCGATCGGCCTCCAGTGCGTCCTCCAGAGAGGAGACGGCTTTGGGCGTATGGGCGTCCATTGTATGGCGGATGACTTCGGCGATTTCGGTAAAACGGATGCCGCCGTTCAAAAAGGCATCGACGGCAATTTCATTCGCTGCGTTCATCGTGGCCGGCATGGTGCCTCCGGTCCGGAGGGATTCATAACCCAGGTTAAGGCACGGGAACCGGTCATGGTCCGGCTTACAGAAGCTGAGCGTGCCGATTTCTGTCAAATCCAGCGAAGGCAGGTCGAGCGGCAGCCGTTCCGGGTACCGCATGGCATAGGAGATCGGCGTGCGCATGTCCGGCAATCCCAATTGGGCGATCATGGAGCGATCTTCATATTCGACCAGCGAGTGAATAATGCTTTCCCGATGCACCATCACCTCGATGCGGGACTCAGGAATATCAAACAACCAGCGGGCTTCGACAACCTCGAGGCCTTTGTTCATCAGTGTGGCAGAGTCGATGGTAATCTTGGCGCCCATTTTCCAATTGGGGTGCTTGAGTGCTCGCTCGGGTGTGACGTGTTGCAACTCATCCTTCGCCAGGGTCCAGAGCGCTCCGCCGGACGCAGTGAGAATCAGTCGACGGACGTCTTCAAGGCGATGGCCTTCCAGTGATTGAAAAATGGCGCTGTGTTCACTGTCGACCGGGAAGATCCGGACGCCATGTTTGTGGGCTTCTTCCTGCATCAGTTTGCCTGCCATGACCATCGGTTCTTTATTGGCCAAGGCGATATGTTTTCCTGAACGGATCGCGGTGAGGGTGGGCACGAGTCCGGCGGCTCCGACAATGGCGGAGATCACCAGTTCGGCTTCCGGCAATGAGGCAACCTGAGCAATGCCTACTTCACCGGACAAAATTTCAACAGGCAGGCCCGCGCAGCGCTGCCGCAAGGTCACCGCGGCAGCTTCCTGCGACACCGCCACCACTCGCGGGGTGAACGCGCGAATCTGTTCTTCCAGTTTGTCGATATTGTTGCCGGCGGTGAGCCCGGCGACGCGAAACTCACCGGGGAATCGCTGAACGATATCGAGGGTGTTCGTGCCGATCGAACCGGTGGAGCCCAGGATGATGATGGTCTTCATAGCGTCTCCTGCTAAGGGAGCGGCGAAAAGCCGCAGACTAATGTCACATAGTAGTAGAAGGTGGGGGCGGTGAACAAGAGACTATCTAAACGGTCGAGCATGCCTCCGTGACCGGGAAGAATGCCCCCGGAGTCCTTCACCCCGACCGCGCGTTTTATCGCCGATTCGCACAAGTCTCCCACGAGGCCTGTGCCGGTCATCAGTAAGCCCAGGACCAGTGTGTGAAGCATGGTCAATTGCGGAACCAGCCAGAGCTGTGTCAGGAGGGCGACTGCCATGGCCAGGGCCAATCCTCCCGCCAGGCCTTCCAGGGATTTCTTGGGGCTGATCGACGGGGCCAGGGGATGGCGTCCCCAGAGGGTGCCTGCGTAGTAGGCGCCGATGTCGCTGGCCCAGGTGACCACTGCGATAAAGACGATCAGCCATTCGCCTGATGGAAGGGTGCGTGTCGAAACCAGCGTGCTGAGTGTGAGTCCGATATAGAGGGGGCCGAATAACGCGACGGCCGTATCGTGGAAGCGGGACGTGATGACATTCGAGGACCAGAGCATCGCCAGCAGCACACAGGCGAGACCCGGCAGCAGCATTGCGTCTACCGGAAGTGCCCAGTGGGGGCGGACGATCAAGAGCGCCGTGAGTCCGAGTGCGAGCCCGGTCAGCGCCGGGTTGCGCCGATCGCCGAAGCCCATACGCGTGAGCTCAAGCAGGGCGATGGCTCCGCCCATGACCACTAACAGTGTCAAACCCCATGGAGGCAGATAGCGAATGATGGCATAGACGATCGGAATGCCGATGAGAGCGGTGTAGACACGCCGGGCATCGAAGCGGCGAGCCGGTGCGGAAACAGGCGCAACCGGTGTTGCTGCCCGGTTGCCATGTATATCTGCTGGGCTGAGGTTGTCCACGTGCGGTTAGGAGGACACGGTGCTCAAGACCCGGCCAAATCGGCGTTCACGGCGCTGATATTCGATCAACGCAAGCAGGAACTCACGTCGCCGAAAGTCGGGCCAGGGCGTTGAGGTGAAGTAGAGCTCGGTATAGGCCAGTTGCCAGAGGAGGAAGTTGCTGATGCGGGTCTCGCCGCTAGTTCGAATCAACAGGTCGGGGTCAGGAAGCGGATGTGTGTAGAGATAGTGCGATAGCAGCGTTTCGTCAATCTGGTCAGGTCGGAGTGACCCTGCCTGCGCATCCTTCAGTACTCCGCGAACGGCATCGACAATCTCGGTTCGTCCCCCGTAACTGAGCGCCACGGTCAGATGCAGCTTGTTCAGATGCGCGGTTTCCTGTTCGGTTGTCCGGACCCAGCGCCGTGCACTCTCAGGAAGCGCATCGAGTCGTCCGATCGCGCGGAAGCGAACGCCTTGTTCTATCAGGCTGGCCCGTTCGGTCGAGAGGTAATGCTCCAAGAGGCTCATCAGCGCGGAAATTTCCTGTGTCGGCCGATTCCAATTCTCCTGTGAGAATGCGTAAATGGTCAGGTGTTGGATGCCTAGTTCGAGAGACAGCGTGATCATCTCGCGGACGGAATTGATTCCCTCCCGATGACCGGCGATACGGGGTAGGCTGCGAAACTCGGCCCAGCGCCCGTTTCCATCCATGATGACGGCCACGTGTTTGGGCAGGAGTTCCTGTTCCAATTTGCTCGTCAATTCCTGCTCGGAAAGGTGTTCGAGATTGGATGAAGACGGTGTTCGTGACATGGGAAGTGAGTCGATTTCCTTTCCGTGAAGACTCAATGGCAGGTGTCCAAAGTCTACTGACGAGGGTAGGTAATGTCAAACGCTATTTAGTAAAAGCCCTTGGTCTGTCAATAGTTAAGATACGTTGCATTGCGGCTGCGGAAATGAATGGGCTATACTCCGCGCTTGTTCCCATACAGAAGCAGAGGGGTGTGAGTGATGGCTGATTCTGGGCAGCTCGAAAAATTCGGCATGACGGATCTGGAAGTGTTCCATGCTCTCGACCGGCTCAATGTCCGGGACGTGGACTATGCCGATCTCTATTTTGAGTCCCGGGTGTCGGAATCCGTCTCCATGGAAGAGGGGATCGTCAAGCGGGCTTCGAAGAGTATCTCCCAGGGAGTCGGGGTGCGGGCGACCGCCGGAGAAAAAACCGGGTTTGCCTATTCAGACGAGCTGACCAAGAAAGATTTGGAAATTGCGGCCGATACGGCCCGCTATATTGCCAATTCTCCCAAAGGAGATCGCAGTTTGCCTGTGCCGACGCAACGACGGCCGACGCGGGATCTCTATCCCGTCGAACGGGCGAAGGCCGAGGTGGCGACGGCGGACCGAGTGGCGCTGCTCAATGCGATCGATGCCGAGGCGCGGCGCTACGACCCGCGGATCAAAAATGTACTGGCTTCCTTTAATACGGAATATAAAGTGGTCGCCGTGGCGACATCCGATGGCACCTTGATCGGAGATGTGCAGCCGTTGTCCCGGCTTCAAGTCACCTGTATCGCTGAAGAAAACGGCAATCGGCAGGTAGGATCATTCGGCGGGGGCGGGCGGGTCGGATTTGAGTTCTATCAGGAAGAGAGCCGCTATTTGGGATATGCCCGGGAGGCGGCTCGTGAGGCGATTCTGAATCTCTCTGCGGTCGATGCGCCGGCAGGAGTGATGCCGGTGGTGCTCGGCGGCGGATGGCCGGGCATTTTACTGCATGAGGCGATCGGCCACGGACTCGAATCGGACTTCAATCGGAAGAAGACCTCGGCCTTTTCCAACTTGATCGGCAAGCGCGTGGCGTCCGACGTCTGCACCATTGTGGATGACGGCACGCTCCCGTTTCGCCGCGGTTCGCTCAATATGGATGATGAAGGGACACCCACCGGACGCACGGTCTTGATCGAGAAAGGGATTCTTCGCGGCTATATCACCGACAAGCTGAACGCGCGGTTGATGGGTATTCCGTTGACCGGCAACGGACGGCGAGAAAGCTACCAAAGCATTGTGCTTCCTCGCATGACGAATACCTTCATGCTGGCCGGTGAGTCGGATCCGGACGACATCCTGAAGTCGGTCAAGCGCGGGTTGTATGCCGTGTCCTTCGGCGGTGGACAGGTGGATATCACCAGCGGGAAGTTTGTGTTCTCGGCGAGCGAAGCCTACTTGATTGAGGATGGGAAAATTACCAAGCCGGTCAAAGGGGCGACGCTGATCGGGAACGGTCCGGAGATCCTGACCAAGGTTTCGATGGTCGGGCATGATTTGAAGTTGGATAACGGGATCGGCACCTGCGGCAAGGACGGCCAGTCCGTGCCGGTTGGAGTGGGATTGCCGACCTTGAAGATTGATGAAATCACCGTCGGCGGGACGCAGCGATAAAATGAGCAACTTGCCTCAACAGACCAACGGGTATGCGCAATTGGCTGCGGACGTGCTCGCCCGGGCCAAACAGTGCGGCGCGACGGAGGCCGACATCGTGGTCGCCGACGGAGAAACATTTTCCGTCCAGGTGCGCGTCGGCGTGGTGGATCGCTTGAGCAAGGCTCGCGAGAAGCGGCTGGGGCTGCGGGTGTTTGTCGGGAAACGGTCCGCAACGACTTCGACCTCTGACTTTTCTGTCGACTCATTGCATCGCCTGGTCGATGAGACCTGCACGCTGGCAAAAGCGGTGGTGCCGGATGAGATGTCGGGGCTGCCAGAGGCATCGCAGATGGCGACCGACTGGCCGGACCTGGACCTCTATGACAGCACCAAGCTCGGGACCGATCAGCAGATCGATCTGGCGAAGCGGGCGGAGTCGGCGGCCCTGTCGGCGGATCCTCGTATGACGAACTCGGAGGGGGGCGAATTTGACTCGTCGTCCGGCCGGGTCGTATTGGCCAACAGCCATGGATTTGTCGGTGAGTACCGCAGCTCGAGTTTTTCTATTTCGGTCTCTCCCATCGCTACGGATGCTGCCACCGGCGGGATGCAGCGGGATGCGTGGTATGAAGTGCAGCGCAAGTTCAGCCTGATGGCGTCCCCCGAGTCGATCGGCCAGGAAGCGGCGCGACGCACATTACGTCGTCTTGGCGGGCGCAAGGTGTCCACGAAGCGGGTGCCAGTGATTTTCGACCAGGATGCCGCCGGAAGTCTCCTCGGCAATCTCTGTAGCGCGATTTCAGGCTACTCGCTCTACAAGCGGGCCTCATTTCTCCTCGATCAACTCGGCAATCGGATCGCGTCAGAGCATCTGACGATCTATGATGACGGGCGCATGGAGGGCGGGCTTGGCTCCCGTCCATTTGACGGCGAAGGACTGGCTACGCGCAAGAACACGATCGTCGAACGGGGTGTGCTGAAAAGTTATCTGCTCGACTCCTACTCCGGTAAGAAGTTGGGTATGCCGTCGACAGGGAATGCCTCGCGGAGTGTGGGGGAGAGTCCCTCGGTTGGACCCACTAATTTTTATCTGGTTCCCGGTACGAAGACGCTGCAGGAGATGATCGAGTCGGTCAAGGAGGGGCTGTACGTGACCGAACTGATCGGATTCGGGATCAATATGGTGACCGGGGACTATTCCCGCGGTGCCTGCGGCTTTTGGATCGAGAACGGAGAACTCGCATATCCCGTCGAAGAGATTACGATCGCCGGCAATCTGAAACAGATGTTTACCGACATTGAAACGGTGGGAAGCGACCTGGTGTTTCGTGGCCGGATTGCCAGTCCGAGCCTGAAACTGGGCGAATTGATGGTGGCGGGAAACTAGGGCGATGAAGAGGGGGCAGGCGATGCGATCTCTGGTACGGGGCATGATGATCCTGGCAGTACTGGCGCTTCCTGGGGCGGGCTTTGCCGCAGAATTTTTGCTGACAAGTCCGACGATCAAGGATCACAGCACGATCGGCAATGACCATGTGTTTAACGGATTCGGCTGCACCGGTCAGAATGTCTCGCCGCAACTGCAGTGGGAGCATGCACCCAAAGACACCAAGAGTTTTGCGCTCACTGTGTATGATCCTGACGCGCCGACCGGCAGCGGCTGGTGGCACTGGGTCATTTTCAACATGGCTCCCACCGTGACCTCGCTGCCGTCAGGGGCCGGCAAGCCGGACAGTCAGTCGGCACCCCTGGGGAGCATTCAAAGCATGACGGATTTCGGCCTGCCCGGATACGGAGGACCTTGTCCTCCGACTGGCGACAAGCCCCATCGGTACATCTTCACCCTGTATGCGTTGAAGGTGGATCAGCTTCCGCTCAAGCAGGAGGCCTCAGGCGCGATGGTCGGCTACTATCTGAAGCAAAACGCGCTGGCCAAAGCGTCATTCACGGCCATGTACGGCCGATAAGCGAGAAGACATCGCAGGCAAGATCACGACGGTTTGTGTGAAGGGACAACAGATGGCGCTTGATGCTGAATTGGGAAAGAAAATGTTGCAGCTGATCACGTCGCGCTATGACGATCGGCATTGGCGGAAGAAGATTGAGAAGACGTTGAGCTTGCCTCAGTCCGGTGTCGCCGATCCGATCCAGCAGCAACTGTTCATGTATTTGAAAATCGGGCTCAAAGCCTACAAGTCACGCCGCGCCGATCCCGATGCCTGGATTATCGGCGGATATGCGACGAAAGAAGTGATCGATCGTGCGAAGTTTCAGCCTCAACTCGTCGGTCCCGATCTGAAGAAAGAGGACATCGCGTTTCTGGGGACCGATCCCGGTGACGACGTGACCGAGGGGTGGTGGGATGAGATGCTGGTGCAGTGGTTTGATGTACCTGAAGAAGTGAAGCCTGCCGAAGGTGAAGAAGAGGGCAAGGCTGACGAGGCCGAGTCCGCCGCCACGGTAGAGGGACAATCCTCGAAGACGTAGTTGGTTTTCCCTGCCGCACCGGGTCGCCTGTCGATCGGACAGGCGCTAGAACAGGTCCATTTGAGTCGGGTGTGGCGGGTCGATCTGGAGCGTCGGTGCTGCCGGGGACGCAGCCGATGTGGCCTCGGCCGGTTTCGTGTTCCGGTCGAGGAATTCTTTCAGCTTTTTGAAATCCGCTTTCAACGTGTCGAGCAGTCCGCCCTGATGCAGCGCCGCCGCCGGGTGGAGCAACGGGAACAGTACGAAGTCCTTCATGTAGAAGGCCTGCGCCTTGACCTTCGTAATGCCGACTTTCCGTTCCAGCAGCGTTTGCGTCGCCCAGTTTCCCAGCGTGCAGACCAACTTCGGACGAATCAACTGAATCTGCTGTAGTAGAAACGGTTTACAGATCTCCACTTCATCCAACTCAGGATCGCGGTTTTCAGGCGGCCGGCACTTGATGACATTGGCAATGTAAATATCATCGCGTGAGAGATTGGCCGATTGCAGCAGGTCGTTGAGAATTTTCCCCGCCGCGCCGACAAACGGCTCGCCCTTCAGGTCCTCATTCGCTCCCGGCGCTTCACCGACGAACATGATACTGGCATGCGGGTTTCCCACACCGAAGACAACCTGGCTGCGTCCCAGCTTGGACAGCTTGCAGCGCTGGCAGTTATGCAGAGACTTGGCGAGATCCTGAAGCGGGGTTGTGGTCATGATGGCCTCGGAACCAGTTGGAGGCGTATCTTAGGAAGGCTGGTGTGGGTTGTCAATGCGTCAAGATGGGAACAGGGTGTATGGGGAATTATACAAAACCAGCACAGGCATCACGCTACTCCACTCGGTAACCCTTAGCTGCCAGACAGGTATCGCGCATCGCGTTGATGGTTGAGAGTCCGTGCAGCGCGCGCGCGTGGTCTGCGGGGCTCTGGGGGCCTGAGCCGAAGGGAAAGGGAGAACTCTGGCTGTAAAAATGTTGATCGTTGGCCAGCCGGGCTTTGTATTCACACTCCATGTAATCGCGGTCCACGTCGGCCCGGTTATACCCGGAGGGATGGCCGCCACGGTCATAGGGATTCGATGCGCAGCCGGATAGGCCGATCAGCATAATTCCTAAGACCTGTATGGCCGTAGTGTGAGCGATCATGAATTCATACGTATCAGTTGATAAGAGACGGGGTCAAGACGGGGAGCCAGTGATGGCGGTGACGCATCGACGTGCACTGACGACGGCGCCCTCGCTGGAAGTTGGCCAGCCGGTATCGGTCCATGGGCCGGCGACCAGCAAGTTCTGCACGGGGCTTTGCTGAATCGGGCGGAGTATCGTTGCCCCCGATGTGAGCGACAGTGCTGCCCGTGGGCGGCGATGGAGAGCGATGGGATTCAGCCGTATTGTCTGGAGGGCAGGGAACAGGCGCTGGAGTTCCTGTTTGGCCAGGTCGATGAGATCGGCCTCGGTTCGTTCAATAAACGGGACATCGCCGACCACCGACAATTCATACAGGGCTGTTGAAGGATCCGCAGTCGACACTGTGACAGATTGGAATCCCTGCCCGGGCAGGAGCACGAGGCGGGGAATGGCCGCCGGTGCTGATCCAGTCAAGTGGACGGATATGGCGGGGAGATCCGTCAAGTCGCTCAGCTGTGAGAAATATCCATACCGGGTGAGCAGCCGATCCGGAAGGAGCTTCAGGAGCGCGTGATGCGGTATTCCAGACAGGTACCAGGTCGCTTGCATCATGTGCCCATCGCACAGGCGGATATGGTCGATGCGATGCTGGCCAAATTGAATATGGGGGAGGTCTGTTTGTGTCAGCACCTGTGCGCCCACGGTTGATAAGGCGGATTTCAGTTGGTGATGCAGGCGTCGGAGGTGTGAGCTGCTGAGCTTTGTGCATGAGGATGCGCGCGCATCGGTGAGAAAGGGAGGCGTTAGGGCTCTTGCACAGGAGGCGGCAGAGAGATCGGTCAGTGCGTTGCCTGTGAGGAATCGGACGAGAGGCGACCAGATGTGGTCACGCGCGGATTGGCTTTGACCGATCGATGCCAGCCAGGTTTCGGCGGTGCGCTGGTCCAGGGTGGTCGGGGCGGAGATCTCCTGTTCCCAGATTCGTTCGAGATAGGAGAGGAGCTGCCAGCGATCATTCCAGAACAGGCCGCGAAAGCGAACGAGTCCGGCGATCCAATGGAGTGATCCGGGAAGCGCCGTGGCCCTGTAGGAGACAATGCGTCCGTCAGGCAAGAAAAACTCAAGAGGGGTGGCCGGGTCTCGTGCCGGGGGCTCTGATCCAGGGAGGGCGCCGAGCAACGTGTGTATTTCTCGATGGCAGCCAAGGATATGCTCAGATGCCGAGAGATCATCTGCCCAACTGGGGTGTTCGATGAGCGTCAGGTGATATCCCTGCCGGGCAAGTTCGTAGGCGGCGACCAGGCTTGCGAGCGAGGTGCCGAGGATGACAACAGACTCTGCGGATGGAGTGGTCACGAGAAACGGGAGCGAAGCCAGATTCCTGCGGCAATCGCCAGGCGATGACTGGTGGTCAGACGGATGCGCGGGCCGAACACCTGGTACTCGGAGGCTTCGATCTTCTTTAAAATTCGGGAGTAGATCCCGCGCATGATCTCTGCAACCGTCAGGGCGCGGCGCTCGTGCGGCGGGAGGGCCATCAGTGCTGCTCGGGCTTTGTCATAGTACTGCCGGGCGCGTGCGGCTTCATGCTGCATCAATTTCTGGAATTCCGGTGAATAGGTCTGTTGCCGCAGAGCTTTTTCTGAATATTTGCAGGCTTTCAAGTCTTCAAGCGGGAGGTAGATGCGGTTTTGCGCCGCGTCGGTGCCCACGTCCCGCAGAATGTTGGTGAGTTGGAAGGCCATGCCGAGATCCACGGCGTAGTCCTGTGCCCGGGCCGAGGTTGCGCCGAAGATGTGCAGGCAGATGAGGCCCACGACGGACGCGACGCGGTAGCAATAGGATGACAGCTCGTTGAATGTAACGTAGCGGTTGTTATGCAGATCCATCTCCACGCCCTTGATCAATTCTTCAAAATAGACCTTGGGGATCGCGAGCGCTTTCACATGGTGCGCCAGACTGATCGTGATCGGCCATGTCGGCGTGCCGTGATAGACGGCCTCCAGCTCCGCGCGCCATTTGACGAGCTCTTCCTGCGGCTGACTGCCGGCGGGCGGCTCATCTACCGCACTATCGACAGCTTTGCAGAACGCATACACCGTATACATCGCGCTGCGGCGTGCCTTGGGGAGAAAGAGAAATGAGTAGTAGAAATTGCTGCCGCTTGCTTTCGTGAGTGCGGTGCAATAGGCCTGGGCTTCATCGACAGTCATGAGCGGGACTCCACGGAGAGCATAGAGGCCGACAGGCGGACAGCCTGTGCGGGGTTCAAGTGGTGCGATGGCCTCGGGTGAAGGATGGTGGAGAGTAGCTCCACGCCATCAACGAGCCGTGGGCCGGGACGGCTGAAGTAGGCATTGGCATCGAGGACATAGGTTTCTGGCCAGCGGGGGAGCTGCGCGGACCATGGCGTAGTGCTGTTCTCAAGAAGGCCGAGGTCATCTACGGTTCGTTGAACGGAATACCCGCAGGGCATGATGAGCAGGATGTCCGGGTTCGCGTCCGTGACTTCCTTCCAGGTGGTTTGACGCGATGGTTGATCGTGGCGGCCCAGCACATCTTCACCGCCTGCGAGGGCCACCATTTCAGGTACCCAGTGGCCGGCAATATAAAGAGGGTCGAGCCATTCCAGGCAGACGACGCGCGGACGAGTAGGGTGCGTCCTTGCGGAGACTTGATCGAGCCGGCCGCGTAAGGAACGGAGCAACCGTTGGCCGCGGTCGGCCGCTCCCACGGCCTGAGCGATGCGCTCGATGTCGCGCAGCATGTCTTCCAATGACGTCGGATTCAGCGTCACGAGGCGTGGCGCGTCGGGGAGTGCGGTCATGGCCTGGGTCAATTGGTCGGGCGTCACGGCGCAGACATGGCACAAATCCTGAGTCAAGATGACGTCCGGGCGAGCCTCAATAAGGCGTTGCTCGTTGAGACGATAGAGCCGTTGACCGGCACTCACGAGTTGTTTGACGGCTCGATCGATGGCGTCACTAGAGAGGGTGTACTGATCAATCACCGACTCAACGACTGATGGGATGTGGCGGACGGATTCCGGATAGTCGCACTCGTGGCTGACGGCCACCAATTGGCCTGTGAGGTCGAGCGCAGCCACGACTTCTGTGGCGCCGGGGACCAGCGAGCAGATACGCATTACAGTCTGATCCTCATGAGACGGTAGGCCATAGACGGGTTCGCAGGTCGTCCAGGCTAGTATCCGCCAGGCTGTGAGTGATGGCATGGGCTTCATGCAGATCTTGCGTGGTGTGGGTGTTGGCGACAGCCAGCACTTTCATGCCGGCTGATTTTGCCGATCGAATGCCGGGCAGTGAATCTTCGATGACCAGGCATGACGCGGCATCTAATCCGAGGTCCGGGCGGAGGTGAGTCAAACCTGCGAGCGCATATTGAAAGGGTTGCGGATCCGGCTTGCCGCGGCTGACATCTTCCGCGCTGGTGATATGGAGGAACGCCTTTTTGAGGCCGGCTTGTTCGAGAATGAGTTCAATTTCAGGACGGAGGGCGCCGGAGGCGATCGCCAAGGGATAACTGGCGGCGGCCTGTTCCACGAACTCCCGCACACCGGGGAAAATGACGAGATGATCACGGACCGAAGCGAGGTAGGCGATAGCTTTTTTCGTCATCAGGTCGTGGAGGATCGCGGGGGTGATCGGCCGTTGATTGGCCTGTAGTGCCGCAAGGAAGCAGCCTCGATCGTCGAAGCCCAGATAGTTGGCGTAGTAATCCGATTCCGTGAGGGTAATGCCAATGTCAGCCAGCGTACGCCGGAGCCCGGCAAAGTGAAGCGGCTCCGTATTCGCGATGACACCGTCAAAATCGAAGAGGATGGCGCGCAGCGTCTGCATGTCGAGTGTCAATCCCGGTTGAGTGTGTAGGAGAAACGGCGGGGCGCATTATAGCACAGAGGGCGGCGATACAGGATTGTATCGCCGCCCTCTGATGAACCCGAAGAACCTGAGTCGGAAGATTACGGTTTCAAACGAAGTCGCTTCTCAGCGACCCATCCCTTGACGCCATCGTCGCTGCGGACAGAGTAGACCCATCCGTTCTGTTGGAGATCACCGTCAAGAATGGTCAGTCCGGTTCCTGGCTGAACGGCCGGACCAGGCTTTGTGCCGGCAGGATCTTGAGATAACGTGATCGTGCCACCGGCGAGCGCAGGGTCGACCGCAACCGTCACACGCTGACCTTCTCCGAACATCGGAGACAGTGAAGCGGGTGCGGGCGCAGGAGCCGAAACCATTGGCGATGTCGGAGGCGGAGTCGTGGTCATCGGAGCGCTTGCCTGCGGGACTGTCGGAATCGGGGCTGGCGCATCAGGCGACGCTGGTGTTGGTTGTGCGATCGGCGCCGGCCTCGGTGCCATCTGCGGCGGCTGCGGTGCCGGAGTCTCGCCCAGTAACTGATTGACCCAGTCCATCACCATTTCCGGTTCCATGGCCACGTAGGCGCCACCACCGATGAGGGCTAAAAGCAGGAGCCAGAGGACGGGACGTCCGCCTGATTTCTTGGGTGATTTCATGGGAGAAGACGAACGGGTGTTCGTCGTTTGTTCCAATTCTTCTTCGGTGAACTCCAAATCCGGTTCCGGTTGGCGGGCAAAAAACAGATTGGAGAGCGCACTGCCTGCGAACGACGGACCCCCAGCGACTGCGAACATCGGGCACCTCCCTGTAGCGATCATCGGCAAACGATCATATTCTGTGAAAGTACTTATCACCACGGTCCGATGGAGTCAATTTTGTGGGGAAATTCTACAAAGGGAATGAGCCTCCGTATCGGAGGGGACGAGTCAGCAGGATTGTTGTTGGGAGCAGGACAAGACCTGATCGTTGCGACTTCCGGAGCGAAACACGGTGAGCCCTTTGCAGCCGAGGCGATGCGCGAGTTGGAAGGCCTCCGCGACGTCTTGAGGCGTCGCCGTGGGGGGCAGATTGATCGTTTTCGAGACGCCGCTGTCACTATGGCGCTGGAAGGCCGCTTGCATTCGCACGTGATGTGACGGTGACACGTCGTGGGCGGTGATGAACAGTTGTCGTAGCGAGGCCGGTAGCTGGGTGAGGTGTTGGATTGAAGCGCTCTGTTCCAATTCGCGTTGGAGCGACGGGAGCGCCAGACCGTGCGTCTCGACGTGCCGTGCGAAAGCCGGATGGAGGCTGGAGAGTGTCATGCCGTCCATCACCGTGCGCACCAGGTGAACGCCATAGAGTGGTTCGATCCCGGCAGAGCAATCCGCGATGATGCTGATCGTGCCGGTGGGGGCAATGGTCGTGACGGTCGCATTGCGCCAACGTTGTCTGCGTGACTGTAGCCGGCTCCCGCGATAGGCCGGGAACACTCCGCGCTCGCGTGCCAGCTGAGTCGAGGCTTCGTGGGCCTGCGTTTGAATGAAACCCATGAGTTTCTCTGCGATCGCCAAGGCATCGTCGGAGTTATATGGAATGCCGAGATGAATGAGGAGATCGGCAAAGCCCATGATGCCGAGGCCGATCTTTCGGGTGAGCGCCGTGTGGTCCTTAATGGCCTGCAGGGGAAAACGAGAGCGATCAAGGACGTTGTCGAGAAATCGCACCGCAGTCGGAATGGTGCTGTGCAATCGATCGTAATCGATCACCGGTTTCCCTGAACGGACGGACACGAAGTTGGCGACATTGAGAGAGCCGAGCGTGCAGGACTCGTAGGGGAGGAGTGGCTGCTCTCCGCAGGGATTGGTGGCTTCGATTGCACCCAAGTGAGGGGTGGGGTTCGCTCGATTGATCGTATCCAGGAATACGATACCGGGTTCTCCGGACTGCCAGGCTGCCTGTACCAGTTGATCGAAAATGGCTTGAGCCGCCACGCGGCGAATTGTTTTACCTGTGTGGGGATTGATCAGTGGGATCGCCTGCTGACGTTTCAAGGCCTGCATGAACCGGTCGGTGATGCCGACAGACAGGTTGAAATTGGTCATCTCCGACTGGTTCTGCTTGAGGGCGATGAATTCAAGAATATCCGGGTGATCGACCCGCAGAATGCCCATATTCGCACCGCGCCGGGTACCGCCTTGTTTAATGACGTCGGTCGAGAGGTTGAAGACCCGCATGAAGGAGACCGGACCGGAGGCGACCCCGTTGGTTGTGGCGACGCGATCAGCCCGTGGGCGGAGCCGGCTGAAAGAAAACCCGGTGCCGCCTCCCGATTGGTGGATCAAGGCCTGATACTTTACGGCATCAAAAATTGACGCGAGGGCATCTTCAACCGGAAGGACGAAACAGGCCGACAGTTGCTGCAGCGGCCGCCCCGCGTTCATCAGGGTCGGAGAGTTCGGCAGGAAGTCGAGGCGAGCCATCAGGTCGAAGAACTGCCGTGCCAGGTGATGTTGTCTGGTCGGAGGCGGGTAGGTGCGTTCGGCTTGGGCGATGTCCTGGGCGACACGCCAGAAGAGCTGCGCCGCGGTTTCCGTCACGGTCCCCGTGGGGTTTCTAGCGAGGTATCGCTGGGCCAAGACGGTGTGTGCGTTGGCAGAGAGTGGGTGAGGTAACACGTGTGGTGGCCTCTTGGTCATGATCGTCATTATAGTCCGTTTAGGGTCAGGGGCGAATCGAGTCTCTGATTCTCGTCTGCCACTTGAATCTCGGGCGGACCGTTCGGCAGAATGCCCGTCGAGAGCACACATGAATAGGTTAGGTTGATGAAGTCGTATCGAGAGGAACTCTGGTTCGAGACCAAGACGCGCCGCGCCTATCTCAATATCACGCCCCAGGTCGAAGCTGTCCTCAACGCGAGCGGAGTGAAGGAAGGGTTGGTGCTGGTCAACGCCATGCATATCACCGCCAGCGTCTATATCAATGACGACGAGCCGGGACTGTTACGAGATTACGACGACGTGCTCGAACGACTTGCGCCGCACGACGCGGTGTACCGGCATAATGAGACCGGGGAAGACAACGGCGATGCACATGTAAAGCGCCAAATCATGGGGCGTGAGGTCGTGGTGGCGGTGACGGATGGACGGCTTGATTTCGGTCCCTGGGAACAGATCTTCTACGGTGAATTTGACGGCCGGCGAAGAAAGCGTGTGCTGGTGAAAGTAATTGGTGAGTGATGGTGCCGTACCCTGTCATTGGTGTTGGATGCACGGTCGCGGGAACTGTCTTCGCCCTTGCTCCGGCACAGATTCTTTGGCAACATGGAGATCGTGCGATGTCGGTGAGCAAGAATTTTTTTCCGGCTTTCTGAGGAGCGTCTGATGTTGGCTTGGTCTCGTCCCGATCCGCTCACCCGCGACCTCATCCATTTGATCAATGCGCGTCGCCATGATCACGGCGACACCGACGCGGCGATCGATACGTTGCAAGCCTTTTTAGAGCAGGGGCGCGAGTCCGACCTGTTGACTGTCCTGGCGGCGCTCGATGAAGAAATGGCCGAGTGGCTGTTCGATCTGCTGGCGGAAGCCAGTTGTACCTTGGCCCTGGATGAATCGACGGAAGAAAAGCCGGTCTACGCCACGATGGCGGCGTTGGAGCTTCCGTTGCAAGCCAACCTCACGGCTCCGCTCAAGCTCAAAATCGACCCCATTGCCACGGCGGAGTTGCTCCATCGGCATCTGCGCTTGTCGGCCGGCACGGTGGTGCGGGTGGAATCGAGGCTGCTGACTGATGCGACCCTGGAACCGCTCAACCTTCAGATGTTGCACGACCATTTGACCTCGGTAGCTGACTCGGAGCGGACGCAAGCGATCGCCGCGCGACTGTATCCGCCGGTTGAAAATACCGCTTTCTTGCTCTTCGAAATTATCGGGGCGTCCGATCCAGGACTGCCGGATTCCTGGGAGGACCGGCATCGGCGGGCGATCCTTGAAGGTCTGGTCGAGCAATGTCCTGAACTGGCGCTGGCGCCGGATACGATCGAGGTCCCGGTCTACGCGGCCTATGCGATGTTCGATGCGCAGAATGCGGTGCGTATCCATCATCTGGCCGATGAAACAGCGGCGGTGTGGCGGGATCTGGATCCATTGGTCCGGTCGAGGACGGTTGTGCATCTGCATACGCAATGCGGCAACGGTGTCTATATGCCCGTGTGGACCGATCTGTTTGATCCGGAACTGCCGGAGGAGCATGGACCGGTCTGGACGTCTCCTGATGTCTGGGTGTTCACGGCCGACCTGCCGATCGAATGGCCCGGCGAAATGCTGACAAACCGATTGTTGGCAGAGGGCTGTACGAGGTTCGAAAATCACATCGTCGAAACGTCGGAGAATTAGTCTCCGCACGGTATTTCTGCCTTGCATGCTGTTCGAAATCTCGCCTTTCGGTGCTTTTCTTCAGATGTTGTCCTATCCTAGGCCTACATCATGCCGAAGCCATCGTCATCAAGCCGTCTGACCGCCATCCTTGTGACTATTGTCGGGCTGGGACTCGTGTGGGGACTGGTCTGGGCCAATATGCCCACCAAAGATCAACTCCATGCGTCTGGTGTCTCGTCCCGAGCAATGAAAACAGCTTCTCCGACGCCCGCGCTGGACCTGAGTATTCCGGGGGTGCCGGCGCCGGATGCACCGGGATCGCATCGAGTTGTGGTCAACGGGGCGGAGCTGCCTCAACGTGAGCAGGGCGGGGGAGGGCTGGAGTCTGCCTCGGATCCTCGATCAAAGCAAATTGCAGAGATGAAATGTGAAGCCGAACTGCAACAGGCCTGTCCGGATAGTCTGGAAGGCGAGGATCGCCGGCGCTGCATGGAGCAACGGGCCAAGCATCTTCCGTCCCCCTGTCAGTCGTTGATCCGCCAGCAGCTCGTGCGGTGGAAGGAACGCTCCGGCCATGCGGTAGCTTGTGTGGAAGATGCCAAGCGCTTCTGTCGCGAGGTGCAGTCAGGAGAGGGGCAGATGTTGCAGTGCTTGCAGGACCACGCCCAGGACGTGTCGGACAGGTGCTACGCGACCTTACCCAAGGGCGCACTCACCCTCAGGAACTAGCCGTTCAGTCTCAATCGCTCAACGATATCTTTTAGATTCCAGACCATTCGAACCGGGGTGCACATGGTGTACCCCGCTGGTCCTACGACGTCCCGGTTGGTGAGGTGTCGCTACATGGCCAGTCGTTGACGGACCCGATTCCACATCGGCTGCTCTATGGCCTCATGGACAGCTACGGTGATGACCGTCGTATTGTCGTCTCCGCCCGCATCATTGGCGAGGGCGACCAGTTGCCGCGCTGCACCGTTTACGTCATCGGTTTGTGTCAGGACATTGAGGAGCCTTGCTGTCTCGACGCCTTTTGTCAGGCCATCCGAACAGAGCAAGAGCCGGTCGCCTATCTGCAACTCCGCCTCGCCGATGGTGACGTCCACGTCAGATGCCACTCCCAAGGCGCGGGTGACGATGTTGCGCTGTGGCGATCGCTCGGCTTCGGCTTCAGTCATCAGGCCAGCGCGCACCTGTTCGGCCACCCATGAGTGATCGGCTGTCAGGGGATGAATGGCATGGGTACGGACCAGGTAGAGGCGGCTGTCACCGACATGGGCGAACGACATCAGCTGGTCTGTGAGCAGCATCGCGACGACGGTCGTTCCCATCCCGGCCCAGTCAGGATTTCTGCGCCCCTCATGATGAATGATGCGATTGGCGTCGCGAATCGCGCTGAGGAGGCGATTCCCTGAGAGCGAAATAGTCGGGTCAGATTGGCCGATCAATGGGAACGCCGGGTTCTGTGACGCTTCATTGATATGACGATGGATGGTTTCAACTGCGAGGCCGCTGGCAATCTCGCCGGCCTTGCTGCCGCCCATGCCGTCGCAGACGATAAAGAGCCCTAAGGTGGTGTCGGTGCAGTAGCGATCTTCATTGTGCGATCGTCTGCGGCCGATGTCAGAGAGGGCGCTATGGGTGACGGCCAGCGGCATAGGATTATTTCTCTAGTAGGCTTCGGAGAAACTCGGTTGATGCCGAACCCATGGCTGAAGTCTTTCGTATGGGAGCGAGGCTAGAACAGCTTCAGGATGATCAAAAAGGCTGTCCAGCAAGGCCGCAGCGAGGGAAGAGGCGAGGCGTACGCTTGGGTACGTTGAGCCTCTGAGCGATTCGAGAACGCCGCTGGCAGACTTTTTCAGCATCCTGTTAGACGGTCTGGCCTTGCAGGCACGCGCGCAGTTCCTGGGCAAACTCGGATGCCCGTCGGAACCGTAAGGCAGGATCCTTTTCGAGCGCTTGGTTGATCACATGCTGGAGGGCCGGAGGAATGTCCGGGCGGATAACCTTTATAGAGGGATGGGGATTATGGGCAATCGCAAAGAGCAAGGCGGATAAGTTATCCGCAGTGAATGGGGGACGGCCGCTCAGCATTTCAAAGAGGACGACCCCCAGCGAAAAAATGTCGGATCGCCCGTCGACCTTTTTCCCGGCAATCTGTTCCGGTGACATATAGGTGGGAGTGCCGAGCACGATGTTGGTTTGCGTCTTGGACGACGAGGCCATTTTCGCAATGCCGAAATCCATGACTTTCACCGTTGCGCTTTTGGTGATCATGATATTGGCCGGTTTAATGTCGCGGTGCACGACGCCTTGTTGATGGGCGTAGTCCAGGGCATCGGCGACGGTGGCAAGGATTGGAATCAGTTTGTCGAGCGGCAGAAGGTTGGGTTTTCGCGACCAGTGCTTGAGCGTGGTGCCCTCCAAGACTTCCATGGCGATGTAGCCGAGATCCTGCTCTTCACCCGCATCGTAGATCGTCACGATATTGGGGTGTGCCAGCCGGCCGGTCGATTCCGCTTCACGGAAAAACCTGGTTTTCACTTCCTGGAGTTTTTCCGCATCGTCGATGTCATCGAGCCGCATGGTTTTGATGGCCACGAATCGTTGAATCGTGGGGTCTTTGCCCAGATACACCACCCCCATGGCTCCGCGTCCGAGTTCCTTCAGGACTTTGTACCGTCCAAGCATGGCGGGTGGAGACCCATTGTCGGGCGAATCTGCGGATGCTGAGTCAGAAGCTTCGGATGGACCGGAGCGTTCATGAGCGTCATGACTCTCATCAACCGTCTGAGGTGTCTTCTTCCGACTTCGTGGCGGCGCAGGGGCGGTGAAGTAGTGATGGAGGGCGTCGATGTTGAGTAGCCACGCCACAGTCAGCCAGAGCCCGGTGACGACCAGAGTGGCGGCATAGCCGAGGCTGTATCGCTGGGTTCCGATATCTTCAATCAGCGATTGTCCGACCACTTGCATCGTCTTGTCCCCGACAATAAGGACGACCAGTGTGGTCAGCGGAAGGATGATGCGGCTGATAAAGGTAAAGCCTCGTCCGTTGTCCGGCATCTGGCGAAAGGCATGAACTGCCAGAAGCCAGAGCGTGAGGAGGCCGGTGCCTTCAGCGACCAGGCGAATGGTTTGCGGTCCTGTTAGGCCAAGAAGTGTCAGGGGGAAATTTTCGGCAAACGGCAGCTTGCTCAGGAGTGGTCCAGCAAAGAGGGCCACGAATGAGACGATTGCGAACTGAATGAGCCAGCCAGATGCGTGTGTCATGGATAGATTCAGTGAGAAGCTGCCCAAAGTCTAGCGGATAGGCCTGAAGAGTCAACGAATAGCGGGAATCGCACAGAGAGAGGGGTTAGCAGGCTGCGGAGAAACTCGGTGAATGAGTAAACGTGGCAATGATGCTTCTATAGGTATTGCGGCTTCAACAACCACAGGATGCTCAAAAAGGCCGTCCAGCAAGGCCGCAGTGAGCGAAGAGGCGAGGAGGTACATACCAAGCTTCGCTTGACCCGCTCGCTTTGATCAGATGCGAGCGGATAGGCCCTTCGCCTCAAGTAGCTCTTAATACGTTGATCTTCTTCGTGAAGCGAGAACGCCGCTGGCGGACTTTTTCAGCACCCTGTTAGAGCTTGGCGATGGCGTCCTTGAGTTTCGGCAGCAGATGATCCGGAACATGCAGCGAGCCCTTCCCGGTCCCGACTTCGATATCGGGTTTGGTCATACCGTGAAAGTCGCTGCCGCCCGTAACCAAGAGGCCTAATTGTTTGGCGAGACTCAAATAGGTGCGGGTTTGTCGGGGGGTGTGGGTACTGTAGTGGACCTCGACTCCATCCAGGCCCTGCTCTTTCAGCTGACGGGCTAAGTCTGTCAGTGTCCCTTCGGTCGTCTTGACCCAGGTGGGGTGCGCGAGGACCGCCAGCCCTCCGGCATCCTTGATCCAGCGGATCGCATCGACAGGGGCAGGGAGGTCTCGAGGGACATAGGCGGCTTTGCCTTCAGCGAGAAACCGATCAAATGCTTCTTTGGCCGTCGTTACGACCTTCTTGTCCATAAGGACACGGGCGATATGCGGGCGGCCCACTGAATCGCTCCCCGCGACGGCCCGCACTTCATCGTAGGTGATGTCGATGCCTGCGGCTTGCAGCAGCTCGATGATTTTTGGATTGCGGCGGTGACGGCTCTCTCGAAGAGTCATCAGGCGCTCGTTGAGTTGGGCATCTTCCCATTTGATGAAATAGCCCAGGACATGCAGTTCCGATTCACCGTGGCGTGAGCTGATTTCAATGCCGGGGATGATCTCAATGCCGAGTTCCTGTCCCGCGGCGATGGCTTCAGGAAGGCCGGTGGTGATGTCGTGATCGGTAATAGCCAGGGCAGAGACGCCTGCCTCATGCGCAAGCCTGACGACTTCAGTTGGTGTCTGGCTGCCGTCCGAATGGGTTGTGTGCAGATGGAGATCGATGCGGCTCATGTCGAGTGAGCCGATCGCAGCGGCTTGTGGGCTACCAACTGTGCAGTATAGGTCGAGCGAGGTCCTTCCACGCCGTCGTGAGGCCCTTCATCGTAGTGCAGGGTTTGAAGCGTCGACGTCATGCGCAGCAGTTCATTGTGGGCCAGGCAGAACTCCCACCGGCGCGGATGTTTGTGATGCGTATAGTTATCGATCGTAAAGGTCTCATAGATCAACACGCCACCGGGTTTGAGGGCATCGATGAGAAATGGAAAGAGCGACCGATGCAGATAGAAAAAGACTATGACGACATCGTAGGTCTCGTGTCCGAATCCCGGATCGAATGGCGTGGGTTGCTCCAAGTCGATGGTTCTGGTCTTGATCGGGGGGAGTGCTTTTGCAGCAGCGGATGCAGCGAGCTGGGTAAGGGCAGCTTCGTCGCGGTCGATGGCATCGACGTGATAACCGCGGGCAGTGAGAAAGAGCGAGTGTCGCCCTCCTCCTGCCGCCACATCTAAAGCTCTGCCTTTGGGAAGACGGTGCAGCTGTTCGACGAGAAACGGGGCCGGTTTCGGGTCAATGCAGCTGAGTTGTTGCGCGAGCCTGGTGCGGTCGATCCTGATGCCGACGGAGCGGGTCACTTGAGGAATAGGTGGGTGCAGTTTACGGAGCCAGAGGTTCGCCCGTTTGATGGGAAAATCTGCAAATAGCATGGCGAGGAATCGCTCCGCCATGGTTTCCAGTAAGCAGGCCTCCTGCGTCGTGCCGATCTCCACGAGGCGTTGCGCGATCTTCGCATAGTCGATGGTGTCCGCGAGATGGTCCGAGTGGCCGGCCGGATCGAGATGCGCGTCTAATTCTAAATCCACAGCCAGCGGCTGAGGCTTCGCCCGTTCTTCCGCGGTGACGCCGCAGCGACCACGGAACTCCAATCGCTCAATGATGATGTGTGCTGACATGCGGGCATTGTCGAGGATCGGATTTCAAAGAGTCAAGGAGGGGCGGGTGCGGTTTGGGTGATCTTCTTGCTCGCTGCCCGCGCACCGAGAATTGATCGTAGTTGAAATCAGTGGCGGTGCTCGGTCAATGCGCGCAGGGAAGACCACCCAAACCACACCCTTGAGGGGAGGAGTAAGAGAAAAGGGAGTAGCTAGGGGAAAGTGTGTTCAGTGCGCCCCTAGTTGGGTTTCTTGCTCGCTGAGCCCCCGCGATGAAACGGCGGTCGCTC
>NEWQ02000022.1:58351-63706 GCA_002869855.2 Nitrospira sp. CG24D
GATCCAGGCGTTTTCCTTGGCGGCGCCGGTTTCGATGAAATAGCCGGCCGGGGCATGGTGCTCAATGGATTTGAGCTTCGGAATGATCTGAGCTGCCACGTCGGGTGCCATCATGCCGTCCACCACGTCGGCTCGAATGGAAATCGCCGGGAAACGGTTGCGGCGCCAGCGGACGCCATCCTCGAAGATAGTTTCGAACTTGACAAACTGCGCCAGTGACGCCGGTGTCCCGTTGGCCGTCCGAACAGTGACATCGGGTAATTCGTTGGCGGCGGCTCGCAAGTTCTTTTGCGCTCTCCAAATGATGTCGATGAGCTTGTCGTCCTCACGGAACTGCCCAACGGAGATTCCCGTGTAGTGAGCTTGCAAGGCTTGCGACAAGCTTGAGGTCGAGACACCGAGTGCACGCGCCTTGTCTTGATCGAGTACGAGGCGAAACGATGGAATGCGATCGTGCCAGTCGTCGTTCACATCCACCGTATTGGGGTTGGCGCGCACGACCTCAGCCACCTGGTCGGCGATGCTGCGAACGATCTTGGGATCTTCACCGAACACCCTGAACAGGAGCGGATAATCCATCGGCGGTCCGACGTTCAGGCGCATGGTGCGTCCACGCACTTCCGGGAAGTCCGTAGCGAAGGTGAGTCGAAGTCGTTGCATGACCCGTTCACGGGCCGTGTTGTCACGAGTCACTACCACAAATTCGGCAAGGTTGACATTGGCCAGTTGTTGCACAAAGAGCAGGAAAAACCGCGGACTACCGCCGCCGATATAGGCTGCGTAATTCATCACATCCTCATCCTTGGCAAGCAGAGTCTCTAAGCGCTTGGCGACCACTTCGGTTTGCGCGAAGGAACTACCTTCCGGCAACCAGAGATCCACGATGACCTCCGGCCGATTGGACAGCGGGAAAAACTGTTGTGGAACTTGGGTTAGCGTGGCAAGACCGATGCCGAACAGGGCCGCGGTGCTAATGATGACCTTCGTGCGATGTTCCACGCAACGATCCACCCAGAAGCGCAAGCGGTTGTAGAAAGGCGTATTGAATGTGTCGTGGCCGGTCTTGCCGCTGGGTGATCGCATTCTAAGGATGAGAAATCCAAAATAGGGTGTAAAGGCAACCGCGCCGATCCACGACAGTAGTAGTGAGATACCCACCACCAGACAAATCGTCAGGGTATATTCCCCGGCTTGCGATTTAGCCAGGCTCACCGGCAGAAAGCCCGCGATGGTGATCAACGTTCCGGTCAACATGGGAATCGCTGTGGCCCGATAAGCATGGGTCGCGGCCCGCATACGATCCCAACCTTCTTCCAGCTTACGCGCCATCATTTCGATGGCAATCATAGCGTCGTCCACCAAGAGTCCCAGCGCAAGGATCAGCGCACCAAGTGACATCCGATGCAAATCGATACCCCACACCAGCATACAGAGCAACGTGCCAGCCAGAACCAGGGGCACGGTGAGCGCGACGACAGTGCCAGTGCGGAATCCAAGACTGAGGAATCCAACGGCAAGTACCGCGGCTAGTGCCTCGAGAAAGGTAGTCATAAACTCCCGCATTTGGGTTCTCACCACGCGGGACTGATTGGCAACCTGCTCAACCTCGATGCCGACAGGGAGTTCCCCCTCAATGTGCGCCACGGTGGTATCAAGAGCCTTGCCTACTTCCAGTATGTCGGCTCTTTTGTTCAGAGTAACCCCAAGACCAATGACATTCTTGCCGTTGAAGCGCATCCTGAATTCCGGCGGATCGGTATACCCACGAGAGACCTTGGCGAAATCGCCGACGCGGAAGGTTCGATTACTGACACGCACGGCAAGATTCGCGATGCTATGTACCGAATCAAAAGGGCCGGTGAGTCGTATGGGGAGATTGCGCTGTGAAGAAAATACCGTTCCCGCCGGCACCATGCCATTCTGCGCCTGGAGTACTTGAGCGACCGCAGCGGGGTCCAGACCCAGTTCGGCCAGCTTCTTGTCGGAAAACTCGACGTAAATCTTTTCGTCCTGGACGCCGATGAGATCGACTTTCTCGACATCTTTCACGCGTAGAATTTGCTGACGCGCCGAATCGACCGTCGTTTTCAATTCGGCGTAGCTGAAGCCTTCCCCGGAAAAGGCATAAAGAAGGCTGTAGGTATCGCCGAACTCGTCATTGAAGAAGGGTCCGACGATGCCCGGTGGCAGCATCATATGAATGTCACCGACCTTTTTGCGCACTTGATACCAGAGATCGGGAATCTCTTTGGGCGGAGTATCTTCTCGGGGTGCCACAAAAATGACTGATTCACCGGGTTTCGAGTAGCTTTGTAGCGTATCCAGATTGGGCAACTCTTGGATTTTCTTCTCGAGCCGATCGGTCACTTGCTGTTCAACTTCCAGAGCGGTGGCGCCCGGATAAATTGTCTTGACGACCATCACTCGAAACGTGTAAGGCGGGTCTTCTCGCTGTCCCAGCTGGATATAGGAAAAAATCCCGCCGATCATCACCAGCGCCATGAGAAAACCGGTGATGGAGCGATGTTTGAGAACCCATTCGCTTAGATTGAAGTCACTCATGACTGACGCTCCTGCGCTCATCTCTTTCTCGCACCGCTGAGAAGATCTCCTCTGGCACCCTGACGACCTGTCCCTCCAAGAGGCGCTGTACGCCAGCGCTGACCACCAACTGTCCGGACCCGAGCCCAGAGACAACCGTGAGCTCTCCGTCCAGCGTTTCACCTATCTGAACCGGCACGGAGTGAACCGTACTGGCCTGTTCGTTCACCAACCACACGCGCGGACGTCCAGGCTCGTTCTGAGGGGTGAATACGGCCGAGAGCGGCACGGCGAGGCGAGGCGATGTCGTCACAGGAATCCATACCGTTGCCGTCTTCCCGAGCCGTGCTTCATCCTGCCCCTCAAGCAGTGTCGCCTTGACGCGATAAGTTCGACTGGCCGGGTCGGCTGCCGCCGCGATTTCGCGAATACGCGCCGTAATCCGCCGGTTGCCGTCCGCCCACAGGGTCACGCTGACTTTCTGATGGAGACCGATTCCGGCCACGCGCTGCTCGGGGACATCAATATGGATTTCCTTTTCATCAAGCCGGGCCAGCTTGATGACGGGCTGACCGACAGCCACCACCTGCCCCGTCTCGACTTCCAGTCCCGTGACCACACCATCCCGATCCGCCAAGAGATCGGTATACTGTAATTGGTTGGTCGCTTGGCTCAGTTGAGCTTCCAACGTCACCACCCGTTCCCTCGCGGTGGTATATGCAGTGTCGTGCCGGTCGAACTCCGCTGGACTAATGACCCGCTGATTGAGGAGTTCGCGGTAACGGGTCAGATCATCCCGTGCAAAATCCCGTTCAGCCTGGGCTGAGTTGAGCTGAGCGTTAACCGCTTCCGTTCCAAGCCGGTAATCGGTGGGATCAAGACGCGCTACGCGTTGACCCTTGCGCACTCGATCACCCACCTCCACAGGACGGTCAATCATTTTTCCCGATACCCGGAAGGATAAAATCGTCTCGTATCGTGCCCGTACTTCCCCGGCGAAACTCATCACACCTGCCGCGGCTTCATCCCCAATTCGGGCGACCTTCACGGGCCGTGAGACCTGCTGGGATGGTTTGTCTTGAGGGGTGCATCCAAGAAACATCGTGAGTGGTAGCAGCAGGCAAGCTATGAATTTTCCCCGCACTGCCGTGATTAACATTTTTGGTTTTGCCATTTTGTCTTCTCTCTTGGTTTCTTGTACCTGGACGGCATATATTTGTATATGCAAGTATAGAGTCAAAAAAACACCTACCCTGACGGAAGCTCGATCATGTTTGCTGCGAGCTTTCGCAACAGTGTCGCTCCATCCTTCCCTACAAGCTTTTGTACGCGGTCCTGCGCCTTTCGCCAAGCAGGGCCGACTTGATTCACGAGATCATGACCTTGGACCGTAGCCTGCAACGGCAAACCTCGGCCGTCTTCTCCATCTGCAACCTCTTCTATCCAACCGTTGGTCAGCATGACTCTGAGATTCCGGGTCAGTGTTGATGGGTCGAGGTGAAGACGCTTGCCAATGTCGATACGCCGAATGGGGCCGATCCTCGCCACAACCACCAGGAGATTGAGCTGTGTTGCTTTCAGACGGAATGGGCGTAATTCATCATCGTAAATGCCGGTGAGAACCCGATTGAGTATGCGTGTGCGACTCAGCAGACATTCACACCCCATCTGATCAATAATATGTTTGTCTTGCTTCATAGTGTGTTCAAGCCCAAGTTCATCATGGCATAATATTGCATATGCAAGTAGATACTGTCAAGCCAACGCTTGGTCCAGATCCCCGCACCACTCGGTCACCATGAACCCGCTGCAACGGGGACACCGCTTCATGCTGTTGATTCGTTCCCAGATCGGAGTTACCGCCTCTCTGGAATTTTCTCTTGGAACGGCAATTGCTGTAGTCATCGATATTCCCTTCCTATTTGATCCACAGATGCAACCGTCAATTCATGATTTTATCCAAAAGCAATTCGCATTCCAGCAGAGCTTCCGCGTGATTTAGCCATTGATGTCGCTGAAACTAGGGAAGATTGAGTGAACTGTTCATGGATCTCTCTAGCGAAAACAGCGAAGTGCCGAGGACGATCTGCCGAAGTGACGGCACGGTGCCGAAAGATCGTCGCTGGCCCGGAATATTCATGGAGGCTGGGTGAAAAACCTAGCAGGTTATTGACAAACGACTTGATTACATCGAAACCATGAGTGTCTAGACGTCACAGACTCTTTCAGAAATCCTCGCAGTCTGCTCAGAAAGGCCGCAGCAAGCGAAGAGGCGAATCGTCCTCTCTGCGTACGTTGAGCCTCTGAAAGCCGCGAGAACGCTGCTGGCGGACTCTGTCAACAGCTTGCCAGACCTTTTCCGCCA
The DNA here is from genome assembly GCA_002869855.2 of Nitrospira sp. CG24D. Classification (GTDB taxonomy): domain Bacteria; phylum Nitrospirota; class Nitrospiria; order Nitrospirales; family Nitrospiraceae; genus Nitrospira_D. The sequence goes on from NEWQ02000022.1 coordinate 63,258, forward strand.
TCTTCGATTTAGAGCAGTTTGCCCTTTGGCGCGTTCAGATGGATAGAGTTTCAACAGATTAAAATCACTTCCTGGCCTGAATGTGTAGCCCTGTTGCTTGCAAAATGCAAGTATATGCATTACATTATTTGCTGTAACTTGGTCGTCCCAAATGGGTAAGATGACGGGTGAGGCGAGGCGACCGTGAACAATGAATAACAAAATGAAATTTAAGCGATCATCTTGTCCGATCACGAATGTGCTGGATACTCTTGGGGATAAATGGACGCTATTGGTTATTCGCGATCTGGTCTTGGGCAAGAGACGTTATCAGGAGTTCACGTCCTCTCCGGAACGAATCGCTTCAAACATCCTTGCGGATAGACTCAAGAAACTGGAGACGGGCGGCCTTGTGACCCGGCGGCCCTACCAACGGAACCCCGTACGCTATGAATACCTGCTCACAGAGA
>NEWQ02000023.1:0-2820 GCA_002869855.2 Nitrospira sp. CG24D
TTCACGCTGAAGACCGGTCGTCGGGTCAGTCTCCTCGGCGAGGGACGGCTCGTGAACCTGGCGACGGCCGAGGGCCATCCCTCAAGCGTCATGGACATGAGCTTCGCCAACCAGGCGCTCGGTGCAGAATACTTGGTAAAGAATTACAAGAAGCTGGAGAAGAAGGTCTATCCGGTCCCACCGGTGATCGATAAAGAAATCGCCCGGCTCAAACTCGCAGGGATGGGAATGAAGATCGATACGCTGACGAAGGAGCAGGTGAAATACCTCGCATCATGGGAAATGGGAACCTAATCGCGGGTCCTGTCGCTGACCAGCCCGTCCGTCCTCGCACCCCGCCCGGTGTAGGAGGGGAAAGGGTAGCCCGTTAGTCTCCTTTGCTCGCGCAACGCGCGGCCTCAGAAGGCCCTCGTTGGACGCGCGCAGTTAGAGACCAATCGAGCCACCCTTTAACAGAAGATGAAAGCTAAGGCGGACGGGTGCCCAGGTCAGCGCCACCCACGATTAAACCCATAACCCAGGCTGCTCGTGGGGAGTGAAGAAAGAAGGCCACCGAAAACGGTGGCCTTCTTTCTTCTTTGATGCTTCCCCATCCAACTGTCATGAAAAGCCCTCTCCTGATGCCCATTTCTCAGCAATCGACGGGCCTCTTGCAGATATGCCAATTATGGCATACACTATACTACCGTAAGCTACGTGCAGGATAAGGACTGGATGAAGCCCCTTCACTTCGTAGGTTCGTCGCGGGAAGATCTTAGGGAGATCCCAGAAAGTGCGCGGGAGACCGCGGGGCATCAACTGTTCAAAGTGCAACAAGGGAAGGAACCGGACGATTGGAAGCCGATTCCCACAGTTGGGGCTGGCGTCCAGGAAATCCGAGTCTGGGATGAAAGCGGGACTTATCGAGTTCTCTATGTGGCCAAATTCGAGAAGGCAGTTTATGTACTACACGTCTTCGAGAAGCGGTCTCAGAAGACTGCAAAAGGCGATGTACAGTTGGCAAAGGGGCGATATACCGACTTACTGAAGTGGCGGAAGGAGGAACACCTATGACACGCGCAACAGTGACTAAGGGCAGTGGGAACGTGTTTCGAGATTTGGGATTCTCCGCAGAAAAGTCCGCTGAACTAATTCTGAAAAGCAGCCTGCTTCAAGCCCTTCAAGAAACGATCAAGGACCGAGGATGGAAACAGGTGGAGGCGGCGGCTCGGTTAGGCATCGACCAAGCCAAGGTGTCGAAGCTCTTAGCCGGTCAGATGGCCGGGTTTTCCATCGAACGCCTCGTCAACTTTCTCTCGTTGCTGGGCCAAGATGTCGAAGTGACGGTTCGCAAAGCTCCCCGTGGGCGACGACTCGGCACGGCTCTGGCTCGAACCACCAGAAAGATAGCCAAGGTCGCTGGGTAACATACGATAATTCTGCGCGCGAGGAAACGGTGTCTGACACCTTCCCCACACCCCCTGCCGAACGCATCACTCAGAACATCTAGGACGAGCAATCCTCAGCAAATAGCGAGGATGAGGCGTGACTCAACATGGGTGTGAGTTGTGGTGGGTGAGGTGTATTTGGCCCCAGTTGGCACCAACTACGGTAAGGAGTGCTCTCCTGTCTACCAACTGGCTACTGCCCCCCCAGCTTCAAACTGAAAATGGTAAGGGACTACGAATGTATTGTTCCTCATACGAACATTCGTGGCTCCTCCAAGCGAAATCATCGCCCCACTTGAACTCACCAATTTACAGAAGTATCCAGCAACTTCATCGGAGAAAACGTTGTGGTCGTAAGGACCACGGTATTCGTGAGGACGGCTGACTTCCATGTTGCCAGAACTATAAGCCGACCCGACAACTTGCTTGATATCGGAGTAGTAGTTACCTTTTGATGCGCCATCAACGTCGATAGAGTAGAACACGCGAGAAACCATGTGTTCATCAGTACTCCCGTATTCCTGCGAGTCCTGAACGCACTTCTGAACATTGATTCTCACTAATGGCATGGCACACTCCTAAGTGGATTGCCGCCAGCGCAATGCAGCATGAACTTACGATTCTGACATATCCGACCGAGATTTTCAGAAAATTCCGCAGGTCATCGTCCACCACTTTTCGCCTGCCTAAGAAAACAAAGAGCCTCTCGTATCAACACCAACACGACGACCGCCCGCCAAATGGAATGGTTGTATTGATCCGGTTCTGCACGAGTGTTGTGCGGAGCTTCGAGACAAGGTGATTCTACCCCGTCACCTCGACTAGTCGAGTCGATCGCACTGAGGCCAATAAGCCGGCGGTGGTGACGGTCTGGACCTACATGCAGCCTACCTTTTACTTCAGCGCGGCCTTGAGCGTATCCTGTCAGCCATGAAACGGTGGGTTCTGTATCTGATCGCTGTGCCCCTTGGGTTGGGGGGATTGGTATACCTCGTCGGATTAAATTTTTCAGTGAATTTCGGCGATCTGTGGAGTAGAAACCCTATACCGATGAACACCGTGCGCGATGTCGGAAGGATCCCGGAAGGGAACGCAGTCCCTAACGAGATACTGAGGCTACGGCAGAAGCATTTGCTCAGGCCGCTGACCGAACGGGAAGAGGGAACACGCATACAGGATTTGCCGAATGGCATATACGGTTTCTCAAGGTGTGGCGTCGTCGAGTTACGCGCGACGCGTGGCAACATATACTCGTTAGAAATTCAGAAACATGATGGGATCCTGTTCTATGTAGGATATGTCTCTGACCAAGACATAGACCACTATCTGGCTCGTCACAAAAACTTTCACATCCTCACGTTCCCTCACCCGCGGGAAGGGGCGTCATCCCTAC
>NEWQ02000023.1:2920-121185 GCA_002869855.2 Nitrospira sp. CG24D
CATACCCAGCTCTCAGCGACCCAACGCCAGCTTGATGGCGTTGCCGATCTCTGCTGGATTCTTCACGACCTTCACACCGGCTGATTCGAGCGTCTTCATCTTTTCAGCGGCAGTCCCCTTACCGCCCGATACAATGGCGCCGGCGTGGCCCATGCGACGCCCTGGAGGCGCCGTGATGCCGGCGATAAAACTCACGACCGGCTTCTTCACATTCTTCTTAATGAACTCAGCGGCTTTTTCTTCGGCATCACCACCAATCTCACCAATCATCACAATCCCCTGAGTCTCTGGATCTTTCTCGAACAGCGCTAACACATCGACAAAGCCGGTCCCATTCACCGGATCGCCACCGATCCCGACGCAGGTGGTTTCGCCAAGCCCCAAGGTCGACAGCTGGTGCACCGCTTCATAGGTGAGGGTTCCGCTGCGCGAGACGACACCGACGATGCCCTTCTTGTGAATGAAGCCGGGCATAATGCCGATCTTCGCTTCGTCCACCGTGATCACACCGGGACAGTTTGGACCGATCAATCGCACATCGCGGCCAGCCAATGCCCGCTTCACCTTCACCATGTCGTTCACCGGAATGCCTTCGGTGATACAGATGATCAGCTTGACGCCGGCATCGGCGGCTTCGAGAATCGCATCGGCACAGAAGGGCGGCGGCACGAAAATGAGCGACGTGTCACAGCCCTCTTTCTTGACCGCATCCCGCACCGTATTGAAAACGGGAATGCCTTCAACTTCCTGCCCGGCTTTCCCAGGGGTGACCCCGGCAACGACCTTCGTGCCATAGGCCTTGCACTGCGTCGCATGGAACGAGCCTTCTTTGCCCGTGATCCCCTGCACCACTACCCGCGTATTCTTATTCACCAAAATTGACATAGTCTCGTCCCTTCACAGACTCCCGTTTCTAAAAAAGGCCCTTTCGGTGCGCGTCTTCAATGGTGGCTCGATGCATGTCGTACTGCGCAGCACTCAGCTTTGTCGTGGGACTGTCAGCAAACGGCATGGCAAACAGCAAGAAAAACTGGATCCAAAATCCCATCCCTTGGCGCTTCTCGATGGTCCCGACCTCTTTTGACTGGCGATCTCTATAACTCGTTCGCGTGGCGAGGTCTTGTGCAACATACCCGGGGATCATCGTAAACGTGATCGCGGATACGGCGGCGGACCAGGAAAGACCATCGTCTCCCGCCTCAAGCACGGCAATGTCTGCATGAAGGTCTGCGGGAGCACCGTTCATAATGACGGAAGAAAACAAACCGGAATCAAGGTAGGCCTTGACCGCCTGCTCACGAGAATCGCCTAGCCCTTCCTTCCCCTGAGGACCGATCCCTGCGACATGGAGGGCAATGGACTTCTTTGCGGGCTGAACCGGCTGCGGCGGTTGCTGCCCCGACACCGATGACGCCCCATCCCTGACCATGATGCATCCGGAAGTGCTCAACGACAGGAGCATTAATGTGATAATTGTCCAAGGCATCTTCTGCACACAACCTTCCATGCACGCTCTGGCCCATGAACCGAAACTTTCTTACGGAAACAAATACAAATTCTGATTACGCCACTTTGCCGGTCAGCTTCACAATTTTCTGCGCCGCTTCCCACAAGTCGTTGGCCACTTCCAGCTTCATGCCCGAGTCCGCCAATAACTTGCGCCCTTCTTCGGCATTCGTTCCTTGCAGGCGAACCACCAACGGCACCGTAATCTTCACTTCCTTAGCCGCTTCGATCACTCCGTTGGCAATGCGCTCACAGCGTACGATCCCGCCGAAAATGTTGATGAAGATGCCCTTCACGTTCGGATCTTTAAGGAGAATCCTGAAACCGGCCGCCACAGTCTCTTTGGTCGCGCCACCGCCGACATCCAGAAAGTTTGCCGGCTCGCTGCCAGCCAGCTTAATCACATCCATCGTCGCCATCGCGAGACCCGCGCCGTTGACCATGCAGCCGATGTTGCCGTCCAGCTTCACATAATTCAGGTTGTTCGCGCCGGCTTCGATTTCCAGCGGATCTTCTTCGTTAAGATCCCGCATCTGTTGAACATCGGCATGCTTGAACAGAGCGTTATCGTCGAAAGAGACCTTGCCGTCGAGGGCAACGATGGTTTTTTCTTTGGTGATGATGAGCGGGTTGATCTCGACCATCGCCGCATGCTTCTCCATGAACATACGATAGAGATTTCCCATCATCTGGATGAAGGGATTCATCGCGGCAGGCTCGATCGAATTGAGGCCGAGGGCGAACGCCACATTGCGCCCGTTGTAACCCTGGAATCCCACGGCGGGATCGATCAATTCCTTGATAATCTTCTCGGGCGTCTTTTCCGCCACTTCTTCGATTTCCATCCCGCCTTCGGTGCTGGCGATAAATACGGGCCACCCGGAATCGCGGTCCACCAGGATGCTCAGATACAATTCTTTGCTGATGTTCGCGCCTTCTTCGAGAAGGAGCCGATGGACTTGACGGCCCTTGGGACCGGTCTGGTGAGTCACCAGCGTCTTGCCGATCAATTCCTTGGCCAGGCCTGCCACAGCCGCCTTGTCCTTAGTGATCTTGACGCCACCCGCCTTGCCGCGGCCGCCAGCATGAATCTGCGCCTTCACGACGAACACGGGCGTGTTCAGCTCGTTGGCCCAGGCCGTCGCCGCTTCCGGAGACGTGACTTCCTTTCCGCGTGGGACCGGCACTCCGAACTGCGCAAACAACTGCTTCGCCTGAAACTCATGCACGTTCATGCTGTACCCCTCTTAGCTCTCTTTTCTGGTGTAGGCCGGGAGGACCATGGGCGAGATGACATTGCTCAGGTTGCCGTGCTTTTTCGCATCGGCCCGGAACCGCTGCAGATGCTGCACGGTGAGCTTACCTTGCTTCATGGAGCCAGCACGCCCAGCCGCCGTCAAACCCGAGCGCTTGCCGAAGACCATCAGGTCCAGCAAGGAATTGCCCATCAACCGATTGCGTCCGTGCAACCCTCCGGAGGCTTCGCCGGCCACAAACAGATTCTTGACGTTGGTTTCTGAATTCGTATCGATCTTCACGCCACCGTTCTGATAGTGCAGCGTCGGATAGATCAACACCGGATCTTTGCTGATATCGATGCCGAACCGATCGAACTGCATCAGCATCGCAGGGAAGTGCTTCTCGACAGTGCCTGGTCCGTGCTCCACATCAAGCAATGGCGTATCCAACCACACACCCACACGCCCGGACATCGTGCGAATACCCCGGCCTTCTTCACACTCGCGGATGATGGAAGACGACACGACATCGCGGGTATCAAGTTCGTTTACAAATCGTTCGCCCTTGGCATTGACCAGGTGGCCGCCTTCTGAACGGATCCCTTCCGTGACCAACTGACCGACCAGCTGTTCGGGGAAGACCGCCCCTGAGGGGTGATATTGGAATGTATCGATATGTGCCAGCTTCGCCCCCATGCGGTAGGAGAGGCAGAGCCCATCGCCGGTCGCCCCATAGTGATTGCTGGTCGGGAAACCCTGAATATGCAGTCGGCCGATTCCGCCGGTCGCGAGGATCACCGACTTCGCCGCAACGACGACATACCGGTGATTGTCCAGGTCCTTGAAAATGGCACCGCTGCACTGGCCGTTCTCATCGCTGAGCAACTCCACCGCCGCACAGAATTCGAGCAGCTGAATCTTCTGGTTCAGGACTTCGTCCTTGAGCACCCGCATGATTTCAAGGCCGGTGTAGTCGGAGCAGGTCAAGAGCCGCGGCTTGGAACTGCCGCCGCCTTTCTTCACATGCAGATTGCCGTCCGCCTGCCGGTCGAATAAGACCCCCAGGTCAATGAGCCACTTGGCGATCGCAGGACCGTCATCCACCATGGTCTTCAACAGATCATGGTCGTTGTGCATGTGGCCGCCCTTGAGCGTATCGAGAAAATGCGTGACGGGAGAATCCTCCGGTGCCACGGAGATCTGCATCCCGCCCTGCGCCATCACGCTATTGGAGTCGCCCAGTCTGAGCTTGGTGGCCAGCATGACTTTTGCGCCAGCGCCGTGCGCATGCAGCGCCGCGGCGCAACCGGCCCCGCCCCCGCCGATCACCAGCACGTCGGTGGTGTAGTCCGGCGTCAAATCCACATCATCCTGAATCAGACTGTCCCCTTCGAGCAACGTCGCCAATTCCACGACGGTTTTCTCATCAATATTGGGACCGAACCGGATGGGACGATAAGCACTGGCCCGGTAGTCAGGGTGATACTTATGAATCAGCTGGTCACGATCAGCAGGAGAAAACTTGGGAAGGGCTTGCTTCCGGCGAGCATCCCGAGTTTTGTGCACAATCTGTTGGAGCGCGTGAATATCCATCTCGGGTGGCCTCGACAATAAAACTATTTTACGGTCGCACAGTGGTCGGCAAGTTCCTTCTCATTCATAGCCAGAACTTTCTTCCACTCATCGTTGAAACGACCGTCCTGAATTTCCTTGATCCGCACATCCAGCCCCAACGGCTTCTCGGTAAAGTGCGCGCCCTGCGCACGGCTCACATAGAGCGCCACCAGGTTGGGAGCAATGTCGGCGATGCAGACCGGCGTGCACATGCCGCACATGACACAATCCATGAACATCTCGGACACGCTCTTGAAGTCGCCGAAAACGGCCTTCCACACACCTTCACGCACATCGATCTTCTGGGGACAGGCTTCGGTGCAGGCGTTGCAGTTCCGACAAAGCGGGGCCTCGGGATAGAGATTGAAGAGGTCCTGTTTGGGATCCTTGAGCGTTTGGATATCGTACGTCGCCTTTCGCGCGGGAAACGGCGGCATGATGGTGAACGACATGCCGTCCTGCACGGCCATTTGACAGGCCAGGCACGTCCGCACCTTGGGATCGTCTTTGGTCCGATAGTAAGTCGCACAGGCGCCGCAGAACCCGCCCAGGCAACCGGCTCCCCGCACCACTTCTTGCCCCGTGTACCACAGGGCCTTGATGACGGTGATTCCTTCCGGCACGTCGTACTTCTTGCCGGAAATTTCGATCGAGACCATCCGAGGCTTCATCACCTCAGGTTGATCGATAACGTTGGGGTCTTCTTGTGCCATGTTCCTCAAACCGGTGAGGGGGTGAAGCATGAGGGGCAAGGCGGGAGAATCCCCCAGACCTTACCCCTCGCTGCGTGCTCACACAGTATACGTGCCACTCACTACAAAAAAGAACCGTCTTCTATGCAATCGCGTCGATGATCGCGTTCAGCGTGGCGCTCGGACGCATCGCCTTCGCGGCCTTCGCGTCATCGGGGTGATAGTACCCGCCGACATCCACCGGCTTACCTTGCGCCGCGAGTAACTCGCCGGAAATCTTGGCTTCGTTATCCGCCATTTCTTTCGCAATCTTCACGAAACGCGCTTGCAGATCCTTGTCCTGCGTCTGCTGAGCCAAGGCTTGCGCCCAGTACAACGCGAGATAGAAATGACTGCCCCGGTTATCGATCTCACCCACCTTGCGCGCAGGTGATTTATTGCTTTCCAAGAACTTGGCATTGGCTTGATCGAGGGTATCTGCCAACATCTTGGCGGCCGGATTATTGGCCACTTTAGCCAGATGCTCCAGCGATGCGGCCAGGGCGAGGAATTCACCCAGCGAATCCCAACGCAGATAGCCTTCTTCCTGGAACTGCTGCACGTGTTTCGGTGCGGAACCGCCGGCACCAGTTTCAAAGAGGCCGCCGCCGTTCAGCAACGGAACGATCGACAGCATCTTGGCGCTGGTTCCGATTTCGAGAATCGGGAACAGGTCCGTCAAATAGTCACGCAACACGTTCCCCGTGACGGAGATCGTGTCCTTCCCTTCCCTGATCCGCTCCAACGACAAGCGCGTGGCATCGGCCGGCGTCATGATCCGGATGTCGAGGCCCTTGGTATCATGATCCTTCAAGTAGGTTTCCACCTTCGTGATCAATTGCGCGTCGTGCGCTCTCGCCTTGTTCAACCAGAAAATGGCCGGTGCGCCCGTCGCCTTCGCGCGTGTCACTGCCAATTTGACCCAGTCACGAATTGGCGCATCCTTCACCTGGCACATGCGCCAGATATCGCCTTCTTCGACCTGGTGCTCCAGCAATGTCTTCCCTGAGGCCTCGACCACGCGAATGGTCCCGTTGCCTGGAGCCTTGAAGGTCTTGTCATGCGAACCGTATTCCTCGGCTGCTTGCGCCATAAGTCCGACGTTCGGCACGCTGCCCATCGTCTTCGGATCGAGAGCGCCGTGCTTCTTGCAGAAATCGATGACCTCTCGATAGACCGGCGCATAGCTGGCATCGGGGATGACGCACTTCGCATCCGCCGCCTTGCCGTCAGGGCCCCACATCTTGCCGCTGTCGCGAATGACCGGCGGCATGGACGCATCGATAATGATATCGCTGGGCACGTGCAGATTGGTGATGCCCTTGTCGGAGTTCACCATCGCCATCGGAGGCCGCTGCTTATACACGGCCTGGATGTCGGCTTCGATCGCTTTGCGCTGATCCTCGGGCAAGGCCTTAATCTTGGCATAAAGATCGCCAAGTCCGTTGTCCGGATCGACACCCAGCTTCTTGAGCGTCTCGCCGTGCTTCGCGAACACATCCTTATAATAAACCGTCACAGCATGACCGAAGATCTTGGGATCCGAGATCTTCATCATGGTAGCCTTCATATGGATCGAGAACAGCACACCCTGCTTGGCCGCGTCCTGAATCTGTTCTTCGAGGAACGTGCGCAAGGCCTTGACGCTTATGAACGTCGCGTCAACGACTTCACCCGCCTGCAACGCCACCTTCGGCTTGAGCACCGTGGCTTTGCCATCCTGGCCGACGAATTCGATCTTGGCATCCGTCGCCGCCGTCGTCGTCATCGACTTCTCGTTCGAGAAGAAGTCTCCGCCCTTCATGTGACTGACATGCGTCTTGGAGTCCGCGCTCCAGGCACCCATTTTATGGGGATGCTTTCTGGTATGGGCCTTCACTGAAAGCGGCGCACGGCGGTCGGAGTTGCCTTCGCGCAATACCGGATTGACCGCACTGCCTTTGACTTTATCGTAGCGAGCCTCGATGTCTTTTTCCTTATCATCCTTTGGGCTCTCAGGATACAGCGGGAGCTTGTAGCCTTGGCCCTGCAGCTCCTTGATCGTCTCCTGCAACTGGGGAAGCGAGGCGCTGATGTTCGGCAACTTGATGATATTGGCTTCCGGCTGCTTCGCCAGTTCGCCCAATTCAGCCAGCGCATCCGGCTGCCGCTGCTCCGGCGTCAGATATTCCGGAAACACCGCAATGATTCGGCCGGCCAACGAGATATCCCGCAATTCGACCGCCACACCCGCCGCCTTGCTGAACGCATTGATAATCGGCAAGAACGAATAGGTCGCCAGCATCGGCGCTTCATCAGTCTTGGTGTAAATAATCTTCGAAGCTTTCGTGCTCATGTATTCCCCTCTTTGCTCTCGTGTTAGTTCAACGCGTTCAGCGCTGAACCCGCCTTGAACCACGCAATCTGTTGCGCCGTGATGCTGTGGTTCGCCTGGATGGTGAGCGCGTTGCCATCCGCCTTGTGTATCGTCACCTGCACCGGCTTGCCGGGAGCCAAACTGCTCAACCCCGTCACGCTGATACGGTCCTGCTGCTCGATCTTCTCGTAATCCTTCGGATCAGCGAAGGTTAACGCCAAGATCCCCTGTTTTTTCAAATTCGTTTCATGGATGCGTGCGAAGCCTTTGACGAGCACCACTTTAACGTTCAGGAATCGCGGTGACATCGCGGCATGCTCGCGGCTGCTGCCCTCACCGTAATTCTCATCGCCGACCACAATTGAGCCGATTCCCTTGGCCTTGAAGGCCCGGGCAATCTGCGCAATGGTCAAATTCGATTCACCGGTGAGGACATTGGTTCCTTTGCCAGGCTCGGACGAAAACGTGTTGTTGGCGCCCAAAAACATATTGTCGCTGATCTTGTCGAGATGACCGCGGAACTTCAGCCAGGGACCGGCCGGTGAAATATGGTCGGTGGTGGTCTTCCCCTTGGTCTTGATCAACAGCGGCAACTTCTCGAAGTCCTTCCCATCCCAACGGGGGAACGGCTGTAAGAGCTGCAAGCGCTCGCTGGTCGGCGGAATATCGACGGTGAGGCCATCGCCATTCTCGGCCGGCGCGACAAATCCTTCTTCGCCCTTCGCAAAACCCTTTGCAGGAAGCTCTTCTCCCTGCGGTGGTTCCAGCTTGAATTCTTTCCCGTCCGCACCCTTGAGCGTGCCATTGACCGGATCGAATCCCAAGTCGCCGGACAGCGCATAGGCAGTCACCACTTCCGGACTGGCGAGGAACGACAAGGTTTCATTGATGCCGTCGTTACGGCCTGGGAAGTTTCGATTGAAGGAACTGACGATGGAATCCGCCTTGCCCTTCACTCCGTCAGCACGCTTCCACTGCCCGATGCAGGGACCGCAGGAGTTCGACAACACTGTTCCGCCCATTTGCTCAAACGTGTCCAAGAATCCATCGCGCTTCATCGTGTGATAAATCCGCTCGGAACCCGGGGACACGAGGAACGAGGCCTTCGCCTTCAACCCGGCCTTCAGGCCCTGCTTGGCAATGTGGGCCGACCGGCTGATGTCTTCATAGGAGGAATTCGTGCAGCTGCCGATGAGGGCGGCCTTCACCTCAATGGGATAGCCCTTCTCCTTCGCTTCGGCGGCCATCTTGGAGATAGGCCGGGCGAGGTCCGGTGTATGCGGACCGACCACGTGCGGCTCCAGCTTCGACAGGTCCACTTCGACGATCTGATCGTAATACTTCTCCGGCGACTGCGCGACTTCCGGATCCGCGACGAGTAATTCCTTGTTCGCCATGGCCAGATTGGCAAGGTCGGCACGATCCGTAATGTTCAGGTAGGCCACCATTTTTTGATCGAAGGGGAACACCGAGGTGGTGGCGCCAAGCTCTGCGCCCATATTGCAAATGGTACCTTTGCCGGTCGCGCTGATGGTTTCGGCGCCGGGGCCGAAGTATTCGACGATCTTGTTGGTTCCGCCTTTGACGGTGAGCAAACCGCAGAGATACAGAATGACGTCCTTGGGTGAGGCCCAGCCGCTTAGCTTGCCGGTCAAACGGATACCGATCAGCTTCGGATGGAGTACTTCCCAGGGCAGTCCGGCCATGACTTCGCCGGCATCCGCACCGCCGACACCAATGGCCAATCCGCCCAATCCACCGCCGTTCGGCGTGTGGGAGTCGGTCCCGATGATCAAGCTACCGGGAAACGCATAGTTCTCCAGCACGACCTGGTGAATGATGCCGGCGCCCGGCTTCCAGAACCCGATGCCATACTTTTTCGCCGCGGACGCGAGGAAATTATAGACTTCCTTGTTCTCGTCCATCGCGCGAAGCAGGTCCTTCTCGGAACCCATTTCCGCACGGATCAAATGGTCGCAATGAATCGTGCTGGGCACAGCCGCTTGCTTCTTGTTCGCCTGCATAAACTGCAGGATAGCCATCTGCGCCGTCGCATCCTGCATCGCCACACGATCCGGGCGCAGTGCCAGCATGGCCTTGCCGCGATCCCAAGTCTGCGTGTCAAAGTTATCTGCGTGGGAGACCAAAATCTTGTCGGCCAGCGTCAGGCCGCGACCGAATTTCTTTCTGGCCTTGGCGAACACTTCCGGCATCTTCGCATAGAGATTTTTTGCTAAATCCATCGACATGGCGTCTCTCCGTTTCCTATTAATGACGTCGTGCGTGTCCCGTAAAGCGTCTCTCGCAGACCTGGTCGCGATTCACGAACAACGCTTCGCGTTTCACGCTACTTCAGCAGCGGCACTTCCCGCGACTATTTCAGTCGGCGGAACCTCCCGCAATTATTTCAACGGCGGCACTTCGCGCCGTTTGGGGGCCGCGTAGTTCACTAGGTAATCGAACAGCCGGATCAGACGGCTGTCCTGGCGCTTCTGATCCACCCAGTGGCCGATCAATCCGATCGTCCGCGAGAGGATGAAGAATCCGTTCAAACTATCGACCGGGAATCCGATATCGACCAACACGGCCGCCATCGTTCCGTCCACATTCAAAATTAAGTTGTCTTTCTTTACCGCCGTCACTTTTTCGACTTCCAGCGCGAAATCGAGGCACGGGGTCTTAATGGGCAGGCTCTTTACATAGCCAACCAACTCCTTCACCCGCTTGTCCGGATTGCGCAAGCTCTTCACACGATGGCCGATGCCGGGCACCGGACCATGGTTCTTCTTCATATAGGTCAGGAATTCGTCGACCGTCATCTTGTTATCGACGGCATGTTTAAAGAACCGTCCGGCATCGGTGACGGCACCGCCGAAGCGCGGGCCGATCATGATGAGTCCGGCGGCCACTGACTGGGACAGGCCGATCCCGGCGCATGCCGCGATGATCGTCCCCAACGCTCCGCTCACGCAGGGACCATGGTCGGCAGAGAGCATCATGATGCGCTTGATAATTTCGGCTTCCTGCTTGGAGATCAACCGCTTGTCCCATAAGAGTCCGACCACATGAGGGATTTCGTAGCCCTTATTGATGAGCTCGGACGCGGGATACCCGTCATAGCAGGGTTCGTCCCCGCGATCATCACTGATCGTAGTACGAATCAGTGGGGTGACCATGACTTCATCGGCCTTCATGGCCGCTTCAATGCTCTTTGGCAACTTCGGCAGTGACGCCGGCTCGACCGGCTCCTTCACCTGACCGGACTTCAACAATTCCTGATAGGCTTCCTTGATCGCCGGACCGAGGGCCCCGAAGGTCGCCGGGACAATCGCGCCGGACTTTTTGAGGGCATCGGACTTGGAACGGGCCGACCCTTCGCCTTTCAACCCCTCCTTCGCGCCCGCGTGACCGAACTTCATCCCCTTCGGCAGACTTTCCTGGCAGAAGCCGGAGACCACGGCCATCAACTTCACGCGCCGCTTCTTGGCGCCGTACCACTCAGCCGCGCGCTCTTCGAGATCGCCGCCCATTTCGCCGACAATGACGACTGCCTTCGTCTGCGGGTCGTTCTCAAACATTTCAAGATAGCTCACATAGTCAGTTCCCGGATAGGCATCGCCGCCGATACCGATGGCCGTTGTGATGCCGTCGGCGAACTGTGAGCAGATCCAGATAATTTCGTTGGAAAGACCGCCCGACTTGGTGATGACCCCGAAGGAACCTTCGCGATAGAGCTTGGACAGGACGAGGTTGTCGAACGCGCCGCCGATGACACCGAGGCGACAGGAGCCGGCTGACACAATACCGATCGACGATGGGCCGTTAAAAACCTTGCCGAGCTTTCTGGCATGGGCCCCAAGAATCTTGGCGTCCTTCTCAGGTACGCCTTCGGTGATCATCGAGACGACCTTGATGTGCGTATCGTCGAGGGCTTCCATTCCGCCCTTCATGGCGCGATCGGCACCGATGTAGACGAGACTGGTGTTGATCTGAGGATGGTGCTTGGTGGCTTCGGCGACCGTTTTATAGATGGGGACCGCAACCAGTCCGCTTCCGTAGGGAATCTCGTGCGTCTTCCCGGCATCCGGCGGATAGACAAAGGCCAGGACGTTCAGCGAACGCTTGATTAGATAACAAAACTCGGCCATGCGGCGCGCGGCGTTGACGCCAGCCACGCCGCCCTGAATGACCACATAGGTATCTTTGTTTGCCAGGATACTCATCGGGATCTCCTCTTTAGTGCTGAGTACTCAGTGCTCAGTGCTGAGTGGGGGAGAGCAGTTCTTACTGCTCAGCACTCAGGACTCAGCACTCGGTTCTATTTCTGGAGCGCCTTATCGACAATGTCGGTGAGCGGCGTGTTGCGATCGAAGACACTGATGTCGAACCCTTCGTCCTTGAGCGCGCGCATCGCGTCGAGCCCTTCCTTCTCTCGCGGGCCACCGCGACGCACCCAGATTTTCACGCCCTTGAGCTTGCCTTCCGACTTGGCCTTGCGGAATCCGTTGATGATGCCGCCGAAGGTTTTCACCACGTCGGTGAAATTGGCAATCGCGCCGCCGACAATGATGTTCTTGATTCCGGGCAGCGAGCAGACTTTCTCCGTCAGCACTTCAACCGCCCAATCGGGCGGATCGCCGGAGTATTCGGCGTAGTTCGCCAACTTACCGCCACGCGCCACGACGGCATCGGAATAATAGACGCTGGCGCCACCGCCTGCGGGAAGCATTGCCGTATCACCACCGGGAATTTCGATGAACTTGACGGAGCCCTTGATCTTGCTGTCGACAGCCATGACCTCCTCTTCCTGCTTGGAGTAGGCCCGGCCGAATTCTGCCGCAAACGCAAAGTTCCAATCCGGATGGCGAAATTTGGCGTCGCCGTCGAGCAAGGTCACGGCATCCAGCGCCACCAGTTCGCCATCACTCGCGCGAGTCACGACCGGATTGACTTCCAGATACTGCGCATCTTCACTATCGAAGCAGGCAAACATTTTCCCGGCAAACTCGGCCATTTTCTTGATCAGCGGACCGGTAAATCCCGCCTCTTTCGAGAGCTTTTCCAGCGCGTCGGCGGAAGGGGCCTGTCCGATCTCGAGACAGAGCCGCTTGACCCGTTCCCAATTCGACTCGACTTCGATCCCGCCGCAATTGGCCACGAGAATCTCACTGCCTTCGCGCGTCGACTTCACCGCGCAATAATATTCTTCTTTGTGAGAAATCATTTCTGACACGATGACCTGCGTCACCGTGATGCTCCCGACTTGGCGGCCGATCATTTCCTTGGTCGCGGCTTCCGCTGCCTTGAAATCCAGATCGATCTTGACTAAACCAAGCTTAAACCGTGACCCGAGGGCCTCGTGGGCCTTGGCGACGAGCTTGGATTTCTTCAGCCATTCATTCGCTTGCCCCAGCTTTGTCAACTCGTCAACGGATGTGACGACGACGTAATTGGGGACGTTGATCCCCCACTTCTTCATCAGCCCCATTCCGGGACCTTCAAGCACCTTGGCCATGACGACACTCCTTCAGCGTAGTGGAAACCAGCGATAAGGGAGCCGGATTGTAGCGAAATCACAGGGATGACTCAATACACCAGAGGTACTAACTCGTGAGAGCTCAAAAGGCCTAGTCCGCCGGCTTGATCAGAGAGAGTAGTCACCATCTAACACATTGAATTATTTGAACACCTATTCAAAAGTCCACGGTAACACGGCGCTCAATCTGTCAATGATCTCAAAGACAATCTCACCGGCGCGTCCGAATCTTCTGACAGGTGGTGCAAATAAATGAACTCCGCTCACCTTGGACGCGCTTGATAACGGTCCCACATGCCCGGGGACAAGGAATCCCCTCCTTGCCATACACAAGATGGTGTTGCTTGTAGGTTCCTTCGGAACCGTCCGGAGCAAAGAAGTCTTTGACGCTGGACCCCCCGCATACAATGGCCGCCCGTAGAATTGATTGCATCTCATGGTGGAGACGGCCTGCAGCAGAAGGTGCGAGCTGACTGGCGATCACATCCGGATGCAAACCGGCTCGAAACAGGGCTTCATTTGCATAGATATTTCCGATACCCGCAATGACCTGCTGGTGCATCAACACCGCTTTCAATCGACGCCGACATTGCCGGAGCAACCGAGTAAACTCCTCGCAGGTGACATGAAGAGGATCCCATCCAAACCGCCTGGCACGATAGCGATCGAGACCCGCACGATCCAGCAAAGAGAGACGGCCGAACCGGCGCGGGTTCCAATAGCGCAATGAACCGGTCGACGTGGAATCGAATTGCATCGTGTAGTGCACATGCTGAGGGAACTTGATCGACACGGCAGGAAATAACAGCAGCCCGGTCATCCCGAGTTCTGCCACGAGATAGCGTCTGTCCCCCGCTTTCTCAAATTCAATCGCGACACTCTTCCCGTATCGATCGACCGCCGTCACCACACTCCCGGGATACCACCAATCCGTATCACCGCCTTCGCGAACGATGTCGGACCTCCCCGCGACTACACCCGTAACCTGCGCTCCAATCAAGCGCGCACGAAGTTGACGAGCCGCGACTTCGGCTTCGGGTAGTTCAGGCATAGGACCCTTTACATGGTGAAAAGGAATGACGCATCGACGCAAATCATTACGCCACGCGAACGGGAAGAAACGCAATGCTGGAAAGAGCTACAGGAGCCCGGCTAGGCGACGCGCGGAACAGAAGTGGATCCGGCTGTCTTACTCGCCCGATGGGAGCGCAGCTTGAGTACGTTCTCAATGGTCTCCTGCAGCTGGGGAAGCGGCATCGCTCCAGGCCGACGGGCTTTGACAAACGCCACGGCCTCTTCATAGGACAGGCCTTGGTTGCAGCAAAAGTATGCGATCAGGACAGACGCAGACCGCCCCATCCCGGCACGGCAACAGACCAGCGTACGGGTCCCTGGAGCACGCGCTTCGAGCCAGGCCACCGCGCGATCGAGCCGCGCGGGATCTACAACTGAAAACTCTTTGAATGGGATATATTCGTAGTCCAGCCAGACGGGAGGCTCAACGCGAAACTCTTCCGCCACCAGCAACAGTCCGGCGATCCCCGGCATGGGGTTCCGAGCCTCGTCGATGTTACCCAGTATCAATGCATTAGAAATCACATGCATGGCGATCTACGTATAGTATTGTGTGGAACGGGTCAAGCGAATCACGGCTGATCGGCTTGGCCGTTGCAGTCTACTGAAGCCCCTCGCTATACTCGCTTATCCGCTCATGATGAAAAGAGGACCTGAATGCCTTCGCTCTCGCCGGAAGAAGTTGAACAGAGACTGACTTCGGTCCACTGCGCCATTTGCAAGGGGGATCGGTTTGGGATCGACCGCCGCTTCATGCAACCAGATGGTGAGTGGCGGGGCGTCTGCATGAAATGCCGCTACAGCTTTCCGGTCTACACTGACATGGAGTTTTACCAGCGCACCCAGCCGGATATCCCCTATCGCCTCAAAGAAATCGGCTGCCGCACCTGTCAACACCGCGGAGTCACATTGGATTTTCGTATTACGATGTCGGTCCGTGAAGCGATCTACTTTGTGACCTGCCTCGGCTGCAATACCAAATTTCCCGAGCAATCGTCGCTGGAGGCCTTTGAATAACTCCCCTTTAGTCAGCCTGCGGGTGTATACTCAAAATATGGACGATAAGAAAAAACAGCTGGACCCAGAGCCCGCACCGAAAGCCCGCAAGGAAATCCCCCTCATTTCCGTGCCCAACGACCGCGACATGATCGCCGCCGAAATGGCGGAGATGTTCGACGAGGATCGCGTCAGCCATCAGCACGGCAGTTCAGAGCCGGAAGCGGATTAACGCCCTTCCTCAGGTTGATCGAACTATCTGCGCGGTTCCGTCGCGTTCAATTCGTCCCACCGCCGACACTTTTCCTTCCCGCTCTTTTCGCACGACTCGCTCGATCTGCACGATAGCGCCGCGATGCCAGTCATCAAATGGTGCGTTTGAGTCAGACCTTAATCGATCCTGACGTCCGATTTCCGATCGCCCCAACTCGTTACAGAGCCACGCCCGCTTCTCGCCTTTCAATTCGCGCAATTCACTGACCACACGATAGACATCAGGTCTACGTTCGACGATGGTCCGCCCATCTTTTCGAAGGAGCAGATACGAAAACTTCAACGCATCTTTGATGAATCCCACCTCATCGTCGATCTTTTGGATCTCTAACGGCGGTTCCCAGCCCCGCTCTTCATGACACCAATCGAACGGATTCACCAGTGCGGGGCAACTATTTTCATGAAGACATGGGCTATAGATTGTGCACTGATTCTCCTCAATCAATCGGTCCCGCACCTGATGCAGCGCTCTCGAGGTGTCTCGTAACGCCGGCTCAACAATCATCAGCGTGCCAGTCGGAGCCAACCTCGCCATAAGTTGCGTTATGAGTTCTACTTTCGCCTGCGTAGGATTGGCATTTCGAGAAAAGAGTTCGTTCAGGCAATTTGCCATAATGATCAGGTCGTAGGGGGCTTGCTGTTCGACGTGGGTGTGCCACACCCCGTTGGGCAAACGCTCCAGATTCCCCTCATGAGTCATCAGCCGTCCACCGGTGACTCCAGATTCCCGGCTATAGGTGTCCCAGAGCTGCCTGGCTTGCTTGAGAGCCTCGGCAGAGATATCGATTGCCACAACGGTGAGATCTCTGATTTGGTCTGGCCAATGCTGATGGAACCAATCAAGTACGGCTAACGCCCCTGTGGCTGGTCCCGATGCCACATCAAGAATGCGGATCGAACGACCGGATGCTTGGTCCGGCCAGCCTTGCGGCATCTCGTCGAGCAGAACCTGAATCTTGGACAGGTTTACCGGCAAAAAGTATTTGAGATAGGCTGCTGCATGGGCCGGATGATCGAGATAATCGGATTTCAGTGAGGCACGATCTTTTGTAAAGAGCCTGGAGAGATCGGCCACGGCTTGAGCGACACGATTATGGCCGCCCCGGACCGAACTGGAGGCGACCTGCTCAATGGCGTTGAGGAGGATCGGCGAGAGACGGGCAACTGCCTGGCGTTGGTTGAAGGCCATATCGACGTAGTGTATGCTCACCTACTGAGGAGAACAATCATGAGTAATCCACTTTTGCAAGCCTACCTAGAGGTCGAAATGGCCATGGAGCGCTTCACGCTCGTTTTGCATGACCATGTCGATCACCTTCGCAATACGGAGCCGTCCGGCTCTGATAAACTGCATCGTATGGCCAATGGGACCAAGGCAATGCGCGACAGCGCATCGATCTACTTGTCCTACGCCAAATACGTCGCTCACGGGATGCCTGCAAGCGAGGAACTGATCGAGGACGATTTACAGGGATAACAGCCGACGCGCTGATTGAGCTGGCCATCCATTCCCAATAAAACGAAAGGCCCGCCGGGGATCACGACATGGGGTCGGGAGGCGCTGGATTCGGCGGACTCGGAATCTTGTTCGACGCGAAAGGTAACGACGTCTATACGGGGAATCGCCTGACTCAGGGCGCCGCCATTGGAGGACTCGGCCTTTTGCTCGATGGGGCAGGAAATGACCGCTATACCAGCCATGGCTTCGCGATCGGATTCGGCGGCCCCTTGGGCGTCGGCGCCGTCATCGACATTACCGGCGACGACCACTATCAATGCGGCGACACATATCCCAGTGCCTATAACTCGCAGGATGCTCCGATGGGAAAACCTGGCGACCCTCTCTATCAATACGACTGCTTCGGGCTGGGTGCCGGATCTGGACAACGAATTCTGACAACGAAGGTGGAATGGCAACCCTACAACCTGGCCGGTGGCTGGGGAATCTTGTTGGATCTCGAAGGGCAGGATCACTATGACAGCGCCAACTTCTCACAGGGGCTGGGCTACTTTTTCGGCACAGGAATGAAATTGGACTTCGATGGCGACGACGAGCATCAGGGCGCGCGCTACGGGCATGGCGCTTCCGCCCACTTCGGGGTCGGCCTTTTCATCGACCGGCAAGGAGACGATCGCTACGGCTCCTCCGGACCCTATTACAACGGTGGAGTCGCATGGGACAACAGCGTAAGCCTCATGATCGATGCAGGACAAGGCAGAGATATTTATGCCTTCGAGCACTCGACCGGTCTTGGTCGAGCCGACTATGCAGGCTGGGGGCTTTTCATCGATGAGGGAGGAGAGGATCAGTACCGGGTCGCATCAGGCTTCGGAGACTCCTCGGAAAAAAGCGTCGCCGGGTTCTTCGACCTCAACGGCAACGACATCTATGCACCACATCCCGATTCTTCAATGCCGCCCGATACTCGTCCCGGTAACGGAAAGCTCTTCCTCTACCCTCAGGGTGGAACCTTTATCGATCGGTAACGAGCTGGGAGAAAGTCCAGTCATTGGATGTGGTTCATCTTTCCCCAGATCACAGGTCTTGGTTGCAGTGGAGCCCCACGGCCTTAGCCTACTCCGCCGAAGTAGCCAACAAGGCTACGAAGGCTGGAAGCGTGTCCTCCTTCGCCAAGGCTTCGGCACGCCGTTCTCTTCTTCCACTTTCCCAGGTGCGGCGGAGACGGTTGCTCCATCTGCACTTGCACGAATGCATTCCGTCCCGCCATCATCTCCCAGTCCGGGGCTGGGGTTCAGCGCGAACATCACCGAAGGAGCGGGGACCCATCGAGGCTCAGCTGAGAAGGAAAGCGGAAACTGACCGAGTCCGCGAGGGAATTTCCGAAGGCTGCCGCTCTGCGGAGCCCGATAGGGTCGCTCCGGGAGGTGCGAGAGCAGTTGAGCCCCAGCCCCGCACCTTCACCTTGCCCTTGCGTAAGAGGCTATGTAAGGATATCCATCGTAATTCGACTTAGAAGCTATATACCCCTGCAACAAAGGGAGACCACCTATGCCACCAAAAATTGAAATCGGCACGATTGTCAAAGTTGTGAAGACCGACGAGGAGTGGAGAAAGCTCCTCACACCGGAGGCCTACAAGGTCCTCCGACACGAAAGTACCGAGCGCCCCTTTACCGACAACATGCACGATAACAAGAAAGCAGGTATCTACTATTGCGCAGGCTGTGACCTCCCTGCCTATTCGTCGGAGCATAAGTTCGACAGCGGCACCGGCTGGCCCAGCTTCTGGCAGCCGATCGATCCGAAGGTGGTGGAGACTCGCACCGATTCGAAATTCTTTATGACCCGCACCGAAGTGCACTGCGCCCGCTGCGGCGGCCACCAGGGACATATCTTCGATGACGGCCCGAAGCCGACCGGACTCCGTTACTGCATCAACGGCGTCTCACTGAAATTTGTCGCGGGTTAATCGTCAGCCCGGTCGCCCCTCGATAACGTGAACCTCCCTAGGTTGTTCCTCTCAGTCTCTACCCGCTCCCCCCGATGGAGCGGGTAGCACCTGACCCACGATCCATGTACAATCATTTCTCCATCTTCTGGAGTCTGTGTGTATGTCACGTTGGTTCTCATTCAGCAGTCTGTGCCTGTCCAGTCTTACCTTCATCTCCTGTGGCAACGGCCTCTCGCCGTTTGCCTCGGACACCGATCCCTGTTCCCTGATCACGTCGGCAGAGGCCGAGCGCGCCCTGGGCGAACCGGCACGAGAAGGCCAGCGCACCGATGCCACCACCTGTGTCTTTAAATCAACCCGCGACAGCGCCAATGCCGTGACCGTGCAAGTGGACGAAACCCCCGGCAAGGACCGGCGCGCCGGGTTCAACAAGGACCGGCTCAGACGCGATAGCGTGCTCGTGGCCGGTCTGGGAGACGGGGCCATTCGCATTGACTCCCCGCCCTCGTTGTCGCGACTGACCTTTTTGAACGGCGACAATCTCGTCACGGTCATGGTCTCGTCCATTCATGCAAGCAACCTTTCAGACTCAGTAATGGCCATCGGCAAGAGCGCGGCGGAACGGTATGGGGCTGCCGTCGTGGCGTCCCGGATTCCACCTCCGCCTCCCGTGGCCTCCACGGATGCAGCCACGGCCGATCTCCAGACCGGATCCCGGTCGCTCCTGCGTACCTCGCCAGTGACGGTCACGCAGACAAGAACTGTGGGCGAGACAGACTCGACCGGCCCCACCAAATCCTCGACCATCGACACCGGCGCACTGGTGGGCACCTGGCAGGCGCACGCCCTACAGGGCACGACGAAGCATAACTACCTGTTGGTGATCGGACAGAATCAATCCTGGATGCTCTCGTCTCTGACGCAGTTCGACGGGGTGCTGGACGCCGAGTCCGGCCGCTGGTCGCTCGACCGCGCAAATACTTTTAAGGGGCAATCGTGGAAAGGCACTTATGTGACGGGGAAGCCCGATTCATTTGTGACCACCGGCAGTCTCCACAGCACCTGGAAGAAGCTGGAGGGCGATCAGCCCCCCAGCAAAATCCCCGCTGAACTCTGGAACCTGCGGAACAACACCACGAGTGTGCCGGTGTTTCAACTCAAGAGCGTGGATCGCGCCCTGGTAGGAGTCTGGGAAAGCACGGGCACCTATGCAGGCGGGCCGGCCACATTTGTCTGGACCATTAAAGCGTCTGCGGCCACGGATCTCTTCATCATGGATCAAACCCGCGGTACCGTGGTGACAAAAGGCGGCATCGTGCAGTTACAGCCCACGCAGAAGCGGCAGCGGACTTTGGGCATCGTCGCCACGCAGGAGGGCGGCTTCACGACCAGCGACGGGAAAACCAGCCTGCGCTGGACTCGCCACACGCCGCAACAAGAAACCCCACAGCCACTCTAATGATCCGGGCACGCAAAATTTCCGTGCCCCTTGCAGGGAGCCACAGTCATGTCCACGACACATGAGACCATCGGATTCGTCGGCGTCGGACGCATGGGCGCGAACATGGCGCGCCGCCTGAAAGACTTCGGTTTTCCGCTCTCGGCCGTCTATGACCGGCAGACCTCTGTCGCCGCTGCATTGGCGAAAGAACTCGGCTGTCAGGCCGCTGCGGACCCGGCGGCTGTGGCCCAGGCCTCACAGACTGTGATCACTGTCGTCACCGACGATGCAGCGATGGATCAGATCTTTGCCGTCGATAATCCCACCAGCCTGCTCGCCCACGCAAAGGGCCGGCTCTTCATCAATTGCGCCACGGTCTCACCGTCGGTCCATCGCGAGGTGGAACAGCGCGTCACCGCGCTCGGCGGTGCGTCACTCGAAGCCTGCATGGCGAGCAGCATTCCCCAAGCTCGGCAAGGCACGCTCTATCTGATGTGCGGGGGGCGACGCATGGCCTTCGAACGGGCCAAGCCGATGCTGGAGACACTGGGGAAAACCGTCCGCTACGTCGGAGCGAGCGGGACGGCGGCGGAAGTGAAGGCGCTGGTGAATATGGTGATGAACTGCAATACGGCGGCGCTGGCGGAAGGGCTCGGATTAGGACAGGCCCTCGGATTGGATCTGACGATGCTCCGCGAGGTGTTCAGTCAGACCGGCGCGAACTCCCGCGTGCTGGAGACCGACGGAGAAGACATGCAGCAGCGCGCCCATGACTGCTACTTTTCTGCGGCTCACGCCGCGAAAGATTCCGGCATCGCCGTCGCGATGGGACGCGCGGCCGGACTGACGCTCCCGGTGGCGGAAGCGACGCTGGCGCAATATCAACGGCTGATGGCAAGCGGGAAAGGCGAGCTGGATAAATCGGCCATCGCCGAACTCACCTTCAAAGACCGGCTGGCTGGATAGCGCACTGCCCCGTACCGGCTGGGTTGGAAACCACTCTGGACTTCGATTCGAATGCCGCTAACACATCGCGGACTTTCGACGCCAGGATGGAGGGAGAATAGGGCTTCTTCAGCATCCACCCGCCCATCACCCCCTCGAAATTCGCGTACGATACCAGGCCCGATACAAACAACACCGGCAACTCCGGTCGCTGGATGCGTAACAGATGGGCCAATTGCGGTCCGGACATCTTCGGCATCACGATATCCGCCACCAGAATCGACACCTGATCGTCATATTCATCGAACAGCGCCAGCGCCTGCTCTCCATTCTCCGCGTACAACACCTGAAAGCCGTGGAGTTCCAACATCTGCCCAGTCACATGGCAGACAGCAGGATCATCATCGACGACTAGAACTTTTCCGTACTCTGTGGGTTTTCCTGCCGCAACCGATTGCATTACATCCGAGCCGTTCATGCACCCTCCTTGAATAAACCGCTCCAGGTGTATCATGGAAGTTGTACCCGGCCAAGGACAAGCTGGGTTTTGACCGGCACGGACCCGTTCTACGGTATTCCAGCAAACCGGCTCCAGAGGCTGACCGCCATCCACAGCACAAATGCGACGAGACCCAGTAGCAGCACGACCGTCCCGCCGATGATCCCGACCACGTAGGTCCAATCAGCGTGGGTACGTCTGGCTGATTGCGTCGCCGCCTGGCGAAGCAGGTCCGCATTCCGGCTGTTGCTGCGAAACCAGACCGAGAAGAGGTCGCCAAGGATCGGCACCGCTCCGACTACCCCGTTGATCAGGAGGTTGAGACTCATTCGGATAATGACGATGCGCGGAACTTCCAGGCGCGCGGCCATTCCCAGAATGACCGTCCCGATCAGATTCGCCAGCACGTCGCCGATGCCCGGAATCAGCCCGATCAACGGATCGAGCCCGAGGTAGAGGGACGTCCCCGGAATTCTGACCGTGGTATCCAACACCTTCGCCAGTAATTCTGCTGCCTCGACGAGGGCCTGGCGACGGAGGTCTGTCTCGGATGAGTCCGGCGAGGGATTAGCCACGATGTTGTCTTACCGCATGGTCCTTCAGCCAACAGCGATCCATCACGACGGCGAGACCGGCCTCTCGCGCGAGTTGCGCCGCGGCTTCGTTGATGACACCTTCTTGCATCCAGATGGCTTTCGCGCCGCGCGCAATTGCTTCTGCAACAATCGGCAGAACGTCTTCCGACTTGCGAAAGATATCGACCAGATCGATCGAGCCGGGCACCGCCGTGAGCGACGGATAGGCCTGCTCGCCGATGACGGTCTGTTCATTGGGATTCACCGGAATGACCCGGTAGCCTTGCGCTTTCATGTAAGCAGCCACGTGATTGGACGCGCGAGCGGGATTGGACGACGCGCCGACCACGGCAATCGTCCGGCAGTCCGCCAGAATCTGTCGAATCGTATCGCCTTCAGACTGGTTCATGGCCCCCACCCTATCATGAGCCACGGTCCTCGGAAAACAGGTGAAAGGATCGGCCCCTTGACGACATATCAGGGATAGGTCATATCACCTACGCCCTGAATCGCATCGATCCAGGGTGACACTCTTTACGATGGAGGCTCCCATGCGACGTGGCTGGCGTGCGGTAATCTGTCCGGTCGTGCTCTCCTGTGCCTGCCTCTTCGCCCTGCTGGCTCCTCCGCCAAGCCCGGCCGCAGACACAGCGGTTTCGCTGCCCTTGTCCAAGATCATCCTCTACTCCAGCGGGGTCGGCTACTTCCAGCATGACGGCACCGTGACCGACCGGACCCAGTGGGACCTGCGGCTCCAGACACATCAGATCAACGACCTCTTGAAGAGTCTCGTGGTCCAGGATTTTGGCGGCGGGAAGATTTCCACAGTCACCTATGGGTCGCGTGATCCCGTCACGAAAACCCTCGGCGGCTTCGGCATCAATTTGAACGGGAACCCGACCATGGGCCAGATCCTGACACAGGTACGCGGCGAACGGGTCGAGGTCACGGCGCCCAATTCCCTGCTGGGCACCATCCTGGGTGTGGAAAAGAAAACGGAATCGCTGAGCGATGGCCAGATTCGTCGAACCATCGAGCAGGAATACCTCAACCTTCTGACCGACGAGGGGTTTCGTTCACTCCCTTTCGCACAGATCCAGCGGGTCAAATTATTGGATGCCGGCTTGAACGCGGAACTGCAACAAGCGCTCGCCACATTAGCCGGCCATCACGATGCGACACGCAAGACGGTCTCGATTCTGTTCGACGGTACGGGAAGCCGCCAGGCCCGTGTGGCCTATCTGACTGAAACACCGGTCTGGAAAACCACCTATCGCCTCGTTCTCGATGAAGAGAAAGCGCCGTACCTGCAAGGCTGGGCCATCGTGGAGAATCAGACGCAACAGGACTGGCACAACGTAAAGCTTTCGCTCATCTCCGGTCGCCCCATTTCCTTCACCATGGATCTCTATCAGCCGCTCTACAATCTCCGACCGGTCGTGCAACCGGAGTTGTATGCCAACCTCAAGCCCCAGACCTACGGGGACGCCATGGATGAGGCCAAACCATCGACCCCGGCGGCTGCCTCTCCGGCCCGGAGCGACATGAAGAAGGAACGGTTACTGGGCAAGCTGGCCGAAGGCTTTGCCGGAAGCCGCGCCAACGCGCCGGCTGAAATGGCCATGGCCGCGGACATGGGGATGGGACGAATCGACCAGGGCGTCGCCTCGATGGCCATGGCCGAAGACAAGGGTGAGTTATTCGAATATCGCCTGGATCAACCGGTCACGCTGGACAAACATCAGAGTGCGCTGTTGCCGATCATCGGCCAATCGCTCCAGGGCCAGAAACTCGCCGTCTATAATCAATCCGTGAATGCAAAACATCCGCTCAACGGCTACCGCCTCAAGAACAGCTCAGGGCTCCATCTGATGCAAGGCCCCATCACCGTGTTCGATGGCGGCGCGTACGCCGGCGATGCGCAAATCCAGGATCTGGCGCCGGGACAGGATCGGCTGATTAGTTATGCGCTCGACCTGAAAACGGAAGTCGAGCCCAAGATCGAAGGCGGCACCCAGGAACTCGCGACTGTCTCGCTCAAGAAAGGCACCATGCTGGTGTCCCGCCGGCTGGTTGAGGATCGGACCTACCTCGTCAGGAATCGTGACCAGAAGTCC
The DNA here is from genome assembly GCA_002869855.2 of Nitrospira sp. CG24D. Classification (GTDB taxonomy): domain Bacteria; phylum Nitrospirota; class Nitrospiria; order Nitrospirales; family Nitrospiraceae; genus Nitrospira_D. Next base: position 27,234 of record NEWQ02000023.1, read on the forward strand.
AGGATCGTCTTGATCGAGCAGCCCTATCGCGCCGACTGGAAATTGGTCGAGCCGAAGGACGCCACGGAACGGACCAGGGACCTGTATCGTTTCAGTATCGCGGTGGATGCCGGCAAAACTGCGACTCTGCGCGTGAAAGAAACGCTCCCGATCCAGGAGTCGATTCTTTTGATGGAGACCAGCCTTGACCAGATCGCCTATTTCCAACAAGCGAAAGAGGTCAGTGCAAAAGTCAAAGAGGCGTTGCAACGGGTCGTGCATTTGCGCAGTAAACTTGATGAAGTCCGCGCGCAACGAACTAGGCTCGAACAACGCATCGGCGAGATCACCGCTGAACACAGCCGCATTCGCGAGAACATGCAGCGGCTCCAGCAGAACTCGGATCTGTACAATCGTTACGTCAAAAAGCTGGATGGACAGGAAACGGAACTGGAGAAAATCAGGAAAGAGATCGAGTCGCTTAAAGCTACGGAGGAAGAACGACGGCAGGAACTCCAGAACTACGTTATGACTCTCGACATCGCGTAGCGTCAGTCATGTAATCTGAAGAACGCTTGAATCTGCTCGGTCGACACACACCCGACCAGCAAGACGCCTCCCGGTGAGACTACCAAGGGAACTCCGGCCTGGCCGGTCTCGTGCCAGGCCGCATCCCACTCCTCTCTCACCTGGTCGAGATCGCTCCCGTCTGTAATCCCGAACTCGTCTAGGACGAGAGGGTTCGAAATGTCTTGTCCTTTCACCCAGAATGCGTGGTACAAGGCGCGCACAGTCTGCATCCCTGCAGCACGATCGCGCTGGAACAGCGATGCGGCCAGGGAAATCGCCGGTCCTGTATTCGGTTTTCCGGACGGCAGCGCGATCGGAAGCCCTGGCGCCAGCCGTTGAACGACGGCCACCTCTTGGCGTAACTCCGCCTCTAACGAACCTGCCCACACCTTCATGGGGCGCGGCAGATGCGGCGCATGTTGCACGCCCCGCCACTCACAGCGATCGATCAGCTGCAATTCATGCAGCCGCTCATGCAGGGCGTAGCAGAAGGGGCAATTGAAGTCGCTATATAACAGGTAGTCTGGCACCACCGGTCGTTCCCCCTATACGGTGCGCGAACGTACCCGATGAAGACAGGGTGCGTCCAGTGGCCTGAGGAGGATGAGCTAGTGGGGAAGCTATACTTGAGAAAATACTACAGGCGCCGAAGGATACGGTCAAGGCTCCCACGCAATGCCGGAAGCGTTACCGGCTTGGTGAGGACGGCATCCATCCCGGCATCCAAGCAGACTCGTTCGTCGTCTGCGGAAGCGTGACCCGTCAACGCAATGACAGGAATGCGTCTTTCCTGCCCCGTCTCCCGTTGCCGGATCGCACGGGTAGCGTCATAGCCATCCATCTCCGGCATTTCACAGTCCATCAAGATCGCGTCGTAGGGAGTTCTCGCCGCCGCTTCCAGCGCTTCGCGACCATTTCTGGCGACCTCCACTTCGTAGCCAAGCTTCTGGAGAAACTTACACGCAACCACCTGGTTGATCTCGTTATCGTCGGCCACCAGAATGCGTTTCGGACTGCCGGATTTTGACTCCGGCTTAGACACTTGAGTTACCGCGTGGCCGACAGCCCCTCGCTGAATCGTCGGCAGCAGGAGCGTCGTGTAGGAAAATGTGGTTCCTGATCCGGCCCGGCTATCGACCGCGATCTCGCCCCCCATCAGTTCGACAAGCTGGCGGCAGATCATCAACCCCAGACCCGTTCCCCCAAATTTCCTTGCAGTCGACGTCTCTGCCTGCGAATAAGCCTGAAACAATCTGGCCTGCTGTTCATCCGTCATGCCGATGCCGGTGTCCGCAATCTTCCACCCAAGCAGGATGCTATCCGGGAGATGAGGGGGCGATTGCTGTAACGTGACAGAGACCGCCACGCTTCCCGCCTCTGTAAATTTGATCGCATTGCCGACGAGATTGAAGAGGATCTGGCGGAGGCGCACCGGGTCCCCCCGGAGACTTTCCGGCACATCCGGCGCGACATCCACCGTCAATTCCAGGGCCTTCTTCTTCGCGAGTTCAGAGACGAGGGTGATGACATCCTCGATAAGCGGGCGAAGATGTACGTCCGCTGTCTCCAGGGACATCTTGCCTGCTTCGATCTTTGAGAAATCCAGAATGTCATTCACCAAAGCCAGGAGTGCTTCGGCAGAGCGGTGCATGGTTTGGAGTAATTGCCGTTGCGCATCGGTCAATGACGTATCCTGTAACAACTGCGTACACCCCAACACCCCGTTCATCGGCGTCCGGAGTTCGTGACTCATGGTGGCCAAAAAAATCCCTTTGGCACGGGCAGACTCCTCAGCCACTTCTTTCGCTCGACGCAACGCCACGTCGGCCGTCACATCAAACCCGTAGGCTCGAATCTGCTTGAGGTCACCCAAGGGGAAAAACGACCAGGCGAGGATTCGGTTAACGATGGCATGCTCAATACGGCAGGTCGCAGAACCGGTGCGCAGACAGTCCTTGAGGATCACATCAAGATTGGGAGGGAGCATCGCTTCGATTCCCCTCTCAAGCGCGCCGCATTCTGTCAGGAGCTCCACCATCGCCGTATTGGCATAGAGCATCCCGCCGGCACCATCGAATTCGACAATCGGATTCGGTGAATCCTCGGCCAGTCGTGCCACTCGCTGCACATCTCGCTGCACCTCCATCTCAGAGGTCAAATCCCGCGTGACGATGACACCGCCGACCCGTTCGGCCAGCTGCACTCTTGGCCAGAAGGTGGTCGAGAGCTCAAACCGGACTCCATCCCCTCTGGTCCACTGATGGGATGACACCATCGTGACTTCCCCGGTTTTCATCATCTGTTGGAATGGGGAGGCGCCAGCTTCATTGGGCTCAGGAAACCGGCAATCCATCAGCTCCTGAAACGACTGGCCGAACACATCGCGGGTGCGTCCGACCAGCTGCTGAGCCATAGGATTCAACGACACAATGCGCCCGCTCCGGTCGGTGACAAAGACGGCGTCGCCCGAGGATTCCATCAAGAGAAAGGCATCTTCTCGAGTCGGCAACCAGGACATCTGTCCCGGCACGCGCGCATTCGACTCTGATTGAGGCTGGGCGCTCATGCGGCCACCTGCCGCAGAATCGATTCCACATCAATCCCTTCCCGCCGTGGATCCCGGATATCATGAATGCTTCGTCCGCCTTCAGGTTCTAAAGCAAAGTCTATCTCCTGAGGCGGGGCACAGGACACCCCTTTTGCATCCCGACAGAGATACACGAGAGGAAGGTGGGCTTTCCCGGGGGTAATGGATCCCACAACACCAACCTCCCCTGATTTCAGCGCCACAAGACTGTAGAGAGGAAACACGCCGATCGCCCTGATCAGATAGGACACCTGGTCGAGCAAATACGGCTGATCGCGGTATCGTTGATACAATTGCGTCATCGCTTGATTGGACGACATGGGTGGCCCGCCCGTTTGGCCGGTCAGCAGCTCATCATACTGGTCCACAATCCCCACGAGCGCAGCGTACGCCTGATCTTTATTTGACTGGCCCACCGCACCGATTGGAATGCTCTGCGCAGCATGATGGTGCTTGACGATGGACAGGACTTCCACATCGCAGACCCCGCTTTTCTCCAATACCATCAGTCCCTGCGCAGGATGGCTATCATAGAGGGCTTGCTGAGCCGGCGACATGGACTTTGTACGCTTCAGAATGTTCTTGGGCAGACGGGCAAGCCCCACATCATGGAGAAGGGCGGCCACGCCCAGGTGTTGCAATACTTCTCGAGGATAGGACAATGCCTGCCCGATAATGACGGAGAGCGTGCACACGGTGAGTCCATGTTCATGCAAGGTCGGGTCTTGCTCCCGCAGGCCCATAACGGCGTAACAAGCCGCCTGGCGTTCAAAGATGAAACCGATCATCTCATCAACTAACTGGCTGGCTTCTGCGTAAGACACCAGCCCTGTCGCCCGCGTGCCGTCAAAGATGTGATTGAGCCGATTGATCCACTCCGTCCGCCGCTGCTTCGCCAACGCAAGATTATCCGCCAGCATCACAGCCGTACGTTCCTGAGGAACGGCCGTGGTGACTGATGAACTGAGCGCCCCAGGCTGATTCTCAAGAGCCGGTGTAGGATCGACCGGTTTTACCTCAGACACAGCAAGATCAAGTCCCCGTTCTGTATCGATCGTCACCTGAGCGATGCCCGATGCCCGCAACGTGTCGATTTCCGACTGCGCGCTGATTTCAAATTTATGCCGGAGAAACGGCGTGTGAAGCCAGGAGCGGTCCACCCCGATCAGATACATCCCGACCTTCAGGTCGGACAGCGGAATTGTACGATGCGCCATATCCTCACAGACCCTTTGATCACACTAGGGACATTCAGCTCTAATGAATCGGTAGATTGATCCTCAAACTTGAGCATCTTCCCTTACGGGTTGAGTCCATTGGCCTCCGTCTTTGAATAGTCCTGTCCGTTAGGCATGATCAGGGATTTACGCCTTCCTGACAGACACGTATGATGGCCAACACACATCCCTAACCAAAAGAGTTTCGGCCCCTCATGAACACGACGATGCATGGAAATACGCTTTCGGGTGATCGCTTTTCCGTCGAGTACCGTCTTACGGGAACTGAGTCGGAGGCGCGCAGCATGGCCGAGCGCCTGTGCGCCGATCAGACCATAGAAGCTCCGCCGTCGCTGTTGCGTACCTGCCAGATTCCTGAAGGACTCCTGGGTCGCGTCGAGGATTTCGCACGAGAGGAAGAATCTCGGCATCAGGTCCGAATCAGTTTTCCCGTTGAACTGTTTGGCCAATCGTTCGCACAGATGGTGCACACCCTGTTCGGCACGGCCAGCCTCAGCTCCCAGATTCAAGTCGCTGACATCCATCTTCCCACGCAATTGCCGGAAGGCTGGCCCGGCCCTCGCCATGGCATAAGAGGCATCCGCAAAAAGACTGACGTGACCGGACGTCCGTTGGTCTGTGCAGTCTTAAAGCCGCTTGGACTCTCCCCTGAAGCACTGGCTGAATTGGCCCATCGCTTCGCGCTGGGCGGCGTCGACATCATTAAGGATGATCAAGGTCTTGGAGATCATGCCTTCTGCCCCTTCGACGAACGCGTCCGACGCTGCGTCGCATCCATTCATGACGCCACCCGCTCTACTGGCCGCGCCTGCCTCTATTTTCCCCACGTGGTCGGATCGCTCGAAGACATACGAAATCAAGCTCAATTTGCGAAGCTAGCAGGAGCTGATGGAATCCTCCTCTCGCCGGGGCTTGTCGGATACCAGACGCTTCACGATCTGAGTCGTCATGCGACTGAGACATTGCCAATCATGTCTCACCCGGCCTTCCTTGGGACCTATTCCATCAATCCCGAGAACGGATTAGCTCCGAAAGTACTCTACGGTCGCTTCCCGCGACTGACCGGTGCTGACATCACCATTTATCCAACCTACGGACTCAACTTTCCAATCAGCCGTCTGAACTGTGCGCAGATCGCGTCTGCCTGCACTGAATCCTGGGGACCACTCCTACCCATCTTCCCCACCGCAGCCGGTCGCATGGGAGAAGACCGCATCAGAGAGATGTGCGAACTCTACGGGCATGACTGTGTCTTCATTCTGGGAAGCCAGATACGGGAATCACCTGAAGGCATCGCTGCATCCTGTGAGCATTTCATGCAGAGCCTCTCTAAAATTTCCGCTGCTTATTGAGGCTGGTTGTTGCTGCTTCCTCGCCGGTCAGCTGCACTGCAGCCCCACAGAATCTGCTACACTTAGGCCAGTTCGAATAGCGGTTGGGTTGGTCAATCCCGATCAATGCCGACCATGTGACAAAGGCAAACCACCTGAGAGGGTGGGACGCAAAGCCAAGGGACCTAACGAGGGACGTATGTTCCAGGGTCAGCCTAGCCGCCACAACGCAGTCCTCTTCAAGCGCCACTGGCGTGCCCGCTGTCTCCCGGAACATTACTCCCTGCGCAGGCTCCATGGCAGTCATCCCGGAACGGGATGGGGAGGTGCTTTATGATGTCCGCTATCGACACAGCCTTATCGGGCCTGACAAACTTCGCCAAGAAACTCGATGTCTCCGCCAATAACGTGGCCAATGTGAATACCGACGGATTCCATAAATCGAGGGTCGAGTCCGTCGAGGTGGGAACTGGCGGTGTGTTGCCGGTGATACAAAAGGATGATTCGGCCGGACCGAGTGTGCTGAAGGACCGTGGTTACGGTGCGGCCCAGGTCGAACTGTCCAACGTCGATCTCGGCGAAGAAGTCGTGAGCCAGATCGTGGCCCAGCGCGGGTTCGAAGCCAATCTCCGCACGCTCAAAACCGCCGATGATATGCTGGGCAGCATCATCGACACGAAGCGGTAAGCTCCAGAACCCGCTATCCGTGCCACATAAGGCACGGCGACATAGCATTCCCGCCTGACAGTATGCTATGTCGAAGTTATGACCGCGCCCCGAGTCCTGTTACTGATTCCCCCGCTCACCCAACTCAATACTCCATACCCGTCCACCGCCTACCTCACCGGATTCTTGCAGTCTCGGGGAATCGCCTGTGAACAGGCCGATCTTGGGATTGAAATGGTGTTGCGCCTCTTCAGTCCTGGTGGACTGCGGGAAGTCTTTCGCCTTGTGCGACAACAGCAAGACGATCTTCCAGAACAAGCCTTCTCCATGCTTGCCAACGAGGACGCCTATCTGGACACGATCGAAACAGTCGTGACTTTCCTCCAGGGAAAGAATCTAGAAGCCGCTAGGCAGCTCGTCGATCCCGGGTTTCTTCCGCAGGGCCCACGGTTCAACGGCAAGACGAGATTTTCGAAATCTGTTTCGATTGAAGATCGGGCGAAGCACTGGGGGACCCTCTACCTCGAAGACCTCGCCGACCTGGTCCAAGCCACCGTTAGCCCATCCTTCGCCCTCAGCCGTTACGCCGAATACCTGGCTCACTCTGCGTCGTCGTTTGATCGATTGGCCTTGGCCCTCGACGAGCCGCTCAGCCTGACGGATGAATTTCTACTGGATGCACTGTGGCCACATCTCGACCGTGTGGATCCGACCCTCGTGGGTCTGTCAGTTCCCTTTCCCGGCAATCTCTATGGCGCATTTCGGATTGCCCAGGCGATCAAGCATCGAAAACCGAAGCTCCCTATTGCGCTGGGCGGCGGCTATGCCAATACGGAATTGCGTCGTGTCAGCGACCCTCGCGTATTCGATTACGTGGACTTCATCACACTAGATGACGGTGAACGACCGATCCTTTCGCTCCTCGAATATCTCGCCGGCCAACGCCCGCGCACCGGGCTCTGCCGAACGTTGTATCGAAAGAGCGATCAAGTGCTCTTTGCCGACGACCGCTCATCGCCCAATTTCAGTATGAATGACATCGGATGTCCGACCTATCGAGGGCTGGCGCTGGATCAGTATCTGACGATCCTCGATAGCACCAACCCGATGCATCGCCTCTGGTCCGAAGGTCACTGGAACAAACTCACAGTCGCACACGGCTGTTATTGGAAACAGTGCACGTTCTGCGATGTCGGGCTTGACTACATCAGCCGTTACGAAATGACGCCGACCGATCGGCTGATCCAACAAATCGAGCAATTGATTGCCGAAACCGGACAACGGGGATTCCACTTTGTGGATGAAGCCGCCCCGCCTGCCGCACTGAAGGCCCTGGCACTGGGATTACTGGAACGGAAGCTCGACATCACCTGGTGGGGGAACATCCGATTCGAAGAGGCCTTTTCACCGGATCTGTGCAGACTCTTAGCCGCATCCGGTTGTATCGCCGTGACGGCAGGACTGGAAGCGGCCTCGGATCGCCTGCTCGCAAAGATGAAAAAAGGGATCACCGTCGATCAGACCGCATTCGTGGCGGCCGCCTTCAAAGAGGCCGGCATTATGATTCATGCGTATCTCATGTACGGATTCCCCTCGGAAACAATCCAAGAGGCTGTGGATGCCCTCGAACGCGTGCGGCAACTCTTCAAAGCGGACCTGATGCAATCAGCCTTCTGGCATCGCTTCACCACGACGGCCCACAGCCCGGTCGGCCTCAATCCAAATGCCAACGGACTGCGCATCCTCGGACCGAAGTTTGAAGGCTTTGCCGATAATGATTTGATTCACCGCGACCGCATCGGGAAGACCCCGGTCTGGCTTGGCGAAGGCTTACGTCGTTCCATGCTGAACTTTCTGGAAGGGCGAGGACTGACCCTGGATGTCCGTGAATGGTTTGATCATGAGGTACCGGAGCCGCACGTCCCCAAGAACTGGGTACGAACAGTTCTCCGCAAACGAATAGAGGTCGACCATCTGCCGCTTGAACGACGGCTGGTGTGGCTCGGCGCTCAGCCAATCGCAGTAACACAAACTAGACAGGTCAAACTTACACTACACGGACGATTTGCCAATGGTGTCATCCACCTCCCCCAAGCACAGGGGCAGTGGGTCCACACTGTCATCAAGCAAGCGACCCCGCGCAAGAGTAAAACAACAGCCTATCCCTGGGTTCGAGATATACAAGCCAGTTTTCCTGGGGAGGCAGAAGATTTCGTCGCGTTTTTAGAAAGTCCCGCCTGGAAGAAAACCCGCTCCGCCGGGCTGTTGTTGGTCTAACGCCCTACCAGACTTCATGCTTCCAAACTAAAAGGGCGGGAGATGCTCAGCACCTCCCGCCCGCTGCATCGCTTGTGAACGTTCGTTACTTATTCGGCTGCGGCGTATAGCGCAGGTACGGCTTCACGGTCTTGAATCCCTTCGGGAAAAGCGTCTTGGCTTCCGCGTCATTGACAGCCGGCGTGATGATGCAATCTTCGCCGTCCTTCCAGTTCGCCGGTGTGGCGACTTTGAACTTTGAGGTTAGCTGAAGCGAATCAATCACTCGCAACAATTCATCGAAGTTCCGGCCACATGAAGCCGGATAGGTCAATGTAAGCTTGACCTTTTTGTCGGGCCCGACAATGAATACAGAGCGGACAGTCATGTTGTCGATCGCATTCGGATGGATCATGTCATAGAGAGTCGCGACCTTCTTATCCGGATCGGCAATGATCGGATAGTTCATCGTGGTCTTCTGGGTCTCGTTGATGTCGTTGATCCAGCCCTTATGGGAATCCAATGGATCGACACTGACCGCAATGACTTTCACTCCCCGCTTTTTGAACTCAGGAGTGATCTTGGCCACGGTCCCTAATTCGGTCGTACAGACCGGGGTATAGTCTTTCGGATGCGAGAACAGAATCCCCCATCCGCCGCCAAGCCATTCATGAAAGTTAATCGGGCCTTCGGTCGTCTCGGCCGTAAAATTGGGGGCTTCATCTCCTAAACGGATCGCCATATGAGACTCCTTTCATCAATTCGATAGAGAATAACGAGTTCGTTTATTGAACGTCATACCTGACCCACTACATTACTGAGTTCAGACCAGAGAGTTCAACCCCTCCCCTGCCAGGCAGACGAACATGCCTGCCACACTTAAGCATTCACCTCCTGCCTCCGATACAGTCCAGAGCCCACCGGCATAGGAGGATATATGGAGCAGGCAAAGTCCAGTCCGATCGCACTGCGGATCTCAAACGATCCGATGTACAAATTGCTCCGCGAAGGCTGCATTAAGGAGTTCAACGTCAAGAAGGCCGCAGGCGACAAGTGCGACTTGAAGAGCTGCGATCTGCGAGGACTGGATCTCCGCGGCCTGGATGCCGCAGGGCTGGATTTCAGCGATTGCTACTTCCGGCAATCCGATCTTCGCGGCATCGATTTTAGTCAATCCACGCTGAGAGGCGCCTCCATCAACGCCTGCAAGATCTCCGGCGTCCTCTTTCCACAAGAGCTTTCCGCATCCGAAATCGAGCTTTCCCTCCTGCAGGGCATTCGCATGCGCTACACGAAGTAGGACTGCGCCTCAATGCCGCTGCACCAGCGGCTAACATGAAGCAGCCCCGCTGACTCTAGTGCGCAGCCATGGCGAGAGCCGTCGGCACGGTGGCTCCGCTCCCGTCTTTGAACCCCGCCTCCAACATGAAGACTCGGGCCTCTTCTACCTGCCCCTGCTGTGTGAGCCACTCCCTGATCCGCTCCGCGCGGTGTTGCGCCAGAAGACGCAGCATCCCCTCCTCGATCGTAATCGCCTGGAGTAAACGTGTCTTCATATCACTCACTGAAGGCGGCGGGGCGTCCGGCTGACCCGCTGCCGGAGGGAATTGCATGGCATACCAGGCCGCCGTCAGCCGTGATTCATCCTCCAGTGAGAGCACAGGTACAGGCTCTTTGCCTGACGGCTTGCCGGTCTCCTCGAGTGCGAGTTGACGCAACCGCTCAATGAACTGATCTTCGGCCAGCACCCGCGCATCCACCTGCTTATCGGCCATGCCAGCCACATCCAGCGACAAAGCCGGACGTTCCGTCAGCACGGTCACAAGCGTCGTCAGCTTCTTTGTTTCGCTCTCAGTCAAATCGCTCCGGCCGGGAGGAAACTCAATGGCGTGCAGCTCCTCCCCGCTGCCTCCGACGAGCGAACCAATCAGGGCAAACGGCGAGGTCACCGCTTTTCCTAAGAGTGTGAGCACAGTATTGAGCAGAACCCGGCCATATTTAAAATCCGGATCTTTGAGATTCCCGCGCACCGGCAGATCGATCGCAATCTGGCCTTTCCGATCCTTGAGCAGCGCGATAACCAGGGGAACCGGCAGTGAGGTGGCATCGGAACTCTCGGTCTTCTCTCCAAAGCCCAACTGATCGATGAGCACCTTGTTCTCCGCCTCCAGCTCATGTTGCGACAACTTGTACGCCAGATCCAGAAAAAGCTTCCCCTTCCGGATGGAATAGCCCACATACTTCCCGCTATAGGGACCCGCCGTGGTTAGATCGATATTGTCGAACTTCACCGAAATATCCGTGAACGCATCCTCGCTGAGCGGATTGATCTTGCCCACAATCCGCAATGGCGCCACGCGACCCAGCTTGCCTGACAAATCAACGTCGGCTTTCGCCACTTGCTTCGATGACAAACCTTTCACCGTCCCTGTCAATTCTTCGAGCCCTGTCCGCACTGTCGGCACAATGGAGTCGTCCTGAAAGGTAACGGCGCCCTTCATCAGCTTCACCGTCTTGATGGTAATCGCTGGTGCCGGTTGTGACTTCCCTGAAGGCTGGCTGGGCGCTGAAGCCGGCTTCGCCTCAGTCTCCTTCTGGGCTTTGACAAGGTGCGCCAGATTCATCGTGCCATCGGACTGCACCGCCAATTGAACACGGAGCCGGTCAAGACCGACCTCCTCCAACGCCACCGTCGTGGGATCGACGGTCAGAGCGATCTCCTTCAGAAGAAGATGCTTCCAGGAGGCAAACGGCAACCCCTCCTCCCGGTTCACCAGCGCCAGCGATTTCACGCCCAGGTTTCCCCGGAAGGTCATCAGCGGAGCGTTCGGGTGCTCGACCGCCAGGTGAAAGGATCCATCGATATCCAGCGAACCGTCGTCGATTCCGACGCGAGTCGCCTGCTCCAGATAGGGTTCGAACGGCGCCAATCCCAAATTCTTCAGTGCCAGCGTGAAGTCCGCCTGAAAGGGCGACACTACTATCTGACCATCCAGCGTGAACGTGCCGGTGTCATTGATGGTCTGGGCGACGGTAAGTGGGATCGGACCTTTGATCGGCCAGGCCAGATCATGCGACCGCGCAGAATTCACAACGACCTTGGCCTGCATGGTGGAAGGAAGAGAACGATCCTCAAACCGAATCGTATGATTCTTGATCTGCACTTCTTTCACCGCCACCGACCAGGGAGAGGTATCCTTAGTCGATTCTTTAGACGAGGCTGCAGGAGTAGACTTCCCGGCCTCCGCCCCGCTCTCGACAGGCGCAAAGAGCGCTTGGAGATTCAGGCTTTTATCGGGATTCAGCCAGACCCGGTCCGACGAATTCGCCAGACTGATCGAGGCGATCGACACCTTGCGTTGCCGCAGATCCACCTGAATGCCGTCGATTCCAAAGGATGGGATTGAGATCACCGGATCCACATCCCCTTTTTCAACCAAACAGACATCCGCAAGGTGCAGAAAAGCCTCCGAGACAATGAACTCCATCGGAGCCGACCCCATATCAAATCGATACGGCACCTTCGCCTCGATAGTACCGCTGGGGATGTCGAAATTGAATTGGCCCTGCACATACTGAAAGATGGTCGGTATCTTGACTCCGCTCAAGGCCAGCGTGCCCTCAGAGCGGATCGGCTCCAAGTTGATGGTGCCTTTCCAGTCCAGCACTTCCCCTTTGCCCAATTCCGCGGCAAACGAATAGGTATTGTCTCCACCCGGCTTGGTATGAAAGTTCCTCAGCACGATTCCGATCGGCACAATGTCGATGGCCACCGGCCGGGGTTTGGACTCGTCTCGAAACTCCACAATGCCCTGAGCAATCTCAAACGCCCCGATCTGCACGGCAGGAATCGCTCCCGGCTGCTCCGGCGTCTTGGCAGGAGGCGGCTGATCCCCCGGCACATCCTGGGGAACCAGATCGAGCAAGTTCAGATGGCCGTTTGGCGCTACTTTCACTGCCACATAAGGCATTGTCAGACGGATGGCATCAAACACATAGGCCAGACGGAATAGCGAGACCGCCTGGAAATTAACGAAGAATTCCTCAAACCCGACCATGGGCGTCTGATCAGTCTCACGAATTTCCAATCCGGCTATCCGTAAGGACAATTCAAAGGGATTGACGGCCACCTCTCTCACCACCACCGGATGACGGATGGTTTCCGACACTTTCGGCACGCCGTAGGTGGTAATGAGGTACGGAAGCAGGAGAAATCCGACAAGAGTATAGAGCAGCAGCGCACCGCAGCAGATGATGGCGAGTGGAAGAGGACGGAAGATTCTACGCATGAATGGCCGACCAAAATGGTGCGCCCGGCTGGAATCGAACCAGCGACCCTCAGCTTAGAAGGCTGATGCTCTATCCGACTGAGCTACGGGCGCGCAGAATATCAGGAATCTGTGGCACTTCGTTGAGAAGACCTCAAATAGGACCATCGCAACACGATTATCGCGCGGCAAGTGTTATGCTTTTCACCTCCATCCGTCAAGTGTTGAGGCTCCTCTGAACGGCAATCAGCCGATGCCCCCCTTAAGAAGGGTTTCAGGCGCTTGCCTTTGACATTGATCCAACAGAGTACATAGACTAACCGCCTCAGTTGAACCGAATGCAGTTCACACTCGACCTACCGGACAATGGCGGACGCTCTGGCAAGGAGATTCTCATGACGAGACCGCACCCGGTCGAAGTCCTGGGCAGGTCGCAGTTTTTCCTCTTGTCGCTGCTCATCATCCTCATGAGCGTGCCTGCCACCGTTACGCGCGCGACGGAAACGGCACCCCGCCTCTTAGCCGGCCACAGCAGTGAAGTCTTGGCGGTCGCATATTCACCAGACGGACGCCTGGTCGCATCGGCCGGAACCGATCAAATCATTCGCCTATGGGAAGCCGAGACCGGACGCGATGTGCGCGTGCTCCGCGGCCACGTCGGCTCCATTCATGCCCTGGCCTTTTCACCGAATAGCAAAGTCCTGGCCTCAGGCAGCGCTGATACCTCCATTCGTATCTGGGACGTCGACAGCGGACAAGAACTGAAGGCTGTCACGACGAGCTTTGGAGCCGTCCGATCCGTCACCTTTTCCAAAGACGGCAAGATGATCGCAACGGGCGGCAACGACGGAAGCTTTCGTCTGTGGGAGGCCGGCTCAGGAAAGGAACTGAAGTCCGTTAGAGGGGCCTTCGGCGTCGTCTATTCGATTGCCATTTCGCCGGATGGCAAGCTACTCGCCACCGGCACCAGCGACATGCAGATTCACCTGTGGGACCTGGCGACGGCGCAGCGCCGCAGCGTCCTCACCGGCCATACCGGCGCTGTTCGAAGCCTCGCGTTTTCTCCGAGCGCCTCCCTCATGGCCAGCGGCTCATCCGACGGTACTATTCGCCTGTGGGATCTGGAAACAGGACAGGAACATCTCTCCCTGAGCGGCCACAAAGGGGACGTGAATACGATTGCCTTCACAGGCGACGGGCGTTCCCTGGTTTCAGGAGGCGCCGACGGAACGCTGCGTGTCTGGGATGTGGGCACCGGCAATGAGCGCTATCCACTGAGCGGACATAAGGGCCCGGTCTGGTCGATTGCCTTGTCTCCCGATGGCACCGTCTTGGTTTCCGGTGGCCGGGATCGGGCGGTTAAACTCCAACCGGTCGTGCCCGCCGCCGTGACCGCCACACTGCATGACAAGATCAAACGGCGCGGGAATGACATAGGCGCTCCACCCTCTCCTCCGCCCCTTCCGGAGACTGAACTGGCCATTCACCCGATGGAAGTCCGCGCGGGCGGTGCGGTGACCTTCACACTCACCGCACGGAATAAAGGGAAGGGACCGCTCTACCGCTTCCAGGCAAAAACGAAGAGCGCCGACCCGGTGCTCGATGGCCACCTCTTCTATTTTGGAAAACTCGACGGTGGTCAGTCCGCAGAAGATACCGTCACGATTCAAATTCCCTCCGACCACCCGGACGGCGATATCCCGGTTGGCTTGGTCTTCGAAGAATATAATAGCTATGTGCCGGAGCCGCTGAAGGCGATCCTGGCGCTCAAAGGACTCCCCCGTCCGCGATTTGCCTATACCGTGCAAATCCTCGACGACGGGTCAGGCACGTCGGTCGGAAACGGCGACGGACGCATCCAAAAAGGCGAAGCCGTCGATGTCCTTCTGACCATCAAGAACGTCGGAGCCACCGTGGCCCAGCACACCACCGTCGATCTGTCCGTGCCGCCCACCCAGCACCTGCGACTCGGCAAGGGCCAGCTCGATCTCGGCGTACTGAAACCGGACGAAACCAAGCAAGCCCGAGTCAATCTGTTCGTCGGGCGCGACATCAAGGACGACCAACTCCCCCTCCGCCTTTTTATCCGCGAGCGGAGTGTCAACAGTTCCCTGGATGAGACCGTCAAGATGGCGATCGATCACCGGATCGCGCCGCAGGTCGTGGCCACGAATAAGCTCGTGACCATCGGCCAGGCCGCCGCGAAAATCCATAGCGGCGCGGGAGCGGAAACCAGCGTCATCGCCTCAGCCGTAAAAGACCAAGCCCTGGCAGCGACCGGCGAACTGAACGAGTGGTATCGCGTGCAAATCTCCGGCAACGAGACCGGCTGGATCGCCAAACGCGATGTGCTAGAGACTCCCTTGCAAGCCAAGGGGGAAATTCCGATACCCACGATCAGCGGAGCTCCCGTAGTCAAACTGTTCCAGAACGCGCCGCCCGTGATCGCACTGGCCACCCCCAGCGACGGCGTGGACGTCAACACCGATCGCCTCAGCATCACCGGCGCCGCTGCCAGCGAACGGGGCGTCGCTCGCGTCGAGATTCGTGTGAACGGACAGGTCGTGACCCAGCGGGAGAGTCGCGGGATCACCGTGAAGCCCGGTGAATCCGCGATCCAGACGAACCTCGAATTCACCGAGCGCGTGGTCTTGCACGAAGGAAAGAATCAGATCGTCATCACCGCCGTCGATCACGAGAATCTTTCAGCCAGCCGCACCCTCACCGTGAACCGGGTCGTGGACCGCGGCAAGATTTGGGGGGTCGTGATCGGGATTTCTCAATATAAAGGCGTGCAACCGCTCCGCTACGCCGACAAAGATGCCCTCGCGTTTTACGAATATTTGACGCAACACATCGGCGTACCCAAAGACCAGATCACCCTGCTCCTGAACGACCATGCCACGCTGATGGCCCTCAAGCGGACGCTCGGCACAGAACTCAAGCGGAAGGCAGGAGAAAAAGATACCGTGATCGTCTATTATGCCGGCCACGGTGCGCCGGAAGCGGACGCCTCGGCCGGGGACGACGACGGGCTCGAGAAATACATCGTCCCCTACGACGCCGATCCCCGCGATCTCTATTCCACGGGATTGCCGATGCGTGAAGTTGAAACGATTTTCCAACGCCTGACCCCGGAACGGATCATCTTCATTTCAGATTCTTGCTATAGCGGCGCCACAGCCGGCCGGACATTTGCGACGGCGTCACGCCGCGCCGTCGTCTCTGAAACGTTTCTCTCCCGTCTCTCAAAAGGCAAAGGCCGCGTCGTGCTGACCGCGAGCAAGGCGAGCGAAGTGAGCGAAGAACGGGAAGACCTGGGTCACGGCGTCTTCACCTACTACCTCCTCGAAGGATTGAAGGGCAAAGCCGATGCCGACAAAGACGGGATCGTCACCGTGGATGAAGCCTATAGCTACGTCTCAAAGAAAGTTCCTGAAGCGACCGGCCAAAACCAGCATCCGGTTAAAAAGGGAGAGGTCGAGGGTCAGCTGGTCCTCGGCCAAGTGCACTAATAAAAAGTTTGACTGTTACCAATGGAGGAATCATGAGGCCATCATCATATTATCGTCTTCATTCTCTGCTGATTGCATCGCTCGCCATGACGTTCGCCGGATGTGCCGACTCTCTCCAACCCTCAAAGATCGGCTCGTATGCGCTCAAACAGGACACCGTACAATCCATACCGCCCAGAATCTACGTCGCCAACGAAAGCACCAACGACGTCAGCGTCATCGACGCCACCACCTTTCAACCGGTCGGCACTATCCCCTCTCTGAACCACTCGACCCACGATCTGGCGGTCAGCCGGGACGGCCGCCGACTCTATGCATCGAACCTGGCCTCCGGCCGTGTTTCGGTCATCGATACGGTCAAGCGTGAGACCATCGCCTCCATTTATACCGGCGACCGATGCCATGTCGTGGCTCTCAGCAACGACGACTCGCAACTCTGGGTCGCCAACATCGGCGAAAATACCATTTCGATCATCGACACCAAGACCTTTAGAATTCTGGGAACGATCCCGGTGGGCAAAGGACCGACCGGGCTTACCTTCTCTCACGACGGCCGGTTCGCCTTCGTGAGCGGCCAGGGGGATAAGACCGTCGGTGTCGTGGACACGGCCTCGCATCAAATCGTGAAATCGATTCCCGTCGGCGCCAACCCTCACTTCATGGTTGTCGCCCGAGACGGGCACGTGTGGGGCGTGAACACCGGACAAAACGACGTCTACGTGCTGGATCCGGAGACTCATGAGAAAGTCGGAAGTTTCGTCGTCGGCGATAAGCCGCAGCAGATTGCCTTCGCCTACAAAGGGACCACCGGCCCGTTGGCCTATGTGACGGTCGGGAGCCTGAACAAGGTCATCGGACTGGCGGGCGATCCGAAAGAACTCAAGATCGTCGATGAAATCGCAGTCGGCGAAGGGCCCAACGGCATCTGGTCCAATCAGGAAGGCACACGGCTCTTTGTCGCCCATGACAAGGGAAACGAAATCCGCGTCATCGACACCGGCACGGGGCAGACGATCGCGACGGTTCCAGTGGGACGGAAACCCATTCGGGTAGTTGTGTCACGATAACCAATCGAACCACGATCGATTCGAACATATACAAGAAGGAGTCACGGTCATGACCCTAGGACACGTATCGGCAACCACCACAATTCTGAGCCTCAGCCTCAGCCTCACTCTAACCCTACCCGTACACGCGCAAAACGCGCCGGTCGGGAACGCCACGAATGCGATCGGTGAACTCGTGATCGTGCGCACCGACGGCGTGCAGCAACGATTGCAGGGAAAGGGCAACGTCCCGCTCTATGAAGGCGACGTCGTCAAGACCGACAGTAGCAGCCAGGCCATGATCGAATTCGTCGACGGCGTCACGGTGGCACTGAATGAAAACACCAGCTTCAAGCTGCTCTCCCGTTGGGAAAAGGATATGCCCGTCGTCCGGATTCTCCGTCTGAAGCAAGGCGAAGTCTGGGCCAAGACGAATGGCGGGCCCAAGCGATTTGAAGTCGAAACGCCGGTCGCCACCGCCGCGGTGAAAGAAACCGAGTTCAACCTGAAAGTCCAGGATGACGGGCAGAGCATCCTCACCGTGATTGAAGGTGTCGTGTCATTCGGCACGCCCTTCGGCACCTGCCCGATCAGAACCGACACCATCAGCTACGGCGTGCGGGGGAAGAAATGCACCAAGCCGGCGGCCGCGGATGCGAAGGCGGCCAAATCATGGACGGAGGCGTTGCGAAGTCCTGCGAAGTAATGAGATGAACCTTTCGTAGCCTTCGCTCGACTCATGACCAGAGCAGTGCGCGACGACGGTAAACATTCGCGAAGGAGACAACATGAGACGGGCACGGAGAGGGACAGTCCTGATTGCTACAGGAGCCTTCATGGCATTGGCCATCGTTGCCATAAGCCAGGTGTGGGCCGAAGAAACCAGCCCTCCGGTTCCGGCTGAAACCGACGTCCAGTCGCGTGGATTCAGTCTGCCAAACATCAATGTACCGCCGCCGCCCCCGTCCATGCAGCCGCTCACGGTGCGCACCACCGGAGAAGGCAACGGAAGAGTGACGTTTCCTCCTGCCAATGCCTGCCCTCCCGGTTGCGGAGCAAACTATCCCAAAGGAACTCCGGTGGTTATCGCAGCAATACCGGCCCCCGGCTCGACCTTTGCCGGTTGGGGTGGTGATTGCCGCGGGACGGCACCTTGTACGCTCACGATGGACCGGGCCAAAACCGTTGAGGCCAAGTTCAATAAAATCCAGGTTCCGAACGCCGCCGCACCGACTCAGTGGATGCAGTGGAGCCTGGCGGCGGCTGGAGCCGCACGGCAGGAAGCGGTGAAGTGGTTGAAAGGCGCGACGATTGATGGGGCCATATGCAAAATCAACTTGGGTCAGGTGTATGCGACCCCTGGGGTATTGAAGAGCCGATATATTTTTAGCGGCCAGATTAAACAAGCCTTGCAACAGGCCGGCGCTCCGGACAATGTCGCGCAGAATTGGGATGCTGCATTTACGACCTCCTGGGATACCTGGTCGACGCAGGTCAACATTCCCTACCCAGGATTGCCCTGGTATCCGACCTTCTTAGCGTGGCCGGCAGGAACGATTGCCCACCCAACGCCGAGTGTGCCTTCTCCCCTCTCCGCCTTAGTCTCTCCCGGAATGGCAGCGATGTCTCCGCCACGTCTTGCCGGCACCATTCAGACAAAGATCGGAACTCCGGCCAATCAGCCTGATGCCAAGGCCGCGATCTCCACCTTTGCCAACGATCTCTCCGCACGATTCGGCCTCTGTATGAGAGACTGCCTCATGACGAAGGTCATGGGTTCCGGCCAGGCCTTGATGGGTGATATAGGTAACCCCAGTGCAAAACCAGTTATGGGCAATTGTTCCGGAGGAATGATTCTCGTGAATGGGTTTTGACTCGGCGTCCCCTGCAACCGAGAACAAGAACGTTCGTCAGAGCGCAGCACCAAATTTGAGTCATGCCGTTTCACCATCGAGAGACAGGTTGAACTCTAACGTTGTCCGCTCACTCAAGGAGGTGACGCCATGCAACAGAGGTTACAGCCGCTCGTTCTGTCCAGTGTCTTCGCTCTTACCATCATCACAGCGTTCATGTGGCCCCCCGCTCGCCAATTCGAACCGCTCCTCACGCTGATTTCCCCGTCCGACACCTTAGCGATGGGCCGATCAGGGCCGCCTCTTGCTGATGATTCCCTGCCGGAAACTCTGACTCCCCGAAACAACCGCTCTCTGCAGGGCAGCTCCATTTTTTTCATTGGGATTCTGGAAGCAGCAGGAAACAATAAGGTGCTCATGACGAGTCCGACCGTCGTCAATTCCCTCGATAACGGGCCGGCGCGCGTCATGATCATGGTTAATGCCCCCAAAGACGGATGGTACATCGTCAACTGCGTGACGGCAGGCCCTGGTGCACGCGCCAATTTGGTAGCCAGTGCACCAACGCCGGTGAATGTGGCGAGTTGGGACTATCGAAACAGGCCTCCAGGCATGCATCTCTATCCGGCACTCGTAGAACTCAAGGCCGGCGTCCATTATCTTTTCTGGACATTGGAAGCCGGGTCCGTCGAATTTTTAGAAACGCATATTCTGAAAGCGAAGATCGAAGGGTAGGCAGGAATGACCTATCGGATGAAACGAACATCAGGTAAGAGTTCCTGGTCGAACCGTTCGGATGGAGGGTTGCCATGAAACGCTCACTCCTGATTCTCACTGTAATCTTTCTCTCAGGCTCATTCGCGCTATGGCTCACCGATACGAATACGGTTGACGTGGCCACTGCGGCCTTTCGCTCCGGTGCCGCAGTGGCCCTGTTTCCGGCCGACCAGAAGGTTGCGCCCCCGGAGAACAAGCCATTCATTCATCCAGTGGTGCAGGCCGGCGACAAGACACCAGCGCCGAGAGGTCCGATCCCTCCACCCGTTTCACCCCGTTCGGCTCTCCCGCCAAAACTCCCAGCCGAAACCGCTCTCCCGGTGGAACTGCTCCAATCCCAAAAGTTGAGCGCGACGCCTTCTCCACTCCAATCTTTTCCAAACACATTCGAGGGGCGGATGGGAAAATTGAATTTACTCAGTCAGACAAACGCCTTACGTCCCCCGCCCGCGGCGCCGCCTGAAATGCAAATGCTGGGTAGAGTGATGGCTCCTCCGAATACACCGCCACGACCGACTCCGACCATTCAGCAATTACGGGATCTTCTGCTCGCACAGCCAGGCGGCCGGGAGATGCTCGAAGAGGCAAAACGCCGCGGGTTTCGCCTCTCGCAACATGCTCCGGCCGATGGTTCCTCCTTTTTCTCTCTTGCCGGTCTCTTCATGCCGGCAGAGGTACAAGCCGCGGAAGGTTTCCGGGCGGTCTTCACTCCCAAAGAGCCAAAAACATCCGCCCTCACTTTTACAGGCATTTGGCTGTTTGATCCCTATAGACCTGTGCTGGACGCCGGAATTCACTACGGCACTCCTCAGGGTAAAACATGGGCCGTATTCAGTGTCACCGTTCCACGGGAAGGCATGTATTGGGTTACCGTCAGTGCATTCGCAAGCAACGTGAAGGCAACACTTGTGAAGGGCGGCACAATCATCAAGCAATTCGATTATGGACCCGGCGCAAATGTCTATGGTTACTGGGCCTTCGTACATCTAGCCCCGGGTTCGCATACCTTCTACTGGTACGTGGATCGCGGGACGGCAGAGTTCATTGAAGCAAGCGTGCAAGAAGACCTGTAGCCCACAGTCGGAGTTGGCAAGAAGGCGACTATGCATCGGCTAACCCAAGCCATGACGATGGTGGCGCTCGTGCTCGGCTGCGGCTGCGCCACTCAAGATGCGCCTACACGCACAGCCTCGCAAGAGTATGGAGTCACGGTCACGGCCATTCAGCTCGACACAGCCATCCACTTCGCGACTCCGGATGGCGCGCCGTTGCTTGTTGAACCGGATGACTATCGAGTCGAATGGATGCCAGCCGCACAGCTTCGGCTAATCCCCGACAAAGGGGGCCGGCCAATCCTTCTTGCTGCAGTGTCCACGACACATGACATCGAGGTGTCGCAACCCTTTCTTCTTCTGCTGGCCCTCAACGAAGATGCGCGCAATCTGGTGTTGCTACTTCCTGATGGCACGG
Organism: Nitrospira sp. CG24D; assembly: GCA_002869855.2. Lineage (GTDB taxonomy): Bacteria > Nitrospirota > Nitrospiria > Nitrospirales > Nitrospiraceae > Nitrospira_D. The sequence goes on from NEWQ02000023.1 coordinate 48,790, forward strand.
CGCTCGATGCCGCCGGCTCGTTGAGCGGTATTCAGTCACGCGGCCTCGTCCGGCCACGCCGGCACTATCACCTCGCCTACCAACTCGACCAGGCAACCGGTCAGGTGCGATTTGGCGACGGTGTCGCTGGAGAGCGCCCCCCGGCAAACCAATCGCAAGTAGCTTCCAACAATCGCGTCGGCGCCGGATCAATCGGCAACATCGGCGCAACTTCTACAGCGGGCGCTGAACTCTCGATGGTTGAGCTACAATCGGTCCTTTCCAATCGCGCAATGGCATTGGCCCTTGCCACCAACATTGCCGCCGCGCAGAACGAACCGTTCCATCTTGAATACAACATGAATCGCCCTGGGAACGACTACGGGCAGCGGACCGCAATCAGCCCGGAAGCCTGTCGAACGATCTGTTCGGCTGATAGCTCCTGTCAGGCCTTTACGTTTGTGAAACCACCCACCGGCGCCTCTGCGGGACAATGCTATCTCAAGCGTGCAGTCCCGGCTCAGACGGCAAACCCCTGCTGCATTTCAGCTAAACGAAAGAGTACACAACAGGAACTGATCGGAAATATTGGGAGGTGAAAAAAGTCCGGAAGACACTTTCAAGTCCATCGGAAAACCAAAAGGAATCTCTATCACCATGATGTATTGGGGCATTCTGAACGGTACAAGAATTGGGATAGCCATCTGTGTTGTGTTACAGCTGGTCTCCCCTTCCTGGGCGAGATTGGCTCCCTTCGACGGCATCGGTGGAAATGGTGGTGCGCCGTACCGACTCGACTGCGGTGAATCGGCGGTACTGGTGGGAGTCACCGGGCAATCGGGTCTGGTGATCGATCGCCTTGCCGGTCTCTGCGTAAAAATCGACCCAGTCTCAGGAACGTGGGTCGGAGGCGTCTACGAAACAGGCCCGACTGGTGGCACCGGAGGCTCACGGTTTCATAAGGCCTGTTCAGACGGAGAAAGCTTCATGGGAGGGTCACGGAGCGATCTCTCGATAGAATTGAACGTCTTCTTGGCAAGAACCGACTCACCATGAGGAGCACCATCACGATGATTGGACGTCTGGTTTTTGGACTACTCATTTGGGGTCTCGCAGGAGGCGGGGTGACGATACTCGACCAAACGGTCGCGTGGGCTCAGGGTGTTGCCAAAGACCGGACGGCCGCTCGGGACTTTGCGCTGAAAGCCGTGGCTCCTTATCGGATCGACGTGAGCCCGCCCACACGCGGTGTCGATAGCGCCACGATTACATTGAGGCCCATTCCCACTGGTACATCCGCCCTTGTTGAGAAGATGTGTGCGCTGTCAGTGCGCCCGGCCAACGGAACAGGCAATTCCTGGCAAGGGACGGCGGATCCAACCTGCGCGACGGACGCCATCGTGCGATTGCCCGTCGGGCACTACATTATTCGGCTCGCCATCCTATGGAAAGCGTCAGGAAATACCGCGGGCCTGAACCAAGTCCAGGAACTCCCCTATGAGGTGCGGGCAGGTGATCGGCTGAAAGTGCAATCGCTGACGCTGGACCGAAGCCCCCTTGCGACGAATTCTGACGGGAAGGTCCTGATTGAGATCGCCAATGTCGGCCCGGTGGCGGTGCCGCGTTTTTCGATTAAAGGCATATTCAGATCCGCCAATGGATCGAAGGTCGTCATGGACAAACAGATCGCTCCGCTTCAGCCCGGAGCGGTGTATCGTGATGGGGTTGGCTTCTTCCCGATACGCAGTGGACGGTCAGCCCTTGCCATCGAGGTGGACTCGGCAAATGCCGCAAGCGAAGGGAGTGAATTCCTTTCGAATAACAAGGCTGAACTCTCGTTTGACGTGGGGCCGGGTGCCCCCCCGAAGCCCGTGCTCGCGACCGGAAGCACCCGTGTGCAGGAGGTCCCTCACATGAATACCTGGGAAATCTCCTATGCGATCTGTAATGTTGACCCTGAGGCGTCCTACGCCGTGAGTCTGCGCTGCCTCGACAATTGTACGGATCCGGGCATTAGTCTCAATGCGGCTGCACCATCCACTCCGATCTGCACGCCTATCGGTGAATGCAGTGGAGGCGCGCAATATCTTCCAGACGGCGGGGGCCGCTGCCCGCCGAATCTCCCTTTTCCCGGAGCGATCCAATTCCCTCGCCTAAAGAGGTTCATTAGCCCGTATGCGGCGCATGATTACGAGCTGGGCGTCCAAGCTGAAAAAGTCCGCGGTCCCCACGGATTTACCCGAGACATTCGGATCATCCATGTTCCGAAGATCTGTGACTTTCCTCCTTGCACTCGCGCCGAAAATTATCGGTACGAAGGGATATCCGTACGTTGAACAGTTAGGGCTGCGCCGTTCCTGCCGGCGACGGAGGGAAGCTAAAAGCCTTGGCGCAAAAATCCGCCAGAGGTTCATGGCTCAGACAACAAACTCTTTGACTCGTCGCTCGAACTCGTTCCACGCCGCGGCAAGACGAGACTTTTTCCGGCATTCCCCATTTCCGTGATTGACCCCGGACCCGTTTCTCGCCTATCCTGTGCCCCCTTACACATCCTGGCAGAGGTTCTACGAGGTCGCCCTTCTCGGGAGCACGGAGGCTAGGCTTGAGAGTGAGACCCTCTACCGAATCTGCGCTCCTCTTTCTTCCAGCACCTTCTCGTTCATTGAACCTTCCCAACCATCTCCTCGACATACTGGCAGAACGTATTACTTTTGACGTCACACTGCACGGAGAGAGATGAGACCATCGACCGTCCTCGCTATCATTCTCACGATTCTCCTGACGACATCTCCCTCCGCACATGCGCTGGTGGATTATCCTGCTCCATCTAGAGTTAACGCGGACGTCTCAGATTCCACGAACGCGCCATTCAATAACAGCACAGCCATCGAATCGGCAACCTCTTCCGCCATTCCGAAAGGTAACATTCCCGACTGCGAGGGCACGGTTCCATCCAGCGGAGTCGTGACCGCCCTTCTCAGCCGGATTGTCCGCTCGCCCGGCAACACCCACGGTAAACAATGTCCTATTCCACCGGTCCCGGACCATCCTTCATCAGAGGAGCCCCACAAATGATCACGCAATCCCAGACGTTTCGCCGTCGCCCACAGTTCCTCTGCACAACAGTCGCTGTGATTGTGCTGACAACTATGATCGGCTGCGCCGGACCATCGACACCCTCCCATCAGGCCAACCAACAGTCTCTCGACCATATGATCGAGCGATATATTCAATCGCATCCGGAGGTCATTGAACAATCGCTCCAGGCTCTGGAAGCCAAACGAGAAGCGGAAGAAAAGACGCGGCAGAAGGCCGCCCTCGCCATTAAACAGAATGAGTTGCTCAACGATCCGGGCTCCCCTATCAGCGGCAATCTCTCCGGCGATGTCACCCTGGTGGAATTCTTCGACTACCGCTGCGGATTCTGCAAGCGTGCCGCAGGCGCCGTGACGCAACTGCAGCAAGAAGATCCGCGCGTTCGCGTCGTCTATAAAGATCTCCCGATTCTTGGGGAAGCTTCGGAACTCGCCGCGAAGGCAGCTCTCGCATCCAAGATCCAAGGCAGGCACCAGGCCTTCCATGAAGCGTTGTTGGCCTCCAAAGGCGACGTGACCAAAGATGCCATCCTTGCAATCGCGGGCGAAGTCGGCCTGGATGCCAAGAAGCTTGACGCCGACATGCAATCGCCCGACTTGCAGACAATTATCGACCGCAACCGGGCCCTGGCCAAAGACCTTGGCATCAGTGGAACGCCGGGATTCATCGTCGGAACGGAACTCGTGCCGGGAGCGTTGGATGTGAAGGGTCTAAAAGATCTCATTGCGCGAGCTGGAAACAGGAAATGAATGATGGGAGCCAAGGCCGGAAACTTGGACTTGACTCGCCGCCTTCCCACCATGCGGGAAGACACATAAGACAAAAATGGGTGTGCTAACCACAAAGAGGAGGTCATCATGGCAAACGCAAGCCGGACTGCAACCTATAAAGGCCACCTAATGTTCCTAGCCTTGACCCTCGGAGCTACCGTGATGATCGTCGCACCGGACGCCAGTTACGCCAAACCGAAGAACCCGATTTACAATGAATGTTCCTGCGCCTGCTATACACCTGCGAGTGGCTTCGGAACGATCCTCGACATCAGGAATAGCGCGGGAGTTTCGTGCGGAATGTATAACAATCGACCCTGTACCGGCACAGACGAAAATGGCGCAACGGTTTCGGGTACGACAAAGTATTGTGGAGGCTATAAGCCTGGCGGGACCAGAGCGATGCTGAGTGTGATTCCGGACACGAAGCTGTCGATCATGAGCCGCGGAATAGAAGGAGAGAAGAAAACGCCTTCCGGCCAGGAGAATGAGTCAGCCGCGCTGACGTCACGGCCCGGTGATGCGATGATGAATTGTTCATGTGAGGGCGGCAACGGAAGCTGCTCTGTCACATCCACAGATGGAAAGACCTCCACCTGTCACAAAGGGGACGGCGATACCTGTACCGGATCCTGCGCCTATCCGAAAGGAACCATTTCCGGAGAGTAGTCCGCGCCCCTGGGAGGAAAGACAGCTGAAGTGAACCGCCAATCGGACGAGCTGAGTCAATGAGGAGGTGCATCATGCAACACGAGAATAATAAAACATCACAGAACGTCGCGGCGAGAGTTTGCTTACTTGCCGTTCTCGTCATGGCCGGGGGATCGTACGCCGCCGCAGAGCCGCCTGCGCCCGCGCCAGAGGGATCCGCTCCTCCGCCGGAAGCCGGTGACGTGCAGGAGCGGGCGGTGATGCGGGATCAACGAACACAACCGCAGCTGAAGAAGACGGCACCCGCTACCGCCCAACCGATGGACAAATCTGGTATGGGAATCCTCCAGCCGGGAATACTCTCGGCGCCGACTCCATCGGCTCCATCCACCGGAGGTACCGGACCTTTGCCTGTCGTAGGCGGCACCTTTGAGCCCAACTACAAATACCCGTGGGTTGTGCGGATGAACGGCTGCGGTGGGGTGCTCCTCGATGCAGAATGGGTTCTGACCGCCGCGCATTGCGTCACGCCCGGAATCGGATTTGGCAAGCTCATGTACACTCGGACTGATCCCTACACCGGTTCCGTCAGCACGGAAACTCGCGCGCCTGCTGCTGTTGGGGCGCGGCGCGACGGCGTGTTCATCCACCCAAATTACACGCCGAGCAACGATCAGGCCAACGACATCGCACTGATTAAACTGGCAAGTCCGTTCACGATCAGCCCTTACCTTCAGACCGTCGGATTGCCGAGAATCTCGCGCAACCCGGGGATGGTGGGGACGGTCGCGTCGTTCAGTCACACGGGCACCCTCCCCGCGGGACAAGCCGCCATCTTCCGCGGCCCCGTCTCCCAGCTCGACTCACCGACAAAACTCTTTGTTCAGGCCAGCGCAGCCAATGCGTCGCTGTGTCCAGGAGACAGCGGATCGGGGTTCGTGACGGTCGAGTCCGGCCGCGCGACGGTACGCGGGGTGGCCTCGCAGGGGTCCGTCGGCGACTGCATGACACCGAATGGTGAAGCCGTGTTCACGGATATCTTTGCCTTTCGGGGATGGATCCTGCAAACGATGGGCAAGAGCGACAACTTGAATACCCGTGTCCGTTGGGGTGGCAAGACGGCACGTGGCGTAATGGGTCTTGGCTGCCTCCCGAATCCCACGATATGGGGCCCGCTCAATGTGGTTGGCGTTGAGGAAGCCAACATGTGCGACGCCGGCCAAACGCAGACCATCATGTGCAACTTGGATAAGAACCAGGGGAACGTGGGAACCCAGGTGCCCGTGCTCTCCGGCCTCACCGTGAGGACGACCGTGAACGGCTCAGCGCAGGTGCAAACGATCCCCGCTTCCGGAAACACCGCCAGCTTCTTCGGCGTGCTTCCCGCAGGAGCGTCTCGTGAATTCACTTGCCAGATCGGGAACGTGCTTACCTCGGGGACCATCGGGAACTTGGGAGGGAACATGGCGGTCATGAGTCGCGGCATTGAAGAAGGCCAATCGACTGAGCCGACCGTAGAACAGCCCAGTCCCTTTGACCCAACGGATGGAGCCAAACCATAGCCCTATAGGTGTGTCGATACATCGCCTGGACGAATGACGCGGCCCGAGACCTTCACCTGTGCGCGGGGGTGCCGACGATGCTGAAGACCATGACCGTCACGGAACTCACACACAGAGGGCCCAACAATGGAGGAAGATTATGACACAGAGTAAACCGAGGCAAGGGAACATCCTGTTCTTCGCACTGTCTGTCGGACTCACCCTATGGATCGCCTCACCAGGCGTGAGTGTGGCATTGCAGAAAAAAGACGCCATCTACAATGAATGCGCCTGCGCCTGTGACGGACCCACGGGCGGCGGCATCATCGACATCAGAAATACAGGCGGATTTTCCTGCGGCGCCTACAACGGAAAGACCTGTAATTATGAGGACCCTGCAACCGGCGGCATCCGAAGCGGGACCACGAAGTGGTGTACTCCGTATAAACCAAGCGGGACAAGGGCCGCGGCATTGCCCAGGAAAGACATGAATTCCGCGGTCATGAGTCGTGGAGTCGAGGGAGAGTCCCCGACCGTCGAGGAAGAGAAAGCTGGTCCTGATCCTGCCGGCGAGGTCCAAGAGCGCGCTGTGCCGCGTCAGGGCTTGCCTGGAAAAACTCTCTCCTTCACCGGCTGCGGATGTAAGGGAGGCGCTGGAACTTGTACGGTCTCCACAAGCCCGGTCCCCGGTGGAGATTCTCAAACCTGTGCCAAAGGTGCAAGTGACACATGTACCGGCCAGTGTGATTTCAGCTGGGTCAAGTCTTCGGGAAGGACGTTGAGACCCCAGTAAGACTCTTGCTTCCGGGCGTTGCGAACCGAGTGCGAAGAACACAACGGGGACCGCGCCCCTTAGATCAACGTTGAGAAGAGAATTTCAATGCCTGCAAAACTATTCACCGATGCGATCACCCCGTGCCTGTTCGGTGAATCCTCAACTCCGTCGCCGACGGTCCCTACGGAAGCAGGAAAGTAGGGGAAGACAGGAGGGTCTGACTCCTTCATCGGATTGGGCTTACAGCCGGAGACCGCGTGGAATGCCGGAGAGTTGAGTTCCACGCAAGAGAACAAGTCATGAACACTATTGCTGCGAGAGGAAGAATCATGAGAACAAACCAGAGCGTCTTCGCCGTAAGAGCCCTTGGGCTGGCCGTGCTGTTGGGAATCGCCGGACTGGCCACACCACCGGCGACCATCGCCGCGCCGAACACCGGAAGCACTCCAAAGACTGAAAAAGAGTGCAAAGCGGACTTGGCCAATTGCAAGACCAAGTGCGACAAGACAATGATCGACATCGACAACAATATCCAACGGTGCAAGGATCTGTGCATGGACGGCTACATCATCTGCACGCCGGCCCGCTCGTCTGGCCAGCCCGGTGGCAACCTCGGGGGTGTGAGCCAACCGGTCCGTCCCGGTGTGCTTCAGCCGATGCAACCGACACGGAAGAGTTCCCCCTACTCACAACCGGGTATGAGCGCCCCAATCATGCGTCGCGGCGTCGAGGAGGGTCAGGCAGCCGAGCCAAGCCCAGAGACACCCACAGCACCGACACCATCGAGTGGAACGACCAAGTAATGAGATCAGTCCCTGTGCAGTTATTGCCGCAACACATGTCGCGAGAAGGAAGCATATGAATATCCGCATACTCACACCGAGACTCATATATGGCCTGTGCCTCCTCATCGTCGGGTGCTCGACCGCGGAACGACCTCCTGCCGTGACTCAAGCGGCCGCCGAATCATCGATGGAAGTCCCGGTGATTCCAGAGGAGCCGGTTCCCGACCAGCTCGCTCCATCCGAGGGGATCGGAGCAGAGGTGCAAGAACGTGGTGTGAGATCAAAACTGTTGGGCAAAAACCTGGCCCTACTCAATGTTGCACCCGCCCAGGCCATTACTTCGCGCGGCTTCAACGGTCGCTTTGCCAACAAGCTTCTCGTCTTGATCGACGGCCGTACGGTCTACACCCCGCTCTTCTCCGGTGTGTATTGGGATGTCCAGGACACCATGATGGAGGACATCGACCGGATCGAAGTGATTCGGGGACCGGGCGCAACACTGTGGGGGGCCAACGCTGTCAACGGCGTCATCAACGTCATCACCAAAAAAGCGAAGGACACCCAGGGCGGTTTATTGGTGAGCGGGGCAGGAACGGAAGAACGTGGGTTCACCGGGATACGTTATGGGACAACCCTCTCCGATCGCACGCATGTGCGGGCCTATGGAAAATTCTTTGCCCGGGACGACCAGGCCACAGCCACCGGAGATCCCGCGACCGACCCCTGGCATCAGGCTCGGGGAGGCATGCGGGTCGATCACAGCGCAGGAAACGGCGATCTCCTGACCCTACAGGGCGACTTCTACCAAGGAAAGTACCGGGAGCGCGCCACATCACCCACGCTGACCGCGCCGTTTTCTTCGACATCCGACCTCAAAGGGCAAGTCACCGGAGGCAACCTGTTAGGACGCTGGACCCACGAGCTCTCCCCGACATCGGGCTTTACCCTCCAGCTCTATTACGATCGCAGCGAACGCGCAACTCCTCAGCTAGCCGAAAAGCGCGACATTGCCGATATCGACTTCCAACATCATCTTGCAGTGGCCACCCGCCACAACCTCGTATGGGGATTGGGATACCGCTTCACCAACGACCAACTTCTTAATAGTCAGAACATCCAGCTCGTGCCCGCCAGCCGCGTGCTGAGTCTCTGGAGCGGTTTTGTTCAGGACGAAATCACCGTGGTGCCAAAAACCCTAACGCTCACCCTAGGCTCAAAGATCGAACACAATGATCTCTCCGGCCTGGTCATCCAGCCCAACGGACGCCTTCGCTGGACGCCCACAGACCATCAAACGATCTGGGCCTCGGTCTCGCGCGCCGTGCGCACCCCATCACGGGCGGAAGACGACATCCGGATCAACCATTCTACGACGCCCCCCAGTGTTGCAACAGGCGGGCTTCCCGCTCTTTCCACGTTTACGGGAAATCGTGGGTACGGAAACGAAAAAACATTGGCCTATGAACTCGGCTATCGCAATCAATTGACGGCAACGGTCTCAGCCGACATCACGACTTTCTACAACAACTACAAAGACCTTCGGACAGTAGAACCTGGTACGCCATCGGTCCAAACCGCGCCGAGCCCCCTACATCTTCAGGTCCCGCTCAATCTTGGCAACAAGTTGCGCGCTGAAACTTATGGAATCGAAGCCGTCGTCGAATGGCGCCCCATGGAGTGGTGGCGCATACAGCCTTCGTACACGTACCTATTCATGCATCTCTACACTGACCGCACCACCAGCCCTACAGCGAGCGACGCCAAAGGACAAAGCCCGGCCCATCAGGTCTCAATCAGGTCCTTGATGTCGCTTCCCCACAACATCGAATTGGACCTCTGGGGCCGCTACGTCGATCGACTGACGACGGGACAAGTTCCCTCCTACCTCACGCTCGATCTACGTCTGGGCTGGAGACCGACCAAACAACTGGAATTCTCGTTGGTCGGGCAAAACCTGCTGGATAACCATCGGCCGGAATTCAGCGAAACGATCCTGCCCTCCACACCGACGGAAATTCAACGGAGCGTCTATGGAAAGGTGACCTGGCGGTTCTGATGCGTCGACGTCGCCTGACAGATCGCCGAACAAACCACATGCGAGTGCGCCTCGCGGTGGCGGCCCTCTGCGCCATGCTCCCCTGCCTCATGAGCAACGGCATACGCGCACAGGCTCAGGAGCCCAGCGCGGAATACCAGCTCAAAGCGGCGTTCCTCTATAACTTTGCCAAGTTTGTCGAATGGCCGGCCGAGACGTTCCCGACCACGAACACCCCGGTCACAGTTTGTGCGCTCGGGAACGACCCCTTCGGCTCCAGCCTGGACGCCATCGCGGGCAAGACGGTCAGGGATCGCACACTCGTCATCAAGCGGATTCGGTCAGGCGGCGCTGTGACCGGATGCCAGGTGCTGTATGTGAGTCCGAACGAGTTGCCTCAGACCACGGACCTGCTGCGCATGGTACAGAACGCGCCGGTGCTGACCGTCTGCGACATGGACGCCTGCGCCGAGTCTGGCCTCATGCTCAACATGCGCATGGTCGGCAACCGCGTGCAACTCGACATCAATCTCGAGGCCGTCCAGCACACGCCGCTGAAAGTCAGCTCCCAGCTCATCAAACTGACCCGCATCGTGAAAGGACAGCCCTAGCATGTGGCCTTCGTTCAAGGACTGGCCGATTCAACGCAAACTAACCGGGATGGCCCTCTTTTCAACCGGCCTCGCCTTGCTGCTGGTCCTCCTCGCGTTTGTCGTCAATGACATCGTGTCGTTCCGCAGCGCCATCGAGTCGCGTATGACTTCGTTAGCCGATGTCATCGGGACCAACAGCACTGCCGCCCTCACCTTTCAGGATCACAAGGCGGCGGCCGACACACTGGCCGCACTCCGCCAGGAACCCCATGTCTTCTTTGCCGAGATCGTGGCGGAAGATCGGACACCATTCGCCACCTATTTACGTCCACACGAGGCAACCGAAGTAGTCACGCCGGTCGAAATGACGCCATCCGTCCCATTGGATGAGAGGAAACAGAACCGCGTGATCGGCGACTATCTCGAAATCGTGACGCCGATTACGCTCGATGGGCACCGCATCGGCTGGTCGCTCATCCGATCAGATCTCACCGAACTCAGTCAGCGGCTGACACGCTCGATCCTGATCGCGCTGGGCATCTTTCTTTTATCAGGGCTCGTGTCCTTGGCCGTGTCACGATGGCTCCAATGCGCCATTACCGATCCGCTACTCCGCCTGGTCGCGACTACGCGCGCCGTCTCGGATACTGGAAACTACTCGCTCCGTGCTGAGACCGTCTCGCCTCACGACGAAATCGGAATCTTGGTCACAGGGTTGAATAGGATGTTGGAGCAAATCCAATCCCAGCATGAACAATTGCAGCGGCACAGAGAGGAGCTCGAGCAGGAAGTCTTACAGCGCACAGCGGAACTCGTGACAGCCAAGGACGCGGCGGAAGCCGCGAGCCAGGCCAAGTCTCAGTTCCTCGCGAATATGAGTCACGAGATCCGGACTCCCATGAACGGCGTCCTCGGCATGGCGGAATTACTGCTCAACTCCCCGCTCACCGAGAAGCAACGGCACCTCGCCGGCAGTGTGCACCGTTCAGGAACCGCCCTACTCGGGATCATCAATGACATTTTAGACTTCTCCAAGATTGAGGCCGGCAAGCTGGAACTGGAACGGGTCGAATTCGGACTCCGAGACACGATTGAGGAGGCGGTGGAGCTCTTCGCCGAGCCGGCGGGCAAGAAAGAGGTGGAGTTGACCTGCTACATCCCCAACGACATTCCGGACAATGTCCTCGGCGATCCAGTGCGACTGCGACAGATCCTGCTCAATCTGGTCGGGAACGCCGTAAAGTTCACCCCCGGCGGCGACGTGGCCGTCCGGGTCGCCTGTGTGAAACAGGGGATCGACGCGCTCACGCTGAAGGTCGAGATCGCCGACACCGGCCTGGGCATCCCACCGGAGGCCCAATCACGGCTCTTCACTGCATTCTCTCAAGCTGACGGCTCCACCACCAGACGCTTTGGGGGCACCGGCCTCGGCCTCGCCATTGTCAAGCAGCTCGCGCACCTCATGGGCGGGGACGTCGGTGTCACCAGTGCACCGGGCCACGGGTCCACCTTCTGGTTCACCATCCAACTGGGGCACGGCACACCGCACGCCGCACGGGAGGCACCGGATACCCAATTCCTGCATCACACCAGAATCCTGGTCGTCGATGACAATGAGATCAATCGAGATATCTTGGAGGCCCATCTCACGGCCTTGGGAGCCGACACGATCTGCGCCGAATCCGGGGCTGCCGCCCTGGCCGTCCTGCATGACCGCGCCGGAAAGCCTCCGATCGACCTGGCCATTCTCGACATTCACATGCCCGACATGGATGGCATCATGCTCGCCCGCGCGATCAAGGCAGATCCGGGCACCCGCCACATGACACTCCTGGCCCTCAGTTCCGTCGACAGCCAGGAACACGGGGGAGACGGCACGGCACTTGGATTTGCCGCCTGGCTCAGGAAACCCGTTCGGCAATCGCTCCTGAGAGACTGCCTGAGTCGGCTCCGGCAGGCGATGATCGATCGACCACCCGAACCGGCTCCGGCTCCGACACCAGCCACACCACGGTCCTCTCTGGGGCGAGTCCTTCTCGTTGAAGACAATCCTATCAACCAAGAGGTCTCCGCCGGGATGCTCGATCTCATTGGATACCAGGTCACCATCGCGGGAAACGGCAAACAGGCTCTGGCCGTTTCCGCAACAGACACCTTCGATCTCATTCTCATGGATTGCCAGATGCCGGTCATGGACGGATTCACGGCTACGGCGAGGATTCGCGATCGAGAACAGCAGACGCACGTCGCGCGAATCCCGATCATCGCCCTCACCGCCAATGCCATGGACGGTGATCGCGAACATTGTCTGGAAGCAGGAATGGATGACTATCTGAGTAAACCCTTTTCTCAACAGGCCCTGGCGGACCTACTCTCCCGCTGGTACGTGGACCGGAATCAGCCCCACACCCCAGGTAGCCACACTAAGGAGATCACACCTGGCGACTGCGAGAATCGCCCATCAACGACGCCACGTGCGACCCAGATCGACCGCACCGCATGGGCAACCATCACCGCCCTCCAACGACCGGGGAAGCCCAATCTGCTGCACAAGACGATCGGCCTGTATCTCACCAGTTCTCAAGCGCAGATCGACGGGCTTCGTCAGGCTCGTCAGGAAGGGAATTCCCACGCCATGATCGTCCCGGCCCACACGCTGAAATCATCGAGTGCCATGCTCGGCGCCACCCGACTGGCCGAACTGGCCGGGCAGATCGAGAGCGCCTGTAGAGACGGACAGGGAACAGAGGCGGCGGCACTAATCCCAGGCCTAGAACACGAATACCAGCAGGTGTGCAGCATTTTTCATCAGGAACTCTCTCAAGCAGCCAAGGAGGCAGCATGAAGCTCTCGACCTTTACCTATCCCGCATCCCATCCAACCCCGATCGCGAGCCATCCTCTCAGGGATCCCGCACGGACACTCGTCATTGTGTTCGGCCCGTCGCACTTGCTGGATGCGCCTGGCCCCATCCAAACCGTCCTCGCCGCCTACGCCGGCGCCGCGGCCGTCGGCTGCTCCAGCTCAGGGGAAATTTTCGGCACACAGGTGCAGGACGACACCCTGGTCGTCGGACTCTTGGAGTTCGACTCGACCACCGTCCGCACCGCGTCGGCTCATGTCACGGATCCAGGCCATTCCTTCGATGCGGCACAGGCCCTTGCCAAGCAATTGATGGATCCCGCACTCCGCGGCATCCTGGTGCTCTCCGATGGACTGGGCGTGAACGGGAGCGAACTGATTCGCGGACTGAACGCAGTGCTCCCGCCACAGGTGGTGGTCTCGGGGGGATTGGCCGGCGACGGCGACCGGTTCAAACGAACGTGGGTGGTAAAAGACGGACTTCCCGTATCCGGTCATGTCACAGCCGTCGGGTTCTACGGCTCCGCCATCCGGCTCACCCACGGATCCAAGGGCGGGTGGGACCTTTTCGGACCGGAACGACTCATCACCCGTTCGCACGGGAACGTGCTCTATGAACTGAACCAACGGCCGGCACTCCAACTCTACAAAGACTACTTAGGCGAGCTCGCCGGCGGACTCCCCGGTACCGCGCTTCACTTCCCCCTCGCGATCCGGCAGATGCAACAAGAGGCCAAACGTCTGGTCCGCACGATCCTCGCCGTCGACGAGGACGCTCAATCCCTCACGTTCGCAGGCGATATGCCGGAAGGAGCCTATGCCCAATTCATGCGGGCCAACTTCGACCGCTTGATTCAAGGCGCCTCCGACGCCGCAACGCTGGCGGCCGCACCGGGCACGGCATCTTCTCCAACCCTCTCGATTGCCATCAGCTGCGTCGGACGGCGCCTCGTGCTGGGCGAGCGGACTGAAGAGGAAGTCGAGGCGGCCTTTGACGTGTTGCCGAAAGGCGCGGCACAGATCGGGTTCTACTCTTACGGCGAAATCTCCCCCTACGCCACAGGACACTGCGACTTGCACAATCAGACCATGACCTTGACTACGATTTCAGAGGCCGCCTGAGATTGACGATGCACCCACTGCTACAACGACAACTCAAGCGCCTGGGCCTCGATCCGGCGAATTGCCCGACGGACCTGGCAGGCTGGCACGCCATGTTGGAGCGCGCCAGTCAAAGCTATGTCGAGAACGATCAAGGCCGGGCTCTGTTAGAGCAATCGCTTGACGTCACCTCGCGGGAAATGCAGGGGCTGTATGAAGACCTCCGTCGATCCGGAGAAACAGAACTGGCGAAAGAGCGGAACAAACTGGAAGCCGTTCTCCATTCACTCGGCGACGGACTCTGCGTCGTTGACGCGCAGTGGAAGATCGTCCGCCTGAATCCGCAGGCCGAAGAGTTGTTCGGCCTGCCCCTGGCCAGGCTGGCAGGCCAGCCGGTGTACCACTTCCTTTCGCCGGGCCCCGAAGAGTTCAGCCACGAATGCCTCATCACAGACGCCTCGATCCCGCCGCTCGAGCAAGGCCTCCCCTTCCGGACCAATGACGGCATTCTCGTGAGAGGCGACGGCCAGATGACGCCCATCTCGCTGGTGGTCACCCCCGTCGCAACCGACGGCGTGGTAAGCGGCGCGGTGCTGGTCTTCCGGGACATCACGGCTCAGAACCGAGCGGAGGAACAGCGGAGGGAAAGTGCGGCGCTGCTCCGCCGGGTGCAGGCCGGGCTGCTGGAATTAGCGACGAATGCAGACCTGTATCGCGGAGAGCGCTCCGGCGCCTTCCACGTCATTACGCGGGTCGCCTCGCAAAGTCTCCGCGTGGCCCGCGCCAGTATCTGGTTTTTCACGGAGGCCCACGCAGCCATTCGCTGCGCCGACCTATACGAGCAGTCGACCGACACTCATTCCAGTGGAACTGAACTTCCCGCCACGGCCTTCCCTCGATATTTCTCGGCGCTGGCCACGGAGGATGTCATCGTCGCCAACCAGGCCCAGACCGATCCCAAGACATCCGAATTCGCAGCCAGCTATCTCGTCCCCTTGGGCATCACCTCCATGCTGGACGTGCCTATCCGGGCTGAAGGCAAGATGGTCGGCGTCATCTGCCATGAACACATCGGTCCGGCCAGAACTTGGACCGCGGAAGAACAGCAATTCGCCACCTCGGTCGCCAATACCGTTTCGCTGGTCCTTGAAACCGTCGACCGACGCAAGGCAGAGCATGAAACTGAGCGCACCAAAGACTTCCTCAATTCGGTCGTCGAACATTTACCCATTATGGTGTTCGTAAAAGATGCAAAAGAACTCCGGTTCATCCGTTGGAATAAAGCGGCGGAAGACGTGACCGGATTCACGCGAGAAAGCGTCATTGGCAAATCGGACTATGATTTCTTCCCTCATGACGAAGCAACTTATTTCACACAGAAAGACCGTGAGGTGATTGAGTCGCGCAGTCTACGCGATATCCCTGAAGAGCCCCTTGCCACCGGTCATCGCGGCATCCGTCTTCTCCATACGCGCAAGATTCCCATCCTGAACAAAAACGGCCAACCAGAATACCTCCTGGGCATTTCCGAAGACATCACTGAGCGAAAGCAAGGTGAAGCAGCCTTGCGTACGGCCAAGGAGGCGGCGGAGTCCGCGAGCATCGCAAAGTCACAATTTCTCGCCAACATGAGCCACGAAATCCGGACTCCCATGAACGGGGTCCTCGGACTAGCGGCACTCTTGCGGCAAACCCCCCTAAGCCCCAAGCAGCAACGTCTGACGGACACGATCGTGCGATCCGGCAACTCGCTTCTGGATATCATCAACGACATTCTCGACTTTTCGAAGATCGAAGCCGGCAAGCTGGAGCTGGAACACACCGACTTCCACCTGCGCATCCTCGTGGACGACGTGCTCGAATTATTTGCGGCCCCCGCGCATCAGAAGCATCTGGAACTCATTGCCGATATCGCCGACAGCGTCCCCGCCTTTGTGAAAGGGGACCCGGCCAGGCTCCGCCAGATTCTGATCAACCTGATCGGCAATGCCATCAAGTTCACCGCTCAAGGAGAAGTGGTCGTGAGCATCGTCAGTATCGCCGACGGGATAGACCAATCGGTCCTCTGCTTCTCGGTCAAAGACTCCGGCATCGGCATCACCCCCGACGCGTTGCGCAGTATTTTCCAACCGTTTGCACAAGCCGATGGATCGACGACGAGAAAATACGGCGGCACCGGACTCGGGCTCGCCATTGCCAAACAGCTCGTCACCTTCATGGGAGGCGAAATCTGGGCTGAGAGCCAGATGGGAACAGGAGCCACCTTCCTCTTTACCGTGCATCTCGCCCATTCTCACCTGGGCAATACAAGCGCGCTGGATTCGAAACAGGCCTTGCCGAACCAGCGCGTCCTGGTCGTAGACGACAGTCCCACCGCCCGCCTCACGCTGGACCGCCAGCTGCGAAACTGGGGGGTCACCTCCACAGTCGCCGAATCAGGCCCAGCTGCGGTACAACTCCTCGCCAATGCGGTACAAGACGGTCTCCCCTACGACACCGTCGTGCTCGATCTCGATATGCCCGGCATGAACGGACTCGACACCGTTCACGCTATCCGTGACACACTCCGGCACCATCACCCCCGCGTGATTCTCATGACCACGGTCGAACGTGTGGACGCAGCGGAAGACCACACCGGGCTGATCGCAGCCACTCTCACGAAGCCCTTAAGGCCCTCCGACCTTCACCGTGCCCTCTCCGGACAGGCCGTCATGGTCTCCTCATCCCCTCGCCATCACGAGCAGGAAGAACGGACCCCCGCCAAGCTGCAGGGCTCGATCCTGCTCGCTGAGGACAACGCCGTGAACCAAGAAGTGACCCTGGGCATGCTGGAGGTGCTTGGCTGTACCGCCACGGCTGTTGAGAACGGACGACGCGCCATCGAGTTGCTTGCCAGCCGGCCCTTCTCGGTAATCCTCATGGATTGCCAGATGCCGGAGATGGATGGATTTGAAGCCACCCGCGCGATCCGCCGGCAGGAACAGAATACTGGTACAAGGATTCCGATCGTGGCCCTTACGGCCCATGCCCTGCAGGGTGATCGAGAACTCTGCCTGGCGGCTGGCATGGACGACTACCTCAGCAAACCGTTCACGATCGAACAGATGGAAGCCGTGCTCTCCCGATGGCTGCCATCGACGGCGACCCCTCCGCCGACTGACTCTTCCCCGGCAGAGAGCGCTCCGTCACCGACTTTGGCGCCTCAATCCAGCGGATCTCCTGTAGATCCAAAGAGTTGGGACAGCATCACCAGCCTCCAGCGCCCCGGACAACCTGACCTGCTTGCGAAAGTCATCGGCCTCTATCTCAAGGATTCGCAGGGATTGGTCGATAAGATACTGGCGGCCACGGCAGGGAAGGATTTCGCCTCTCTGCGGGACACTGCCCATAGTTTGAAATCGCGCAGTGCGACGCTGGGAGCCTGGCAGGTCGCCGACCTTTGCAAACAGTTGGAAACAGGTGCACGCGAGCAGACCTTAGCCTGGACAGAAGCCGAACGGCTGGCGAAGCAGTTACAACGGACCTTCATCGCAACGTGCGCGATCTTTGAAGGTGAACGACAGAGGAGAGCGGCGTAAATGAACTCCACCCCACTGGCCCTGATTGTTGACGACGACATCACCTTACGCGTCCTCGCGCGGGAAGCGCTGGAACAAACCGGCTGCCGGGTCGAGGACGCCGCGACAGGACAGGAAGCCCTCAACGCCTTTCAACGAGAGACGCCCGACATTATCCTCCTGGACGTCGTTATGCCGGGAATGGACGGGTTTGCCACTTGCGCGGCACTCCGGAAGCTGCCCGGCGGGGCTTCCGTACCGATCCTCATCATGACTGGTCTCGACGATGTGAAGTCCATCGCCACCGCCTATGATGCCGGCGCGACCGACTTTGTGACGAAGCCCTGGAACGCCCTCGTGCTCAGTCACCGTGTCCGCTACATGCTCCGCGCCAGCCAGGCCGTGGCGGAACTGCTCGAGCGTGAGATGAGTCTGGCGGAAGCCCAACGGATCGCCCGGCTGGGCAATTGGCAGTGGAACCTGTCCTCGAACCGGTTCACCGCGTCAACCCAGACCTTCCGTATTCTTGGCATCAAAGACGATCCTGCATCGACAACACTTTCCTTCGAGCAATTCCTGGCCCACATTCACGAAGCCGATCGGCCGGCGGTCGAGTCCGGCATCCGCCAAGCTATCGCCACCGGAGCCCCTTTCCGGCAGGATCATCGGGTCCACATACCGACAGGAGATGTCCATGTCGTTCATCACTATGCCGAAGTGGCCTTCGAACAAGGCGGGGCAGCGACCAGCGTCGTCGGGACGATCCAGGATATTACCGATCAGAAAAAAGCCGAGGCGCAGATTCATTTTCTCTCAAACTACGACCGATTGACGCAACTCCCCAATCGCCAGCTGTTCCAGGATCGGGTGACCCAGGCCCTGGCCACACAGAAACGGCACGAGACGCACGGCGCCATTCTCCTCGTCAATCTCGACCGGTTTCAACGCATCAACGATACGCTTGGCCCGAAATGCGGGGATACGATTCTTCGCGAGGTGGCCGAACGGCTGCTCCATTGTGTGCGGCAATCCGACTCGGTGGCACGCCACGACGATCAGGAGCCCATCACACTCTCCCGACTGGGCGGGGACGAATTCACCGTACTCCTGACCCATCTCGCCTCGGCACAGAGCGCCGCAAAAGTGACCCAGCGGATACTGGAATCCCTCAATGCGCCCTACCACATCGACGGACGTCAGGTGGTAGTGACCGCCAGCATCGGGATTGCGCTGCTCGGACAGGATGGTGAGGAGGTCGACACGCTGCTCCGTAACGCGGACGCGGCCGTCCATGCGGCGCAGGAGAAGGGACGAAACACCTATCAGTTCTATTCCCAATCGATGAACGTGGCCTTGGCAGAACGGCTGAGTCTGGAATCGGATCTTCGCCAAGCCTTGGAGCGAAGCGAATTTGTGCTGTACTACCAGCCACAGGTCGACATTCGCCGATGGGAGATCGTCGGCGTCGAAGCCCTCATCCGCTGGCAGCACCCGGTGCGAGGCATGGTCTCTCCCATGGCATTTATTCCACTGGCCGAAGAGGTCGGGTTGATCGACCAAATCGGGCAATGGGTGTTGCGCACCGCCTGCGCGCAGCAGGTCGCCTGGGGGGCGTACGGCCTCGGCGAAGTTTCCATCGCGGTCAACCTGTCGGGGGTCCAGTTTCAGCAAGCGAATCTCGTCGAGTCGATTCGCACGATCGTCCGTGAGACCGGAGCCAATCCTTCCCGTTTGGAATTGGAACTCACGGAAAGCACTGCGATGCACGATGCAGAAAACGCAGTCTTGGTCTTTCAGCAACTCAAAACCATGGGGTTCAGCCTGTCCATTGACGACTTCGGCACCGGCTATTCCTCGCTGGCCTACCTCAAGCGCTTTCCCATCGATACCATCAAGATTGACCGGGCTTTCGTCAAGGATCTCGCATCAGAATCCGAACAGGCCGCGATCGCCATTGCCATCATCGCCATGGCTCACGGATTGAAACTTCGCGTGCTGGCCGAAGGAGTCGAAACCCAGCCGCAACTCGACATCTTGCGCGACCAGGGGTGCGACGCTATTCAAGGCTACTTCTTCAGCCATCCTTTGCCGGCCGACCGCGTCGAGCAGTTGATCCGCGACCTCCGCGCGAAAGCCGACCCCGAGCGCCGGGCCGCGTAGCGCCCATCCGCGCGTCACGCTCTTACGCCTGGCGTGAGCTGGCTTGTATTTCGATGCGGCGCACGATACCCTCGCATCATCGTCTTTCCTTTTCTACACGATGGCCATCTACGCAATCGGCGACATCCAAGGCTGCGCGCGCTCCCTGGAGCGATTGCTCGCACTCATCCGATTTGATCCTTCCGTAGACCGCCTCTGGTGCGTCGGGGATCTCGTCAATCGCGGCCCCGACTCCCTTCGCGTTCTTCGCTATCTCAAACAGCTTGGACCCTCCGCACAGGTCGTCCTCGGCAATCACGACTTGTTCCTGCTCGCCGTTGCGGAAGGCATTGTCTCGCTGCGGTCGAAAGACACGATTCAGGATATCCTCGCCGCCGCCGATCGGACAGAGTTACTGGAGTGGCTCCGGCAACAACCGTTGCACCATCACGAAGGCGCCTACTTCATGGTCCACGCCGGCCTCCTGCCTCAATGGTCGATCGATGACGCCGGAAGCCTGGCCCGTGAAGTCGAACGCACCCTCGCCGGACCCGAATCGCGGCCATTCCTTCAAGCCCTCTTTCACGGACTTACCCCGCAGTGGAGCGCGTCACTGACCGGCTATGAACGTCTGACAGCCATCACCCGCGCCCTCACCCGGCTGCGTACCTGCACAGCAGCAGGCGCCTTGTCCGGATTTTCAGGATCCCCAAACGACGCCCCTCACGGACACCTTCCCTGGTTCCACATTCCGCATCGGCGGAGCAGCGATCATACGATTCTCTTCGGCCATTGGGCCGCACTCGGCTTGCACATCGAATCGAATCTCTTGGGCTTGGACAGTGGCTGTGTGTGGGGCCGGCAATTGACAGCGATCCGGCTGGAAGATCGGCAAGTGTTCCAAATGGAGTATGCAGATGACCGTGGCCGGAATTGAGCCATCCCCAGCCAACCCGGATTGGCCTCGCTACTCATCCAGCCCCTTCCCCGCCTATCGGTTCGTTCCAGGGAACAGTCCCCACCCGCGACGACATCCTGACGGACATTCGTACGGACAATTTGAACCGAAATCGGAAACACTCCACCCCGACGCCTGGTCAGAATCCGATGCCTATCGCTTTGGAATCGATCTCTACAATTTCGCCTACTGGTGGGAATGCCACGAAGTCTTTGAAGGGTTCTGGCATGCGGTGGGACCGAAGACTGAACAGGGGCAATACTTTCAAGCGCTGATTCACCTGGCCGCCGGCAACTTAAAATGTTATATGAAAAACGACATCGCTGCGAGAAGCCTTCTGAGAAAGAGCCTTCGTCGCTTTGCTAAATTACCTGATTACTATATGGGAATCGACCTCGCAGAACTGCGAAACAGACTGGGGGAAGCCCCGACTCCGGATCTCTCCGATACGGTTTTGCTGACACTACAATGCGCCAGCAATCGTTCTCCTCGAACGTAGCACGCACATCGCTCCATTCGCGATCCAGTCTCCCTTATCACACGCCTGCGACAAGCCGGACAAGTGGAACTTCCTCCCCGATTCCAAACGAGACGGGCTTCTTGACCTCCTCCGGATTCACGTACGTACCGAACAATCGATCCCACACTGAAAAAGTCACGCCGAAATTGGCATGCTGGTGAACTGGGCTATCGCTATGGTGGATGTGGTGATAGCGAGGAGTGACGAAAACCCACTCCAGCCAATTCGATCGCCAGGACACATTCATGTGCATCCAATCGTTGAGCAGCATGTGAGAGGAAAGAACGACAAGCCAGATCCACCAAGGCGCCAGTCCGAAGACTGAATAGGCAAAGATCCATGGGAGATTGAACAAGACCTGCTGAGGAAATGACGCTCGATACCCCGCCAGCCAGTACATCGTGGTCGGCGAATGGTGCCACTTATGTATTCGCCAAACCGCACTGAGATGCATCAACCGATGCATCCAATACGCGCCAAAATCACCCACCAGATAGTAGAGAAAGAAGGTCGCTGCTACCGGTAGCGCCATGACGGCTTCAGGAACAGGCGCGCGAAGCGCAACCCGGGCACTCAAAAACTCGGCGGCGGGCACGAGGATGAACCCGACGAGCGTACAGCCGATAAGGTCATACGCCATCACTGAACGGTAAGACATCGTCCTTGCCGGCGCAATCAGTTCGATCGCCGTCACCCCGACAAGCCTCGCCAAAAAAAGGATGTGGACGAATAGCCCATGATCAAGGACGAATTGACGGAATTCCCGGCTTAGCAACCACTCGACCCATTCCATCCGGCGCCACTCCTTCCAACGGCAAGCGCTGACTGTACCAAACTACCCCGCGTGTCTCCTACCCCTCTTAAGTGAGGTGAGGCTAGCCGGACTACAGGCGCCTCGACAGGGTCCTATTCAGTCTCCCGCTGAGTGACACGGAGCTGGCCGCGATCATGCCACAACTCAATCCACGGCGGAGAGTCTCGCCAGGTCCAGAGGAGCAACTGCCGATCCGGTCGTTCTTCCCAGTCTCCGACTCGCCAGGGCATCGGCCAGCCGCCCAGGACCGCATCGATTGTGCGTCCCTTCACATCCAATTGCTCCTGATACGCCGCGGCGCATAACGCCGTGACCTGATGGTCTCTAAACTGCGGGCTATAGCCCCACTCCGGCTGCCATTGATTCGCACGCAGCCACGTTTGAACCGCAACAGACCCGTACCGAAAGATCGCATCCAGCGGTGGAAAGCAGGTGGCCGGTTGCGCGTACAGCTTGATCCCATCCGGGATCGGCGGCAGCGTGGCCTGCCGATTGACCAGGACCAGCCCTGTCGCCCGATCCTCTTGATTGGTATAGACACTGATACAGCCGGACAATCCATGTTCTCCAGGCACGGCACGACTCGATACCGAAAGCCAGTGGCGGAATCGTGCATCCCGCAGGGGAACGACTCCCATCCCACCCCAAACCCCACAATAGTCGCTTCCTTGACGAGTCAGATGAACACACGGCCTCGCAAGGGTGCGTCCTTCTTCCAGAAGTTCGTCAGGAGTCATGCCTCACTCCAATTAAATCGGGTCAGCCGCTCCTGCGCCCGCACGGCTCAGCAGGGCCCGACAGCCACGATTCAACCTCGCGTTGACTCATCGAACACGACAGGACATGGCCACTAGTCGGGGGAAATGTATGGCCCCACTCCGAACAGAGGGCTCAGTGATAGGACTCGGCGTCGCTGGGGAACTTCCCGAGTTCGACTTCTTCCTTGAACCGCCGTAGCGCCTGCAGCGCATCGGTCTTCAGATGGGCATACGGTTTGACGAATTTGGGAACGAAGTCATCGAAGAGACCGAGCAGATCGTAGAGCACCAGTACTTGCCCGTCACAATGCGGACCGGCTCCGATCCCGATCGTGGGGATCGACAGCTCCGCCGTGATGCTTTTCGCCAGCGGCGCCGGAATGGCTTCCAGGACAATCCCGAATGCCCCTGCAGCTTCCAGCGCCTTCGCATCGGCCATCAATTCCTTCGCCCGATCCTTGGCTTTTCCCTGCACTTTGTAACCGCCGTATTGGTTCACCGACTGCGGGGTCATGCCGATATGCCCCATCACCGGAATGCCCACCGCGGTCATCGCCTCGACCCGGCCGGCCATCGCTTGTCCCCCTTCAAGCTTCACCGCATGCGCGCCTGCCTGAATCAAGCGTCCGGCATTCCGCAGCGCATCTTCTTTGCTCGCTTGATAGGACATGAAGGGCATGTCGCCGATCACCAGCGCCTGCTGTGCCGCACGGGCAACCAGCCTGGTGTGGTACAGCATATCCTCCATGGTAACGGACAGCGTATTGGCCTGGCCCTGTACCACCACGCCCAGCGAATCTCCGACCAAAATGGCGTTGATGCCGGCCTGCTCCACAATGCGGGTGAAGAGCGCATCGTACGCAGTCACGACGATGAGCTTCTTCCCTTGGCGCTTGCACTGTTGAAATTCAGGAATCGTCATCAGCCGATATGAGCCTTGGTAATGATGTCTGCCAGGCGATGGGTGCCCTTGATCGCCATGATATGGACCCCGTCGCAATGGGCGCGCACCGCATTGATAGTCCGCACGGCTATCTCCACACCTACATCTTCCGCCTTGTCGCCGGCGGCTTTCAATTCGTCGATCATCTCCTGCGGCACCGACACACCGGGAATGTTGGCGTTCATGAATTCGGCCATCTTGTGATTTCGCAACAGGAGAATACCGGCCAGGACCTTCACCTTGTAGGGCCGCACGACTTTCATGAAGCTCGCAAACAGATCGGGATTATAGATCGCCTGGGTTTGAAAGAACTGCGCTCCGGCTTTGACCTTCACTTCGAACTTTGCCAGCATCGGCCCGACCGGATCAGCCTCCGGAGTCACTGCTGCCCCGATGGTGAAGGCCGTCGAGCCATCCAACTTATTACCTGCCATATCACGGCCGTTGTTGAGGCCTTGCACCAGCTGCATGACCTGCACGGAATCGAGATCATAGACCGGCTTGGCCTCTTTGTGATCGCCGACTGTCGGATAGTCACCGGTCAGACAAAGGATGTTGCGGATACCGAGCATGTGGGCACCCATGAGATCGGACTGCATGGCAATCCGGTTCCGGTCGCGACAGGTCAGCTGCATGACCGGATCATGGCCCAATTCATAGAGCAATCGACAAACCGGAAGCGACCCGGCACGCACGACGGCTGCCGTGTTGTCAGTCACGTTGACACCGTGCACACGCCCGACCAGGTCCTTGGCACTCTCCAACACCTTTGAGATGTTGGTGCCCTTCGGCGGATTGTACTCAATCGTCACGGCAAACTGCCCGCTACTCAAGACCTCGCTCAACCGCCGCGGTTCTTTACTCATGCATCCCCCTCACCCTTATCCACTCCCCTACTTCATCCCTTACCCTGTTGTAGGAGGACTGGAGGCTCTCCACTGCGCGCATTGACCGAGCACATTCTGATCGTGCGCGGGCAGCGAGCAAGAGAGCCTCCGGTCTCCTACAACATCCCTGCCATTCGCTTCGCTGACTCCACCGTATTCGCAAGCAACATGGCGATCGTCATGGGGCCAACGCCACCGGGCACGGGGCTGATCCAGCCGGCCTTCTGACTCACCGGTTCAAAATCGACGTCGCCGCAAAGCTTCCCATCGGTCCACCGATTGGTACCGACATCAATGACGACCGCGCCTTCTTTCACCATGTCGGCCGTCACAAACTTGGCTTTCCCGATCGCGACCAGCAAGAGATCCGCTTCACGGCAGACTGCGGGCAAATCTTTGGTCTTGGAATGGCAAATCGTCACGGTCGCGTTGCGCTGCAACAGCATGAGCGCCAGGGGCTTTCCGACAATATTGCTGCGGCCCAGGACCACCGCGCGCTTGCCTTCAATGCCGACCCCGGTAGACTCGATCATCTTGATGACGCCCTTCGGAGTGCAGGCTTCAAAGACCGGATTCCCTTCGACCAGCCGGCCGAAATTATAGGGATGAAACCCGTCGGCATCCTTATCCGGCGACACCGCTTCAAGCACGATACGGCTCTCGATATGTTTGGGAAGCGGGAGCTGAACTAAGATTCCGTGAATTTTGGGATCCGCGTTCATCTTCTCAATCAAGGACAACAACTCTGCTTGCGTCGTGCTGGCAGGTAACTTGTGGTCGTCGATATAGATGCCTGCCGCCTCGCAGGCTTTCTGCTTGCTCTTCACATACTGATGTGACGCAGGATCGTCGCCCACTAGAATCGTGGCGAGACCCGGCTTGATCCCGGTCTTTGCCAGGACTGCCGCTGATTCAATTGCCAGCCGGTCGCGAACTTGCTGTGCCAATGCCTTCCCGTCGATGAGTCGTGCTCCCACAATTCCCTCCCTGAATTCAAGCGGTTGGCCTTCAAAACCGTAGGCACCTTAGCAGGGCATTTTTCATCAAGTCAACGCCTGACCATAGGGAAGCGAGTCACACGTCGTGAAGTCGGTAATCTGGGCCGACCCATTGCCTGGTCAGACTCCATACTTCCTTACCCCAAACCCATTCCTTGACAGTCTCTTCACCCGTTCGCTACGATGCAAGCCGGTCTTCACACTGATTAATCAAGCTTGAACATCCCATCATCCACCTACATTTTCCCCGGCACCCTCTTGAGGGCGATACTCATCTGTTGTGCGCTCGCAGGTTCGTCAGGTTTCCTCCACGCTGCCCAGATTACCGGATTGGAAGGGCCGAATAGCTTCGTCGGTGACCAACAGGGCAAAGAATTCTTCATCTCCAATGTGAATGGGGAACCGGACGCAAGGGACAACAACGGATTCATCACCAAGGTGGACGCCGAAGGGAAAGTCCTCAACCTCAAGTTCATCCAAGGTGGCATCGTCGATGTCATGCTGCACGCCCCCAAAGGCCTGGCGGTCATCGATCAGACCCTCTATGTTGCCGATCTCGACCAGCTGAAGGGCTTTGACAAGGCGACAGGAAAATCCCTCGTGGTGGTCAGCTTCCCCCCGCTCCCCTCGAAGGGAATCGTCTCATTAACTGATGTCACGGCCGGACAGAACGGCCTGCTCTACGCGTCGGACCAATCGAACAACACGATCTACCGTATTGAGCAAGCGGCCGGTCATCGCGTGAGCCTGCTCCTTCACGACGAGCGCCTTGCGGGTCCGTCCGGGATTGCCGTCCATCCACGGACCGGCCACCTCATTGCCGTCAGTTGGGAGAAGGGCAAGATTTTTGACATCACACCGGAAGGCCAGCTCTCCGAGCTGGAGTCAAATGGATTTTTCACCGGCCGTTTTCAGAACCTGAGCGGGGTCGATTTCGACCGGTGGGGCAACATGTACGTCTCTGATTTTTCCAGAGGGAAAATCTGGCGCATGACCCGGGACCAACGCTTCCAGGTGATTGCCGAGTACCTCCTCTCGCCGGCCGATATCAGCATTGACCGCGCCAACAATTTGATTCTCGTGCCCTATCACTATGCCCACGCAGCGGAAATCAACGGGCTGGAGGCTCCCTCGGACGGCAAGAGCCGGGACAACCGACGAACCCTCGCTGACTACGGGTTTGGAGCAGCGGGCCCCCCGCAGCCCGCAAAGGAAGGAACCGCAGCCAAATGAGCCCATGCGCCTACTGCAAACAACGCAAAGGCAAGCGCGTATGCCCAGGCCTAAGCGGACTCATCTGTAGCCAGTGTTGCGGGGAGCATCGCCTCGTGCGCGTGACCTGCCCCAGTGACTGCGTCTATCTTGACAGCGGCAGCGACTATCAGCAGAAGCGGCTCGGCGAGCAATTCATGCCGTTGCGACGGGAATTCTATCGGGAGCTCGGCGAATTCGGCGGGCAGCAGGCCATCTCCCTCTTCAACCTCATCGAAGTGATTACGGTGAGCTTCTTCCAGGGACGGCGTGACGGGCAGGATGCGGAAGTCGTCGCTGCAATTCAAGGGCTGCGCCGCACACTCAGCCCCCTGCATGTGCCGGCGGCTCCCATGCCCGTCTTTGCCGAACATCTGATTAAAGAATATGACGCGTTTAAGAAGCAAAACCCCAAGCAGATTGCCGACTCATCCAACGCGCCGGAAATCCTCGATCGAGCCATCAAGTTCGTGTCGGAATTTTCCGGGAAAGATTTTCAATCACGCCGCTTTCTCGGAGGGCTGATCGGGTATGTCACGGCCTATCATCCCGAGATTGCCGCGAACTTACAAAAGAAACATGAACCGGGCCACATCGTGCTGCCAGGCCAATCGTTCATGCCCCCGCCGGCCGCCGAGTCTCATGTGCACGGGCCTGAATGCCAGCATCACCAGCACTGAGCCGTTACCCTACCGCTTGACCGGGGGCCTCATCGCAGCCGATCGACGATTGCAATGTGCGCTCAATAAATCCTGCGAGTTGGAAGTCCGATCCGTTCGAGATTGACTGGATTTCCACGCCGAACTCATTCCCTCGGTCCCACCGCACCATCGCTTGATCGATATCGATCGGGGCCGAGACGCCTGGCAGCCACACGCGAATCATCACAGGCGTATGCAGAGATAGCGCATCCTTCCCCTGCCGCTTGACTCGAAACCCGCTCAACGAAAGGTCGCGCACCATGCAGCGATGGATGGCGCTGGCCGTCAGAATACAGGCATGGCACTCGCGCTCGACTCGCCGGTACATTCGACGTGTTGATGGGTTTCTCACGGAATTCCTCCTCGGCAGATACTCTCTCGGTTTCGATAGCGTGAGAATACCTTGGAGTCGCCCGCAGGGAAATCCCACAAAAGCCCCCCACCAAAGGTAGGGGATTGGACCACTTCAAGGGCTTTTCTCAAGATTGTACGGGGTCGGCAATCCATGAGATGACGCATGGTCCTGACAAGGCATCAGCCTTAGACCAGGCGAAACAAAAAGGCCCTTCCCGACTAAAACGGGAAGGGCCCTCTCGATTCATCCATCGATAATGGACGAGGCTCTCTCTACTCGACGATCATGACCGTCATCTCAATTCGGTCGTTAGGCAGGTCGCGATCATTTCTCGGCAAGCTCACAATCTTATCGGCCACGCCGATCCCTTTGGTGACTTCACCGAAGACGGTGTACTTCCGATCGAGAAACCGCGAGTCTTCGACCACAATGAAAAACTGCGATCCCGCCGTATCCGGATCATTCGCCCGCGCCATGGATACAATGCCCCGCTTGTGTGGCGTATCGCTGAATTCCGCCTTGACCGTATAGCCGGGACCACCCTGCCCATATGAATCCTTCTTGAGCGAGTCCTTGGTATTGGGATCACCCCCTTGGATCATGAACCCCGGTATCACCCGATGAAAGATCGTGCCGTTATAGAACCCGTCCTTGGCCAGCTTGATAAAATTCTCCACGTGTTTGGGAGCCAGGTCGGGAAACAATTTCAGCTCAATCTCGCCGAATTTCGTTTTGATGATCGCCCGTGGACCCTTGGGCGCCTCGACCTTGGGAGCCGGCGCTTTATCCGCGGCATCACTGACACCAGTCCCGAACAAGAATGGAATACACACCGCCAACACGGCACATCCCATCAACCAGCTCAATCTTCTCTGCATCATCGTCCTCCCTTTACCGTGGGGCCCTTGTACTGACTATAGCGACCATCGCGTCTGGCTTCAAGACTCGATCTGATCAAGCGCACATCGAGCCGCCATTTGTTCCGCTTCTTTCTTGCTCAAGCCCTGCCCGGTCCCCGCCACGCGCTCGTTGACCCGCACTTCAACTTCGAAATGCTTCAGATGATCCGGCCCCGACTCACGCACCATCACATAGTGCGGCAACTGATCGTACCGTTTCTGGCACCATTCCTGGAGTCGCGTCTTGTAATCTTCTTCCCCCGGCGTCGTTTGATGAGCTTCGGCCTGGCGCAGCTCTTCCTGCATCACGCCCAAGGTAAAGATCCGGCTCGCCTCCAACCCCCCGTCGAGATACACCGCGGCAATCACCGCCTCCAGGGCATCGGCCAACAGAGAATTCTTTTCCCGCCCCTGCGAGAGTTCTTCCCCTCGCCCCAGTCGCAACATCGCACCGAGGCCCATCCGGCGGGCCGCCTGGGCCAGCGAGGATTCGCTGACGAGGTTCGCTTTCAGCTTGGACAGAGCCCCTTCGCTCAGCTGCGTATAAAGCTGCGCCAGGTGATCGCTGATAATCAGAGAGAGGACCGCATCGCCGAGAAACTCCAGCCGTTCGTTATGAGTTCGCGTCGCCCCCTTCCGCTCATTGACGTGAGACTTATGCGTCAACGCTTCCGCGAGCACACTGGAATTCTTGAATCGATAATGGGGTACGGATGGAACTGGATCGGCTGGAGAAGCCGGTGTCATAGGCGCAACCGCGCTAGACCTCTAGGCGCCTGAAAATCAGACAGGCATTCACGCCGCCGAACCCGAATGAGTTCGAAAGCGCCGTCTTGATCGGCACGGCCCTGGCTTTGTTCGGCACGTAATCGAGATCGCATGCAGGGTCAGGATTTTCCAGATTGATCGTGGGCGGCAATAGACCATGGTGGAGCGCCAAAATACTGAAGACGGCTTCAATGCCGCCGGCCGCGCCGAGCAGATGTCCCGTCATCGACTTCGTCGAACTGACAGGGATCTTATAGGCCTGCTGACCGAAGACCTGCTTGATCGCGCGCGTTTCGATGGCATCGGCCATCGTGGATGTCCCGTGCGCATTGATATAGCCGATCTGGTCCTTGGCAATCCCGGCATCTTTCAACGCCAGTTCCATGCAGCGCACTGCCCCTTCGCCTTCTTCCGGCGGCGCGGTAATGTGGTAGGCATCGCTGTTCATGCCGTACCCGATCACCTCGGCGTAGATCCGGACGCCCCGGCGACGCGCGTGCTCAAGTTCTTCCAAAACAACGACGCCGGCGCCTTCGCCCAGCACGAATCCATCCCGGTCCTTGTCGAACGGCCGGCTGGCTCTGGTCGGTTCATCGTTGCGAAACGAGAGCGCTTTCGCGGCGGCAAATCCCGCCACGCCCAACGGGGTGATCGCCGCCTCCGCGCCACCGGCGACCATCACGTCGGCATCACCATGCTGAATCAGACGGAAGGCATCGCCGATGCAGTGGTTCCCTGTCGCACAGGCGGTGACCGCACAGGAATTCGGCCCCTTCGCACCGATGCGAATCGCCACCTGGCCCGAGGCCAGATTGATGATGGTCATGGGAATAAAGAACGGCGACACCCGCCCGGGACCTTTTTCCTTGAGCACATCGTGATAATGCTCGATCGCGCCCAGACCGCCGATGCCGGATCCGATATACACGCCGACTTTCGTGGCTTCTTCAGGAGCGACCTTCAATCCTGCGTCATCCACAGCCAATTGGGCGGCGCCCACGGCATAGTGGATGAACGTATCCATCTTTTTGATTTCTTTTTTTTCGATGAATTGGCCCGGATCGAAGTCGCGCACTTCACCGGCGATCTGGGCATCATAGGCAGCCGGATCAAATTTTGTGATCCGTCCGATACCGGATTGCCCGCCACAGAGCGCAGCCCAGGTCTTGTCCACCCCGGTCCCGAGAGGAGTGACTAGCCCTAAACCGGTCACGACAATGCGCCTGGTCGATCGCTCAGACATACGTACCGCTTATGATTTTTCCTTGATGTAATCCAACGCTTTTCCGACCGTGAGGATCTTTTCAGCATCCTCATCGGGAATCTCGATCTCGAATTCTTCCTCGAGCGCCATCACCAGCTCGACGGTATCGAGTGAGTCTGCGCCTAAGTCCTCGACGAAGGAGGCTTCGGGAACCACTTCATCTTCCTCAACGCCGAGCTGCTCGGCAATAATCTTTTTCACGCGCTCATCAACAGTTGCCATCGATCTGCCTACCTCCTTCCCCAACGTGACTGACCCTGTGCTGCAACATGGGGATATGCTGCCGCTGGTTGCTCCCAGACTTCGGGGACCATCTATACCATTAACATACCGCCATTCACATGCAAAACATGACCGGTAATATACGCCGCCTCATCTGAAACAAGAAAGCGTACCGCCGCCGCAATGTCGGCCGGCGTACCCAACCGTCCCAACGGAATCTGTTTCTGCAATGTTTCCTTCACGTCGTCCGACAAGCCATGCGTCATGGCCGTGTCGATGAACCCCGGCGCCACCGCATTGACGGTCACATTGCGCGTCGCATATTCGCGCCCGACCGTCTTGGTGAAGCCGATCACGGCCGCTTTCGACGCGGCGTAATTCGCCTGGCCTGCATTGCCCATCACACCCACGATCGAGGCAATGTTCACAATGCGACCATACCGCTGCTTGGTCATCGGCTGCAAGACCGCCTTGGTGCAATTGAACGTGCCGTTCAGATTGACCTGAAGCACCAGATTCCAATCTTCTTCTTTCATCCGGAGCAACAGCCCGTCGCGCGTAATGCCGGCGTTGTTGACGAGAATGTCGATCTTGCCCCAAGCCTTCATGACCTGTTCGGCCATGGCCTTGGTGTCATTGGCATCCGCCACGTTCACTTTGACGTTGAGCACTTTCCGGCCCAGCGCCTCAATGGCCTTGACTGTCTCTTGCGACCGGCTGGGATCCAGATCCGCAACGACGATATCAGCGCCCGCTTGCGCCAGTGTTTCCGCAATCGCCCGGCCAATGCCCTGTGCCGCCCCGGTCACTATCGCTACGCGTCCTTGCAATGACATGCCGAATTCCTTGTTAAACGTGACGTATCAGGCCGGATGCGCGGCGCCGAGCGCCTGCAGCGTCGCATCCAGCGATTTCGGATCATGAACGTTCAATAATTTTGCTTCCGGAAGAATGCGCTTGATCAGGCCCGTCAACACGGTCCCGGGCCCCACCTCAATAAATGTCGTCACGCCTAGCTTCGCCATCGCCTGCACCGAGTCTTCCCACAACACCGACGACGGCAGTTGGCGAACCAGCGAGGGCTGAATCTCGGCGGCCCGGCTAATGGGTTTGGCTTCAGCGTTATTAATAAGGGGCATGGCCAAGTCAGTCCATTGCACGGCAGCAAGATCTTTCGCCAGTCGGTCGGCGGCGACCTGCATCAACGGGGTATGAACAGGAACGCTGACTGGCAACGGGATCGCCTTCTTGCAGCCTTTGCCTTTGGCCAACTCAATCGCCCGCTCAACAGCGGCCTTCTCGCCGGCAATCACCACCTGGCCGGGAGAATTGAAGTTGGCCGCTGCTACCACGCCGACCGCGGAGGCCTCGCGGCAGACTTCCCGTACGACATCCGGTGTCAATCCGAGCAGCGCGGCCACCTGGCCTGTGCCTGGTGGTACTGCTTCAGACATATAACGCCCGCGTTTCTGCACAAGCCCGACGGCATCTCGAAAGGACACCGCGCCCGCAGCCACCAGCGCCGAATATTCACCGAGACTGTGCCCGGCCACCGCCACCGGCTTCAGACCCACCGAATCCAATGTCTTGAACGCCGCGATGCTGCTCACCAGCAAAGCCGGTTGCGTGTTCTCCGTAAGATTCAACCGTTCAGCTGGCCCCTCGAAGCAGAGCGCCGCACTGTCATAGCCGAGGACAGATGACGCCTCGTCATAAACCTGCTTCAGTCTGGGATGGGCTTCACAAAGCGCTTTGCCCATGCCGACCGACTGCGACCCCTGACCTGGAAACACCAATCCGATGCCTGAATTCATGGGGGGTAGATATCTTAGAAATGACGTGGAATGTCAACGGGAAAAGTTGTGGAGGACGGCTGTGCGTCGGCTCACCGCCATTACCATCGGATCAGCGCCGACGCCCAGGTCAGCCCGGCCCCAAAGGCGCCTAACATGACGAGCGATCCATCTCGGACCCGTCCTGCGCGAACCGCTTCATCCAGGGCGATCGGAATGGATGCAGCTGACGTATTTCCATATTGTTCAAGATTCAACATCACCTTCTCCAGCGGCAAACCGAGCCGTTCCATCACCGCCTTGAGAATCCGCATATTGGCCTGATGCGGCACATAGAGATCCAGATCTTCGACCTGAAGATGGTTTGCTGCCAGCGTCTCCCGCGCAATCTCTTCCAGTGTCCGCACGGCAACCTTGAAGGTCTCATTCCCCTTCATCTTAATGAAGTGGGTCCGCTCGGCCACCACCTGCTCGGAGAGTGGCGTGCGCGACCCGCCTGCCGGCACGGTGATCAACTCACAGAGACTCCCATCTGACCGCAAATGCGTCGAGAGAATCCCCCGTTCACCTTCGCTCGCGCTGACGACTGCGGCCCCCGCCCCATCACCAAACAGGATGCAAGTATTCCGATCGCTCCAATCGGTAATCGCCGACATCACCTCGGATCCAATCACCAAGACATGCCGCATTCCGGTTCGCACATAGGCATCCGCCACCGACAAGGCGTAGACAAATCCGCAACAGGCCGCCGATAGGTCGCAGGCCGCGGCCTTCGTCGCACCCAATTGATGCTGCACCAGACAGGCGGTTGCCGGCAAAGGGTAGTCGCCGGTACAGGTGGCAACCAGGATCAAATCGAGATCGGATGCCGAAAGACCGGCGGCCGCCAGCGCTCGCCGCCCGGCCTGAACCGCCAGATCCGAGCAGGCTTCCCCGGATGCCGCAATGTGTCGCTCACGGATTCCCGTCCGTTCGCGAATCCAATCATCGGAGGTCGCCACCATACGTTCAAGCTCCGTATTGGTCATGACTCGAGACGGGGCGTACGATCCGGTTCCTGCGATACGGGATTTCATGCAGAGGGCTCCACAGGCGATGGACTGGCAATGCCCTCTTCGATATCCCGCTGAATCAGTTCGTGTACGCGCCCTTCGGCCATCCCTTTGGCTCGTCGGATGGCATTCTTGATGGCTTTCGCCGAGGAACGACCATGGCAGATGATGGTGATTCCGTTGACTCCGAGCAACGGGGCCCCCCCGAACTCGGCATAATCGATCTTGCGTTTCAGATTGAGGAGCGGCGCCGCGATCAGCGGATACGCCAGTCGGCCCAGCCACGAACTGGAAATTTCTTTGATCAGGAGCTTCTTGATGGTCTCAGCCACGCCTTCGGAAATCTTCAGTGCGACATTCCCGATAAACCCGTCGCAGACGACGACGTCGGCCGTTCCGCTATAGACCTCACGTCCCTCGACGTTGCCGATAAAGTTGAGAGAACTGGCTTTTAATAGTTTAAACGCTTCTTTGGTGACTTCATTGCCCTTACTGTCTTCCTCGCCGATACTCAGGAGGCCAACGCGCGGATTCGGTTTGCGAAACAGGTGCTTCCCGTATTCGTTCCCCATCAGGGCAAATTGTTCGAGATGTTTCGCCGAACAGTCGACATTGGCGCCGACGTCCAGCATGATGGCCTCACCCGTCAGCGTCGGCAAACTGGTCGCGATGGCCGGTCGCTCAACACCTTTCGTCAATCCCAACACAAAGAACGATGACACCATGCTGGCACCGGTGTTACCCGGGCTTACTACAGCGCTGGCCTCGCCGTGCTTGACCAACTCTGTCGCGATCCAGATCGACGAATCCCTTTTTTTGCGCGCCACGGCCGCCGGCGATTCATGCATCTCGACGACCTGAGGGGCGTGCCGAATGGAGATGCGAGGGTCGGTTGCACCAAGACGGCCGCACTCGCGCGTCAACACCACCTCGTCGCCAACGAGAATGACCTCGACATCGAGTTCTTTGGCCGCCTGCATGGCGCCCTCGATACAGGGTGCGGGACCATGGTCCCCCCCCATCGCATCAAGCGCAATCTTCATAGGGAATCACGTACTCGAAAATGGGTGAACGGACGACGCCCGCTGAGCACTCGCACTGGACCCTGTTGTGCGATGGGCAGCACCAGAGGCGCAGGGCCATGGTCTCGCACGATCACAGCACGTGCGATCTTCATACGGAATCATGTGCTCGAGATTGGAATAGGTGACTGAACACGCGTGGCACCCGTGATTGCCCCCGATGTGCCGAGAGCTTAGCGCAGACGCACGAAATGCACAACCGAGGCGAAAATGGCCGAGGCCGGCAGGCCTCGGCGCGTCGGTGCTCGCGGTCCGGCTAGGACTCTTCGACCTGAATGACCGCCTTACCCTTGTACGTTCCGCAGTTCAAGCAGGTGTAATGCGGCAGCTTCAGCTCGTGACACTGCGGACATACGGACATCCCCGGAGGGGTCATCCGCAGTTTTTGGGTGCGCCGTTTGTCACGGCGTGCACGAGAATGTTTATGTTTCGGATTAGGCATGGCAACTCCTTCCCACGTTCAAGACCGCCGGGAGATCGGCTCCCCGACGTCACTTCTGTTCGGTCTTCATACTCCGTAATACTTGAAACGGATTGGTCGGCGCCTCATCCGGACAGGCACACCGCCCCTCGTTCAAATTCTTTCCACAATGCGGGCACAACCCGGCACAATCGTCATTGCACAACGGATGCATCGGGTTCGACAAAATCACTTGTTCTCGCAGCATCGGCGCGAGCTCCAAATGATCACCCTCGTAATGATAAATCTCGTCATCCGTCTCGTCCGGCTCAACTTCCACCGGCTCGACAACCTTTTTGCGATGGTCAACCCGCTTGGCGGCCGGTGGAACTATTTTCGGCTCCGGTTCATAGACGACACGAAGCGCAAACGCCAACGGCTCAGAGAAATGAGTCACGCACCGCACACATTCCCGGATGGCCGTCCCTTCCACTACTCCGGTCACACAAATCGTACGCTCGACCATGGTCAGGTCCAATCCGACAGCCAGCGCTCCATCGAGCTGCGTATCGGCTTCGGTCAGTCCCAACTCTTCAGCTGTCACGTCACCCGTAAGCGACAACCCATCGGCGGTGATATCCGCAAGATGCGGTGTGAGCAGATCCATCATGATCTCCGGCGACACGCCGGCTCCCCACGCCTGTATTGCGTCACGCTGATTCACGCCCGCTATCGCTCCTCGGCAAAGCTGATGATCGCGATGTGCCGGGCGCGCTTGATCGAAATTGTCAATTCACGTTGATGCCGCATGCAGTTCCCGGATATCCGGCGCGGGACGATCCGTCCACGCTCGGTGAGAAAATTCCGGAGCAACCCGGCATCCTTAAAATCTATCGGGGCCTTCTCCAGGCAAAACCGGCAAGGCCGGCGCCGCTGAAACAACCGCCCGCCACCCCCATTACCGTCACGGCGATCACCGCCGCCTGCACCGCCACCCATTCGTTCCATCACTGCCTCCTCGTTCGTCCTAATCAATGCTGTTCGTCAAATTCATAGCTGGGTTCGTCATGAATCGGCGGCTCACCGCCCGGTCCGCCGCTCACCCCGCCGCCATCCTGGCGCTTCGGCATGAACGTCACGCTCTGGGCCACGACTTCGTGCTTGCTGCGCTTCTGACCGTCTTCAGTTTCCCAGCGGCGTTGCTGGAGCCGCCCTTCAATGATCGCCCCGTTGCCCTTGCTCAAATACTGGCCGCAATGTTCCGCCTGCTTGCCGAACACCACGATATCGACAAAACACACTTCCTCTTTCAGCTCCTCACCCTGCTTGAACCGCCGGCTCACCGCCAGTCCGAAGCTCGCAACAGGGGTCCCGCTCGGCGTGTACCGCAGTTCGGGATTCCGCGTGAGGTTGCCCATGAGGATGACTTTATTAAATCCGGCCACCGTCGGACTCCTGCGCTGAGGCCTCCAACGGACGCGGCGGAACTAACTCTTTTTCCAGATGGACGGTCAAGAACTTGAGAATGTTGTCTTCTAAACGGTAGGCCCGCTCGAGTTCGCCGACTGTCGTGTTGGGCGCGCGAAAGTAGAAATAGGCATAGGTGCCTTTCCGCTCATGCCGCACTTCGTAGGCGAGTTTCTTCTTGCCCCAATTCTCGGCCTTGATGAATTGCGCGCCGGTCTTATCGGCCACGGCTTTCATCTTGTCGATGAGGGTATTGGTCTCCTCGTCGGAGACGGACGGACGAATAATGAACAGAGACTCGTACAGCTCCATGCAGCAATCCTCCTGGACAAAGGCCCCGGATCCGGTCCGGAGCGAGGTGTAGGTGCCTCTATATGAGGCGTAAAGAACGGTGGACGGTATCACAGCGGCGAAGAGGCTGTCAATTGAAGGAGTGATGCTTGGGATCGTTCGGACCACGCCATTTCCTAAAGAGAGTGGCCGCCTAGCCTCTGCGATCAAACCAATAGATCAGCTCAATGAGATGGAGGTCTACCCCGCGGCTGTCTTGCCCGTAGAGCGTGGCATCCGAGTAATGTTGAAAGTGATAGCCGACTCCGAGCGGCCCAGCCACGCGACTGGTTATTCCGAACGTCCATACAAATTGAAATGGTCCGCCAAAATTCTGCCGGCCGAATTTTGAATCGCTTAGCAGCGCCCCTCCTCCTCCCATATCGATGGCCACGAGTCCGTCCTTGCGACCCAGCACGATATCAAGCGGCACCACGGTCATGATTCCGTTGCTCTCGTTGGCCCCTCTGAGCGCACCGATCGAGGCGAGCATTCTCGTGCCGAGTATCCAGCCCCCGCCAAGCTCCTTCTCCCAAGGGAGGCGAACTGTCGCAGCAAGGTCGATCTGGTTAAAATCACTCTGCCGCTCTCTCCCTAGCGGTGATCCACCACTGACGCCTCCTCTGATTCTGATCGATTCAAAAGCGAACTCTCCGGCCCTAGCCGCCCCAACTAACCCAGCCTGGAAGGCCATCACACTCATCAGGACACAGACAATCACGTACACATGCCTACGCATCCAAGAGCCTCACAATCATCATGCCCATCGGCTTATCGAGTCATTGCCATAGCACAACCATCCTACATCCCTCAGCCGCAACCTACGCCTCGTCCTGTATAGGCTTCTCGCGAATATTGAATTGATTCATGGCGGTGGAAAGACCGCGATGGATCAGGCACTCGAGTGCGTCAACGACTCGGTCGAGGCATGGGGTAAAGACCGCTCTCTCATCCTGCGTGACCGGCTGCAACACGTAGTCGGCGGCGTCCAGGCCAGGAGCGGGCCGACCGATTCCGATTTTGACGCGGGTAAACTGCGGAGTCCCGAGCGCCTCAATCACCGATTTAATGCCGTTATGCCCACCGGCCCCGCCGCCTTGCTTAATGCGTAGACGGCCAGGCTCTAAATCGAGATCGTCGTGAATGAGAATTAGGTTGTCCGGCTTGATTTTAAACTCGCGCAGCAAGCCTTTGAGGGGAGGACCCGTCAGATTCATCCAGTCCAACAAGCCGGCGAGCTCGACGAACTCCGACCCGAGCCGACCTGATCCTCGTTGAGCAGTACCACGGGAGGCGAGACGGATAGACCATCGAGCAGCCGCCCGCTCGATGGCCCACATACCGACGTTGTGACGGGTCTGGGCGTAGGCTCTGCCTGGATTGCCCAGTCCGACGAGGAGATGCACCGCTACTTCTTCTTTTCAGGTTCCTTCTTTTCAGCCTTTGGAGCATCCTTACCGGCGGCTTTTTTGTCGCCACCTTTGGCATCTCCGGCTGCTGCGGCTGCGCCCGCCTTCGCAGGCTCTCCGCCTTCGCCTGTTTCCTTGCCCTTCGCCGCAACTTCCGGCTCGGTCGCCGTGCCCGCTCCGCCTGTCAACAGTGCTTCCAGCTTGGCATCGGAAATCGGCGCCGCGACACTCACAATCATCAGGTCTTCGTCGTCGAGGAATCGGATACCTTCACGCTGGGCGACATCCTTGAGGTGAATGCCTTGGCTGATCCCCAGAGATGAGGCATCCACTTCGATCTGGTCAGGCATCGCCGCCGGCAAACACTCGATATGAAGCTCGCGTGTATTGTTGTGCAGCACACCGCCTTCTTTTACGCCTGCAGGAATGCCACCGGTGACGTGTACGGGCACCTTCACGCGAATCGGCTTGTCCATCGAAACCTCAAACAGGTCCGCATGGAGCACGCTGCCTGTAATAGGATCGACTTGATAATCGCGCAACAGCGCCGTGCGACTCGCCTTAGCCTTGGCTCCGTCTACGGTCAACGATACCAGCACCGTGCTGCCGGCCTGCGCCTTGAGGATCTTCACCAATTCATCCGGGTTGACGGTCAACAACACACACTCACCTTGGCCATAGAGGACGGCGGGAATCTTGCCACTCCGTCGTAGCTGGCGTGCGATGCCCTTCCCCGACTGCTCCCGTACGGTCACTGCTAAATCAAATTTCATGATGCTCCTCCGTCTCTCTTACGTCGATCTGGTCCCCGCGATTCAAGGACTCAGGCAAATAATGAGCTGACTGATTCGTCTTCGTGAATACGCCGAATGGCCTCGCCCAATAACGGCGCGACCGATAATTGATGCAACTTGGGACAGGCCTGCTCTTTCCCGCGCAAGGGAATGGTATTGGTCACCACCACCTGCGACAGACAGGACTTCGTGATCCGCTCCAGCGCCGGCCCGGACAAGACCGCGTGCGTACAGGCAGCCCACACTTCCCGCGCCCCTTTGTCGGCACAAGCCTGTGCGCCCTGCACAATGGTTCCGGCCGTATCGATCATATCGTCCAAGAGCATGACACTCTTCCCTTGCACATCGCCGATGATATTCATGATCTGCGCTTGATTCGGGCCTTCACGGCGTTTATCAATAATGGCAAGGTTGGCCTGCAGACGTTTGGCAAAGGCACGCGCACGCTCGACCCCGCCGGCGTCCGGCGACACCACCACCAAATCACTGATCTTCTTTTTGGTGATGTAATCCAAGAGCACCGGTAATGCATACAGGTGATCGACTGGCACATTGAAAAATCCCTGAATTTGCCCTGCATGGAGGTCCATCGTCAATACACGATCGGCACCTGCCGTACTGATCAAATCTGCCACCAGCTTCGCCGAAATCGGCACGCGCGGTTGATCCTTCCGATCCTGCCGCCCGTATCCAAAGTACGGAATAACCGCTGTGATCCGGTTCGCCGATGAGCGCTTGAGCGCGTCGATGATGATCAACAACTCCAGCAGTGAGTCATTCACCGGCTGACAGGTGGACTGCACGACAAAGACGTCAGCGCCACGCACATTTTCATCGACTTTGACACGGATCTCGCCGTCGCTAAAGGAGGAGACTGTAGCTTCCCCGAGCTTTTGCCCAAGATAGGCGCAGATCTCGTGGGCAAGCGCAGGATTAGCGTTCCCAGAGAATATTTTCAGTTCTCTGTTCATCACAGACTTCTCAAAAGATCCAATCTCTTACTATTAAGTAACTGAATTCTTGAATGAATTGACTCACCGGCGGACGTCGGCAGAGTGCGGACCCTCTGCCACTTTGCTCACGGCTCGCTGCGGAAGAAGCCAACCAAGTGGCGGACTTTATCGGAAAGGGCTCGGATTTGTCAACCGATTGCTAGTAAATCAGAAGGAAATCACTCAACTCGTAATTGTCCAGAATTGGTTTTCGCCACGAACGTCTTCAGTTCCGAACGTCCGTGAAAGAACGCAGCCGCCTGGCGAGCGCCGGCCTCCTCCCGGAATATCCCAAAGACGGTCGCACCGCTGCCGGACAGCAACGCCAGCTGAGCACCCTGGCTCAACAAGTCCAGCTTGATCTTTTGAAGAAGAGGATGCGCCGCAAACACCGGACCTTCGAAATCGTTTGAAGTCAGACTGATCACCTCATCCCATGTAGTCCGGCTCTGTGACTCAAGTTGGGCGCATCGTCCGGAAAGCGGGGTCACACCCTGCCGTGTCGTAGACAGTTGCTGATAGGCCCATTTCGTCTCCACGGGAAAACCAGGATTCACGAGCACCGCCCACCGGGAATCGGCCAGATGAATCGCCCTGACCTGCTCACCTCGACCAGCAACGACCGCAGTCGGCGCATGAAAAAAGAATGGCACGTCGCTTCCAAGCTCCTGACCGATTTCCGCCATCTTGGCTGCTGACCAGCCCACGTTCAGGAGTCGATTAATTCCGAGAATGGTGGCCGCAGCATCGCTGCTCCCGCCTCCAAGACCTGCGCCCATTGGAATGCGCTTTGCCAGCTGGATGTCGAGTCCGATCTTTTGATGCCATTGCGCGAGCACTGCTGCCGCAGCACGATAGACCAGGTTGGTCTGATCGGCGCTAAGCGAATGACTATCACACTGTAACCGAATCTCAGTATGCTGCGGAGCCAGGCGAATGGCAACCGCATCTTCCAGCCCAACCGTCTGCATAAGACTCCACACATTGTGGAACCCGTCAGGACGGCGATTAAGCACTCGAAGGATCAGATTAAGCTTGGCTGGAGCGAATACGGTAACAGCGGATCGAGAAGGACTGGGTGAATCTTCGTGCGGTCTAGTCACGGCCTCCCTTTATAGCATACTTCTCAAGCCGGTAGCGGAACGATCGGGTGTTGAGCCGAAGCAATCTAGCCGCTTTCTTTTTCACCCACTTGGTTCGCTCCAACGCCTTCAGCAAGAGGTCCTTCTCAAGGCCGTTGATCATTCCCTCAAGGTCTAACCCATCTTCCGGCAGATCAGTCGGAACCCCGCCCTGCTGTTGAGGCGACACCGTCCGGTGAAGCCATCCACGCATGTCAGCGTCCGTCACTGGGCCACCGGTTGAGAATGCGACCACTCGCTCAATCAAGTTTTCCAGCTCTCGCACATTGCCACGCCACTCATGTCCTAACAGCACCTGCATTGCCTCAGGGCTGATCACTGGCATCGGCTTCCCGCTCTCTTTGGAAAACCGCGCGAGAAAATGCGTGACGAGCAGCGGGATATCACCGGAGCGCAATCGAAGCGGTGGAAGGCGGATTGGAATGACATCCAATCGATAGTACAGATCTTCGCGGAAGGAGCCATCCGCCACGGCCTTCTCAAGATCCTTATTGGTCGCAGCCACAATGCGCACGTCGACCTTGATATCCTGCGTCCCACCGACTCGACGAAATTCACGCTCTTGAATAACCCGCAATAATTTCACTTGAATGGTCGGCGTTGTATCACCGATCTCGTCCAGGAAGATCGTGCCCCCGTTCGCGACTTCGAACAACCCAGCTTTATTGGAAATGGCACCCGTGAACGAGCCCTTCATATGACCGAACAACTCGCTCTCCAGCAATGTTTCGGGCACTGCACTGCAGTTCACTGCCACAAACGGCAAGGGGCTGCGCGCACTATTGTAGTGGATCGCCCGAGCGACGAGTTCTTTGCCAGTTCCGCTCTCTCCGCAAATCAAAACATTGCTCTTTGAGTCAGCGACTTTCTTCACCACATCAAACACCTTCTGCATCGCCTCGCTCTGCCCTACCAACTGAGCAAAGGACGACTGACTCGCCATCTCACGCTTCAACAAGATATTCTCTGTCGTCAACCGCCGTTTCTCGAGGGCATTCCGTATGATCAATTGCACTTCATCAACCTGGAACGGCTTCGTGAGATAGTCGTACGCACCCTGTTTCATCGCCTCAACGGCCGAGTCCGCCGTTGCAAAGGCTGTAATGATCAGGACCACAGTTTCCGGAGAAGCGGACTTGACGGCCCGGAGCACTTCCATCCCGTCCACTTTGGGCATCCGCAGATCGGTAATCACGAGGTCGAAAATTTCTTTCTGTAACTGTTCAATGGCCTCTTCACCATCGGACACCGCGGTGACGGCATATCCGGCCCGCTTGAGCATGATGCTCAACACTTCCCGCAAACTCTGTTCATCATCGACGACTAAGATCTTTTCCATGGCTCCCTACCTTCATGCCAGAGTCTCACGCCGACATCGCCCGAACGGGGCAAGCACACCACAAATCGAGACCCCTCATGCTCTTTACTCTCAACCTTGATCCACCCGCCGTGCAAATCGACAATTCGGTGAACCGCCGCAAGGCCTAATCCTGATCCCTGTTTTTTCGTTGTAAAGAACGGAAGAAAGATGTTGTCGAGGTTTTTCTTCGAGATCCCCTCGCCGGTATCTTGAAAAGAAATCTCGATGACATCCCCTTTACGCCCGCTAACATCAATGGATCTGCAGCCGGTTGCGATCGTCAATTCTCCGCCCTTCGGCATGGCGTCAAACGCATTCGTGGCAAGATTCCAGAACACCTGCTTCAATTGATCTTGATCAACCTGACCAACCAACACCTCACGAGACGGCTTTGTC
Organism: Nitrospira sp. CG24D; assembly: GCA_002869855.2. Lineage (GTDB taxonomy): Bacteria > Nitrospirota > Nitrospiria > Nitrospirales > Nitrospiraceae > Nitrospira_D. Next base: position 92,229 of record NEWQ02000023.1, read on the forward strand.
TCAATTCGAATATTCGCTCTAGAGCGAGCTTCATGTTGTACCAGATCAAGTGTCTCAGCAAGGAGTTTGTTCAAATCATGCTCGGCCAGATTCAAAGCCGGCGGCCGTGCGTACTGCAGAAACTCCGTGATGATCGTATCCAGTCGAGTCGCCTCCCGGATTGCGATGTCCATCAGCCGCTGGCTCGTCTCATCCGCATGAAGATCCTTCCGCAACATTTGCATCGCCCCGGCCAACGCGCCGAGCGGGTTGCGAATCTCGTGGGCCATCCCGGCCGACATTTCTCCCAGGCTGGCAAGCCACTCTTTTCGACGCATCTCCTCTTCAAGATCCCGAATCTGCGTCAAGTCTTTAAAGACGCCGACCATCCCCGTCGTCTTCCCACGTTCTTGGAGCGGCGAGAGTGTCATCCCCAGGACTAAGCGATTCCCGTCCGCACGCGCGCACTCCACTTCGAACCGCATATGCGCGGCCTCTTCGTCCGGCACATCCAGCGGTCGATCCGGATGCCAGTTAAACACGTCTCGCCAGGAACGTCCTTGAACTTGCGCGAGATTATGTCCGGTAGCCTCCTGCGCGGCGGGGTTAAAGGAGGTGATTCGCCCCTCCTCATCGGCGGTAAATACGCCGCTGCTGATACTGTGAACAATATTTTCATGAAAAGCCTGGAGGCGGCTAAGGCCCTGTTCTTTTTCCTTGAGCGAATCATCCGCACGTTGAAGCTGTTCGGTCAAAAGACCGCTCAAAAACCCCACCACCAAAAACGCCAGACTATGCACTCCAAATGTCTGAAGCGTTTCTGGCGCACTCAGGCGTGTCCTGGGTAACCAGCCCCAGGCTTCTGTCAGCCCATACAATTGAAGATTAGTCAGGAGGCCAAAGAGGATCACGCACAGGCTAGCGGTCAGGAGGCCGACCTTCCGTCGAGGCACCAGGCTCGCCAACGTGACTGAAATCACATACAGCACTAGAAACGGGCTCTCGATCCCACCTGTTCTTGCTATCAAGACTGTCTCCACTAGGAAATCGATGCCGATTTGCACCCAGGCTAGTCGAACCAACGCCTCAGAGGTGGCCACGAAGCGAAGAGCGAGGGCATATCCAATGGTGACTGCATAAGTAAACACGATCAGGCTATAGAACGTCTCGACTTGCTCTCCTCTTGTGACTTGGAAAGTGAGAGAGAGCCCGAGCAGGAGGGTCACAACGAGGACTCTCAGACCGATCAACCATTGAATTCTTGCTTTAATTTCAACCACAGAAACTCCGAAGCCCAGGAGAGATCAACGCTCAGCGAATTTTTAGGAAAGGGGAGAGGTACCGTTCAGCATTGATTCAGATGCTGGGGAGAAATCGATACAACAAGATGGTCAGACCAACAGACATCGGCAAGCGATTTTGCCGACGTCTGTTGAATTACCTGGTCACACCGCCCGTGCGAAAACACCTTTTACCCAATCGCCGAAGCCATCGTGAAGATCGGCAGATACATAGCCACCACAATGAACCCCACCGTGACGCCGAGAAACACCATCATCATCGGCTCGAGCAACGCCGTCAGATTCGTCACCGCCGCATCGACTTCGTCCTCATAGAAATCGGCGATTTTCCCGAGCATGTTATCGAGCGCACCGGTGGATTCGCCCACGGCAATCATGTGTGTCACCATTTTGGGGAACGCCTCGCTCTTGGCCAGCGGCTCAGAAATCGTCTTCCCTCCGCTGATGCTGACGCGGGCATCCATCAGCACATTTTCGATGACTTTATTCCCAGCCGTTTTGGCACAAATCGACAAGGCCTCTAGCAGGGGCACGCCGCTCGTGATCAGCGTGCCCAATGTCCGCGTAAACTTGGCAACTGACGCCTTTCGAATCAAGTCACCAAACACCGGCAATTTCAGGACAATCTTGTCGACCATTAACCTGCCTTGAGGAGTCGCGTAGTACTTATTGAACGCAATCACACCGACAACGATTACACCGAGAATAATGTACCAATTCCCTTGCGCAAAGTTACTCATGTCGATGACGAGTTGGGTCGGCCCAGGCAAGGCCATCTTCCCCCCGGACATTTCTTTAAACATTTTTTCAAAGACCGGAATGACCCAGATCATCAACACCGTGATGACAATCGCAGCAATACCGCAAATAGCCGCCGGATACACCATGGCGCTCTTAATCTGAGACTTCAGCTTCATCGCCTTTTCGATGTGTTTGGAAAGTCGCGCAAGAATCGTATCCAGCAATCCGCCGACTTCACCGGCGTTCACCATATTGCAGTAGAGATCGTCGAAGATTTTCGGATGCCGACGCAACGCATCGGAAAAGGTCGATCCGCCTTCAACGGCCCCCTTGATTTCGCCAACGGCTTTTCGAAGCGCGGCATTTTCAGACTGTGTCGAGAGAATCTCCAAGCATTGAATCAAGGGCAAGCCCGCATTGATCATCGTCCCAAACTGGCGAGTGAACACGACAAGATCTTTTTCCGTCATTCCGTTGCCGAAGCTCAGCTTGAACCCTTCTTTTGACCCCTTCTCCTCCAGGCTCGTCACCACCACGCTTTGCTTCCGGAGTTGGTCGACAGCCTCATCGCGGCTCTTGGCCACGAGCTCGCCCTTCTTGACCGCACCAGACTTGCTTCGTCCAACGTATGCAAACGTAGCCATAGGCGTGTAATCCTGTTGTGGCTCCCTGAGCCGGTTAGGAAACAAAGGTATATCTACGTGGTGAGTCTACTGGGGGGGCAAAAACCTGTCAAAACAAATGCATTATTTATGCGGTCTGAGAGCGATGGGAGAGAGGTGAACGGTCTGTCCAGGTGCGTCAGCCGATAGAACCGTTCAAGTAGGTTCGTCGATACCCTCGATACAAATAGTGCAGCCCGGAGCCTAACGTAAACGCCACCATGACCAGCAACAACGGGAACAACGCACCGATCTTCATTCCCCGCCAGATCATGGCAATCACCAGTACGACATAGATCAGCTGGCACAATGTCGTACCTTTGCCCAACATTGTCGGCGTGATATCGATAGCAATATTCGTCACATGCGCGACCACTGTCCCCAGCATCAAGATGAGATCCCTGCTTACCACCAGGATCACAACCCATGATGGCACCAGGTGCAGGATAGAGAGCGTGAGAAATGCCGACGTAAGCAGGAGCTTATCAGCTAGGGGATCGAGAATTTCCCCCAACTTGGTCTGCTGATTGGTCATGCGCGCGACAAGCCCATCCAATGCGTCGGTGAGACCGGCACAGAGCAAGGCCGCCAGCGCATACCCGTACTGTCGATAGGTCATGAACCCCACGAACACAGGGATCAGGAGGATCCGCAAGATCGTCAGGCTATTAGGTATGTTCATGCGGCTGCGCAGAGCCTCCATCTTCTGATAAAACGCCGACGGCCATCTTAGTGAGGGGATTTTGGGCTTGTCAACGCGGTTGCAGTGGCGCGGCCAGCCGCCTATAATCTCACTCGCAATCTCAATGCGGACCCTCGGGAGGAACTGATGAGCGCATTACCCTTGATGATGAAGAAGGAAGGGCTTGTTGAGAAACATCAGCTGGAAGGCGTGGACCCAAGCGATCGCTATTTTAGTCGCGCCCTCCTGGTGAGTCGAACCGGTGTAGGCTATTCAGGGAAAATCATGTACGAGGCTCTCATCGTCCAAGGAGGGTCACACTCAACCATTGGAGCCGCCGTGCGCGAGGTAGTTGAGAAGCTTCAAGGAATGGGGTTTGTGCGAATACGTACGAGGGCCAACTTCAGAGGCACCCGCTACCTCGCTGAAAAAGAAACCTGGATCGATTACCCCGACCCCGCCTAAACACATCCTACATATTCCCGATACACCAATTCGTGGATCAGCGGTCGAAACGCTTTAATCCGCTCGTTCTTCCTGGTCGGGTGCACCCGATTGGAAAGTAATACGATCTCCAGCTCATGAAGCGGATCGATCCACACCGACGTCCCCGTATACCCTAAATGGCCAAAAGAAACTTCGGGCAGAAATCTCCCAGCCGATGACGGAGGCGATGGAGTATCCCATCCCAATGCCCAGCTCGCCCCCGGCACAACAGTCTGTCGACAGATAAACTCTTTGACAAGGTCAGCGTCAAGCATAGACGACCGCCGATGATAGGCCTGCAGCCAGGCCCCAGTCACCGCCAATACCGCCTCCGCCGTTCCAAAGAGCCCCGCATGCCCGGCAACACCGCCTAGAGAAGCCGCATTTTCATCGTGAACTTCGCCACACAATAATCGGCCCCTCCAGATATCCTGTTCCGTAGGCGCAACATCACCCCCACGACGACGAGCGCAGTGGAGAAAGTTATCTGCCCATTCTGTCGGCACAAATCCTAACTGCGAGGCTCCTGCCAGGGAAGCGATCCGGTCACGAAAGAATTCCTGGAGTGGAACGCCGCTACATCGCTCCACGATCATTCCCAGAAGCATAAATCCCAAGTCACTGTAGAGACTTCGCGTCCCTCGCTCATAGATCAAGGCTTCGTCCCGAATCATCTCTGCCAACGCTTCGCGCGCGCGACGGCGATCTTCTTCCATAGCGGGAACAACCGCGTCAGGACTCAGCCGTTCGTAGTACCCTCGCCAACCAGGAAGTCCGGAACTATGCGTCAACAGATGCCAGAGCGAAGCCGTACCGATCGGGCTATCGGCCAATTCAGAGAGTATCGATTCCACCCGATCTTGAAGCTGACATCGCCCGGCTTGGATGAGCAGCGCCAAGGCCGTCACCGTAGATAGCGGCTTCGTGAGCGAGGCCAGATCATAGACTGTCGCCGGCTGGACCGCTCGAGCGGCGTCAAGAGTCGACACGAGCCCAGCCGTAAACACATCGGCCTGGCCGCCGCCATAGCGCACAGCCAACACGGCCCCGGGAAACACCCCGCCTGTGACGGCCTGCTCAAGTGCCGCCTGAATCAGAGGGACATTCGGCATGGTGGGTGAACGGTTCACGAAGATGATGAGCGCACAGTGATCACGGCTTCAACGCAGCCGTGACATACAACGGGATAATGCATCAACACAGGAGCACCACACAATCGAAACGATGATCAGCGAGTCGGGCTCGACTCTCCTTCCATCTTCTCCTCAGGAACCACCCCGCTATCCTGATAGGCTTCAGCCGACTCGACATCCAACATACGCTCAAACGTATGAAGTGTGGCTCGCATCCGCTCGACCATGAGCAACCGCTGTTTCTGCAACAGGGATAAATCCCGTTGCGTCTCACCCAATTCCACCCGTGCCTGACGAATGACCTCGCCGGCCTTCAGCTCGGCTTCCTTGACGATCAACTCCGCATCACGGTTGGCGCTGCGCTTGACGTCGTCGGCCAGCGATTGCGCCGCCACAAGGGTATTCGACAGCGTCGTCTCGGTCCGTTTCAATTCGGACACTTGCTGTTCCGTCATAGCCAGCCGTTCCCGCAGCAGCGCATTGTCGCGATTCAACGATTCCACGGTTTGCGCCAACTCTTCGAGAAACCGGTTGACCTCCTCACGATCATAGCCACGGAGCTTCGTGCGGAATACCATCTGTTGAATGTCGAGCGGTGTGATCTTCATGACATCCCTCCAGTCCAATACTTATCCAAGAGTCGTAGCCAGATGAGCTAGCGTTGGCACAAGAAACCTTTGCAGAAAAGTCAAAATTAGAATGAGAACGATTGGCGAGATATCTATACCTAGCCTCCAGCCAATCAGTCGCCGAATTGGAGCCAACGCTGGCTCAGTGATCTTTTCCAGGAATTGCACAATCGGGTTCCAGGGATCAGGATTTACCCATGAGATAAGAGCACGAGCTATGACAATGTACGTATAGAGCTCCAGAACGTAATAGACGGTCGAGGACAATGCACTCAGAAAGTATCCCACAACAGTCATCAGTGTCCGAGCTCCTGAGATCGTTTCGTCGCCGCTTCGATGGCATCAATGAGCGTCGCGCGCATTCCCCCGACTTCGAGACGATGCAGACCGGCAATCGTCGTTCCGCCTGGAGACGCCACTTTGTCCTTAAGTCGAGCAGGATGCTCCCCGGTCTCAATCACCATCTTTGCCGCACCCAGAACGGTTTGTGCAGCCAGCACCTCCGCCGTCGCACGGGGTAATCCCATCTTCACACCACCATCAGCCATCGCTTCGATGGCCAGAAACACATAGGCCGGGCCGCTGCCGCTGAGTCCCGTAACTGCATCCATCAACCGCTCTTCAACCGTCACAACTTTCCCTACCGATTCAAATATTGTGCGTGCCGTTCCGGCCTCCGACTCAGAGACACCGGGCCCGATGGCAAGAGCCGTCATCCCTTCCTGCACCATGGCAGGAGTGTTCGGCATAGCCCGCACCACTCTGGTTCCCGGCCCGCCGGATTTCGTGATGGCCTGAATCGGAATCCCGGCGGCCACAGATATCGTGAGCGCCCGCTTCAACTCTCCCGCAATGTCGTTCATGACCCCGTCGAGAATCTGCGGCTTGACGGCCAGCACGATAATCCCAGCCCACGCGGCCGCATCACGATTCGAACGGCCTACACGAACGCCGTGCAGGCGCTTCAGCGTATCACAACGCTCCGCAACAGGATCTGTAGCCCAAATCTGATCCGGCTCGCAGCAATGGGTCGTAACAAGCCCGGCAATCAGTGCTTCGGCCATCTGGCCGCCACCGATAAAGGCAATCTTTTCAGTCATGCGAGTCTTAGCCATTGCGCGCTCCAAAAATCGCCGTGCCTACGCGCACAAGCGTGGCTCCCTCTTCGATCGCAACTTCAAAGTCATGTGACATGCCCATGGAATATTCCTGCATGACCACAGACGATATCCTCTGAGCAGCGATGCGCGCCCCGAGTTCGCGAAGATCGCGAAAAAATGGACGGGCGTCTTCCGGACGTTCCGTCGGAGGCGGGATCGTCATCAGCCCTTGAATCCTGAGGTGCGGCAAGTCGCCGAGAAGACCAAGTTCTTGTGTCAACACCTGCGGCGAAAAGCCTGCCTTGCTCGCTTCCCCGGCAATGTTCACTTCCAAGAGCACCGCCTGCTTCACGCCGACATCGCCGGCTCGCCGGTTAATCTCTTGCGCCAATTCCACGGAATCGACTGAATGAATCAGCTCAAAGGTGCCGATCGCGTCACGCACCTTCCGCCGCTGCAACTGACCGATAAAATGCCAGCGAGGAGACAGGTCCCGGAGAAGCGCAACCTTTGAAAGCGCTTCCTGCATCCGATTCTCCCCCAGGATGGCAAGCCCGACACCAAGTCCCTCTCTGATCCGCTCAGCCGGAACCGTCTTGGTCGCAGCTACAAGTCGGACGGTGTCCGGTAGTCTGCCTGCCCGTTCAGCCGCGCGACGAATGCGATCCAGAATCTGATGCACGCGTCGGGCAAGGGAAACATCTGCATCCGACTCCATAAATGGCTACACAGGCAAAGGTCCATAACTCGTACTATCGCAGTCGCTGGCGATATTCTAACGGAAGCCCGGGGGAATTGGCAGGGGTTCTCGCTCACACCCCTTATTGGGTCGCCGACAGGCCAATGGCGCTCACCATCGTCCCAATCACCTTGCCTTCTCGACGATAGGAGAAAAAGAGGTCTTCATGACAAATCGTACACACGTTCACGCTCGTGACCTGCCCCCCGTCAATCCCGCAATCCTGCACCTGCCGCCTGATCAATGCCTTTAAATCGAGGCGCGCTTTGCCCTCGCGATGATCACGCAAGACCGCCTCCCACCAAGCAAATCGGTTGCGGACTTCATCCAGTACCGGTTCATCCACTTCATAGCAGCAGACCCCGGCTGAAGGGCCGATACTGACGTGCAACTGGCCGAGCTCTGCCCCAAAACGCGTCTGCATGAGCATCAGGGTCTTGGGCACAATGCCGGCCACAGCCCCGCGCCACCCGGCATGAATCGCGGCCACCACCCGCCGGCGAGCATCGTGCACCAACACCGGGACACAATCAGCGGTGCGCACCGCCACCATCGTCCCCGGCTGATCCGTCACGAGCGCGTCCCACCCACCGTCAAACCTGTCGCTATCGGTCAACGGACGATCGACGACGAGGGCCTCCGTCCCATGCACTTGTTTGACCGACAAGATCCAGGGAGCAAGAACACCGGGTGCTCGTATCGGAGCACCGGTCCCCAAGCGCAGCTGTTCGGCATGCGCCTTTGTGCCAAAGAAGTGCCGGACACCGCTTCTCGCAGAAGCAAACGCCGGCACCGTTATCACCGATGCTCGTCCCATTCGTCTCATCCCCTCGCGACCGAGAGTGGCTCTCGTGCCTAGTTCACCTGCTTCCGGAGAAACGTGGGGACATCCCACTCGTCTTCCGCCACCAACGCCCGATCGATCGCCTCACGAGCATCGTTCCGTTGGCGAAGAAACGTGGGACGATCCAAATCTTTCATCGGCCGATCGGCCATCCCCATGGCGGCGCTCACGCCCACACCGGCCAAGACCGGCTGCACCGGCTTCGCGGCGCGGGCCGACGTCTGTTCGACACTCGCCGTCATCGAGACCATCTCCTCTTCACATTCAAAGCCCGTCGCGATCACCGTCACCACCAGATCATCGCCCATGTCGGGATTGATCACTTGGCCGACAATGATGTTGGCATCGGAATCGGCCGTTTGCTGAATGATGGAGGCCGCCTCTTCAATTTCATGCAGCGTCATATTCGGACCACCGGTGATGTTCAGGAGGACGCCACGCGCACCCTGCACACTGCCTTCTTCGAGCAGCGGGCTGCAGATCGCCCGTTGCGCGGCTTCGATCGCGCGATTGGTTCCCCGAGCAATACCCATGCCCATGACGGCGCGGCCCGTATGCGACATGATCGTCCGTACATCGGCAAAGTCGACGTTCACATGACCGGTGGTCGTGATGACATCGGCAATGCCTTGGATCGCCTGGCGCAGCACATCGTCGGCGACCTTGAAGGCTTCGAGCAAGGGGGTCGACTTGTCGACGATCCCCAGCAGGCGCTGATTCGGAATCACGAGGAGCGTATCCACATGGCGGCGAAGATCGCGAATACCCTCTTCCGCATGTTTATGGCGACGCTGGCCTTCATATTGAAACGGCTTCGTGACCACGCCCACGGTGAGAATACCTTGCTCCCGTGCGATGCTGGCCACGACCGGAGCCGCGCCGGTGCCGGTGCCGCCGCCCATACCAGCCGTGACGAACACCATATCTGCGCCTTCGAGACATTCCCGGATATGATCTTTGCTCTCGAGTGCCGCATCCTTGCCGATTTCCGGGCGGGCACCGGCGCCGAGCCCGCGAGTCCTTTCAGGACCCAATTGAATCTTGTACGGTGCCAGCGACCGGTCGAGCGCTTGCAGATCGGTATTCGCCGCGATGAAATCGACCCGGGCGAGCCCCGACCCGATCATCGTATTCACCGCGTTGCAACCAGCCCCGCCGACTCCGACGACCTTGATCCTGACCGGCAACAGTGCATCTTCCTGGAATGAGAACATTGCGGCACCTCCTCACCTGTGATCGCCGAGCGGCACCATGCCGCGCGCGAAAGTTAGAACACTTCCAACACCCGTTTCGTCCATCCAAACATCTTCGCCCAGGGTCCGCCGTTGCGGAGACCCGCTGTTTCCAATTCATCCGCGTGTTTTCTTGCATGCAACAAGAGTCCGACGCCGGTCGCATGGCCGGGATTGCTCACAATATCTCTGAGCCCTCCGACTCCCGACGGCGTCCCGCGGCGCGCCGGCAAATTCAAGACTTTTTCCGCCGCATCCGGCATCCCTTCAAGCAACGACGTGCCGCCGGTCAAAACGACCCCGGCGCCCAAGATGCCTTCATAGCCGGCCCGTGCGATCTCGCGCCGGACGAGCTCGAACATTTCTTCCACGCGCGGTTCGAGAATCTCCGCAATATCCCGACGGGAGAAGGTCCTGGCCGGACGATCCCCCACCGACGGCACTTCGACTGTCTCGTGTCCAGTCACCAGATCCGTCCGGGCAATGCCATACTGCATCTTGATTTTCTCGGCCTCGGTCTGAGACGTCAGCAAGCCGATCGCCAGGTCCTTCGTCAAATTCTGTCCGCCGATGGGAAGCACCGCAGAATGCCGGATACTGCCGTCGAGAAAGATCGCCAGATCGGTCGTCCCGCCACCGAGATCCACCATGGCCACACCCAGATCGCGCTCTTCCTGACTCAGCACCGCTTCGCTGGAAGCCAGTGGCTGGAGAATGATGTCCACCACATCAAGCCCGGCGCGATTCACACTCTTGATGATGTTTTGCGCGGAGGTCACCGCACCAGTAATCACATGCACATTGACTTCGAGCCGGTTTCCGGACAGCCCGAGCGGTTCGCGGACGCCTTCCTGTCCGTCGACCATGTACTCGCGGGGCAAGACATGCAGAATGCGCCGTTCGTGCGGAATCACCGCCAGCGTCCGGGCGCTTTCGATGGCCCGATGAATATCCTCACGCGTCACTTCGGCCTTCTTCAGCGCCACGACGCCCTTGCAGTTCTCCGCCGAGATATGGCTTCCGGCAATACCGGTGTAGACCGAGTTGATCTGGACCGCCGCCATGAGTTCGGCTTCTTCGACCGCCTTCTTGATCGACTCCACCGTACTCTCGATATCGACCACCACCCCTTTGCGTAACCCCCGTGAGGGACTGGCTCCGACGCCGATGATGTTCAACATTCCGCCATCCGTGATCTCCGCGACGATCGCGCAGATCTTGGTGGTTCCGATGTCCAGGCCGACAAGGATTTGATCTCGTTTTGGCACCGCGATCACCCCCTCTCTCGCACAATCACACGATTCTCATACCGTAGATCGATTTCATTCCCGCCCCGCCCATGTCCGTCAAACATCACCGTCTTCAGCGAAGGCTTGATCCGTTGAAATCGCTCCCATTGATCGCTCACCGCATCCTCGCCGAATTGAAATTGAACACCCCGAACGGAGGCCACCAGGTTGGCAGGGTTCGCGGCATTCACTTGCAAGCGCCCGTCGATGCTCTGTCCGACTAATCTGGCCAGTTCAACTCCAGACTTCACCGCGTGACGCACATCCGCATCACCGCGCAACAGGTCCCGTGAATCCAGACCTGTCACCATCGGAAACATGGCGTTGTCGTCCTGTCCCAATCGCGCCAACACATGTCCCTCTTCGTCACTCAAGAAGTTCTCTGAACCGGCGTGCACGATGGCGGCCGGTTTACGCTCCACCACAGAAATGCGCAGTTCATGCAACGGGACCCGAGTCACCACCGCTTCCTTGACCCATGGATGAGACTCCACCCGTTCCTTCATGGCCGTCGTCAGAATGTGGTGGAGCGGGGTCCCGGGCTTGAGTGCCAACCGGTCCACCAACTCCTGCTTCCCGATCTGATGTACCCCTTCAACCGTCACCGCCTTGATTTCCAGGAGGCGCTGAAGCCACGGGCCTGAGCGCTGTATGCCGACGACCAAGGCCCACCCCGCAAGAACCACTCCGACACCGATTGCGCTCCATCGAATGAGCCGCCGGCCTTTCGCCACCACCTGCGCGCGACGCACCACGCGATCCTGGGTCTCCACATGGCTCGACCGAGTGCCTTTCCACTGATTCAGTCGCGGTCCGGCCTGACGCTGCGCGTTGCGGCGAGCGATCGTCCAGCGCTTCATGCTGACAATCCTTTTCCGGCGAATGCCATTCGGTCGGCGCGGTCCAACGCCGACTGCAAAATTCGTTCGACCAGGCTGTCGTAATCGATGCCGGCTTGACCCGCCGCCATCGGCAACAGACTGGTCTCGGTCATGCCAGGCACCGTATTGATCTCCAACATGTAGGGCTTCCCGCGAGGGGTAATTCTGAAGTCAACGCGAGCGGCCCCTTCACAACCCAACGCCTCATACGTTCGCCTCGCCAATTCAGTAATCTGCTTGGTGATCTTGGCGGGAAGCGGAGCCGGGCAGAGATATTGGGTCTTGCCTTTTTGATACTTCGCCGAAAAATCGTAGAACCCCTCCGGCGCCACAATTTCCACCACCGGCAGTACCGTGAGCACCCCGGACGCCCCGCCCAAAATCGACACGGTCGTTTCATGTCCAGGAATGTAGGCCTCGACCATCGCATCCGGATCGTAGCGATGGGCCAAGGCCAACGCCTCTTTCCACTGCGCGGGCTTCCGGACAATGGACACTCCGATCGTGGACCCCTGCGAGGCCGGCTTCACCACCACCGGCAATTTCAGTTTCGTCGCCTTCAGCACCATCGCCAGCGAGGGCTGTTCACCGCGCCGTACCTGCGTCCCGGCCGGGACCGGCACTTTTGCCGACACCGCCAGAGTTTTCGTGGTGACTTTGTGCATGCCCATCGCGCTCGCCTGGACGCCGGACCCCGTGTAGGGAATCCCGAGCGTCTCTAAAAATCCCTGGATCGTTCCATCCTCGCCGCCCGGGCCATGTAGAGAAAGGAACGCCAGCTCAATCTTGTTCTCCGTCACATCACGAAACAGATTCGGGCCCACATCGATCGCGATCGCGTGATAGCCCAGTCGAAGGAGCGACTGGTGAACCGCCTGCCCGGTGCGTAGCGACACGTCTCGCTCGGACGATTGTCCGCCCATCAAAACCCCGATCCGCTTCTCTGTCAGCACACGTCGGTCTGCCATCACGCTCCTGTCCTAGGCCTGTCCCACAACCTTGAGTTCCAACTCCAACTTCACCCCGGTCCTCCGCGCCACCGCCGCCCGGACTTTCCGGATCAGCGCCAGCACATCCTTGGCGCTCGCCTGCCCCTGATTCACAATAAAGTTCGCATGCTTGTCCGACACCTGCGCATCGCCGACTTGGGCGCCTTTGAGTCCGGCCAAGTCGATGACCCGCCCGGCCGAGTCGTTGGAGGGATTCTTGAACACGCACCCGGCACTCGGCAGCGTCAGCGGCTGCGTATCGCGCCGATAGTGCAGATAGTCTTTCACGACTTTCTCGACCTCCGCCCGCACACCCGCCTTCAACTGCATCCACACACCCACGACAATGCCGACCGGCAACGTGGCCCGGCGATAGGCAAAAGGAATCTCCGACGCCGGGATATCGATAATCTCGCCCTTCACCGTCACGAACCGCACGGTCTTCACCGAGTCTTTCATTTCGCCTAATCTCGTACCCGCGTTCATCACGACACACCCGGCGACCGTGCCGGGAATTCCGGCGGCCCATTCCAGCCCCGCCAGCGAATGCCGGATGGCATACCCGATCAGCGTCGGCATGCCCACGCCCCCTTCGGCATACAGGACCGCTCCCGCTTCTTCTTTGATCGCTCGGAGTTTTCCAAGATGAACCACCACGCCTCTAATCCCTTTGTCGCGAATGAGGAGATTCGTGCCCCCCACCACAAACAACGGTAGCTTCTGCGCCTTGGTTTGCCGGACCAGACGGGCCACATCATCAACATCGGCCGGTTCGACCAAGACATCCGCCGGTCCCCCGATACGAAAGGACGTGTAGTCCTTGAGCGGCGCATTGAACGACACCGCCCCGCGAATCCCGTCGACCGCGGCTTCCAATCGACGCTGACTGATTGTCCGACGGCCGGTCTGTGCATCTGTCCGTCCTTGCCGATCCATTGCCTACGTATTGGGAGCCAATCGCGCCAGCAGCCCCGTCCCGGCTTTCCAGATATCACCGGCACCCAACGTCACGACCAGGTCGCCCGGCTGTAAATGCGGCAGTACCTGATCGGGCAAAGTTTCCTTCTTCTCGACGAAGTTGACGCCCTGGTGGCCGGCGGCCTTGATGCGGTCGGCCAGCACGGCTCCGGACACACCCGGAATTGGCGCTTCACCGGCTGCATAGATGTCCGTCATGAACAGCAAATCTGCCTGATCAAACGCGTGCGTGAACTCCTCGATCAGATCGCGCGTGCGGCTATACCGGTGAGGTTGGAACAACACCACCAACCGCCGATCCCATCCCTGTTTTGCGGCGGCCAGCGTGGCTTTCACCTCCGTGGGGTGATGCCCGTAGTCGTCCACGATCATGATGCCGTTGGCTTCTCCGCGGAGATGGAACCGCCGCTCCACACCCGTGAAAGCCGCCAGGCCCTTGCGAATCAAATCCACCGGCACATCCAGTTCGATCCCGATCGCAATCGCCACCAGCGCGTTGGAGACGTTATGCATACCGGGGACGGCCAGCCGGAAGGGCCCAAGGTTTTTCCCGCGGAAATGGGCACGAAACTCGGCGCCCCATTGCTTGAGCACGATATCCGTCGCTTTGAAATCCGGCACGACACCGGGAGTTTCTTGGAGTCCATAGGTGTGATACCGCTTCACGATGCGCGGGAACAGCGCGTGCAGCCGCTCGTCGTCGGAGCACAGCACTGCCAATCCATAGAAGGGAATCTTGTTGATGAACTCCAGAAAGCTGTCATAAATCTTTTCCATCGACCCGTAGTGATCGAGATGCTCGCGATCCAGATTGGTCACTGCCACGACCGTCGGCGACAACCGGAGAAACGAGCCGTCGCTCTCATCGGCTTCCGCCACCAGCAACTCGCCGCGACCCAGTCGCGCATGGCTGCCGAGGGCATTCACCTTGCCGCCGATCACCATCGTCGGATCCAATCCGCCTGAGGCCAGCACGTTTGCGACCATCGACGTCGTCGTCGTCTTGCCATGGGCGCCCGCGATCGCGACACCGAACTTCAAGCGCATCAGCTCGGCCAGCATCTCCGCGCGGGGGATCACCGGCACTTGCTTCGCTTTCGCCGCCTGTACTTCAGGATTGGTGGCCGCCACGGCGGAGGAAATCACCACCACCTGCGCCTCGCCGATGTTGGATTCCTGATGGCCGATTGCAATCCTGCCTCCGAGTTCCTCCAGACGCCTGGTGGTTTCCGAGGCTTGCAGATCCGAACCGCTGACTTTGTATCCCATCGTCAGCAAGACCTCCGCGATCCCGCTCATCCCTGACCCGCCGATTCCCACTAGATGAATGTGCTGTGTTTTTCGAAACATGGCCGTTCGCCTCAATCCTGGTGATCCTGTTGATAGTCGCTGTGCCTGCTCTCGCGTCGCTGCCGCATTAGACTCCCGTCGCTCCAACAGTCCGGTGGTTGTCATGATTCACCCCCATGAGTGCGTAGCATTCTTGGACGATCCTCTCGGCCGCATCGATTCGACTCATCGCCCGACTCTTCTGCTGCATCGCGCGTAGACGATCCGGTTGCTGCAACAGCCCGGCGATGGAGCCGGCCAGCTGCGCCCCGGTCAACTCCGGCTGCGGCAGCACCATCGCACCGCCCGCGGCCTCCATCGCCCGCGCATTCTTCATCTGGTGATCGTAGATGGCCGTCGGCAGCGGGATCAGAATCGCCGGCTTTCCGCAAGCCGTCAGCTCTGCAATCGTCATGGCCCCGGCACGCGCCACCACTAGATCAGCCGCCCGCAATACGGTCGGCATGTCGTAGAGAAACGGGACGACCTCGGCCTCAACACCTGCCTGCCGGTACGCCTCAACAACCCTCGCATGGTCAGCCTCTCCGGTCTGGTGCGTAATGGAGAGCCGCGGAAGCTTCTGCGCCAATGCCCCCAGTCCATCGATGACCGCGCTGTTGATCGCTTTCGCCCCCTGACTGCCGCCAAAAATCAACAACCGCTGCCGGCCTTCGGTGACCGAAGGGGATATCGTGATCGCATCCAGAAATGGTTGCCTAATCGGCGACCCGAACACGCGAACTTTGGCTTTCGCAAATTTCTCGGCGGCGGAGGCAAACCCCAAGAACACACGCTGGGCACAAGAGCCGACTGCAATATTGGCCATACCCGGATAGGCATTCGGCTCCAGGATGACCCGGGCAATCCCCTTCAACGCCGCCGCCACTAACATCGTCGGACTGGTGTAGCCGCCCACGCCGATGACGAGATCCGCCCGGTACCGGGAGATCAACCGCATCGACTGCCAAAGGCTGATCGGCACGGATAACAATCCCCGCAACGCTTCTCCCAATCTCTTTCCCATCACCGGCTTCGCCGTAATGAGTTCAAGTGGAAACCCTTCATGCGCCAACACTTTGGTTTCAATCCCTTTCGCCGTGCCAACAAAGACGATCATGGTCAACGGATCGCGCCGCTGAAACTCGCGGGCCAGCGCCACCGCCGGATACAAGTGCCCGCCCGTCCCTCCTGCAGCAATCAGGATCGTCATCCGCGACCAGGCCTGCCGCGTCCGCCCCGCCCTGTACCCTCCTGAGGCCCCGCCTGGCGATCTCTCGAAATATTCAACAAAATCCCGACCGCCAGCAGACTGATCACCAGGGACGATCCGCCATAGCTCACGAAAGGCAAGGTCAATCCTTTGGTCGGCAGCATCCCCGTCGCCACAGCCGCATTTACCAGCGCCTGCCCGCCGATCAACAGCGTGATACCGATGCCCAAATAGCGCCCGAAGGGCATCCGCGCTCGGGCGGCAATCTGAAAGCCACGCACTACAAACACCGCAAAGAGCAGAATGATCGCGCCCGTTCCCACCAGCCCCAATTCTTCCCCGACCAACGCCAGCACGAAGTCCGTATGGGCTTCGGGAAGAAAGAACAGCTTCTGTTTCCCCTCGCCCAGCCCCACTCCGAATGGGCCGCCGCTGCCAAAGGCGAGAAAGGACTGGGTGATTTGAAACCCGGCGTTCGACGCGTCCTTCCAGGGAGCCAGAAACGTCAGGAGGCGCTGCCGCCGGTAACTCGAGCCGAGGACGAGCACCAAAACGACCGGCACCGCGCACAGTCCCAACCCCAGTAGATGCTTCAATTCCGCGCCGCCGAGAAACAGCAGTCCGATCGTCACGAGACCGATCACGACCACGGTCCCGAGATCCGGCTCCAACAGCACCAGACCGCTTAATACTCCAATCACGAACAACACGGGCAACAGGCCAGAAGAGAAGCTTCTGATCAGGTCTTCCTTCTTGGTCAAATAGGCGGCCAGATAAATCACCGCCACGAGCTTGACCATCTCGGCCGGCTGAATCGAAATGGGTCCGAGACGCAACCAGCGCCGCGCTCCTTTGGCCGCGACTCCGAGCGATGGGATCAAGACCATCACCAGCAACAGCGCCATCAAACCCAGCAGCGGCACCGACAGACGTTTCCACCAGATGTAGTCGACCTTTGAGGCGACGTGGAGCAGCACAAATCCGAATGTCAGCCAGGCCAGCTGCCGCTTGAGGAAGTAGCCGGAGTCGTGGAACCGATTCCCCGCTACCACCGCGCTCGCACTGAACACCATCACCAGGCCGACCAAGGCCAACACCATGGTGACGATCAATAGCGTGTGGTCCATCGGCACCCGCTTCTTCGCGGTGCGGGGGCTCGTGGTGGGCCACGGCAATGCCAGGGTCCCTGCAGCTCTCTGTGACATCGTTCAGCGTCAAATCTCCTCTGCCTTGCCGCCCTTAGGCCGGCAAGGATTGTACGAGGGCCTTAAACTGCCGGCCGCGATCCTGATAATCCGCAAACATGTCGAAACTGGCACAGGCCGGTGAAAACAGGACGACCCCGCCTGAGATGGCACTGTCGGCCGCCGCTTGCACCGCCTCTTTCAACGACGCCGCCCGGCTGATCCCAGGGAATCCGGCCATCGCCTGGGCGATCAAGGGCGTCGCTTCACCGATCAAGATCAGCCCCTTTACCCGCTGCCGAATGGCCGGCGCGAGTCGAGAAAAATCCCCGCCCTTGTCGCGGCCTCCGGCAATCAACCAAACAGGCTGATCGATACTTTCAATCGCCTTGAGCGTGGCATCGACGTTCGTTCCTTTGGAATCGTTGACGAACCGGACCCCGCGGCGATCCCGCACAATTTCCAAGGCGTGTTCCAGACCGGGGAAGGTCATCAGCACTCGCCTGATGGCCTCAAGCGAACAGCCGCTCAGCAGCGCATAGGAGGCGGCGGCCATCACGTTCTCCACATTGTGATCGCCGATGATCTTGATCTCCTGCCGGCGACAGATCTCCTGCCGCACACCCGTCACCGTCGTGATAAGTCCATCACCCTCCAGATACGTGCCACCGGTGACATCCGCCGGCAGAGCCGATTGTCTGGTGAATCCCAGCACCCGGGCTTTAACGCTGTGGCGAAGCGCCGCGACTCGCTGATCGTCCAGATTGAAGAGCGCATAGTCGGTCGGCTTCTGGCACTCGAAAATGCGCCGCTTGGCCGCGACATATTCGTCAATCGATGTGTAGCGGTCTTGATGATCCACCGTCACATTCAGCAGTCCGGCAATCCAGGGATGGAACTGCTCGACCGTCTCCAGTTGAAAGCTGGAGACCTCCACCACGAGAAAATCGAACGGACTCGGCAAACCCTGTTGCGATGCCAGCACCGTCTGCATCGCCGCTTCGCTCAATGCCGTGCCAAGGTTGCCCCCGACAAAGACTCGCTTCCCGCTGTCCTGCAGCATCTTGCCGATCAGCGTGACGGTAGTACTCTTGCCGTTGGTCCCGGTCAGAGCCACCATCGGGGCCGACACAAACCGCGACGCCAATTCCAATTCACTGATCACTTTCACGCCCCGTCGCCGCGCCCGTTCCAGCGCCTCCATGCGATAGGGCACTCCGGGGCTGATGACCACCAGTTCGGCGGAATCCAACGCCGCTTCGTACCGGCTTCCGACCGTAAGGAGCATCTGAGACTCATCGATCTGCGTCAGCACCGTGCCCAATTCGCTCCGTTCCTTCTTGTCTGCAAGGGTCACCACAGCTCCGGCTGCCTGCAGCAGCCGCGCCGCGGCGACGCCGCTGCGGGCCAATCCGACCACCGTAACCTTCGTGCCCTTCAATTCCATCACGTCTTCGCTCACCATCCCGTTACCGCAACTTCAGCGTGCTTAAACTCAACAAGGCCAAGAGGATGGCAATGATCCAGAGCCGGACCACAACCTTCGGCTCTTCCCAGCCCTTCATTTCGAAATGATGATGAATCGGGGCCATCAAGAAGATCCGCTTCCCGCGTGACTTAAACGACACAACTTGAAAAATGACTGACACCGCTTCGATGACGAACACGCCGCCGACCAGCAGCAGCAACAATTCATGCTTGCTGATGACGGCGACCGTGCCGAGTGCGGCCCCGAGCGGGAGCGACCCCACATCGCCCATAAACACAGAAGCGGGATAGGTGTTGAACCATAAGAACCCGAGGCTTGACCCGAGAATGGCCGCCGTGAAAACGGCAATTTCACCGGCGTTTTCGATGTGGGGAATCAGCAGATAGTCCGACATCAATCGGTGCCCAGCGACATAGGCCACAATCGTATAGGCCAACGCGGTAATCATCACGGGGCCGATGGCAAGGCCGTCGAGGCCGTCGGTCAAATTGACGGCATTGGAACTCCCCACGATGACGAGCACGGCAAAGACGATGTAGAACCAGCCCAGATCCGGCGTGAAGTTTTTGAAGAACGGCACACTCAGCTTCGTCGTATACCCAGGGAGAAAATACAGCGTGATCGCAATCGCCGAGGCGACCGCGACTTGCGCGGCAAACTTTTGCGACGCCGACAATCCCTTCGATTGCCGCTTGATGAATTTGAGGTAGTCGTCGGCAAACCCGATCGCGCCGAAACCCACCATCGCCGCGAGTACCAGCCATACATACGGTTTCGTAATATCAGCCCACAGCAGCGTGGAGAGGACCACCGCAAAGAGAATGAGGACCCCGCCCATCGTGGGGGTCCCGCTTTTCGCCAGATGACTCTTCGGCCCGTCGTCGCGAATCTGCTGGCCCAGCTTGATTTCTTGTAATTTCCTGATCAGCCATGGGGCCAGAATGAACGCGATGAGGAACGCCGTGACCGCCGCATAAATGATGCGGAAGCTTTGATAGCGGAAGACATTCAGAAACGAGAATTCGGTGTGGAGTGGATACAGCCAGTTATACAGCATAAGACGACCGTCGTGCCGACGCCGGGGGATTACAGCGCCGAGTTCGTTTCTTCCCCTAAATAGTTACGATGCCTTCTTCGAAACCCGCTTCATGCCTTGCAATGCATCGACCACTTGCTCCATCTTCATCCCGCGCGACGCCTTGACCAACACCACATCACCGGAAACCGCCATCGTTTTGACAGCTGCAGCCGCGGCTGCGGCATCGGGCAATTCCTGAACTCTTGCCGGCTCCATCCCCGCCCGGCGCGCACCTTCCGCCAGACCGCGCCCCAACGTCCCGCAAGCGATCAACTGCGAGATGCCCTGCTGCGCCACAAAGGCGCCGACCTCTTCGTGCATCCGCATCGCACCAGACCCGAGCTCCAGCATATCGCCCAGGACGGCGATGGTCTTCCGTCCCGCCCCGGATTGAGCCAGGAGCTGTACCGCCGCCTTCATCGACGCGGGGTTGGCGTTATAACAATCGTTGATCACGCGTACCCCGTGGCTCATGAGAACCTGCGACCGCATCGCGGCCGGACGGAATCGGGAAAGCCCCTGCGCAATCACGGCACCGGATACGCCGAGCACCGTTCCGACCGCCGCGGCAGCCAAGGCATTCGTCACATTGTGGGAACCCTGCACCTTGATTCTCACGATGGTGTGACGAACCTTCCCCGGCAGGAGTAGCCGGAATATCGTCCCGTCCCG
Organism: Nitrospira sp. CG24D; assembly: GCA_002869855.2. Lineage (GTDB taxonomy): Bacteria > Nitrospirota > Nitrospiria > Nitrospirales > Nitrospiraceae > Nitrospira_D. Next base: position 112,856 of record NEWQ02000023.1, read on the forward strand.
CCCGTCGGACTTTTCATGCAATGCCTGCACATCAGCTTTCGGCGAATACCCGAACGACACCACACGACATTGAGCTCGCGCCGCCAGGTAGTCGAAATACGGATCGTCGGCGTTCAGGATGGCGGTCCCGTCCGGAGGGAGGAGATCGAGCAACTCCGCCTTTGCCTGCGCCGATCCCTCCATGCTGCCGAAAAACTCCAGGTGATCCGGCCCGATATTCGTAATGATGCCGATAGTCGGGCGGGCGATTTCACACAGGCGCGTCGTCTGCCCAAGGTTATCGACACCCAGCTCGATGACGGCCGCTTCATGTCTGGCCGTCAATCTCAAGAGCGTGTGGGGGACTCCAATTCGATTATTGAAATTGCTTTCAGTCTTCAAGACCCGCCAACGCTGTCCCATCACGCTCGCAACCATTTCCTTCGTGGTGGTTTTCCCGTTGCTACCCGTCACGGCCACCAGCGGGATATCGAAACGGCTTCGGTGATGCGTCGCCAGCTGCTGATAGGCAAACAGCGGGTCCCGCACGCCCAGAATGAAGGGCGGAGACAACTTGGGCCCTGCCTTCAACAGGGCCGGAGGAACCACGTAGCTGTCCTGCACGATGGCGCCGACTGCACCCCGGGCCATCGCCGCCGCCACATAGTCATGCCCGTCAAATCGATCACCGCGAATCGCGATGAACAGATCGCCGGCTCGGATCGCCCGCGAATCGAGGCTGAGCTGTCGGATACGTTGCTTCGGCCATCGGGACGCATCGCCGGAAAGCATTTTCACGCTGATCACTTCTCGAAGTTCTTCGCCGGTAAAGAGCGGCATGATCATCCTAATCTGTGACAGGGCCCCGCTGGGATCAGGCACAATTCGTCAACTCACGGATCGCATCACGGGCGACTTCACGATCGTCGAAGTGAAATTTCTTGGTCCCGATAATCTGATAGTCTTCGTGTCCCTTCCCGGCAATGAGGACCATGTCGCCGGGCTGGGCTGCGCGTATGGCTGTCGCGATCGCTTCACGCCGATCGGCCACCTTCTGATAGGTCACGTGCAACCGCTGTTGCAGCGCTTCCCGCACACCGACTTCCACTTCATCGAGAATCGACAGGGGATTTTCCGTGCGCGGATTGTCCGAGGTGAGAATGACCACGTCGCTCTGCTGAACGGCAGCACGTCCCATCTTGGGTCGCTTTCCGCGATCGCGATCCCCCCCGCATCCAAAGACCGTGATGATCCGGCCTGCTTTCAATGCCTGCGCCGCCGTCAGCAACCGGACCAGCGCGTCTTCCGTGTGGGCATAATCCACTACGACGGTGAACGGTTGTCCGGCCATCACGCGCTCGAATCGACCCGGCACATTGGTGACGCGGGTCACCGCCTGACGCACTTGGTCAACCGTAGCCCCTTCATGCAAGGCCACACCGATCGCCGCCAGCAGGTTGTAGACGTTGTGTTCTCCGACCAGATGGCTATCGACTGAGAATGTCCCGGCAGGCGTCGCCGCTATAAATGTAGTGCCGTTGAGAGAGAGCTGCACGTGCTCTGCTCGAAGGTCGGCCTTCGCCTTGATGCCATACGTCCACACCGGCACGGTGCAGAGGGATGCGATACGGGCGCCACTGAGATCGTCCACATTGACGATGGCCCGTTTGTTTGGTTTCTTGGCCCCGGTCAGTCCCGTAAAGAGCCTGAGCTTGGCCTGGAAATACTCTTCCATCGTCTTATGAAAATCGAGATGGTCCTGAGTCAGATTCGAAAACACGGCCACGTCATACTCACATCCGCTCACTCGATCCTGCGCCAGCGCATGCGACGACACTTCCATCACCGCCGCCGAGCATCCGCCCTCGACCATCCGCTTCAAAAGCTGCTGCAGTTCCAACGCGCCCGGAGTAGTGTGGGACGCCGGAATGATTTCGCTCCCGATTTGATAAGCGACGGTTCCGATCAACCCGACTCGCCCCCCAATCGCTTCCAGCAAGGCCTTGCAGACGTACGATGTCGTCGTTTTCCCATTCGTCCCGGTGATGCCGATCATCCGCAGCCGTCCGGACGGATCGCCATAAAACCGGCTTCCCAAATACCCCAGCGCCTTCCGTGAATCCGCCACCCGGAGGTATGGGACATCAATCCCGGCAACCGCCTCATGCATAACCACGGCCGCCGCGCCAGATGTGAGAGCAGAGGAAATATAGCGGTGGCCATCGACTTGCTCGCCCTTGATGGCAACAAACAAACTTCCTGCCTGCACGGCTCTGGAATCATCCGTGATCGCTGTCAGTGACACACGAAAGTCCCCTGCCTGATCAAGGACATCCACCTGCCCACGTAATGACTGTGCTGCTTGTTCGAAGGTCATCATCCTGTTACTCGACCTACCGACGGTTTGCCGCCATAGCCAGCTTGACCGGCTCGTCCGACGAGACTCTGAGATAATTCAGTACCTGCTCACCCACGCATCGCAAACAAGAGCGGCAAATGGTCCCGCCTCAGGATTCACCTCGGGGCTCAACGACTCAGCCACTTGCCCTAAAGTCATCATCGTGCCATTTGCACTACCGACGGTTTGCCGCCATGGCCAGCTTGACCGGCTCGTCCGATGAAACGCCGAGATAGTTCAGCACCTGTTCGCCCACGCGGCGAAACACGGGAGCGGCAATGGTCCCACCCCAGGATTCACCCTGAGGTTCGTCGATCACCACGATCATCACCAAGCGGGGATTGTCGGCAGGAACAAAGCCGACAAAGGATCCGACGAACAATGTGGACGAATAGGCGCCGGTGCGCGGATCGATCTTCTGCGCCGTGCCCGTTTTGCCGGCCACTCTGAATCCCGGGATTGCGGCTTTTGCCCCGGTCCCATCCGTCACAACACCTTCAAGAATCGATGTCACCGTCCGCGCGGTTTCGGGAGACACCACCCGACGCTTCACCTGCGGGAGAATCTGCCGGAGAGCTTTTCCCTGCGCATCGCGCACCTCGGACACCACATAGGGCTTCATCAACACGCCACCGTTCGCCAAGGCCGCCACGGCGGACACCATCTGAATCGGCGTGACTCCGATTTCCTGTCCCATCGAAATTGATGCCAATGACCGGCGCCCCCATTCTCTGGGATGCTTGACCAAGCCGCCAGCTTCACCTGGAAGATCAATCTCCGTCTTCTGCCCGAACCCGAACGCCTGCAGATACCGATAGAGACGCTGATCGCCAAGCGCCATCCCGGTTTTGGCTGCACCGATGTTGCTCGACTTCTGAATCACCTGCGCAAACGTCATCCACCCAAGCTTTTCGTGGTCATGGATCACCGTATTCGCAATCGCCATCCGTCCATTTTCGCCGTACAGCATCGTGCTCGGTTTCATCACTTTCTCTTCAAGCGCCGCAGCCGCCACGAGCGCCTTCATCGTCGAACCGGGCTCGTAGGCATCCGTCAACGCCCGATTTCTCCAACGATCCGCCGTAAGAGAAGCCACGGCATTCGGATCAAACCGGGGGCTGATCGCCAGCGCGAGCACGGCACCGGTCTGAGGGTCGAGCACGATAACGGTGCCTGATTTCGCGCGTGCCTTGGTGACTGCTTCTTCTAATTCTTTTTCAGCGATGTACTGAATCACTTCGTCGATCGTGATGACCAAGCTATGACCGGCAGCGGGGACTTGCTCGGCTTGCCCTTTCGGGAACACCGTCCGGCCCATGGCATCGCGCTGCAGAATCACGACTCGCTTCTCGCCATGGAGCTGAGACTCATACCGCCGCTCGATCCCCTCAAGCCCTTCTCCGTCCATCCCGGCAAATCCCAATACATGAGCCAGGAGCGGACCCTTGGGATAGAATCGCCGGCCTTCCATCACCAGCCCAATCCCCTCCATCGGCATATGCTCGAGACGGTGCCCCTGTTCAGGATCCAGCTTCCTGGCCAGCCACACGAAACTGCGGTCCTGCCGCAGCTTCTTCTCCAATTCATCGGTTCGAACATGCAGGACCGGCGAGAGAGACCGGGCCGTCTTAGCAGGACTTTCGAGGGCGGTAGGAATGCCGAACACGGAGGGCACTTCCATATTCATGGCGAGCACTTTGCCGTGGCGATCCACAACGGTCCCTCGAGCCCCCTCCAGGGACACAGTCTTCTGATGTTGACGGTCAGCCTTGGCCGTGAGCTCAGCCGCCTGCAATACTTGCAGACTCACCAACCGAAACAGCACCACCGCAAACCCGCAGAGCATCACCAGCAGCAACACATACCGTCGGGCCCGTGACGGCGAACCAGTCACTATCGCCTCCCGTTCAACACATCGTTCCTGGCAATCCGCAGTTCCACCGCGGATGCAGGCGAGTCCTTCGGCTTCGATTGAACCATCACGACCTGACCAGGCTGCGGCAAGCTCATGCCGAATTTTTCCGTGGCGACTTTGGCAATCCGATCGGGCGAACTCAGCGCTGAGAATCTCACCTTCAGCTCATCGCGCTCGCGCTCCAACACCACCTTTTCATGCTTCAACCGCTCAACCTGGTAACCCAGGCGCACCATATCCACCCGCTCCCACACAAAGACGAAGACGAGACACAACCCGGCCGTCACTGCCAGCATTTTCATTGGCCATACTCCTTCGACAGGCGCTCGGCGACCCGCAATTTGGCGCTTCGTGCGCGCGGATTCGCCTGACACTCGGCTTCGGATGGAACTTGAGGCTTCTTGGTTAACACCACTACCTTTTGATGCGGCCGCTCCGCCAATGCACGAAACGTATGCTTCACGATCCGGTCTTCAAGGGAATGAAACGAAATGACGGCAATGCGGCCGCCGGGCCGCAACATGTCGACCGCATCGCGGATCGCCGGTTCAAGCACATCCAACTCTCGATTGACGGCAATGCGAAGCGCCTGAAACGTCCTCGTCGCACAATGAATACGCCCGTGCCGATACGCGGCAGGAACGGATTCCTTGATGACCGTCGTCAGCTCTTGCGTCGACGCCAGCGCTTTCCGTTCACGCGCACGAACAATCGCGCGCGCAATACGCCGGGAGAATCGCTCCTCGCCATACTGGAAAATGAGATCCGCCAATTCAGACTCGGGCAACGAATTCACTAACTCTCCAGCCGTCACACCCGTCGATTGATCCATGCGCATGTCGAGTGGTCCGTCTTCCTGAAAACTGAATCCTCGATTCGAGTCGTCCAACTGTGGCGAAGACACACCAAGATCCAACAGGGCGCCGTCGATCGCTGGGATATCGACATTCCGTAACAACTGCTTCACCTCAACAAAGTCTCCCTTGAGCAGAATTGCGCGACCGCCAAACCTGGCAAGACGGGCTCGTGAATAGGTAAGCGCCTCCTCATCCCGATCGATCCCGATAAGGATGGATCCATCCCCTGCCCTTTCAAGCAGCCGTTCGCCATGCCCACCATATCCCACCGTACCGTCAACAAAAGTCTTCGATCTGTCTGTAACGAGCCAAGCTGTTATTTCATCAAGAAAAACGGAAACATGCCTCGATCTGCTCGATGATTTATCTCCACCACTTATATCCACTTTCCCCCACTTGGAGGCCGAGTATACTCCCGTTGAACTCCTTGTCAATAGCAAATTCATGGACTTAGATGATCGAGAGTGCTTGCGGAAATTCGCTCTATTTTTCAGAGAGGACGGTCACTTTGGAGGGTACTCATCAAGGCTGTCACACCCCCGGTATCTTCATATTTCCGAGGCTCGAAGTGCCTCGCCCCCCCGATCCAAGAGATTTCTTAATGTAGATTCGCAAACCGCGTTCTTACACGATCACACAATGACTCAAGGGATGAAGCATTCTAATGGCGCAGATTCGTTGACTTTGTCGGATCTTGAGGTGAAAATCCTTTTATGACTCTTACCACCCGCAACAACTTCCTAATCAGCATCCTTACACTGCCTTTTCTCGCAGCTCCCCTTACCCCGGCTCCTCCTGCCGGTGCGGCGCCGCTTCTTGAGTTTTGCGAACACAGCTCTGCTGATCAGCAGTTGAGAGCCTCAAAAGGCACCGCTGGCTGCGTCCCATTGGTGGAAAAGAAAGATCCGCCGGCATCAGACGCCCGCCCGCCTCAAGAGTCGACACGTCAGATGAAGATCGAAGACCTGCAGCAGGAAGCCACCACTTTTTTGCAGAAGTACAATCAGTTTCTTGAGTGCTGCCGGACCGATTTGGCAGAACTCCAATCAGTCGAAGAGCTCGGCAATGACGTTAATGAATTGCTGACCATGGCCCAAGCAGGCCTATTCAGTGAACATATGAAGCTCAGGGGATGGACCATCGCGGAACTTCTTCCGCCAGTCGCCAAAGCGCGCGCAGATCTGAAGCGGTTGCATACCAAACTGGAAACGATCGGTAATGCACGAAACCAACTCGGCCAACTCGACTATGAATCAGCGGCAAAGGAATCGCGCCGCATTCAAGAGCTGGAGGATTCTATCCAGAAAGACTTCCAGACCCGCTCCCTTCCGGCAGGCCCGAAAACAGGAACCGGTATTGGAGCCGGCTCAACCGCTGGTACGAGCATCGGGAAAACTCCAAGATCCGGAGCGGACATCGGATCCGGCGGCTCACAGGGAGGAGATGTCGGAGCATCGCCGCGAAGCGGAGCAAACATCGGCGCCAGCGGACCAACCGGCTTTGACATCGGGGCGACAGGCCGCGCAGGAGCGAATATCGGTGAGTCTCGTTTGAATTCAGATCAATCCGCAGTCGGATCAAGCTTGCAGCAGTCCACGGTAGGATCGAGCATCGGCGATACGACCGTCGGATCGAGCCTGGGCCAATCGACCATTGGGTCCAGCTTGAGCGACACCTCTATCGGTTCATCACTAGGCGGATCTTCCGTCGGATCAAGCCTGCAGAATCGCGGCACCAATCGTTGACGTTCTCATTTCCCTCGCAGCAATCATGGCCGCATCTCATTCCCGGCGTACAACGGCGGCATCGACTCCCATGTCTCTCCCGCATCTTTGCTCCGATACAACCCGCTCCCGTTCGTCCCGGCATAGAACAGTTTCGGATCTGACGGGCTCTGCGCAATCGTCCTGATATTGGTCGTGGCAAATCCGCTGTTGATTGAGGTCCACGTTGCACCGCCGTCTTCACTGCGATGTACACCATCGCGCCCTGTAATATAGATCACCCCTTTGCGTGCCCGATCGAGCATCATCGCAATGATCATCTGATCCGCCAGCGACTCCCCGATCCGCTTCCACGAAGCAGCTGCATCGGTCGTTTTGTAGAGGCCGGCGAGCGTCGCCGCATAGACCGTATCCGGCTCGTAGGGATCGACCAGCACCGACGTCACATTCAAGGCCCGCGACGTCTTCACCATGTCCGCGGGCACCAGCCCGTTGTTCACTTTTTCCCAATGTCCCGCCTGATCGATCGACTTGTACACGCCTCCGCTCGTCCCCGCGTAGAGAATCGCCGGGCGCGTCTGATCCATACCTAACGTAACCACCATCAGCACTTCCTTCATGCCCTCCATCTTCTTCGACCAATTCTCACCGCCGTTCTTGGTCTCAAACACACCCATCGTAGTGGCAATGAAAATGTGCTGATAGTCGGCTGGATCGAAGACGAACTGATTCACCACCGACGTAATGGTGGCGTCATCCAGCCCGGAGCGCATCGACACCCATCGCTGCCCGCCGTCGTGGCTCTTGAAGACCGCATCGCCTTTCGTCCCCGCATACACCGTCGCGGGATAGGCTGGATCGATCGCCATCGAGATCACGCGTGAGTGACTCATCCCCTTCGATAGATTCGTCCAGGTCTGTCCGGCGTCACGCGTCTTATAGATGTAGTCGTTCGTCGCAACATAGATGATGTCGGGATTCTTGGGATGAAGCTGGAGCACGACAATGGGATCGCTGCGATTGCAGCCGATGAGAGAAACAAGAAGCAGCAGCAGGGAGAGGATTCGTTTCATGAGACGGAGGCGGAAAGGCACGCCACCTCCCTACCTGTAATTTGTAAATTGCAGATCGATTCCAAAATCCTTCCCCTTCAAAAACGTCATCGTCGCCTGCAAATCGTCTTTACTCTTGCTGAGCACCCGCACTTGCTCGCCCTGAATCTGCGCCTGCACTTTCAACTTTGAATCCTTCACCGCTTTCGTAATCTCTTTGGCTTTCTCGGTGACGATCCCGCTTTGAATCTTGGCCGTCTGGCGCACGGTCCCGCTGAGCGCCGGCTCGATGGCACCATAATCAAACGCCTTCAGCGACACGCCGCGCTTCGTGCACTTCGTCTTGATGATGTCGATCACCGCATTCAGCTTGTACTCGTCATCCGACAGAATGACGAGTTCCTT
>NEWQ02000023.1:121285-245461 GCA_002869855.2 Nitrospira sp. CG24D
GCGTACGCGCCGCTACGTTGAGCCGCTTCGTAAAGCGAGAACGCCGCTGGCGGACTTTTTCAGCATCCTGCTAGGACGTACGAGGCGCTTCGGACAGGTGACAGGGAGGCAACCCCGCCTCTTCCAGCACTTGCCCCCCGATGACATGATTGCCGACCAGCAGAAACAGAATCTTCACTCGCTTGGTATTCTCAAGGAACCGCCCGCTGGCGACCGCGGTCACTTCCCGCGAACCGTCTGCCTGCGGTCGGTCCTCTTCAATGGTTACTGAATAGGAGTCGAAGCCTTCGAAGGCATGATTGAAGGTGTGTCCGCGAAGCAACTGCTCCAGAGACTGGTCCGAAGCTGCAATAGACAGCCCTGGGTGCAGGATCGTACAGGTGAGCATCGTGGCAAGCCAAAGACGCACAACACATTCTCCGAGGAGGAGTTACTGTAGCCACCCACTCAAACCCTGTCCACCGACGCCTGCTAACCGATGCACATCGATGCAACAGAAGATCGAAACGACGCGGAACGGAGCCGACTTGAAGCCTTACAAGAAAGACAGGAGATGACCGAAGGAGGGAAAAATGAAGACACAGGCACGGCCCGATAAAAAGAGCCGTGCCTGAGAAATCGATCAGTAAACGGACCTGCGCATCGACTACTTGGTCTTTTTGCCCTTCGCCGGCTTCTCCGCCTGCTCGGCGTGCGCCAAGGCTTCTTCCGCATGCTTCACGGCTTCCTTCGCATGCTCCAGCGCTTCCTTGGCGTGGGCATCGGTGCTGCTCTTCACCGCTTCTTCCAAATGCGTAATCGCTTCCTTCTCATGCGCGACCGCTTCCTTGGCATGCGCGATCGTTTCCTTCACATGCGCATTCCCGGCGAGCGCCGTTCCGACCGGCCCGGCCACCATCAACGCACCACACGCCACCACGGCCAACAGCACGCGAGCTTTCAACATAAGAAATCCTCCTTTGCAATATGGATAGACTGAAGAGACGGACCGAATTGTACCGAGATATTGAGAAATTAGAAAGCGTCGGACAGCGCCATCACACCGTCCGTTCGCCGAGCGCCTGAACCACTTCGAGTCGGGCCGCGCGCGTCGCCGGGATCAGCCCGCCGACCATGCTCATGAGCACGGCGAAGAGCAGGGCGAGCCCAACCATGACGGGGGAGAGGTAGAACCCGAATGCGATCTCGGATCCCGTGTCCCAATTCACAGTCGAGATCGTCACCGACTGGAGGAAGGATGCCCCGGCTATGCCGAGCAGCCCCGCGCTCGCTCCCAGGGCCATCGACTCGATCAGGAAGGTCTGAAGAATCGCGAGGCGAGTGAAACCGAGGGTCCGGAGTGTGCCGATCTCCGTCGTGCGCTGAGCCACGGCCGCGGACATGGTCATCGTCGCGCCCATAATCGCCCCGATGCTGAAGACCGCCGTGAGAAAGAGCCCCGTCACACGAATCATTTTCGCCAGACTCTCGGCTTTGCCTTCGTAATAGTCCGGCTCGCGTTTCACCGAGAGATTGAACCGCGGGTCCCGCTCCAACGGCTCCTTGACCTGAGCCAATGCATCGGGCCGCGTAAGCCGAACAGTCATCGAAGAAAAGGCTGTACGATGAAACGTCGCCATGAATTGTTCCGCATCGCCCCAGACCTCGGAATCGAATCCGCTGCCGTCCGCGTCGAACACACCCACCACCGTCCATGCGCGATTGCCGAAGTTCAACACATGATGGAGCCCTGCTTCGGGAAACTGCTTGGCCACTTGTGCCCCGACCATGATCTCCGTCGTACCGGGCTCCCACAGGCGGCCTTGAGCCAGCCGGACCTTCGGCCGAACGGCAAAGGCATCGTGGGAAGTCCCGCGCAGGCTGAGGCTTGCAAGACTCCGTTCCTTCGCCTTCCGGAGTGTGAGTTGCAGCCCGATCTCACTGACCGCAACAGGCCGGCCCTCGAGCGTCTGCTTGATCCCCGACTGGAGCGCAATGATCTTGGCATGATCGCGCGAAATGCTGCTGTCGATTTCCGAGAGGGCGCCTTTGCGCAGCAGGATCGCATTTGCCGGATCGCCGGTCTTCCCCAGTGTCCGCTCCAATCCATGCGCCAGCATCAGCACGGCCAGGAAGACGAACACCACCAGGCCCATCCCCGCTACCGTGAACGCCGTCGTCACACGGCGGGCCCAGAGATTTCTCAGACTGTAGGCGCCCCACAGCATCATCCGATCACTCCCGCCGAATCAACAGCCTGCTATCCGGCATGCCGCAATCCCTCCAACGTCGTCATCCGAATCAGCCGAATGGCGGGCCAGACCGCAGCCAACAAGCCTACGAGAAGCATGACCCCGAGACACATACCCATGGTCTCTGTTGTGATGGAATACGACGCAACGTAGCCCCGGTCTTGCGTCATCACCGCGTAGAGTTGCGCGGCAGGGAACAGGAGAACAAGGCCGAAGCCGCCGCCCAACAGTGCCAACAGCAACGACTCCCCCAATACCAGCGACACCAAGTGGAGCGGCTGAAACCCCAGCGTCTTAATGACGGCATACTCACGGGTCCGCTCCCGAACGGCCATCGCCAGCGCATTGACCAACACCAGCAACGCGATACCATTGATGATTCCGGACATCCATTCCAAGCCCCGCAGCAACGCGCCGGAACGCGCCACCCAGCCTGCGAAATACGCCTGCTCGGACTCCGTCCTCGTTTCGGCGGAAGAATTGGCAAAACTCGCATCGATCGCCTCCGCCACCGTCTGTCCATTGATCCCGTCGGCAGCACGGACGACAAACCAGCCGACCTGATCGGCCCGATCCGGTTCCGTCGTCTTCAGCCGTTCGTTGGCATAGGCCCAATGCAGATACAGTTCTCCCTCCCCCATGACATTCGGACTGGTGCTCCGGAAGATCCCGCGCACGACGAGTTCCCAATCCCCCGGATACACCGTGCCTTTGAGCGTAATCGCCTCGCCGACTTTCCACCCGAATCGCGCCGCCAACCGATGTCCGATGATGCAGCCGCGCCGGTCTTGCAGGAAGGCCAGTCTCTCCGCGTCGCTCAAGACAACCTCGGGATAGGTCTCGAAAAACGTGGAGGCCTGCTCGGCGAACGAGCCGAACGACTGTTTTGGATCTTGATAGACGCCGCCGAAGACCGACCCAAAGTGGACGGTCCGCGCGCCGGGAATCACCGTCAACCGGTCTTTGTACGCCAGCGGCAGGCGCAGCTCGTCCGACATGGCATGCACGGTGATCAACCGGTTCTTCAATGCGGCCCGCGAACTCGCCTGCCATTGATCGAGCGTCAGCCGAATCAGTCCGAACGCGAGCACCACCATCGCTAGACCACCGACCGTCAACCCCAACCGGACGGGCCGCCGCATCGTATTGCGAAGGATGAGCCGACCCAATGTCATGGAGGAGTCTCCAGCACGCCCTTTTCGAGATGCCGTATGAGTTGGGCTCGCTCGGCCGCGCGGGGATCGTGCGTGACCATCACAATGGTCTTCCCCAACTCTCGATTCAGCCGGCCGAACAGCGTCAGAATATCTTCAGCCGATTCACGGTCCAGATTACCGGTCGGCTCATCCGCAAGAATCATGGTGGGATCGCTCACGATCGCGCGAGCAAGGCCGACCCGTTGCTCCTGCCCTCCCGAGAGCTGCCGAGGGTAATGGTCCATGCGGTCGCCGAGGCCCACGAGTCGCAGCGCGGTCTTCACGTGGTCGGTCCGCTCAGAGCGCGAGAGGTGCGTGAGCAGGAGCGGCAGCTCGACATTTTCGGCAGCGGTCAGAACAGGGATGAGATTGTAGGATTGAAAGACATAGCCGATATGCCTGGCGCGCCAGCGCGCCATATCCCCTTCGGACAGTTCGTGCAATCGCGTGCCGGCCACGACCACCACCCCGCTGGTCGGGCGATCGATCCCGGCCATCAGGTTAAGCAGCGTGCTCTTTCCCGACCCGGACGGCCCCATAATCGCGAGAAACGTTCCGGCAGGAATCGAAAAGGAAAGATCGCGCAGGACAGACACCTCCGTGCCTGCTCGAAAATAGACTTTCAAGATACGCTGCAGTGTGACAACCGGATCGTACACGTGGGCAGGCCTTACGACGGACGCCGGAGGACCGTGACCGACGTGCCTGAGCGGAGACTCTCGGAGGGCGCAGCGACAACCTCGTCGCTCTGCGTGAGTGTGCCGCGCACCGGCGTGAGGGACCCCACCGGGGAACCTGGCTGAACGTCCGTCTCGACGATCGCGCCGTTCCTCACCAGGAGCACCACCGGACGACCGGCACGGGTCACGACGGCCGTCGACGGCACGCCCCAGGATTCTCCTCCCTCATCGGCCGATCCGGGCTTAGCCCCGAACGTCACTTTCGCGCTGAGCTCCGGCCGCACCCGCTCGTCGAGATCGAGAAACCGCACGCGGGTGAGAATCGTCGCTTTGGCCCGGTCGGCAATCGGCATGACTTGCGAGACTTCTCCGCGATAACGATGGTCGGGGACCGAGTCCAGCTGGATCTCAGCCGGCTGCCCGGCCTGCACGCGATGAATCATCGACTCCGACACCTCCGCATCCACCATCACGGAATTCATGTCTGCAATGGCCACGACCGACCCGCGCGAGAGCGTCGAGGCGGCCATCGGCGCCACCACTTCGCCGACCTCGGCAAACTTCTTCACCACGGTGCCATCGAACGGTGCGCGCACATTGGTGCTCTCAACCTGCACCTCGGCGGATTGGCGCTCCGCTTCCGCCGCCGCTACCGCCGCCTCGGCTGACTTCACCGCCCCGGCGGCGCGCCGGAGCCGCGCGCCGGCCATGTCGAATTCGGACTGCGTCGCGAACGATTGTTCGAAGAGAGTTTTCATCCGGTCGAAATTGAGCGTCGCCTCTTGCAGCTCCGGCCTGGCCGTGACCAGCTGCGCGCGGGCCACCTCCAGCTTCGCCCGGGCCTGCTGGAGCAGCGCATCCATATCCGTATGCTCCAGCCGCGCGATGACATCACCTTCTTTGACCCGATCCCCGACCTTGACACCGAGATATTCCATCCGGCCTGTGCCTTTCGACGCGATCGACGCCTGTCGCTGCGCCACCACATAGCCCGTGGCGGCTAACCCCGATGAACCACCAGCGGCCATGCGCACCACCGCCGTCACTTCGACCGACGGGGTCTGGTCGATCAGTCCGGTTCTCCAAGCGCCCACGGCTCCGGCGAACAAAAGGATCAGGAGCAACCAGCGCCACTGTCCGGACCGAGCCGGCGAGCGCTTCGCGAAATGTTCCTCGCGTTGAATGGTCAATCCATCCAAATCCGCGTCATGGATGCCGACCTTTAGTGGGTCCGGACGTTCCGGCGTTGATTGAGCAGACACAAGACCTCCGTTGTCATTAGAGCCGCGAAGCTTACCATAGAAATTCGTACCTACTACAGAGCCGCCTGTGGCGAGAGCACCGACCAGCGCGCCGCAATCAGTTCGAAGCCGCTCTGGGTTTCCGTTTCCGCCACCACATGAGAAAGCCGGTCGCATAGATGACCGGAGAGGCCAGGCCGCTGAAAAACACCAGCAACCGCCCGGTCATGCCGAAGGCCTGGCCCGAATGCAGCGGCCATTGCCAGTCCAGAAATGTTTCTCCGGCGCTCTGCCTGTTCGTCGGGTCGCGCACGTCGAGAATGGCGCCGCTGTATTGATCGATGGCCACCTGCCGCTCCGACCAGAAGGCACTCAGCCCCGGCACATGGCGCCGGCCCACCAGATAGACGCCCGTCTCACTGTCCGGCATGCCGACAGCACTCAGCTCTCCCTCTGGGTATATCTCCGCGGCGATGGCCACGGCCCGCTCCGCTCCGATGGGCGCCTGCCCAGGCGCCGGCGTCGACGTTGGCGCTTGCGCCGGACCACGGGTCGCGGGAGAAAAAAGTTGCACCATCCACACATACGGCCCGTTCACATTCATATCGACCCCCGACAGCAGCACCGCGCCCAGCATGACGAGCGTGTAGAGCGAGACCGTCTTGTGCAGGTCGAAATTCAGCCGAGTCTGGTTGGTGGGCCGCCGGATGACAAAGGCCTGCCGCCACTGCCCCGCACGCGGCCACCAGACGAGAATTCCGGTGAGCAGGGACAGCGTCAACAACACTGCGGCAATCCCGGCCAGCGTCACCCCGGTCTCGCCCATGAACAATGTGTAGTGCAGGGCGAAGACCACATCCATGAACGAGGAGGGCACCCATTCGGCTGCGCCATAGGCGCGCACCCCCGTTACCCTGGCGCGATACGGATCGACGAAGATCCGCGCCCAGGCTTTCGACGGCTGCTCGGCATACACGGCGAAGACGCCTTCTGTGCTCTCTGGCCCATAGATCTGTATCACACGGCTGCCATACGGAGAAGCCTGCAACGCGGCGGCTAGCATCTCTCCCAATGGCCGGTAGGCCTCTTGCCCCGGTGGAGGAGCTTCCACCGTCAAAAGCGCCGGATTAAGCCACTCATCGATCTCCTGCCAGAACACCAGGATGCTGCCGGTCAATCCAAAGACGACCAGCAGCGCCCCGATAAACAAACCCAGACACAGATGCACCTGCACCCACAGGCTGCGCCACGTTCGCATGCGAGTCGCACGCGGCGCCGCCAGGCCTGCCGAATCGGCAAGACCCGGACTCGCCGGCTGCATAGAGGCTCCCTGCGTCATTGTCCTAGAACTCCATCCGGATCGAGCCCATGAAGAACCGCGGGGCGCCGACATCGATCCGCGCTTGGCCGAATCCCGCACTGCTCGGGAAGTACTCCTGACCCAAAATGTTGTCGACATTCAGCTGAGCCGTCACCTTGGAGCGACCGACTTTCATGGTGTAGCTGGTCATCAAATTCACGATGGTATATCCGGGCATCTGCGCGTCATTCTCCACATTAATCTCGCGTTTCCCTCGTGCCACCACACCGCCGCCCACCTTCCACCCACTGAGAGTCTCGTCCTGAAACGCGTAGGTCATCCAGACGCTTCCGGCATGTTTGGGCACATTGGGGAATCGATGGCCTTGTGTGCCATCGTTGCTTTGCGTAATGGTGGAATCGGTATACGCATAGTTCGCAATCAGGTTGAGCCCCGGCAGCGGTTCCCCAGCCACATCCAGTTCGACCCCTTTGTTGCGCGCCTCTCCTGTTAGCACGGAAAAGCCTAATGCCGCCAAGGCCGGATCGGGATGGCCCGTGGGAATGTTTTGCTTCGTGAGATCGAACCACGCCAGAGTCGCATTCCAGCGTCCGTCGAACAGTTCCGTCTTGATACCGGCCTCCCACTGCTGCGACGTTTGGCCTTTGAGTGGCGCCCCGCCCACCGCCAATGAGAAGAGATTCGGGACACCGAACCCTTCGACGTAGTTTCCATAGAAGGCGAGCGCCTTGATCGGTTGCCAGAGCAGTCCGACACGCGGAAGCACCTTTTGCTGGCGGCTTACCTGCGACGTCTGGACGCCTTGGAACGTACTCTCCGACGTGATCTCGGCATTGTCATAGCGCATGCCCGCCAAGATATGTACATGATGGGGTAATTCAATTTGATCTTGGAGATACAAACCGAACCATTTCTCTCGCGTGTCGAATGGGAGATCGTCGGCCGGGTCGCGGACCGGCTCGCCCCCGTGGACCGGATTGAAAATATCGATGGAGGGAAAGGCAAAGTTATCAATGAGCGTCCCCGTGTTCCTGAAGTGATAGTAGTCCCCTCCCAGCAAGAGCGTGTGCTTGGCTCCCCAGGTATCGAAATGTCCGGTGAGATCCAGGCTAGTCGTGTAGGTTTTGGTCTTGTTGTCCCTAAATCCCGCGAAAAATCGATCCAGGGTTTGGTTATCCGCCTGAAGCCCCAAGGGCACCACCACGTCGTCATCCTCGCTGCTAGATTGGACATTAAAGCGATGCTGGAGTTTCCAGTCCTGATTGAACTCATGCGACCAATTGAATCCGGCCAGAATGGATTCGTACTTCGCATTAGCAGATGACTCTCCCAGATTGCGCTCGACCGGCAACTGTGCGGGGCGATCGCCGACTGTGACGGTGCCAAAATCAGGCCGCACTTTCCCTTTGCCGTACTCCGCATCGAACGTAATTTGCGTCCGGTCGCTCAGTTTCCATTGCACCACCGGCGCAAAGAACGCGCGGTCGTTCTGGACAAACTCCCGGAACGAGCCGGAGTTCTCATAGGACATATTGAATCGATACAGCAGCGAGCCGCTCTCGTTCAGCTTGCTCGTGGCATCCAGCGCCGTGCGATAGAAGTCATAGGAGCCGACCTGTTGCTGGATGGAATAGTAGGGGTCGGCCTGAGGCTTCTTCGTGACGAGATTGATCATCCCGCCTGGATGGATACGGCCGTACAAAATGGAGGCTGGCCCTTTCAAGACCTCGATCCGCTCCAGATTCGCCATCTCTCTACGGCCCGCTTGCGTCAAGGCAGCCTGAATGCGCGCTCCCTCTCGATAGTATTCGAACGTTTCAAATCCCCGGATATTGAACGACTCAAAGAGGCTCAGCGACAGATTGGCATAGACTCCGCTGACATTGTTGAGCGCCGTATCAAGGCGAACCGCCTGCTGATCTCGTACGACCTGTTGCGGCACCACTTGGATGGAAAACGGCGTTTCCATGATCGGGGTATCCGTCTTCGTAGCCGTGGTGGCCTGATCCACCTTGTACGACTCCCGCTGGGCCGTCACATGCACCGCCTTCGCTTCCAGCACCGGCACATCGCCTTCGGTGGGAATTGGCGCGTCGGCCTGCGACGGGATGGGCAGCGGAACGGGGGGCACCACCGACGGCTGCGACGTCTCAGATGGAGCTGGCTCGGCAGGCTGCTTGGCGTCGGCAGTTTCCGCTGAGGGAGGCGGCGCCTCCTGGCTCTGTTGGGTAGGGACCGGCTTGATCGGCCCGATACAGGCCGTGAACGCAGTCAGGCACAGCACGACCCCCAGCAATCGATTGGTGACTGCGCCACAAGGACGAGATAATTTAGGATTAAGACGGACGTGAATAGACCGGCCTGATTGCAATGATGATAACGACATAACTCCCTCTCCCGCACACACCTGCCTCATGGCATGCACAGTGTCTCTGAGAGCCGGCACCTCGCGAGCAGGCCACCACCCTTCCTGCGGCACAGCAATACGGAGTCTGTCTCCAGACCGTATGCTCCCCGTCGCAGAACGACACCGGGGCGGCACGCAAGCGAGATCGGACCGTACGGACGTCCGGCTCGTGAATGTTTACTGACGTTGGATCGAGACGTTAGGAGAAGGAAACGGGAGGACCGCGGCCATGGGCCGCAATCAGGAGAAGCGTTCGATAAGAAACGAGCAGAAGAACCAACGGCACGAAGACCGATACCACGACCGGCAGGCGGGGAATCTCGGGCAGGATAAACGCCCCTTCATCTTGCGTCACCGTGCAGGCCCAGGCGACCAGCGGAGTAAGTTGGGCGCGACCGTGATGGCAGGCGTGGTGATCACCGCCGCTATGAAGATAGAACGTCCGGACAGGGGGCTGTTCGAATTCATTGAAGCAGGTCGAGCAAACGACCCCAGCGACTAACTGGATACAGGCGAGCAGACAAGCCAACAGGACGACGAGTCGGGACACCTGCCCCACCCGGCGACTGTCATGCATGAGACGAAACAGATTCGGCACAGCCCCCACCTTTCACACGAGAAGGTCGCCACTCTACAAAACAGCCCCGAAGCCCGTCTACTGGCCTCTGCTTACGGATGCTACAGAAATTTATTGAATATCGAGAGGCGAGGTCACGAAGATCAGCGGGAGATGCGGACGGTGAGTCCGCTTCTTTATTCCACCCATATGACAGTCAAAACCATGGCTTGGGCCGCGTCGCGCTGTTTAGCATCGCTCGTGATGAAAGGAATCGTCAGTCCCGATACGGCTTGAAACATCATTGCCGACGCGATGTGTAGGGCGTCGAGCGTTCTGACGTCCGTTTTCTGGACCAGTTCCTCTGCTTGCCGGAGGACGCGTTCGCTCACCTCCACAAGTTCCCAATAGGCTCGATCTTTGAGCAACCGTGCGCGGATGGCAAGAAAGTCTTTTGGCGCGAGTTCGCCAGCGGCTCGCCTCCGGCTGAGCGCCGACATGACCTCGACCGGCGTGACGGCTGAGGAGAGAAACCGAAACCGTTGAAGTAGGCCACGCGTCGCGCTCGAACCTGCCTCCTTGACATACCGCTTCGCCAACACACTGGTATCGAAGTAGGCCCAGCGCCGCGGGGTCACGCGTCCTCTCGGCCCATGGCAATTGTGCGAGACAACGGCGTACCCTGGACCGATCGAGGGCTCCACACTGGAAGCGCCCCCCGTTTCGATGCCGCGCGCAACACCCCGGCAGACTCCAGCCTCCGAATGGCGGAACCCGCTTCATCGGAGGCCCCGATCAACTTCACGACAGCCAGAGGTTTCCCACGTTCCGTCAACAACACTTCCTTGCCTTGCTTGACGGCCTTCATCAATTGGGAAAATCTCTGATTCGCCTCGCGCAAGCCCATTTGCATAAGGCCCCCTTAATGTAGTGATGAGCCTACGTTATGCCGGACTGGGGTCATGTGTCAACCGATCGCGCCTGCGCCACCGGACGAGCGTCGTCGGAAGGGGCGCTTCGGCTTCACTCAGAGAGTCTGTGAGGAGCCCCCGAGGAGAACCTTCTCAACTCACGCGCGGATCACTTCCAGGCTCACCTGCCGGAAGCCCAGCGAGCGGATGCGATCGACGACCGACACAAACCGCTCCAACCGCGTCACTTTGTCGGCCCGGACCAAGACCGGTGACTCACGGGGATAGGCGAGGAGCGTGGCATCGAGTTGCGCCTCGGCCACCGGACGATCCGCCACAAACAACTCCCCCTCCGCCGTCACCGTCACGATGAGCGGCTTGTCCGGCCGGTTGCCGGCTGTCGCCGCTTTCGCCAACTCGACCGGCACCTGCCCGCTCGTCACAAAGGTCGCCGTGGTCAATACGATCACGAGCAGCACCAGCATCACATCAACCAGCGGGATCACGTTGATGTTGTTGAGTTCACGATCCATACTGCAGCCCCTTTACGAACCGGCGAAATTGAGCGGATAGACTACGCTCGCTTCTGTGGCTTGTTTCATTTTTCCCGTCGACTTGTTCACCCGAGCACACTCGACAGACGGCATAAACCATCCGGAAGGGACCGGGGGAGGATGACCATCGCCACCCTGCCCCGGTAAGCCGGGCCGAGAGCTGGGCATGGCTACCGGACCCGGCAGACGAATCACGACGAACCCACCGCAACATCCTGGTTGACGAAAGACCGGAACGGGCTCCCGGCCCGCCCGTCCTACTTGCCCTTCTTCTTTCCTTCAGGCTTCTTCCCCGCCAGCTCGGCATGCGCGATGGATTCCTCCGCGTGCGTAATCGCTTCCTTGGCATGTTGCAGCGCTTCCTGAGCATGGGCATCGCCGGTTCCCTTGACGGATTCTTCGATGTGATGAATCGCGTCTTTCGTATGCGCCACCCCTTCCTTGGCGTGCGTGATCACCTCCTGAACATGATCCTCTCCCTTCCCCGCCAGCGAATCTTCCGACAGCATGGTCAACCCCATCATGAAGCATGCGCTGAGCACCATGGCGATTCTCATCTGCATCATTCTACGGTCCTCCTCAGTTGTGGGTGAACGGGCTTTCGCGGTGGCACATCCCTCACTCTCCTCTCGGCCTCACGGAATCGGCACCTCCTGACTCGTCACATTCGTCTGGCCCTGCGTGGACGAACGGGATGGGGCACTGTGCTGAGCGCGAATGGCCGCCGCTCGTAAGGCGAACCGGTTTGCCTCAAGCGATTGTCCGAGGTCGGACAAGAGACCGGCATAGCGGTCCAGAATCATCGCCACCATCGGATGATCGCGCCCCAGTGTCTGCTGTTGGATCACCAACGCCCGTTGGTACAAGAGTGTCGCTTCGTCCGCCAGCCCTCGTTCATGCACCAGCCAGGCCCAGTTCCCCAAAATCGTCCCGGTGAGCGCGGCCTCCGGCCCTGCCGCGGCTTCGCTGACCGCCAGCGCCTCGCGATAGTAGCGATCCGCATATTCGGACAGCCCTTGGGCATGGTACAGATTTGCCAGATTGTTCAGGCAAATCGCCACCGCCGGATGGCGATCGCCGAACCGCGCGCGGCGGAGCGACAGAGCCTGCCGATACAATGGTTCGGCATACACATAGAACCCCTGCTCTTTATAGAGCGCCGCGAGGTTGTTGAGAATCGGCGCGGGATCGATCGACGCCGATTGGTCGGCACCGTCCAAGAGGGCCAGGGCCAGGCGGAACTTCGCTTCCGCCTGCGCGAGGCGGCCTTGTTTGCGGTAGAGCCCGGCCAGATTGTTGTAGCCGACCGCGAGTTCGGGGTGCCCCGCGCCCAACACCCGTTTACCGATCGCCAGGGAGCGGAGATAATAGGATTCGGCCTGCGCGAGCTCACCCTCTTCCAGATAAATTTCCGCGAGATTGTTCAGCGCGGACGACACATCGGCATGCTCGGGGCCCAGCGCCCGTTCCCATCGAGCCAACGCCTGCTCGTAACAGGGTTTCGCGCGCGCGTACTGCCCTTGCGCGTGATAGACCAGTCCTAACTGGTTGAGAGTCGCGGCGATACGCAGGTCCTCCGGTTCGAATTGTTCGGTCTCATGGCCCGCCAGCAGAAACAAGCGCTCCGCATCTTCGTACCGGGCCTCGTTCCGCGCGGCGATCCCCGCCTCCGTCAAGGTCTGCCAGGGATCAGACGGACCGGTTCCGGCCAGAGCCGGCAGGGGCGCGCAGATGAGCAGCGCACTGGCCAGCAGGAGCATGATCTGGCACCTTTTCAACCGACAGACCCGTTGCGGTAACGTGCTCATACCGTCTCCTTTCCTGCGGCGCGGGCCGGCCTCTGCAGTCTCAGGCCAGAACGCAGGCTGGAAGCCGTCGAGTCCCCTTGTGACGCGCCCGCCTCCGGTCTGCTCGTCATCGAGATCCAGGCTCCGTAGCGAGCTTGCGTCGACGAGGGAGCGGTCACTCCGGCATATTCGCCCATGAAAAACTGTGAGAGGAGCTGCTCCTGACCTGCGTCTATCGACCAGGTCTCCACCACGAACACCGTGCCGGCCGGAAAGGGTTGATCGTCTCCCAGCGTCGCGGCCTCAGGACAGACATAGAACCGAACCCGCTGCTGGCGATTCTGAGCCTCTATCTCGGACTCCACCATGGGCCAGGTTCGGTACCGAACCGGCGTCGGCCATAGGACCGTCCGACCGTACGGCTGCCCGCACGAGGTCAGCTGGAACGCAACGGCCAACAGCCGCGCCACGACGATCGACCGATCCTCGTGATGGCCGACTGTTCGATGACCAGCGTGTGCTTTCATGCGTTGTTTGGGAATCGTGTGTGTCACTGACATGCGTCACCTCGTTGCGACCGTTCCATTAAAGACCTGCTCTGTCGGACCAAGACGGATAGCATTACCCAGCTGTCGCTCAGGGCGTGGTCGGCGCGACGGGCGCGTATCGCACCTCGGCAGCGCGAAGGCCGTTCCCCTCTTCCGTCACTTCGACGACCACGCGATCGCCGACCCGGATTGTCCCACTGCTGGTCGCCACGCCGGCGGCGCGGTACCGCGTGTTGCGGTCGAGCTGAATCGTCTCGGTATGTCCGTCTTTGGTTTGTACGACCAGTTGGCTGGTACTCACGGACGAGACGGCGCCCATCACATGGGCATGGCCTTCGTGCGCCTGGACCGGCCAGGCGCTGCACATCGGAGGGATCAAGAACGTCATGAAGAGCACGAACCGTATGAGCTTCATCGAGACACCTCGCGTTGCCGTTAGGGCGGGGCGCAGGCCACAGGAGGTGTACCTGCGCCCCACACTGGTCCGGACAGGAGGCCGCCTGGCCCGGACATGGATGCACGAATAGGACTCAGACCGGCCCAGCATGAGTGGGACGCGCCAGGAGCGCGACACCCCCCGCTATGTCTTATCCGATCGAAAGGATGTGATCTGACGGAGGCCCGCGGGAGTGCAGGACTGACAAGGAGGAGGAGGCAGGTGAATCGGACGACGCCACGACAAGCAGAACGACGAACCCGCTCGATGCCATCGGAAATGCGATGGACACGACGGCATCGGAGGTGGCCTGACAGGCCCAGGCGCAGAGGGCGTTGTGGGGAGCGGCTTCGGATGAACCATGATGCCCGTGGCCGCCGGATAGACTGGCATGCCCGAACAGGCAGACAGCCGCCAACACAATGAGCGCCGCGTAGCTCAGCGCAACCAGCACGGCTGGCAGGGCAATGGTCTGCCGGGTGAATCGTGGGTGATACATCATCGTTTCACTGTCACGTTTGCCTGATGGCCGTCTCTTTATGGAATGAGAACAGCCGGTCGCCGCATACCGCGCAAGATTCTCTTATGGCTTGGGGCTCTCTTTTTGCTTGATGCACTCGACTTCCAGCGTGATCTCCACCTCGTCGCCGACGGCGAGTCCGCCGTTGTCCAAGAGCTTGTTCCAAACCATGCCGAAGTCTTTGCGATTGATTTTGCCCGTCGCCGAAAACCCGGCGCGAGTCATGCCGTAGAGATCCTTCGCCTGGATACCGTTGAGCATCCCGGTCAGCGCGATCTCTTTCGTCACGCCCAGGAGGGTGAGGTTGCCCTTGGCGACATAGCGGTCGCCGTCCTTGGCATAGGACGTCATGCGGTACGTCATCGCCTGGTATTTCTCGACATTGAAAAAGTCCGGGCTCTTCAAATGAATATCGCGCTTCTCATGGTTCGTCGTCACCGAGGCCGTCTTGATGTCGGCTTCGATAGCCTTGACGGTCTTGGCCTCCGGGTCCATCTCGATGAAACCGGTATAGTCCATAAACCGTCCCGTGGTCTTCGACACCACCATGTGCGCCACCTTGAACCCGACGATCGTATGATCCGGGTCGACGTTGTACCGCTCCGTTGCCGCCTGGAGCGGCGCCGAGGCGAGAAGACCGGCGGCCATCAATAGGAGCACCACCCGCTGTCGTATGCGCATACTGTTCTCCTCTTCAAAAGGAATCACGACGCTGTCGATGGTCTACTCCTCAGCAAGACGACTGTCTAGCGATGCCTGCCGACCGGCGCTACACAATTTCTCAAGCCGCCTCCACTACCTGTGCGGAGGGATGCCGGTCACGATCCCTGTCGCGCCTGGTGCATCGTCAGCAGCTCCGCTACGCGGCGGCGGAGCACGTTGTTCATGACGACGCAGGGGATCGCGACGAGGAGCCCGACCGCCGTCGCCTTCAACGCCAGACTCAGCCCGATCATGATGGTGGCGACCGCCATCGCCCCGGACGTGCCCATGGTATGGAAGGTGAGCATGATGCCGAGCACCGTGCCGAGCAGCCCGATATAGGGCGCATTCGCGGCGATCGTCCCGATCACGACCAAATGTTTCGTGAGCGCAATCTCCAACATGTCGCGACTCTGATACTCGGCAGGATTGATGCGCTGATAAAACTTCCATCGCTCGATCGCTACGCCGCACGCCGCCAGACCCAGCGCCAGCAACAGTCCGATCACCCCGTAATCCACAATCTCCTTCAATGCATCCATGGCTCGCCCTTCTCCACCGCAAGGATGTGGCCCTGCTTCATTCGCAAATCGATCTGAGTGACCGCTTCGAATCGTTCGAGCGGATTGTCTCTCAGGACCAGGAAGCTCGCCTCATAACCCTCCTGCAATCTCCCGATGCGTCGCTCTGGGAAGATGGCCTGTGGCGTCTGCTCGCACCAAATATTCAACAAGGTCAGCTTGTCGAAGATCCCGAGTTCGTGCAGATGCAGCGCTTCGGCCAGCGACGTCTCGGCATGGTCGCTGCCGATCGCGAGTTTGACGGCGTGGCGATGAAGCAAGCCGATATTGTGACGCTGCACGGCTTTCGCCCGCTGCCACAACGTGGAGTCCATCGAAAGCGCATGACCGCCCTGGCTATGAGTTCCATGCGCATCGTGGTGCGGCGCATGCTGTCCGTGCCCGCTCTCAGCCGGTTTCATCGCGACCGTGGTCGTCGTCACGATCACTCCAGCCTTGGCCGCGAGACGCGCGTCCTCTTCGGTCAGCATCATGCGTGAATCCTGGTCGGTCGGCGCCAGAAACCACCCTGGCACATGCGCCATTTCATCGACACCCGCCGACAGGGCCAGGCGAAAATCCGCCGCCGTCTCGACATGCGCGGCGACTCGCACCCGCGCCTGATGTGCGCGTGCCACGATCAGCGGAACCAGCTCGGAGTCGAGCCCTCTCCGACCGTGCGGTCCGTCTCCGAGCCTCGGGGGCGCCCTGTCTTCAGAATGAACGAGAAAGACTTTGAGAAAGTTTGGCTTGCCCGCAACAATGCTGCTCCACTTGTTTTGGATATCTTCTTCACGATCGATGACGACATAGCCTCGATTATTGAACCAGCCGGGCGGCACCTCACCGATGACAGCCCGATATCGGAACTCCCGCAGCACATGTTCATACAGCGGAACCGGGTGCCCGCCGGCGGAGGTCAAGCCGGCATTCGCAAAGACCACGTCGATGCCCTCCGGCCTATTGATGCGCGCTGCAATCTGACCAGTGAATTCCCGAATGCTGTTGGGATTCTTCACGTAAAACACTCCGTCGTGGAGGTAGCGCGCCACGACCGCGTCCAGATTCCACGGCCCTTCGACGTTGTGATTGTGGGCTTCGCCGAACGGCGGAACGACGAAGCCGCCCTTCAGATCGATCCGTTCATCCACGACGGCGGGTTTGGTTTTCGTCAGTCGGCCGTCGATCGTATAGAACGTGGCATCCTGAAACTCACGCCCATCGAACCATCGCCCGTTGACCAACTCGTAGTGTTTCGACGGAGACCCGCTAACCGCTTCACCGCCAGACGCCCCCTGCCCAAACGCAACGGGACAAAGCATCAAGATGAGCGCTATCGCGGCTCCCGCTCCTTTCAGAACTATACCGAGCGCCACAAGCAGGCTATGGCCTCCCTTGCGGCTCGGTCGCATGTCTTTCACACAATCGATTGAACGAGACAACACGTCCTCCTATTCCTCTTTCTGTGGCAACGAGCGGCGGGAACCGCCGCCGCTCGCTTCGATCAGAACTTGTATTCGATGCCCCCATAGGCGCTGATGCCTTGCGCAGGATTGGCGAACCGGTTGAGCGAGTCGTTCACGACGACCGAACCGGCATAGGTTTTATTCGTGAGGTTGCGCCCTTCCGCGTAGAGCGTAAGCCGGTCCGTGATATTCCAGCCTGACTTCATATTGAGCACGAAATAAGACGGGTTCTTCACCGTATTCAAATAGTCCACATAGTAGCCCGACAGCGACCATTCCACGTTCGGCGCCACCCACCATTTGTCGGGATGATCGTACCTCAGTTCGAGATTCAGACTGTGTTCCGGCGCGCCCGCCACCGTGTTCCCATCTTTCGCAATGCGCGTTCCGGCACCGTACACATCGTCCGTGAACTTGAAGCGCGACCAGGTGTAGGCAACTCGCGTTTGGAGACTATCCTCCTTGCCGCCGCTTTGCGCGAACAAGCCCTTCGTCAGCACCATGGCCCCGCCGGCTTCGACGCCGGTGTGGCGGGTGCCTCCGGCATTCTGAAATGTATCCTGGGTATTGATGACCGACGCCAGCAATTCTTTCTGCATCTCCAAATCGTAGACCGTCACATCCCAGGAATAGCGTTTGTCCGAAGAGGTCCCGCGATGTCCCAACTCAAACTGCCAGGCGCGTTGCGCATCGAGATCGAGGAACCCCGTGTTGGCGCTTCCGTTCGCGTTCACCGAGGAGAGCAGCTCGACGTTGAGCGGCGCCTCGTAGGATCGGCTGGCATTGAAATACAGCTGCGACGTCGGTGTGGTGCGATAGACGAAGCCAAGCTTCGGATTGAGCGCATCGAAATGCCGCAGCGGCCGTTGCGCCGTGGTCGGCGTGGACGCGATCGTCGGATCGAAGGGATTGCCCGCCGGCCCATAGTTCTGGATCGTGGCCTCCCGCGAACTATGGTCCCACCGGCCTCCGATGACGAGCGTCAAATCCTTCGTCGCGTCGAGCGCATCTTCGGCATAGGCTCCGATGTACGTGGACTTGGCGCGATATTCCTGGGCCAGCGCGCCGATGCTTCCGTTGATGTTCACATGCCTGGTTTGCTTCTGATTGCCGTAGCGCGGTTGGAGGCCGGCCGTAAATGAATGATTCATGCCGAACAACTGATTCGTGTTCACATAACGTATTTCGCCGCCCACGTTCTGCGTGCTCTGCCGAAGCGTCTGAAAGATCGGATGATCGACATACTGATTCGACACGTAGGGAATGATCTCGACGAATTGATTGACGGCAAATTCATTATGATAGGCAATGCCGAGCCGCTGCTGATTGTAATAGCGCCCCCATTGGCAGGTCTGGTTGTTTGTCACGCAGGCGAAGAAGCCCGGCACCGCAAAAGGCGTTTGTCCGCCGGCCTGCCTCCGGTTTTGAGACAATTGCTGGTTGGTCAGCGCGCCGGGAATGGCTTCGGACACGACCGATTGGAGAAAGTACGCGCGAATTTCCTGATGGGTACCCAGTTGCAAACCCACGTTGGCATTGATGCGCTCTCTGGCCTGCTGACTGTGGTCCTGAAAGCCATCCTGCCGGTTACCGGAGACGCTGATGTAGTAGTCAGCGGTGGCGTTCATGTCACCGATCTTGAAAGGCTCCGTGACTTTTCCGCTGGAGACCTGGCCGCTGACCATGCCGAAACTTCCCGCGATGAACCGCATTTGAAGAATCGAGGCGCTATAGCCCGTACGCGGCACAAAGTTGATCGCTCCCCCGATCGTATTAGCCCCATACCGCAACGCATTCGCGCCCTTATAGACTTCGATGCGCTCATAGGCCAGCAGATCGATGGACTCGAAGTCGGAGAACCCATCGGCGTCGCCGAAGAAAATGCCGTTGATGAGAATATTGATACCGCGGTGATGAAAATTATTGCGCAATGAGGTGCCGCGGATTTGAAACTGCCCCTCATCGGCACCGAAGCGGGACTGGAAACGCACGCCGGGGGCGAACTGCAGTACGTCGTTAAGATTCATCGCACGTGATTCGACGATCTGTTTCTCCTCGATAAGGATATTGCTACCCGGCCGCCGGGCCATCTCCTTCTTGACCGATTCCACGTTTTCAATCCGTTGGCCTTCAACCTGGATGGGCGCCATCTCCAGCACCGGCGGCTCTTCTCCGGGCGTAACAGACTCTTGCGCCTTCGATTCCGACCACCCCAATCCCGCGCCCATTACACTAACGACACCAAGAGTCACCACCGACCGGCAGAACTTCAGCCAGCCACATCGCGTAGCCATGATTACATGCTCCTTGGAAGAACGTTGTAGACAGATCGAGGAATTATGCGAGGCCGGCCAGGGGCGGCGCCCGTGAGGAGGCAAGCGGCAACAGAACAAGCCGAAACAGAATGCCGATGACAACGGCCAACCCGATGACCAACGAAAAGTACGAGCTCGCAGGAGGCGATGAGATGATCGCCACCGACGAGAGGTTCTGGCAGTCTCCCCCGCAGAACAGTTCGTGCGTATCGCTTTCGCCGGAACCGTGCTCCAACTCCTGCTGGAGCAACGACTCATGCGAACAGACGGCGACCTGTCCCGCCAGCAACAAATACAGCAGGCACAACAGCTTCACACCTATCGAAGACACCGTTCTGATCACACTACCGCTTTCATGTCGCGTGGAGAAAAGGGGGCGAACTGTACGGCGTTCAGGAAAGTCCGTCTACCGATCGATGCTCATGGATGCAACAGCGGCAGATCTACCTTCATTGAGGCAGGGAGAGGGAAGCGCGTGGGCATGCGCCCCCCTCTATGCGGGACTCTCTGCGTGGTCAGCGCAGTCCAACCCCATGAGTCCCGCCCATCGTCACGACCGCTTGTCCGCCTCGGGTCTCTTCACATCACCGGCAATCGGCAGATGCCGCAATCCAAGGCATCGCCCGCCACCACTCGGCCGGCCGCATCGTAGGTCGCATAGGCCCATCCCTCACGCGAACGGCGCCCCAGGCCCTGGCGATCCAGGCTCAACACTTTTTCCATGACAAATACCGATCGCAATTGTCCCCCAGTCACAGGGGCGGACGAGAAGGTTTCCACCACCAGCGCCGTCCCGACCGGGAACCTGTCCTCGTCGGGCACCGATGCCGCCTTCGGACAGACGGCAAATCTCAGATATCGGGAAACCCCGGATACATCCACCTCGGACTCGATCAGCGGCCACGTCCGGTAGTGCTTCGGCACGGACAGGCCCTGCACCTGCGCCGGATTCTTCCGCCAACGAGACACCGTCAGCGCAATCGCAAGAAGCCGGACGACGACCACGTTGAGCGCGTAATCGCCGGGATCTTTCCGTGTCACGGCGCTGACGAACGCGTCACGGGTCATTTCGAGACTGCCGAGCATGGATCACCTCATCCTTTCCACGAAGGGCCGTGGGCTTGGGAGGAATTCACCTCCGAGTTCCCGTACAGGCGAGAGCGCACTGCCTCTTTTGTTCCCCCGAAGGGCCCGGGACTCGGAGGGAGGCCATCCCCCGAGTCCCGGGCAGGTCTGGAAGAAGGGTGCACAACCGCCAGACCCGTTTCCGATTCATCCTCGCCTCTTGCTCGCACGGAGACCCGATCGCACGCGAACCACCTTGCCTCGCCCATCCGGCTCATGACTCCCCTGATCGGTACGCTGGCCTTCGATGAGTCCATTCAACGACGCGCGAAAGATTCGCAGGCTCCCGCGACCGATCTTCGTCGCCCGCAAGCGGCCCTCCTCAATCCACCGATAGATCGTCCACTTACTGACTCTGAGCAGCGCGGCCGCCTCTTGGACTCGCAATAACGGTGGTTCCATACGGTCCTCTCGAACGGCGCGTGGTGGCGGGGGAGCGCCCAACCCGCGCTCCCCCTGATGAGACCTGCGTCAGGAGGTCAGTCCACCCGCAGATCCCAACGTCCCACACGGCCACTCACCTAGCGTGCCATGCGCTTGTCGAAATACTCGTCATAGCGATGCACAAAGTCTTTGGCCGCCAGCGGCGCATGACAGGCACGGCACTTGGTGAAATCTTCGGCCAGCGCTTTGCCGTCGGGACCGAAGGCGGAAAAGACCCAGTTCCCGTTTTTCAGATTGTCGGGCACGTCCTGCCCCCAGCCGTCGCCCTTGGCCATGACAAACACTTTGGCGAGATCGCCCTTGATGAGCTTGCCGTCTGCGCCGGTTTCCGGTGCGTCCCCGTTCAGCTTCGCCTTATACAACTCCATAACCATCACAGTGCCGTTGGGAAACATCTGGCCCTGGTTCGTGCGCGCGCCGACCTGATTCACGACGAGCTCCCGTATCTGTTTCGCATCCGGCCGCTGCACTTCAGAGAGAAACTTCGGCCAGGTTCTATAGTCCGCCGGATACGCCAATTCGCCATCTTTCGGCTTCGCCGGCGCCTTCGCCGCCGGGGCCGTCCCCATTTCGCTGCATCCCCACAGCATGCACACCGCCGCCAACATGAGTCCGCACTTTTTCATCCTCAGCCTCCTTATGATTTAGCTTGCCCTGAACCGCCGCGATCTACCCAAGCTTTGCAGCCGATTCCCGACGCAAGCGCCTGCTCAACCGACGCCGCCAATTGCATCGGCGGAACTCCGTCGGGCTGATAGCGCACCAACACCGTACCGTGATCGTTCAAGAACTCCACGGACTGCACCGTAGGAAAGCGCCGCAGCGCCCCTTCGACCTCATCGCGATGGTATTCGCAGAATCGTCCGCCGATCTGAACAATGACCTGACCGGCAGCGGCATCTTTCTGCTCCGGCACGGTCGCCGCCTGAGAGCCCTCATCCGCCTGAACCGGCGTACACAGACTCAGCCACATCGCCAATCCAATCCCCATGAGACCAAGCTTCATAGCTCCCTCTCCTCTTGGTTAATCCACAGATATCCACCCAAAGGCCGGAGCGGAGACTCAGTGGAGAGAGTCTGCGCTCCAGTGGGTCCGGGCGAGGAGGCCGCCACACCCGAACCACACACATGTTTCGAGACAGACCGGGACAACCCGGATTGCTCAGGTGGAAAGCGTTCGGCGAGGCGTAGACCGGCTCACTTGAAGTTCGAGAGCCCCCTCGCGTTGAAGCTGAAAATCGAAGAACGCGTCCCGCCTGAATTATCCGAGCGGGAGCACGGGAGGAGCACGGGAGCGGAGGAGTGACACTGAAGAGACTGAGATTGACTGAACGGGAGAACCGGTCGGGACCAGCGCCACCAGCTCGAACAAGCCGTCTGGAACCGATACGACTAAGCCGGCCTCCGGAGTGGCCTGGCAGGCCCAGGCGCAGAGAGAAGAATGCGCGGTCTCATGACTGTCGTGACTGTGATGTTGCTCATGGCCGCCGGCTTGGGAGAACACCGGCAGGGCCAGCGAACAGGTGGCGGCCAGACAGACCAATCCAAAATAGACCACCGCCGTAATACCAGCGATGACACTCCCGACTGCTCTCATAGAACGACCGCTCATATCCTATCTACCCTTTCAGCGTACTCATGTACGCCGAACCTCCGAGACTGTCTACCGATGGCTGCTCACTTGTGCTACAGAATCCTGCGTTGCTCAAGCAAAGCATTCCTGCAAAAACATCTACCGCAATTGTCCATTCGACGGAGCCGCCGCATGGCGACCCCGTCGAGGACTTACTCCTTAGAACAATCCCAGCGTGACACCAAGATACACCGATCGGCCAAGACCCGGCAGAAATGCCTGCTTGTTCGCATCCGGTGTGCTGTCCGCGGACGGCACAGCATTGGCCACATACTTCTTGTCGAACAGATTATCCAGCTCCACATAGAACTTGGCGAACCGGATGAAGCTGTTGTTCCGGATAGGAATATTGTAGTTCAGATTGGCGTTGAAAAGCAGATAGGCCGGCGATCCCAGCGTGTTGCTGTTGTTGACGAAGAAGCTGTCGATCCAACTCCCCTCCACCCAGCCGCCGATTCCGGACGCCGCGTGGTGGTAAGCCATCTTCGTGTTCAAGACATTCTTCTCGACGGCCGGCACATGATGCCCGGCCTGATTGACCTGCGTGATGACGTTGTTGGCGGAAAACTGGTCGGTAAACTTGACGTACTTGCTCTCCATATGGGTAAAGGCGCCGGTCCAACTGAACCCCGGAATAGCATCAGGCAGATACTTCCACGCCAGCTCAATCCCACGGTATTGCGACTCTTCAGCATTCGTCGAGAAACTACCGTTTGTCGTAGGCGACAGCGGAACGCTCTGTGTAATGAGTTCATTCTCAAAGATGGTCCAGAACCCGACCAACTGGAGATAGAACTGCCGAGAGACCCACGAATCGGTTCCGATTTCGAACCCGGTGTTTTTTTGGGGTTTCAATTCTGTATTGAGACCGGGGTTCCCGTCCAATCCCGTCGTGAGCTGGCCAAGACCCGGGATTCCATAGCCTGTCGAGGCGCGCGCCCAGTAGCGCGTCGCATCGTTCGGCCTGAATGTCAGCGACACCTCCGGCGCAAAATTATCGAAGGTCCGATTCACATTGGTGCGGCTGGTAAAGGTGCTGGTGGTCGCGGTGGTGGCATAACTGGTCACGACCCCGGAGATCACCGAGTTTTCATAGCCAAACCCCGCGGCCAAGGTCCATTTCGGCGCAAACTCTAATTCTTCGCGGAACCGCACGCCGACATTTTTCTGTGTCAGCCTAGTCTGCTGTTGTAACGGGCCAAAGGTTGCCGTTCCATCGTTCTGGTTGCGGTAACTCCCCCCCTCTTGCTCCATATAGTCGGCAAAGAATCCGACGATGCTGCGCAACGGCATATCGAAGAGCCGGCTGGTATTGATGAGGTTGGTATAGTGCTTGAAATTCGGATTGATGTTGGTGCTGACCGGCTGATTGATGTCCTTCACGTCGTAGTCGCCCTCGATCTGGAGGATCGTATTGGCATCGATTTCCCGCTCATACAGCCCGCCGACTATCGTCCGGCGATCGCGCCGCTTGCTGTGCAGGGTCACTGGATTCGTCGTCGCGTTGGTGACTCCGCCGAGCTGGCGATGGTTTTGATCGAACTGGCTTTGTGTCAGACGTCCCGGAGAAAACGCATCGAGATCGTTGTTGATGACCTTGAACAGAAAATTCGACCGGTCGTCGATCCGGAACCGCAAATTCAGATTGACCGTCGATGTTTGATAGTCGCTATGCGGAAGATAGCCATCCTCGCGGACATAGCTGCTAAAGAAGGAGATATCGAGGTTCTTATAGGCTTTCCCAATCGCCAACCCGTACTTCTGATACCCCCAAGACCCGCCAGAAATAAATGTTTCCACACCATCAATGTCAGCCCCGCGGCGCGTCTTGAAATGCATCGCGCCCCCGATTGCGTAGTTGCCGTACAAAGAGGAGGACGGTCCTCGCACCACTTCCACGCTCTCCATAAACCATGGATCGTGCAAATCCAGCCGGGACAACCCATCCGATTGGGTCTGTCCGATCCCATCTTCGTAAAACTTCACATCCCGGACGCCGAACCCGTTCTTCGTACCTGATCCGCGAATCGACACCTGAAAATCGCGCGGCCCGTTGCGCTGGCGCATGATGACGCCGGGGATCGACTCCACCGACTCACGAAAGTTTCTGGTAGGCTGCGATTCAGTCTCACTGCGCGGGGTAGATGAAAACGTAATGCCTTCCGGCCGTTTGATAGCTCGCGTGCTGATAATACTCGTATCGGCTAACTCGTACTCCGGAATCGCCGCGATGGTTTCCGCCTCTTGCAGCACAGGCTGCGCCTTTTCCGTCACGGTCTTCGGCCGTTCTGCCGGTGGCACCGATTCCTCCCGTCCTTTCTGAAGCTCTTCCAATTCCTGGAGAATTCCCTTGAGCTGTCCACGCAGTTCCTGTTCACGTGGCGAAGCTGCGGCATCCGTTGGATTGGGCTCCTGTGCCTGCGCGAGGGGCTGCCCTACCGCCAGGGTTCCGATGACTGTCATGACGACTGCAATCTGACCGACGCACTTGAACGACGCCATGGCCCGTACTCCTCTCCCGACAATGAATGAATGATGAGACACAGCCCCCCACGCAGACGAAGACCGCACACGGCGCGGCATCGTCCGCACAGGAGAACAACGATTGAACGCTATTGTGATGAGTGCTTAGAAACGAGGCGGCGCGCGCGATTGCGCGAGATAGGTAAGAAACAGAGAGGGCCTGATGGACGCGACTGACAAAAACAACGCCGCCAGAGCCAGCGGCTGCGAGTCCGGCGCTGCGGATGGACCGTCAGCCGGTTGATTGGCCTGGCAGGCCCAGGCACAGAGTAGTGAATGGGTGGCCCCGCCGCTGTGGTGATGGGTAGAACGCGGCTGCGCCTGATGCGTGGACAGGCAGGCTGCGGCACTGAACGACAGCGTCAAATAGACTACGGCCGTGGCGAGCGCGAGTGGGAGGGTCCACCGCTTCATTTCCCGTTCTCCATCATCTGCCGCATGAGCGCCACCGATTCCTGACTGTCCCACTCACGCGGCCCGACCGCTCGACCCAACAATGTGCCGTCGCGGCCCACCACGACTGTGGTCGGCAACCCGCGCACCATAAAGGATCGGGACACTTCCTGGTCTTCATCGAACAGCACCGGCAGGGTGACACCCGCATGCGAGAGAAACTGGGCGATGCCCTGGCGTTGGAGATCCGTCGTCACGGTCAGCAAAACAAACTTCTTCGGGTCCAACTGCCGCTGCAAGCGGGCCAGCGACGGCATTTCTTCTTTGCAGGGCCCGCACCAGGTGGCCCAAAAATTCACCAGTACGACTTTGCCCGCTAGATCGCTCAACCTGACTCGCGTGCCATCCAGCGAAGTGAGTTCGAAGGGCATCGCCATGCTTCCGGCCGGCAACCGACTCATCTTGAGTGGGGTAAAGGGATCGTGGGCGCAGACGCCTGATATCCCCGCCAGGCTGAGCATGACCAGCAGTCCCGCAATCCCCCATGCTTTTCGCACAACACCCACGTTACGGCTCCTGCTTCGCGACGACCTTGGCAACCGGCAGCTGCAGCGTTTGCACGACGATCCGATGCGACGGCATCGCGTGCTCCATCCAAGCCAGCGAGGCAAGCCCCTGCGCATTGATGGACAGCGCGGGCGTTTGCCCCTTCTTCTCGTTCAATTTCTGCGGCGCGCTGAATGTCTGCCCGCGATCGAGCGACACACTCATCACGACTTCGCGCCGGACCGGCGACTGTTCTTCCCACACAATGACCAGACGGCCCTCGGGATCGACCGCCATCTGCGGATGGTCCGGGAAAGTGCCCTTGGAGAGATTCAACTTCTGTTTCGGCGAAAACGTCTCGCCCTTGTCGTCCGAGTAAGCCAGATAGATCGACGGCGTTTCGTCCGAGCCTTCCGTGTACCAGACCACATAGAGGCGCCCCTGGCGATCCGTCCCCACGGAGGCCGGACGATGAGGGCAGCCGGGGAATATCCATTTGTCATGACCAACGATGACCGGTGCTGTGAACGTCTGCCCTCCATCGGTCGAACGCGCCACGACCGTCTCGCGGAGATCGCCCGGAAGAATCTTGCGCCAGGCGACGTACAGCGTGCCGTCCGGGCTGCTGGTCATCGACGTCCGGCAACACACGCAGGTGCTCTCATCGACTTTGAGGTTCTTTTCAACCGTACGGCCGAGGTCGATGGAACGCGTGGCAAACGTGCCGGATTCTTTCTTGCCCTCTCGCCCGTCGATCCAGGCCAAGTGGACGACGCCGTCGGGCGCCACATGGATCGAATCGAAACTGTGGCCGATGACTTGCTGATCGTCGTTCACCAACACCGACGGCTGGAAAGTCTTCCCGCCGTCGGACGAACGACTCAAGCGGAGATCATTGGAGAAGGGCTTGTCCGGAGTCATCTTCGGATGGGTGACGGCCCAGGTAATGAGCACATCGTCGCCGGACAACGCGAGCGCCGGCGCTTCCTGACGGCTATAGGGCACTTCGCTCGAACCGTTCACGCGCACTAACTCGCCGATGGGGCCTTCGACTTTCTCGATACGCGAGTAGAGCACCGTGCGGGTCTCCTTCTCCTCCTCAACCCAGGCAAGAGAAATCTGCCCCTGGTCATCGATCCGGACAGAAGGCCCCACGACGCTCCGTACTTTGCGGTCTGCCGTCACTTTGGGGCCAAGAACGAATGTAGGCGCAGACTCGGCCAACGTTATCGAGGCGCAAAGCAACAGGCTGCAGGCGATTCCGAAACATCCGGCAATTCGGCTTTTCAACATGTGAGTCATGGGTTTC
The DNA here is from genome assembly GCA_002869855.2 of Nitrospira sp. CG24D. Lineage (GTDB taxonomy): Bacteria > Nitrospirota > Nitrospiria > Nitrospirales > Nitrospiraceae > Nitrospira_D. The sequence goes on from NEWQ02000023.1 coordinate 148,690, forward strand.
ATGGATATTTCCTATCAGTGCTTCGACAAGCTGCGTCCGCGCTCCTGCCATACAAAACTTTGGACCGTCATAGACTCGCTCAGCATCCCTCGCAGGCGGTTCAGAAAAGCTGTCCAGCAAGGCCGCAGCTAGCAAAGAGGCGAGGCGTACACTTGTGGTACGTCGAGCCTCTGCGCGACGCGAGAACGCTGCTGGCGGCTTTTATCAACAGCCTGCTATCCGGCGAGGCTGTAGACAATCGGCACATACACCGCCACCTCCGCCGCGCTCAAAGCCTGTTTCATATGGATGGGACAGGCCAATCGAACGGTCTCCATCGCCGCGCGATCGAGCACCTCATGGCCGGAGCTGCGATGCACCACCACATCGACCAAATGACCATCGGCGCGGAGGACGACGCGCAACACCACTTTCCCTTCCGAGCCGTTCAAGCGCGCCGAGCTGGGATAGCGCGTCAGTTCCTTAATGCGCCGGCCGAGCGACTCCGCCAGCCAGGCATTGTCCGCCTTGCTCGCCGGACGAACGGAAGCCGCGTTGGCGACAATCGGCACATTGGCATGGTGAGGAGGTGCCTGGATTGCGGCGGCCGACGCCGGAGCCGGAACTGCGGCGGCTATAGACGCATCTGGAGTAGATGAGGACACGGCCGGCGCAGAGGGTTCGGCAACCGCGTGAGCGGATCTCCCGACGGCCGCAGTCAATGGCCGCCACTCCGGCGCCATCTCCTCGGGAGACGGGCTCTCATGATGAATCACGGGAGCAGACTCTGCGTGATGCGCGCGTGACGGCGCGGGAGGTTCATAGGCCTGGGCCGTGACAACCGATTCAACCGGCGGAGTCACTTCCTTCGGCACAGGTGCCGGATGCGGTTCATGGATCACCGGCTGCGGCTGCACTACTTCCTGCGGCTTGATCTCTTCCTGCTTGATCTCTTCTTTCTTCGGTTCTGGCGGCGCGACCGGCGTAACCTTCGCCTGAACGATTTCCTGCACGGGCTCCGGCTTAGGCGGCACGATCGTCGGATGGACGACTTCCGGGCTGTACGGAGTGGCCACCCGGGTCATGACCATGTCAGACGCCGGTTCTACTGGTTGGACAGGCTGAGCCGCCTGAACGGCCCGAACCGGGGTCGGCTTCGACGGCTGAACAGTCGGAGTGGATTGCGCCGTCTCGGTCCGAGGAGAGTCCGATGAAGGTTGAACCAGCGCCACCTCCCACTGAAAAATCTCTTCCTTGAGAATCGGCTGGACCTGAGCCGCCAACAGAAACGCAACACAGAGCGCCGCCCCATGTACAGCAAACGACACGCCCCAGGCTGCAATCGGAACCCGGTCCTGCTCTTGTACGATCATCACGGCATCACCTTATGAAGGACACCTGCATTACTACTGAACAAGTGATCCACGGCCCTTCTTTGTAAAGGCAGAATCCCTGGTTCGTCTACTGCTGAATGCCGACGGATGCTACAAGCATCCGTCGGCATCGGCCATCGCAGATACTGCGGGCTCATTAGACAGCGGAGCCCACAGGAGACAGCCCTCCGCTATGAACGAACAAGCCGGAAGACACGTCATCCGTCCGGTTCTGTTCAACAAGTTTCTCGATCGACCGGCTAAACACCCGCAGACTGCCGCGACCGATCTTGGTGCCTTCCAACCGGCCCTGCTCCACCCAGCGGTAGATCGTCCATCGGCTGACGGCGAGCGCTTGGGCTGCCTCTTCGACACGTAACAGTGATTTGTTCATGATCCTCTCACTTTCGGTTGCGGGAAGGAGACAGGACGCCCTGTCTCCTTCCACATCCATGGTGATCGTTCAGCTCGTTACTCCTTCATGCCATGGTCGTCGAGCCGCTCAGGCAAGACAGACGGCGCTACGGCCGATCCGCCGGTCAGCGACGACGTCGCCTGATTGCCGGCCGCGGCCGTCCCTGGCGAATAGACCATGACTCCGCCAAGTGACGACCCAGCTGCTCCAATATTCTGCACCGTCTGCTTGATCAGGTTATCCGTCGCATTGATGACGGAAATGGAGTTGTCGGTGCTGTTGGACACCGCGATGAAGGTCGCCGCGCCGGCGCCTTGCGCCAACACATCGAAGCTGTGTCCTCCAGTAGCTACCAACGGTATTTCTCGTAACAGCGTCAGTGCGGGAACGGCTGCCGTCAGCGTCGACGCATTGAATGCGAACAGCCGGTCCTTCTTGGTTGCCGTGGCAGCATTGCCCGCCAGGATGTAGAACCGGCTCCCGTCCGGCGAAAATTTGAATGAACCGGGTGAGGTCCCATTCAACTCGGGAATCGTGAAGTCTGTCCGTGGATTACCGGCCGTGCCAAGATCGACCACACCGAGCTTCGTTCCCGTTACAGGAGTTGTATCACCGCGCAGCAGGAGGAATCGCCCGTCCGGACTGATCCCGTAGGCGGTATACGGCAGCCCCGTCAGGTTCAGAATGGGCGTGACGGCAAAAGTCACCGGATCGATTTCGGCGATCTCCCCATAGCCCTCCTGGATGCTGTAGATCTTCTGAGTCAGTTTGGACCAGCGGATGCCGTGCGGGGCGGAACTGTTGGGAGTGAATGCCGCGTTCGCTGCGGTGCCCGACTCATTGTTGCACGGCCCACCCTCCTTGGCCGCATTGCACAAGTCGATCCGATGGATGACCTGGCGATACGTCCCCGAGGCTTCGTCCCCGTCGATGACCGCGATTTCTCCGGCATCTTCGCTGGAAACGAACACCCGCTTCGGCACCCCCGCGCCTGATGAAAATGCGGCGACCTTATGGCCATCGGCCAAAAGACAAGTTGTCCCCAGCAAGAACGGTGGCGTCCCGCCGGGACCAAGGTGAGAGTTATGGATGGCCGTCACGGATCCGCCGCCCTGTGCGGCGCAATTGACGAGGTCGTCGCCAGGCGTCAACGTTCCTCCGGCATTGTCTCCGTCATTCATGATCCAGACAACTTCACCATCGTTGGGATCCCGATAAATATGAACCGGGCGCGTACCGGCCGCCAGATTCACCTCATGAACCGGCTGCGCATTGGTCAACGGATCGATGGTCGCCACCTTATTGGCCCCGGCGAGATTCACGAATACCCATTCGCCCTCGGTGAATTGCATATCGCCTAGTGCGACATTCTCGAATTCCGCCGCATCGATCGAGCCCAGCACCGCATTCCCCGAATCTCCCTTGAGAGCCACACTTGTGAGCGATTTGCTCGTGGTGTTATTCACGAACACGATGGGGCCCTGCAGCGCGGCGCTGCCGCTGGAGGTAACGACCGGTGCGGTGGAATCGCCTGAGCTACAACTGACAAGACCGATCAAAGCCAGACCGAGCAACCCGGTCTTGGCATACGTTGAATAGTGTTTTCTCGCACTGATGAATCTCATGATGTGTTCCTTCCTCAAATCCTGTCGTGATGCCCATGTTGTCTTCTGTTATTTCAGAATGCCGCCATATCATTCAGACGGCCGGCGGGCCTCGGGGGATGGCTCCCAATCGATGGACCACTGTCTGGAGGGACCGGCCGGCTGCAAATGAAAGAAAACTTGAAGGGTCGGCCAGAGAACCGGGCACTCTGCCACCGGTGGCCTGCGTATCCACGCCGTCGCAGTGCCAGACGCAATGGCTCTGACTATGCTGGGCATGATGGGACGTCCCTTGCGGACAATGGGGCGTGGTCCATTGCGGCGTCAGACTGCCATAGGCCGCCGACACCGAGCCCGCAACCCACAGGATGGCGCAAAGCCCTGCCAACGTGCGCGCGACCGCTCCCGGCATGACAACTCTTCGATGTTCTATCGCTCGTGCCAACATTGACCTGCGTCGCCTATGAGCCGCTCAACAGTTGAAATGATTTTGTGAGCCCGAACACATAACTGACTTGCTGTTCCAAGTTGCCGTTGAAATCCCGCATGACCGGAATTTGCGCGATGAAATACATCGACGCATAGTTCCAGAGATTCAGCATGATGCCGGGCGAATAGGCCATGTAGGTGGAGCCGGTCGTGGGCACGGAGCGGAACCTTACCGTCGGATCGAGTAGAATAGCTGCGCCCCCCGGGTTGAATTGAAACAAGGAGGCATCCATCGCATCGTTCTGCATCCAGCGGTAGTTCACCTGCTGCGTCAGCACAAGCCAAGGCGCCTGCTCGACCGGAATGATGTTGAATCCGGCGCTGAGATTGACCTCGTCGCCAAACTTGTAGCCGTCGCTGTTCTTGAGCGTGTGCCGATAGCTCGCCAGGGCAAACTGATTCAGCCGATGCGGGATCAGCTCGTAACTCTGATAGATCGACGGAACGAATCCGAAATTTCCCTTGCCAATTTGCAAGGTCGATTCCGCCAGCGACGTACCCTGCACCCGCTGCCCGTAGTCGCCCGTCGGCAGATCGACGCCCATGCCCACCACAATCATGCTACGCAGCGTGGGCAGCACGTTGTACTTGAGACTCACGCGAACATCGCCGATGCCTTTGTCGCTGTAGGGAACCGGCGTGAGCCCGCCGATCTGGGCATCGGAATTCACTTGTTTGTACGGTACGGTGACTTGCAGGCCGAATCGCTCGGTCAACCCGTAATTCATATCCAGGGTAGCGGTGCGCATGAGGGTGCGGATCTGATTCGCATTCAAGTTTGCAAGCGTCAGGGTCTTGTTTCCCTGATTGGAAAACGGGATGCTGCCGCCCTGCCCCGACGGCGCCTCCATCGGCGTGTAGTTGTAGATCGTGTTGACGGTCAGCAGGCCGGCCATCGGTACCTGCTGTTGCGATCCGATCACGACGAAGCAGCTCACGGAGCCGCACGAGGCCTGAACCGAGTCCGGGCGCACGGCTCCCACGCTCAGAAAGAAGGCGCCAAGAGAGAGAAGAACGAGCCGACGGGATCGGGAAAGGAACATCATGGGTCTCACAATGGTTGAGGTGATGGCACTGGAGAGACCGTGGGTTTTCCACCGCCTCTCCGTTGCGTTACGGTTGTCGTGAATCGAAGAAATTAGCTGAGGAGCGCGGGAGGTCCGCGAAAGAAGCGGGAGACGGGTGACGTAGTGGCTACGCGATCAATGTGCTGTGTGTCGGCCAGCTCGACGAACTGCAGAGATGAGCTGAAGACCACCGCCGCCGTGTCGATGCTCTGACCGGCAGCACATTCCCAGGCGCACAGACCAGTGGAATGCGTGCCGGCCTGATGCTTTGCATGGTGATCGGCATGGGCGACCGCCGGCACTGCCAGGAGCCCGTTCACGAGCACGAGACAGAGCAGCAGCGACCAGACCAACCAGGATTGTTTCAATCTCACCATCATAAGAAACTATCGAAGCGAGGCCGCCTTGACCGGTTCCTGCTGTTGAATCTTGGCGACCACGTCGTTGATCATCTGCTCCGTCAGCAAACCGCCCTTAATGTATTCCTGCACGCGGCCCTGCTGGTCGATGAATACGCTGACAGGCAAGCCGAAGACACCGAACTGGTTCGCCACTTTATTGTCACGATCCATCAAAACAGGAAAGGTGTGGCCATACTGCTTGATGTGCTCGCGAACTTTCCCTTCGTCTTCGAGTTCATTGATCGCGAGCACGACAAACCCCTTGTCCCGCAACTTGTCGAAGCTGGCTTGCATGGCCGGCATTTCCGTCGTGCAGGGCTTGCACCAGGTCGCCCAGAAATTCACCAACACAACCTTGCCACGGTACTGACTGAGGCTATGCGTCTTGCCGTCGAGATCGGTCAGACGGAATTCATCGGCCGGCGTGCCGACCGTCGGAACCCGCGACCCCATGCTCCAGGATTCCGGCAGCCCCGTCGCTCCTGCGAAGGCGAACGCCAGTGCGGCGGCTAATACATATCGACCGTATCGGGTGCTTCTCATGAAGGCTACTCCTTAAACACTGGCTCCCGCGCTATCAGCGGAGGATGACCAGTTCGACAACACCTGCACCTATGTATTCAAACAGTGCGCGAGAACAGAGAGAGCTAGGCGACTGGGGGAGCACGAGTGGAGCGGAATGCAGGAGTCACATTATAAGAAGAGGAGAACGACGGCTGATCGAGCGTCTCAAGTAATGTTGCAAGGGGAGCAACGGGAGCAACAGTTGCATCGTGTGTCTGGCCGGCCGCACAAGACCATGCGCAGAAGACCGACCCATGTGTGGCCGCTTGGTGGTGGCTATGTTGGTTTTCGTGGAGGACCGATTGGGCGGACGCAACTCCGCTGATCCCGACCACGCAGAGGATCACGAGTACCGCAACGAGAGTCTGCCAACCACGAATCATAAGTCACAGCCAGGGGAAAGAATGGCTGCATGCTACTCGGGAGTCGTGCGGAGAGTCAAGACAGACCGTGCCGGATCGCCCGCCCTACCTTCCTGGTAGGATTCGTAAAAAGTTTGCTGTATACTGCGCGGACTATTTTGTGCGGTAGATCGACCTCTCCCGCAGTACTATCCACACGACTCGACGACATCCTCTATGCTGACACAACTCCTGAATCTCGTCTTCGGCAGTAAGAACGACCGTGAAATCAAAGCGTTGATGCCCGTTGTCGCGCGCATCAACGACCTGGAGTCCAGCCTTACGCCCTTGTCGGATCAGGACCTGGTCGGAAAAACTCAGGTCTTCAAACAGCGCCTGGCGGACGGCCAGACGCTCGACGACATCCTGCCCGAGGCCTTTGCTGTCTGCCGCGAGATGTCCCGCCGCCGGCTGAACATGCGGCACTTCGACGTCCAGCTCGTCGGCGGCATGATCCTTCACCGCGGCCGGATCTCGGAAATGAAGACCGGAGAAGGCAAGACGCTCGTCGCCACGCTGCCGATCTATCTGAACGCGCTTGAAGGCAAGGGCGTCCATCTGATTACCGTGAACGATTATCTCGCGAAACGCGACGCCCAATGGATGGCGCAGCTGTACCATGCTCTGGGATTGTCCGTCGGCATCATTCAACACGACGCCTCCTTCCTCTACGATCCGGCCTACGACGCGGCTGACAAGCGCTTGCAGTCCCTCCGCCCCTGCACGAGGCGGGAGGCCTATCACGCCGACATCACCTACGGGACCAACAACGAATACGGGTTCGATTATCTGCGCGATAACCTGATCGTGAGTGAATTGGGCCAGTGCGTCCAACGCGAACTGAACTTCGCGATCGTCGACGAGGTGGACAGCATCCTCATCGACGAAGCCCGCACGCCCTTGATCATCTCCGGCCCGACCGATCAGACCACCGATCTGTACTACCGGATCAACTCCGTGATCCCGCAGTTGAAGCCCGAGCACGACTTTACGATCGAAGAGAAGACCAAGACCGCTTCTTTGACGGAAGAGGGCAACATCCGGGTTGAGAAGCTCCTGGGCGTGGACAACCTCTACGATCCGGACAACATGGATCTGGTCCACCATGTCGTCAAGGCACTCCAGGCCTACGCGTTATATAAGCGCGATGTCGATTATGTCGTGAAAGACGGCGAGGTCATCATCGTCGATGAGTTCACCGGGCGCCTCATGCCGGGCCGCCGCTGGAGCGACGGGCTGCACCAGGCCGTGGAAGCCAAAGAAGGCGTGAAGATCGCCAATGAGAATCAGACGCTGGCCTCCGTCACGTTCCAGAACTACTTCCGCATGTATAAGAAGCTCGGCGGCATGACCGGCACAGCCGACACGGAAGCCGCGGAGTTCGCCAAGATTTACAATCTCGACGTGAACGTCGTCCCGACGAATCGGAAGATGGTCCGCCTCGACTACGCCGACGTGGTCTATCGGACGGAAAAAGAAAAGTTTGCGGCCATCGTCGAAGAGATCAAGGACTGCAACGAGCGCGGACAGCCGGCACTCGTCGGCACAATTTCCATCGAAAAGTCCGAGAAACTCTCCGGCTTGTTGAACCGGAACGGAGTCAAACACAACGTCCTCAACGCGAAGCAGCATGAACGGGAGGCGGAAATCGTCGCCCAGGCCGGACGCAAAGGCGCCGTCACCATCGCCACCAACATGGCGGGCCGCGGCACCGACATCCTTCTCGGCGGCAACGCCGACTTCATGTTCAAGCAGATCCTCTATCGCGAAGAAAACCTGCCGGAATCGCGCAAGCTGGAAATCTTCGAAGAAATCCGCAGCGACTGCGAGAAGAACAAACAGGAAGTCGTCGCCGCCGGCGGCTTACATATCCTCGGCACCGAACGGCACGAAAGCCGCCGCATCGACAACCAGCTGCGCGGCCGCGCCGGCCGTCAGGGCGATGCCGGATCATCCAGATTTTACCTGTCCCTCGAAGACGACCTCATGCGGATCTTCGCCTCGGAGCGTGTCTCGCAACTGATGCTGAAACTCGGCATGGAAGAAGGCGTGCCCATCGAACACGGCATGGTCACCCGCGCCATCGCCAATGCGCAGAAGAAGGTCGAAGCGCATAACTTCGAGATTCGCAAACAGCTGCTCGAATATGACGATGTGATGAATAAGCAGCGCGAAGTCATCTATCAGCACCGCCATGCCGTGCTGGCCGGCGAAAATCTGAAAGCCGACCTCCTCGACATGATGGCAGGCATGATCGACTCCGCCATGGCCGTCTTCTGTCCGGCTGAACAATATCCCGAAGAATGGGACATGCCCGGCCTCGTCGAGATGATGCACGGCCAATTCGGACTCGACATCACGCAGGGCAAGCAGGACCACGGCGACTCGCTCCGCGATCTCGGCCGCGACGCGCTGATCGAAGATCTCAAGAAACTCGTGCACGACGGCTACGAGCGGAAGGAACAGGAACTGGGTTCAGAACTGATGCGCTTCCTGGAAAAGACCTTCATGCTCCAGGTCATCGACCACCATTGGAAAGACCACCTCCTCGGCATGGATCACCTGCGCGACGGCATCGGCCTCCGAGGCTACGGGCAGAAGGATCCGCTGATTGAATACAAAAAGGAAGGCTACGACCTCTTCGCCGGCATGATGCAGCGGGTTAAGTCGGATGCGCTGGAACGGCTATTCCGGGTCCAGGCCGTGAAACATGAGGAAGATGAGCCCGCCCCCGCTGCGCCGCCTCCTCCCCCTCCGGTCATCTCGCGCCCGCAGCCCACGCTTACACTGAACCGTGGCGAAGCCGCCGAGGCTCCCCGGACCGTGGAGCGGGTCGACGATAAAGTCGGCCGCAACGATCCCTGCCCCTGCGGAAGCGGGAAAAAGTATAAAAAGTGTCACGGGACGTGAAGAAGGGATAACTGGGCCATGGGGACCAGATCTTTGCCATTCGGCATAACGCGACCGGCCATAACTGCTGCTGACCCTCTCCGTTCTCCCCAGGCACGCCTGTAAAACCGCGCCGAAGCGTCGCAACGCCGGCGCGCCTGGCCCATAGTCCCACTCATTTCGTTCCCACGTATGCCGAACGCCGAAGCTCTGATCCCCATCACCCAGCAAAAGGAGGGCGGAGTAGGGGAAAGTCGTAGTAGCCGCTTTCCATCCTTCCGGAGGCGAGACCCCAACAGCTAACTAGCCCCTGCGCGGCCTGCGACGTTCGCCGCTTGAGAGCAGATTAGAAGTTGCCTTCGATTTCGGTTGGAGTTACGATAACTTTTATGAAACTGAACGAAGTGCGTCCAGATCTGTTGTCGATCGCCCCTGCCGGAGCGATCCATGTTGCCGGAACGCGGGTCACTATTGACTCCATCGTTCAGAGCTTCCTCGACGGCGCCACTCCGGAGGAGATCTGCCAGGATTTTCCAGTCCTCGCCTTGGCTCAGGTTTATGATGTTCTTGCCTTTTACCTCACTCACCAGATTGAGGTCGAAACCTATCTTAGAGAACAGGCCCAGGTCACGGCAGAAATCCGGAAGAGTCTAGAAGCTACACACACTGCATTTGTGGCAAGCCTCCGGCAACGCCTCGCAACACGCCGCTCAACCGCGGCTCCCCACGCGTGACTCCGGTTCGCTTTCTCTTCGACGAAGACTGCAACGCTCGGATTGTGCGCGGAATACGCCGCCGCACATCCAAATTCGACCTCATTACCATCCACGAATCCGGGCTCGATAGTGCCAAGGATTTCGATGTGTTGGCGCACGCAGCAATGGAAGGAAGAGTCGTGGTGTCGCACGATGTGCGCACAATGACGGTCTATGCGAATTTCAGACTCCTGGCCGGTTTGCCAATGGCCGGGCTGCTGTTAATTCCCCAGACATACCCGGTCGGTCAGGCCATTGAGGACTTGCTGCTGATCGCCGAGGTCAGCACAGCCGAAGAATGGCAGGGCCGAGTGATTTTTCTCCCTCTTTGACAACCCTGCAATAACAAGACAGCATCGACGGCCAGACCTCTATCCACGGCTCTCTTTCTGCCTGATTTCACCTTGACTTAGCGAAGGCTGGAAGGCTACTCTAGCCCACTTTTTGACCCTCTCGACGGGTGAAGTCTACCTGTCGTGGATTGGTGTATTCACTGATGAGCCTTGTCAGCAGAGAAACGGACTTCTTTGTGACGATCGGGCATCCTGAACTCGTTGCCGCCATAACCGCCGAGATTGCCGCCTCGGGTCCGATACCCTTCGTCCGTTTTATGGAACTGGCGCTCTATCACCCCACATTCGGTTACTACATGCGTCCGCCGGAGTCCGGCGCCGAGCGCATCGGCTGGTCCGGCGACTTTTACACCAGCTCGGACGTCCATCCTATTCTCGGCCAGGCGTTGGCGAAGCAGGCGCGACAACTCGACGCCATTCTCGGACATCCCGATCCCTTCACCGTCGTCGAGATGGGACCGGGGAAAGGCTTACTGGCCAAGCATTTCCTGTCGGCCTGCCGCGTAAATCCGGATGACTCGTTCAGCCAGCGCCTCCGCTATGTGCTCATTGAGCGCAGCCCGGCCATGCAGGAGTTGCAACGCCAGAATCTGTTGCACGGGCTCTGCGAGCCGGGCCGTATTACCTGGCTCGAAGGACTCGATTCGCTGGCAGAACATAGCGTCACCGGCCTGTGTTTCAGCAACGAGCTTCCTGATGCGTTTCCAGTCCACCGAATCCAGATCGAGAACGGCCAGGCGCAGGAAATCTGCGTCGACTATGACGGCGCCACATTCGTGGAATGTCTCCGCCCCTTGTCGTCGCCGGAGGTTCAACAGTATCTGACCAACTTGAGGCTCTCGCTCCCGGACGGCTACCAGACCGAAATCAACACCGCTGCGGTGCGCTGGATGGAACAGGTGGCCCGCGCGATCGATCGCGGCCTGGCGATCACCATCGATTACGGCCACACCGCGCAGGATCTCTATGGGCCCGATCGCGCGAAAGGGACGCTGCTCTGTTACTACTCGCAGATGACCTCCGAAAATCCCTATGAGCGGGTCGGCCTTCAGGACATGACCTCCCATGTGGACTTTTCGACCCTCGCCACAGTCGGCGAAGACCAGGGTCTGCGCGTCACGGGATTTACCAATCAGATGAGTTTCCTGATGGGGCTCGGCCTGGAAGACTTTCTCTCGAAAATGGACCCGGAAGGCGCCGAGTTTCGCGCGGCGATCCACCTGGTGAGGCCGGAAGGGATGGGCCGCACGTTCAAGGTGCTCATTCAGCATAAAGGCATCGAAAAGCCGACGCTCGACGGACTGGCGTTTAAACCATTTTTCGGATCCGCATTGACGTTGCATCACGCTGCCTAAGGAACAAGATGGGAAACGCCGCAGTGCCAGCGAACTACCTTCCGATCCTCCTGTTTATCGGGATCGCGATCGCCTTCGGCGCCGTGTCGCTGCTGGCCGGGTGGTTCGTCAGGCCGAGCCGCCCCTACCGAGCCAAATTGGCGCCCTACGAGAGCGGCAGCCCGCTGTTTCAGGATGCCCGCGTCCAGATCCCGATGCGCTATTACATCATCGCGATGCTGTTCGTGATCTTCGATATCGAGATCGTCTACATGTTCCCCTGGGCTGTGGCGTTTTCCAAGCTTGGGTTCGTCGGGCTCGCGGAAATGGTGACCTTTATCGGCATCCTAGTCGTCGGGTTCTGGTACGCCTGGAAAAAAGGAGCGCTGGAGTGGGATTAAAGGGCGGTGGGGAAGTTCTTCGTGCTCGCTCACCGCGCACGCAAGATTTATAAAAGGCCGGCAAGCGGGCGGCGCTCGGTGAATGCGCGCAATGAAGAACCTCCCCGCCGCCCTTCTAATTGAGGGAGGAGAGAGATAACAGTGAGCTTTTTAGAACGACAATTCGAAGCCAATATCCTCACGACGAATCTGGACGCGGTGGTCAACTGGGCGCGGAAGTCGGCCCTCTGGCCAATGACCTTCGGCCTCGCCTGCTGCGCGATCGAGATGATCGCCAGCGTGTCGTCCCGCTACGATCTCGACCGGTTCGGCGCCGGCGTGTTCCGCGCCTCCCCGCGCCAGTCGGATCTGATGATCATTGCCGGCACCGTCACCCGCAAGATGGCCCCCGTGATCCGCCGGATCTACGATCAGATGCCGGAGCCGCGCTATGTGATTTCGATGGGTTCCTGCGCCACTTCCGGCAATCACTACAACAGCTACGCGGTGGTGCAAGGCGTCGATCAAATCATTCCGGTGGATGTGTACGTGCCGGGCTGCCCGCCGCGGCCGGAAGCCCTGTTGGACGGATTACTGAAACTCCAAGAAAAGATTCAACGCGAAAAGGTATTCGTGAAGTAATGTCGCAAGCGATCGTCGATACACTCGTCGCACAATTCCCGGACGCCGTGCTCTCCGTCGATCTCGACACGGGCCGCGGTGAAATGGCCGTCCAGGTGCGCGCGTCAGACATGCTGACGGTCGCCCGCTACCTGCATGACGCGCCCGAGATGGCCTTCGACCATATCACCGATATCTGCTCCGCAGACTATCCCGGAGACCAGACCCGGTTTGAGGTGATTTATCACTTGCTGTCTCTGCCGCATGGTCGCCGGATCCGCGTGAAAGCCCGCGTCACTGAAGACAATCCTTCAATCCCTTCGGTCACGAGCGTGTGGCGCGGCGCGGAGTTCCTCGAACGGGAAGTGTTCGACATGATGGGCATCACCTTTACCGGACATCCGGACCTCCGCCGAATTCTCATGCCGGAAGACTATGCCGAAGGCTACCCGCTCCGGAAGGATTTCCCCGCAGAGGGCCGCGGCTGGCGCAGCCAGTTCGACTTTATTCCGCGCCTGGACGAAGCGCCGGAAGAGATGACCGAAGGCGAGTATTCAGAAGCGGAAAAGAAACCGTTTATTGCCGCGAACGGCGCCCCCGGATCGCGCCGGCGGGAAGAACTCCTCTTAAACATGGGACCGCAGCATCCCAGCACGCACGGCGTGTTGCGCGTCGTGCTGGAACTCGACGGGGAACGCATCGTCAAAGCGACGCCGGATCTCGGCTATCTCCACCGCGGCGTCGAAAAGCTGGCCGAGGGCCTGGCCTACATGCAGGTCATCCCGCATACCGATCGGCTCGATTACGTCTGCGCCATGGCGAACAATTACGCCTACGTCCGGGCCGTGGAAAAACTGCTCGGCATCACCGTGCCCGAACGCGGCGAATATATCCGCACGCTGGTGGCGGAGATGCAGCGCATCATCGGCCACTTGTTCTGGCTGGGCACGCAAGCGCTCGACATCGGCGCCATGACCGTCTTCTTCTGGACCTTCCGCGAGCGCGAGACTCTCCTGGATCTCTTCGAGCAACTCTGCGGCGCCCGCCTGACACTCAACTACTATCGGATCGGCGGAGTCGACAGCGACTTCACGCCGGAGTTGGTCCTGCGTCTGCGCGCGTTCCTGAGCACATTTCCGCAGAAAGTCGCCGAATACGATTCGCTCATCGCGTCCAACCGCATCTGGGTCGGGCGCACGAAAAATGTGGCCGTGATTTCCGGTGAAGATGCGATCAATTTCGGCCTCACCGGCCCCACCTTGCGCGGTTCCGGAGTCGACTACGACATCCGCAAGCTGGAACCGTATGGAGTCTACGACAAGGTGGAGTGGGACGTGCCGCTCGGGACGCACGGCGACACCTACGACCGGTACTGGGTCCGGATGGAAGAAATGCGGCAGAGCGCCCGCATCATCGCGCAATGCCTGGATCAAATGCCCCAGGGACCCATCATGGCCGACGTGCCGCAATACATCCCGCCGCCCAAGCAGCAAGTGATGCGGGACATGGAAAGCCTGATCCATCATTTTATTATTTTCACGCAGGGGTTCAAGCCGCCGAAAGGCGAAACCTATTGCGCCACCGAAGCTCCGAAGGGCGAATTGGGATTCTTCATCATCAGCGACGGCAGTCCCCGTCCTTACCGACTGAAGATCCGCTCTCCCTCGTTCGTCCACATGGGCGCATTCGATCACATGGCGCGGGGATATTTGATTTCCGACATCATCACGATCTTCGGCTCCTATGACATCGTGATGGGGGAGTGCGATAGATGAGGTGTGTCGCCCAGGATGCTCCTGCGCTCGCTGCCCGCGCACGATGGGAATGTGCTCGGTCAATGCGCGCAGTTTGGAACATCCTGGCCGCCACCTCGGTGAAGAGAAGTGGGGGGAGAAGGTGCTGAAGGAAAAGTACGGAAAAGAAATCGAGGAGATTCTCTCCCGATACCCGGTGAAGCGGTCGGCGCTGATTCCATTGCTGTATCTCGCGCAACGTGAGCATGGTTACATCACGGAAGCGGCGATGACGGAGATCGCCGGCTTACTGAAACTGACACCGCCGCAGGTGTATGAGACCGCGACCTTCTATACGATGCTGAACCTCAAAAAGGTCGGCACACACCATATCCAGGTGTGCAAATCCCTCATGTGTGCGCTGGTGGGGTCGGACACCGTGATCGGCTGGATCAAGACCAAGCTCGGAATCGCTCCCGGCGAAACGACGGCCGACGGTCTGTTTACGCTGACCGCCGTCGAATGCCTGGCGGCCTGCGGCACCGCGCCGATGATGCAGATCAACGACGATTATTATGAACGGCTGACGGAAGAGAAGGTGGACAAGATCCTGGTGGATCTCCGGACCGCCGGAACCAGCCCGTTGAAAAGCGGCCCTTACATGTGGCCGGAATCGACGCGATAGACGTCTCGAATAACACTATGCCGAAATACGAACTCGTCCTTCTGAAAAATATGATGCAGCCCGGATACACCGGGTCCTTGGCGGACTACGAAAAGACCGGCGGCTATCATGCCTTGCGCAACACGCTCGGGAAAATCGCTCCGACCGACGTGACCACCACGGTCATGAAGTCCGGTCTGCGCGGCCGGGGCGGCGCCGGCTTCCCGACCGGCGTGAAGTGGGGATTTCTCCCGAAAGATTATCAAGGCCCGCGCTATCTCTGCTGCAACGCCGACGAAAGCGAACCCGGAACGTTTAAGGACCGGCAGCTCATGGAGCGGGATCCGCACCAGCTGCTCGAGGGCATTGTCCTGGCCGGCTATGCGATCGGCGCCCAATCCGCCTACATTTATATCCGCGGCGAGATGGTCCTCGGGTCCAAAATCCTGGAACGAGCCATCGGGGAAGCCCGCGCCGCCGGATACATCGGCAAGAACATCCTTGGAACCGGTATCACGGTGGACGTCTGGGTCCATCGCGGCGCCGGCGCCTACATCTGCGGAGAAGAAACGGCACTGCTCGAATCGCTGGAAGGCAAGCGCGGCCTGCCGCGGGTGAAGCCGCCGTTTCCGGCCACCCATGGCCTCTACAACAAACCGACCGTCGTCAACAACGTGGAGACACTGGCCAATCTGCCGCACATTCTTTCCCGCGGACCGGAATGGTTCGCTTCCATCGGCTCGCCACCCAAGAGCACCGGCACCAGGGTCTTCTGTGTCAGCGGCCATGTGAAACGTCCCGGTAACTATGAATTGCCGATGGGTGTGACGATTCGTGAGCTGGTGTTCGAACATGCCGGGGGCATGCGGTCGGACAAGCCGTTGAAAGCCTTTATCCCGGGCGGGGCTTCCGCCCCCTTCCTGACGCCTGATCACCTGGATGTGAAACTGGATTTTGAATCAGTCGCAGCGGCCGGCTCGATGCTGGGCTCCGGCGGGGTCACGGTCATGGAAGAAGGCACCAGCATGGTCTGGGCCGCCCTCCGGTTGATGGAATTTTTCTATCACGAGTCCTGCGGCAAGTGCAGTCCCTGCCGGGAAGGCAGCTCCTGGCTCGTGCAGACCATGCGCCGGATTATGGCCAAGCGCGGCCAGATGCAAGACCTTGAAACGCTGACAGATCTGTGCAAGAACATCGCCGGCCGCACAGTTTGCGCCTTCGGCGATGCCGAGGTCTCGCCGATCATGAGCACGCTGAAACATTGGCGGCATGAATACGTGACCCTCATTCACGAAGCCGAAGCGGCCAATTTGATCCGCCCGGAATCCGTAGGAACCAGGCACTGACATTATGCCAAATACGTCAGCAGAAACAGTTCGGGTCACGATCGACGGCCATACGGTCAGCGTGCCGAAAGGCACCTTGCTGATCGAAGCCGCGCGGCGCGTCGGCGCGATGATTCCGCACTTCTGCTATCACCCCAAGCTCAAGCCGGACGCCAACTGCCGCATGTGTTTGGTCGAAGTCGAAAAGATGCCCAAGCTGCAAACGGCCTGTAGTACGCCGGTCACAGAAGGCATGAGCGTCCGTACCGCCACGACGGTGGTGAACGACGCCCATAAATCCGTGTTGGAATTCATTCTCGCGAATCATCCGTTGGACTGCCCCGTCTGCGACCAGGGCGGAAAATGCGACCTGCAAGACTTCTCTCATGAGTACACCGCGACGACGAGCCGGTTCGCCGAAACGAAGCGCATATTCCAGAAAGAATATTTCAGCCCGTTGATCGAAACCCAGATGAACCGTTGCGTGCAGTGCCTGCGCTGCGTCCGGTATTGCGATGAGGTCATGGATGTGAAAGCCCTGGCCCCGGTCGGCCGCGGGACCATGACGGAGATCAAGCACTTCGGCGCCCATCCGCTGGACTGCGAGTTCTGCGGAGGCTGCGTGCAGATCTGCCCGGTCGGCGCGATCACTAGCCGCCTGTCCATGTATGAATACCGTCCCTGGATGCTGAAACGCGCCGAGACGATCTGCGGTTATTGCGGCGACGGCTGCCAGATCACCGTCCAGACTAAGAACAATGATTTGATCGAAGTGAACTCCGCCTACGGCGCCGGACGGAACAACGGCGATCTCTGCGCCAAAGGGTTCTTCGGTTTTCACGCCACCAGCCATCCCGAGCGGCTCACGCATCCCTTGATCCGCCAAAACGGCACCCTGGTGCAAACCACCTGGGAAGAGGCGCTGGAGTTCATTGCCGAGCAAGCCGGCCGGATCAAGCAGGCGCATGGCGGCCAGGCTTTCGGAGGGCTGATTACCGGCCGCTGCACGAATGAGGAGCTGTATCTCTTCCAGAAATTCATGCGGCTAACTCTCGGCACTAACCATCTCGACAGCAGCGCCCGGTACGGCCAGATGAACAGCGTACAGGCTATGCGCCGGGTGCAGGGCACCCATCGCTGGACCGTGACCTTCGAAGATCTTGGAACCGCCGACGTCCTGTTACTGGTCGGAACGAACATCACCGAAACGAATCCGATCACCGGCCTTGCGATCAAGGAAGCGGTCAAGAAACGCCAGGCGACGCTCATTACTATCGAATCGCTGCTGCCGGCGATCGGCACAATCAGCAACATCGTGAATCTGTCGCAACACCATTTCTGCGTGTCACCCACGCTGTTCCGCACTGCTATCCTCGGCTTGGAGAAGGCGGCGGTCGAGCAGAACCTGGTCGCCGCCGACCTGACGCAACAACAACCAGGCTTTGTGACCGCCGTCACTGCGCGGCTGCAACAATTGTCCTGGCAGGAGATCCAGGCCGCGACGGGTGCGGGCCAGGAAGCCTACGCCGCCGCCGCGCTGGCGCTGGCCAAAGGAAAGCGCCTCGTCGTCGTCACAGGACAGGGCCTCTTGCGCAGCGAGCAGGGCTATGCCGGCGCCATGAATCTGCTCGATCTGCTGCTCCTCCTGGGCAAACTTGATCAGCCAGGCTGCGGGCTGGCTCCGCTGGCGGAAGAAAACAACGACCAGGGCGCGATTGAAATGGGCGCAGTCGCCGAATTTCTGCCGGGCCCCGTCGACATGACCGACAAGAGCGGACGGGATCGGGTGCTGGACATTTGGAAAGAAGCACCGCCGGCAACTGAAGGCCTGGCGCTGGTCGAGATGCTGGCCCGCGCCAAATCAGGCCAGCTCAAAGCAATGTTTATTGTCGGCGAAAATCCCATGACCAGCCTGCCGGCTCCGCTGCATGTGCGCGAGTCGCTTGAACAATTGGACCTGCTGGTCTGCCAGGAACTCTTCCTGACGGATACCGCCGCGCTGGCCCATGTCGTCCTGCCGGTCTGTTCGTCGCTCGAAAAAGACGGTACCTTCACCAATACGGAAGGCCACGTCCAGGCTGTTCGGCAGACTGTCGAACCGGCCGGCGAATCCCGCCCGGACTGGGAAATCTTCTCGGCCCTCTCGGGGCTGCTCGGCGCACCGCTGGACTATACCGAGAGCCGTGAGATCCTGAAGGAGATTCGGAGTCTCATCCCGGGATACGGCTCGTTAGGACCGGCTCCGCTCCCCGCGAAAGTGGATCGCGCGACGATGGACCGCTATCTCAGCCAGGGCTTTGAACGCGATCTCGCCGGGCGCTATCAGATGCCGCGCACCCCGTCCCGTCCGGACGGGACCGTCCAGATTGAACTCGTGCAGAGCCTGTTCCATTCGGGCAAGTTGTCGACCAAGTCCAAGGGGCTGATCCAAATCGAAGGCCGGAGTTCCTTGCGTATCAGTCCACGCGATGCCGCTCGTTTTGCCCTGGTCGACGGCAACCGCGTCCGCCTCTCCAATTCGCAGGGCGAGGTCACCGCGGAAGTTAAAGTCGCGGACCGGGTGCCGGAAGGCCATGCCTGGTTCCCGGACCATTTCAGTCAGGAAGTGAACAAACTGTTTGCCTGTGTCATTGATACCGAGACCAAGGTGCCGTATATCCGGACGACCTCCGTCTCGATGGTGAAAGTGTCGTGAGAAAACTGTGTCGATGTTGACGGTCGCTAATCCAGGGGTGTCATCGTGACTGAACTCAGCTTGCGTCTCGCTGTCTCGCTCGCACAAATCGCCGCGGTCATGGGCATTGTGATGCTCACCGTGATGATCCTGACGCTCGCCGAGCGGAAAGTGCTCGGATGGATGCAGGATCGGATGGGCCCCATGGAAGTCGGCCCCTACGGCATCCTCCAGCCGATCGCCGACGGCCTGAAACTCTTCTTCAAAGAAGACATCGTCCCGGCCGGCGCCAACAAGTTCATGTTCAGCCTCGCGCCGATTCTGGCGATGGTGCCGGCCATGATCGGCTTTGCGGTCATTCCCTTCGGCCCGAATGAAACCATCCAGTTGTTCGGGATGACCATCAAACCCTTCGTCATCAGCGATATCAATATCGGCGTGCTTTATATCCTGGCCTTTGCCTCGATCGGCGCCTACGGCATCATCCTGGGCGGCTGGGCCTCCAACAGCAAATACTCGCTGCTCGGCGGACTGCGGTCGGCCGCGCAGATCATCAGTTACGAATTGAACGTCGGCCTGGCCATCGTGGGCGTCCTGATCATGTCCGGCTCGCTCAGCCTGGTGAAAATCACCGACGCCCAGGCGGGCGGCTTCTGGCATTGGTATGTGTTCGCCTTTCCGGCTCCGCAGATCTTCGCATTCGTCGTCTACGTGATTTCAGCCGTCGCGGAAACGAACCGCGTCCCCTTCGACCTGCCCGAAGCCGAGAGCGAGCTGGTAGCCGGTTTCTTCACCGAATACAGCGGCATGCGCTTCGCCTTTTTCTTCATCGCGGAATACGCCAACATGGTGCTGGTGTCCTGCGTCGCCGCGGCCCTGTTCCTCGGCGGATGGAATGCCCCCTATCCCGGCACGATCCTCGCCCATATCGGCCTGGAGTCCTTCGCCTGGATCGAAGGAGTGGCCTGGTTCACCGTGAAAGTGTACGGGTTCCTGTTCCTGTTCTTCTGGCTGCGCGCCACGCTTCCGCGTTTGCGCTACGATCAATTGATGAAGTTCGGCTGGAAAGTGATGCTCCCGATCGCGTTGGCCAACATCGTGGTGACGGCCATCGCCATGTACATCTATAATCAGTTCAAATAAGACCGCCAAAGACTATGGCCCAGGCAACGACCAGAGAGCGCTTCATCGACTGGCTCAAGACCATGACGTTCTATGAACTCCTGGTTGGCATGAAGGCCACGATGTCGCATCTCATTCACTACAAGCCCATCACACTGCAATACCCGCATGAGAAGCGGACCCTGCCGGATAACTATCGCGGCATGCTTGCGCTCCTGCGCTACGACGATGGAACCGAGAAGTGCGTCGGGTGCGACCTCTGCGAAGCCGCCTGTCCGTCGCGCGTGATTCGCGTGGTGAGCGCGGAAATTCCAGGGGAGCCCACGAAGCGCTACTCCAAAGAATATTACATGGACATGACCCGCTGCCTGTTTTGCGGCATGTGCGTCGATGCCTGCCCCGTCGATGCCCTGGGCATGACCAAGGAGTTCGAATGGGCGGTCTATGACAAGCGTGACCTCCAGTTGAACAAACAACAACTGCTCGCCATCGGCGACCGGTCGTTCCCTGTTCGCGAGAAGCGCCTGGAGCTCCAGCACCCGAACGTCGCCTTCTTCAATGTGGCGTTTCAGCACGTGCCGCAGAAACCGAATTGAGGCCGGGCCATTGATGGGGCCCCGGCTCTCACACGGAGACGCCGGGCTGTGATGAACCTGTGCCCGTCACATGACAGAGCACGGTCCTAGAGGAAAAGACGTGGATCATTTGTTTTTCGGATATTTCGCCGGTGTGATCGCCCTCACGGCCGTGCTCGTCGTGGCGTTCAGAAACCCGGTTTACAGCGCCCTCTCGCTGCTCATCATGTTTTTCCACGTCGCGGGGCTGTACGTGACGCTGCACGCCGAATTTCTGGCCGCCGTTCAGGTCATTGTGTATGCCGGCGCCATCCTGGTCCTCTACCTCTTCGTCGTCATGCTGCTCAACCTCAAAACGGACGATCGCTATCATAGTCAATGGCGGGCCGCCGCATTTGTCGGCGGACCCTTGCTCATCGAGTTCCTCGTGTTGCTGGCCGGCAGCTTGGCCGCCCCGCCAGCTGCGGCACCCCGGGTGGATATCGAGACAGGGGACAACACGCTGGCCATCGGAGAAACGCTCTTTTCGACCTACCTGTTTCCGTTTGAAGTGGCCTCGCTCATTCTACTGGTGGCGATGATCGGCGCCATCGTTCTGGCGAAGCGAGAGGTCCCGGAGACGCCGGCGTCATGACCATCCCGATTACCTACTATCTCGTCTTGAGCGCCATCGTCTTTCTGACGGGGCTGGTGGGCGTGCTCATCCGTCGCAACATCATCGCCATTCTGTTGTCGGTGGAATTGATGCTGAACGCCACGAACATCAACTTCGTGGCCTTCTCCGAGCATCTGCACGATCTTGGCGGACAGGTTTTTGTCTTTTTCGCGCTCACCGTGGCTGCCGCCGAAGTGGCGGTCGGATTGGCGATCATCATCGCTCTGCACCGGGCCAAAGACACGATCAACGTCGAACAGTTCAATTTGCTGAAATGGTAACTCGACGATGTATGCGCTGATCCCATTCCTCCCGCTGGCCGCCTTCCTCGTGCTGGGTCTGGCCGGCAACCGTATCAAGGAACGCGCGCACCTCGTCGCCGTGCCGGCGGTGGTCCTGTCGTGGCTCCTGTCCCTGTTCGCTTTTTTTGAAGTTGCCCAAGGCGCCCCAATCAGCCAGCCGCTCTATACCTGGCTGACGTCCGGCCATCTCGACATTCACATAGGACTCTATCTCGATCGTCTGACCGTCGTGATGCTCCTGCTGGTCACCACCGTCAGCTCGCTCGTCCACATCTACACGATCGGCTATATGCACGGAGAAGCGGGCTATGCGCGCTTTTTCAGCTACATTGCCTTGTTCACCTTCTCGATGCTGATGCTGGTGCTGGCCGATAATCTGCTGCAGCTCTTCATCTTCTGGGAGGCGGTCGGCCTCTGCTCCTACCTCTTGATCGGCCATTGGTATGAGCGCGCTCCGGCCTGCGCCGCCGCGACCAAAGCGTTTCTGGTCAACCGCGTGGGCGATTTCGGATTTATGCTGGGCCTCCTGCTCGTGTGGTACTCCTTCGGCTCGCTGAATTATCTGGATATTTTCCCTGCGGCCCATGAAGCGGCCAACCTGACCATGAACCTGTTGGGCCCCTTCGGCGGAACCTGGGATGTGTCGGTGTTCACCGTCATCTGCCTGTTGTTGTTTACCGGAGCCATCGGCAAGTCGGCACAAGTGCCGTTGCATGTCTGGTTGCCGGATGCGATGGAAGGCCCAACGCCCATCTCCGCATTGATCCATGCCGCCACAATGGTGACCGCCGGTGTCTTCATGGTATCCAGATTGGCTCCCCTGTATAACTTGTCCCCGACCGCCATGACCGTCGTCGCGCTGGTCGGGGCTGCGACGATGGTGCTCGGCGCCTCGATCGCATTGACTCAGACCGACATCAAACGTGTGGTCGCCTACTCGACTGTCAGTCAACTCGGCTACATGGTCATGGCCTGCGGCCTCGGCGCCTACAGCGCCGGCATGTATCACTTGCTCACGCATGGCGCCTTCAAAGCCTTGCTCTTCCTGGGCTGCGGCTCCGTGATCATCGCGCTGCACCACGAGCAGGACATGCGGCACATGGGCGGCTTGAAGGACAAGCTCCCCGTGACCTACTGGACCTTCATCGTGGGTTCGCTGGCGCTGGCCGGATTTCCGTTGACTGCCGGCTTCTTCAGCAAGGATGATCTGCTGATCTCCGCCTGGTCATCCGGCCCGCTCGGGCAGGTGCTCACCGTGCTGGGATTGCTGACCGCCCTGATGACCGCGTTCTACAGCTTCAGGTTGGTCTTCGTCACCTTCTGGGGCCCCTCCCACGTCGATAAGAAACACGCCAAGCACGTGCATGAGCCGTCGAACACGATGACCTTTCCGCTGATCGTGCTGGCGATCTTGAGTATCGCGGCCGGCTACGTCGGGATCCCCGAATTTCTTGAGCCGGTGTTTGCCCATGGCGGAGCCGTAGCAGCCCATCATGGGGATGCTGGAATTGTGATCATGATCGCGGCGACTCTCATGGGACTGACAGGGATTGCCGGAGCCTACTATGTATACGTATTGAATCCGCAGCTGCCGGATCAATTCGCCAACCGGTGGAAGACATTGTACGAAGGCTCGCTGCACAAGTGGTATGTAGACGAGGCCTATGACCGCGCGTTCGTGAAGCCGACCTTTGCCGTAGCCGCCGACATGTGGAAGCGGATCGATGTGGCCGTGATCGACGGCGCGGTGAACGGCATCGCGCGCGGGGTCGCCTGGGGCGGATGGCTGTTGCGCCTGGTTCAAAGCGGACAGACACAGCACTATGCGCTCGCAATGGCGCTCGGCATGGTTATTCTGGTGACGGTCTTTTTGGTGTTCTGAGGTCTTATGCAATCGGGCGGATTTCCCTGGCTGACATTGCTGATCTTTCTGCCACTGGCAGGCGCGGCGGCGCTGTTCTTCCTCAAAGAGACCAGCGTCCGGATGGTGGCATTGGGAGTCACGGTCGCCGATCTGTTGTTGTCGCTCCCCCTCTGGTGGTTATTCGACGCCTCGTCGAGCCAGATGCAGTTTGCCGAGAATGTGTTATGGATCACGTCGCCGCCCATTCATTACCATCTGGGGTTGGACGGGATCAGTCTGCCGCTCGTCTTGATGACGACCGTGCTCATGCCGCTCTGCGTTGCGATTTCCTGGCGCTCGATCGACACGCGGGTCAGCAGTTTCATGGCCATGCTGCTCATTATGGAAAGCGCGATGATCGGCGTCTTCGCGGCATTGGACTTCGTGCTCTTCTATGTGTTCTGGGAAGCGATGCTGATCCCGATGTATCTTCTCATCGGAGTCTGGGGCGGACCAAACCGGCTGTATGCCGCCATCAAGTTCTTCCTGTATACGCTGGCGGGCAGCATCCTGCTGCTGGTCGCGATTCTGGCGCTCTATTTCCAGGGCGGCCACACTTTCGACATCGTGCAACTCAGCCAGCAGGCCTATTCGCCTCGACTCCAATTCTGGTTGTTCATCGCGTTCTTTGCCGCCTTTGCGGTGAAGGTCCCGATGTTCCCGTTCCACACCTGGCTGCCGGACGCCCACGTTGAAGCGCCGACCGCCGGCAGCGTGATCCTTGCGAGCGTCCTGCTGAAGATGGGCACCTACGGCTTTCTGCGATTCAGCCTGCCCATGCTGCCGGATGCGTCCAAGGATTTCACGCCCATGATCGTGGCTCTCTCAATCATTGCGATCGTGTACGGCGCCTATATGGCACTGGCCCAGGCGGACCTGAAGAAACTCATCGCCTACTCCAGCGTGAGCCACATGGGCTTTGTGACGCTCGGTCTTTTCATGTTCAATCAGCAAGGGATCGAAGGCGCCGTGATGCAAATGGTCAATCACGGCATCACCACCGGCGGCCTCTTCCTTTGCGTGGGCGTGATCTATGAACGGACTCATAGCCGGCAGATCGCCGACAATATCGGGCTGACAAAACCGATGCCGCAGTATGCGACGCTACTGGTCATTTTCTCCCTCTCTTCGCTGGGCCTTCCGGGCACCAACAGCTTTGTAGGTGAGTTCCTGGTGTTGGCCGGCACGTTCCTCTGGAGCAAGATCGCCGCCGCCCTGGCTTCGCTGGGCATCATCCTGGCCGCAGCCTACATGCTCTGGATGGTCCAACGTGTCGCGTTCGGCATCCCGCTGCCTCACCAGTTACCCAAGCTGACCGATCTGAGCCGGCGCGAGATGGCGACCCTGGTGCCGCTGGTCATACTGGTCTTCTGGATCGGCTTATTTCCCAACCCGATTCTCAGCCGCATGCATGCCTCGGTCACGAATGTCGTTGCCCGCGCGACGCATAGACCGCAAGAGTCTCCGACCTCAACCGGGCAGATCACCCCGGTCGTCAAGCCGGTCCCGGCCGCGCAGACTGTACAGTCGACGGAGGCGCCGCGCCCATGATGCTCTCGGCTCACGATCTGTTCGCCATTCTGCCGGAGTTGCTGGTCGTCTTCGCCGCTTGCGCGGTCCTGGCGTTGGACCCCATCACGCCGTCGTCCAAGAAAGACGGACTTGCCTGGCTCAGCCTGGGCACGATGGCGGTCTGCATGGGATTGACCGCCGCGCGTTTCGGCTCGCCGACGACGGCCTTCGGCGGGCTGGTCGTCGTCGACAATTACTCCTGCTTTTGGAAACTCCTGCTCTATTTCGTGACCGGGCTCACGATTCTGCTGTCCTTCCCGTACCTGAAAGAAGAACGCATCTATCTCGGCGAGTACTATGGGTTCATCCTCCTCGCCCTCTCCGGCATGATGGTCATGGTTTCAGGGACCGATCTGCTGACGATCTATCTCGGCACCGAACTCATGTCCCTCTCCCTCTATATCATGGCCGGCTTGAAACGCGCGGACGCCAAGTCGCTCGAAGCTTCGGCCAAGTACTTCGTGCTCGGAGCCTTTTCATCCGGCATTCTGCTCTACGGGATCTCGCTGCTGTATGGCTCGGCGGGCAGCACGCAACTCCCGGCCATCGCCGCCGCGATTGCGGGACGGAGCCTGGACGATCCTTTGCTCCTCTTCGCCACGATCCTCATTGCCGTAGGGTTCAGCTTCAAGCTGGCGGTCGTGCCCTTCCACATGTGGACGCCGGATGTCTATCAGGGCGCCCCGACTTCCGTGACAGCGTTTATGGCAGTGGCGTCGAAAGCCGCCAGCTTCGGCGCCTTCATGCGGGTCTTCGTCGAGGGACTCGGCGGCGTGCGGGCCAACTGGTCGCTGATGTTCCTGCTGCTGTGCATAGGCACATTGATCCTGGGCAACATTGTCGCGCTCGTCCAGACGAACGTGAAACGCATGCTCGCCTATTCGAGCATTGCCCACGCGGGCTATGCCTTGATCGGCGTGGTGGCCGCCGGCCGCCTGGCTCCGGCTGAAGCCTCGTCCGCCATCTCAAGCGTCATGCTCTATATTGCCCTATACGCCTTCATGACCTTCGGCGCCTTTACCATCATCGCGATGTTACGGAAGGGCGGCCTGGAGGGAGACGAGATTGAAGATTTCAGCGGCCTGGCCAAGCGCCACCCGTTCGCCGCCCTGCTCATGCTGGTCTTCATGGTCTCGCTGGCCGGCATCCCGCCGACAGCCGGCTTCATCGGAAAATTCTATGTCTTCATGTCCGCCGTGCAGGCGGGGCTCACCTGGCTGGCCGTGCTGGCCCTGGTATTTGCCGCGATCTCGGCCTACTTCTACCTGCGGCTGGTGATGGTGATGTATATGCGGGAACCGGGTGCAGTCACCGCCTTGTCCCCCAGATTCGTGTCGTCTCCGGCCCTCACCATTGTCCTGGCCTGTGCGATTGCAGGTGTGGTGTTCTTCGGACTCTATCCCGATCCGATTGTAAACCTGGCGACCCAGGCCTCCCTCACGTTGAAATAACGCTTCCGCTTCACCAAATAACGTGCGCCGCATGGGAACCCGTGCTAGGCTCATCTCCTCCAGCACCTGACGCCGTGTCAAACACATTCATCGCGAGCATCCTGAACTGAACATGATGCAAGCCGTCCGGTTCATTCTCGATCTCCTCAAGGCCTTCCAACGCCACGGCTGCGCCAGTCTGGCGGCGTCGTTGGCGTTCTTCTCGCTTCTCTCCCTGTTTCCGCTTGTCTTTCTCTTGTTGTACGGAATCAGTTTCTTAGTCAGCCAGGACGTGATCGGCGAGCAGTTTCTCCTGAGCTTTCTCAAGGGATTCCTGCCCTCGCTGGGTGAACGTCTGGCCGAAGAGCTGCATCGCATCAGCGTGCTGGAGAGCGTGCGGTGGGCGGTCTTTTTGTCGTTCGCCTGGTTCGGCGCCCTGGTGTTTTACGAATTGGATTACGCACTGAACGTCGTATTCGAAAGCACCTGGAAACGTCACCCGCTGATCTCGACGGCGATTTCAGTCGCCTCATTGGGTGCCACCGGACTGCTCCTGATCATTTCGTACGTGGCGACACAGATCATCAATTTCCTTACCAGCTACGTCCCGCAGCTGTGGGGGCTGGATCTGGTGGCGCTGGCCGCGCATGATTTTCTGCTGACCTACACCGTCCCGTTCGGACTGGCTTTCCTGACCGTCACAGCGCTGTATCGGCTTGTCCCACGCAGGCGACCGGAGTGGCGCGAAGCGATGATCGGCGGCATGACATTCGGCCTCCTGTGGGTGTCCGCCAAACTGCTGTTCGTCACCTATAGCGGCTACGCCACGGTCTATGTCCGGCTCTACGGGTCACTCCTGGAAATCGTCCTCATGCTCCTCTGGGTGTACTACTCGGCCGTCCTGTTGCTCTTCGGCGCGGTGGTGGCCCACAAACTCCAGCAGCACGCCCAGGCTGCTCCGCCTCTAACAGCTCCACCCGCCACTGCCTAGCCCCCACAGCTACCTCCTCCATCTCGCATGCAACTTCCGGCCTTTTTCTAGGAGATCCCCTCCTTCCTCGATACAATGGCTTCCGGCCATAAAAGGGAGCGGCATGTCAGACGACTTCGGCAAAGAACTGTTAATGCTGGGCGGGACCATCGCGGGCTTTGTAGCAGCGCTGCTCACAGTCCTCGAAAAGCTCCTCGACTTTCAGACCCGCAGGCACGGCAAGAAAGAGGCAAAGGAATCATCCCGGCCTGAGCGAGCCGTGCCTGAATCGACCTCCACTATCGACTTCTTCTCTTCCAAACCGCTTCGCGGATCGTCCTATCTCCTCTTGTACGAAACCAGTGTGATCGTCGCCGCCGGCGTCATGTTGAACTATGTCGGCCTCACCCTCAGCCGCCATATGGAAAGTATTCTGTTCCTGGACATGACCGGCACGGCTCTGGTCGCATTTCTCTTGGGCCCCTGGTGGGGGGCCATCGTAGCCCTCCTCTCAAACTCCGTCGTGAACTGGCTGCTCTATCCGGAAGCCGGCGCCGATGTCGTGATCTTCCCCTGGTCGCTCGTGAATATGACCGGCGCGCTCTTCTGGGGTGTCATGGCAAGACAACCGGGCTTCCAAAAGTATGTGCGGACTGCCAAAAGTTCAGCACTGGCGCATAGCTGGTTTCTGTTGAGCTTCGGTCTTGTCGGGGCTGTGGTCATGAGCATTCCCGGCACACTCGTACAGGCGGCGCTGAATGAACGCACCGTCTTCGCGTTGAATCCCGAGGTGGCGGAAGCACTTAGCGCTCGCGTGATTCAGTGGGAAAGCGTCGTGCGGGGTTCCATTGAGACGATGTTGGGCGTGCAATGGGGAGAAAGCATCAGCTGGTATGTGGTGAACTGGTTCCAGAACATCGTCCGGTATATCCCGGACAAGACCATGAGCGCAGCCATCGCGCTGGTGGTACTGAAGTACGGCTATCCCTTGTTTGAGCAGGAATTGATCCACGGCGGCCCTGAAAAAGAGCCGCCCGGCGATGAGCGCGTGCTCCCGTTGGTCCTCGGTCTGCTCTATGCGCCGTCCTACGCGACGCTCGTCAGCAGCGAGAGCTATGCCGGCATGCAGTTCTGGCCGCTCTGGTCGCTGCCCTGGCTCTTTATTGTGATGGGCTACTTCAAGCTGCGCTACTGGGGGCCGACGGATGACCTGTTGCACGAGGCCCGCCTCGAACGAGCGGAGCGTTATGCCCGCGCACTCAAGCCGATCGGGAAAGAACCGTCCCATGAATTCTGCCGGCGACTGACCTTCGTCACGCTCGTCGCCAGCCTCATCTTTGCCCTGTGCCTGCCCATTCTTCTAATGGACTTCTATCGCGTCACCTTCAAATTCTTCTGCGTGGTCTACGGATTTCTGCTCGTCGTCCACCTCATCCGCGTCGCCATCGCCCAGAATATTTCCGTGGCGCGGTCTGAGTGAGCGGTGACGCGTCGTTCGAATCTCGTCGCTGAAAGATCCGCGTTACGCTTTGTGCAGTTGCAGATAGTGTACGATCGCTGAATGGGTGACGAGCCCGATGACCTGGCCCTCTTGCACGACGACCAGGCGATCCAAACCTTCCTGACTCATCCGCTGCATCGCCTCCAATACCGGCACATTCGGTTCAATCTTTAAACCGGGCGACGCGGGGCGCATGATCTGTCCAATCTGTTTCCACGCCCAGAGCGTTTGGGATACGGCTTGGACGTCCATCACGGTGACCAACCCAACCAGCTCCCCGTTTGAAACGACCGGAAAGCCTCCGTACCCATGCGGGACAAAGAACTGATTCACCGCGTCTGCGACCGTGCAATCCGGTGGAATAGCCACCACGGTCCGAACCATAAGATCATGAACGGGAACGGCTGCCAATGACTGGCGCAATCGGGCCTGCCGGCGACTGGCCAGAGCAGTCGCGAAGAGGAATGTGGCCATGAGGATGATCCAGCTGCCGTCGGAGGCCATCGATCCCGGCAAATCCCCGCTGAGCGCAGCGATGACGACCATCACGCCCGCCAACCCGAATAAAACACCGAACACCAAGCCGACCCACGAGGCTTGAACGGTGGCGCGATAGAAATCTTTCCCCCAGGCCCAGAGCCCGGCGCGCAAGATCCGGCCGCCATCCAACGGAAATCCAGGAATCAAGTTGAACAGACCGAGCTGCAAATTCACAAATCCCAACAGGCTGCCGAGCATCATCAACCCTCGCCAGCCCACTGCCTCGCCCGCCGTTCCGGCCAGCTCGACCGCTCCCAGGCACAGCGCGCCAAGCGCCACACTCACGGCAGGCCCGGCAATGGCAATGAGAAATTCCGCGCGTGGATGCGGCGGCTCCTCCCGCATGTGCGCGACACCGCCGAAGATGAAGAGCGTGATCTGGCTGATGGCGATCCGATAGGTCAACGCAACGTAGGCATGGCCCAACTCGTGGAGCAGGACGGACCCGAACAACAGAACCGCCGCGACGGCTCCCATGGCCCAGTAGCGCTCTTCGGACAATCCGGGTAGATTGGCCGGCAAGTATCCCGAGGCCAGGCTGGAGGTCACGAGGAAAAAGACGAGGAACCAGGAAGCATGGACGCGAATGGGAATGCCCAGAGCACGACCGATTTCCCAGGAACCGAGTTGCATACTTGCACCGTAACAGCGAACGCCGCACGCGGTCAATTCATCTTCTTCTTGCTTAGGGTATACTTGTGACCATGTTACCAAAGGCATTCCCATGGATACTGAGTGCCTTACTCATTGGAAGTCTGGGAGCGTTTTCGCCTCCCGACGCGGTGGCCCAGGTTATCAAATCAGGACCGTCTTCCTGCCCGGGGATCGCACTGACGTTCGATCTCTGTCCGGTAAGAAAAAGCCCGGGCTACGATCAGGCGCTGGTCGACTACTTGATCCAACACCAGATTCCTTCCACCTTCTTCATGTCCGGCAAATGGATCGCCAAACACGATGCCGAAGTGGAACACCTGCTGGGAATCCAGTTCTTCGAAGTCGGCACCCACGGCGAGGTGCATGCGCACTTGCCCATGCACAATGCCGACGAGCAGCAGAAAGAAATTTATGCCCCCGTCAAGCTGCTGAACGAGCACTATGCCCATGAAGCCACGCTCTTTCGCCCACCCTATGGCGAATATAATGACACCACCCTCGATGTCGTGAAACTCCTCGGCCTGCGCTTCATACAATGGAGCATCGAATCAGGTGATCCTGATCCGACGCTGACAGCGGACCAGATCCTGGCCCGCATCGAGAAGCGCGCGAAGCCCGGCAGCATCGTGGTACTGCATGCCAATGGGAAAGGCAAACAGACGAGAGCGGTGATTGAACGGCTGACGACCGAGATTCTCCCCCGTAAATCATTGAAGCCCATGACCGTGAGCGAGTTGCTGGCCTGCAAACAACGCAACCCATGAACACACCTCACATCAGATCTATGCAAGCGGCCGACCGCGACGCCGTGGTGCTATTCCTGGCGGACTCCGATCCCTGGAAGACACTGGGCTACACCGGCACCGACTGGAATCGGATCTTCGCTCCAGTCCCCCAAGGACGAGATGCGATTGTCGCCGTGATAGCTGAAAAAATCGCAGGCGTGGCTCTGATCCGGGAAAAGTTCTTGCTGGGAGATTATCTGGAGCTGCTCGGAGTGGCTCCATGGGCGAGGAAATCAGGCGTCGGCGGGGCACTCCTGGCCCATGTGGAGCACTCGGTCTTCGCGAGAACGAAGAACCTCTTCGCCTGCGTCTCTGATTTCAACACGCCCGCAAGAGCCTTCTACAAGAAACACGGGTTTCATGAAATCGGCCCTATGCCGGACTTTTTGATACCCGGCAGCGCAGAGATGCTCCTGCGGAAAACAGCGGGACCGGCGAGGGGAAAGTAAGAATGGTTGATGGTATATGGTGAATGGAGATGGTTGACGGAAGTACAATCCGGCAGAACCTTTCCGTTTTCATTCACCATCGACCATCAGCCATTCCCCATATGGAGTCCCTATGCGCGTGATAAAGCTCCTCCACACCAGAATGCGCGTCAGCGACATGGAACAGACCATCGCGTTCTACACCGGCGTGTTGGGCCTTGCGGTCTTGGAGCGCAAGACCTCGCCGCGCGGATCACATCTGGCTTTCTTACAGGTGCCTAACAGTGACGAACTGATCGAGCTGACCAGCTTTCCCCCGAGCGGGCCCGTGAAGGTGCAGGAAGATCTTGTCCATCTCGCCTTTCAGGTGGAGAGCCTCGACGACACCATTGCGTCCCTGACGGCCAAGGGCGTCAAGATCACGGACGGCCCGACCCAGACAGCCTCCGGAAGCCGGTTTCTCTTCATCGACGCCCCCGATGGCTATGAGATCGAGCTGATTGAACGACCACAGGGCGTGAAGATCGTGTAGCGGCACCAACCCCTTTTCCTTCTCCTCTCCTTCGTGTTACGTTTCTCGCCCGATTCGATCCATAGACCCTCAAGAGGAGCCTCTGCATGAAGAACGGATTTTTTCGCGGTCACGGCCTCGGCAACGATTACATCGTGATGAACCCCAAAGAACTGACCTTCAAACTGACGCCCAAGAACATCAAAGCGGTCTGCGATCGCAATTGGGGCCTGGGCAGCGACGGCATTCTGGCGCTCGCTCCGAGCAAGAAAGCTGATTTCGGTCTCCGGATCTACAACCCGGACGGCAGCGAGGCGGAGAAATCCGGCAACGGATTGCGCATTTTCGCCCGCTATCTGCACGCGACAGGAAAGACAAAGAAGAAACATTTTACCGTCGAGACCAAAGGCGGCCTCGTCACGATCGATTTGCAGGTCGATCGCCATGGCGATGCGAGTGCCGTGACGGTCGAGATGGGACAGGCCACGTTCAAGCCGGCGGCGCTTCCCTGCACGATGGCCGTCGATGAATTGATCCAGCAGCCGATCGAAGCGGCCGGACGTGCGTTGTCCTTCATGGGTGTGAGCGTCGGAAACCCCCATTGCGTGGTCTTCAAGCAAGCGGGAGAATCCTGGTCGCGCGAAGATCTGCTGACCCTCGGCCCGGTCCTGGAGAACCACTCGCTCTTCCCGAAACGGACGAATGTTCAACTAGCGATCCCGACCGGTCCCAAAGAAATTTTCATCCTCATTTGGGAGCGTGGCGCCGGAGAGACACAGGCCTCCGGATCTTCATCCTGTGCGGCAGCCAGCGCGGCGGTTCGCCTGGGGCTGGTCAAGAGTCCGGTCACGGTCAAGATGCCGGGCGGAACGTTGAATATCGAAGTGGCGAAAGATTTTTCGCTCACAATGAAAGGGCCGGTCGCCGAAGTCGCGCGCGGTACCCTAAGCCCGTCGTTTCTCCGCACGCTTCGCTGAGGGAATCGATGGGTGATGGTAGATGGTTGATGGATGATTGCGGATGATATGAGATACAGAGAACCCAGGAGAGATGGAGAAGAAAACAATAGCGCGGGTCGAAGACATGCCTGTCTTTCAAACTTGCTTTGTTTTAGCATTGAGCATTGAGAAAGACTCGCGTGCCTTTGCGACTGACTTCAAATGGCTTCGCAGCCAGATGTTGCGTTCATCTGAATCGGTTTGTGCGAACATGACCGAAGGTTTCTACTCCCAATACAGCACGGAATACCTTCAGGCCTTGTATCGGTGCCGCCGTGAAGGACGAGAAACGATGACGCATGTGCGCTACGCAATGGCCGTCCATCAATTATCAGACGAAAGAGGGCGGGCTTTGGCGGAAGGGTACGACGAAGCTCTCACGCAATTGGCGAATCTCATCGCGAGCATTGAACGCAAGATCCGTCTACGCGGAAAAGCCAAGGCGGAGCGCCCATCGAACTCCTCTTGAACCATCGACCATTTCCCATTGACCATGACTCGCGTTGACACACTCCAATCCAAACTCGATCACCTGCCCGGCAATCCGGGTGTGTACCTGTTTAAAGACCGGTCCGGCGAATTGCTCTACGTCGGCAAAGCCGCCTCGCTCGCCGATCGTGTCCGCTCCTACTTTCAACGCGGCGCCGACCATTCTCCCAAAACGGCATTGCTCGTCGTCCAGATTGCCGATCTCGAAACCATCGTCACTCGCTCGGAACTTGAAGCCCTCATCCTTGAAAGCAATCTCATCAAGCGCCATCGGCCGCGCTTCAACGTCGTGCTGCGCGACGACAAGCAGTATCCCTATCTCCGTCTACCGATCAAAGACCGTTTCCCGCGGCTCTCCATCGTCCGCCGGGTCCAGAAAGACGGCGCGCTGTACTATGGCCCCTATACACCGGCCGGCGCGCTCCGCGAAACCCTGAAGGTCATTAAGAAATCCTTCCCGCTCGCCACCTGTACCATCGAGATCGACGGGACCGCCGAGCGGGCTTGCCTGGAATTTGAAATCAAACGCTGCATGGCACCCTGCACCGGCAACCAATCGCAGGAGGACTATCTCAAGATTGTCGGCCAGGTCCGCCAGTTCCTGGAAGGCCGCGACCATGAACTGTTGGACGATCTTCGTGCCCAGATGGGAGCGGCCGCCGAGCGGGAGGAGTTTGAAGAAGCCGCCCGGCTGCGCGATCGACTCTTCAAGATAGAACGCACGCTGGAGAAGCAACGCATCACGCAAACGGCGGCGACCGACCAGGATGTGATCGGCCTCGCGCGACAAGGCACCGCGGTTGATCTGCAGCTGCTGTTTGTCCGAGGCGGCCTGCTCATCGGACGGAAGGATTTCTTCTGGCCACAATCGGCTGATGTCAGCGATGAAGATCTGGTCCGTTCCGCCATCGAGCAGTTTTACAACAAAGACGGCCAGCCACCCAAAGAACTGCTGGTACCCACCGTGCTCGCCGACGCAGAGCTCATCGAACAATGGCTGAGCGACAAACGGGGCTCAAGCGTGAAGGTTCTCGCCCCGGAACGCGGGACGAAGCACCAATTGGTTCTGCTGGCCGAAGAAAATGCCGCGGCAGCGGTTGCCAACCACCTGCGGGACGAAGCGCTCGACCGGCAGGCCGTCGAAGATCTGAAACGGCTGCTGCATCTGGAGAAAGCCCCCCGGCGCATCGAGGGGTTCGACATCTCCAATACGATGGGCAATCAGTCAGTCGCCTCAATGGTCGTGTGGGAAGACGGCCAGATGAAAAAAGCGGATTATCGTCGTTTCAAAATACAGACCGTCATCGGCGCCAACGATTTTGCGAGCATGCAGGAAGTGGTGGCCCGGCGGTATGGAGACTCAGAACATCTTGCCCGACCGGATCTGATCCTGATCGATGGAGGCTTGGGCCAATTGGCCGCCGCCATGGAAGGGCTAAAACAGGTCGGGCACCGTGATCAAGCTATCATGGGGTTGGCCAAAGCCCGTGGCGAAAAGGACGAGCGCATCTTTCTTCCCGGCCGCAAGAATCCCATTCTGCTCAGACCGAACGCCCCTGCCACGCACCTCGTTCAGCGCATCCGCGACGAAGCCCACCGGTTCGCCATCACCTATCATCGCAAGCTGCGCGGCAAAGCCTTCACCGCCTCCAAGCTCGACCAGATCATCGGCATCGGTGAGATCACGCGCACCAAGCTGCTCAAGAAATTCGGGAGTATAGACGCTCTGATGGGAGCGAGCGAGACGGCACTTGAAGAAGCCGGCCTTGACGCCAAGACGATCACCGCCCTCCGAAACACTCTCCAGTGAGAAGCGACCGGCCCGGTCAGAAGAGAAATTTGAAGCTGAACGTCCCGAGGTGAACAAGAGCGTGGTAGGTACCGTTGACCGTCGGATTTACATTCCCCACCACCGTGTGCGGCTCGTAGAACCATTCCTGGTAGGCCACGTCAAACCCGATGGCCTTCGGCCAGAGAGCAGAATCCCCTCCACAGGGAACCACTCCCAGAAACTGCCCCCCCTGCTTGCACAGAAAACCGGCTCCCAGCGAAAGCGTATTGGACGATAAGGAGATGGTCGCCGGATTGAAGGTCAGATCCGGCACGGGATTTTCGGTTCTGGTATAGCCGGCCCGCGCCGCCACATCCCAATGCGGCAACCAAGACGGATTGAGCCACTTGTACTCGGTCCCCACCGCGACAACCTGCACGGTTTTCCATTGCCGCGATTGTGGCAACGTCGTGCCGTTCGAGAGGTAGATATTCAGATCTTTGTGCGACTTCCAGACCACAAAATCCACATCGAGTTCGAGCTTCCATTCACGCTCCTGGGTGCGCACAGGCCAGAGCGCCACCGCTCCTGTGTAGATCGGCGGGAGAGCCAGACTTGTGGAAGCATCCGCAACTTTGGCTCCATTGATCAGCAAACCGCCGTGCAGCGGCAGCACGGCCTGACTGCGATAGACCATCCCGATTGAAGCCAGCGGCTTCCCATCGCTGCTTCTGATCGGGATATACAGCAGGCTGGCGTTCATACCCACGCCGGTGCCCTTCCCGCTCAATTCCACTGAAGCCCCGGCAGGGATACCGGCCAAACCGGACCCAACTTGCTGCTGCTCCGCCTGACCTTCTCCCACAAAACCGGCAAAGGTGTATATATCGGCGCCGAGGCCGATCGACAAATCCTCCGTCACTTTGTACGCAATAGTCGGCTTGATATCGAGGAGAGGAAGGGTCGCGGACGTGGCCGCCGTATTGAAGGGACCATCAACGGGATACCGCGTGCTCAGCCCGAAGGGAGACGTCAGTCCAAGTCCCACCGTCACCCGCGAGAGGCTGGCCAACCCAAGTGCTCCCAAGTTGGCACTCAAATATGTATGACTTGGAGGAGGGAAGACGGCACTCCCGCCGAAATCGCCCCGTGTATCTACCCCGGAGGAGGATCTGTGCTTGATCGACCCGCCTAACAAAGCGGTTCCAAACATGGCCTGAAATCCTTCGACCTGTGTGAGACCGGCGGGATTGTAATGAATCGCTGAGGCATCATCCGCCTGAGCGGCAAACGCATTTCCCTGACCCGCCGCATTCGCCCCTTGAGGCTGAAACCGAAGGGCTTGGGCACCCGCAATTGATGGAGACATAAGCCAGATTAGGCCTAACACCAAACACCTGGCTAACAACTGTTTCCAAACCGGCTTGAAGATAAGAACACCCCAATCACTATCGGAGGTCAATCTGAGCACGCGTGTGAGAGCGGCATTTGAGCCTATTAACAGTAACTCAAATAGGCCCATACGGATCTATGCGGGCAAGTCAAATAGACCTATATCGCTTTACTATAACCTTCTATGCTAGATTTTCAGCCCTGCCCACCCGTCAGGAGGCGCATATGGCTCACGTACTGCAGAAACGCCCCTTTCCAAAACAGCTGTTCGAACAGCTCTCGAAGACAGAGTGCCAGCATTTTATCGAAGCCCTCCATTACACAACAGAAGCAGAAAGCCCGGAAGACGTCAAAGGCGCACTTTCCCGCTTCCAGAATCTCTTCTCGTTTACCCGCGTGATCGGAGGTCTTGCCCGGCTAAGCCCGAAGGGCTCCTTCGAGGGGTTTACCAACGTCATCAATGTGAGCTATCCCGAAGAATGGCTCCGTTTATATTGGCAAGAAGGTTACTTTGAGGTCGATCCTGTTTTCCAAGCCGCATTACAGAAACCTGGCACACAACACTGGCAGTCCACGTACAAAGAAGCTTCGTCAGACAAGCAAAAAAAATTCATGGCAGCGGCAAAAGAGTTTGGGTTGGGGGATGGCATTACAACAGGATCCGCCGACCCCGCCTGTAGGGTCGCGACGTTCTGTTCATTCGCCTCCTCCAACAACGTCGATGCCACGCACTACGTGCCCCTCGTCGAATATTTTGGTTATCATGTCCATCTGGCGCTGCTGCGCACCGCTCCCAAGAACCCCCAGTCAACGGATCGCTGTGTGAAGCA
This sequence comes from Nitrospira sp. CG24D, assembly GCA_002869855.2. Taxonomy (GTDB): domain Bacteria; phylum Nitrospirota; class Nitrospiria; order Nitrospirales; family Nitrospiraceae; genus Nitrospira_D. Next base: position 186,139 of record NEWQ02000023.1, read on the forward strand.
ACTCACGCTGCGCGAGATGAATATCCTCAATTGGGTCAAAAACGGCAAGACAAACGGTGAGATCGCCCAAATCATGGGGATTACCGAGCGCACGATTCGCTTCCATGTGGAAAGTATCTTCTCCAAACTCGATGTGACGTCACGATCTCAAGCCGTAGCCACGGCCATGGAGCACGGCCTACCAAACGTCGTGTAGAAGACTCCTCCGGAACCTACCGGCTGGTCTAGGCAGCAATCGATCCGGATTCTGCCAGCTGTTGGGCCGTTACATCGCCAACCATTCCGGATACATCCAGTTTCTCCGCCATAATCATCTCTGAATTCCGACCGGACACCATTGTGCCGTACGTGGTTTCGATTGTGGATATCCAATTCAGAAACTCCGGCCTCTTTTCCGCATTCCGCTCATCAAAGCAACACATGTCATAGAACGCTGCAACGGCGCTCGCTCCAGCCGGAGGCAACTTGACAACTGGACCAACCGGCTCGCAAGGAAATCCAAGCATCCGAAGCGCCCGCAGAAATCGCTGCTCGACTTCGAGATAGTAATACCGCACCTCGTTTTCGACCGCCCATTGATAGACCCCCTTCAGAACCGCCAGCAAGATGCGTGTCGAAAGTTTGGGATCGCGAATCTCAGGATTCACGGTAAGCCTGGTTATTTCAGCCGTGTCCCGCTCCTTTCTGATCACGTAGTCACGGGGAAGCAATGCCCCGAATTCATTTTCCAGCATAAACCGGCCGGATGACGGAATGAGTCGAGCCATCCCCAGCAATGTCCCATCAGGATGCAACAGACCAACTGTTGATCCCCACAGATCATATATATCGACCTCTTCACGGTCGGCAGAAGCAGGCACCCATTTCAGCGACTCCGCAAACACTTTGTGCCTCAGTTGATAGGACTTCTTCAGTTCCTCTCCGCGCAACGTCTTCACTAAGAACTCATCTTCCCTAAACGCAATATCTCGCACTTCGCTCATCTCCTACCTCCTTGTTGGTATGGGAATTGGCCCGACCGGGTCCGCAAGACCCGCATCCCGTGCGATGGATTCTCCCGCTGGCCTCGAACAGGCCGTGCGGGACCTCCAAGAGGAGATCGGGCGGCGGCGCCAGACGGAGGCCGCGCTGAAAGCCAGCGAACAACGGTATCACGCCCTCTACGAACACAACCCCACGATGTACTTCACCCTGACGCCTGACGGCACGGTCCTCTCCGTCAACCGATTCGGGGCAGAAGAATTAGGCTATCGTGAGGACGAATTGGCCGGACAATCGGTACTCGCCGTGTTCCAAGCCGCCGATCACCACACCGTGCTGGAACAGCTGCGCATCTGCTCACAGAGCCCCGGGCGAACCTTCGACTGGGAAATCCAGAAAGTGCGGAAGGGCGGACAGCTCCTCTGGGTCAAGGAACGGGCGCGCGCCATCACCGGACCGGACGGAAGCCCGATCATTCTCATCGTCTGTGAAGACATCACGGAACAACGGCAGACGCAAGAGCTTATCCGGGATCGGGATCAGCAATTACAAGCCACCACACAGTTCCTCCACACCCTGGTGCACGAATCCCCCCTTCCTATTGTCAGTCTGGATGCCGACGCGCGGGTCACCAGCTGGAACCAGGCCGCCACCAAACTGTTCGGCTGGATGGAAGAAGAGGTCCTGGGCCGGGAACTTCCGTATGTCCCTCCCGGGCAGGAAACAGAAGCCGATGCCCTCTGGAACCACGGCACGCACCACGGGATCCGTGGCCCGCTTTCGCTCCGCCGACAGCGGAAGGACGGGAAACTCCTGGACCTGTTGCTGTGGCCGGTGTTCATCGAAAACCCCGACGGCCGACTATCGACGGCGGTCGGCCTCTATGTCGATCAGTCGGACCTCCGTCAGGCGGAAGATGCGCGCCTACACAGTGAAGAACGGCTCCGGTCCTTCTTGAATGCACTCGACGACCTCGCGTTTGAATTCGATGATCATGGCACCTATTTAAATGTGTGGACCAGGAACGAGGATCTCCTCCTATTGCCGAAGGAGGAGATCCTCGGGAAAACACTGGCTGACCTACACGGAAATGAAGCTGGCGAGCGATACCGTCACATCCTCGTCCGTGTGCTCAATTCAGGACAACCGGAAGCCATCGAGTATTCACTGACGATTCATGGGCAGCTTCGGCACTTCTCCGCAATCCTCAGCCGTATTCCGGCGAGCGCAAGCACCCCGTCGACCGCGGCTTGCGTCGTCCGCGACATCACGGAGCAAAAACGCTCAGCGGAAGCCCTGCACCTGAGCGAGCAACACTTAAAGAGCATCATCGAAACGTCGCCGGAATGCGTCAAGCTGGTTGCCGCTGACGGGACACTGCTCCAGATCAACACAGCCGGACTGGCCATGATCGAGGCCAGCGATATACGAGACGTGCTTGGCCAATGTGTCTATCCAATTGTCGCCGAACCTCATCGCGAGGCTTTTCGGGCAATGAATGAACGGGTCTGCCAGGGGCAGAAAGAATCTCTGGAATTTGAGGTCGTGGGCTTGCGGGGGACTCGCCGCTGGATGGAGACCCACGCCGTACCATTACGCAATCCCACCGACGGAGCCATGGTTCAGCTGGCCATCACTCGCGACATCACCGACCGCAAACAAGCCGAACTGGCGCTTCGCCTTAGTGAAGAACGTTTCGAGGTTGCCTTCCGATCAAGCCCCCATCCCGTCATCATCACGGAATTGGACACCGGCCGTTGCATTGAAGTGAATGAGACGGCATTGCGCCTGGTCGGCTTCACACGGGAAGAGGCCATCGGCCAGACCACCCTCGCGGTTGAGTTGTGGCCCATCCCCGAAGATCGGGCACGATTCGTCGCGCAACTCCTGGCGAACAGAACCCTCCGAGGAGTGGAGTTCACCTTCCAAACCAAAGATCGCCGGTTGCGGCATTGCCTCATCTCGAGCGAACTGATCGAACTGAACGGTCTGCGCTGCATTCTCACCGTCGGGACCGATGTCACGGAGAAGAAGGAAGCCGAAGCCGCTCTGCGAGAGAGCGAGGAACGTTGGCAGCGCTTCGTCGCCGATGCGCCGGTAGGGCTGGTCATCGCTGATGCCGACAAGCGCATCCTCAGCGCCAACAAAGCCTTCTGCGCACTCACCGGCTATTCCGAACAGGAAGTGATCAATAACACCTACACGCACTACACCCATCCCGAAGACCTGTCCAGAAATCTACAGCTGACCGAGGAGTTTTTCGCAGGGCAACGGCAGGCCTACACGAACGAAAAACGGTATATCCGGAAAAACGGCGAAATCATCTGGGTATCCGTCCGTGCGAGCCGTCTTGCCGTCCACGGATATGATACGCCGTTGTTGCTCGCAGTCGTGGAAGACATTACCGACCGCAAACAGGCCCTCGCGGATCGGGAACGGATCAGCCAGGATCTGCACGACAACCTTCTCCAATCCCTCTATGCCGTCGGCATGCAGCTCGAAGCGGGGAAATTGCTGGTGGGGAAAGCCCCCCGCAAATCTAAGCAGCACGTCACCCAAGCCATCCGGCAGTTGAACTCTCTCGTCTTGGAAGTCCGGCAATTCATCACCGACCTGACCCGCCGCACGGCGCCGACACTGGATTTCACGGTGGCACTGAACCAGCTCGTCGCCTCCTGCTCATCGGAAACTCGTACCGCGCCCGTGCTGGACCTCGATCCAACCGCGCTCACCGTCGTCACCCCGGCGATCAGCGAGCAGTTGCTGAACATTGCGCGGGAAGCCTTGAGCAACAGTGTCCGCCATGCCAGCGCGACACACCGTTCTGTTAGTCTCACGAAAACCGACCGTGCCATCCGGTTGTGCGTGGCCGATGACGGCAGAGGCTTTGACCCAGGCCGCAAGCGCCGCCGCGGCCACGGACTGGCCAATATGGCGGCGCGCGCCAGAACCATCGGCGCGCAGTTCACGCTCGACAGTGCGCCGGACCACGGCACCTCGATCACGATCGACGTCCCCACAGGAGATCCGCATGCCTGCTAAGATAAAGTCCTCAACCATTCGTTTGCTGATCGTCGATGACCACGAAGTGGTTCGAATCGGGCTCGGCGCCGTGCTCGATCTCACGCCGGGCATGAAAGTCGTCGGCCAAGCCAGGAGTAAGGCCGATGCCATCATGCAATGCCGGCGCACGAAGGCGGACGTCGTGCTGCTCGACATCCGCCTGCCGGACGGCAGCGGAATTGAGGCCGCTCGCGAGATCCTGTCGGCCCACCCGAATATCCGCATTCTGTTCCTGACCAGCTTCGCCGACGAACACACCGTCCTTGAAGCGATCCTGTCCGGCGCCCAGGGCTATGTGCTGAAAGACATTGCCTCCGCCGCGCTGATCCGCGCCATCAAGACCGTCGCCGCAGGACAACCCTTGATCGACCCACGCCTATCCACCCACACGCTCTCGTGGATGAAGAATTTGCCGGCCGGCCAGCCCTCTGCCAAACGATCGCTGCTCTCCCCCCAAGAGCAGCGCATCCTGCCCCATGTCGCCGGAGGCCTCACCAACAAAGAGATCGCGCAACGCTTGGATCTGAGTGAGAAAACCGTGAAAAATTATCTGGCGAACATTTACTCTAAGCTCCAGATCGGACGGCGGTCTCAGGTCGCTGCCATGTACGCCGGGAGTTTCAAAGGCTCCGGACCTCCACTCGCCTCCAAATCTTCGTAAGACACTATCCGCCGGCACAGACCAGCCTTAAGATTGTTCGAAAGACACCGATACAGATTGGTCACGACCGGACAACATGTTTGGCGCCTCCGTCCCTACGATCCTCACCAGCCCGCGCGGCGGTCGCCGCGTCAAGTTTGTCCAGCTGCAATCCGAAGAAGATGTGGATCTCCGCAGCAATCCTTCTATCTCCGCCCCGAGGACGCCATGTTCGATTTGTCGCGGTTCCGGCTCCAAGACATGACCGCCTGCAGTGCCGCCTTGCGACAACTCGGCACCGGCGCGGTCTCCATCGAAGCCGCAGCGGACAGGATCACACGATATCTCTATACAAACCTCACCACCGGACCTGATGAAGACCCGGCTTGCGCCCTCGTGCGACTGTTCAAAACCCAGCCCTACAATCGACTCACTCCCGAGCTGCAAGGACTCGTCGATACACGCCTGGGAAACAAGCCCACGAATCTTGAGATGAAATGCCTGACGCTGCTGGCCAGCACGGGCGAGGTTTCTGGCTGGAACGACCCTGCCCGTTCCAGCCGCTTTCGCGTCATCCCGCTGGACGGCCCGGAAGCCCTGGCGCACCTGCCCATGTTCTCGCAACTCTTCGCACAGTTTCACATCGACCTGCCATTTCTTGAAAACGCCAGCTCCTCCCTGTTGATGGATCACTACGCCACGACCTTCAACACGTTTTATGTCCCGCACGCTTTGGATAGTCCCTATGTGCCGGGACAACAGGACTTCGTCATCCCCTTCGGCGTGCAATCGGTCCTCGGATGCGGGGGCATGCTGCCGACCGGCGAAATGTTTGCGGTCATCCTCTTTGCCAAAGTCGCAACACCACAAGAAACTGCCGATCTGTTCAAAGCATTCGCTCTTTCAGCCAAACTGGCTCTTTCGCCATTCGAACACGCGCACCTGGTTCTGCCCACCGCCCACACGACTTCCCGAAGCGCCCCACCGGACACGACCGATACCATCGCCGCCTTACGCGACCGAGTGGCCACGCTTGAAGCGAACCTGGCCGTGCAAGAACACGCTGTTGAAATCCAATCCGACCGGCTCGAAGCCAACCTGACAGAAGCAATCAGGCAGGGACAGGAACTGCAGAAACACAGCGCGCGTTTTGAAACCCTTTCGGCCACCTCACCGGTCGGCATCTTTGAAACCGACCCAGACGGAAGTTGTCTCTACACCAATACGACCTGGCAAACCATCGCAGGGCTCCCCCTCGTAGACACCCTGGGTGACGGGTGGAGTCGAGCGATCTTGGAGGAGGATCGCCCTCGGGTGTTTGCCGCCTGGAATCAGACCGCGAAAACAGGCGGGGAATTATCCCTTGAATTCAGGATGCAACGGCCCGACGGCACGATTCGTTGGGTCCACGCCCGCTCGCGCCCGCTGAAGGATGCCGGAAACCAGATAATTCGCCACATTGGTACGACGGAAGACATCACCGAACGAATGATCGCCGCAGCCGCGTTACGGGAAAGTCAGCAGCGGTTTGATCTGGCGGTGCAGGGATCGCAAACCGGAATCTGGGACTGGGACCTACGCACCAATCAAGTCTATTTCTCGCCCATCTGGAAACAGCAACTCGGTTACGAAGATCATGATCTAGAGGGACGGTACGAAAACTGGGAAGGCCGCCTTCATCCAGAAGATCGTGCCCGTGCCCTTTCAACAGTGCGCGCCTATCTGTCAGGGCAGGCCCCAGCTTTTGAGCTTGAATACCGGCTCCGCCATAAAAACGGCTCCTACCGTTGGATTCTGGCACGCGGGATCTCGATTCAGGATGAACAAGGCAAGCCCTATCGTATGGCCGGTTCACACGTTGATATCACCGACCGCAAACAGGCCGACGCAGACCGGCAAGAACAAACGCAACGCCTCCACGCCATCCTCGACCATGCAGTCGACGGCATCATTACCATCAACGAACGTGGGCAGATCGAGTCCTTCAACCCTGCCGCCGAACGCCTGTTCGGCTATACCGCCGCTGAGGCGATCGGCCAGAACGTGAAAATGTTGATGCCCGAGCCCTATCACTCCGAACACGACGGCTATCTCGCCAACTATCGGCAAACTCGACAGGCCAAGATTATCGGCATTGGCCGCGAAGTGCTCGGCCGCCGCAAGGACGGATCGGTCTTTCCGTTAGAGCTCGGCGTCAGCGAAACTCGGATCGGTTCCCGGTGCCTGTTCACCGGCATTGTGCGCGATATTTCGGCCGAAAAACTTCGCCGTGCTGAGATGCAAAGCATGCTCTTGGCGATCCATACAGCGCAGGCCATCGCTGAATTCGCCCTCGACGGGACCATTCTCACCGCCAACGAAAACTTTCTGGCGCTCATGGGCTACAGCCTCTCAGAGATCCAGGGCCGGCACCATCGGCTCTTCTGCAATCCAGCCTACGTCGCCAGCCTGGAGTATCAGCGCTTCTGGGATAAACTCAAACGGGGCGAACCTGACGCTGGCGTCTATCCGCGAATCGACAAACGCGGCAACCACGTGTGGATTCAATCCTCGTACAGCCCCATCTTCGATGCCACCGGCGCCCCCTATAAGATCGTTAAGTTCGCCACCGACATCACCAAACGCAAGCAGACGGAATCGACCCGGTTCCGGCTGCAACAGGCCATCAACCATGCGCAGGACGGCATGGCCCTGTTCGACGAAGCCGGCCAATTCACCTACATGAACCCGGCCTATGCATCAATCTATGGCTATGCCGTCGATGACCTGCTCGGCAAGAGCTGGACCCAGCTGTATCCGGAAGAATGGGCGGCGATGATCGAGCAGATGTATCTCCCGATGCTGCGCTCAGAAGGCCAATGGCAAGGGGAGGTGGTCGGGAAGAAGCAGTCGGGCGGCGCCTTCCACGTCGATCTTTCTCTGACTCTGCTGGAAGAACCCGGCACGGGGCGACAAACCATCCTCTGTACCTGCCGGGATATTTCACTCCGCAAACAGATGGAGCATGATCTCATCACCGCGAAGGAGGCCGCCGAGGCCGGCATTCGGGCAAAATCTGAATTCCTCGCGACCATGAGCCATGAAATTCGCACGCCGATGAATGGCGTCCTTGGTATGACCGACCTGTTGATCGACACCACCCTGACAACTGAACAACGGGAATTTGTTCATACGCTCCGGCATTCCGGCGAATCGCTCATGCGGATCATCAATGACATCCTGGACTTTTCGAAAATCGAAGCCGGAAAGCTCACGATCGAAACCCTCCCGTTTGACTTGCGCCTGACCATTGAGGATACGCTGGATCTCCTCGCTCCCACGGCACAGGCGAAGCATCTTGAATTGGTGGGACTCATCGATGCGCAGGCCCCCAATGCCGTGATCGGAGACCCGGGACGCATCCGCCAGATCCTCACGAATCTCATCGGCAACGCCATCAAGTTTACCGATCGAGGAGAAGTCTTGGTGCAGATCCTCAAAGCCGAGGAAGATACGTCGTCCGTGCTTCTGCGTTTTGAAATCGTCGACACCGGCGTGGGGTTGACCGAAGAGGCCAAGGCGAAACTCTTTCAATCCTTCACGCAGGCCGATAGCTCGACGGCTCGGAAGTATGGCGGAACCGGCCTGGGCCTCGCCATCTGCAAGCGCCTGACCGAACTCATGGGCGGCCAGATCGGGATTCAGTCCTTTCCTGGAGCGGGTACCTGCGTGTGGTTTACCATCCGCCTGCGCACACAAGCCGATACGCCATCGCTCCCGGCGCCGGCAATCGTCGAAAGCCTGCGCGGGCTGCGCATCTGTCTGATCGACGATAATGCGACGAATCGAAGTCTGCTTCAGTACCACGCGTGCGACTGGAAGATGCACTACGAGAGCGCGGAGGATGGCCCATCAGCGTTGGCCTTGATCCGCCGGGCCGCCGCCGAAGGGAAGCCCTTCGACCTGGCCATTCTCGACATGCATATGCCCGGCATGGATGGGCTTGAACTCGGGCGTGCGATCAGAGGCGATGCGAATCTCAACGGCACGCGGCTCGTGCTGCTGACCTCGTTGGGCCGCCGGGGCGATGCCAAACTGGCCCACTCAGCCGGATTTTCCGGTTATCTCACCAAGCCGGTCCGCAAAGCCCATCTGTATGATTGTCTGCGCCTCGTCATGGGACAAGCACCGGTATCTCACCGGGTTAGCCAGGCCGCTCCAGCCGAGACGCCCCTCATCACACGTCATCAGGTCGCGGAGGTGACCGCGCACATCCGTCTGTTGGTCGTGGACGACAACCCCATCAATCAGAAAGTCGCGGTGAAGATGCTGGAGAAACTCGGCCATCGGGTCGATGTGGCGAGCAACGGGAATGAGGCGCTCGCAGCCCTGACCCGCCATCACTACAATCTGGTGTTTATGGATTGTCAGATGCCCGAATTGGACGGATTTGAAACGACGAAAATGATCCGCACGCATGAGCAGCCGGGCTGTCATATTCCCATCATTGCCATGACCGCCAACGCGATGCAGGGTGACCGTGAACACTGCCTAGCCTCCGGCATGGATGACTTTGTGAGCAAACCGGTCAAGAGTCAGGATCTCACGAAAGTGCTGACTCAATGGCTGAGCCTATCTGATGACCGCGCTGCGGCCTAAACTGCGATGACAGACCACGCACCAACGTCCATTCTGCTGCTCGGGTCCGGAGTCCCTCTCGCCGAAACTCTCGACGCGTGGCTGCACGCACAGTTTGCCGCCCCTCTGGAAATCGCGTCCGTTCACACAGTCCCTGAGGTGCTGGCCTATCTCCAATCTCATCGAGTCGACCTGGTTCTCGTGGATGAAGCAGCGGCGCGGAATGAGCTGCGCACGATCCACACCGTCTCGCCTGCCACCGCGATCATTGCGCTGGCAATCGGGACGGAGGCATCTGCCCTGCTGTGCCCGCTTCGACAAGGGGCTCACGAAGTGCTGTCCCTGCGCCCATCGGCAGAACCGGATCATGCCCGCACGATCGAGCGGGCGCTGGCCCGCGTCAACGGGCGGCCCGGCATTCTCAAAGAGCGGGCGACTCGTGTGTGTGAAGTCCAGCCATCGTCTCGACTGATCCACGACCTGAACAATCTCCTCACCTCCATCAATGGGTTCGCCGACCTCGTGCTCGCTCAGCTCCCAACCGATAACCCGGCGCGCATGGGGGCCGAGCAAATTCGCCTGGCCGGGAGACGCGCCGCGACGCTGCTCAAGACTCACCCTCCGGCAGCGCCGGTTTCACCTTCTTCCGCAACACAATCCATCGCCGCCCGAGCTGCCTAGGGGGCACTCCTCCGGACAACGCTGAACTTTCCTCGTCCGAATTGACAGGTCGTACGACGCACTTTAGGATACCTGCACACATTGCCCCCAGTGGGCGCTTGAATGGTTGAGGAGGCTTGATGTCCAGCGAGCATGCGTCCCCGTCCCACCAGCCGACACGATCGCACCGGTCCCCGGTTGCTCAGATTGAACATGTCTTTGAACTCGTCGTCTTTGCCAGCCGCTGGGTCCAGGCCCCCCTCTATGGCGGGCTTATCATCGCGGAGCTGCTCTACGCATACAAATTCCTCATCGAGCTGTGGGAGATGGTCCGACACATCAATCAGCAGGAAGAAACCATCTTCATGCTGGGCGTCTTGGGATTGATCGATGTCACGATGGTGGCGAATCTGCTCACCATGGTCATCATCGGCGGCTACGCCACATTCGTCAGCAAATTGGATCTGGAAGAGCATCCGGATCGCCCGGACTGGCTGACCCACATCGATCCCGGCACGATCAAGATCAAGCTGGCCGCCTCGCTGATCGGTATTTCCAGCATCCATTTGCTCAAATCGTTTGTCGATATCGCGAACGAGAATCCCGAGCACATCAAGTGGAAAATCTTCATCCATATGACCTTCCTCGGCTCCGCCATCCTCCTAGCCTGGACGGACAAGATCATGCAGAGAGATAAAAAGCACTGATCCGGTATCGAAACCCTACAGAGCTGTATCACTCCCGACCCATTGTTGAAGGCCCTGGTCGATCTGCACGGAACCGTGCCGGTGAAAACCTGACTTTCCGGTCTTTGCGCCGAGACGCATCAGGGCATAGCCCTTGCGAACCTCTTCGTCTCATCTGTGACCATGCCCCCATTCTTACACTCTTCTTACACTCTGCGATTGGAGACAATCATGCGTCGCCTTGGTTTCGTCACGCTCCTGACGCTTCCGCTTCTGACCGCCTGCACATCGTCGCTCATCGATCTGCGGGAGAATCTCGATGTGCATCGGTCCTCGTTTGAAGAAAAGCTCGCGGGCGACTCCGTGAAGGTTGAACGATTCCGTACCTGTATCCAACAAGCCCATGATGGCAGCAACCTGCCGCTCAGTACCCCTGCAACACGAACGGCCATGTCGCCCGTCATGATCGGCGGCAGACTCCGGGCGCCTGTGCAGACGTTGGTTGAACGGATTCTCGATCGAACCGGAGGCAACGCGGCATCCTTAAGTGTCCTTTCCGATATGGCAGGCGATTTCGCTGACCCTTCTCGTCGCAAATTGGATCTGGACAAACTCCGCCTGCTCACCGACGCAATCCGCCATTGGCAGGCCCATCTCGATTTCGATGAAGACGCGTTGGCACGAGACACCTCGCTCTTTGCTCAATTACTCCTCGCCTACAACCAGGCCTACTTCGGCGACGTGCGATATGCCCTCGCCCCCGACACCGCCTCGGGAAGAGTGCGCGGGATTGTCCAAGTCGCCTCGCGAGGGTTTGTAGACCGCAGTGGAAACACGGTTCGGTTTCCCGGCCTCTCCGCCACCGCGCAGGTTGACGCGATTCCTACCGTTGAACTGACAACGACTCCCATCAACTCTCAACGGGTCAGCGCCGACCTCGCCCGCTTGTTTCTCGAAGCCTTCTTCGATGCCGCCTTCCGTGTTCCGGCCGTGCAACAGGCGACGGCCCTCCGTCTGCCGACGGCGGCCTCCCCCTATCCGGCTTTCGATCCGTCTCACCCGCCCATCTCGCTTGAAGCTCTGGCCACCGTGACGCGCCAGGCGATCAGAACCGAAGCCATCGTCACATCGCTGGTCGGGAAAGCGGCTCGGGGCGGGAGTCTGTTCGGGACAAACAACGAAACCATCGCTGCCACCCTCGAAACGGCCGCGGGGGTTTTTGCAAAGAAACTCGTCGAGCACGAAGGCTTCTGCTATTTTCAAGTCATACAGCATCCCTAACCGCTCAATATCAGCGCATATGACGAACTGACGAGGACGCAATGACACGCACTCTCTCATTCAGCCTGAGCCTGGGATGCCTTCTCGCTCTCAGCGGGTGTTTTGCCAAGATCCACCAACTCCCCGCTCATACCGACCAGCATTCGCCGGTTTTTGCCCCGTTGCCCGATCGGGACACACTGGTCGGCCTTGCCGTATCGGGCGGCGGAAGTCGCGCCGCCACGTTCGCCGCCGGCACGCTGGAGGCTCTGGCGAATGTCCGCTTCATGGAGGGTGGACAGGAACGCAGCGTCCTGGAAGCGGTCACCCATATGTCGAGCGTCTCGGGCGGGAGTCTGGCGACGGCCTATTACGCCGTCAAGAAACCGGCAAAGACGGAACCCCTGTTTGCCGGCCGGCAACTGTCTCCCGTCTATCGACAGTTTTTCGCCCGCTTCAAAGACGACATGCAGAAGAACTTTCAGACCCGGGCACTGGGGCGCCAAGTGCTGAATTTCCGGGTGGCCAACCCGACGAAGTTCGCTCATTCGTTCGCCGACGTCTGGGATGCCAACTTCTTCGACGAGATCACCTTTGCCGGATTGTATGAGCGGACCCGGCAAGGAGATGCGCCCCAGATCATGCTGAACGGCACGATGTACAACTCAGGCCGCCGGCTCGTGCTGACCACGCTGGCCCCGGCGGACTTTGCCTACGATTTCACCGCAGAGTTGCGCGCCAAGCTGATCGCCAAGGGACTCCAGTTCACCCCGGAAGGCAAGGCCAGCTTCGACCGAAGCGTGGATCGGGCCAAGAACCAGTTCCTCCCGTTAACAGTGGAAGACCTCGGCGGTGATCACCGCACGCTGCCGGTGTCGCTCGCCGTGGCCACCTCCGCCTCATTTCCACCGGTGGTCGGACCGGTGACCTATCAGACAGCGGGATCCTCATCGTATACCCACGTCGGCGACGGCGGCCTCTTCGACAACCTCGGCACGGAATCACTGACCACCCTTTTCCTGAACAAGTTGAATCCGGCTCACCCGAAAATTCGACGCGGGCTGATCCTCGTCATCGACACCTCCTATCCCTTCGATGAGGGGGCAGCCGACCTCGGCAGGAGCGAAAAAGGGTTTGAAGTATTTATCGACGATCCGTCCCGGATTGTCGGCATCATGGAAGAACGGGCCAACGCCTATCAGGCGATGATCTGGCACAGCCTCCGGACAGAAGGTGTCCTCCTCCCCGACTACGATCACCTGAAACTCATCATCCTCCGGCATACCGACGCCGAGTGGACGAAAGACGAGCCGATCCCCGCCGGATGTCCCTCCGGCCTGACTCCGGCTGACGTCAAACGGATTCTCCGGCAAGTTCCGACTCTCTTTAAGATCGACGAGGATTGCCACGCGCCGCTGCTGATTGCAGCAGCCAAGAAAGTCGTCGAGAAACAGCAGGACCGGATCGTAAAGTTTTTAGAGTCCGCACCGCCGCGTTGACACCATCGATCACTCGAAGCGGACACGACAGGCCATGACAGATTCGAACTCAACCGATAACCCGATCCCGCTGGCGCAAGTCCTCGCGGAAGAAGCGACGGAATTGCACGACGCCCATCTCTCGTTCCCCGACCATCTGTCGCCGGACGAGCACTTGAAGCATGTCTTCTCATCGATCCATCAGTTGAATCCCACTCGCTCCGCTCTGTGCATTTCCGGCGGAGGTATCCGCAGCGCCACCTTCGGGCTCGGAATCTTGCAGGGACTGGCGCGACGTAATCTCCTGCAGCATTTCGATTACCTCTCCACCGTGTCGGGCGGCGGCTACATCGGCAGCTGGCTGAGCGCCTGGGTCCGTCGCGATCCCGGCGGCCTCCAGGGTGTCTGCGATCAACTGGGACAAGCAGCAGCACCCGGCACGTCAGCCCGGGAACCCGAGCCGGTGAGTTGGCTCCGCACCTACAGCAACTACCTCAGTCCACGACTGGGCCTGATGTCGGCCGACTCCTGGACACTCGTGGGTACCTATCTTCGCAATCTGCTCCTGAATTGGCTGGTGCTCGTCCCGTTCCTGCTGGCACTGCTGGCCCTCCCCTTGCTCTACCGCGCCACACTGCACACACCGGCTTCCCCGGCAGCCATGACGGCGTTGCTGATTCTCGGAGCCACTGGTTTACTGATTAACCTGACGTATCTGCACCTCTGCCGGCCGAGTCTGTGGAAACTGCGGCAAGCCTCTTTCTGGAAACAGGTCGAGGCCCAGCGGACCTTCCTCTTCGCCTGTCTCCTCCCCCTCATGGTGGCGGTCAGCTGTCTCACCATCGCCTGGGAATGGCTTCACCGGCAGCCGGACTACTCGCTCGATCACCTCTCCTTGTTCGGGTTCTCCAGCTTGTTCACCCTGGCCTTAGGGGCCGGCGCCATGCACCTGACTGCGTGGCTCTTCGCCGCCGTCATCCTTCGCCGGCCCTGGCTGGACTGGTGGCGCTTCTTCGAGTCACTGACGATTGTCCTGAGCGGCCTGCTCGGAGGAGGACTCCTCTGGGTCGCCCTCATGAAACTCGGGCGGATCAAAGGACTCGACCCCGATCTGCTCTGGTACACCTGCGCGGCCGTTCCGGCGTTCCTCTCCCTCTTCCTCCTTGCCGCGACCCTCTTCATCGGCATCGCCAGCCGGTCGACCGGAGACGGCGATAGAGAATGGTGGGGCCGCGCCGGATCGTGGGTGCTGATCGCGTCCATCTGCTGGGCCGGCCTGGGAAGCATCACCATCTTCGGCCCGGCCTTGTGGGGAAAACTGTCTGCGTGGGCCGCATCGGCCGGCGGGATCACCGGCGTCTTAACCGTGATACTGGGATTCAGCGCCAAGACCGATGCGAAGCCCTCAGGGTCCGAGTCGGCCTGGTGGAAGCAACTCGGAAAGCATGTCTATCTGCTCCTGTTGGCGCCGCTGACCATCGGGCTCGTCCTCATTCAGTTGGCGCGCATCACGCAGGCTGTCGTCGCGGAGGCACCGTGGTTTCAGGTCGGCGAATTCATCATCGGCATGGCGCTGTTCAGCGTCCTGATGTCGGTCGTCATCAATATCAATAAATTTTCACTCCATTCGATCTATCGCAATCGCTTGATTCGCGCCTATCTCGGCGCGTCGCGCTGGAACACCCGCACATCCAATCCCTTCACGGGGTTCGATTCGGGAGATAACCTTGCCATGGCCGATCTCGCCCCCCAAGCGAGCGCGGCGCAGAAACCCTTCCACGTGGTCAACATCGCCCTGAATCTGGTCCATGGGAGCAATCTCGCCTGGCAGCAACGCAAGGCCCAGTCCTTTACCGTATCGCCGCTGCATTGTGGCAGCTTCGTGAACCAGCTCGGCTATCGGCGGTCCGCCGAGTACGGAAAGAACCCGGCCGTCAATCAACCCATCACCCTCGGCACCGCGCTCGCGATCTCGGGCGCGGCGGCCAGTCCGAATATGGGCTACCATTCGTCGCCGGCGATCACATTCCTCCTGACACTGTTCAATGTCCGGCTCGGATGGTGGCTCGGCAATCCCGGCCGCGCCGGGCAAGACACCTACTCGCGGTCCTGCCCGGAGTTCGCCGTCGGGCCGATGCTGGCGGAAGCGTTCGGCTTCACCAATGAGCAGAAGCGGTATGTCTACCTCTCCGACGGCGGACACTTCGAGAACCTCGGGCTCTACGAGATGGTGCTGCGCCGGTGCCGCTACATTCTCGTGAGCGACGCGGGGTGCGATGAAAAGATGGAGTTTCGGGACTTGGGAAATGCGATCCGGAAGATCCGGATCGATCTGGGAATCGACATCGATATCAACGTCGAACCGCTACGACCGTCGGCCCAGCGCCGCTCCGGGGTCCATTATGCGGCAGGCGCCATCCGCTACAGCCGCGTCGATCCTGGCGCCCCTGACGGCATCCTGATTTACCTCAAGCCTTCTCTCAGCGGCGATGAACCGGTAGACGTGCTGGAGTATGCGGCTCATCACGAGCAGTTCCCGCACGAACCGACATCGGATCAGTTTTTCGATGAGTCACAATTCGAATCGTACCGCCGATTGGGAGAGCACGTGGCAACGGAAGTCTTCGCCGCTGTCACCGCTCAGACCACCACCCTGCCGGAGATCTTCGACAGCATTCACGCGCGAGACAACGCGTCTCTACCGAAACCCTCGGTCTTGCCCTAGCGTAAACCCGCAGCTACGACCACGCAGACGTCGTCATCCCTTGCGCATCCCGCCACTGCGGCGTCCAGGCAAGGGCGACGAGCTTCACTGCAATGTTCGCTTTGGTGGGCTTGATGGAGATGGTCTCGAGCTTTTCGTTCAATGGATCGGTTGCGGCCGCCAGTGCGTCGCTCTCGGTTTTGAATTGCGCCTCGAAATCAGCCCGTTGCTGCTGAAGAGCCGCCACATTTTCTTCGGCGTAACCGACCTCCTGGGACTCTTTCATCACGCGGCCGGCACTCTTGATTGCCGTCGTCGCCCGTCCGATGTTCGTGGCGCTGATCGTCTTCCGACCCAGGAACGCCCCGAGGATCGAGGCTCCGACGCTGATGGCCGCCTGCACCTGGCTGGAACGGGACTCCGCCTGCTGCTTGGTCTTCATCTGTTCAGCTCGCCGGATGCGGTCTTCCAACGCGGCGATCCTGGGCGCGTACTTCTGGCGCAAGGATTCAGCCGCCTTGTCTCGCAATTCGCGGCCGGACTGTTGGAGCCGCAGACGAAAATCCCGCTCGGACTCCCCCGGCTTGGAGACATCTTTTGTCGTCGGGCTTTTGAATAGTTCGACCTTCTGAGTTCTGAACAGCCAGCCCCCGAAATCCTTATTCCAGTCTGCATAACTCTTGGCCTTGCCGGCGCTGGCGGGGAGCGGAAGAAACTGTGCGCCATCCTCAGGCGACTGCTCCAGATCCGCGACGGCAAGGTCCGTGGCGAGGGCATGATCCCAATCGACCGGCACGGCACCGTCAGTCATTGGCGCCAACACCGTCACATCCTGCATCTGATCGATACCGCTCTTCGTATCGAAGAAGCGGATCTGGGCCGACCCGAGCAACATGGGGGCATACAGGAGTTCACTGCCCCCCGGCTTGGAACCCCGCAACGGCACAAACTGCTGCGGCACATCCGGCGGAACGACGGGACGAGCCGCGGAAAGCTTGAGGCTTGAGGTGTGAGGTGTGAGCCCGGAAGTCCCTGCCTCCAACCTCCCCCCTCCAACCTCTGTCCGTCTTCGCGGATCCATCAACTGCTTGATCTGCGTTCTCGTCAAAGGTCCGCGCAAGTAGGACAGGCACCAGCGGGTTTCAAATACGACCGGCTCATCCTCATGAACATTGTTCATCAGGAAGATGCGATTCCCGAGACCGGCAAGCGTCTGCTCCATGCGCCCCTTGTCGAATTTCTTCCCCGCGCTGGAGGAGGCGCCTTCCAGCCCTTCCAACACCCGCGCCTTGTCGCGCTCCGTCTGCAACCGCCCGATGAACCAGGTGCCGGTATTGGCCAATCCCTTGTAGTCGAGATCGACGGGATTCTGCGTCGCCAGCACCACGCCCAGACCGAACGCGCGGGCCTGCTTGAGCAGAGTCATCAACGGCAGCTTCGACGGCGGATTCGCCACCGGCGGGAAGTAGCCGAAGATCTCATCCATATAGAGGAGCGCCCGCAGGCTGGTCGTCCCGGACTGCGCCCGCATCCACCCGACCATCTGACTCAATAAAAGTGTCACGAAGAACATGCGCTCGGCGTCGTTCAGGTGGGCAATGGAGAAAATCGCCAGGCGCGGCTTGCCTGCCGGAGTATAGAGAAGCGACTGAATATCGAGCGCTTCTCCTTCGAGCCAGGATTGGAAGCCGGGCGCAGCGAGGAGATTGTTCAGTTTCATGGCCAGCGCAAAGCGGTCCTTCGAGGGGAAGAAAGAATCTACATCCATCACGCCAATCCTCGAGACCGGCGGAGATTGAATGGCGTGAATGAGCGCGGCCAGATCCAGATCCTCCTCGTTCCTCCAGGTATGATCCAGAATCGTCGAGAGCAGAATGTGTTCGCGGCTCTGGAGCGGATCGGCTTCGATCCCGAGCAGACCGAGCAAGCTCGTCACCGTCGTGCTGATCCGTTCGCGGAAGAGTTCGGCATCCTCGCGCACATCGGCGGCGGGCGCAGCAAAGGACTTCAGGATGGAGACCGGCAGCCCCGCGTTGCTCCCCGGCGTATAGATAGCGACGTCGGCCGCATCACGCAGCCGCTGAATGCGTGCGCCGTCCTGCTGCCAGCCGGCCAACCCCTTTGCCCAGAGTTCCGCCTGCGCCTTGGCAAAGTCGGCCGGTGACAATCCCTTCTTGCGTGCGTCGTCTTCATTGATCCAGGGTTGAAAGTCTTCCCCCTTAAGGCTGGGGAAAGTCAGCATCAGATTTCCCAGGTCGCCTTTCGGATCGATGATGATGGCAGGAATGTTATCGATGGCCGCTTCTTCGAGGAGTGAGAGACAGAGGCCGGTCTTGCCGCTGCCGGTCATGCCGACACAGACCGCATGGGTCACGAGGTCCTTGGAATCGTAGAGCAGCCAGCCCGGCTTCGCCTGTTTCGCCGCCATGTCATACGGACGGCCGAGATAAAACACGCCGAGTTTTTCAAAGTCTTCGGCCGGGCTCGACGGTTTGGGGGCAGCAGCGGACTTGGCTGAATCTTTCTTCTTGGTCGCCATGCGAATCCTCCCGGGCGAATGTGCGCGGTCATTCTAGTAATCAGTACGCTGCACTGCAAGCGGAGGCCTTGATTTCATTTCCCCTTGCGCGAACTCCCGATCCCTAGCAAGATGCCTCCTATGAAATTTCCCGAACTCATCCGGCTAACATTACTTGCTACGGCCCTCCTCCTGTCGCTGCCTGCTGCCGGCCATGCCGAACCCCCGGCCCAAAGCATCCACTGGGGAGCGATCGGCTATCCCGACCACGACCGCACGCTGGCGCTCGGGCTCACCGTCGTCGACCGGTTCACGGAGTTCGACGGAGCCGGCAAGCGCTACAACGACATCCGGGAAACGATGGGGTTCAATTTCTTCTCGCTCAGCTGGACGGAACGGCTGGAAACCTTGAAGGGATGGAACGCCAATTTCACCGCTGGCGGAGGACCGACGCGCGATGGATTCAGCCGCTTCCTGCAGAATGACGTGATTCACAAACTGCGCGGCTTCGACCCGGTTCCCGTGGGCAATAAGCGGGAGACCGACGACTTCATGATCAGCAGTTCGCTCACACGCTGGATGAGCCTGTGGGGATCGGACGACGTGTTCTTTGCCGGAGTGGGGGCTGCCGGCGGATCACTCTACTATGAGCCGTACGCCCAGGCTGGATTCCGCCGACTGTCCCCCTTCGCCGCGGTGCCGTGGGTTTCCGACCATCTGCGGATATCCGCAATGGGCCGCGTGGGACGGCCGTTCGGCGGAGCGGCGATCCGGGAAGTGGCCGCCACCTCCTGGATCGCGCAGGGCTCCGTCGGAATCGGCAACTATGCCGACTGGAGCTGTCCCTGTAGCACGCCATGGGAAATCGAACTCGCGGCCACGATCGACTCGGGCTTGTTCGTAGACCACAAGAAAGCGTCGCTGGAAGAACGGTTCATCTCCGTCGCAGTCCGCTATGCCGCCGTGACGTTTGAGACCTGGAATGACTTGATCAACCAGAAAGACTACGGCCCGACCTTCGGCGCCCGCCTGACGTTCGACCTGCTGTATCTCTACGACCGCTGGTTTTTAAATTAGCGCCCGCGTTACCACTCTTTAAAAATCAGAAAGACCGCGCCGATCATCAGGCCAAATCCGGCCAGATAATTCCACTTCAGCGGCTCTTTAAGATACAGCACCGAAAAGACACAGAACACCACGAGGGTGATGACTTCCTGAATGGTTTTCAATTGTGCTGCGTTGAATTCATAGTGCCCGATGCGGTTGGCCGGCACCTGAAAACAATATTCGAAGAACGCAATCCCCCAACTCGCCACAATCACGATCCACAAAGGCGAATCCTTGTACTTCAAATGCCCGTACCAGGCGAAGGTCATGAAGATGTTGGAGATGGTCAGTAAGAGGATGGTGTGCATGGGCCTCCTTTATTCTTCCAGCCCTTCTTCATGGCCAGGCTCATACACTTGCTATCGCCCAGCATCGAAATAGTCTTCCCCTGAAACTGATTCAAAACGTTCTCGAAGCGTGAGAATGTCTTTCAGTAAATCTTCTTCCCCGAAAGCTTTGGCTGCGATCCCGAATGCGTTAATCCCTCGGTAGAAAACATTCCAGATATCTCTTCTGTGATCTTCGGCTCTTGGTGTACCTAGCATTCCTTGAACATGGAACTTTGGTGGGCTTCCTCCATACATCTCCATGATATGAGGGGAAGCACCATGGACATAACCAGAGTAAGCTTTGCTTATCGTCTTTGACAGTTGAATGCTGCGGCTAGGATCCGGTGCCGCAGCTTCGGACTGCGCTATATAGGCCTGAATTTTCTTCCGCGGTACCATGCGGCGATCTTGCGTAGAGCCTACCGGATCATCAGGCTTGTCAAACTCCTCCTGATAAAAATACTGGAGATATCGAATCGGCAAATCAGATTTGTCGTTGTAAATTACTGCGAGACTTAGGAAGGTAATGTCTTCACGGAACTCGTCGAGCATTCGCTGAAGCGCCCCGAGTTCCTGTATGTAGCCCTGGAGCGAGAGAATACGAGCAGCACCCAACCCGCTTACAAGGCGTGCGAGTTTCTGAACTAACGCTTGGTAGATTGTCTTCTCTGCATAACGAATCGCTAGTTGACCACCAAGACTTACACGTTTTGGAGCTGGGACAAGCTTTTCAAAAGCATGCATCCATACCTCCATCCTTTGCAACACTTCAAGATATAAATCATCCATCTGCACAGGAAACCCTAAGCTCCCATCTATAGCAACGGAGGTAAAATCTGACGGCCTATTTTCTAGCTTCTACTCATGAAGATAGCCGCCGTTAGCCTCTCCCCCCTTTTCTCTCAGCGGCGTGGAAGGGCGGAGCTGTCGGGCGTCGGCATAGCGGGCGCGGCCAGATGACAGCAATGGAGTCCCGCTGTGCGACGGCATGCGATTCTTATCGCGTTTTAGAGTCGCACGCGGTGAGTACAGCGCCAGCAGCAGCCCCTATCCATCGCATTATGGCGACTCCCGACAGGTCTACCCTTCCGCCCCGCTCACAACCCCGCTTCTTTCAGCACCTGACCCGTATAGGATCGCTTAGATTTCGCTACTTCCCTGGGTGGGCCTTCGACCACGATTTCGCCGCCGCGATCGCCGCCCTCTGGACCGAGATCGATGACCCAGTCAGCGTTCTTGATGACATCGAGATTATGCTCGATGACGAGGACCGTATTGCCCGCTTCCACCAGCCGATCCAGCACATCGATCAGCCGCTGCACGTCGGCAAAATGCAAACCGGTGGTCGGCTCGTCCAGAATGTACATCGTGCGTCCGGTCGGACGTTTCGAGAGTTCGCGCGATAGTTTCACGCGCTGAGCCTCGCCGCCGGAGAGCGTCGTGGCGGACTGGCCGAGCTTCACATAGTGCAACCCGACATCATGCAGCGTTTCCAGCTTCCGCTTGATGAACGGAATGTGCTCGAAAAATTCCACCGCATCGTCGACCGTCATGTTCAACACATCGGCAATGCTCTTGCCTTTATGTAAAATCTCCATCGTCTCGCGGTTGTACCGCTGGCCCTTGCAGACTTCGCAGGTCACATAGACATCGGGCAGGAAATGCATCTCGATCTTGATCAGCCCGTCGCCCTGGCAGGCTTCGCACCGCCCGCCTTTGACGTTGAAACTGTAGCGCCCGGGCTTGTATCCCCGGACGCGCGACTCCGGCAGATTGGAATAGAGATCCCGGATGAAGCTGAACAGGCCGGTGTAGGTCGCCGGGTTGGAGCGAGGCGTGCGGCCGATCGGCGATTGATCGATGTCGATCACTTTATCGAGGGCATCCACGCCGCGCAGCTCCTTACAGCCGTCGATCTTGGGTTTCTTCTGATAGAGCATCTGCGACAGCGAATGGAACAGAACTTCGAGGACGAGCGTGCTCTTCCCCGAACCGGAGACGCCGGTTACGCAGGTCAACATGCCCAACGGAATCTTCGCCGTCACATTCTTGAGGTTGTGCTTCTGCGCGTTTGCGACTGTGAGATAGCCCTTCGGCTTGCGGTCACGCTTGGGCAGCGAGACGGTCTGAATACCGCGCAGATACTGGCCGGTGATGGAATCGGGATTGCCCATCACCTCTTGCGGCGTGCCCTGGGCGATAACATGACCGCCTTGCGTGCCGGCGCCGGGCCCCATGTCGAGCAGGTGATCCGCTGCCATCATCGTTTCGGCATCATGCTCCACCACCACGACCGTATTGCCGAGATCGCGAAGCCGCAGCAGGGTCTGCAAGAGCCGACGGTTGTCGCGCTGATGCAACCCGATGGACGGTTCGTCAAGAATGTAGAGGACGCCGACGAGACCCGAGCCGATTTGCGTCGCCAGCCTGATCCGCTGCCCTTCGCCGCCGGATAAGGTCGCCGCAGCGCGATCTAAGGTCAGATAATCCAGTCCGACATTCACCAGAAAACCCAGCCGTTCGCGAATCTCTTTCAGGATGCGATGCGCGATGACCAGTTCACGATCGGTAAACTTCAGCGAGACAAAAAACTCCGCCGCCGCCCGGATCGACAGACTCGTGACTTCGGCGATGGATTTCTTCTCCAGCTTGATCGCGAGGCTTTCCGGCTTGAGCCTGGCGCCCTGGCAGACCTCGCAGGCATCCAGCAACGTAAAGTCTTCTTCCTCCGGACAGCCGGGCGTCATCGCGTAGCCGATGCCGTCGCAGGCGGGACAGGCGCCGTGCGGGCTGTTGAAGGAGAAAATACGCGGTTCGACTTCCGGGTAGCTCACACCGCATTTGATGCAGGCCAGCTTGTCACTATAGAGCCGGGTCTTGCCGTTGTCGGTCAGGACCGCCACCAATCCACCGGTCAGTTTCAACGAGGTCTCGACCGAGTCGGCCAGGCGCCGCATCAGCGCATCGCCCGCCTTCATCACCAGGCGATCGACAATGATTTCAATCGTGTGCTTCTTTTGTTTGTCGAGGACAATGTCTTCGCCAAGGTCGACGATCTCGCCGTTCACCCGCGCGCGCACATAGCCGGCCTTGCGCATTTCCAGCAACTCTTTGCGATATTCCCCTTTGCGCCCCCGGACAATCGGCGCCAGGATTTGAAACTTCGCGCCCTCCGGCAGTCCTGCAATCGCATCGACCATCTGCTGAACCGTCTGCGCGGCGATTTCTTCCCCGCATTGAAAACAGTAGGGCCGTCCGACCCGCGCAAATAACAACCGCAGATAGTCATAGATCTCGGTAACGGTCCCGACGGTAGAACGCGGATTGTGACTAGTGCTCTTCTGCTCGATGGAAATGGCCGGCGATAATCCCTCAATCGAATCGACATCGGGCTTGCCCATCTGCTCCAGGAACTGGCGGGCGTAGGCCGACAGCGATTCGACATAGCGCCGCTGGCCTTCGGCGTAAATGGTGTCGAACGCGAGCGAGGACTTGCCCGATCCGCTCAAGCCGGTGATGACGACCAGCTTGTCGCGCGGAATCGTGACGTCGATATTTTTGAGGTTATGTTCGCGGGCGCCTTTTATGGTGATCGTATTGCTCATAGGCGCGGGATTATAACACTCACGGCTCATTCTTGACACTGTCTCATCGTACGTCTAGTATACGTACGATACTAACGGAGGCACCATGCCGAAAACGGCGTTAAAAAAAGAAAAATGGACGCTCTCCTTCGATCCGGCTCTGAAAAGCGCGGTCGTGAAGGCAGCCAAGCGCAGAGGAGTCTATCCGGTCACTCTCCTCGAAAGTCTCGTACGGGAAAAATTCAGCCCCTACGGGCATTCGGATGTGGAGGACAGTGCCGCCTATGTCAGCTCGCTGCGGAAGCAGAGCCGCAAGCAGTCTGACGACGCGTTTCTGGACGAGATTGAAACATGGCAAAAATCTCGCTCCTCTTAGACACGGACATCTTCATCGATTTCTTCAATACCGGCCGCTTCCACGCATTATTCGACTCCAGCAGCTTCACGCTCTACTATTCGATCGTCACCAAGAAAGAGCTGTTGACCAAACTAGGCCTCCGCGAGAACGAACGTGAGGCGATCCTGGACGAATTAAGCCGATGTCGGCTTATCACTCTGTCCGATTCGATCACAGCACGATACTCCGAGCTTCGTCGCCAGCATCCTTCACTCGACAAAGGTGATGCCCTCATCGCAGCCACAGCACTCGTCAAGCACCTTCCCTTGATGACACGAAACAAACGACACTTTCGAATGGTTACGGGACTGACCCTGTTTGGAGAGTAAATATCCCCCCCTTTACCTGCCACAAGCCCAGGCCCATCTCTCAACCGCACTCCTTGCCTTGACAAAGTCTGAAAGCAGGTGCTACCACGGCGCCATGGTACAAACGCGACAGCCCTCTGCTTCATCCGGCACCCAGGCCCCCGCGCAGGCGGTATCGACCTGGTCCGGACCGGCGCGCGAACAAGCCGTACAGCGGATGTTCACGGCCATCGCGGGCGTCTACGATCTGAACAACACGCTTCTGAGCTTCGGACTCCATTACCGCTGGAAGAAAATCACGGCATCGCTCGTCCCGCCAGTCGAACAGGGCACGGCGCTCGATGTGGGAGCCGGCACGGCCGACCTGGCCCTGTTGGTCGAGCCCCGCATGGGGACCAACGGCCGCGTCGTCGCTTCCGATCTCAATCACGCGATGCTCGCCGAAGGGCTCAAGAAGGTGGACCTCAAAGGTCGCACGGGCAAAATCGCCTGCCTGCAAGCCAATGCGGAACATCTCGGTTTCACGGACAACACGTTCGATGCGGTGACGACCGGCTTCTGCATGCGCAATGTCGGGAACCTCCCGCAAGCGGTCGGTGAAATTCGGCGCGTGATGAAGCCGGGTGGCACGTTTGTCTGCCTGGAGTTTTCCCGGCCGGTCTTTGGCTGGCTGCGGGCGCTCTATGATTGGTATTCGTTCAAATTGCTGCCCTGGATCGGAACGAAGGTCGCGCGGGATACCACCGGCGTGTATGAGTATCTACCCGCCTCTATCCGCACGTTCCCCGATCAGGAGCGACTCTGCCAGGTCCTGCGCGAGGCCGGCTTCCGCCAGGTGTCCTATAAGAACCTGACCGGCGGCATTGTGGCAATCCATGTGGCGGTGAAGTGATATGGTTCATGGTCGATGGTAGATGGGTTACAATCCAAGATGAAACTTCATCATCGACCGTTAGCCATTCTCCATAACCCATTAACCATCAACTATTAGCATGCGCTCGATTCTCTACGTCTTTCTGCCCTGTAAGAAGGTGTATCCGATCGGGATCACCTATCTGGCTGACTTTATTCACCGCCGCCAACCGGACGTCCGCCAGCAGGTCCTCGACCTGTCGCTCTTTCCCGTCTCGCAACGCAGCCAGGCCCTTCGCGATGCGGCGACAGCCTTTAAGCCGGACCTGGTCTGTTTCTCCTGGCGGGATATTCAGATTTTCTCGCCCCACGAGGGCGATTCGTCGCTGGAGCATGCGTTTAATTTCTACTTCGCGAGCAATCCGCTCAAACGCGTGGTGGCGTCGTTCGAAGGAGTGAAGCAGCTCTACCGCTACTACAGCCATATCTACAAGATTCTGTCGTATCCCTGGCTGATCCGGAAAGAGTTCTCGAAGGCGCAGATCATGATCGGAGGCGGGGCCTTTACGGCCTTTGCCGACCAGCTTATCGAGAAGTTGCCGGAGGGGACGATCGGCCTGCTCGGCGAAGGGGAAGATGCGATCCTGAAGGTGATCGAAGGGCGTTCGATCGAAGACGAACGCTATATCATTAAAGAAGGAGGGAAAGTCAGGAAAGGCCAGCAGGGTTCACCGGCGCTGCTCGATGCCCTGACCGTCGATCTGCCTTACCTGACGTCGATTTTCCCCCAGCATCGTGAATTTATCGGCGAATCGATCGGCGTGCAGACCAAACGGGGCTGTCCCTACGACTGTGCCTTCTGCCTCTACCCCTATATTGAAGGAAAGCGGGTCCGGTATCGACCGCCCTCCATGGTCGTAAAGGATATTTCCCAGCATTACCACCAGTGGGGTGCACGGCGGTTCTGGTTTACCGATGCGCAGTTCATCACCGGGAAAGAAGCCTATCCGCAATGCACGGAGATTCTGGAGCGGATTGTCAGTGAAAAGCTGGGCATCGAATGGTCCGGCTACATCCGCACCTCGCTCATTACGCCAGAATTGGCGAAGCTGATGGTGCGGTCCGGTGTCGGGGACCTGGAAGTGGCCATCACGTCCGGCTCTCAGGAGGTGCTAAACAACCTCCATATGGGGTTCAAGCTGGAACGCCTCTATGATGGATGCCGCTACCTGGCCGAAGCCGGATTCAAGGGCAAAGTCATTCTGAATTATTCGCTCAATTCCCCCAAAGAGACGGAAGAGACGCTCTTACAAAGCGTGGAGTCCTATAAGATCGTGGCCTCGATCCTGGGGGAAGAGCGGGTATTCCCCCTGATGTTCTTCCTGGGAATCCAGCCGAATACCGATCTTGAACAGCGATTGCTCGAAGAAGGCTACCTGTCGGCCGGCTATAACCCCTTGATGCTCACCCCGACCAGTATCCGGAAGCTGCTTTACAACCCGGCTCCCCTTAATAGCTTCATCGCCAAAGCCTGCCTAAAGGCCTGGGAGCGGAAGGAAGGCAGTCGCGACCCCAGAAAATGGACCGGCTCCCTCTCTCAAACAGCGTCCGCCAACGCGACGGGTCAATCCGGCCAATACGCCGACAAAAGCCTGGTCAAAGGGATCGAAGGGAACTCCGGCCGGGACGCTTTGCTCTCCCTTGAAGAGATTCTCAAGTCGCGCAAGAACCCGTCTTCTTCCGTGACATCTTCCTCCAAATCCTCCGTGACGCCCGTTTCCTAAACTCATCGATCCCGAGGCGATTGACTCCGGATCTTCGCCTTGCATTCCAGATTGGCCCAATGCTATTATCCGACCTCTTTTATGCCGGGGATCTCAGGCAACCGTTTGGTTTTTCTCACAATTATGACGGTTCTCCCCGACAAAAAGAGGCCTTGGAGGAGGCGTCTCAATGTATAAGACCATCTATATCCCGGTCGATAATTCCGACCATTCCAATACAGCGGTCGACGTGGGCGTCGAGTTCGCGAAGACCTTCGGGTCCAAGATTGTCGGCAGCCACGTCTACGCGGCGAAGATGCACGACAAGCGCTTCAAGCAAATGGAAGCGGGACTGCCTGAGGAGTATCACGATGAAAAGGAACTGGACCGCCAGCGGCAGATCCACGATTCGCTGATCACGCGCGGGCTCCAGATCATCACGGACTCCTATCTCGACTACGTCGACAAGAAGTGCAACGAGTCCAACCTCCCGATTGAACGGAAATCCCTCGAAGGGCGCAACTGGAAGGTGCTGGTCGAAGATATCAATACCAACGCCTACGATCTGGTCATCATGGGCGCGCTGGGTGTCGGCGCGGTGAAAGACAGCGTGATCGGCAGCAATACCGAGCGCGTGATCCGCCGCATCCGCAACTCGGACATGTTCATCATCAAGAACACCGAGCCCATGAACAACGGCAAGATCGTGGTGGCCGTCGACGGGAGCCCCTATTCCTTCGGTGGATTGATGACGGGCCTGGCCCTCGGCAAAGCCTTCAATCGTCCGGTCGAAGCCATTGCCGCTTTTGACCCCTACTTCCACTATGCCGCCTTCCACAGCATCTCGGGCGTATTGAACGAAGAGGCCGGCAAGGTCTTCCGCTTTAAAGAGCAAGAAAAACTCCACGAAGAAATCATCGACAGCGGCCTGGCCAAGATTTACCAGTCACACCTCGATATTTCCCGGGAAATTGCCCAGGCCGAGAAGACCGACGTCAAGACGACGCTCCTCGACGGCAAGGCGTTTGAAAAGATCATCCAGTATGTCCGTAAGGATGTCCCGTGGCTGCTGATCGTCGGTCGCATCGGCGTCCATAGCGATGAAGACATGGATATCGGCAGTAACACTGAAAATCTCTTGCGCAGCGCTCCGTGCAACGTCCTGGTGTCCAATCGCAAATATGTGCCGCCGATCGATACGCAGGCCGAGTACACCATTGCCTGGACGGAAGAGTCCCTCCGCCGCATGGAAAAGATCCCGATCTTCGCCCGTGGCGTCGCCAAGACGGCCATTCACCGTTACGCGATCGAAAAGGGCCACACGATCATCAGCAATACCGTCATCGATGCCGCGGTCGGCCATATTCTCCCCAAGGGCGCGATGGATGCGATGCGCGCGTTAGGCGGCAATCTTGAAGCGGCCGGAATCGATCGCGACAAGATGCAGGCGGACGATTCGGTCGCCAAGGACCTCATGGGGAACACACTGAGCGGCATGATGACCGGTATCGTGGAAGAAAAACCGAAGAATTCAGCCGGGACTCAGGCCTATCTCGACCGCATGAGCCAGAATTACTTTGTCTGCGATGGCTGCGGATACATCGGGAAGGGCGACACGCCGGTGAAATGCCCGGTCTGCTCCGCCGACGGCGACAAATTCAAGCTGGTCGATAAGCAGATTTTCGAAGCAGCCGCCAAAGCCGAAGGCGAACTGGAAACCGATCTGGCCTACGACGACGTCCCCATGCAATGGACGAAGGACGCCAAGGAAGCGATCCGCGCGGTTCCCGCCGGCTTCCAACGTCGCCGCGCCAAAGCCAGAATCGAAAAGAGCGCCAGAAAGCTCGGCATGACGACGATTACACTCGAATATGCCGCCCCCACGATCAAGGAAGCGGCGGACGAAGACTATCAGCCAATTTTCGCGAACAAAGGCACCGGCACCTCGCCGGCCGCCGAGGTCACGCTCGCCACAACGACCACCAACGGGACGAACGGCGAACATGCAAACGGCAACGGCGCCGCCAAACCCGAAGAAACCTCTCCGTTTACCTGGAGCGCTGACGCTCAGGCAAGGCTGGAGCGGGCTCCGGAAGGTTTCATGCGCGACTGCACCAAGGCGTTGATTGAGAAGCATGCGGAAAAGATCGGAGCGACCCTCATCACGGCTGAAGTGGCCAATGAGGGGATCGAACAGGCCAAGGGCTACATGGCCGACGCCATGAAGACGGGCAATCTCAAAGACATGATTGCCAATCTGACCGGTTCGAAGTCCGGGGCCAACTGATGGGTAAATCGCTCCCGATGCTGAGCCTCCCCTCGTTGCAGGGAGCGCTCGGGTCGCTTCAACAGCAGATCACGCAGTTTATGACCCCTGCGCCGAAGGGCGAAGGCGTGTACGACGGCCGGACCGTCGATGACTTCAAGCCTTATCTCGTTGCGCTCAATCTGACAAAGCGCTGCAATCTCAAGTGCGATCACTGCTACCTCGATGCCACCACCAAATCGGCCGGCGGCGACGACGAGCTCTCCACTGAAGAGTGCTATACGCTCATCGATCAAATCGCTGTCGTGAATAAGGGCTGTCTGCTGGTCATTACAGGCGGAGAGCCGCTGGTCCGTCCCGACATTCTCGACATCGCCCGCCATGCGGTGAAGCTCGGCTTCATGGTGGTCTTCGGGACCAACGGCATGCTCATCAACGACCAGATGGCCAAAGCCCTCGTCGAGATCGGCGTCATGGGCGTCGGCATCAGCATCGATTCGCTCGATGCCGCCAAACACAATTCTTTCCGTGGCGTTCCGGGAGCCTGGGAAGCCGCTGTGGCCGGGATTGAAGCCAGCAAGCGGAACGGCCTTCAATTCCAAGTCCATTTCAGCGCGCAACCGATGAACTATCAGGAGCTGCCGGCGGTCATTGAGTGGTCGCATCAACTCGGCGCACGAGTCCTCAATGTGTTCTTCATGGTCTGTACGGGCCGCGGCGAAGAACTCACGGACATCACCCCTGCGCAGTACGAGGAAGTGCTGGGCTACCTGGTCAATTGCCAGGACAATTATAAGGGCATGCTGGTCCGCGCTCGTTGCGCCCCCCACTTCAAACGCTTGGCCTATGAGAAGGATCCGAACTCTCCCATCACGAAAGCCACCGGCTACATGGGGGGCGGCTGCCTCGCCGGCACCAACTACGCACGCGTGACGCCGAACGGTGAACTGACGCCCTGTCCGTATATGCCGCTCTCTGCCGGTAATATCCGTGAGAATAGCTTCGTCGATCTGTGGGAAAAGTCGGATGTGTTCAATTCTTTCCGCTACCCACAGCTCAAGGGGAAATGCGGCGACTGCGAATATACCGATATCTGCGGTGGCTGCCGTGCCCGTCCGTACGTGGATCACGGCGACTGGCTGGACGAAGACGAATGGTGTCTCTACACGCCTAAGGGCGGAGAAAAGATTAAGGTCGCGTTCAACGTCCTGGAAGAATCTGCAATCCCCTGGGACGAGGCATCCGAGCTGCGCTTGAGCCGCATCCCCTATTTTCTCCGCGCGATGGTCAAGAAAGGCGTCGAGAAGCACGCCCGCGAGAATAGTGTCCCACTGATCACCATCGAGCTGATGGAAGAACTCAGGAAGAAGCGATTCGGCAACGACGCGCCCGTCTTCAATTTCGACATGAAGGGTAAGGAGTGAGGTTCTAGCGCCGGCGATCTCTCGCCACGCTGCCTCATGAATGCTCTATGGACGCCCTCCAAAGCATCGTCACCGATCTGAATACTCTGATTCCGATCGTGAATCACTGGTTCCATCTGCTGTCGGCGATCATTTGGATCGGCGGCCTGGCGTTTCTCGTGATGGCCGTGACCCCGGGCCTGAAGAAAGCCGTGGCGAAAGAGCAGATCAAGCCCATCAGCGATGTGTTTTACCAGCACTATAGGAAAATCGCTGGAATCCTTTTAGTGGTGCTCCTGTTTACCGGCGGGATCAATCTGCACTACGTCAATCAAGTGATGACCTCACAGACACAACTCGGCATCCAGCATAATGCCAAGTACTTGACCGTTTTCTTCATCAAGCTGGGATTGGTCCTCTGTCTCATGACTCTGTTTCTCTATACCGTCATCTTCAAGTCAGATGATGAAGCGGAGGAGGACGAGGATTATGAAGTCATTCCCTATCAACGTGCGGCGCTCTGGATGGGGTTTTTCATCGTCCTCTGTGCTGCCGCGATGAAACATCTTCACCTATAAACCCGTCATCCTCGCTTCCTCTTGCTTGCCCGCACGCTGTATCAAAGCAGATAGCGCTCGTACTGTTTCAGATACATTGATTCGCCCTCGATTATTCTCTCTCGCCAAACATTATTGCCGCCTCAATTCTGCATCGTAACAAATCAACGCCTTAGAACGCATTCGCTCGGATGAATGATGTGACCCGCCTGGTACGCCCATTGCTGTACCACTCGTACGTACGTGTTCTCCCATACGCCCATTCGGAGAAAGGATCGTTCCTTTTTGCTATGACGCCTTTTTCGTTCATCACTCCAGTCGATCGGATATGGCATGGCGCGACGCCGCCAGTTACGCACCTTGTCTCTGAGGGTTCCCCTCTGCAGGGTGATGCTGTTTCTGGATTGTGCCCATCCAGAAGCACGCTGGTGCCTTCGTCCATGGCCATGAGCGCCGTGCCTCCGAAAGGAGGCACGGCCTATTGCGACCATTGTTTCAAACAGACTCGGTATCAGTCTTTACGTCTCGCTTTCATCATGAAAGGACTGCCATGTTGATGACCAATCCTCCGGAAGAATCGACCATGGAAAACAACTCACGATCAGAACGGCCTCGAACTCAAAAAGACCCGCAACAGGTTTCCTCGCATCACAGGCCGACCACCAGGCTGACAATCACGCTTCCATTGCAGCTGGTCAATCAACTGCGGGATGCCGCCTACTGGACGCCGCACACCACGCTGGCCTGGCTTGTTGAAGATGCCATTCGCGCCACTCTCACGACGATGGCAATCGCAAACCGTGGCCCATTTCCCCCTCGCGAACAGGAATTGAAAGCCGGTCGCCCGCGCGGAGCGCGGAGAGCAGGACAAACCAAGACGCTTGTGATCCGGCAACCGACATCCAGGCAATCTGGCAGAGAGACAGCAATCTCGTCGAAGCAATGGCCCGCGTCACCAAGTCACAACAGAATCACCGCGCAGTCCGCCGCAACCAGCGCAGAAGAGCGCGTGAGAGGCTGAGCGTCTCTACGGATCCATTATCGGGGGGGGGATTTGTTGAATAGGAAATTAGGATATACGCTGGCCGGAGAAGGCCCGCTTGAACACGGCCTTCAACCCGAAATACGCGAACGAATCTTTCAGATTTGAGTAAAGCCGTTGGAACCGGCCCATCTCAGGATTCGTCACA
Source organism: Nitrospira sp. CG24D (assembly GCA_002869855.2). GTDB lineage: Bacteria > Nitrospirota > Nitrospiria > Nitrospirales > Nitrospiraceae > Nitrospira_D. Next base: position 218,502 of record NEWQ02000023.1, read on the forward strand.
TATTCCATCGTCAGCGCAACCCGCTCCTCACCTTCCGCCAAAGGGGTGACCGCATGCCAGAGTTTGTCGCCGTTGAAGATCACCATGTCACCGGGCTCGGTGATGAGTTCCAAATGCTGTGTTTCTTTCGCCGGATCGTCCTTGAACAAGTCACACACCAGCTTGCAGTGCGTTGAGCGGTCGACCAACCCCATCAAAATTGTATAGCGCGCGCCCTTGTAGTACGACGTATCGTAATGAAATCCGATGTGGTCCCCCGCCTCCGTGTAGTAGTAGAGCGCGCAGGAATGCGGGTCATCATCGGGGCATAACAGCAGATTCGCATGCACCAGCCGGTTCAGAAAGCTGCGATAAGCCGACGACCGGTAGAGGTCGAGAAACAAGGGCGCCTGTTCCTGCACCGTATAGTAGCTGACGCTGCCGCCCTTCTTGTGGCCGGGAATATAGTTGCGGTTGATGCGCGGCTTGAGCCCGTCCACTTGCGGCACAAATGTTGACTCGACAAACGACCGCGGAAGAAATTGCTTGATGACAAGAAACTCGTTCTGCTCCCAGTAGGTCTTGTGCAACCGGTCGAAATCGAGCGCCTCAACGGCTCGATCCACCGCTTCCGTCACTGACATGATGCTGGTCGCTTGCATGTTCCGCCCTAGGCCTCCTGCGTCACTCGCCCGACGATCTCAACCGGACGTACCGGAGTTGGCTAATTCAACACCGGGGCTTTGACCACTTCCACATCGGCCGGCGCCTTGAAATCGAAGACCTCTTCTCCCAATCCGAGATTCGGCTTCAACGATGAAAATTCGAACGTCGCGACATTCCCGCTGATCTCATGCAGCCACACCGTGCGAATAAAGTAGGTCTTGGGAAAGACCTCCACGACGATCCGCTGCACATGCCGCGTTGGATCTGTCTCCCGTCCCTTCGGCACCAGACTCAGCAGTCGAAGCCCGCCCGCACCGCGCTCTTTTTTCCCGGTCGCCGGAGAAATCTCAAACGATTCTTCCAACTTCGCCGCGCCCTGGAGAAGTTCCAACGGCGCTTGCGATGCCGCCATGTGCGTGAGCTTGCCGATGAGCACCTGCTTATGCTCCGGCACATATACCTTCACGTCGTCATGATTCACGTAAATCTGCTCATTCGCGGGATCGAGATAGTCCCACCGCAGCCGTCCCGGTTTCTTGATGTAGACCTTGCCCGAAGAGATCACCGGCCGCTCGAATCCCTCTATTCTGGTCTTTTGCGTGAAGTCCGCCTGAAGATCTTTGGTTTTCTCATAACGGGCCTGCAACTGCTTCACCACCTCGTGAACTTCCTGCATCGCCTTCTCATCAGGCATCTCTTCTGCGCCCCAGGCGGGCCAGACCGGCACGCAGGCGACAATCCCGACAAACACCCAGGCTTTCCATATACTCATGCTTCAGTTGCTCCCACTGGACCACGGCGGCCCAGCACTTCCCGGCGCCCGTCACGTCCCGCCGCGCCGACAATTCCATCCGCTTCCATTTGTTCGATCATCCGGGCGGCGCGGGGATAGCCGACACGCAACCGCCGCTGAATCAACGACGCGGAGGCCTGACCGGTCGAGAGCACCAAATCTTTCGCCTGCTCGTAGACCTCGTCTTTCGCTTCCTCTTCCGCCGCGTCTTCCTGCTTCAACGATTGCAACTCAGGATCGTACTTTGGGAGCGCCTGTTTCTTCACAAAGTCCACGACGCGACGCACGTCGTCATCGGAGACGAACGAGCCGTGCAGCCGGGCGAGCCGGCCCGTGCCTGAGGCCAGATACAGCATGTCGCCGCGGCCCAGCAATGCCTCGGCGCCGTTGGCGTCCAGAATCGTGCGCGAGTCGGTCTTCGAGGAGACCTGGAAGGCGATCCGGGCAGGGAAGTTCGCCTTGATCAAGCCCGTCAGCACATCCACAGACGGCCGCTGCGTCGCCAGCACGAGATGGATGCCGGACGCTCGGGCCATCTGCGCCAGACGGGCGATCTTATCCTCGACATCCTTCGGCGCCACCATCATCAAATCGGCCAACTCATCGATCATGACGACAATATACGGAAGCGGCTCAGGCGGCGTCGGGCGAGCCCGGGGACCAGGGTCAACCTCGGGATCCGTCGATTCACCGGCAGAAAGGCGCTGCTCTTCCGTCAGAAACTGCATCGGCAATTCCGGCTGATTCGCCGCAGCCGTTTCTTCCGCAAACACCTCATGCAACCCCGCCACCTTGCGATTATAGGCGTCGATATTCCGCACGCCGGCTTCCGACAACAGCTTGTACCGCCGTTCCATCTCGGCCACCACCCATCCCAACCCGCGCGCCGCCGACTTCGCATCGGTGATGACGGGCCGCAGCAAGTGGGGGATACCGTCATACGACGAAAACTCCAGCATCTTCGGATCGATCAATAACAGTTTGACCTCGCTCGGCCGCGCAGAAAACAGAATGCTCAACAACATCGTGTTGAGCCCGACGCTCTTGCCCGCACCGGTCGCACCGGCAACCAGCAGATGCGGCATGGTTTTGAGATCCGCTATCGCCGGAGCGCCGAAAATGTCTTTGCCCAGCGCCAGCGTGAGCTTCGAGCGGGCCTTCGTGAAGGTCTCGCTCATCACCACTTCTTTCATCGACACCGTCTCGCGCGCCAGGTTCGGCACTTCGATTCCCACGACCGACTTTCCCGGGATCGGCGCGACAATGCGCAGGCTGATCGCCTTCAGCCCCAGTGCCAGATCGTCCGCCAGATTCACAATTCTCGCCACCTTCGTTCCGGGCGACGGTTCAAACTCATACATCGTCACGACCGGGCCGGGCCGCACTTCTGTCACCTTGCCGATGATTCCAAAACTCGCCAGGGCGCGGGTGAGCACATCTGACTGCGCTTTCAACTCCTCGTCCGACATGCGCGTGATCGGGCCGGTCGGATCGCTCAACAACTCATCCGGATCAGGAAGTTGATAGTCGCCGGGGTCAACCTGCACTGAAACCACTTCCGGTTCATTCGCTTCGGCAGGCGTGGGAAAGGACGCGATCGGCGGCTGAATCACCGGCCACTCAGTCACTGGGACTGATTCACTATCCATGAGCGCCGCAGCCGCTGAAACTGATTCGGGTTCGGGCTCCGGACTGTCCTTCACGACGCGGCTTCGCTGCCGTCGATTACCCGACTCCACCGGCGGTTCAACCTCTGGTTCCGGCATCAGCGCCGCAAGTTTCTCCCTCCAAGCCGTCCAGCGTTCAGGGAAGCCCTGAACTAACTCAGTCAGTGACAGAGGTGTCGTGAACAGGAGCGAGACTAAAAAACTGGCCAGGATGACAATGTGGGCGCCGGTGCTGGCAAACCAGGACCGGAGTCCATCTGCCAGGATTTGTCCGAATACTCCGCCCGCCATCCCTCGATGGACGAAACCGCTGCTCAACGTAGGCACGGCGGTGGCTTCGAGATGCAGAAAGGCACTCAGGAACAAGACCGCCCCGAGCGAACTGACGGCTGTGCGCAACCGGATACTGACGGGACTCTGAGAAAAGCAGCGCAAGCCGAGCTTGCCGAGCAAGGGAGGAAACAGGTACGCCGCCCCGCCGATCAGGAAAAAGAATCCCCCGGCAAGGACCGCCCCGAATGAACCAATTAAATTGCGTGGAGGGGCCGCTGCTGGAGCGCCGGACGCCACCGTCTCGGCTTCACCAGGCACAAATGACAATAGGCTCAACAGCGTGAGCAAGCTCAGCGCGATCAAGATCACGCCGATGACTTCACGCTGAATATGGGAAGGAGGAGCAGGGGCGCGGCGGGCTTCGCCCCGCTTCGCCGACGTAGTAGCACCCATGCCGCGGATGCTAACACAGAGGGGAAATCGTTTCAAACAACGACAGCGGAGCAAGACCGATCATGCCGCGATCCGGACGCCCCGCATTTATGCCGGGGAGAGCATGCAGCGCGTGAGCTGGATCAGTTGCTCAAGCGAGAGCACTTCCGCTCTGACGGAAGGAGAAAGAGTCAGCCGTTCAAGCGCTCCGGCAATGCGCATCTGATCATAGCCTTCATCGCGCAGTGAGTTCACCAGCGTCTTGCGCCGGTGGGCGAAGGCGGCCTTTACGAGCGCTGCAAACTTCGGCTCTTCTGCAGGGCTGAGTTCCCGCCGCTCTCTCGTCCGCAGCAACACCACGGCGGACCCGACTTCCGGCCTGGGCCGGAAACATTGGGCGGAGACGCGGAAGGCCTTGGTGATCTCGGCGGCGTACTGCGCCATCACGGACAGGACGCCATAATCGGAACTACCTGCCTTGGCAACCAACCGGTCGGCTACTTCGTTCTGGAGCATCAGGACTAAGCGCGGGAATCGATCGCGTTGATCCAGCAATCTGAACAACAACGGCGTCGAGATGTAGTACGGCAAATTGGCGACCACGATGGTCCCGACCGGAAGACTCTCCACGGGATAGACTAATGCATCATCAAGGATGAGAGTGAGATTGGGAAACTCCGCCTGCCGTTCAGCAAGATAGGCATGGAGCCGTGGATCGATTTCAACCGCCGTGACCAGGCCGGCGGTTTTGCACAGCACCTCGGTCAGAACACCGCGGCCAGGGCCGATTTCGAGGACGTGGCTATTTGAAGAAATTTCCGCCAGCGCGACGATTTTGCGCACGATGTTGGGATCGATGAGAAAGTTCTGACCAAGCCGTTTGATCGCGGCGGGAGGATCGGCAGGAGAATCCGGACGTCCCACGCCTCACGCACCGGGAGCAGGGCGTGGGGTTGCCGCCAACTGCTTGGCCAGCGTCGCCAGCGGCGTGCGATAGCCGTCGATCAAGTCGTTAAACTCTTCGACCAGGTCATTGGTAAACGATGGGCCCGGGTGAATCGCGGCAAACTTCTGTCCCTCGGCCGGCCCCACCGCCTCGGTAATAAGCGTAACCGTGCGGGCTTTCCACTTCGCCACCCGCTCGTCACCCGCCACCGTGTTTAAATCCTCGAGCGTTTGCTTGGCCAGCGCGTCCAATTCTTTGATCTGCTGTTGGATCACTGCGAGACCCTTGGATACTTCCTGTGACATATCGGTGGTGTCCTTCCTATTTCACGCGCGCTGTCGCGCGACTCTGGGCAATCCTGGCGGCCAGCTTGATCGCTTCCAACAGGCTGCCGGGATCAGCCACGCCTTTCCCGACAATATCGAACGCCGTGCCGTGATCGACGGAGGTCCGGATGATGGGCAACCCGACCGTCAGATTCACGCAGGTCCCGAACGCCACGAGCTTCAACGGGATCAAGCCCTGGTCATGATACATCGCCACGATGCCGTCATACTGCCCCTTGACCGCTTTGCCGAACAGCGTGTCGGCCGGCTGGGGGTCGCTGGCCAGAATCCCCTGTGCCTGCGCAGCGCGGGCGGCCGGGAGAATCACCCGGGCCTCCTCATTGCCGAAGAGCCCATGTTCACCGGCATGGGGGTTCAACGCGGCGACTCCGATCCTGGGCTTCTTGATTCCGTAGAGCCTGGTGAGCGCCTGATGGGCGAGACGAATCGCCTTTTCGATCTTCGCCTGCGTCAGGAGCTTGGACAAATCCTTGATCGCGACGTGCGTCGTCACGAACATGATGCGGAGCGGACCGCCGACGATCATCATGCCGGACTCTTTGGCGTTGGTCAGATCGGCCAGCAGTTCGGTGTGGCCCGGATAGTGACAGCCCGCCATATTGATGGCTTCTTTGTTGATCGGCGCCGTGACGATGCCGTCGATGCAGCCGATTTCCGCCAGATGCACGGCTTTCTTGATGAACTCGACAGAGGCCGCGCCGGTTTCAGCCGCCGCGATGCCTAATGCAAATTTCTTCAGTGGCCTCTCCATCGGATCAAGCACCGCCACCGTATTCCCCTTCAGCGGAACAGGATCGTGGCCATGGACCGGCACCACATTCAGCTTGAGCCGTAACTTCTTGACGGTCCGCTCCATCACCGGCACAGACCCGATGACCAGCGGCAGACAGAGACGCTGCACCTCTCGGCCAGCCAGCGCTTTGGCGATCACCTCCGGTCCGATCCCGGCAGGATCGCCCATGGTGATGCCGAGCAAAGGCAATGACGGTCGCGTGTCGGCTGAACGTTTAGAAGGCATAGAGATACACCGTATACCCCACATAAAGGATGGCGCCGGCGCCTAGCAACAAGGGTTGCCATCGGCCGCCGACGAGAATTTGGAGCAGGCAGAGTCCCGCTGCGACCACGGCCAACACCATTGTGAGCATCGCCGAAGGCGCCAGGGCCCACTCGGTTCCTATCAATCCCACCGAGACAGGAAAGGTCCCCTGGAACACCATGGCTCCAGTGACATTCCCGATCGCCAAGCGATCTTTTTTCCGATAGAGCCAGAGAAAGCTGTTCGACATTTCCGGTAATTCCGTCGCCAGCGGAGCAATGAGCAGGGCCAGGATCAGCGGGGAGATGGCAAACGTCGCAGCCACGGTTTCCGCGGCAGTCACAAACAAATGCGCTCCCGCGATCAAACCTCCCAGGCCAGCCAAGGCCTGCAGCCCGATCATCGTGTAAGACGGCGTCTGGGCCTGCTTGGCAAACAACAGCGGCTCCAGCGACCCCTCGCTGCCTACTTCATCTTCGGCGCTGAATTTGATCTTCATGTAGTAGACGTAGAGGCTTATCAATCCGATTGCCGCCGCAACATGAATCGCGTGGGAGGGAACAAATACGCAGCCCAGCGCGACGGCGTAGCCGATCGTAAAGAACGTCAGATCCGTCCTGACCTCACCGTAGTTCAAATGGAATTGCGCCGACCGCTTGCCGGCGCGGGCGAACAGGATCAGCAGCAGGGCGAGGATCGGCAGCACCAGCGTACTGAGCATGAAAGGCGCCCCGAGAATCGCGCCTAAACCGACTTCCGCTTCCTGCTGACTCTTTCCAAAAAAGATCGCGATGACAGGAATCGACGTTTCCGGCAGGGTGGTTCCGATTGCCGCGAAGATGCTGCCGACCGCGCCCTCTGAAATACCAAGCCGTTTCCCCAGCCACTCAATGGCATTGGTGAATAAGCTGCATCCACCCAACGTGACGGCCACCGACACAAGAAACAGCACCACGTAGAAGAGCAGCGTCACGAACGTTTCCCCCTCGTGCCCTTCCGTGGCGCCAACCGGGAGTACGCCACCCGCGCATCATCCATGACATCTTTCAACGGACGGCCGGTCCGAACGGCAATCTTCTGGCAATCGACATATTCCGGCGCCGCTTTTTCCCACCCGGCTCCGACCTCGCCAACTTTCATCCGCACCGATCCACCCGTCACTTTCACCGTCACAAACCGCCGCGGGAGCACCTGCCGGTCCAGTTCCTGAATCCGGACACCCAGCGCCGTGGTTTCCTGTAACACCACCTCCAACACCGCATCGGTATGTTCCCGCGACGCGAGACAACTCAGGATGACGCCGGGCCGGCTGCGCTTCATAATGACGGGAATCAACGCCACATCGAGGGCTCCGACAGCGAACAGCTGCGCCATCACATGCTCGTAGGCTTGGGGGTTCAGATCGTCGAGATTCGTTTCGATCTGCACCACTCGATCAGTCGGCCGGCCGCTCGACGCTGTCTCGTCGGCCAGAAAGACCCGGAGCGCATTGGGCCACCCCTCAGGATCAGCGTCTCCTGCACCGTACCCGACCTGCGCAGACTCAAGCACGGGCATCGACCCGAACGAAGTAGCCAGCGTACGCAGCAGAGCCATCCCCGTCGGCGTCGCCAATTCACAGCGCGGCCCTTCCGAATAGATGGGAATTCCCTTCGCAAGCGCGGCCACTGCCGGTCCGGGAACCGGGAGCAAACCATGAGCGGTCCGAATCGTCCCGGCCCCCACATTCACCGGAGAGGCTGTCACCTTCGTCACCCCCAGCAAATGACAGCCCAACACTCCCCCGACAACATCGATAAACGAATCGATGACGCCGACTTCATGAAAATGGACATCACGCTTTGCAACTCGATGAGCCAGCCCTTCGGCCTCTGCGAGATGGTCGAACACCGTCCGGCTCTGCTCTTTCACCGCCGCCGGCAGCGTGCTGGCCGCAAGAATCTTCTGAATACGGGAGAGCGTAAGCGGACGATCGAATCCGCGCTGAATCACGACAGTGATCTTAGTCGCGTGCAGTGCGCCGCGGTGCACCTGCCGCTGTTCAAGACGATATCCGGTCAACTTCAGGCGCTTCAGTTCGGCACGCAGCCTGACCAGCGGGAGCCCGACATCGACCAGCGCACCGAGCACCATGTCACCGCTCACACCTGAAAAACAATCGAAATGCAACCGTCGTCCCACTGCCACTCCTATTTACGTGTTCAGAGCCTCTTCGTGAAAAGGCCGCTCATCTTACCCAAGGCGCCGCACAACGGCAATCGCTTCTGCTCTTTCATTGACAGCCCCTAGAGCCTATGTTATCCCCCGTATATGATAAACAACTGTTCTGAGTCCGCCGCTTTCCGCTCACACACTTCCGGCAGCACGAGATCAGCATTGCGACACCGACAGGCACCCGGACGCGCAGGGAGACTCGCGACCGCAGGCCTGATGCTGAGCTGCATCGTCGGCCTCGTCATGCTGGCGCCCCTCGACGGATTTGCCAAAACAAAGCCGCCGCGCGTCCCGCGCCCGGAACCGGAGCTCAAAATCCTGGACTTACGCATCGCGCCGACACCCTATGAGGCAGGCAACGGGCCCTTGGAGTTCTCCGTGAACGTCCAGCTCCCGAAAGAGCTGAACGGCGCGACCGTCCTCGAAGTCTCTTCCCTGATCAGTTCCCCCTCGAAAACATCCTTGCGCTTTCTGACGCATCGCCAGGCACTTCAGCCGCAATCAACCAAGCCCGGCGAAGCACGGACCACGCTCCCGATCCGCCTGTCCTGGGACGGGAAAGATCATCGGAAGCAACTGGCCGGTCCTGGAACCTATGCGTACGAAGTGCGCATCAAATTGTTGGCCAATGGCGAGAAAGGGCTGCGTACCATGATGGTGGCCTGGCCGAAACGCGGGGAACTGACCGTCAAGTAGCTGCCGGCAGACGAGCAGCGTTGCCCATCAGATTGATGCGATGGGCGAGACATCCCGCCCCGAATCCGTTATCGATATTCATCACCCCGACACCGGCCGCGCAGGAATTCAGCATCGTGAGCAACGCGGCAAGACCACCGAAGCTTGCGCCGTAGCCCCGGCTCGTCGGCACCGCCACGACAGGGCAGTCGACCAATCCCCCGACAACGCTTGGCAGCACACCATCCATCCCGGCGACCACAATCGCCACGCGCGCTTCGAACAATCGATCTTTCCGGCCTAATAGCCGATGCAATCCCGCAACGCCCACATCATACAGCGTTTCGACATGGCTACCCATCACCTCCGCCGTCACTCGCGCCTCTTCTGCCACCGGCACGTCCGCGGTCCCGGCGGTCAGGACCAGAATATGCCCTGCACGACGCACGGGCTTGCGGTCAATCGCTACGATGCGCGCATCGGCATGATAGCGGGCACGGCGATCAAGCTTCATGATGGCTTTGGCGACTGCCGGGTCGGCACGGGTCGCCAGAAACGGCCCGCCTTTCTTGATCAGAGCGCGGGCAATAGCGACCGACTGTTTCGCCGTCTTGCCTTCGCACAACAGCACTTCAGGGAATCCCTGACGGAGCGACCGATGATGATCCAGCGAGGCAAAGCCGAGATTTTCGAACGGCAGGCTGCGCAGCCGCTGGACAGCGCGTGCGACGGTCACCCGACCGGCGCGCACATCCGTTAACAGCTGCTCAATCCCCTCCGGACTCATATCCGTCCTTTCTCCGGCTTGGCATCCCGTTCCATGAGATCACTCACCGCTTTCCGGCAAGATTTTCCTTCGAACAGCACGGCATTGATCTCCTGCGTGATCGGCATCTCGACCTGATGCCGCCGCGCGAGACCCAGCGCGGCCCGAGCCGTGCGGACTCCTTCCGCCACGGCCTGCATCCCCCCCAAAATGGCATCGAGAGATTCGCCCTGGCCCAAGCGCACCCCAACCGTATGGTTCCGACTGAGCGAGCCGGTGCAGGTCAGTACCAGATCGCCGACACCGGAGAGCCCGTAGAGTGTTCGAGGATCGGCCCCCATAGCCGCGCCCAATCGCACGATCTCCGCGAGCCCGCGGGTAATCAGAGCCGCTCGCGCATTGTGACCCAGGTCTAACCCGTCGACCACTCCGGCGGCCAGCGCCATGACATTCTTTAACGCACCGCCGAGTTGCAGTCCGATGAGATCGGTATCGGCATAGACCCGCAAAGCCGGTGTCATCAAGGCTGTCTGAAACCGCGCCACCAGCTGGGCGTCCCGCCCGGCCAGACAGACTGCTGTCGGCTTTCCGGCGCTGAGTTCACTGGCGAAGCTCGGCCCGGATAGCGCCATCAGATATTGCGCCATGGATTCCGGGAGCACCTCGTCCATGATCTGCGTCATCAGTTTTGAACTGTCCTCTTCCACCCCTTTGGTGGCGCTGATGAGCGGAATCGGATGCGGCAGGCAGGGGGCCATCTTTCGGAGCACCAGTCTCGTCACATGGGACGGGACCACAAACAGAATGCCGTCACGCTCCTCAATCGCCTCCGTCAAAGACGTGGTTGCGATCAACGTGCGAGGGAGAGAAACCGCAGGAAGAAACACTCGATTCTCGTGTGTCGTATTGATCGAATCGACCACCTCAGGTTCATGGGCCCAGAGGCGAATCTCCAGCCCCTTCTCCGCCAGGTGTTTGGCCAGAGCCGTCCCCCAAGCACCGGCGCCAATGACTCCGAGTGATCTGATCTCCTGCATTCCGGATCGATCCTATGCTGAAAATGGAAGCGACTGCAGACCGTACAACCAAGCGGCGCGGATTATAGGAAGCCCCTGGCTAGGAGTCAACGAACGGAACGGCGCTCTCGGAACTGTCAAGCCAGGAGCAGTGGAACGTCAAAACTCCGGGCGACGATGGCACATGCCTTGCTCTCTCTGTGAACGATTTCGAGAAAACCCTTCGCGGGAAGACCCTAGAGACATAGGATAGAAGACAAGCAGACGTAGCCGGAGGAAGCCCATGACGCAACGAATGTATACGAAACCTACCTGGGGAGGAGCCCTATTGGCGGGCCTCTTGTCCTTTCTTATTGCCACGCCCTACGCGTATCCTGAGGCCTACATCGGGGGACAGATCGGAACCACACTCGCAGGCAACACACTCAAGGGTGTCGAGCTGACAGACTTCTCGCCGCCAGGAACTATGTCCGACCGGGAGCTGGCAAAGTCGGCGCTCCTCGGGGTAAAGGTGGGCTACTATTTCCCGCGGGTTCGCTGGTTTGGTATCGAGGCGGAGTTTTTCCAGACCACTCCGCATATCAAACAGCAGAACACCCGAATCACAATCCCCAACGGCGCCACACTCAAAGATTTCGGCCCAGTCGCGGGAGGAACCGTGGAAGGCACGCTTTCCGGAGACCATTTTCGAGTTCGCGCGTTTGTTCCGATCAATCTTATGTTTCGCTACCATAAGACCAGATTGCAACCCTATCTCGGGATCGGGATGGGCGTCTTTATGGCCAACATCACGACGACGGCGACGGGATTCGAAGGCTCCCAGAGTTCAACGAGCATCGGGTTCAACACAAAAGCCGGCCTCGAATATTACATTACCCGGCACCTCAGTGCGTTCGGCGAGTGGAAACATAGCAGGGCCAGTTTCAACTTTGATGGGAATAGCACCGGCGGATTCGGATTCAAAGCTGACTATAATCCACACTTCATCGCGTTCGGTCTCAACTACCACTTCTAGGCCGTCGCCGCGCTGTCATGGAACGACAACGCGGCACATACCTTCGCCACACACATACGATACTATTTCCCGCTCCCGTAAATACTCTGTTTCACCGGTTTACGTGGGGCGCAGTTTCGCCGTAGTATGCAGTTTATGCAGACCTGTCCAAGCTGTCACCAGTCACTGCCGGAGATCAATCGCTTCTGTACCCAGTGCGGACAACGGCTCGCGGTGACCGCATCACCCTCACCGGCCTCGGCCTCGGCCCCGCCACCTCAGCCGACAACCCCGGAGCAATTGAACCTGAATATCCTCTATGGCATGGTGGGCACGTTGATCCTCGCCGTCTTGCTCCCTCCCTGGGAAACCCCGCCAAGTCAGCCTCCGGAATTCCTCGGCTTTCACAGCGTCCTCTCCCCGCCCACCCCAGAGGCGATCATCAGCCGCATGTTGCTCACCATCGAGCTGACTACCGTGACGATTGCGGGCCTCTACGCCGCCTTCTTTTTTCGGCGACGACCGTAAGTCCAACGTCGACTGACATGTATGACTCATCGAATGGAGCTGCGAGTCATCGGCTGCTCAAAATGTCCCGATAACTAGGCCGCAGGTGAGTGAAAACCGGAAGCGTGACCATCTCACCCGCCCACCCCTCGCTGCTAGTGCAGTTTCTCCCCGGTGGGGTACGTTGAGGATTGTCACGAGACGAGAACGACGCTTGGGAACTGGCGCGTCTTGGCGCGCCTGGGTTGGGCGGGTGAGAACATAGGCATTTTCAGCAGCTTGCGACGCTCAGTCGAGCGCGAGCGTCAAGCATTTGGCCGACCCGCCGGACTTCATGAATTCGTCCAGCGGCAGAGGGTGAGTTCGATATCCACGGGACTGGAGCTGCCGTTCCGTCTCGGGACATCCGGCGGGCAACACCACATGTTTTCCCACGCACACCGCATTACACGCGAACCGGAGGGCTTCGCTTTCTGGAACGACGAGCCGAGACCCTTCAGGCACCCGCTCCGTGATGACCTCCTGCCCATCCGTATCGAACGCAGCCGGAAAGTAGAGCAGCTCGCCACCGGACAGGGAACAGAAGCACGTATCGAGATGGTAGAAACGTCCATCGACGAGTTCCAGGGGAATGATCTCACGCGTGAAGACGTCGCTGAGCAGCGGGAACACCCGTATATCCGATCGCTGGCGATAGCCTCCGAACCAGCAATCGGAAAACCCCAGCAGGTCCCCGGCACCTTCGAAAAAGAACTCGGGCTCCAATGTCACCACGTCATAGCCGGCGCTACGAAACCAATCCTCGAAGTAGGCTTCCTCCCGTTGGCGCTCGGGATAGCGAAACCGGCTGACGACCGCCCGCCGGCCGACAACCACACCGGCATTGGCGGTAAACACCAGATCCGGCAACCCCGGCACCGGGCGCATCCGCTCCAGTACCGCTCCAACTTCCCGCTCGAGAACATGCATGAGACCGTGCCACTGCCTGACGGCACTGACATGATCGACCGTGTTTGAACGCCGCATCCAGGGATTGATCTCATACTCAATGTCGAAATAGTCCGGAGGACAGATCAACAGCCGGCTCACATAGACCTCCCGAGCTGCCTGGCCAGTTCGTTGAGAAAGGAGGCCGCATCCATCACCAGACCGACGGCCTGAAAACTGCCTCGATCGGCAAGCTTCGTGGGAACCGACGCATTGATGTCGACACAGACTGTCGGCACCGCGGCAGGTAACAGATTACCGGTAGCCACCGCATGCAGCGTGGAGGCGACCAGGAGCGCCAGCCCGACCCCCGGAATGGCCTCACGCATGGCCGCCTGCGCTTGCATGGAATCCGTGATCACACCGGGCAACGGCCCGTCATCTCTGATTGTGCCCGCCATCACCACCTGAATCCCGTCCCTGATACAGGCCGCCATGATGCCGCGCTTGATCACGCCGGATTCGACGGCAGCCCGAATGCTGCCAATAGCTCGAATCCGGTTGATGGTTCGCAGATGATGCGCATGCCCGTGCGGAACCGCATGCCCGATAGTCAACGCGTAGCCTAACGAGGTTCCGTACAGATCGGCCTCCATATCATGAGCGGCCAAGGCATTGCCGCAGAACAAAACATGGATGAACCCTTCCTCGATCAACCAGGTCAGCGCATCCCGGCCGCCGGCATGGATGATCGCGGGTCCTCCGGCCAGCAGTACCTTGGCTTGCCCGCTTCCCCCTCGCCGTTCATCGCGAAGCAGGCGCATTCGCCGGGCCACGTCGGCAATGACATGGCTATGGGGACGCTCGGCGGAGACCGTGGACTCCATAAAGGCAAAGACATCGCGCTCACGGGGACGCTGCAGCGGAATGACACGCACTCCGGCCTGCCCGGTCACTATCAGATCTCCCTTACGGACATCAGCCATCGGGACTGTTCGGGCGGTCATGCGCTGCAGATCTACGGTAATGCCTAGGTCCATCTCGACCCTTTGGACATCGACCCAGGTGGCGTTCAGGCGAACTTCGGTCAGCAGATGTGTGGTGGAATAGAATTCGTCAGGGAACACGCCGTCGGCAGGTGCCGGCTGCACGACGCAGTCGTACTCGCGCTCGACCACGGCGCCGTGCGGTTGAATCGCGCGCAGAATATGGTTCAGCGTTGCAAGCGTCGGAGCCCGTACGATGATCCGCGCATACGACTGATCCTCCCTGGTGCGGCCGATCTCGACCTGATCTAGGTCAAACGAGCCTCCCATCATCAGAATCAGATCCAGGGCCTTCGCTAGGATCAGTGAATCGATAATGTGGCCACGCAGAACGATCGTTTCTTGAGCCGTCGTCATCCAACGCTCCCCGCTGCCATGTCACAATTCTACCACTCTCCGGATCTGAATCGGCAGGGGAGACGGGAGGGGTCGAGGAAGGATCGGCACGAGTCGTTCAAACCCCGGCGGGCGGTTTCATGACCTCTCGCAAGACACTCGTCGCATAGGCTCCGGGGGGCAGTGCGAACGTGAGCGTGAGCGCTGTCCCGTCAAGCGACCAGTCCAATTCAGCCAGAGGAACACGCAGGGCCCGTCGTTCACCGCGAAAGCCACAGGCTTTGGCCGCCGCGACCAATGCCTCCTGCGTCGTGCCGGCCTCAGCCACGACCGCTTGTTCAATCAAACCCGGCTCTCCTTCGGCCCAGGACACGCGTGAGCCGAATAAGATGCCCGTCGGGCTGATCTCGAAACAATCGGCGCGGATCTGTTCTTTCTCCGCATCCTCGACTAAAAAACAGGCGCCATTCTGCGACTTCATCGCCCAGTCGCCGACGAATATCCGATCGATCCGATCGATGCGTCGGGCCAGGATGCGATTGAACAAATAGGATTGGTAGCTGTTCAGGTACCACATCCGCTTGGTCCGGCTCATCTTGTCGCGTCGACGGGCATCATTCAAAAGGGCGGCGCCGACTTCATGGTTGTCGCCGCTTTTCCCCTGCCGTTGAGGACCGAAGTAATTCGGCACACCACGACGGCTGAGTTCGGCAAGGATGGCCGGCACTGATTCTGCCGCATGCGACGCCACCTCACGAACCACCAGGCGAAACCGGTTCCCCGCATGATGGCCCGTCCGTAGACGGTTGCGGTGCCGTCCCAGCACCTCCACCTTCAGCAGCTGTTCGTCGATCGCCAGCCGGGAGATCCGGTCTTGATCGATGCCTTGGACCGAGACCATTTGGGTCGTCACGGCGCGCGCATCTTTCAATCCCGCCACACCGATCGCCTGCGCTTTCACACCCAAGACCGACGAAAAGTTCTTCACCAGATCCGGCGTCGATAGTCCGCGCTTGGTCACGCTCAGATATAGATGCTCGCCGTCCCCGCAAGGGAGATACAACGGACGTTCGTCGACCTGAAAATCTTCGTGACTTACACGCATCACCCCGCCGATGCCGGGGATTGAGGCGGTGAGAAACGGCTCAGCTTGAGTGTTCACTCTTCACCATCCGATGGTTGCGTCATGTGCAAATCTCTACACTTGCTTCGGGGATGACCAAGGCCCATGGTATATTGAATTATGTCGAAGCGCATACAGCCAATCCTGCCCGATCATACCGGAAACATTCCGGCGATGCCGCTGCTCATTGCGGTCGCCTGTGCATGTCTGGCAAGTCTATGTCCGCTTTCTGTATTAGCCGATCCTGATCGGCCGGGGAAACAACCCGACGTCTTCCGACAGTTCACGCAACATATTCAACAGCAAATCGAGTTGGACAAGACGGCCTTCGCACAGGCCAGTGGCTGCACCAACTGGTTCTATCATCAAAACAAGCAGCCCTCGGCGCCTCCGATTGCCCAACCCATCCGCTTGGATCTGGTCCTCCAGCCTCCCAGCAAGGAGGAGTGCCTGCGGACCTATCCCGGCGGGCTGGAGTCCGTCCGCCAGGATTTTCACCGCACGCAAACATCGCTGTCCGTCAGCCTGACTTTCTATGAATATGCCCTGGTGGGCGACCGCAATGACGATGGCCGCTACAGCCGTGAGGAATTACAAGATATCTTCCCGGCATTGGCCCTCACGTTCGATCCCAGCCGTTCCCCCGGCGCCCAGGCCGCCTCACTCGCCGGGCGCTTCGATGACTGGTATCGCATGCGAAATCTGGAACACCTGATGACCGGCATGGCCCAACTCTACGAAAAAGGCTATCGGGTCTCACCGGCCGACCGGGCCGAACTTGACCGAGTCACCAAATGAGGGTGGTCCATTCGTGGCCCGATCGCGCCCGGGCATTTGTCGGCGCCTGCCTGAGTGAACCCTTCTATCGCCTCTTCAGCCTGTTTCCCCAGTGCGAAATCGGCTTGTCGCAACATGCCGTCACCCGCCTGACCTTCCCCCATCGGGTGCTGGCAGGCCATCGGGCCGTCCATCTGAGCGATCTCCATCTCGACCGCTACCAGCCCCGCCATAAGCTGATCACCGATGAGGTCAAAGGATTGGAGCCGGACTGGATTTTCATTACCGGCGACCTGTTGAATGTTCCGGAGGGCCTGCCTCACCTGTTTCGATTCCTCGCGCAACTGCGCACCATCGCCCCGGTCTATGTCACGCTGGGCAACCACGACCACTATAGCGGCATCCCCGTCGAACAGTTCCGCGCCTGGGCGGAGCGGCATCAGATTACGCTGCTCATCAATGAGTCGGCGACGATTCACGCGAACGGCGGCGAACTGGCCCTTGTCGGGGTGGATGATCCGTCGCTGCACCGGGCCGATCTCCGATGTTTACCGGCGCAGGCGCACCATCGGTTTACGCTGCTGCTCGCGCACGCCCCGAACATTCTCGATCAAATGGAACCGCATCATCACGCCAACCTGATTTTGTGCGGACACAGCCACGGGGGTCAGTGGAGAATCCCGGGGATTCCGACTATCTGGCTGCCGCCCGGCTGCAATGGCCGGATTGCCGGACACCACGAAAAGCGCGGCCATCGGCTGTATATCAATCGCGGACTCGGCTGGTCGTTTATCCCGCTGCGGTGGAACTGCCGGCCGGAAATCGCCCTGATCGAGTGGACCGTCGAATCAGCCGCACCGGCAATTATGGCAGCGTGAGTCGTTCCAACGCTTCCTTGGCGCGACTGCGCGTGGTCTGATCCCAATCTTCCTTCATCACTTCTTCAAGTTTTGCCCGGGCCTCGGAGGCGCGCAGGCGGCCCAGTCCCAAGGCCGCGCAGGACCGGACATAGGCATGATCGTCTTCGAGCGAGGCGAGCAACAACGGAACGACCGAGCGGTCCTGCAGCACACCCAAGTGACTGGCGGCCATCCCGCGAATGCGATGCTGTTTCTCCCCGACCGCACGGCGCAACGTGCTCACCCATAACTCTTTGAGCGCGGGCGCCACCGATTCAAGCCCTTTGACCCGATATCCGTTCACTTCCGCCAAAGCGAATGACAGCTCGAGTTTCTTGTCGCGAACGGTTTCCCGCTGAAAGGCCGCGAGCAATCGATCCCGTTTCCGTGATTGCTGCACGCGCCGACGGATCTTCTTAATGACCACCATCACCAGCACACCGATGCCGAGCACCGCAGCGGCCAGCGGAATCGCCTGGTCGATCACGTATTCCTGCGATTCCAGCGACAGACGTTTCCACACCCACACCGAGGTAATGACGATCCCCAGCAGGATGACAATGGCGCTCAGATTGGCCTGGCCCTGGTCGGCGCGTCGCAACATGGGAGCGGATCATACGGGCGCATCCCTCACGCCGTCAATGAAGGATCCCCCTGCCATGCCCGCAAAAACATACGTTACACCATCCTCTCTTGACCCCATGGCCGCGGCAGAATATGCTCCGTCCATGGAATTGCCGCATCTCAAAGATGACCCCCATCTCAAGCTCGTGCGCCCGCTCGTCGAGGCCTATCAGGCGTTTTGGCTTGCCGATAGCCGGCACATCCGCTCAATGCGGCTCACCACCTCGCAATTCGACGTCATTGTGACGTTGGGCGATACCGACGGGATGACCTGCTCGGAACTGTCGGCAGCCACACTGGTCACCAAAGGCACCTTGACCGGCGTACTCGACCGGCTGGTGGCCAAGGGATTGATTCGCCGTGAGTCCGTCGACAGCGATCGCCGTCAAATCAGGATTCAGCTGACCGAGAAGGGCGATGCCGTCTTTCGGAAATCCTTCGCCGCCCATATCACGTTCCTGAAACCATTTTTCGAACGGGCATTGAGTCCGCAAGAGGTCGACGACGCACGGCGGCTGCTGCTCCGCCTTCGTGACAGTTTCAAGCAAGGAACGTCCTAGACATGCGGCTGACCATTCTCGGCTCGGGCACGAATCTTCACCCGACCAGAGCCGCCGCCGGCTATCTGGTCCGTACCGACCAGACCATGCTGTTAGACTTCGGCCCCAGGACACTCTCCAATCTTCAGAAAACAGGCGTCGATCGCCATCGCATCACCCACATCCTCTTCTCGCATTTTCACGCCGATCACTTTTCCGATTTCATCACCTTCTACTTTGACGCGGTCATCTACACGAAGCATGGCGGCGGGTGGCGCCCCGATCTCACCCTGATCGGCCCGCGCGGGGCGAAAGCCCTGTTTCGCAGCATCATCGCCACATTCCCCAGCTTTTCCGATCCGCCGTTCCGAGTGCATCTGAAAGAAGTGACGGACCGAGCCTTTTGGATCGGTGAGACGCTCATTACTCCCCGCCGGGTCGTTCATGTTCCTGATCTGAATAGCGTGGGATATCGCATCGAGCACAAGAACAAAACGCTGGTCTACTCAGGCGATGCGCAATACTGCGACAGCCTGGTGCGCCTGTGCCGGGACGCCGACGTGGCCGTGCTGGACTGCTCATTCCCGGCCACGAAGCCGGGGCCGGTGCACATGCATGCGGGGGAATGCGGCCAGGTGGCGGAGGAGGCCGGAATCGATCGACTGGTGCTGTCGCATTTCTATCCGCCCGCGGATCGAGCCGACGTGAAAGCTCAGGCAGCGGAGAATTTTCGCGGGACCGTGATAAAGGGGAAAGATCTGCTGAGGATTCGGCTCTGAGGTGAGATAGAAACCAGCCGAACTACAAGCCTTCTTCGCGGGGCTCCCCGCCAAGAATTTCAATCAAGGTCGTGAACCGCGCCGTCTTCACCGGCTCATCCATCTTCGAATAGATCGCCAGGAGATTCTTCACCATGCGGGAGAGGATTCCACGAACCTGGCTGTGCTGCAGATACTTGTCATCGAATCCATAGCCGGCTTCCGTTAGGAAACGGGCGCAATTCTTTTCCGTCAACAGCGCTCCGCCGTTGAAGCAATCAATGAAAATCTTGTAGCGATCCGACTCGTACTTCACCAGAAAATGACCCGGCATCCCGATGCCATGCAGCGGCAGGCCCAGCCGCTGCCCGATGAGGAGATACACCACCGACAAACTGATGGGAATCCCTACCCGCCGATCGATCACACGATTCAGATAGCTGTTCTCGACTTCGTAATAGTTCTTGGTATTGCCCTTGAAACCCTGTTCGGTAAACACATAGCGGTTCAGCGCATTGACCGTTTCTTCACCGGACGCGCGCGGACCGATCCGTTCCCGGACTTCCTGCGCCATCGTATCGAGCAGCCGTCCGTATTCCGCCGTATCGAGCAGGGGGTACGTGTACCGGGCAATGAGAAACGCCCCCTGTTCCAGATTCATGGTCTCGTCAGGGCCTGCGGCCATCACCCGCATTTCGTCCTCGAGCTTACCCCAACGAATCTCTTCCAGAATCGTCGCGATACGATCCGCCATTTCCGGCTGCTCGATCTCGGCTTCCTGAAGCAACGGCACGGCCGAGGGGCCGATGTCGATCAGCTTGTCGCTGATGGTTTCGACAATGCGCGCATCCTCATCGGACAACAACCGGATGAGGGCACGAATCTGACTTTCTGGAGTCACCATCATTGCAGATCCTTCTCTACCCTCAGTCGGCAGGATGGTCAACTTGGCGGACAGCAAGGCCGCAGCAAGCGAAGAGGCGAATCGTACTCACTCTGTACGTTGAGCCTCTGAGCGCCGCGAGAACGCCGCTGGGCGGCAAGTTCACCATCCTGCCTGCTAGCCCATCGCCCGGCGGAATGCTTTGGCTCCGCCATACAAACAGAGTGCATCAAAAATAAGCATCACGACGATCGCCATGCCCACATGCGGCAGGGCATCGCTCCAATTGGTGAGAATCAGCGGCCGCACGGCGTCGATCGCCCAGGTCATGGGATTGAATTGCGCCAGCACACTCATCCAGGTCGGCATGGCCGTCAGCGGCACCAGCGCCGAGCTGAGGAAAATCATCGGCAGCGACAGGAATCCGAGGACTGAGAAAAAGTCTCCGTGGCTCTTCACGGAAAAAGCCATCGCCATCGAGATGGCTGTCAGCCCCACACCGAACAGCATGCCGATCAAGAGGATCATGGCCACGCCGGGCAGCCCTGTCGCCGGATGCACGCCGAAAAGAAACGCGATGCCGAGGATCACCAATACTTGAAGGGACGTGATCGTCATCACGAAGATAAACCGGCTTAGAATGACCGAACTCCGGTGGATCGGAGCGGACATCAACCGTTCGAGAAATCCGTTCTCCTTGTCGAACAACAAATCGACGCCGCCGGCCAACCCGTTATTCAGCACCGTCATCACGACTACACCGGCCGCCAGAAAGCTGATGTAGTTGGGCGCCTGGGTGACCTGCACGTCCGCGGCTCGCTGAAACAGATTGCCGAAGAAGATCAGCCAGAACAGCATCGGCTGGACCAGCGTAAAGAGCATGCTGAATTTTTCCCGACTCAGTCGGCGAACCCACCGCAACGTCAAGGCCTCGATTTCTTGCCAATAGTGCGCCATGTATCTCCCTACGTTGTTTCTTCCGCCGGAGCCGCGTCTTTTAACGAACGGCCCGTATGGGCGATAAAGACATCGTCCAACCGGGGACGGTGATAGTCAATAAAATCGAGGCGGCAGTCCAGTTTGTTCGCCGCCTCTAAGATTGCCGGAAGCGCTTTTTCAGCGGACTCCACCCGAATATCGAGGCCAGTGGCCGTCGCATTCACCGTGCGAATAGCAGGCTGTCCCTTGATGGCGGAAGCCAAGGCGCCAAGGCGCGCGGTTTCCTTGATCGTGAGCGACACACTGTCGCCGCCGAGCGCCACTTTCAATTCGGCCGGAGAGCCAATCGTTTTCACCTTGCCGCAATCGATGATCGCGAGGCGATCGCACAATTGATCGGCTTCGTCGAGATAGTTAGTCGTCATGACCACCGTCATGCCGCGGGCCTTGAGCATCCGGATATAGTCCCAGATCCGCAGCCGGCTCTGCACGTCCAACCCCAACGTCGGCTCGTCCAAAAAGAGGATCTTCGGATTCGGCAGCAGACCGCAGGCGATATCGAGCTTCCGCTTCATGCCGCCCGAATAGGTCTTCGCCGGCCGGTCCGCGTGCTCTTCGAGTTCAACCAGCTTGAGCAGTTCGGCGATCCGCTTCGCGGCTTCTTCCTTGGTCAGATGATAGAGCGCTCCGAGCAACTCCAGATGCTCGCGCCCGGTGAGGAATCGATCGATGGCCCGCTCTTGCGGCACATAGCCGAACAGCGTCCGAACCAGATCCGCCTCGCGCACCGTATCGTGCCCGAGCACCGTGGCGGTGCCGGATGTGGGATGCAGCAGCGTGATGAGCGTGCGCAGGGTCGTGCTTTTGCCGGCGCCGTTCGGGCCCAGCAAGCCGAAGATTTCGCCTGCATACACCTGGAAAGAAAGATCGTCGACTGCTTTATGGCCGTCGTAGCTCTTACAGAGCCGATTCACATCAATCGCAATTGTCCGGTCCATTACCCCCAACCCTTCGCGCCTTGTTGATCATGCACCATGAACTGGATCAGGTCGCTCAGACGACGCGCCCGCTGGTGGAGACCTTCGGCTTCTATAAGAAATTGTTTTTCCAATGGTGTGCAGTCCAAGTATGTCGACAGCGTATTCACCAGGATCTCATCGTTCACATCGTTGCGGAATAACCCTTCCCAGGTCGCCGCATCTTCCCGCGCGCGCAGATACTGCTCCAACACAGTCATCAACGCCTGGCGCACTTCAGGTGCCAACGAGGGTTCGACGGCAGCCGGCTTCACCGCTACCCGGGCCTCTCGATAGGGCTTCTCGAAAAATTCTTCCTGGATTTCGTACCGTTCCAACCCTTGGAGTAAAATATTGGATCGTCCATCGGCCAACGATTGCACACTGACGAGGCGGCCAATACAACCGATCGGATAAATTACCGGATTGCCGTAGTAATCCGTCTCCCAACCCTCCTTCAGCAGGGCCATCGCCACGCACTGTCCGCCGGCCGCCGCATCCGCCACCATCTGACGATAGCGCGGCTCAAAAATATGGAGCGGCAGATACGTCTTCGGGAAAAAGACGACGTTGGGCAACGCAAATACCGGAACACGTTCCGGGATGGCGAACGGTACGGCTTTGTCGTAGGGGTCTCTCGTGGGTTGGTCGCGCTCGCGATCAATCTGCATGACTCACGATAGCCGAGAGTTGTGAAAATTGTCAACGCCGGGACCGGCGCTCATCCGCACATGAGACAGCGCGAAAGGCCTCACCAATACTGGTGATTTGTGCGCGATCTTTCTCGCATGCTATAAGCCGTGGAGGAAATACATCTCCCTGATGGTGGGCTATGGCATCCCTTACTATTCGAATCGCAGGACGGCTGAAGCGAATCGCGATTGCCGGACTCTGCTTGATCTCTGTGCTCGCAAGTGTAGCAGCGGCAGCACCGACCGATCCGCCAGCCACTTCCTTTCGCCTGGCGCAAGAAGGGTATCGGTACGAATTCCCGCGGGATCACGGCTCGCACGACGCCTTTCGTACTGAATGGTGGTACTACACCGGCCACCTGGAGACCGCCGAGGGTAGACGATTCGGCTTTGAACTCACGTTCTTTCGCCGCGCGATCGCGCCCGATCAGGTCGAGACGCGCCCCTCGCGTTGGTCGGTGGATCAACTCTATCTAGCCCATCTCGCAGTCACGGACGTCACGGGTCAACGCTTTTATTTTCATGATCGCATCAGTCGCGCCGGTTTGGGCAAAGCCGGAGCCGACGCCACTCATCTGCACGTCTGGCTCGATCAATGGCGCGCAGAATCACCTGAACACAGCGCCCAGCACCGGCTCGACGCCAAGGCCGATGGCGTAGAGCTCTCCCTGACGCTCGATCCCGCTAAACCGCTGGTCATCCACGGCGAGCGAGGGATTAGCAAAAAGGGAGCGGCAGCGGGACAGGCCTCGCACTACTATTCATTCACCAACCTCACGTCAGCCGGGACTCTGACCATCGGCACCGAAACGTACCGCGTTACCGGCACCAGTTGGATGGACCATGAGTTCGGCTCGGCGGACTTGGGCACGGATCTCGCCGGGTGGGATTGGTTCAGCATTCAACTCGCCGACAAGCGTGAACTCATGATCTATCGCCTCCGTCACACCGATGGTTCATCGGACGCAGCCTCCAGCGGAACACTTATTCTTCCTGATGGTCGCACGCAGCACCTGTCGGCCTCCGACATCCAATTAACCCCACTCGATACCTGGACCAGTCCAACCAGCAAAGCCACCTACCCCAGCCGCTGGCAGGTCTTGATTCCCTCACTCGGACTGGCGCTGAATCTGACCCCGCTCCTGGCCGATCAGGAATTGCGCACGACACGCAGCACAAGAATTACCTATTGGGAAGGAGCAGTGGCAGTAGAAGGCACCGAACGAGGGCAAGCGATCAACGGCCAGGGCTATATCGAAATGACCGGCTATGCGGAACGGATTGAGAAGAAGCTCTAAATGATGGGAAGGGGGGAACACCATCCCTGGAACACAATGCCATGCGGCATTTCTGCATCCTTGAGGGATCAATCGGTAACGCCACGACGCCGCGTGGCTAATTGCTCAAGAAGCGTCTTTCGCGGCTTTGTCCCCATGTGTTCTTGCACATACCCTAGAGCGGCGTCATTGCGCGCATAAACAAATCTACCAGCACGCCCAGCGACAAAGCGATTGACGGCCTCCACCTGTTCAGCAGGACTCCGTTCCTCGATCATTCTTTGCGTCTCCAAATCGTTGACGGCGACAAACATGGCCTTCGGGCCGATCGGCAGAAACAAGAAGGCGTTCGGTTCCGTGAGCGTCCAGGACATGACTACAGGATGATCCGAAGTCAGAAACTCTCCCGCATCCGAGCCGATGCGCCTCACTAGCCATCGCATGTTGTTCAGGAGATCTTTAATCTTCTCATGATCGATCAGAGACGGCAAAAGAGACATCGCCCACTGGTCCACATAGTCCGGATTACGCTGCGCAAGATGCTCTTCTAGAGTAGCTGGATCATTCGGTGCCCTTTTAGCTGCGTACTTCGTTTCCAAGTCTGGGATGCGCCGCGCCCATTCCTCAGCATATCCGGACTTCAAAGCCGTTATGTCCTGTGGGGTACGCAGCAGGAGAGATAGTATGAAGCGCGTCCACGCGCTTCTCGGCTGTGGCTCACGTGTGATTCGAGGATCGTCCTCTTCCAACATCCTGAGAGCCATCGCCGCGAGGGAATCAAGCCGTTGCATAAACCCTTGCTCGATTCCCTGCGCCTTTTCAGGTGGAAGGCCCGGAATCTCGTAGAGGCGCTCGACGTATCCAGTTTGTGCGGGATGCTTGCGGTGGGAAACTACTTTCTTACGGGGTTGGCTAAACTGACAAAGTTTACCGTCTTCGCCCGCCCAGCGTGCAAGGTAGAAGACTGGCAAGTGGTGATGCTTCCGTGGGACCGACATAGCTCAGAGTTCAGCTAGCGTAGGATCTTGTCTGTGGACGCGGCCGGACATCCTTCTCGTGTAAAACCCGAAGCCCAGTGCGAATGTCGCTTAACGACAACGCTCAGTGGGCGCCGCTTGCGACGTCCGCTGAAGTGACTGGTTGGGCGGACGAAAAGTCCGCACCGACGTGAGATGCTGAGTGAAGGCTCCGAGTTGCACTATTCAGCATGCCGTCGTTTCGTGGCGATCCAACCAGCAGCTAGGCCGATAAGGCACCAGATGACTCCTGAAAACTCGTATCCGAAGAACCCTATCCAGAAACCGGAGTGATAGACAACTCCCATCCCGATGACGATGAAGAGAACTGCAGCGGCAAAGCCCGCAATTTTCTGAGGCCGAGTTCCCACCATCAGGGAACCTTTGAGCCCCGAGGCCGCGAACCAACACATGGTGGCGCCAACGATCCCGGCTACGCCGGCATAGACTGCTCCGTTCCAGAGGGCCGATCCGCCCATCATCAAGGTCAGCAGTATGTAGGTATAGATCAGCATTCGTCTGCGTTATCCATGTGCGCGTTGTTTGCGTGCCATGCAGCCGCCCAACAATTTTTAGGCCGAGCCGCATAAGAACCGGATCTGCCATTTTCTAGCCGTATAACAAACCATCAATGGTCGCGAACAATACGCCTTAGTCGACGATCGTTCAATGCGCTTGGCCCTATTCCTCTTCGTTTCCCCTTTTCAGCGAGGCGGCTGGCGTAGTCTCACCTGCGCGCGTCGAACGAGGCCCTTCTGAGGGCGCGCGTTCCGCGAGCACAGAGACTTGCCAGCCGCCTCGCCGCCCTTTCTTGCCCGGCCTTACCTCAGATTTCGGATTGTGATGTTGTCTAGCAATGAAGATGCGGCGTAGACAGCGACAGCTCTCAATGAGCCGACGCTATCGCCGCCATGGCTCATTGCCGCGAGTGAAGAGGCGCTATATTCTCGCCCGGTAGGTTACGCGGCCTGGAGCAAGAATTCGACCTTGACGGCCTCGTAAGGAAATTCGATGCCGCCGGTCTTCGTGCGATTCAGCAATCCGGCGGACAATAGAGCCGTCACGTCGCTGTGAACGGCCTTCACATCCCGTTGAACGCGGCGTGCCGCTTCGCGGATGGACACCGGCCCGGCGCCGCACAGTGCCTTCAGAAGTTCCCAGCGTTTGGCAGAGAGTACCTTCCACAGCAGCTCAGGAGTCGCAAAGCCAATGCGCGCCGACCGATGAGGCTTGCCCGATTTCCAGACCTGCGCAAACTCAGCCATGCCATCCTCAGGAGAACGCACTTCAAGTATGACCGTTTTCATGATCCCACCTCGCAATCTCGCGTTGGAAGTCAGCAATCAGCTTCTCAGGAGTGGTGAAGGTATAGGGACTTTCCTTGCTGCCGACATGCCGGTGATCCCCTTTGCCTGTCTCATTGTCAAACCGCAGCACGCACACTTCGTTCACAACATACGCGAGCCGGTATTTGAATGGGTGCTGCGACCCGGCAATGGGTTTCTGCACTCGCCAGAGAATCAACTCGGCGAAAGCATTCTCTGAATAAACGACTCTTCGACGAAACAACTCGACAGCCTTCACGTTGGAGAGTATGCCAACAGGAGGCTATGTTGTCAATGATCACAACACGCCTTGATGCAACAATACGATTGCTCCCGCGTGTGGGGTGCGCGAGCAAAATCAGAGGGGTCTGCCTCCCCATTCCACTTTCAGCGAAGCGGCTGGCGGAGGCTCAACTGCGCGCGTCGAACGAGGCCCTTCTGAGGGCGCGCGTTCCGCGAGCACAGAGAC
>NEWQ02000023.1:245561-287754 GCA_002869855.2 Nitrospira sp. CG24D
GGATCTGACAATAACCCCGCAAACCCTGTGACTTTGAAGTCTACTGAAATGCCTAATTATTATCAACCAAAGCGTGAAGCACGAGACAAGATCTCTGGAGTTGGAGAAATATTAGCGATCAGCGCTTCTGCTTGACTCATCGTCAATTCCTATGATTAGGTCCCGCACCACGATGAAGCTATTTCGTTCACTCCTTAGCCTCAGCCTGTTCGGGCTCTTCTTGTTCTCCAATGGCTGCCAAAAGGAGAGCGAGTCGGTTGTCTCAATTGCGCTCCATCCAACAAACGCAAATATTCTCTACGTCGCCACGAACGATGCGGTCTACAAGTCCCGTGATGCCGGTGCGTCCTGGGAGCGCTTTCCGAGTTTCAGCGCGCGCCGCGTGACGACGCTCGCCATCGACCCGCAGTTCCCGGCCACGATCTACGCAGGCACCATGGCCGACGCCGTCTACAAGAGTCCGGACGGCGGGCAACATTGGCTGCCCCATAACGTCGGGCTCAAAGAACACGTCTCGTTCATCAATGAGTTCGTCTTTGACCCCACCAATAACGAGCAGATCTACATTGCCACGACCGTCGGCGCCTTCTCCACGAAAGACGGCGGGCGAGAGTGGGAAGAGCGCATGGCGGGGATGAAAGAGGTACACATCGTCGTCTCGATCGCGATCCACCCCACGAATCCGCGTATTCTCTATGCGGGCACCACCGGCGGCGTCTACCGATCGGAAGACGCGGCGGCCTCGTGGAAGAAGATCAATACCGGGCTCATACCCGAGACGGAACTAATGGGAGCCATGGCGCTGGGCGTGAATGCGATTGCCATTGATCCGGTCACACCGAACATTGTCTATGCCGGAACGACGAAAGGCTTGTTCCGCACCGCGAACAGCGGCAACACCTGGGAACGGATCGGGGAAGGGCTGAAAGATCCCTTTGTCAGCAGCATGCTGATCGATACGAGACAGCCGGCTCACCTCTATATCGGCGGACCGGGTGGCGTCTGGAAAAGCCTGGATAGCGGCAAAACCTGGAAGGCGATCAATGCGGGGCTCACGTCCTTGAACATTCGTTCGCTGGCCATGAGCCCCAAGAATCCGCAAGATCTCTTCGTCGGCACCAACGGCAGCGGCCTCTACCACTCGACCGACGGCGGCACGAGCTGGACGCCCATGCCGCTGAAAGCCGCTGCCGTCAAAAACTAGTCTCTAGTAGCTGCTCTTCGCCCCTGCGCTGCCGTGCTGATACTTGCTGCTGTACGAGAGCATCTGGTCGGAGAGACCCTTCCACTCGTCGGCCGTCATCAACTCTTTCATCTTGAACCGCAGGCCAAGAATCTTCGCCGATGTCTTCATGCGCTGATTATTCGCCTCATCGAGGATCTTGGTGAACTCCTCAGGGGAGGCCGTATAGCTCGCATTGAGCGTGTACAGCTGGCGATGATAGGCGCGCTCCTGCTCACGGCCCGCCTTCAGCTCCGTGACAATCTCACCGACCAGGGCATTCACCTGCGTGGCTTTGGCCGGATCTTTCACCGTCCGGTCTATCAACCCCGCCATGTCCTGCTGCCCTTTTTGCCAATAGGCGTCGCTCTTGCCTGACTCCATCATCCCGTGATGACGATGGGAGGAACAGCCGCCCAGCGCCAACATCCCGACCATCGACAACACCATCCAACGCATCTTCGTCATACCTACCTCCAGTAATAGCCAATGCACGAACACATCACGCGGTACTTGTGACTCGGAACCATCATACCGTATCATCCGGGTTACGACCATGCCTGAATCAGCTGTTCCATCACTCGATCCCTTGCAGAGCCTGCGCGAGGAGTTCCGGTCTCATCTGGAAACTTTCTACGCACAGCTCAAACTCGCGCCGCCCTATGAAAGCGTGGAGAAAGCGATCCGGACGTTGACGACCGCCGTCCATACCCTCCCGAAACCGGAGCAGGCGCGGCTCTCGGCGGATCCGGCCTGGCGCTGGGCACAGTTCCGGCAAGCGTTCGACCAGTCCGGCCTCAGCAAGAAACATCGCGGCATCATTGCCGGGCTCGCACGCAATCGTTCGGCGCTGGATCTGCCTCCCGAATTCGACCATTTCTTAGGGTTGTTCAGCGCGTAGCAGCAGCCCGGCCGGTCACCACGTCTTCGAACTCCTGCTGCAGCACGGCGAGCCGGCTGTTCTCCATGCGATAGGCCATCACCACCGTCACCAGGCCGGAAAAAATAAAGAACAATCCGAGGGTAAGAATCCCGCTTGCCATCAGCACTCCGCTGGAACTAGCCAGGCCTCCCTCCACCACATAGCTAATGATTGTGGCCAATGTCCCGACCGTGACGATGAGGAACCAGGCGCCGGTGAGGATTGCCGACGCCCAGGGCGTGCGCTTCGTCATCGCCAGCACCACCGCCTCGCCGTCAGCCTGGAGATCTATCGTCGCCTTCATCGGCCAGATCCAGAGAAACGCCCAGAGGGTCGGATAGCGGGGACGAAGGAGCAGGCGATTGCTCTCGATAAACAGCCGGGCCACCCCGTGCCGCATCGGCAACAGCCCCAGTTTGTCGAAGCGGGTATGGATCTGCGCGAGACCGATCGCCTCCAACCGCGCGGCCCCACGCCCGACCTTGCAGCCGTAGCGGCTCGCTTCGACAGAGAGGGTGCTGAAGTACCAGCGATCGCCCACGAGTAATCCGAGGAACAGCGCCCCGGCAAATAATCCTGCAAGCATCATGGCGCGTACCTATCCCATAGGCGCGCCGCACGAATCAAGACAGCACTGCCGGACCGTCCTCCATCTATGCTTGCCGGGACAGATTTCCTCAGAAGAATCAGTTGACTCACCCTCAGGACTTGGCTACAGTAGCGCCGTTTGCAATTCAGGCGGGCTTCTCACGTCTCATACGGGTTCCCCGCCTTTTGTTTTTCCCCAGATGTTTGGGTTCCACGCCAGCCTGCTCCCGCAGGCACGGCCACCCCCAAGTCATGCGGGATTCGGAGGACTCATGGATTTGAAGAAAGTTGAGCGGGTCTACACGTCGTACGCCGGCGTTTACGATCAGATTTTCGGCAAGGTGTTTCACGAAGGGCGCGAATCGGCGATCCGCAATTTGAACGTGCAGCCGAACGAGCAGATTCTCGAAGTCGGCGTCGGCACCGGCCTCGCCCTTCCGATGTACCCGCGGCATTGCAAGATTACCGGAATCGACCTCTCTGAAGGCATGCTGGGCAAGGCGAAAGAGCGGGCGGAGATGCATCGGCTGACGCATGTCCAGCTCCATCGCATGGATGCCGGCGCCATGGAATTTGCCGACAACAGTTTCGATACCGTCGTCGCGGCCTACGTCGTCACCGCCGTGCCGGACCACCGCACAGTCGTCAATGAAATGATCCGCGTCTGCCGTCCCGGCGGCCGCATCATCATGCTCAACCACTTCAGCAACGGCAACAAGATCATCGCCGCGATGGAGAAAGTCATCTCCCCGCTCACGAAGCATCTGGGATGGCGCACGGACCTGTCTCTGCATACCGTTCTGGAAGGCACGTCGTTGCAGGTCGCGCGCAAGCAGAATGTGAACCCGCTGCGATTCTGGGCGCTCGTGGAATGTGTGAACGGAAAGAACGGGCAGGTCGTAAAGAACGGAAACGGCACTGCGGTCCACTCAAACGGCAATGGCCACGTGACCGAGCACCACACCAACACCAACGGCCACTTCGCGAACGGTCACTCACACTAGTCCGGCTCAGGCCCGCCGGTTCACGGCCCCTACGGCCTGGCGGCGCCTCGGGAGCGCCACGATTCCCACTCCCGTCCCGGGATAATCGTGGTTCCCACCAGACAACTTCCCGCATATCGCTGCGTCATACGATCGGCCAAGACGGTCAGCACGCGGCTCACCTGTCGATCCGGCGTGCCGAGCGCACGAAGGACCACACCGAACCCCTCGCCGTCCTGCGCTCCGTAGACCAACACGCGCACCGCATTCCCACGCGGGCTCTTGCTGTCGCATGCCGGAGTCAGGTCCCCCTCCCACCGCGCCGACGTGCCGTTCGCACGCCGCTTCTTCGAGACGGCCCAGGAGCAAGGAACACCTGCTTCTTCAAGTTCCATTAAAAACCAAGAGATGGTGGGGGCCTCCCCGGAATGCCCTTGGAACGTCCAGCGAGCCAGCTCCGGGAGCACCTGCTCCGCAAGAATCGGCGTGGCAATCTCTTCGAGATGCGCGTCTTCACAAACCGCATAGAGCTCACCCTGCGGATCAAACCAGAACCGCAGGCGCCCGTCGCTACGCTCCGCTTGAATCACACTGAGCGCCGAGGAGTCGCTCCCCTCCTGCTCGAAGATCGAAAAATCCGTCACCCCGTTCATCACCAGCTTCGCCACCCGCACCATCCCGTGCAGCTGATAGCGAATCGTCATCGACACCGTCGTATCGGCCAGCACATCGCGTCCGGACTCTTCGTCGAACAGCCGGCGCTTCGCCATCTGCAGGTCGGTCACATAGCCAGAACGGAAGCCGCCCGTGTGGGCCATCAGCCACCGCAGATCTTCAACCGTCTTAATTGCGTGTTGCATAAGTATGGATTGTAACCTAGCCCTATCTACAACGGCTACCAGCCTGCTAGGGGCGCCGCCACCAGGACACCACCGGCGGAATGCGCCGCCGACGCAACGTCACTCGCAATTCACAGGAACTCTCACACCTGAGTCCCCCCTGCCTGCAAAGATCGGCGGCCACGTCGGCTTCTTCCCGACCCTGATTGACCATCACGAAAATACCGGACGGATTCAAATTCATCGCAACACGCGCGAACAAGGCCTGCGGCGCCAGAAACGCCAAGGGCATCCGCCACGCCAGTACCGGCGCAGGGGTCACAAAGGGATACCAGGCCACGATCGTATCAGCCGGCTGCGTATACTGCGCATAGTCGGCGATCACAAAGTCGGTCTGCGGCAGATTATGCACGTAGCCCCGTGCATAATCGTGACGGCTGTAGCCGTTGTAGTAAATGCGATGGCCTTCCACTTCGACCCCGGTCAGGGCCGATGGAAGGAAAAACGTATGGAGCGCCCGGGCATACCAGAAGTTGGACGCGCCCACGTCATGCACCACGCCGCCGACGGGCCGGGGCTGCCCCCAGGCCGCCCAGGCCTGATCGAGAATATCAAGGTAGTCGTAGCTCTTCAGCGTTGTGAGCGCGGCGCAATGCTGCTCAAACCGGACATCGAACTGGCGACGCAATACCGCAATCCGCGCCTGCTGGCTCCCGCTGAGATGCGTCAGTTGGCCCACAGGCCGTTCACGATACAGACCGCGCGACCATTCCAATCCTTGGCCAAGCCAGTACCAGAAGGCGTGATAGCTGGAGCGGATCCGTTGCGGCAGCGAATAGCGCGGCGCGAACATGACTACGGCCTGCAGCGTCCGCTCAGCCTCCTGCACCGGACAATCGATTTCGGCAATCATGTACTACTTTTCGGCGATTTAGCGTGAAAGCTAAAGAGGGGAAGCGGAATTTACCTTGAGCCAGAGCAGCAGCGGAGACTCTCGTCTCCCTTGGCTATTTGAGCGCAAGCGCCTTGACCTCGCTTTTAGGTTTATGAGACTTACTGTCTCCATGCGGGTCGTTTGCCTCCAACATGTTCCCTTCGAAGGTCCCGGGGCGTTCGCCACGGCGCTGACAAATCGCGGCGTGAGACTCGATCAATACCTCGTCCAGCAAGACGGGCTGCCGAAGGATGCCGGCGATCTGCTCATTGTGATGGGCGGGCCGATGTCGGTGAATGATTCTGATCCTTGGATCGCGGAGGAAACGGCGTTCATTCGATCAGTCCTATTTTCCGGGACTCCTGTCATCGGCGTCTGCCTCGGCAGTCAGTTCATGGCAAAGGCGTTGGGCGCGACTGTGCGTCCCGGCAAAGCACTGGAGATCGGCATGACGCCGGTGCGACTCACACCAGAAGCCAAGCAAGACCCGGTCTTCACAACGCTGCCCGACTCGTTCGATGTCTTTGAGTGGCACGGAGAGATCTTCGACTTACCCCAGGGCTGCGTCCCGCTGGCCGGTTCAACTATTGCGCCGCTGCAAGCCTTCCGCTATGGCGCTAAGGCCTATGGGCTGCTGTTTCACTTGGAGATGGAATCAGCCGGGATCGATGCGCTCTGCCGGGAATGCGCGCCGGATCTTACGAAGGCACAGCTCACTGCGCCGGATGTGAAAGCTGCGGCCATCCCGCATCTCCCCACCCTGCACCGGTTCGCCGACCGGCTGATCGAGCATCTTCTTGCTCCTGGGCGTTGATTGCCAGCACTGCTCTGAAGTACTCTAGCGACCGTCTTAGTATGGCCATCAGATGTTGGCTGAGCGCTGATAGCTGACGGCTGAATGCGATCCCCACAAAAGGAGTTGGAGTCAACATGGCTGGTTTTCCGATCGAAGTCGCCACACGTATCAAAACATTACCTCCCTATCTCTTTGCCGCCATCGACAAGATGAAGCAGGCGGCAATTGCCAAGGGCGTGGATATCATCAATCTCGGCATCGGCGATCCGGATTTGCCTACTCCCGAGCCGATCATCGAGAGCCTGGCGCAAGCCGCCAAGAACCCGAAGCACCATCAATATCCCTCCTACGAAGGCATGCTGTCGTTCCGTACGGCAGTGGCCGATTGGTACAAGCGCCGGTTCAACGTGACGCTGAACCCGGCCGACGAAGTGCTGACGCTGATCGGTTCGAAGGAAGGCATCGGCCACATCCACCTGGCGTTTGTCGATCCGGGCGATATCGTGCTGGTCCCCAGCCCTGGCTACCCGGTTTATCCGGTCGGCACGAGCTTCTGCGGCGGAGTCTCGCACATTATGCCGCTGACGAAAGCCAACGGGTTCCTGCCGGATCTGAACGCAATTCCGAAAGACGTGGCGAAGAAAGCCAAGTTGATGTGGCTGAACTCGCCGAACAATCCGACGTCCGTCATCATGACGAAGGATTACTTCAAGCGGGTGGTCGAGTTCGCGCAGGAGAATCAGGTCATCGTCTGCCACGACGCGGCCTACTCGGAGATTTTCTACGACGGCAAACGCCCGGCCAGCTTTATGGAAGTGGACGGCGCGAAAGATGTCGGCGTGGAATTCCACTCGCTCTCCAAGACCTACAACATGACCGGCTGGCGGCTCGGGTTCGCGGTCGGCAACAAGGACGTGTTGGCCGGACTCGGCAAGGTGAAGAGCCAGCTGGACTCCGGCGTGTTTGAGGCGGTGCAGGCTGCCGGCATCACGGCGCTGGGGCTGGACGATTCGGTGACGGACGGGCTCCGCAAGATTTATCAGGAACGGCGCGACACGCTCGTGCCGGGCCTGAAAAAGCTCGGACTCGAGGTGGATTCCCCGCCGGCCGCCTTCTACATCTGGGTGACGGTTCCGAAGGGTTATTCTTCCGCCTCATTTACCGCTCATTTACTGGAAAAGGCCGGCATCGTGACGACGCCGGGCAACGGATTCGGTGCGCCTGGCGAAGGCTACATCCGTATGACCGTCTGCACGACCAAAGAACGGCTGGCCGAAGCGGTGGAGCGGATCAAGAAGGCGGGATTCTAAAAAACCGTGATAGGTGATGAGTGCCGGGGATGAGCGCCGGCCTGGCCTTGTTTCCCCATCACTCACCACCAGCCACTTATCAGCATGAGAGAAACGGTCTACATCGGCTTTGGATCAAATGTCGGCGATCGCCTGGATTTCTGCGATCGGGCGGTCACCCTGTTGAGCCTGCTCCCGCATTCACAGGTCACCGGCATTTCGTTGCTCTACGAAACCGAGCCGGTGCTCGACCATGCGCAACCGGGGGACGGTTGGTTTCTGAACGGCGTCGTGCAGCTTGAGACCGACCTTACGCCCCGCAGCCTGCTGACGGTCTTGCGTGAGATCGAGCGGTCGCTGGGACGCGACGAGGAGAATCGCTCCGGTCCTCGCACGATCGATCTGGATATTCTGTTTTACGGCACCCGGGTCATTCAAGAAGCGGATCTTGTGGTGCCGCATCCCCGGCTGCATGACCGGCGGTTTGTCCTGATGCCCTTGAACGAACTCGATCCGCTCCTGCTCCACCCCTCACTCCAGCAAACGGCCACGCAATTACTCGCAACCGCCAAAGACCAGTCGGAAGTCCGCCTGCTCTTTCCCCAGCCGTCGACGCGCTACGGCTCACGTCCGTCCTGTAACCCTCGTCCGGACTTATGAACATCCTTCGGACTCCCAAGGCCATGGCTGACTGGAGCCGGCAGCTCCACCGTGAAGGGGTCACGATCGGATTCGTCCCGACGATGGGGGCGCTGCATGACGGCCATCGTGCCCTCATCCGCGCTGCCCGGTTGCAATGCGATGCACTGGTCGTCAGTATTTTTGTGAACCCGACCCAATTCGCCCCGACGGAAGATCTCGCCAAGTATCCACGCCCCATTACCAAAGACCGCGCGCTCTGCCGAGCTGAGGGAGTCGATATTTGCTTCGAGCCCGGCGTCAAAGCGATATATCCGGAGGGCTTTGAAACGGTCGTCACGGTCCCCGAAATCGCGCAGCGCTGGGAAGGCGAGATCCGCCCGCATCACTTTGCCGGCGTCGCCACGGTGGTCACCAAGCTGTTCGGGATCGTCCGGCCGGATGTCGCGGTGTTCGGACAGAAGGATTTTCAGCAGGCCGCTCTTGTCCGTCGCGTGATTGAAGACCTCAGCCTGGGAGTCAAGCTGATCGTCCACCCGACCGTACGTGAGCAGGATGGACTGGCGAGGAGTTCACGGAACGTGTATTTGTCCGAGACCGATCGTACACTCGCTCCCATACTCTACAAGAGTTTGCAGGCTGGGGCGGCGGCGATCAAAAACGGGATGACAGCCGGCCGGAAGATTCAATCGATGATGACACAGGTTCTGCGCCGGGAATCCGCCGCAACCGTCGAATACCTCACGGTGTGCGATCCTGACACTCTCACGCCGCTCACATCCGTAAGCGATCGGGCGGTCCTGCTGGGAGCCATCCGCATTGGGAACGTGCGGCTCATCGACAATGTACTGGTAAGGAGACCGGCAAGACGACGCCGGCGCTAGAGCCACGCCCGGAATGATACCGTCAGGAGTAGGTATTCGGTTGCCCGCCCTGGCCGACGAGCAGCCCGAGCACGACTTGACTCAGACGGCGTTGATCATCGGGATGGAACTCTAGAAATTGTATCCCTACTGACTCCGATCTGACGGAACAGACCATCGCTGTTTCGATGCGGATTTCCTCACCCTCGGTGCTCGACTTCAACACCAGCTCGACAAACGCCCCCTTGGCCAATCCCCCCGCCAGAATCGCGCAGCCCCCCATTGAAATATCGGTAATGCGATTCGTAAAGGGCAACTGCTTGCTGTCGATCACTTGCGCGTCCATCGCCGTTGCCAGACGCTTGAACTGGCGGCGATCAAACTCCTGCGTGCTTTGGCGAGCGCTCAGATAGAAGGCACGGAACCGATTGGTGCAGAGCTGGCAGCGAAACGGAAACATGCGGATATGGTTGAGCGCTTTCTCAACCACCCCTTCGTTTGACGTCACTCGAACGAATGACGTTCCGCAACTTGGACAGTGCAGCGATTTCATGCGCCTCGCAGCATCTCCTCAACGCCCCCGAGAGGCCCCTGCGCTTCTTCGGGAGCACTCATTTGCATCGCCAACAACGGTTCGATCTTGGCAGGCGAATAGGTCGGAGGCTTCACCCACTTGCCGTCCTCGCGCTTATATCCGCCGACTTTACTGAGATTCGACCGGTGAACCTCTCGAAACACCGGCTCCATATCAATACCATACGATACGGCTGTTCCGTACACGACATAGAGCAGATCCGCCATCTCTTTGGCCAGTGCGGCCAGGTTGCCCTCCGCCATGGACTCTTTGAGTTCATCGAACTCTTCCTGGATCAGACGGATGCGGAGACGTTTTGTTTCCTCGCTGGCTGCTGTGGGGCAGGCCTGCACAAGAATGTCGAATTTCTTATGGAACTCTTCGACCATCGACTGCTCGTCCGTCATGCGTACTCCTTACTCGCCGTCAAAGGGCAATGTCCGGCGCGGCACCAGCTCAGCCGGCTCTAACTGCGGGATCTCTTTTTCTGACGCCACCCCAAGCTCTTTGAACCGGCGCGCCGCCGGAAGAATTCTCGTCTCCAACGAACCCACCGCCCGATTGTAGGCCGACACGCTCTTGCCTAACGCCTGCCCGACATCGTTCACATGTTCAGCCAACACCGCCATCCGCTCGTAAAGATCTTTGCCGAGCCGTCCGGCTTCTTCCGCATGGGCATTCATCTGCTCCTGTCGCCAGCCATACCCCACGGCCCGCAACAGCGCGATCAATGTGGTGGGCGTGGCGAGCACAACTCCGCGCGTAAACCCTTCTTCGATCAAACGCGGATCATGATCCAGCGCCGCGCCGAGGAATTGCTCGCCCGGAAGGAAGAGCACCACAAACTCAGGCGCCCGCTCAAACTGCGTCCAGTAGGCCTTCAAGGATAGCTCGTCCATCCGGCTGCGGACCTGCGCGGCATGCCGCCGCAAGGCCTCGATCCGACGCTGATCGTCCGGGGCTTCATGGGCATCCAGGTAGGCGGCCAAGACCGTCTTCGCATCGACGATGATCTGCCGGCCACCCGGCAGCCGCACCACCATGTCGGGACGGAACCGCCGATCCTCGCCGGTGACGCTTTCCTGTTCGAAGAAATCGCAATGGTCGACCATCCCGGCTAATTCAGCCACCCGCTTCAGCGTGATTTCACCCCACTGACCGCGAACCGTCGGCGCGCGGAGAGCCTTGACCAGGTTGCCGGTCTCCTGCTGGAGACGTTGATGGGATTCCGCCAGCGATTTCAGGTGCTGATCCAAGCCGCCGTACGCCGATTGGCGGGATTGTTCAAGCAACCGCATCTGTTCATCATAGCGCTGTAGCGAATCATGGAGCGGCTTCACGAGTCCGTCGATCGCCTGTTGCCGTTGCGACAGTTCGCCCTCGGCTTTGGCCTGAAGCGTTTCAAACGACACACGAGCCAGATTTAAGAAGGCCTGATTGTTTTTTGTGAGCGCGTCGTTCGACAGAGCCTGGAACGATTCGAGTAACTGCTGGCGGGATTGATCGACTAATTGCTTTTGTTCGGCGACGTGCTTCAGCGCTTCTTCCGTACGCACTTCGGCTGAGGCTCGCGCCTGCTGGGCTGTCGCCAGGTCCGCCCGAAGCTGCACCCCTTCCAGGCGATCCTGCTCCAGCTGGCGGCGCAACTCCGCCTCAAGCGACTCCGCCCGTTCGGCCCGTGCGCTGAGTTCGACCGTGTGCTGTTGTAATTGTCGAGAGAGTCGACCAGCACCAATAAACCAACCGACGAGCGCGCCAGGGACGAGACCGATGACAATTCCCAGCAATATGCCGGTCACATCCATTACGCTATCCTCTCCGTCTTCTGACGCGCGGCATCCTCACGGACAAAGAATCTATTGGGTGGTAAAGTACGGTCTGGAGAATTTTCGGAGCGTACGAGATACGTTAAAAAAGGTCAAGCACCGAAAAGCCCCAATGTCATTCGGCCCTACCACCATTACCCTAGGGACGCTCATGAATCAAATCAGAACCTATTGGGATTATGAAACGTCGTTACTTAATAGAGGATCTTGGGTGGGCTCCCGACGTCGCACAACTCCAGCTGCAGCATCGAGTTCGATGACCTCACCGTCACGCACAGAGGTCGCGATCCCCGGGATATTGGCCACCGCCGGTAATCCATATTCGCGAGCGATGATCGCGCCGTGCGACAAGGTTCCGCCCATCTCGACGACGAGTCCCGCCGCAATCCCGAACAATGGCGCCATCCCAGGATCGATCACGGGAGCAACGAGGATGTCGCCTGGGACCACTTTCTTCCAGTCCTCCAACGTGCGGATAATTCTCGCCGGGCCTGTCGCAAAACCGGCACTGATCGGCACTCCCCGCCACCCCGCTGCATCCGGCGCGCGTGCAGCCAAGGCCTCTTCCGCTCCATCGGTCAACTGATCCGGCGCCACCATCTGAACATCGCGGGCACGCGCCTGCTTGCGGGACTGCACCAGAGCACGCCAATCACGATCCTCCAGGCTGAGCAACGGCAGTTGCTCCTCAACGCGGATAAAGAAGACATCCTCCGCCTGATCCAACAGGCCCCGCTCCGTCAGCAATGCGCCGGCACGCAACAACAGCCGGCGCGTCGCGCCCGCGTAGTACATCAGATGATGCCGATTGGCCTCCCGAAGCGCATAGAACCGGCAGAGCCGCCGGTACCACCAGGAAAAAACCTCCCAGCGAAGCCGGCCGCAACGGGCCCGAATGGCTGCGCAGCCCTGCTCATGCACCCTCCGTTGCCGCGCCGCAATGTCTGCCGGCGATTGCGCTGTCGCGGCGTTAATCTGATGACGCAGCACGTCCAGCACGATTTCCGGCTGATCCGCAAACCGCGGGGACATAATATCGGACTCCCCCAGCCCCCGATGCCCGTAGTCGAGAAGATACTGCTCGAACAGACGGAAAAACTCCGTCCCGCGTAGCGTCTGATCCGCCGCCCGCCCATCCCAGTCCGCGCTCTCAAACAGACGCCGAACCGGCTCCTCACGACGCGCGACCTCAACCAATTCAGCCAGCCTGATAATCTGCTGCGCGCTGATAGCTTGCGCCTGCCCTTGAAGTGC
The DNA here is from genome assembly GCA_002869855.2 of Nitrospira sp. CG24D. Taxonomy (GTDB): domain Bacteria; phylum Nitrospirota; class Nitrospiria; order Nitrospirales; family Nitrospiraceae; genus Nitrospira_D. The sequence continues at coordinate 258,291 of NEWQ02000023.1, forward strand.
CGCGTTGAGCAACCCGCGCCAATCCTCTCCCAGCCAGCGCGGCAGCAGAAAGCCCAGGGCCTGTAAACATTGCGTCACACCGCCGGCGATGCCGAACGTCATTTCCCGGCGAAGAAATTCCTCGTTCAATGCCTGGATCCGTTCGCGCACCTGGACCAGCGTCAGCGCCTGCACTGCCGAGCGATGATTCTCCAGCCCCATCCGTTTCATGTCGGCAAACCAGCGCTCCGACTGACAAGCCGCCTGGCGGATCCACCAAGCGACCAGCAATCCCGCCCGAAGCAACGCCCCGAGACTGAGTGGTTTGATGGGGAGCGGCCGGGAGACCGTATGCCCGCCCATATGCTCCGCAAGCGTCGACGTGTCACCACGTAGCTGTTCGATCAACGCATGCATCAGACTCACATTAAGATAGGGCCGGCCTCGATAAATTCGAACCGATGACATACCGGGAGGGATCTGACATCCCAACCGCCGGTAAGGCCCCATCAGAAACAGATCCATAAACTGTTCGAGGAACGAGATCCCGAGCGGGCTGGGGACATCCGGCATCGTCTCTTTGAAATTGGTGCGCGACCATTCGCAGACAGCTCGAGTCGGTGGGGCCTTCGTCGGTAGCACCGTAACCGGGCGGGCTTGCAAGAGCCAGAGCCCCTGCCGGTCCATGGCCCATTCAATATCAACGGGGTGATGCAGGGCCGTCTCGACTCGCTTCCCCAGTTGAACGAGCACCTCAAGCTCTTCCTCCGTGACCGACGGTCGCTCACGCTCGGATGGAGCAAGCGCTTGATCAAGCACGCCGGCCGTTCCCAGCCGCATCGCGCGATCCTTCTTCGCGATGACTCGTTCCTGTAGACTGGCGCGTGAGGTCGAGGCACTCCACTGTAACGTGAACTGATCCGGAGTCATCGTACCATCGACCAGACCCGCCCCAAGACCCGGCACCACATTCACCACGACCTGATCGTCACGCCCTGTGACAGGATGAACCGTATAGAGCACGCCGGCAGCACGGGCTTCGAGTACCGGCTGAATGACCACCGCCATCGCCGGAGGGCGATCGCTCCACCCGATCCGCTCGTAATAGGTTGCCACTCGCTCGTCCCATAGCGACGCCCAGACCGCTTGCACACTGGTCGCCAGCTGCGCTCCGGCAACTCCCAGCACGGTGTGGTACAACCCCGCGAAACTGGCGTGAGTCTCGTCCTCATTGGTGGCGGAGGATCGCACGGCCCAGAGCTGTTCAGCCGGCCGCTGTATTGTCTGGAGCTGCCGGTTCAATTCTGACAAACACTCGCCGGAGAGGCGGCCCTGCTGAATGCGTGTCCGGCAGTCTTCGAGGACTGTTGCACGGGCTGCCCCCTTGGCATTCTGGACCTGCCTCCAGATCACCACCGCATCCATCTGTTGATCGCGCAGGAACTGCCGATAGGCTTCGACTGTGAGACAGAGCCCGGGAGGAACGAGAAACCCTTCGGCCAGCAGGCGCGCTAAGCCCGCCGCTTTCCCGCCGGCCAAGAATCGATCGGTGCAGTCTTTGAGAGGTAGAACCAGCGGCGAAGACATGGACCGGATACTAACTAGAGTGCGAGCAGAAGGTAAAGATCGTTCACGTTGGTGCCAGTGGGTCCCGTCACAATGTGACTCGTGAGCGCGCGCAGCGCGGGATAGGTATTGTGTTGCGTGAGGGCGCGACGAAGATTCACGCCTTTCCTTTTTGCCTGATCAAGAATGGCCCCGGACACCACCGCGCCAGCCACGTCCGTCGGACCGTCAGTCCCATCAGTCCCGACTGCAACAATCCACGTCTTTTGAAAGCCCGCGATTTCACAGGCCGCTGCTACAGCGAATTCCTGTGCACGACCTCCCTTGCCCTGCCCCGTGACGGTGACCGTCGTTTCCCCGCCGGCCACAATGCAATAGGGCCTCCGGAGCATTCCCTTCTCCGTAGACAAGCGCTCTGCCAGTGACGCGAATGCCGCTCCGGCTCTGGAGGCTTCGCCGACAAGGGGCGTCGAAAACAGAACGGTTTGCAGCCCCGCGTGTTGAGCCGCTTGCGCGGCTGCAACGAGCGCCATCTCGTTATTCCCGATGATCTCATGCTGCATTCTTCGGAATCGGGCCGACCCCGGCTTCGGCGTCTCACTGACATCACCGCGCTCCCCGCGCTGGAGATGTCGGCGGATTGACGCCGGCGCCTTCGTCCAGATTCGTCGCCGCTTCATGATCGCGATCGCCTCGCGATAGGTCGAAGGGTCCGGAGTCGTCGGACCGGAGCCGATGGCCGTCAATTCATCACCGATCACATCAGAAAGGATCAACGTCACAATCCGTGCGCGAGTGGCTTCGGCGAGGCGCCCCCCCTTGATTGCTGAAAGGTGTTTTCTCACCACGTTGATTTCTTGAATCATCGCACCGCTTCTCAGGAGTAATTGCGTGAGCTGCTGTTTATCGGCAAGTCTCACGCCCTCGACCGGGGCGGGGATCAAACTAGACGCGCCGCCCGAGAGCAACACGATGAGAAGGTCGCGATCACCTAACTCCGCCACTCGGTCGCGCAATTGTTCAGCCGCTTTCAGTCCGGCCCGATCAGGGACCGGATGACCGGCTTCGACCACAGTGATGCGTTTGGTAGGAAGGCGATGGCCGGTTTTGACGACGATAAGCCCGCTGTCGAGGTACGTACCCAAGACCTGTTCAAGGGCTTGGCCCATTCGCGCAGAAGCTTTCCCTGCCCCAACCACGACGATCCGATCGAATGATCGCAGATCATAACTGCGGCGGCCCACCTGTAAGCGATGGCCGGTTCGATGAACGCGGTTGAGCAGAGCGTAAGCGGGATCCGCTGCCCGCAACCCCGCTCCGATCACACGACGGAGAATGGATCGAGCGGGAGATGCCGGTAGCACGAGCGGCATGGGGGCTACGGGGTTTTCGCCTGCTTGAAACAGCGGCTCGGGCAGGTTTGCCGTGGAACCCTGATCTGGTAGATGCCCTGCGGGAGGACGTCTTTCTTAAACTCAGGATTCAGCATCTTCAATTCAAGAAAATAGGTCCCGTATTCTTCAGCAATCGCGGTCAAGGCCCGTTGCGATTCCTTTACGTTCACCGTGACGGTCTCGGTCTCCAACGGCACATAGAGATCCTTTTTGCTTAGACCTAAATACTTCTCAGGCTGCGAATAGATCTCCTTCGCGGCAATGATCCGAGGCACATAGCGCATGGTTTCGCGTGGTCCGCTCATTCTCCAGTAGTCCGTGATCTTCTGTTCTTTGAGAAGCTTGCGCACCCGTTCTTCGCCGGCATTATAAGAAGCCATGGCCAGGAACCAATCGTTCTGCTGGAAATCTTTCAAATACTTCAGATACTTCACCGCAGCCTCGGTCGACATTTCGAGGTTGCGGCGTTCGTCGAGCACTGAATCACTCTTGAGGCGATACCGCTTCCCCGTCGACGGGATGAATTGCCAGGGGCCGGAGGCCTTGGCCTTGGAATAGGCGGCAGCAATACACTTGCTCTCGACCAATAGCATGTACTTCAGATCGTCCGGAAGCCCAGCATCGGCCAGCTGTTTTTCGGCTGGGGGGAAACATCGCCCGGTACGCTTCGCCAGGATGATACTTTCGCCCTGGTCTTCCAGAAATTGGTAGAACTCGTATTCGATGCGCTCTCGAACCTGCCAATTATCCAGCGGAACCGGGACCCCGCCGAATGTAATTTTGTCAGGGAGTTTGAACGAACTCAGGAAGTACCGCTCCCCTTCCCGCTTGATCTCCGGGAGAATAACCAATCGATCTTCCGGTTCGGGCTGATTGTCCAGCGGTTCAGGAAGAATGAGGTCGCGAAACCCAGATTCTGATTTTGCCGCATCCTTGCCTTCAGGATGACCCTGGACCGGTTCTGCCCAGGCCTGGCTTGCTCCCCAGCTGAGAAGACCTGCAAGGACCCAATATCCGATTCGCGCACCACGCTCTGCCATCCGAGGTACTCCTCTGTTATTCTTGGACTAATAAATGTTGATCGTGGTCATGCTAACAGCAAGGTGAAAACCCGGCAAGCACGAATGACTTCTCGTTCATGATACAGTGATCGACCATGCGCTCCCTCACCGTTCTGAATCAAAGGATCACCGACTGCACCGCCTGTCCACGCCTGGTGACCTACCGGAAGACTGTGGCACAGACCAAACGCCGACAGTATCTGGAATGGACATACTGGGGAAAGCCGATTCCCGGATTCGGCGACCCGGACGCGGAACTCTATGTGCTCGGGCTCGCACCGGCGGCTCATGGCGGAAATCGAACCGGTCGGGTCTTTACGGGCGATCGCAGCGGGGACTGGCTCTACGAAGCCTTGCATCACTTCGGGTTCGCCAACCAAGCCTCATCGACTCATCAAGGCGACGGCTTGGCTCTCACGAACTGCTATATCGGCGCGACCGTCCGCTGTGCTCCTCCTGGAAATAAGCCGTCGCCCGATGAGTTTGCGCAGTGCGGCCGATACTTGCGTGATGAAATGCGCCTCCTCAAACGAAAGCGCATCGTCATCACGCTCGGGAAGATTGCTTTCGATCACTATCTGAAGACGCACAGAGCCAATGGGCACACCATCCCGTCACCGACGCCCAAGTTTGGACACGGCGTTGCGTATCGTCTTCCGTGGGGAGACCTCTTGCTCGGTTCCTATCATCCTAGTCAGCAGAATACGTTTACCGGAAAGCTGACTCGACCCATGTTCCATTCGGTCTTTGCGCAGGCACGCCGAGAACTCGGCAATCCCTACCCCGCCAGGTAACTAAGAGGCTTATTTTTTCGCCTGGGCATCCCAATCGGCCAAGAACTTCTTGAGGCCGATGTCCGTCAACGGATGCTTGACCATTTGCTGAAAAATCGAAAACGGCATCGTGCAGATATGGCCGCCGGCCAACGCCGCTTCCACGACATGCTGCGGATGGCGTACGCTTGCCACTAAGACGAACGTCTTATAGTCGTAATTCTTATAGATGGTCAGAATTTGGCGGATCAGTTCCATACCATTGGAGCTGATATCGTCGAGACGCCCAATGAAGGGCGAGACACACCAGGCCCCGGCTTTTGCCGCAAGCAGCGCCTGGGTGGGTGAGAAGCACAGGGTGACGTTCACCTTGATGCCTTCAGCGGCCATCCGCTTGGTGGCTTTCAATCCCTCTGCAATAAGCGGAACCTTGACCACGATGTTCTTATGGATCTTGGCCAGCTCTTTCCCTTCCTTCACCATGGCATCCGCTTCAACGCTGACGACTTCCGCGCTGATGGGCCCGTCGACGATGTTGCAGATTTCGACCAGCATTTCCTTGAAGCTGCGGCCTTCCTTCGCCACGAGCGACGGATTGGTCGTGACCCCGTCGAGCAACCCAAGACTGGCCGCTTCTTGAATTTCTTTCACGTTCGCCGTATCGAGATAGAATTTCATGGGAGCATCCTTTCATTACCGAGATGACGTCTACGCATAATCTGTGTCGGCCATTTTAGGGGGAACTCAAGTACGACGCAACGCGACCGCGTGGTTTGACAGCTCTCCGGACGGGGGTTAGAATTTGCACGTCCACCAAGCCATGCATCCTACGTTGTGTCTCGCATCTGAGGAGGAGTTCACTCATGCGTCTTTCTGCAATGTTCTTGATCAGCTGCTTGGCTCTGACCGCCTGTAGCTCCAGTAATCCCTATCTTGAAGCCTCGCTCAAACCGGCCGAACTCCAAGGGAAAGACAAAGCCTGGTTTGAGAAAAACTGGGGCACGCCTGACGGAAAAGCTTCCCGCTTCTTCGGCGGCGAAACGTGGACCTACTACCGCATTGCCGGCGGAAAGTCCGGCCCGCCTCTATTTAATTTCTCACCCAACCAGTGTCAGATTCTGCTGAAGTTCGACAAAGAAGAAAAGCTGTCTGACTACAGCTACTCAGGCTGCTAGCTTGTTCGCTGCTCTTCAAACTTCGCCGCGCATTCCTGACTGCAAAAGCAATTGGAGATCCCTCCGACCTGCTGGACGATTGCAGTTTTTCTAGGAACAAACACCCCGCAGACCGGATCTTGGACCATCTGATCTCCATCTAATGGTGGTGGCGCCGGTCTACCAACCTGCTTGGAACTCCGATAAATACTTTTCAAGAGCACAAATAACAGAACCAGCAAGCCGATTATCAGAAATAATCTATACATAGTGTGTTCCTGTCAAACCGACCACAATCCTATGGAAGCGTCCCATGGCTGTCAAGGCTGAGCACCCTGGAAGGCATGTTGCACATTGTACAGAAGTGGCCAAATGGCCTAGTACATCGCTGGGCAAAAAGGACTCTTGCCCTCTCCATCCAGTACTTCAGAAGGATATGCATCCATTTCTGTAAGTGTTACAGTCCGCCTATGAAGACATGCGATAAATGCCGCGGTTCAATGTTGCCAGAGCGGGCGGTGGATTTGGACGCAGGGCTTGCGATCACAGTGTTTGCGTGCTTAAACTGTGGTCGGAGAAAAGCAGCGGACCAGGAACCACGGCCCATCACGGCAAGACATTGACCGTCTATGGCAGAACCAAAACCACTTACGTACGATGAGCAGAAAGCTGCCGAGGCAGCTTTTGTTGGCGCCCCTTCTAATCCAAAATGGACGGAGGCCGCTCAACTGCTCTACGTCAGGCTTTCGGCGACGATCCAGACTCGCTCGAAAGAAACGATCGGTACGCCAACTGGATCCGCGATTCATGACGGGGATGCGTCTCGTCGATGAAACCCGCGGTGACTAGGGTGTCTGCCGTTCCCCGGACTGCCGTACTGTGCTGTCCCTCCTGCTATCGCATGATCAGCTTCACACGCGACCAACTTATCGTCTCCTGTGATGCCTGCGGCCACAGCTTCCCACAATCGCCCCCTTCGCCGAACTAGCTCGAGCTTCCCCGACACTAAGTGTCGTTCTGTGTTAAGGCACTCCTCCGCTGCGTAGCCTCGCCTATGCCGATCATCCTGGATCGGGCTGCTCAGGAGCAATAAGGAGACGCGATGAAGTTGGTAGAACAACGCAAGGGGAGCGTGTCCCGAAACTGACTCAGAACTGAGTCACTTCAGACCTAACACGTCCATCATGTCATAGAGGCCTGGCGGCTGGCGCACCACCCAACGAGCCGCGCGCAGCGCGCCACGCGCAAAGGTGTCGCGACTGCTGGCACGGTGCGTCACCTCGATGCGCTCACCCATCCCGCCGAAGAGAACGGTGTGATCTCCCACTATATCGCCGGCCCGGATAGTCTGAATGCCGATTTCCTGTTTCTTCCGTTCCCCGATCAGGCCTTTTCTGGAATAGACGCCGACTTGATCCAGGTCACGATTGACGGCGCGCGCGAGTACTTCCGCAATTTTCAATGCGGTACCGCTCGGGGCGTCTTTCTTGAGACGGTGATGCGCCTCAATCACTTCAATGTCGTAGTCGTCACCCAATGTCTTGGCCATTTCCCCGATGACTTTATAGATCAAGTTGACGCCCACGCTCATATTGGGAGACAACACGCAGGGAACCTGTCTCGCAAGCCCCTTGATCTCCTCAAGTTGGGACGGATTCAGTCCCGTCGTACCGATGACCATGGCCCGACGATGCTGGGCGACAATACGGAAATGCTCTAGCGTCGCTTCGGGAGCAGAAAAATCAATGACGACTTCACCACGCTCCATCAATGCAGCCAGATCACTGGTGATGGCCACGCCGGCGCGTCCGGTGCCCGAGGTCTCGCCGGCATCATCGCCTATGGCATGATGCCCACTTCCTTCGAGCGCCCCAGCCAATGTCAACGCCGTCGAATCCCGCACCAGCGCAACCAACCTGCAACCCATCCGTCCCGCCGCACCAGCTACCACGACTTTAATCATGACCTTGTCTCACCCCTCCGAAGCACAGCCTAAATAAATCCGCCCTCTTTCATCACTCGCATCAACTGGTCTCGATGGTCCTTTCCCATCGAACAGAGGGGCAGGCGAAGCTCAGGATCGATCTTTCCCATCATTCCCAGCGCCTCTTTCACGGGAATTGGATTCGTTTCATAGAACAACGCGGCAAATAAGGGCGACAGCTGGAAGTGGATGCGTCGAGCCTCCGCAATATTCCCGGCCGCAAACGCCTGGACCATGTTCGCCATCTCGGTTGGAGCGATATTGGCCGTCACGGTAATCACACCTTGCCCGCCGACCGCCATCATCGGCAAGGTCATCGCATCGTCGCCGGCGAGCACCGCAAGGCGGTCACCGCACGTGTGCACAATATCCGATGCCTGTTGAATCACCCCGCTACCCTCTTTCACACCCACGATGTTCTGAATCACGGCCAGTCTGGCAATCGTTGCCGGAAGCATATTCACGCCGGTTCGCCCGGGAATGTTGTACAGCACCAGCGGCAAATCGACCGCCTCGGCAATCGCCTTGTAGTGGCGATACAAGCCTTCCTGCGTCGGCTTGTTGTAGTACGGCGTAATGAGGAGCGCAGCATCGGCCCCGGCCTCCTTCGCATGCTTCGTCAGCGAGATAGCCTCATCAGTACTATTTGAGCCGGTCCCTGCCGTGACGGGGACTCGGCGACGAACCACTTCCACGGTCAGCTCAATCACACGGTTATGTTCCTCGTGTGACAGCGTGGCGGACTCCCCGGTGGTGCCACAAGGGACAATGCCGTTCGTGCCCTTAGCGATCTGCCACTCGATCAGATCGCCCAGCGCCCGCTCGTCGACTTTGCCCTTTCGAAAGGGTGTCACGATCGCGACATGAGAACCGGTAAACATAATGGCTCCTTCTCAAGGTACAGGAATCTATAGGCAGTCCACGCCTCGTACTACTTCAAGAACGCCGGGATCGTCTCGCCCTTGACCAGATCCTCGTAGGTTTCACGCTCGCGAATGACATGGATATCTCCGCCCTTGACCAGCACTTCCGGGACACGGGGCCGCGAGTTGTAGTTCGATGCCATGACAAATCCATAGGCCCCCGCGCTCATCACCGCCATTAATTCACCCGGCTTCACGGCGGCCAGCAAGCGGTCCTTGGCCAGAAAATCTCCCGACTCACAGACCGGACCAACGATATCGACCTGCTGCTTGGCTCGATGGCCGGCTTCTTCATTGACCGGCTTGATTTCATGGTAGGCGCCATAGAGGCTGGGGCGAATGAGATCATTCATCGCCGCATCGACGATGACAAAGCTCTTGGCCTCCCCTTCTTTCAAGTACAACGCCTTCGTCACGAGGATGCCGGCATTGCCGACAATCACCCGCCCAGGCTCCATCACCAGCGTCAACCCTAAGTCCTTGACGAGTGGAAGAAGGGCATCGGAAAGATCCTGGGGCAATGGAGGCTTTTCATCCGAATAGGTGATGCCCAACCCGCCACCAATATTCAGGTAGCGAATATTAATCCCCTGCGCCTTGAGCGTCGCAATCAATGCGACGACTTTTTTCAACGCCGCGATAAAGGGGGCGACTTCCGTCAACTGAGAACCGATATGGGCGTGGACGCCGGCCACATCAATGTGACTCATGGAGGAAGCCAGGGTGAATTCTTCCACGGCCCGATCAGCCGCAATCCCAAACTTGCTTTTCTTCATGCCGGTTGAAATATACGGATGGGTTTTCGGATCGATGTCAGGATTGATCCGCAGCGCCACGCGCGCCTTTTTCCCGACGGAGGCGGCAACCTCTTGAATCGCCTTCAGTTCGGCCGACGACTCGATATTGAACATCAGAATATCGGCTTTAAGGGCCTCACGGATTTCGTCGGCGGTTTTCCCGACTCCGGCAAAGACAATCTTCGAAGCCGGGACACCGGATTTCAGTGCGCGAAACAACTCGCCGCCCGAGACAATGTCGACGCCGCTGCCCTCCTTGGCCATCAGGCTGAGGATGGCCAAATTCGAGTTCGACTTCATGGCAAAGGCGATGACATGAGGGATATTCTTGAAGGCACTATCGTACGCCCTGAAATGCCGGATGAGCGTCGAGTGGCTATAGACATAACAAGGCGTGCCGACCTCTTTGGCAATTCGGCTGATCGGCACCTGTTCGCAATATAATTCGCCCTGGTGATACTCGAAGTCATGCATCGTGAAAATCCTCGTTCAGTAAGTTGATCCCGCTCACTGCGAATTCTCGGCCCTCATTACCTTGTGCCAACCGGACGTAACGGCGGCAACTCTTCATCCTGCCCTTTGATCTCACCCGGCGCGACCTGATCCGAGGACACCGTTGTATTGACGGCCTCCTGAGCCGCGCCCAGTTTCTTCAACTCCGTTTTCTGTCTGGCAATCGTAGGATTGACGCCCACGTTCTCCGGAGCAACCGGAGCACCTACGACGCCACAGGCCGTCACCACGGTCAGAAAGGTCAGGCTGATACCAGCAAAAACAACGTACCTCGCTTGCTTCATGCCAACAACTTCGCCAGCTCTTTTAGGCGGCGAACCACTTGCAGCCTGGCAGTCCCGCCGATTTGCGCCTTCCGATCGATGGCCCCCTGCACCGTGAGCCGCTCCAGCACGGACTTCTCAAAGCGGGGCGAAAAGACACAGAGTTCTTTGACCGTGAGGTCGGAGAGTTCGCGCCCGGCATCCAAGGCCCAGCGGACAATCCGGCCGGTAATCGCGTGCGCCTCTCGAAATGGTACGCCCTTGGTCACCAAATAGTCAGCCAGCTCTGTCGCCAACATCCCGCCCCCTGTCAAAGCGCGAGTCAACGCAGCCCGATCCACTTTGAGCCGGCGCATCAGCTCCGTCATGACTTCGACACAGTCTTGCGTCGTGTCGAGCGCATCGAACAGCGCCGGTTTGTCTTCCTGCAAATCGCGGTTGTAGCTGAGCGGCAACGCTTTCAACGTCGTCATCAATCCGATGAGATGACCATAGACACGGCCGGTCTTTCCACGCACCAGTTCGGGCACGTCCGGATTCTTTTTCTGGGGCATCATGCTGCTGCCGGTGCAGAATCCGTCCGGCAGATCGACAAAATGAAATTCCTGCGTGGCCCAAATAATGAGCTCTTCGCTCATGCGCGACAAATGCATCATGATGACCGCGAGCGCCGCCGCCACTTCGATCATGAAGTCGCGGTCGGACACCGCATCGAGACTGTTTTGCGTGACCGCAGGAAAGTCCAACAAAGCCGCGGTGTAGAGCCGGTCCACCGGGTAGTTCGATCCCGCCAGCGCCCCGGACCCCAAGGGCATCACGTTGACCCGCGTCCGTGCATCCGCGAGACGCGCCTTGTCGCGCAAAAACATTTCCACATACGCGAGGAGATGATGCGCCAACAGCACCGGTTGCGCACGCTGCAAATGCGTGTAGCCCGGCATCGGCACATCGAGATGTTCCGTCGCCTGCGTCACGAGCACGCGCTGAAATTCCGTGAGCCGCCCGATGAGGACCGTGAGCTGATCACGCACATACAGCCGCACATCGAGCGCCACTTGATCGTTGCGGCTGCGCCCCGTGTGCAATTTGCCGCCGATCGGGCCGATCAACTCGGTCAATCGGCGCTCGATCGCCATGTGAATATCTTCGTCTTCCGGCAGAAACTTGAAGCGTTCCCGCTCCAGTTCGTGCTGCACCAGCTGCAAACCCCGCACGATCGTCGCCTGGTCCCGGCGGCTGAGCACACCGGCCTTGGACAGTGTCTGGCAATGGGCGATGCTGCCGCGGATATCGTGCGCATACAGCCGCTTATCCACCGCGATGGATCGGGTGAAGGCTTCCACCAACCGGTTGGTGGGCTCGCGAAAACGCCCTGCCCAGGCCTTACTCGGCTTGCCTGCCCCTGCTTTGCCGGATTTCCGACTGGCCATTAGGACTTCGCTTTCCGCCTTTGCGCCCGAATCTTCAACCGCAGCGCGTTCAACCGGATGAAGCCCTCGGCGTCTTTCTGGTTATACACATCGTCCTCTTCAAACGTCGCAATATCCAGCCGGTAGAGAGAATTCTTCGACTTCCGGCCGGCAAGGGTGCAACTACCCTTATAGAGCTTCACGCGGGCCGTCCCCGAGACATCTTTTTGCGCTTCGTCGATGGCCACCTGCATCATTTCCCGCTCCGGGCTGAACCAGTAACCGTTGTAGATCAGATCGGCAAACCGCGGAATCAGGCTGTCACGGAAGTGCAAGACCTCCCGGTCCATCGTGAGCGATTCGAGTCCGCGATGCGCAACGTGCAGGATCGTCCCGCCGGGCGTTTCGTACACGCCCCGGGACTTCATCCCGACATAGCGGTTTTCAACCAGATCGACCCGGCCGATCCCATGCGCCCCGCCCAGCTTATTGAGGTGCGCGAGCAGCGTCGCCGGGCTCATCTTTTTGCCGTCGACGGCGACCGGGTTCCCCTGCTCATACTCGATTTCGACTTCCAGCGGCTTGTTGGGCGCCTGCTCAGGAGACACCGTCATCTGGAAAATTTCATCCGGAGGAGACTTCCAGGGATCTTCAAGAATGCCGCCCTCGTAGCTCACGTGAAAGAGATTCAGGTCCATGCTGTAGGGCTTGGCTTTCGTCGCCGTGACTGGAATACCATGCTTGTCGGCATATTCGATACACTCCCGCCGCGACCGGAGGGTCCACTCACGCCAGGGCGCGATGATCTTCAGACCGGGAGCCAGCGCCATATAGGTGAGCTCGAACCGCACCTGATCGTTGCCCTTTCCGGTGGCGCCATGCGACACCGCCTCGGCCCCCTCCTTCAACGCGATCTCCGCCTGGCGACGCGCGATGAGCGGACGAGCAATCGAGGTCCCCAGCAAGTAGCAGCCTTCATACATCGCGTTCCCGCGCAACATCGGAAACACGTAGTCCTTCACGAAGGTCTCGCGCAGATCCTCGACATAGACCTTCTTCACGCCAAGCTTCTTGGCTTTCGCCTTAATGGCCTGCAGGTCTTCGCCTTGGCCAAGGTCCGCGCAAAACGCAATCACTTCCGCCTGATAGGTTTCCTGCAACCACTTCAAGATGACCGAGGTATCAAGCCCGCCGGAATACGCGAGGACAATTTTCTTGATCGATGTCTGTTTCATGATGAATGCTTATGCCCTGCCTTTCTTCTGAGTCAGCAACTGAACCAAGATCGCTTTCTGCATGTGCAGACGGTTTTCCGCTTGATCGATAATGACGGACTGTGGCCCGTCGAGCACCTCGGCGGTGATTTCCTCGCCGCGATGCGCCGGCAAGCAATGCATGACGATGGCATCGGGTTTCGCCTTCTGCAGCAAACGCCCATTCAACTGATAGGGCGCAAGCGTCCGCAGGCGACGCGCCTGTTCTCGTTCGCGCCCCATGCTGATCCACACATCGGTGTACAGGACATCGGCATCTTTCACGGCAACCTGCGGATCGACTCCCACCTCGATGTCCGATCCGTTGCGCGCCGCTTCCTGCCGCGCCCGATCCACCACATGCTGATCCGGCTGATAGCCGACCGGGCACCCCAGGGCGATGTGCATCCCCACCTTGGCCGCCGCTTCAATCAACGAATTCGCCACATTGTTCCCGTCACCGATATAGGCAAGCTTCACCCCTTTGAGACGCCCCTTTTTTTCCTTGATGGTCATTAGATCGGACAGCGCCTGACAGGGATGGCTCAGATCGGTCAATCCGTTAATCACCGGCATGGCGGCTTCTTCCGCCCACTCCTGCACAATACCGTGATCGTAGGTACGGATCACGATCCCGTCGAGATAGCGAGACAACACGCGAGCGGTGTCCGCCACACTCTCGCCCCGCGAGAGCTGGATCTCCGCCATGGGCAAGACCATCGCATGGCCGCCCAACTGATTCATGCCGGCTTCGAACGACACCCTAGTCCGCGTCGACGGCTTTTGAAAGAGCAGCCCGAGCGTCTTTCCTTCCAACAGAGAATGCGAAGCCCCCCGCCGCAGCTTCGTCTTCAACGTCGTCGCCAGCCGCAGCAATGCATCGATTTGGGGACGCGGCATTGTCGCCACATCCAGCAAATCTTTCGCAAAGGCGACGGTCCGTTTCTTCGATGCCCGTGATGTCGCCATGTCAGTGGTGCTGATCCTTTTCCGCCATCGTCCGCTGATTGAAGATCGACGACAATATTTCTAAGACACGATCGATTTCCGCTTGGGTGATGATCAGAGGCGGCACAAAGCGCAACACCCGTTCACTGGTGGCATTCACCAAGACACCGCGGGTCAGACAGTCCGCGACAACCGCCTTCGCATCGATCTCCACTTCCAGTCCCTGCAATAAGCCCAGCCCCCGAACATCCCGCACCGCACGATGGCGGTCTTTGAAGTCGGCCAGCTCTTTGGCCAGATAGTCTCCCATACGGCGGGCCTGCTCGAGCACACGCCCTTCGATCAAGATCCGACAGACCGCGAGCCCCGCGGCGCAGGCCAGCGGATTGCCGCCGAACGTCGAGGCGTGCGTCCCGGCAGTGAACACCGCCGCGACCGCGTCCTTTGCCAGACAGGCCCCGATCGGCATCCCGCCGCCGAGTCCCTTGGCAAGCGTCATGATGTCGGGCTCCACGCCCAGCTGTTCATAGGCAAACAACGTCCCAGTCCGGCCCATTCCCGTCTGGACTTCGTCGAAAATCAGGAGGATATCCTTCTGCGTGCAGAGCTCTCGTAGACTCTTCAGATAGGCTTGATCGGCGACATGCACGCCTCCCTCACCCTGGATCGGCTCCAGCATGATCGCGGTCGTTTTGTCTGTCACCAGCGACTCGATTGCCGCAAAATCGTTGAATGGCGCATAGACAAACCCCGGAACGAGCGGCTCAAAGCCTTTCTGCACCTTCTCCTGGCCGGTCGCCGTCAACGTCGCCATCGTGCGGCCGTGGAAGGAATTCTTCATCGTGATGATCTCAAACCGGTTCGCTCCGTGCTTCTCATGCCCGTAGCGCCGTGCCAGCTTGATCGCCGCTTCATTCGCCTCCGCGCCGCTGTTGCAGAAAAAGACCCGGTCGGCGCACGAATGATCGACCAGCATTTGCGCGAGTCTGACCTGCGGCTCGGTATAGTAGAGGTTCGAGACGTGGATCAGCTGCGCCGCCTGGCGCTGGATCGCTTGCACCAAATCCGGATGGCCGTGGCCCAGGATATTGACCGCGATGCCACCGACAAAGTCGATGTACTCCCGGCCTTCCATGTCGTAGACCTTGGCCCCACGCCCCCGCACGATTGAAATCGGCTGGCGCGCATAGGTTTGCATCAAATACTTAGCGGCGAAATCTTTGAGTTCCTCTGTCGGCATAGCAGACGTATCCCCTCAAGAAAGAAGGGGAAAGCTAGCATAGGGTTGAATCGAAATCAATAACGGCGAAAGCCGGCCGGGAGGATTGCAGTCCGGTTTTCACGGTGATCTGATACTGCTATACCAGGGCTCGCTCCCTCTCCCAGTATCAGACTGTGACCCATCAGGCTCCTCGCAATAAGACCTCAGCCAGGTTGTCCGAGTGTGTTAAGCTGCGAATCCATGAAATCCTGTCAGCACTGTCGGCAACAGAATTCTGAAGACGCCAACTTCTGTGCTCAATGCGGCCGTGCGCTCGCTGTGACATCCCCTGCGGACTCGGCAGGAAGCACGACGGCTGATGCGCCACCCGAAGCAGCTCCCTATGCTCCCCTGGCATCCGACCAGGATCTCTGGCGGCAGTTCGTCGGCCCGAAGGCCGATTATTATCTCGAACAGTTCAAAAAGTTTTCCTCCGACGGGGAACCTAAATTTGCCCTCAGTTGGAACTGGCCCGCCTTCCTGTATATTTCGTTCCTCTGGTTTCTCTATCGGAAGATGTATCTGCACGCCTTTGTATACGCCATCGGCCCGATGGCCTCGACCTATGTCACCGGCGACATGACCGTCGGCCTCGTGTGGAGCGTCATGGCCGGCGCCACGGCCAACTACCTGTACTACTGGCACTGCAAGGAAGAGATCGCGGAGATCAAGAAAGCGGGAAAGCTCAATCCGGCAGCACAGGAGGCCGCGCTGAAGGACGCCGGTGGAGTCCAACCCTATGTCATCTACGTGGGAATCGTCCTCTATGTGATTGCGCTGGCCGGCCTTGCCAAGATGATCGAGGAAGGACAGCTGGACGGAGACAAGATACCGACACGTCCTGCGAAGCCTGTTTCAACTGTCTCCACCTAGCTCCTGTAAGCGACGGGCCTGTGAAACTCCATCAGCCTCTTCCCTGCTGCCATCCCATCCACGCCCGGAACCATTGAAAGTCCTGTTCGTACGCAGCCCCGCCCGCATCGGTCGCTTCCTGTCGCTGCTCCAGTTGCGTATAGGTGCGCGGCCAGTTTTTCTGCCACCAGGACTTGAGTTCGTCCGGCGGATAGGGCTGGCTATTGGGACTCAGAATGCCGGCGGCCGCGCAGAGTGGGGCGACCAGCGGCCAGTAGCGGTCCTTCCCCAGCCCGAGACTGCGGAAATGTTCACGCAACAAAAAGACGACCCACAGTTCGGCACTATGCTTCTTGTTGTGCTTGAACGGCTGGGTCTGGCGGAGCGGAACGGGATCGAATGCTTTGACAATCGAGGTGTAGTCCGGGCCTCCATAAGTTCCTGCGGCTTCGGCAATCCCTTCGACAATGTTCGCCAGTTCGAGTTCTGTAACCGGCGATGCACTGAGGCCTTTCCCCTGAGAGGATTCGGACATGGGACCAGGAGCAGTGAGCAACTCAATGAGCGGCTTCAATTCCCGCAAGCGAACAGCCGCCGCCTTGAGAATGTGTTCCGATTCAAGCCAGTAGTCCGGATCGCTCTTGGTCAACCGTTCACGGCCCGGCGGGGGCAGCACTGTCGGCACCCAGTAGCGCATGAGTACGAACAGAACATAGTCGGCCTGTGCGCCGACCTGGGCAATGCGATCGAAATGATTGCCCGCCTGAACGGCGGCGAAGAAGGCTTGCGCCCGGTCCAGCACTGCCAGCCGCGCACCCATTCCACACCACCAGGCTTCAAGCGCGGACCAATTCATATCAGCTGCCGGCGGGACCGTCATGGATCGTCTGTTCCTGCGTGGAGCGAATAGAACGGCATGGTACTGCCGGTTCCGGATGAAAGCAACGGCTTGACTTGATCGGCCGATCCAGTATTCTTGCTGACAGGCACTTGGCTTCCTGAGAAAAGGAGATGACTATGGCTCGCTTGATCTTGCTGCGTCACGGTGAATCGCAATGGAATCTGGAAAATCGGTTCACCGGTTGGGTCGATGTCCCGCTGTCCCCGCGCGGTATCCAGGAAGCCAAAAATGCCGGCGACAAGCTGCGCGGTTTCTCTTTCAACCGGGCGTTTACCTCGGTGCTGGCCCGGGCGAATGAGACATTGCGCCTGGCGCTTGAAGGCATCGGACAAACGAATATTCCAATCGAGAAAGATAAGGCGCTGAACGAGCGGATGTATGGAGAGTTACAGGGCTTGAACAAGGCCGAGACGGCTAAGAAGTATGGCGACGACCAGGTCAAGATCTGGCGTCGGAGTTTTGATGTGCGGCCGCCAGGGGGAGAAAGTTTGAAGGATACGGCCGAGCGGGTGCTCCCCTACTATGAAAGCAAGATCAAGCCATACGTCCTGAAGGACGAAACGATTCTGATCGCCGCCCACGGCAACAGCCTGCGCGCGCTGGTCATGGAATTGGAGCAGCTCACAAGGGAACAGGTGTTGGAACTCAACATCCCCACCGGCGCGCCGCTCCTCTACGAACTCGACAAGAACGGGAAGGTGTTGTCCCACCGATACTTGTAGAGAGCGCGCGCTTGAGGCAGGAAATTACCTGACGTCGTCAAGGAGTTCCGCATACTGATCGACCGGTGCGTAGTCGATCAAGAGCACCAGCAACCTCTGTCGGTCATCGGATGACACCACACCCTGGTCTTCCAGCAGCGTGGCGGCTTCTGCGTTAAGCCCCATGGGATTCAGCCGGTCGTCCATGAGCCGCGCATAGTACTCCCGCCGCTCATCCAGTTCCTGCCGATACCCGTCCCACTGATCCAGGCCGAATGTATCCGACGACCATTGCGCGGCGACCGATTCGAGCAAGAGCCCGCCGATCAGCGCCCGGTACTTCTGCAGAATGTGGGCATCGACCGCCGCAAGAATCCAATAGAGATTCAGCGACAGGATTTCCCGCGCGATATGGCGGGCCTGAGACTCGGTAACCTCAATCCCGTATTCCTGGATCTGATCGACCGAGACGGGTTTCGGAAGAGCGGCAAACAGGCCGGTAGCAGCGTCTTTCGGAGTCATGGCAACGGATCTCCCCAAACAGGTCGATGAGAAAAATGCGAGGGTACAGCACCTGCAACTCGACTCTCAAGCGCCTTGTTCGAGTCTAAACGCTATGCTATTGTCCGCCGATGCGTGCACGAACTCTCTCCCGCTCTGGGTCGCACTGCCTGCTCAAAACATTCACCCTGACCATCCTGCTCTGGGTATTGGTCTCCCCAACGCAAGTCCGTGCAGATGAGAACCGGTGGGGGGTTGGATCAGACCTCGGGCTGGCGACCGGCACGGTCGATGGAACCGTCTTCGCCCTCGGATTCAATATCGACTACTATGCCGATCGGAACTTTTCCTTCGGCCCCATGATGCAAATCAGTCCCACCGGCAATCTCTTTCAGATTGCGTTTGCCGGAGTCGGAAAATACCACCTCAGACTGAGCAACGGGTTCAACCTCGTCCCTTTCACCGGCATTGGTCTCATCCATGCCGATCTGGACCGCGGGACCGGACCCTCCCAAGTCAATCGAAACGACACGAGTTGGTACATTCCCATCGGCCTCTCGCTCGAGTATCAAGTCATTCACAACATCGCGCTGTCATCAACACTGATGGTCAATCTCCACGACATCAATCTTCAGCCTTCTCTCCCTGAGAAAGACCGAACAAGCATCAGTCTGATGTTTGGCTTCCGCTGGGGACCGTAGACACACAGAGCCAATACTCTCCCTAGACACGCAGGCCGCGCAGCTAGTAGCAATCGCTTTTCGGCGATTCGACAGGCCGAGCACTAGCTGATTTCTATTCCAAGATCTAGGGACAATTGCTTGCGGAAGACTAAGCGGCTCTGGCCGGCTGCCAGCGCAAGCCGACATTGAGCAGCTCCTGGAGCAGATCTTTGTAGCTATAGTCAGCTTTCTCAGCGGAATCGGCAAAGTCCTCGTCATGCGCAATTTGCGGATTGGGATTGGCCTCAAGCACGTAGACTTTCCCCTCCGCGTCCATGCGCACATCGATTCGCGCATACCCGCTGAGACCCAGCGCCCGATATACCCGTTTGGCCATATGTTGGATCTCCTCGGCCTTGCCGGCTGGAAGATTCTTGGCTTCCTCCGATGTGATGCCGTACTTGTCCTGGTACTTCCCGCTCCACTTCACTCGTTGGGTGGCAATTCGCCTGGCATCCTCGGGAAGTTTATCCATGATCAGTTCCCATACCGGCAATACCTGAATGTGACCATTGCCCATAATCCCGACATAAAACTCGCGTCCCTCGATGTACCGCTCGACCAGTGCCCCGGTTCCAATGCTCTGATGAATGAAGGTCACGCGTTCTTTGAGTTTCTCATCGTCTTCAACGATCGAGGCTTGCGAGATCCCCAAGGAGGCCTCTTCGCTGATGGACTTGACGATAAGAGGGAACGTTAATTCTTTGGGTCGCTTAGCACTCCGGCCTTGCGGCACGACTATGAAGTCGGGATAGGGAATCCGGTGATATGAAAGCACCTTTTTCGTAAGAGCTTTGTCGCGCGCCAACATGAGGCCGCGGGGATTACAGCCGGTATACGGCACATGCAGCAACTCGAGGTATGACACAACATTCTGGTCATACACTGATATCCCGTCGAATTCTTCGAGCAGATTGAAGGCAATGTGCGGACGCCATTCTTCGATCGCCGTCCGAATCACCCCTAAATCGCTCTTCACTCCGAGCGGATGCACCTCGTGGCCCAATTTCCTCAGTGTCGACACAACATCATATTCGGTCTTCCATCCGACCTTGCTCAGGTCATGACCGTTCAGCTCATCCGGTGGTACCAGGTCTTCATGCATCAGGACGAGAATACGCAACCGCCTCATAGAGCCACCCTATGTCGGCCGCTACGCAGATAATTCATCGTGTGCACGGTCAGCAAAATGGTGAAGTCTAGCTTGGCCTGCTCTTCTGCCACCGACACACGAAGGTCCAATTGGCGACACCGTTGGATCATGTCCTCCAACACCTGGTCGATGGTGTACTGATATTCACCCGTCCAACTCGCAACCTTGCGACGCACCTCCCGGCGAAACCGGTTGAGAAAGGCCGATGCACTGGGCTTACTCGGCTGCGCCGCCCCTTCCGAAAACAGCCGCTTTAGGTCGGGGTCGTAGAGAAGGGAATGTTCCACGCCATAGTGCGCGCGCTTCTGCTCGTAATGTTCACGGAGCGTTTTCTTGAGGCTGGGGAGCGGATCGATCTCGGCGGTGATCACGACGGCCGGCTCGACCCCGGCCAACTCCTGCATCAACGCATCCACATATTTCAGTTTCTTCAGCACCGGCCACCCGCGATACCGGTCATGCCACGTAGAATCCGGTGTCAGCCACACGGCAAACGTCTCCGCGAAGTCTTCGTCCGGATGGCTCTGGGCATACCACACATCGAGATGCCGGACGAAACTCCGGCTGTACGGCCTGGGACTGTAATACTTGGGATAGGCCTGGGAGGATTTGCCGAAAATCGCCTGGCGTGTTCGCCGGCGGCGAATCCGATAGGCATTTTCCATCGCGTGTCCGGCTTCATGTCGCAGAATCCGCAGACACCAGTCAGGCGTGCCACCTTCAACTTCAAGCATCTGTGCCAACTCAAGCTTGGCTAGGCGCGGATGCGCCAGATAGAACGGAATGGCAATGCCCGGCACGCCATCCGGCGTGAACCATTCATTCGACAGCCAATAGTGTGGACGGAATCCCAAGCGCCGGGATTCCAATTCACAGTCCAATTCGGCAATCGGCCCTTCGAGAAAACTGCCCTTGATCTCCAGATTGAGCCGGCCCATCGGCAGATCCAACAACTGGTCGTCAGACCACCCGACCCACTCCGGATCAATCATGTCACGTGCGGGATGTTTGGTTATCTCAAGAGCTGATCGATGCATCGTGCAAGCGTCTCGTAACTTCTCGACAAAATAATTTGTCCTACTTGAGAAACTATAGCATTCAAAGTGTAATTCGTCGGCCACTGGGCATGCCCTTGCCAGTTTATGACGAAAGAACGAAATATTTTGTCACTGAGCGTACAAGAATGAACCAGAGAATGAGAATATTGAGTCGAAAATTACCAAAGAGGAGGCAATCGTGCCGCGAAGCGAGGCACCGCATCGCAAATGTGATCGATCACCGAAATCACATAGGCCCGGGCCTGCGCCTCATCCTCTTCCCAATCAGGCAGCGCCTCATGCATATCAAGGATCGGCTCGTCGTGCTCAAAGCAGAGTTGATTGAACAGGGGAATCGACAATCCGAACAATTGCTGAACCGTTTCTTGATGATCACGCCCCATCGCCACGACGCAGTCCGCCTCATCGAGTAACGATTGTGTCAGCTTGCGTTGAATGTGCCCGACAGGGTCAGCGCCACGCTCCAGGAGCCTGGCACGCACGATGGGATGGATCGATTGTGGCTTGGCCTCAATTCCGGCGGAGCCGACACGATACAGGCCTTGCGGCCCAAGATGCTGCTTGAGGGCATACTCCGCGGCCAGGCTCCGAAAGATGTTACCGGTGCAGACAAAGAGAATTGATCTTACTGAATGTTGCGCCATCGTCGTTCCACTCCGGCTCCATCGACAGCCGTACAAGTGAGCGGGTACAATCGCCCCATGCTTTCATCACCAGTTCCCACGACTCCCCCCGCAAAGTTAGACGAGGAGACTGAAAAACTCCAGACCCGGCTCTGTCGCCTAGTCGGCCAAGCCATCGCCGACTACCGGCTGATTGAAGACGGGGACAAGATCATGGTCTGCCTCTCAGGCGGGAAAGACAGTTATGGCCTACTCGATATCCTGCTCGTCCTGCAACAGCGTGCACCGATCCACTTTGAACTCATTGCGGTCAACTTGGACCAAAAGCAACCTGGCTTCCCCGCGCACATTCTGCCGGAGTACCTGACGAACCGGGGCATTCCGTTTCACATTGAAACGCGCGACACCTACTCCATCGTGAAGCGTCTGATCCCTGAGGGCCAGACCACGTGTTCCCTCTGTTCGCGACTCAGACGCGGGCACCTCTATCGCATCGCCTCTGAGTTGGGCGCCACCAAGATCGCACTCGGCCACCACCGTGATGATATCAATGAAACACTGTTTTTGAATCTCTTGTACACAGGCAAGCTCAAAGCCATGCCACCGAAGCTCCGATCAAAAGATGGCCGGCATCTTGTGATTCGCCCACTGGCCTTTGTGAAAGAAATGGATCTGGCCCGTTATGCGGAACTCCGGGGATTCCCGATCATCCCCTGCGATCTATGCGGGTCTCAAGACGATCTGAAGCGAAAGGAAGTGAAGGCACTTCTCCGCCAGTGGGAGCAACGCTCACCCGGGTCCTCGGACAGTATCGCGGCAGCGATCGCTAATGTCGCGCCGGCGCTTCTCATGGATCAACGCCTATTCGATTTTCGAACGCTTCGCCCGGCACAGGACAGTACCGGTGAAGGCGACGCCTGGCTGGATGCTGAAGCATTCCCACCGCAGTAGCTCTCTAAATGGGCTGACGCTCGACAGAGAACCAAATCATCTCAGGTGTAGTCAAGGAATGGTCGGCTTGCGTGATTCTGACGATAACGTCCAATCCGATCCACCACTGTGGTCGATAGGACTGGCTGTCCTCGTCATCCTCGCCGTTCCCTTGATCTTGTATTCGCTCGCGCCGTCAGGCCCGCTGCGCCCGGGGGACACCATTTTCGCCCAAGGTCAGCAGCAGGTGCAGGTCGCTGTTTCCGGAATAGCGGCAGGACTGCCGGTACGGGAAACCTGTCTACTCGACCCCAATACCCCCCTCATCATTCTCGAATTGCAAGATGAGCGGGAGGAAGGTGAGATACTCGCCACCGTACAAGGTAATCCTGTTTTCGAATGGCCGTTCTGCCCACCCCATACCCGGGTGCTCGTGACCACTCATCAGATCTTTCAAAAGCCTGATCCGTGGGATGCGCCGAAACGAGGGCTGTCGTGGATTGTTGGAAAGTGACGGCAGGACTCCTGTCAGGGCTTCAGCTTTGACACAAACTGCTTCCGAAACTTGGCCACCTTCGGACTGACCACAAACTGACAGTAGCCTTGAAGCGGATTTCTGGCGAAGTATTCTTGGTGGTATCGTTCAGCCTCATACCACGTTGTCGCCGCAACGATCTCAGTAACTACCGGGTTAGGATACAACCCTTGTGCGGTGACCGCCGCTTTGACCGCCTCGGCTACCTGCCGCTGCTCGGGTGTATGGTAGAAAACTGCTGAACGATACTGCGTACCTTCGTCGTTGCCCTGGCGATTCAACGTCGTGGGATCGTGGATCGCAAAAAATATTTCGACCAGCTCCCGACAGGAGATGAGCACAGGATCATAGGTAACCCGCACAGCTTCGGCATGGCCCGTCCTTCCACCACACACCGCTTCGTACGAAGGATTCTCAAGGGCGCCTCCGATATAACCGGATTCAACCGAGAGTACGCCCTTGATTTGGTCATAGACCGCCTCCAGACACCAGAAGCATCCGCCCGCCAGAGTGATGACTTCGCTTCCGACGCTCATCGCGCAGCCATCTTCCCACCATGCCCCAGTTGTCTGTTTCTGAATCGATCACTTGCCTTCATTACGTCAGGCTCTCCGGCATACTAGTCGTCTTCTTCCTCTTCAATATCCTCAATGCCCTCATAGCTCATTTCTGGAAATGCGGCAGTAGCCTTTTCGCAGGCAGTTTCTATCATTTCCTCAGCATCTTCAGCCGAATCAGCGTTGACCAAGAATTTGACTGTAATCGCATACCGTTGCTCCACTCCACACTCCTTTCGGTTCCCCTGCAAAAATGAAAAGGCTGAGAACGAGGGCCACGAAGGGACTCTCCGTTTCATCCTGTCTAGTGTCGGTACTTTGTTACAGCGAGAGGGATCATGTCAATCGGTAGTCCCCCTCATAATCGGCTCCCAGCTGGCACCTCAGGCCAAATGGAGACCGCCTCTCGACGGCAATTGTTCCGCCGAGAGCCATCTAGCTTGGAGGTATAGTTGGGGAAATGAAGAGAGTCCTGCACGTATTATTATCGAAACGGATGGGTGCAGGTGGTGGGCGGTCAGGCCTGCTGTTCCTGCTCAATCTTGCTGATAATCGAGGTGATTTTATCCTGCTCTCCTGACCTGATACGTGTGAATGCCAACCCGAAGGTCTTTCCCTCAACCCAGCGAACAATCGCCTCATCGATCATGATCGGCCAATCGAGGTCTGGGATATGGAGACGACATTCAAACTTATCCCCTTGGCCGACAACCGTTCCACTTTCGATCTTGCACCCTCCGATAGATAGATCGAGCGTTCGTCCATTCCCTTCATTTGGGCCGCCCGAGAAGGTGCTTCGAAACTGCGTGGTAAAGCGAGGTTGATTCCGACGCTCATCGGGACTCGAGAAGCCAGTCTCATCCGATTTCTTCTCAGACTTGAGCAGCGAGGCCATTTTTTTCATCGCTGAAATTGGCATATCGACAAACTACAAAGTCGCTTGACGGAAAATACTCTCATGTGAGGCATCCCTCGGCATGATTTCCCGAAGGACACCTCGCTATGGTCCCGACAAGGCCCTTCTACTGCTTGACCTGAAGCAACATGTGGCCACGCCGATTTTGTTGATAGCATGACTCGGCATGATCAAAGCAAAACGGCTGTTCTTTACCGAATGACACGATCGCGACTTGCTTGGGATTGATTCCGGCTTCATGAAGGTACGTCTTTGCTGCCTTTGCCCGCTTGTCCCCAAGAACCATATTGTAATCGGTCGTGCCCCGTTCGTCACAATGGCCTTCAATTTTCAAGATGGCACCAGGATGATCCTTCAACCAGCTCGCATCGCGGTTCAGGGCTTCCATAGCGGCATTAGATACGGTCCACTGATCGTAACCGAAGAATACGTCCTGGAGTCCGGCTTCAATGGCCGCCTTCTCTTCCTTCGTCAACTCGGCGCGCCGTCTTACGGTGACATCGGAAGGATTCAGCGAGGCTCTGTAACCACTTTGAGCCAATCGCTCTTCATCGGGATTCTGAGAAAATCCTCTGAGTTCTCCTGATGCGCCCCCACGTGCCGTTCCTGGGAAATTGGGATTGACGCCTTCCCCATTCCAAGCCTTTGACTTATCTGACTTACCTGATTGCGCCGACGTGCGCACGTTAAGCAGCCCAGGCTTCAACGGGCGGCAGGCCGGATCGCGAACCAGCAAGATCGAAAAGTATTGGAGGGAGCCATGAAGGTTTCGTACGACGAAACAACTGACACGTTGAGCATGATTCTGAAGGACAACACACCCGTTGCGGAAAGTGACGAGGATAAGCCCGGCGTGATTTTGGATTATGATGCGGCAGGCAATCTTGTCTCCATTGAGATTCTGGATGCCTCTAAACGGGTGACGGAGGCCCGGAAGGTCGAGTTCCAAACCACTGGATAGAGCCCTCCTGCCCTCTGCGACTGCGCCCTCTTCTCTTCGTTTCTGTCGAGAGCTAAAAGTGGGAACGGGCTACGTTATTGAAACACGTTACCGCCTCTCCCACCGTCTCATACATCGCCCGCATCTGAGTCTCTATTCCCAGCAGGCCGCCGATGGTTCGTGCCTGTGGTCGGCTATGTGGATGATGCGGCAGTGATTGTCTGGGTACTGAAGGCATTGCTGACGAACTGACTGTCCAAGTTCGTGAGGCTCTCGTTCCTTCTAACGGGGCCACCTCTCAAGCACCGCGACAACGATGGCCCAGGCAAAGAGTCCGAGAGATTTGAAACAGGCTTTGATTGTCATGTTGTGCATCTCCTCCTTCGGGCTACGTGCGTGATGGTTCTGAAGAACAAGCCGTCAGGGTAAGTGTGGCAGTGGGATGTTACAGGCACGTAGCAGGAGGGTAAATATTCTGTAACCGGGGCGAGAAAACGACGGTGGGAGTGAGGGCCACAACACCTTGAAAATAGGGTAGAGTGCGTTGGACTGGTTATGGCGGGTATCGTCAGGATGGCGACTGCTGCGGATCAGCGAGGTAGGAATGGCGCGGTTCAGTTCATGTTCCATCGTGACATGGTGTGTTGAAGGAGAGTTGTAATGGGAGATGGCGTGCGAGATGCGGAGGATATGAAGCGCCTTAAGTTGGTTGCGGACGAGTTGCATCGGGAGCTGTCGGGACGTCTTGGACGATTGATCCGGCTGCGCACCAAGCTGCCGCTGAAAGAGTCTCACACCAACGGGTGGCGTGTTGAGCTCGGATCGTTGGGGTTGGGGGAGCCGAGATTGGAAATCTGGTGCTGCGAATGGGCTCGAGAAGGTCAGCGGAGACTGTGGTACGGGTTCTATGCGGCGCAAGCGGACAAGCTGCGAAGGAGAATCGCCGTCTTGCCGGAGTCGCTTCGGTCTGTGCGGCAATTGAATGAAAAGGACATGCGGCTCGCCACCGGCTCACGATCAGACTATGTGCTCAAGAAACCGTTAGGCTCCAGCGAATATGACCGGCCAATCTATGAAGAATTCCACGAGAGTGAGGGCGATTATTCCTATTACGGGCAGTATGGGTCGGTTCTTCCGGAGGGCCCGGAGAACATCCGGATCCTTGTGGGCCAGGCCACGGGGTTTTTTGAGAGCGTCATGAAGAGCCGGCAGCCCGACGCGCCGCCACGCGAGAGCGATCGCGAGCAGGACTACGTTCGAGTGGTCAACCGGCATGCCGTGCGCCAGCATCTGGCCCGTGAACAGGACCGTCTCTCGGTTGAGCACTGTCTCCGGCGGGATCAGTTCAGATGCCAGGTCTGTGAAATGTCGTTCAGAGAAGTATATGGCGAGATCGGGAGCGGCTTTGCGGAAGCGCATCATGTGCTTCCGCTGGCACAGCTGGCGGAGAGTGTGGTGCCGTCAAGCCATGACCTCGTCACGGTCTGCGCGAATTGCCACCGGATGCTGCACCGGCTGGGAGGAGAAGAAGGCGATATTGCACGGCTGCGGAGAATGTTTCATCGGGAATAGGGTGGGCAATTCGAAGAAGACATAGGCGGGGGCTTCATAGCATCACCCGCCTCTGAGTATCAGTTCTCACCACACTGCTGATGGCGAATCACAGTGCTGAGCGTTGCGTACTGAGTGCCGAGAAAGGATAATGAAAGCTTCGTAGCGCTCCTGCGTTAAGCCGTTGCAGGCTGGACGTTGGGTGTGCGCGGGACTACCATGTGCGAATAACACTCCTTGATGAGAGATGGCCATGAGTGAATTGATTTTTGTCGTGGAAGAGGCTCCTGAGGGCGGGTACATTGCGCGCGCACTCGGGGAGTCGATCTTCACAGAAGCGGACACTCTGGCTGAATTGCCGGGAAAAGTCCGTGAAGCGGTTCGCTGTCACTTTGAGGAAGGGCAAGCGCCTAAGGTTGTCCGCCTTCACCATGTCCGCGAGGAAGTTATCACCGTATGAGGCTTCCCCGCGATCTGTCCGGAAGCGATCTCGCTCAGGCCCTTCGCAAGCTCGGTTACTCGATCACCCGCCAAGCCGGCAGTCACCTTCGACTCACCACATTCGAGCATGGCGAGCATCATCTCACGATCCCCTAACATACTCCGCTTCGCATCGGTACCCTCTCGGCCATTCTCGCCGATAGTGAGCCGGTCAACGCGGCACGGAGCGATGGATGAGTGCTTCCTGCACTTGGTCGTAGGCCAATTGTCTGGGCTCTGTGTCGCTGTCAGGAGCGCGGACGTTCCCGGCGTTCTCCCACAGGGCCTGATCCGGCAGGGCGTTGATGACGTCTGACGCGCCGTCGACCGACGGACGGGGGCCCATGTTGGTCTGGCCTCTGAAGTAGGCGCCTTCTTCGAGAGAGAACACCGGGGCCTGCACGTCGCCGATTTGCACGGCGGTTTTAAGCAGCTGCACTTTGGCGGTGGCGGTGATAGCGCCGTGGATCTTGCCGCTGCTGATGAGGGTGCCGACTGAGACGGTGCCCCGGATGACAGCATGTTCGCCGACGACGAGGACGCCTTTGGTGTGAATCTCCCCTTCGAAGCAACTGTCGAGCTGGACGGTGCCTTCGAAATGGACGATGCCTTTGAACGTGACGTCTTTCCCCAGAACGGTAAAGTGCTCGGTATTCGTCTTGGTCTCGGTCTTCTTTTTCGATCCCCACATACGTAACCTCCATGGGCAACGGAACGATAACGATGCATGACGCTACGCGAATGAATCAGCAACATCTGTGCCCCCTGGAGGTTGTGAGAATTGTTCAGCACTATCGGGGATGTAGGTAGTTCCCACAGTAGGGCTGTAACGCTGTCTGTAGGCGAGGGGAGACAGATCGCGCTCGTCATACTGTCACTCCCGCCGCTTCATCCTCTCCGGATAATCTATCGAGGTTGTCACGGTAGATCCTGCGGCGCGAGCTGGCCTTCACCCGAAATGCCCTGTTAAGATGCAACGCCCTCACCAAAATGTAGCCAAGGAAAATCCATCAATGTCGAAGCCCTCACAATCGAATGCCGTGCTTGTGGCGATCCGCACCCCTCGTGTAACTGGGGAGGAGCTAGAAAGTTCGCTGCAAGAGCTGACCCGTCTGGTGAAAACTCTCGGTTACCATGTCGTGGGCCAGGTGACGCAAAAACGCAGTTCCGATAAGTATGCGGCGGTCCTGGGTCAGGGAAAACTCGCCGAATTGGCGCTGTGGACCGGTGGTTCCGGGAAAATCGAATCGGCGTTTGAACGGCCGAAGCACAAAGCGGCGTCGAAGTTTGAGGGGGCGGCCCCGGACGTCACGGAGGAATCAGACGACGACGAATCGGAAGGCGACGAATTGGATGATACGATCGAGGCCGCCCCAGGCCCTCGCGAACAGGCGCAGATCGTCATCGTGGATTGCGATCTGTCGCCGTCACAATTGAAAAATCTTGAACGAGCTGCCGGCGTGCCGGTGCTCGATCGTACTGGGGTCATCATTGAGATTTTCAGCCGGCACGCGCGGACCAGAGCGGCCCGGCTCCAGGTGGAGATCGCGCGGCTCAACTATCTTGCCCCGCGTTTGCGTGAAACCGGCGGAGGCAGCGAGCGGCAAGGCGGGGGAGTCGGTGGCAAAGGGGCCGGGGAGACGAGTCTTGAGCTGGATAAGCGCAGAATTCGCGATCGCATGAAAGAACTCAGGGAAGAATTAGCGGCGATCGGGGACGAGCATCAGACGCGCCGCGCGAGACGGGAACACGAATTGACGGTCGCG
>NEWQ02000024.1:0-11839 GCA_002869855.2 Nitrospira sp. CG24D
TCTGAAATGTGCTGAGACGAAGATGGTGCGTATCCTGATTCTCGAAGATGCTCAGCGGCTTCAGGATAGCTGCTCCATGAATACCTAGCCAACGCGTCAGACGATACTCTGTCTCTACTCCAGTTCGCAACGAATACCAGGAGGTCACATTGGTTATCGCCAATGTGGACGCACCCACTGACCCGACAGGGCATAAGAAAGCGCCACCCCCAAGATCTACCGTAGAGCCAGCACCTGAACAGGATACTTGCCTAACACCATAGGCCTTATGCTCTTCGTGCCAATATTGAAACCCAACTATGGCGTCAAGGGCCCCGCGTCCATTGGGATAGCTGAGGATTCTTCCCCCACCTTCCACATTGACGTAAAACATACTCGAATTCTTAATGTCGCTGTGTGTTCTCAAAGACGGATTTCCTCCGTCCTGAGCTAAAAAGTCATCGTCTGTGAGGCGCCCGCCGCCGATGTCCGCATATCCGAAATTCAGACGTCCAAACCAGCGGGACCTCGTACTCACCTTTACAGTTATTTCTGTAATGTTTGCGGTGTGATCGGTGTAGGTCAGTTTGGAAGTCGGATTGCCAAGCGGAGAAACTGATGAAGCGTTATGACTCCATCGCGTATCCCCAGTACTAATCCAAGCGCCCAAACTCACATCGACCTTTAAGCTAGATGGAGCAGGCTCAACCTGGGCCGACACAGTATCGACCGCACTGAACATCAGAACCAGTGGAGCCCATACCACAAACAAATTCCTGGCAACCAACCACACACTATCTCTCACCGTCTCATTCCTCCCCGCTGAATGACTACCGTATCGACGCACCGCTCGACTGTGTCCGGCATGACCCGCTGACAAGCCGCCCGGATATCCGCCTCATTGTGCTGACGCTGGATCACGAAAGAGAACCATACTAACCAGGTACCAATGACGGCACAGAGCACGGCTCCAGCCAGCAGCATCGCCCAGGATAGACCTGTGGTGACCTTGCACTCAGATCCCTGAGCTATACCAGTCCCGGGTTGATCGCTCGCAATCTCCGTCATCACCGCGCACCTCTTATCCTCTGTGCCCGTCGATGCTGATCATAGATAGCCGAATCATACCTGAGGGATCAAACACGGAATAGCCTTTTGCCATTCCACGCCATCCCTGTCACCCCCCGTTCTTTGCTCGACGAGGCTCGTCGCAGGCCGGTCATCTCTGCTCTTGACCCTCTCTCCCTGACAACTGTATAACTTCCCTACCGATGTTCGGCCTCGCATACCCTCCCGCTCACTCCTCCATGGAATCAGCGTCCGGGGCTCAGCGATGCAATAGACCCGTTTGCGCCCGTAGCTCAATTGGATAGAGCATCTGACTACGGATCAGAAGGTTACAGGTTCAAGTCCTGTCGGGCGCACCACTCACCCCTTGTTTCTCACTTCCTCAAGCCCTTCCGGCAACCCGCTGTAAGAACAAACCCCGTGAGCAAAAAAGCGTCTCTCCACCTTGTGGATGAGAACGGTTCCTGGAGCTGTGACTTGGCTAAGCGTTATGCTAGGGATAAGCAACTCCGCCTATCTAAACAGCTCGCACTTTGAGATAGCCTCGCTTCACGTCATGCGATACAATTGTTTCTGTTAGGAGGGGTAACCGCGATGAAGAACAAGCCACTCATTGACACCAACCCGCATCTCAAGATTCCGGCAAAATATCGGAAGTCCTTGATCGCCAACGTCGCCAGCTCGACGGCGATCGAAACCGGAGCCTCCATCGAATCTATCGCCCGCATCCTGACTGAAACGAGCAAGCCGTCGCCGGTTAAGAAGACGAACGGCTCCGCTCGATAACCTCTCCGAACACACGCTCCATTGGCTCATAGTGCTTATCAAGGCCTGCCTGAATCGCAGCGATGTACGCAGCCTTGCCCGCTCCCGCCATCCCACCGTAATCCAAGAGCGGCAGTCCCGCCTGGAGCGCCATCAACGATGACAGCACACGGGCCAGGCGGCCATTCCCATCACGAAACGGATGGATCAGCACCAACTCGACATGCGTTTCCGCCAGCGCATGGATAACGTCAGCCAGGTCTGCAAACACACAGGGCGTACAACGCGACAACACACTCCGTTCACACTGATCCATCAAGGCAGGAACGTGCGCGGAAGCAGCAAAAGGGAATCCATCTTTGCTGACATTCACACGCCGATAGTGACCGGCCCATTCGTAGATGTCGCCAAGCCAGGTCCTGTGACAGCCAGAGAGATCCTGGGCCGTAAACCGGTGCGTCGCACTGTACATCCTGATCAGTACGTCCATGGCCTGTTCAAGGGCCCTGGTCTCTGACTCGTCCATGACCTGCTTCGACGTGATCCCAAGCAGATTCTTGAACACCAGCCCATTGGAGCCAGGCTCAAACTGTGCCTCTGGCAAGCCGGACACATCGTAGCGATCATCGACAGTCACAAAAGCCTCATGGAAAAGTCGTAACAATTAGGCTGTTGCGGCAGGATACCTTGGCATGCATGTTTTGGGAAGCGGCACGCTCAGCAACTCCTCAGAACAAAGAGCGAGCAGCAAAAGCTCGGCTCGGCACCCAGGACACAGCACTCAGTATTTAGGACCAATGACTCAGCAATCTTGGATTGTTCTTCCGGACGTCACCGCGAGCGGTTGAGCGGGGCGAAGGTGGTGTTGGGACTGTAGCGATTGGCGGGATTGAAGGGATTGTCGGGTGCAAAGGCCTGCGCGGGATTCAGCGGATTGTCGGGGGCATACTGACTGGACAGAGTAAAGATATTGTAGTCGCGTTCGTATTGCGCGGAGACGCTTTGCTCGGCAAAGGGGGGAATGACTACCAGGAGCAAAGCAACTCAACCGGCAGCGAGTAATTACAAAACCAGAATCCGATTTTCCAGCTTATTTGTTGGAGTCCTGGAAGCAGCAACTCCTCTAGCCCCTACTTCGTATAGGCAAAAACGTCCATCCTGATGGATTTCACGGGCTTGGCTTCGCCATAAACCATGCGACGCACCCGTTCGGTCGTCTCACGACAAAAAACGGCTTCACCACAGTTCGCACAGACCGTAGCAGGGACAGCATCAACGCGAACCGGCTTGCCATCGATCTCGAACACTTCGCTGACCAGTTCCTGGAGTGTCTCAGTTTTTCCACAGACGTGACACTGAAACATCGCTACCTCCGTCGGGAATAATCATACCACTCTGCAGGATCAGGCTGACAGATCCCGCGAGCAAAGAGGCGTCTCTCCACGCTGTGGATGAGAACGGTTCCAGGAACTGTTGCTGGTTCCCAATGACAGGTCTGAAGTAAGGCAAACCAAGGTCTATCGCTGCGGAGAAAGCCGAATGTCCGTGTGACTTAGCCGCAACTACTTGGCAGGCAAGGTATGGGACACGAGGATTTGAGGAATCTTGAGAAAGTGAACGTCTGTGGTCACCACAGTCAAACCATACTGCATAGCCGTCGCAGCGATCCACATATCGTTCGTGGGAATCGGGGTCCCGGCCGTCCATAAGCCGTTCAGAATTACCGCATACCGCTCGGCCGTTTCATCATCCACTGTTACGATTGACACCCTGGAGGAGGCCAAGAACTGTCCCAGCCGTTCTTCGTTTTTCTGCCTGACACGGCCTCGTAAGAATCCAACCCGCAGTTCCCCCAACACCACAGGGTTCAGGTAGATCGCATCTGCCGTCTGGAGCCTCTCCTTCACCGCAACATCGCCACGCATAAATGCGGAATAGGCCGAGGTGTCCAGCAGGACCCGGCTCACTTCCACGTCTCCGGATCGATCGCGCGTTGTTGCGCCAGCGTCTTTTCAAACGCCTCAGCCTCCTGCTTGCTCCACGAACCAGCGAGTCCGTCCAAGTCATGATACCGGCGTACCGGCTGCATCTCCGATTCGCCGAGATGGTCCTGCAACAGGCTGATGACCACTTTATTGACGCTCACACCCTTCTTCTTCGCCCGTTGGCGGATCGTACGGTCCAGTGAAGCCGGAAGATTTCTCAATGTGACAGCTTTCATACACCCCCCCCTGGTGCATCATGATCTGCATCATGACGATGCAAGGTTAACAGCGACTCAACCGGCTGTCAACGACCGCGCGGGAGAGCGTCAGGCTTCTGATATCGTTTCCATGTATTCGAAGCCCGGCTGTCATTGTGAGCAGTTGAGCGGAGCGAAGGGGGTGTTGGGATTATAGCGGTTGGCAGGGTTGAAGGGATTATCCGGCGCGAAGGCCAGCGCGGGATTCAGCGGATTGTCCGGTGCATACTGACTGGCCGGAGTGAATCTAGAAGTGGAGAATGCCTACGTTGATCGGCATCAAAAGATAAATCCAGCTTGCCGACTTGACAAGGCGCGTAGCTCCAATGTAATTACAGCCTGGTCACCCATCAGGTAGAAATTGGAGCACAGATGAAAGCACGCGTGGTACGAATCGGGAATTCACAGGGCATCCGGATTCCGAAATCCGTCATCGAGCAATGCCACCTGCACGGAGCCGTCGATCTGGAAATCCAGCAGGGGCAACTGGTCATTCGCTCGGCAGCCAAGCCGCGTGCCGGATGGGGCGAAGCCTTCGAACAGATGCATCGCCACGGAGACGACCGCTTCAAGGATCAGGAATCAGCCGCCCCTACCACCTGGGACCAGAGTGAGTGGACATGGTAGTATCCCGCTTCGACGTCTTTCTCATCCGCCTCGATCCCACCCAAGGCCGTGAAATCCGCAAAATCCGCCCTTGCCTCATCATCTCCCCGGACGAAATGAACCAACACATCGATACGGTGATCATCGCCCCCATGACAACGAAAGGCCGCCCCTACCCCACCCGCGTACCGGTGCGGTTTAAAGGCAAGTCGGGTCAGATTGTGCTGGATCAGATCAGGACTGTGGACAAAAGCCGGTTGGTCAAGCGTGTGGGAAAGATCGATGACATGACACGCACGCAGGTTCTCATCCTCCTCGCCGAACTCTTCGCCCCGTAGACACGACGCAATAGATAACAAGGCCATCCGGAACTGACTCCGGCTGCTGCGCTCTATTTCATCACGTCCCTTCGATCCAAAGGCCGCGGCCATAGGGATTGCTGCAGGACTGGTCAGGGCAGGGGTAGTCTGTGGAGAACGGTCGAGCACGAAGGATTACCAGGAGAGTGCGTCTTTTCCGTCACGCAGGCTGATAATGGAGAAGGAGCAGTTGGCTGGTTTTCAAGGGAAGCATGGCATAGGTCCTGCCATCATTATCGACAAACTCGACTTCAAACACACCCGGACCAAGCGATTCCACCACAGTTCCCACTTGTCCGCGCAAGAGACCACGATCAGCAATATCCTCGGTCAGCGCCACCACATCGAGAACACGAATCTCTTGGTTCATGACGGATACTCCTTGCTAAAGCACATAACACGAGGCGAACCGCGGAACGCTTTCTCCATAACGAATGATCCACAAGCTTCGAATGGTCACCGGTTCACCCGTGCCTTGTACACGAAAGTCTAGCGCATACCGCTGTCCGTAGTCATCTGCGCCGAGAAAAACGGCATCCTCCATCAGCGCTGCCTCCAGGAGTTTGACCCGCACCTCTTCTGCCTGCCCCGCCGTCCACCCCAATGCACGCCTAAAGACACGAGCCTTGTGCTGACCGCGAGGATGTTCCGGGTTGAAGCAATACTGCCGAAGCTTGCGCAGATCCACGATGGCCTGTTCGGCATTCGGAAGTTTCATACGAATGAATCATGCACCATCGCGATAAAGCGCTCTCTTGCCATGACCTCAACCGCACTACCTTTCAGGGATACACCGGAGTCATGAGGATAACTCCGAACGAAGCATACCTGGCCTCAACCCATTTGGGAAGCACTCATCAGCCAGAGAAACTCAGTCCAAACAGGATAGGTCAGAGCAAGGGGCGATCAGTGGAAGATCGGCTCGACACTCAGGAGGCAGCACTCAAAACCAAGGACTCAGGACTTCCGTGGAGCACTCAGGACTCAGCACGCTCGGATTTTTCTTCCGGGGGTCACCGCGAGCGGTTGAGCGGGGCGAAGGGGGTGTTGGGATTGTAGCGATTGGCCGGATTCAGTGGATTGTCGGGGTTGTACCGGTTGGCGGGATTGAACGGATTGTCGGGCGCGTAGCGATTCGCCGGATTGACGGGGTTGCCGGGATCAAAGCGATTGGCGGGGTTGAAGGGATTATCCGGCGCATACTGACTGGCCGGATTGAAGATATTGTAGCTGCGCTCGTACTGCTCAGAGAAGCTTTGCTCAGCAATAGAAAGACTGACAACGAGGAGCAGGGCCATCAGAACCAGGCCGGTTCGCCTCCGATGTCTAGGTGCCGGTCATGAGCTCAGCTTCCAGGGGATGATCCTTTTTAAAACGGCTCACACCCAGCACGCTGAAGCCCAGCACATGCCCCTCCTCATCCACCCGTTCCATCACCGCATCGTGAGCCGTGGCCCTCATGAATCCCGGCGCCTCACGGAACTGGACTTCAAGGTAGTCCGCTTCCGGATCAAACCAGACTTTTACTTTTTCGGCCATACGGTATCTCCTGACTTCAGTCGATCAGTCAAATAGGCCGTCACGACAAAGGCATCATCTGACGGGCACTTTACCACGACGCACAGCCATTTCCCACCAACCATTGTTTGGGCGTAAAACTCATAAAACAACTGCACGGTGTCATCCGAACGGGACATCCGCACTTCTGTCGGGACTTGGAGCGCACGCTCGATCTCTGCTTCCATCCCAGCCATTTCCTGATGCTGAAGGATGTGGGTCACTCGCTCATCGGTCAGCCGGACCGATCGTCCGAAACAGTCACGGATAATCTTCATCGCTTCCCCTGACATGCGCGGTGAAAGAATACCAATCTGACCATCTAAGTCGTGGTCATTCTACACACATTCGACGGAGAGGAAATCCCCCTGTCGCATTTCCTCGTCTTCCAGGTCCGGAATGACCACGAACGGGGTGCTGGCGTTATAGCGATTGGCAGAGTTCAGGGGATTATCCGGCGCGAAGGCCTGCGCGGGATTCAGCGGATTGTCCGGCGCATACTGACTGGCCGGATTGAAGATATTGTAGTCGCGCTCGTATTTCTCAGAGAGGGTTTGCTCAGAAAAGGAGGGAGTGACCACGAGGAGTGAGGCCAGCAGAACCAGGATCCACATCGAGAGCCTCCAGGCTCAACTGTGACCTGCAGATCTCTAACCAGCACTTCAGAGCTTCCTCATCTGCCTCCGAACAACTCAGGACTTAGGACTCAACGCTCAGGACTCGTGAAATTCAGCCTACTCCCATCCTGGAGATCGATGCAATGGCATCAGGGACATCCGGAAAAGGAGAATGTCTCCGTTGATTGCTCCCTATCAGGGCCGGTCATCATTCTAAAACCCGGTTTCCTTTTAGGTGGTTGTTTCAGCACCACCACTATTGAGATCATTTGCAATCAGTCTGAATTGCTCCAGTGCCGCTTCGAGATCGTCCACGATTTCCTGGGCGATGATGTCGGGGTTGGGGAGATTGGCAGAGTCTTCGAGGCTGTCGTCTTTGAGCCAGAAGATGTCGAGGCTGGCTTTGTCGCGGGCAATGAGTTCGTCGTAATCGTAGGAACGCCAGCGACCGTCGGGTTTCTTGTCGGACCAGGTGGCTTTGCGGGTGTGGCAATTGCTTCCGAGATTTGAGCCAACTACACCTGGCCTATCCGGTCCAGACGACTTATCTGCCTTGTTGGACCTGCCAGTAACCATTCAGCGATCTCCTGTCTATGAAGCCTTAAATCCCTATGTCGGGCGTGAGGTAACTCTGTGGTTCCCACCAGACAAAAGTGGCAGCGAATATGGCTCCCACACTTGTATCGTTGAAGAATGCACTCCTCTGTACGTAACACTGGTGGAGCCTGGGATAATCATAAAGATGCCTAATTGGATCAAGGCTCCAGGGTCTTCTGATCCGGTCATACATTCAGTTCCTGAGACGAAGAAGAGCGTTCCACTTCAGCAACTACAGATTGCGCAGGACACGGAGAAGAACAGGCCACTCATAATAATTGACCATGCACTCTGGGATCGCGACCTCTTCTGACCCAAAACATCTTGAACCGCTGGAGAGAGATCGAATGGCAGAGACATAGACGTTCTCTGTTTCACGGCGCCAGACAATTGACTCTGTTTGATTGGCGCCGTAACGTAGGGCTTCATGAAAACCTTTGGCATGGCTCTACTTGCGGCGATCCTCGGTTATGTCGTCGGCCTATTCGGGACGATGGCCGCGATTGAACTCTTTTCTTCCAATACCCACGACAAGTCCATGGAGGCGGCGATGACCGGCGCGTTTGTCGGTGGCCCGTTGATCGCGGTGATCTCCGTGATTGTAATCCTCGCTCTCAGACGAAAACGGAGTTCGTAATCGGCTCACGTTCGCTCTTTACCCCGTCACCACCTTTTTGCGACCTGTAAGATCTTCGCGGCTTCTTCGACTCCTGCGTAGAGAGTGGAATGATCCACTTCACCTACTTGAGGAGGATGGTCATGAAAAAGCCGATGCGACAATTGACGATGTGGGGACTGCTGGCGGCGGTCGGTGTGATAGCTGGGTCGTTCGCCGTGGCGGCCAATGCGGAGGGGATGAAGAAAAGTCATCGCCTCTTGCTGAAGAGCGCGATTGAGAATGCAGACTATACGGAAGTCACGCTGCCGATTTTCGAAGGCCAGCGCAGCGGCGAGACGGTGTGGTTCGTGGTCACGGAGTCATCGGATAAGGCCGATGCCGCAACCCGCGGCGTGCACTACAGCCCGAAGATGGCCAACGGTAAGGGCACGCTCGCAGTACAATCCGTGGGCATGGTGAACGGGAAGGTACAGTTCCTCGGCAGCGTAGACTTCTCGCCGGAGCGCGTGGTGGTGCCGAGCGAAACCGGGTTCCCGCCGAAGGAAGCGAAGCCCGGCGCCATCGGCGAGGCGCTCTACACGCCGTTGATCCAGCTACCGAACGGGATTGTCTTGAACGCGCCGCAGATCAAGAATAACAGCGGCACTCACGATCGCCTCATTCGCATCGATCTTGAGAAACATGTCGCCACATTTAAGATGACGGACGGGTTCTTCGAGGGCCGCCGCGTGCACTACACGTCGTTCAACGCGTCCGATCCGGCGATCGCCGCGCTGGAAGCGGCGAACTACACTCCGAATCTCAAGGCACTGCCGAGCAAGGGCGCGAACGGTCCGAGCTCAGCCTTGACCGGCTTGGCTCCCGTCGTGAACGGACCGACGGGCAAGATGAATCCGCATCGTCAAGGCCTCAGCTCCGCGCTCATGGGTGAAGGCGATCCTCTGAACATCGTGCAAGAGATTCCGTTCGGCGCACGCGCGCTGGCCTACAGCCCGATGTGGGATGTCCATGCAACGGTCTGGGCGCAGGTGCCCATGCAGGCCTCAAGCTCCGTCACCCTGACGGATTTCAATGACGTCGAGAAGAAAGCGTTCGCCGGTCAGATCACCGGTCCGGAAGGCAAGTCCTGGGGCCCGATCGGTGTGGTGGTGAACTGCCCGATCATCAGCATCGAAGAATAGTCCGCTGATTTCTTGCTCATAGGGGTACGGTCTGACGGCCGTACCCCGCATTCCTTCAGCCCCGGCAACCTGAGAGACTTCCCTACTCACTACTCTTTGTCCCAACTCACCAACAGCTCTCACCCACCACCCTCCTTCTGCGTCCTTTTTCCCGATACTCCGTCTTTATGGATAGGCAGGTGAATCCTCTCCTGCCGGTCACCAAGGAGGTTTCCATGAGGCCACATATTTCTCTCGATGTTCGCCAGGTCCCGGCATCGGTCGAGTTCTATCGGAAGGTGTTCGGCGTGGCGCCGCAAAAGCAGACGGACGACTATGCCAAGTTCGACCTGACGGCCCCGGCGCTGAACCTGTCGCTGGTGTCGTCAACGGACAGGGTCAGTTCGGTCAACCATCTCGGTATTGAGGTGGACTCGCTGGAGGAAATCACACAATGGAAGGCACGGTTGCAGACCGTCGGGGTGCTGGAGCGAGTCGAAGACAACAAGATCTGCTGCTTTGCCCGACAGGACAAACTCTGGTTCACGGATCCCGATGGGAATGCCTGGGAAATCTTTCTCGTGCACGAGCAACTGGCAGTCGACGGCCCGCTCAGCCAGACCGGCTGCTGCGTCCCGGCCCATCCCGGCGCCACCCAGGCGGCATCTTGCGCGGCGTCCTGAGGAGCGGTACCGTAACAGGACTCCTTGGGGAAACATGACCATGACACAGAATACACAAGAAGTCTGGATGGAGGTGCGCGGACGGCTGCGCGCCTTCATCGCCAAGCGGGTGGCTGCCGATGCAGCAGTGGAAGATCTGCTCCAAGAGGTCTTTCTCAAGATTCATGACAAGATCGACCAGGTGCAGGATCCGAGACGGTTGGTTTCCTGGATCTTCACCGTCACGCGCCATGCGATTATCGATTATTACCGGACTTCACATCGCCATCGTGAACTCCCGGCAGGGCTGGCGACGGACGTTGAAGCACTGATGGCGGCGGGTGAGCCGGAGAATGAGTCGGACGAGCCTCGCATACAGCTTGCTGGTTGCCTCCGCCCCATGGTGGATCAGCTGGCGCCGGAGTACCGGGACGCCCTGACGCTCGTCGAACTGGACGGACTGACCCAACAGGCCGCCGCCTTGAAGCTGGGTCTGTCCCTTTCCGGCATGAAATCCCGTGTACAACGGGGCCGTCGACAGTTGAAGGCCCTGCTGCACGATTGTTGTCTGATTCAACTTGATGCGCGGCGCGGAGTCGCCGACGTAGCCCTCCGCGATCCTATCACCAACCCCTGCGCCACTCCGGCTCCGATGATGCCGGAGCGGCGACCGGCACGGAAACCAACCTGATGCCCATTGCACCGGACCGGCCAGGCTTGATAAAGATGAGGCGTGCAGAGTCCTTTTGCAGATTCTTTACTGGAGTATCGTACAGCCATGTCATCCCGATCGACCCTTCGCACTGACCACCGCCTGCTGACTCACACGCTCGTGAGCCTGCTGCTCCTGAGCCTGCTTCCTTCCTCGCTCCACGCCGCGCGCGGAGGCGGGAACGGTGGAAAGATGGAAGTGTTGCCGTCTCAAAAAGCGGCCCCGGCCGCTGTGTTTCTGGATGCGCAGGGCACTGAGGCGGACTTACGCCGGCAACTGCGTCTCAAAACCGGCGTCGTGGAACTGGGTGCTGCTTTCCAGCAAACCCGGTTTTCCGTAGCGCCTGTCGGGACTTTTGGCTTCGCCCCTCAGCAGGGGCTCGGGCTGGCTTTGGTCTCACAGAGTCCGGACATGCTGTTGGAACGGACCGCGCCGGCCGCCAATGCCTACGAGATCCATAAACTGGCCGATGGCAGCGCCCTCGTGGTGGGCTTCGTCAGCGCGGATCTGAAACCGCAACTCACGCCACAGCTGCGCCCCAAGAACGTCCGGCTGGCGCTCTATTCCAATCCAACGGAGAAGGCCCCGCACATCGTCGCCGTGCCCCTCAGCAAGCTGGCGGTCGATCAGATGCCTCATCGCCTGGATCCCAAGAATCCGAACAGTCCTGTTGTGTTGGAAATGGATCTACAGAGCAGCAGCAACCGTCAGTCGCCCCACGGCGGGCAATAATCCGCCGATCGGCCCACCGGCCTCCTCAGCAGTCGATCGACTGCATGTTCCTGATTTGGTTGAGAGATAGAAAGAGAAAATGGCTGGGGGACTAGGAATCGAACCTAGGTAGCCGGCTCCAAAGGCCGGCGTCCTACCGCTAGACGATCCCCCAGCGCGGTACG
>NEWQ02000024.1:11939-54408 GCA_002869855.2 Nitrospira sp. CG24D
AGTTTTTGGCTGGGGGACTAGGAATCGAACCTAGGTAGTCAGATCCAGAGACTGACGTCCTACCGCTAGACGATCCCCCAACCGACGGACACAGTAATATACGGATCGTGACTCCGTCAAGATCGATGCGAATTTATTGACAGAATTCGGCTTATGAAGCCTTGGCCCGTTCAAGCCCTTGCCGGAGACGAAGGAGGGTCCGGTCTCGGCCCAGGACCTCCATCACCTCAAAAAGACCGGGGCTGGCGGTCCTGCCGGTCAAGGCGACGCGCACCGGCTGAGCGATCTGGCCCATCTTGATGCCTTCTTCTTCCACAAACTTCTTAAATGACTCTTCCCACACCTGCTTCGAAAACGCGGGAAGCGCCTCGAACCGTGCGAGCAACTTGTCCAGCACCGGGGCGATGGCCGGCGTGAGAAATTTCTTGGCGGCCTCCTCTTCAAGAACGACCGATTCGCCGAAGTAGGGCCGCACCCACTCCACCATCTCAACCACGGTCTTCGCCCGCTCCTTGACCAATACCACCAGCTGAGCCAACCACTCAGGCGACACCGCCTTAACCTGTTCGTGCAAGCCGGCTTGTTCCAACAGCGGAACGAGCGCCTGCGCCACCTGACTCGGCTGGCTGGCCTTGATGTATTCGGCGTTGATCCAGAGCAACTTCTCGGGATTGAACACGGCCGGAGAGGACTGGACGTTCTTCCAGGAAAATTTTTCGATGAGTTCCTGCCGGGTAAACAACTCCTGATCTCCGTGCGACCAGCCCAGGCGGACGAGGTAGTTCACCATCGCCTCTGGCAGGTAGCCCATGTCTTTGTAGGCCATGATCGACGTAGCCCCGTGCCGTTTGGAAAGCCGGGACTTATCCGACCCCAGAATCATCGGCAAGTGGCCGAACTGCGGGACGGGAAACCCCAAG
Source organism: Nitrospira sp. CG24D (assembly GCA_002869855.2). Classification (GTDB taxonomy): domain Bacteria; phylum Nitrospirota; class Nitrospiria; order Nitrospirales; family Nitrospiraceae; genus Nitrospira_D. The sequence continues at coordinate 12,860 of NEWQ02000024.1, forward strand.
GCCTGAAAGATCGGGATTTGGCGCGGCGTGTTGGTCAAATGGTCGTCCCCGCGGATGACGTGGGTGATGTTCATGAGTGCATCGTCGACCACGACGGAGAAATTGTAGGTCGGATACCCGTTTGAGCGGAGGATAATCAGATCGTCTGCCGCACTATTATCAAACGTGATCTTCCCTTTGATCAAATCATCGACCACGATTTGACCTTCTTGCGGCGCCTTGAACCGCAACGCCGCATCGCCCGCGGGATTCGTGATCCCGATATTCCGGCAACGTCCATCGTATCGGGGGGACAGCCCTTTTGCTTCAGCCTCTTTGCGCCGAGCTTCGAGCTCTTCAGCCTTGCACACACACCAGTAGGCCTGCCCCTGCTGCAATAGCTGCATGGCGTGGCTGCGATACAGCTCCATGCGCTCGGTTTGACGAAACGGCCCTTCGTCCCAATCGAGCCCCACCCATTTCATGCCTTCAATGATGGCCTGAATGGATTCATCGGTCGAACGGTCCTGGTCGGTATCTTCAATGCGCAGCACGAAGATCCCGTGCTGCTGTCGTGCAAATAGCCAGTTGAACAGGGCAGTCCGGACTCCTCCGATGTGAAGGAACCCGGTCGGACTGGGCGCGAAGCGGACACGTACTTGGGTCATGCGTTCATCTCATTGTGGGGGTGGAAAGGCCGGTATCTATAACACGCACGGAAAAGTGTTGTACAGAATCAGACTGGTTCTGCTATGAGGATAGGTATCGGTTGTATGGCAGAACTTACCCAACCAGCGGTCGTGCTTTCCACACTCGATCTGACACCCCATGTGCGGCAACTGGTCCTTCGCCCTCTCCAGCAGAAGATTCTATTTCAACCGGGACAATGGGTCTCGCTGAAGCTGCCGGTCGGGGACAAGCCGCCGCTCAATCGCGCCTACTCGATGGCCGATCCTTCTTCTCCCTATGGTGAATTGACGCTGGTCTTTGACCGGGTACCTGGGGGGCTTGGCTCAGATTACCTCTATCAACTGAGATCCGGCGATGAAATTCCGGTCTCAGGCCCCTATGGGAACTTTGTGCTGCCGATGCCCCTGGATCGGGAACTGCTCTTTATCGCCCGCTATACCGGCCTAGTCCCGATTCGCTGTCTCCTGAAACAACTGGTCGCAGCCCACGCCGTTACCTCTGTCCTCCTCATCGCGGTTGCCCCGTCGGAGGACGAGCTATTGTTTCACCAGGAACTGCTCACCATGGCCGTCCAATCCCCCTCCTTCCGATACTTGCCCTTGGTCATACCGGGTGGAGAAGCCGAATCGGTTGAGCGAGCGCTGGCCATGCTGCGTCCCCTCGTAGAAGGGCAACCGAAAGTCATCCCCATGATCAGTGGAACCAAGGGGTTTGTCCGGCCGTTACGTGCCGGGTTGATGGAATTCGGCTATGACCGGAAAGAAGTAAAGACAGAGACCTTCGATTAGTGCCCTTCCCTCACGAGATTCTTGTTGACGGCAGGAATCTCCACCACAATGTCCTTTGTGCCGTTCGGAACACATTGGCATCCGAGGCGGGACTGCAATGTCGTGATCGGAGCCTCGTCCAGTTGATCGAATTCGTCGTCGGTCCCCTCACTACAGCTCTCGAGCCCTTGCTTGACGATCACATGGCAGGTCGAGCAGGCGCACACGCCACCACAAACATGTTCTAAATCCACCCCGTTGGCCATCGCCACGTCAAGAATGCTTCCCGGCAAACCGGTTGGCCCATAGGGAATCTTCGCGGGGTCGACGGCAACTTTGGTCACCGTGCCATCCGGCTCAATATAGGTGATGGTATAGGGGGCCTGAGGGAGCTCATGCTCTGTTTTTTCGATATACGGATTAGTGCCTCCCATACGCGGCGTCCTTTCTATACAAGAGATCCGGGATTCCGGTGTTGACAGCCCCAAAAGGTGCGTGGTATCTTTAGTCCGACCTTATTGATCGGAGATCATTATAGTCTCCGATCCCATTGATCGGCAATAGCCATGTTGAAGATTTCAAAAAAAGCTGATTACGCCCTGATGGCGCTCCAGCACATCGCCTTGGTGCAATTCGGAGATGTGACGCCGGGCCGCGTCGTCAACACCAAAGAAATCGCGGAGGAATATAACATCCCTCTCGAACTCCTGGCGAAAGTCCTTCAGACGCTGGCCAAAAATGGATTGATCGAAAGCCACAATGGTCCCAAAGGCGGTTACCTCCTGGCCCGCAGCACGAGACAGATCACCATCGCGCAGATTCTCGAAGGTATCGAAGGCCCGCTGGGCATCACGGATTGCTCGCATGAAAAGGAAGGCGAACTCTGCCTCCAGCGGGAACACTGCAATATCCGCACACCGCTGCTCAAGGTGCAAGACAGCATCTATCAGCTCCTCAATAACATGACGTTGCAAGACATGATGGGCGGAACGCCCCTCATCACGATTCAGTCTCCCTCGGCACAAGGAGTCGCACAATGAAGCTCCCTATTTTCCTGGATAATCACTCAACCTCCCCGATGGATCCCCGAGTGCTGGAGGCCATGCTGCCCTACTTCGTCGAGAAGTTCGGCAACGCCGCCAGCCGCAACCATGCCTTCGGCTGGGCGGCAGAAGAAGCGGTTGAAAATGCCCGCAAGCAGATCGCGAAGCTGATCAAGGCCGATTCCAAGGAGATCGTCTTCACCAGCGGCGCCACCGAGTCGGACAATCTGGCGATCAAGGGCGTGTTGGAGATGTACAAGGAGAAAGGCGACCACATCATTACGTCGTCCACGGAACACCGCGCAGTCATCGACACCGCGAAGGCTCTTGAAGCAAAGGGTAAGGCCACGGCGACCTACCTGCCCGTCGATAAGTACGGGATGGTGAATCCGGAAGACGTGCGGAAGGCGATCACGGATAAAACGGTCCTGATTTCCGTGATGCTCGCCAACAATGAAATCGGCACGATCAACCCGGTGAAGGAAATCGGCAAGATCGCCAAGGAAAAGGGCATCCTCTTCCATTGCGACGCCACCCAGGGCGTCGGCAAGATTCCTGTCGATGTGCAGGATATGGGTATCGACCTGATGTCATTCTCGGCCCATAAGATCTATGGCCCGAAGGGTGTCGGCGCCTTGTATGTCAGAAAGAAGAACCCCCGTGTGCGGATCGCTGCGCAAATGGACGGCGGCGGACATGAACGTGGCATGCGCTCCGGCACCCTGCCGGTACCGCTGATCGTCGGATTCGGCAAGGCCTGCGAGTTGTGCGATCAGGAAATGGCCACGGAGGCAGTACGCCTGGCTGCGATGCGCGACCGCCTGCAGGCCGGCATCATGAAAGAGATCGATGAAGCCTATCTCAACGGCCATGCAACCCAGCGCCTGCCGCACAATCTGAATATTTCCTTCGCCTACGTTGAAGGCGAATCGCTCCTGATGGGCATGAAGGACATCGCGCTCTCGTCCGGCTCCGCCTGCACCTCGGCAACACTGGAACCGTCCTATGTCTTACGGGCTCTGGGCGTAGGTGTCGAACTCGCTCATTCCTCTATCCGCTTCGGCCTGGGCCGCTTCAACACAGACGAAGAGATTGACTACACGATCAAGAAGGTTATTGAAATCGTGACGAAGCTGCGTGAAATGTCGCCGTTGTACGAAATGGCGAAAGAAGGGGTCGATTTGAAATCCGTCCAGTGGGCCGCCCACTGATCCAGCCCACTGACTCAGATAGGCACGAGGAGGACGCACCATGGCATACAGTGACAAAGTCGTCGATCATTTCAACAATCCCCGGAACATGGGAAGTTTCAAGAAAGACGAAGAGGGCGTGGGGACCGGTATGGTCGGCGCGCCCGAGTGCGGCGACGTCATGAAGCTCCAGATCAAGGTCCAGAACGACATGATCGTCGATGCCAAGTTCAAGACCTTCGGCTGCGGTTCAGCTATTGCCAGCTCCAGCCTGGCGACCGAATGGCTCAAGGGTAAGACCATCGAAGAGGCCCAGAAGATCAAGAACACCGACATCGTTCAGGAATTGAACCTGCCGCCGGTCAAGATCCATTGCTCGGTTCTGGCGGAAGATGCGATCAAGGCGGCGCTGGCCGACTATCAGAAGAAAGCCGACACAAAGTAACGGCAGAAGGGAGCGCATTATGGATGCCACAAATACCGAAGCCCAGGCCCCGGTCATTACGCTCACAGATGCAGCCATCAAGGAAGTGAAGCGCCTGATCAACGTCCAAGGCATTGAAGAAGGCGGTCTGCGCCTCGGCGTGAAGGGCGGCGGCTGCTCCGGCCTGAGCTACACCATCAATTTCGACGAGAAGATCGGCCAGTATGACCAGGTCTTCGATTTTGACGGCGTCAAAGTCATTGTGGATACCAAGAGCGCCATTTATCTGCAAGGCACCCAGCTGGACTTCCAGAAGGATCTGATGGGCGGGAATTTCAAGTTTGTGAACCCGAACGCCAACAAGACCTGCGGTTGCGGAGAATCGTTCTCCGCTTAAGCGAGTACGCGCATGGATGGACACACGCATCAGCACACCAGCGACCGGCGCGAATTGCAGATGGCCCGCAGCATGTGCTGGCACTGTCAATCCGAGGTCTCGGGAGAATACTTTTGCGACCGCTGCGTGAAAGTCCAGCCGGTGTCGAAGGAACTGGACTACTTCACCTGCTTCGGCATTCCCCGCCGATTGGCCCTCGATCAGCAACAGCTGGAAACCAAATTCTACGAATTGAGCCGGGCGTTTCATCCCGACTTTTACCAGAATAAGAGCGATGCGGAGCAGACCATCAGCCTCGGCAACTCGGCCATGTTGAACACGGCCTATCGCACGCTGCGGGACCCGATTCAGCGAGCCGAATATCTGCTGGACCTCGAAGCCGGCTCCGTGAAAGAGATCCGGACGACACCACCGGCCGACCTCTTCGAAGAAATCCTTGAACTGCAGGACACGCTCGATGAATTCCGCGCCAGTGACCGGACCTCCGACGCTGCCGCTGCGCTCCGTTCACAACTCCAATCCGAACGCACCGCGCTTGAGGGACGGCAACGAGACATGGAAACCCAACTCCAACAACTCTTCGGCCGTTGGGATGCGCTGCAAGACCGCGGGGAAGCGACCGACCAGGCGCGGACCGAACGGGACCGTATCCTGAAAGACATGCGGGACATCCTCTCCAACCGCACCTACGTCAAGAACATCGTCAACGACCTCGTCGCCACCATCGCGTAATCACCATGGCACGCATCGTCGGCATAGACCTCGGAACAACGAACTCCCTTGTCGCCTATATGGACAAGGGCACGCCCCGCGTCATCGCAGGCCGCCATGAGCGGGCGATGGTTCCCTCCGTCGTTGCGCTGACCGATAACGGGCTCATCGTCGGCGATCCGGCGAAAGAACACCTGACGAGAAATCCAGAACGCACGGTCTATTCGGTCAAACGCTTCATGGGCAAGGACCTCGCCGACGTCCAGAACGAACTGGCTTACTTCCCCTATACACTCACCGAGAAAGGCGGGGTCATCCGCATCAAGCTCGGCGAGAAGACCTATTCGCCTCCGCAAATCTCGGCCATGATCCTGAAGGAACTAAAGCTCCGGGCGGAAGCGTTTCTCGGAGAAAGCATTACCAAAGCCGTGATCACGGTGCCTGCCTATTTCAACGACAGTCAGCGGCAGGCCACCAAAGACGCCGGCATGATCGCCGGGCTTGAAGTTTTGCGCATCATCAACGAACCGACCGCTGCGTCGCTGGCCTACGGGCTCCAGGAAAAAACCCAGGGCACGATCGCCGTCTACGACCTGGGCGGGGGAACCTTCGACATTTCCATTCTCAAGCTCAAGAACGGTATCTTTGAAGTGCTCGCCACCAATGGAGACACCCACCTGGGCGGCGACGACATCGACCGGATCATTGCTGATCTGTTCCTCGGGGAGATTCAGAAACAGTTCGGACTCGATCTGAATGCCCATCCCGACCATATGCAGGGAATCCGCCTCGAAGCCGAACGGGCGAAGATACGCCTCTCGGACGAGCTCAAGACCACCGTGAACCTCGAGCTTCCTGACGGCAAGGGTCTGTTCACCCGCGAACTCACCCGCGAGCAACTGGAGTCGCTCTGCAATGCCTTGGTGGAACGTACGCTGGGGCCCTGCCGTCTCGCCCTCAATGATGCGGGGCTGACTGCAGCCGACATCGATGAAGTTGTGCTCGTCGGCGGCTCGACCCGTATGCCGCTGGTCCGTCAACGTGTGCAGGATCTCTTTGGTACCCAGCCACACTGCGAGCTCAACCCGGACGAAGTCGTGGCCCTCGGCGCCGCGGTGCAGGCCGACATTCTGAGCGGCGGCACGACCGATATGTTGCTCCTCGACGTGACACCTCTGTCGCTGGGCATTGAAACGATGGGCGGGGTCATGAGCAGCCTGATTCGCCGCAACACGACAATTCCCGCCAGCGCCAAGGAAATGTTTACGACCTATGTGGACGGACAGACCGGCGTAGACATTCACATCCTTCAGGGAGAACGGGAACTGGCAAAAGACAACCGCAGCCTGGCCCGCTTTCGGCTGAAAGTCCCGCCACTGCCCGCAGGAGTTCCGCGCATTGAAGTGACCTTCCTGATCGATGCCAACGGCATCCTCAATGTCATGGCCAAAGACATGCGGACCGGAGAAACCCAGTCCATCGAGGTCAAGCCGTCCTACGGATTGTCGGATCAGGAAGTCGAGCGGATGATCGAAGATTCGTTCAAGTTTGCCGCGGACGACGTCGGTGCGAGAAAATTGATTGAAGCCAGACTCGACGCCGGAGCCCTCATCATCACGACGGAAAAATCTTTAACCGACGGCGGGCAGCTCATCTCCGCCGACGAGGTCACCGCCATTCGCCAGGTGCTCTCGGTACTGGCCGCCGCCAAGGATGGGAACGACCCCCGCACCATCCGGGCACGGATGGCTGATCTTGAACAGGCCGCAAAAAGCTTGACAGTGGCCATGCTGAACGACTCTCTCAAACGAGGGCTGCAAGGGAAAAAGGTCTCTGAGGTTACGTAAATCCTGGAAACGAGGACGAGCGATGGACTTGAAGTGGCAGAATACAGAAGATATTGCGATTCGCCTGGTCGAGGAACATCCGGACGCGGATCCGCTGACTGTTCGATTCACGGACATGCACGCCTGGATCGTTGCGCTGCCTGATTTTAAGGATGACCCCAAGAAATCGAACGAGAAAATCCTCGAAGCGATTCAGATGGCCTGGCATGAGGAATACCAGGACTCAAAATCCTAACAACTCACGGGGAAGTGATCCCCTCCCCGACGGGCCCCCCTTCAGGAATCTGATCCAGCTTATAGAAATCGGTCGGCCCAAGACGGCGCGCGGCCGATTGCGTCGGTTCGCTTCCTTTGGCAAACAGCTCGACGGAACCTTTTTCTCCATCCCCTTCTTGTTCTGACTCCAGCAGCCCAGTCGTGGGATCGACCTTCACATAGGTGATGCCTTCAGGAATTTCGAATGGAACAACCGGAAGCTGAAGCAGCGCGTCCTTCATGAACTGAATCCAAATCGGCAATGCCGAACGGGCGCCGGTCTCGCTCTCTCCCAAGGGACGGCGATCGTCAAATCCGACATACACTCCGGTCACCAAGTTCGGAGCCCCGCCGATAAACCAGGCATTAATATATTCGTTCGTCGTGCCGGTCTTCCCGGCGATCGGCCGGTCAATCACCTTCGCAGCCTGACCGGTCCCTTTCTGAATCACATCTTCCATCATGTTAGTGATGAGATACGCCGTCTCTTTTGCAATAATTTCGTGCGGCTGCTCCTCCATAGTTTCAAGTGTCTTGCCGGTACTATCCTTGGCCACCTTGATCGCAAAGGGCTCGGCTCTCGTCCCTTTGTTCAGAAACACGCCGTAGACCGAGGTGAGTTCCAACAGCCCGATAGAGGACGATCCCAACCCAAGGGATAAGTCTGCGGGAAGCGGACTCGTGACGCCGACCGTTCGCGCAAACTCAATCACATTCTTGATGCCCACCTTATCGAGCAATCGCACGGTGGCCAGATTGTGCGAATGCGCCAGCGCATCGCGCAACGTCACCATCCCGTGGAATTTCCGTCCGTAGTTCTCCGGCTTCCAGATCTTATCGTCGGCTTCCTGCTCGTACACCACCGGCGCATCGAGAATTTGCGTCGCAGGACTCATTCCCTGCGCCATTGCCGTAGCGTAGATCACCGGCTTAAAGGCTGAGCCGGGCTGCCGATGGGCCTGCACCGCCCGGTTATATTCGCTGCGGGAGAAATCGTACCCGCCGACCATCGCACGAATCGCCCCCGTCCGAGGATCCACCGCCACTAATCCGCCTTCCACAATCGGCGTCTGCTCCAGGCTCAATTGCATCCCGTCCTTAGCAAGCTTCTTGACGCTGACTTCGATCACATCACCCGGCTTCAAGGTTCTCTTGACGTCCGGCATCAGCACCGCATCCTGCGTCGGATCGATCCCCTTCAACACACGTTTGGCCCAGGCCATATCATCGAATAGAAGCTTCGCCGTCTGATCCCCGAGTTGAACCACATAGTGATCCTTGGCCTGCTTCAGCACGATTCCCTCAAGAAAATCCCCGGCCTTGATCGGCTGATCCGAGAGCGGAGCCCCGGGGATTTGCACCGTCGCAAGATCGACCGTCTTCTTAGGCCCACGCCACCCCTGACGTTTGTCGAGATCCCGCACACCCGCAAGAAACGCGCGCTCTGCCGCTCGCTGCATTTCGAGGTTCAGCGTAGTGAAGATCTGCAACCCGCCCTTGTACACCATGGATTCGCCATATTTCGCGACCAGTTGCTGCCGCACATGCTCCACGAAATACGGCGCAACGTGCTCACTCCCAGGCCGGCGGAACTTCAACTCCTCTGCGATCGCGGCATCGCGCTCAGCGACGGAAATGAACCCCGCCTCTTCCATACGCGCGAGCACGTGCTCCTGACGCTTCTTCGCCCGTTCGTAGTTCGTGAACGGGGAGAACCGGCTCGGCGACTTCGGCAGCCCCCCGAGAAACGCAGACTCGGCGAGCGTGAGCTTTTCGATCTCTTTCCCAAAATACGATTGGGCCGCGGACGCCACTCCGTAGGACCCCTGACCGAAATAGATCTGGTTCAAATAGGTTTCAAGAATCTGCTCTTTCGTGGATACCGCTTCCATCTTATAAGCCAGAATCAACTCCCGCAGCTTCCGATCATACGATCGCTCCGCGGACAAGAAGAGGGACCGCGCCAGTTGCTGCGTAATTGTGCTCGCCCCTTCCACTTTCTTCCCGCCGTGACGAAGATTGGTCCACGCGGCTCGCAGAATCCCGATATAGTCCAGCCCCGGATGTTCGAAGAACCGCACGTCTTCCGTCGCAATCACGGCCTGCGTCAATGTCTTCGGAATGTGGTCCAGAGGAGTCAGCGTCCGCCGCTCGATAAAAAACTGGCCAATCGGCTGCCGATCGTCGGCGTAGACCGTCGTGACCAAACTCGGTTGATACCCCTGCAAGAGATCCAAGGGGGGAAGATCCTGAGCCAAATGCCAGATCACGCCAGCTGCAGCCGTGACGCCGACAATGCCGAGGGCACACAGTGTCAACAGGGTGATCTGCCACCAACGCCAGGGGCGACGCGAAGGCTGCGGTATTTCAACGAACCGGTCGTCACCAGGCATTCAGGCACGCTCCAAAAGGGAAAAAGAATCTGGCAGGGTCGCCTCGTCACCTTACAATGCATCCCCCCAAAACTCAAGCAGACCAGTCAATCAGACCCGGCACACCGTAGGCCTTTCTCCAGGAATACGCGGAGCAGAGTCCCACGGGCCACTCCACTCATCAACCGCTCAAGATTGCACAGGAATTTACCGAGAAGATAGCCGGAGATGTGCACTGTTCTGCGCTCCGGCGGTCCATCCTTGGCTAAGGGTTATCGCCTAACGAACTGAACCATTGCATTCGTGACCGGATGCCACCGAGCGTGATGAAGCCTTTCATGCAGCCACAAGATGAATACCGACGCCAGGATGCCCTGCTGCGCTATGGCATCCTGGATTCCGACGCCGAGCCGGCCTTCGACGACCTGTGCCAGCTTGCGACACAGATCTGCGGGGCACCCATGGCCTACATCGGCTTCATGGATCGAACCCGCCTCTGGTTCAAAGCCAGCATCGGAATCCCCCACACCGAACTACCGCGAGATCGCTCTCTCTGCGCCCATACCATCATACAATCGCACCCTATTGTGCTTCCCAATGCCTTGGCCGATCTTCGATTTGCGAATCATCCTATGGTCACGGGAGAGCCGTTCATTCGCTTCTATGCGGGGATTCCACTCCTCACTGCCGATGGCCATGCGATCGGCACCCTCTGTGTGCTCGACCGTCATCCCCGCCATGTCAGCCAAAAACAGGAACAGGCCCTCACCGCCTTGGCCCGACAAGTTCTAAGCCAGTTGGACCTCCGTCAACGCACGAAGCAACTCGCCCAGAGCGCGCAGGCCCAACGGCAAACCGAAGCGATGCATGAGCGACTGCTCCTGGCATTGGGACATAGTACCGAGGGCGTCGCCCTCCTGACCAAGGAAGGCCGCTATACGTTCGTCAACGACGCCTTTGCCGCCATGCATGGCTTTCGTCCCATTGATCTCATCGGGCAGTCCTGGACGACGTTATATCCGCCCGAATGGGTCGCCAAACTCGAAGACATGTTTTTCCCCCTCCTGCGTCAGCACGGCACCTGGCGGGGAGACCTGATCGGCCGCACTAAATCCGGCGAACCCATCTGGGTCGAAGCCTCCTTGAAGACGCTTCCGGAACGGCACCATGAAGAACAGTGGCTGATCTGGACCTGCAGCAACATCACAGGACAAAAACAGGCGCTGGAGGAAATCGCCGATACCCGGGCGCGCCTGCAAACCGTCCTCGATTCCGCCACAGAAATCGGCATCATCGCCACCAATCCACAGGGCATCATTACACTCTTTAACTTCGGCGCCGAGCGCCTGCTGGGCTACCAGGCCGATGAAGTGATCGGACAGCGCACACTCGACTCTTTCCACCTTCCGTCGGAAATAGCCGTTCGCGGACAGCAGCTGTCTGAACGCTTCGGACGCCCGCTGGCCGGGGCCGATGTCCTGGTTGAAGCCGCACGCATGGGGGGATACGAAGAACGGGAATGGACCTACCTGCGCAAAGACGGCGACAGCATCACCGTCAGCCTGGTGGTCACGGCCGTGCGGGGACCCAACGGCACGCTCACAGGATTTCTCGGCATTGCAAAAGACGTCACCGCGCTCAAACAGGCGGCACTCCAGACCGAGGCTCAGCAAGCGCTGTTATCTGCGATCTCTGAAGTGCAAGAAGCCTTTATCGAGGAATCCAGCACCCAGAACGTATTCACAGGCCTGCTCAACCGGTTTTGCACGCTCACCCGCAGTACAGGGGGTATGATCGGTGAACTTCTGCCTCGGCAAAGTGGTCCTCCGGCATTGCATCTTCTCGCATCGACGTCGCCCCTACAGCCGGACACGCAGGGACTTGCCAGCGTCATACAAGACCCTCGCCTTAAACGCCACCTCGATCATGTACTCACCAAAGGCGAGCCCCTGCTCGTCAACGAAGCCGCACAGCCGTTGAATCCTGCCAACCCGACGGCGCGCGACCAGGCGCACCACACCTTTCTCGGCCTCCCGCTGCTCGAAGGAAACCGTGTGATCGGCTTCATCGGCCTGGCTGGCCGGACGGATAGATATCCGCCACCCTTGATCGAGTATCTGGACCCGTTGGTCCAGACCTGCGCCAACATTCTCCAGTCGTACCGAAATACGCTCCAGCGAAAGGAAGCGGAAAGCGCGTTACGCATTGCGGCGCAGAATCTGGAAACGCAAAACCATGAACTACAGCGGGCACGAGACCAGGCCTTGGCGGCGACGGAGGCCAAAAGCGCCTTCCTCGCCACGATGAGTCATGAAATCCGTACACCCATGAATGCCATCATCGGCATGGCTGATCTGTTACTGGAAACACAGCTGACCGATGAACAAAAGAATTTCGTGAATCGGTTCAGCCGGGCGGCGAACGCCTTGCTGGGGCTGATTAACGACATTTTGGATTTGTCCAAAATCGAATCCGGCCATATGAAACTGGAGGAGATTCCCTTCGACCTTCGGGAACTCGTCGAAACCAGCGGTGAACTCATGGCCGTGCGGGCGCTAGCCAAGAGTCTTGAGCTCATCACCCACGTGGCACCTGATGCCCCACAGTTCGTAGTGGGAGATCCCACGCGTCTGAGGCAGATCCTGATCAACCTCCTCGGCAATGCCATCAAATTCACCGAACGGGGCGAAATCACCCTGCGGGTGCAGCAACCCGACGCTTCCCCAGAAGGCCTGCTGCATTTCAGCGTGACGGACAGCGGCATCGGCATTCCTGAAGACAAGCTGAATACAATCTTCGAAAACTTCACACAAGTTGACTCTTCCACGACAAGAAAATACGGCGGCACCGGGCTCGGACTCAGCATCTGCCGGCGCCTCGCCGAACTGATGGGCGGGCACATCTGGGCTGAAAGCACGCTCGGATCCGGCTGCACCATGCATGTCACCGTACGCCTTCCGCACGCCGCCTCAGAGCCACCTGCCAGCAGCGGCACCGGCCCGCGCCTGACCGGCACGCACATACTGATCGTCGATGACCATGAGACCAATCGCCTGGTCTGCCGCGACATACTCGCCCGGACAGGCGCCAGTATTGTCGAAGCCGGTGACGGCCCTGCCGCTCTAGCTGCGATGCAGAAAGCCCACACCGACGGCAAACCATTTCATCTCGTCATCCTGGATTCACGTATGCCGGAGATGGACGGCTTCTCCGTCGCCGAGGCGATGCGTGGGTTCCCTGAACTATCCAAGACACCAACTATCATGCTGACATCCGATGTGTGCGGCGGAAACGCGACGAACGCTCACGCTTTGGGCATTCGCCAGCATCTCAGCAAGCCTATTCGAAGTCTGGCGCTGCTCAACGCCGTCGATAGCACCCTGACCGAAATACCACAGCTCCCCCTCGAGCAGACTCCGGCAACAGTTCCGCTCGCCGCATCCCCCGAAGCACCGCACGCCCCGGCCCGAACATTTGCGACAGGCCGGATCCTCCTCGCCGAGGATCTCGAAGACAACCGCGACGTCGTCGTGCTCTTCTTGAAAAACACAGCCTATGAGCTTGATATGGCAGAAAACGGAGCGATCGCTTTGGAGAAGTTCAAAGCGGGCACCTACGATCTCGTATTCATGGACATGCAAATGCCCGTTATGGACGGGTATGTCGCAACCAATCGGATTCGGGAATGGGAGCACGAGCACCAGCGCACGCCGACTCCGATCCTGGCGCTCACGGCCAACGCATTCCCCGAGGAACTCGAGAAAAGTCTCGCGGCCGGCTGCACGGCGCACCTCACGAAACCGATTAAGAAAAAGACGCTGCTGGAGGCCATTCGCCACTATGCCCGACATCCCGATCACCAGGAGGCTGCTTAATGCACACGACACCCCCGCTCCATCCGGCATCGACAGACGACGCGATGATCGTCCACGTGGAAGCGGATTTTGAAGACCTGCTGCCGAAATTCATGACCAATCGCAAGAAAGAGGTCGTGACCATGCGGGAGGCGCTGACGCAACAGGACTTTGAGACCGTCCGCAAGATTGCCCATGGCATGAAAGGAGCCGGCGGCAGCTATGGCTTCGACCGTGTCACCGCAATGGCCGCCACGATCGAACAAGCCGCGAAGGCACGATCAGCGGCCCCGATTGCTGCAGAGCTGGCGCTGCTCGCAACATATCTGGAGCAGGTCCAGGTGGTGTTCGACTAGCGCCGACGACGGCAGCGAGAGAAAGGAGATCCCATGACAGAGGCAATACCTTTCGGCAAACCCACATTACTGATGGCGGAAGACGAGGAAGATACCGCCAGCTTGATCAGATTTCTTCTGGAGCGCGCCGGGTACCACGTCGTCCATGCGCCCGACGGCCACCAGGCGCAGCAGTTGATCGACACCATGGCGCCACCGAGCCTGGTCTTGCTCGACATCATGTTGCCGCACGTGAGCGGTCTACAGCTCCTGCCGTATATTCGGAATAAGACTGAATGGCAGCGGGTTCCCATCGTTATGCTCACCGCAGATTCCAGCGAACATGATATTCAGCAGGCCCTGGCCGCAGGCGCCAATGACTATATGGTGAAACCCTTCAACCCGCGGGAACTTACCGCACGGCTGAGCCGCTTTCTCAAAGTCGCGGCCTAGCCGGGGATAGCGGGTGACAGGCGTGGTTGAAAGTACTCTCTCACGGTCTCTCGTTGAGATGGGATGGTTGACGACGATCACCATTCACGTCCTGATTCTCGTCCTCCTCGGATGGACTCTCATCATCCGTCGGCTCCGTGTCTCGACCGACCGGCGGCGCCAGCAGATGGTGACCGTCTGGCGTCCGATCCTGGCCCAGAGCTTGATCGAAGCGCCTGACACCCTCCCGCCGATCCACCCGCGCGACCGGGTGCTGTTTCTCTATTTATGGAATCACCTGCAGGAGTCCATCAAGGGAGAATCATCCGACGAGTTGTGCGCGGTGATGCGGCGGACCGGTATGGACCACGTCGTGCACTACTATTTGGCCAAAGGGACGTTGCGGCAGCAACTACTGGCCATCGTCACACTCGGCCACTTGAAAGACCAATCGATCTGGCCACGCCTTGTCGAGCTGGCGCATGACACTAATGCGTTTCGCTCCCTTGAGGCCGCCCGCGCCCTGGTGCGCATCGATGCCCCGCGGGCCATTCCGGTGTTAGTCCCCTTGATGTCCCAACGCGTCGATTGGTCTCCGCTCAAAGTGCTGGCCATCCTACAGGGCGCGGGGAATGAACTCGTCGCCCGCGCCCTCGGGGAAGCCGCGGTCAAGGCGCCGCCGCTCATTGCCGCTCGCTTACTCCGCTTCCTCGCCTCGATCAGGAGTCATCGTGCGTTGCCGCTGATTCGTCCCCTGCTGGCCCGGCGCCCTCTGCATGAAGACGTGCTGGCCGGGTGCCTCTCACTGTTTGGGCAATGCTCCGACCCGCAGGACCTCTCCACTGTGCGACAGTACCTCACCCACCCGACTTGGTTTATTCGAGTCCAAGCTGCGACTGCCCTCGGAAAGATGGGAGTCGAGGAAGATGAGGGACACTTGATCGGATTATTGGGCGACTCACACTGGTGGGTACGCTACAGAGCTGCGGAGGCCCTCTCCATTTTGCCGTCAATGACAGAAGATAAACTATCGATCCTTGTGCAAACACTGCCGACGACGGAAGCGCGGAAGGTGCTCACGCCCTTTGTCGCCAAGCGGTTTGAAGAATCCCTGGCTCACACGTCCGGTCTGTCTGCGGCCTGATCGCGCGGTCGCTTTACCGGGAGCCGGTGGCAAACGTGAGCGTATGAACCCCCTTCAGCTCAGGAAGCGTCACGAAGGTCCCGCGTTGTTCAATTCCTTTCATAGACAAGCGTGATGGATCGAATCGCCAACCGCCGGGCACTTCAAGCGTCAAGCCAGCCACAGACTCTGGAGTTGTGATCGTGACAGTCCCGCCCCGCTCGCCTTGCGCGACATCCAGCTGCACCTGGTTGCGTGCCGCCCACCAGCGGCCGAATTCTCCTACTGAGCCGAACCAGGCATAGAACCGCACACCTTCGACAAACCCTTTCTCAAACGCAAGCTTATGATCGAGGATGTTGGGATGGATGAGGACGACCATTACACCACCGTACCGGCTGATCTGGCGCGCGACCTCCAGGGCTTCCGGCAGCCGGTCGCCCATCTTCGGCAGCTCTTCGTCTTCAATCGTGACGGGAAACTCGAACAACTCGACTTCACTGTCCGTCAATCGGTCGTAGTTCAGTTGATACGGCAGATGGGTGAGCGAATTGTTCGCGGTGGCTGTTGAGCTGTACTGATACCCGGTGGCCAGCAATGCCTGTGGAAGGCTGAACGGATTGGAGAGTTCGCCTGGCCGGAATGACACGATGGACTGGCCGGAAAAATGATCGATTAAGAATTTGCTGACCCGTAATTCGCCGAGGATGCTCGCGTTGAATGCCGTCGTACGATCCTTCACGAACGGCGTGTAGGCGGGATAAGCCTCGCGCCCTGTCCCCATCGGAAACCGGTTAAACACCTTCGAGTGAGCGATCGTGTGGCTCCCCAGCTCCATGCCGAGGTCTGCAAGACGCGCGAGATACCGCACCCCCTCATCGTTGAAGAAAATATCATCGTTGTAGTCGCGAATATATTTCACCTGAATAAAGTAGGTGCCAACCAACCCCTGGCTTTTTTCATACTCTGCGTAGTCCACCGCATTTTTGATGGACTGCGTAAAATCCACATCGTGCGTAAGCATCACTGACAGCGACTTGCCGAAGGGCACCGTGCCCAGCGTTACCGCGCCTGTATGGGCGGTGCGATAGATCGATTTCAGCAGCCGCAGCCAGACATCGAGGGTCGGATCAAACTGATTGTCGTAGGTCTGAACCAGTTCCTCTCCGCGATTGTTGTATCCCTTGAGCAGCAGGAATCCGAGATCGAGCCCGATCGCATAGGCTCGGCCCTGACCATAGGTCTTCTGCGTGATGGCCGCAGTGCCGTCGTCAAATCGGGCGAGCGGGGCAACACTCTCGGTGTAGCCGTAGGTCCCCATCACCTCGATGCCCTTCGCTCGAATCCCGACACGCAAGTGCCGCTCACGCGGGTCAGTCAACTCCGCCAGCAGCGGATCGGATTCCGCCAGCTGCAGGTCATACCGCTGCCGCGAGACCAACGCCTCGCGAAAACCGAAGGTCTCATTCAACCCGCCGCCTAATACTTGTAGCCCGATCAATGTCCCGCCGGCTTTGGGAAACTCGGCCAACGCTTGAAGCGCTTCGGAACTGAGCACCTTCCCCGAGATCACCGGATAGACCAACACCACCTGATGCGTCAGAGCTTCGCGAACATCGCGCGTGATGCGAAAGGGGACCCCGATGGATTTGAGCCCATGCGCCAATCCCAGCCAGGAAGAATCCGGATCGGTCAATAAGATCGCCAGGCGGCTCTTCGATCCTTCTCCATAGGTCGTCCACGCCGTCGGCACGCGCGGAGGCACAACGGTGGCATGATCGGGGCCCGACACGCCGGGGAAGCGATGAAAGGCCTGATCAGGAATGTCGATGTGCTGAACGGATCGCGGGCCGAACAATACCCAGGACCCAATGACAATCGAGAGAAAGAGGATGGCTATTCCGGTCAATCGGATGAGGGTTGATCGTTCCATACCCTACCAGTGATACAGCAGACTCAGGTTGCCGCCCCGTCGGATGTAGAGAACTCCGCGGTCTTCGTAATAACCCGACGCCTCAACCGAGAATCGATCATTCACGGGAAACGTCACTCCCCCTTGGAGGGTCCGGCTCTGCACCCGGGTAAAATCCTGCGCGGCCACGATCCGTTCACCCGACGTTCCGAACGACCCCGACGCAAAGACCTGCACCCGCTCCGTCGGCCGCCAGGTCAGTTGTGAGGAGAGTGTGAACGCCCCGGTAGTAGGAATCAGATACACCTTCTCGGTCAGCCACAGATTGAACGGCAGAAACACCGTCAATCCCGGCATCAACAGATCGATATCGTCTTGCTTATAGTTCAGACGGCGATACCCGAACGACACTTCGAACGGAGCCAAGGCGGCATGAACGCCGCCCAACCCTTGGGCCATCTCACCGACAAACGAATAGTTGGGGGCGAACTGCGGATTGACGGTCCCTTGTGCTCCAACATAGCCCCAAGCCCGCTTCCAGAGCGGACTGTACAGCTCAGCCGACAGCGGCGTGTCGTGCGCACCGAACCGATTGATCGGTTCAGCCCGCACGACCAACGTTTGATCGCCGATCGGCTTGGCCACCTCGAACAAGAGATCCCGTTCATCGGGGATCCCCTTGGTATAGGAATAGTGGCCGTAGCCGAGCTTTGCATAGTCCCTATAAGGGAGACAGAGCCCGGTCAACCCCTGCCCCACGGCCGCCCGCGGCGAGACCAGCAGTTCGGATTGCACGTTGCGCAACTGCTGTTCGATTTCAGGGTCATGGGTCTCAGCCACCAGCGCCTCATAGCGCGTCAACGCCTCGGTCCGATTCCCCTGCCAATGCGCTACTTCAGCGAGCCCGCGGCGCGCCTCTTTGTGATGAGGCTCCTCACGCACGACCTGCTCGTACAAGGTCTGGGATTCAGGAAATTGTTTTTGCCACGAGAGGACCTGCGCCAGCGCCACACGAATATCCTGATCTTTGGGATGGCGCGCTAATACCTCACGATACAACGAAGTCGCCTCGGAGTGAGCACCCTGCCACGACAAGACGCGCGCCAAGGCACTCCGCACCTCATCGTTTTCAGGATACCGACGCAGTCCTCCACGGTAGAGGGCGACTGCCTCGTCGTACCGCCGTGCCAACTCAAGTTGATGCCCACTCTCCAATATCTGCCTCGCATCGGCAGAGACAGACTCGGCCTCCCTGACTGGAGTTGGCACAGGTGTCTGGCGTTGAACCGGCGGGTCTATTTTCGGCAATGACTCGGCCTTCAGCGAATGGAGGCGTGCCGCGAGTTCCGGATCGCCCGTGGCCTCCACCACACGTTGATAGTACGGAATCGCCTGGTCCGGATGACCGCTCCACAGCAGCACATCAGCAAGCCCGGTCAGCGCATCATGATGCTGCGGATGATCGCGGAGGACCCGGTCATACTCTTGCGTGGCCTCATCGTAGCGCTGTTGCCACGAGAGAACCCGTCCAAGCGCGACACGGCTTTCATCGTCAAGGGGATGGCGGGATAATACGTCCCGATACAAGGCACTCGCTTCGTCCCATTGCCTCTGCCAGGAAAGCAGCTTCGCCAACGTAGTGCGGACCTCGTCATTCTCCGGCCTGGCGGCCAAATATTGGCGATAGACCGCGATGGCCTCCGGAAACTGTTTCTGTTGCTCCAGAGACCTCCCCTGTTCCAGAAGACGGCGGGGGGATGGCGGAGCACTGTTCGCCTGCACAGATAGGACAAACCCATCAACTCCGGAAGTCACAAGGAGTGCCAACAACGCGAGGCACCCAATGCGTATGATCTGACCTGGCCGCAACATGCAATAGCTCGTCCCTGCTTTCCTGAATCATCCTTGCCGTCTTACTCTGCAAGGGCTCGGAATCCATCAAGGTCGTGAATGATCACGCCTGAAAAACTGGGATGCGATGTTATCTCCACAATCCGCCTCACCGAGGCGGACACCTCAGCTCGTGAACGTCCGGCAAAGGTCAGCCGCTCCGGCCTCACGGTGAACCGGTGATGAATGCGGAACCACTCCCGCCGGGTCGGGAGGCTCAATCCCCCTGCCGACGGCATCCACTGCAGCAGACGCCGATCATAGTCCAACATCGCGTCAGCCTGGTCAGGATCCAATTCACGGCGCAGCACCACATGCTGCTCAACCGGGAGCGGTGTGGTCTCCACCGCCAGCCACACTCGTGTCCCAACGAGATCGCCATAGCGCAGGATGTCTTCGGCGATCTCCTGCACTTCGTCCAAGTCAGTGCGATAACTCATCACCGCCACTTCGTCGGCCCGATCCATCACGGCATAGGCCAATGGACGACCGGCAAGAGTCGGCGACGCCAGCCAAAAGGGAATCACCATCGAGAGGCGAAGCCGTCCACCGATCACTTCCTTCAGCGTATCAATCGTCTCGACATAGCGAAGGAGCTGGGCCTCATCCTGCAGAAAGCCCGGCACGAGATAGGGTTCGATATCAAGCTGAATGCCGGACAAACCGCCAGGTTTCACCAGGGCCAGGAGCCTCTGTATCTTATCGGCGAGTTTGTGGGGTTCCTGAATCGCTTCGGGATATCCATCCAGCGCAAATGCCGCAACACCAGCCTCCTGCAGCGTCCTCAGCAACCTGACATAGCTGCGCCAAAGCCCGTCGTCGTCCGTCTCGGACGGCATTTGAATGAGCACTCTGGAGCAGCTCTGGACCCGACAGGTAGCCAGCAGGGCGGTCGGGTCACGGATCGCCTCACGATACTTCCACACCCAGAATCCGATCCCGGCAGGCCCTGCAGACACGAATGACGGCTGCGCGACTTCAATCTGTTCAAACACAATGTGCGCGCTGGCCGCCTCCGTCGACACCACCAGCGCCGTCAGCGACCGAAGGTCCAGCTTCTGCCCGATCACCTTGAGCGACAGCGTGAGATCGAATGGGCCCGTCACCGTCACAAGCGGAAGATTGTCTTCCCGTTGTCCTGCAGCCCGATCTTCCAATGCCACAGCGACCTGGCCTGTCGCGTGACCACGAATCCGCAGCGTCTCGTAGGACAAGAGGTCCACGGCAATTTCTGCCTGGTGCAGAGGAATGCGCTGACCGCACCGCATCCCGTTTCCGGCAGCCCGCTGCAGGTCGATAACGTCCTGCCTCCGAGTCTTCTGGCCTTGGCAGGAGCCGAACGCACGGGTTTCGCCGAACATGCCGCGAAGATCAAGAATAGGTACAAACGGTCGATAAGGAAGAGAGGGCACGGCAGAAGGCGGACCACTGAGCGTCACGGCAGGAGTGGTGCGCTCACCGATATACGACAACTCGATCTCAGAAACAGCGGGTGGGATGGGAATGGAAAGAGGCACCGAAATATCTTCTGCGCGTCCAAGTAACGGCAGGGCCACGACCGACACGACCGCGAGGGTCCAGTTCCACCACATGGCAGAGGAGCCACTCCATCGGCAGACCCGACGGCGGATGGAAACACGCTGACCGATGTGGATAGACACGCTCATATCGATTTCCGAATGGCTGTTCTTGCTCTACCTTCTCGGCCTGACCGCAGGATACTTGATGTTGGATGTCGTCGCCGCGATTCATCTGCGGCGCTACATGGAAGAACGTTCCCTCAACAGCCTCCCGCATGGCTACACCGGATTCGAACCGCAAATCACGCTGCTCGTTCCGGCCTTCAATGAGGAAGCGACCATCGCGACCACGGTCAAATCTCTCCTCCAGCTGAGCTATTCGGAATTTGAAATTGTGGTCATCAACGACGGGTCGAAGGACAAGACGTTGGACGTCCTGATCAAGGAATTCGGCCTGATTCCCTTCCCCGAAGCCTATGACGCCCGGCTGGCCACGAAACCCATCCGAACGATCTACCATGCCCCGGCACAACCCAATCTGCGGGTCGTCGATAAAGACAACGGCGGCAAAGCGGACTCGCTCAACGCAGGAATCAACATTTCGCTGTATCCGTTATTTTGCTGTATCGATGCCGATTCCATCCTCCAGCGTGACAGCCTTCGGCTGGCCGCGCAGCCCTTTCTGGATGACCCCCACACCATCGCCTGCGGCGGCACCGTTCGTGTCGCCAACGGCTGCGAGGTGAAGAACGGATTCTTAACGAAGGTGGGACTCCCGACCAATATCCTCGCGCTGTTTCAAATCGTCGAATATCTGCGCGCCTTCCTCTTCGGCCGGCTCGGCTGGTCTCCGATCAACGCGATGCTCATCATTTCCGGCGCCTTCGGCCTCTTCCATAAAGACACCGTGATCGGGATCGGCGGCTACCGCCACGATACGATCGGCGAGGACATGGAACTTGTTGTGCGGCTCCACCGCCACATGCGACTTGCCGGGAAGCCCTATCGCATCACCTTCGCTCCCGACCCGGTTTGCTGGACCGAGGCCCCGGAAGACCTCACGACACTCAAGAATCAGCGCATCCGGTGGCAGCACGGCCTCTGCGAAAGTCTGACGAAAAATCTCGACCTCTTATGTCATCCCAAAGGCGGGGCGGTGGGCTGGCTGGCGTTCCCTTTCATGGCCCTGTTCGAGTGGCTGGGCCCGGCTATTGAAGTCTTCGGCTATCTATTCGTGACCGCCGGATTTATCCTGGGTTTCATCTCCTTTAAAGTCTGGTTCGTATTGCTCCTGGCTGCCATCAGTCTCGGCATCCTTCTCTCGGTCAGTGCGTTTTTTTTGGAAGAGATGTCTTTCCATGTCTATCCGAAGCCTCAACATGTACTCCTCCTCTTGCTAGGAGCGATTTTGGAGAACTTCGGCTACCGGCAATTGAATTCCCTTTGGAAATTGATCGGGTTGTATCGTTGGATGGTCGGCAAGAAAGCGACCTGGGGAGCGATGACAAGGAATGCGTCCTGGCACAGCAGGTAGCCGTCAAGGAGAAACCGCCCGCTCGGCAAATCGTGGCTTGTACAGAAGACGAGACTTCGGCTATACTGCGCGATTGCGCCTCACTGTCGAGGCGCCTTTTTTTGACCACGAGACCACAACACCATGACACAGTCACGCGCCCCTCACGACCGCCGGAACGATATCCGGAACATCGCCATCATCGCCCACGTCGACCACGGCAAAACCACCCTAGTCGATGCCGTGCTGCGACAGACCCACGTCCATCGCAAGATCGATGACATGGGCGAACGCATCATGGACTCGATGGACCAGGAGCGGGAGCGCGGCATTACGATCCGGGCCAAAAACGCCAGCGTCGTCTACAAGGGCGTCAAAATCAATATCGTCGATACGCCGGGACATGCCGACTTCGGCGGCGAGGTCGAGCGTACACTCCGGATGGTCGACGGCGTGCTCATCCTGATTGACGCCAAAGAAGGACCCATGCCGCAGACGACCTTCGTGCTGCGCAAGGCGCTCGCGCTTGGGCATAAAGCCATCGTCGTGATCAATAAGATCGATCGGCCCGACGCCGTCATCGATGATGTGGTGAATCGCACGTTCGATCTGTTCGTCCATCTGGGTGCCACCGACGAACAGCTCGACTTCCCGATCGTCTACGCCGCCGCCATCAAGGGCCAGGCGACGCTGGATGTGAATAAGCCCGGCACGGACATTACGCCGTTGCTGGACACAGTCCTGGAGAAGATTCCAGCCCCGGCCATCAATGCCGAAGCCCCGCTCCAAATCCTGGTCCTGGCCCTCGTCCAGGATCCGTATAAAGGCAAGATGGGTATCGGGAAGATTCAATCCGGCTCCATCGCCCGCCGACAGGCGGTCATGCTGCTCGGAAAAGACGGCGCCCAAACCGCCGGCAAGGTGTCCGACCTGGCCGTGTATTCCGGCCTCGAGCGAGTCGATGCCGATCAGGCCGCCGCCGGGGAGATCGTGGCCGTCGCAGGCCTCGATGAGGTGAGTATCGGCGATACCATCGCGGATGCGGAAAATCCGATTGCGCTGCCCCGCGTCACGATCGATGAACCGACCGTCCAAATGAGCTTTTCCGTCAACAACAGTCCGTTCGCCGGACGCGAAGGGAAGTATCTGACGTCGCGGCACCTGCGGGATCGTCTCTTCAAAGAACTCGAAACCAACGTGTCCTTGCGTGTGCATGAAACGGACAGTGCCGACCGATTCCTCGTTGCAGGCCGCGGAGAGCTGCACCTCGGCGTCTTGATCGAGCAGATGCGGCGCGAAGGCTACGAACTCCAAGTCTCGCAACCGGAAGTCATCATCCACCGCGACGACAACGGGAAAGCCACTGAGCCCTACGAAGAGCTCACCATCCAAGTCCCTGAAACCTACCAGGGAACGGTCATCGAAGAGATGGGCAAGCGCCGCGGCGAACTTCGCCACATGCGCCTCATCCATTCCGATGTCGGCACCAGCGAAATGCATCTCGAGTATCACATTCCGACACGTGGCATCATGGGCCTCAAGAACCTCCTGTTGGCCAAAACCCGCGGCACGATCATCATGCACCACGTGTTTGCCGCCTATGAGCCGGCTGAAGAACGCGATTTGATGGTGGCGCCGCATGGCTCCCTCGTCGCACACGAAGACGGCTCCAGCACCGGCTACGCCATCTTCATGACGCAGGAACGGGGCACCATGTTCATCGGCCCAGGTGTGGAGGTCTATCGGGGCATGGTGATCGGCGAAAACAGCCGGGATGAAGACCTGGACGTGAACGTCTGCAAAGAGAAGCATCTCTCCAACATGCGGGCCTCAGGAACCGATGAAGCGTTGGTGCTCACCCCGCCACGGGAAATGAGCCTGGAATTCGCGTTGGAATACATCGGCCCGGATGAATTGGTGGAAATTACTCCGCTTAATCTGCGCCTGCGCAAACGGTTGCTCAATGCGGATGAACGCCGCCGAGCTAAAAAATCAGGCAAATAACGAGTCGTTGACGATGCGTATCAAGAAAAAAATCCCCAAGCCGTCGGCCAAACGCCCGCCGCTCTATTTCATCGGCTATCGCGGCACCGCACCTGGGCTCGATGAAATCGCAATCTGGTACGATCGCGAATACGGCGGTCCGCTCATGATTCAACCGGAAGCCGGAGCGCCGGAGTCCTGGCAGGCCAGCCATGGCCCCTGGTCCGCCCATGTCGTGATGCCGCTGCCGGCAACACACACCGGCGATATCATGAAGAACCTGGTCTGGGAGCACGATCAGATGGGAGCCATCGCCCCCACACTCATGCCCAATCGGGACATGCCTGACTTGGTCTTATTCGCAGCCCGCCTCGCGCGCGGCCTCACCCTGCTGACGCAGGGCACGGCCTATGACGTCACCACCCAAGCGTACGTGAACCCCTCGGACTGGCAGAATCGAACGATGACCAGTTTCCTGGCCGACGACCATGTCGCCATCGTTCACGACGACCAGACCAAACCGGATCACATCTGGTGTCACACGATGGGGCTGACCAAATTCGGCCTGGATGAGATTGAAACGTTCTATGGCAAAGGACTTCCTGAAAGCGCTGCCAAGGACTTACTGACTGAGTCCGCCACAGAGTTGCTCCGCATCGGGCAATCCCCCAAAGTCGGCAATGCCTTCCGCCTCCCGCTGCTGGGCCGGACGATCCGGATCGTCAACTACCGCACCGCAGCCCCTAACGGCCGAATGATCGGGTTCCGTGAGCTCCAGGGATAGGCAAAGCTCTTGAAATTCAGCATGTTACAACTCATCGGCCTATGACTGTAGGCCTTCAGGCCCGTTGACAACCTTTCAAACCACAAGGTACAAAGTTCAAGGTTTCCACAGAGGGGTTCTCTCAATCTGAGACCTCAAATACACCCACAAATAGCAATATTTTCATAAGGAGGCATAGCAATGAGTGATGTAGCCGCAGAAATTAAGGTCGGCGATACCGCCCCGGATTTTAACCTGAAAGACCAAGACCAGAAGGATGTGAAGCTGAGCGACTATCGCGGCAAGAAAAACGTCGTGCTCGCCTTCTACCCGCTGGACTGGAGCCCGGTTTGCCAAGGGGAGAACAAGTGCTTGACCGATGACTTCCCCAAGTTCCAGAACGCCAATGCCGAACTCTTCGGCATCAGCTGCGACAGCTTCTTCTCGCACAAGGCTTGGGCGGATTCCATGGACCTCAAGCACCGCTTGTTGTCCGATGTGCATCGGACCACGAGCAAGGCCTACGGCCTCTATTTTGAGCCGTTGAACTGCTCCAAGCGCGCCACCGTCATTGTCGACAAGAACGGCAAGGTGGCCTACGCAAAAGTGCAGGAAATCAAGGTTGCCCGCGAGGATAAAGACATCCTCGAAGCACTGGCGAAACTCGGTTAAGCATCAGGCCGAGAAAGGGGAGGCGTTCGAGAGAACCCTCCCCTTTCATATTGGGAGATACGCTCATGGCAGGAACCGTTGAAGACGTCCGGGATGAGAACTACAAAGAGTTCACCGACAGTCCCGGTGCCGTCGTCGCCTATGGACTCGCCACGTGCGAACCCTGCAAAACCTATGACCCCATTCTCGAGGAAACCGCGGCAAAGTTTCCGGGCATCAAAGTCGGCAAGGCCAAGATGCATGTCCCCGGCCGCTGCCGGGAGATTAAGAAGACCCACACGTTTGAAACCTATCCCACGACGCACTTCTTCGCGAACGGCAAGCTCCTCCTTACCCGCGAAGGCGTGGTAGAGCCGGCTGAACTCGCGGCGCTCATTTCAGATCACCTCATCAAGTAACTCCCACTACCTGCTTCATTCTCCTTCTGACCAGGCCGGAACCGACGAACTTCTTGACTCGTCGCAAGCCTGGTGTACTGTCGAGTTAGTCATGGGGTATGCGCCGCCTGCTGTCTCGATACCTGTCATTGGAACCAACCGATGGCCTCTCCATCTCACGCCTCCGAGTATCCACAGTACGATGCGCAGTCACTGCTCAATTCGCAGCCCGTCATCGTGACGGTCATCGACCCATCGACACATCAGATCCAATTCCAGAACCAGACCGGGCTCAATAAATTCGGCGATATTACCGGACAGGCCTGCTACGACAAGATCGCCGGGTGCCGGACCCCCTGCGATTTCTGTCGGATGCCTGAGGCGATGGCAAGCGACACGGTCGTCTCCAGCGAAGTCCCCCTGGCTGGCATCGTAATCGTGTGCATCATGCTCATCAGCGGACTCATGGTCGCCTACCCAATCCAGCCAAGCGTAGCGCGAAGCGAGCGCCATCTCTGATGAACGGCAGCTCTCCGGCGCGGAGTTCGCCGTAGCAACTATCGCAAAGTGGCTGGATGGCTCCGGTTGCAAATGGCCATGTACCGTCTGATTTAGGTACGGGGTGAGCTAGACAGGACGCATGAGTTTACGCGGGATCGACGACCCGTGCCACACAGGTGTTATGGATATAGCGTTTACAATGCGATCACGTTCACACGGATCTTCTCCCTTCATACTTCCCTACCTCTTTCACTACCGATAGCCAGATGATGCTTGTTCCAGTCTCAAACTTTACTACCGAGTTTCAAACAGTATTCCCAAGTCTCATACCTCCTCACTGTCAGCAATCCGGGCCTGTGCCAAGAACAATCCGCCCACAATTGCACGAAGAGACAATGTTTTGTCAGTCTGCGTGGAGATACCTAGTCGATCGAGCGCCAGGCTGTCGTTAAATCCCCTCAAATCATCTGAAACCTGTTGCCTTAATCCTCGGCATAATGCTTGCTGGAAAACTCTTCGCAGGCCGGGAACGACCGAGAAACAGATGGGTCTCTCACGTGCCCCCGGCGGACACCTAAGGAGGAGATCAGATGAAGAAGATTGGCATGACATCTATGATGGCACTGACTCTGGCAGTAGGAATCACCGGAGCGTTGAGCACCAACCTTGTGTGGGCGGAAGCCGAGTACGTTCCCTCATCCGGCCCAAAGGCCCAGGAACTGGAGACCAAGCCCGGTCCGGCCTTTACGACCATCGATGGGAAAGTCAGCAAGATTGAGGGCAACATCTATGTGGTCGAAGGGCCCGCCTACAATGCGATCGGGGGAGGAGCCAACTCCAACGAAGTCCGCGTCTTTGTCGGCAAAGACACCAAGAAGATCAGCGGGGAAAAAAGAGTGGGAGATAAAATTCGCGCTGAACTGACCCAGGGTGGCTTCGCCAATTCCATTCAGTAACAACTCCACGTTCTAGTTGATCTCGAACTCTGAGCGGGCTGGTCAGTACGGATCAGCCCGCTGTTGTTTTGATTCCAGTCCCACTGCTACTTGATGTATGTTCGCCGAAGGCTGAATCCCTCACGGGTACCCTACCCTTAATAGCGCTTGACTACGACCTCATTTGCGCCCAGGGTGAAATCAGTGACGTGTCAAGCCCCGCTGACTGTCCCATCCTTCGCGCTCCGGCACTCCGCTCCGCGCGACTGATTCCCCGGTCTCCGCTGCTTCCTACGCCAGCGGTTCTTTCACTCCCTGTTGTTCAGGTCTCTCCGTAACCGGAAGCGCTGTCTGCCTCCGGCTTCGAACGGGACTTTTACGCGCGCCTCGTTTGAGGCATCGAGCAGACTTTACACATCAGTACAGGAGATATCGCCATGATTACAGTGACCTCAACGGCTGAAGAGAAGATTCGAGAACTGATGCGAGAAGAGCAGGATACGATCGGCCTGCGCGTCTACGTGAAAGGCGGAGGCTGCCACGGCTATCAGTACGGGATGGCCTTCGAGTCCAAGATGAGCGACGACGATACCGTCGTGAAAATGGGCGATGTGAAAGTCATCATGGATTCCCAAAGCGCCCCGCTGCTGAACGGCTGCGAAGTCGATTACACGGATAGCGTGCAGGGCTCAGGGTTTGCGATTAAAAATCCGCAAGCGAAAACGACGTGCGGATGCGGCAGCTCATTCAGCGCATAGCGGCAGTCTGTCTCAACGTCAACCATTGAAACTCAGCAGGGCTGAGAGGAGATATACATGAGCAAAGAACGCATCACGATTTCACCCGACCTCTACGACATCATGCCGCCCGAGTATCAGGACCTGGTCACCAAAGCCACCTACGGCAAGGAAGACAGGGGGTGGAAGGATATCGGAACGGCCAAGGAGCTCATTGAGCAGCACTCGCTCTGCGCCGGTTGTCCTGAGTCCATGGCGTTCCGCTACATTCTAGCCTCGCTCCCCAATCCCGAAGATACCGTCATGGTTGGATCGACCGGCTGCACCAGCCTCGTCTTTCCTCATATCGCATTACACAACATCCATTCCTTGTTCGGAAATCAAAATGCCGTAGCCTCAGGCCTCAAGCGGGCGTTGACCGTCCGTTTTCCCGGACGAATCAAGGATGTGGTCGTGTTGGCCGGCGACGGCGCCACGGTGGACATCGGACTCGACATGACCTTGCAGGCGTGGTTCCGCCAGGAAAAATTCACCACGATCTGCTTCGACAATGAGCTGTATGCCAATACCGGCGGTCAGGAAAGCGGGCTCATGCAAAAGGGCTTCGTGGCCAAAATGGCTCCGATGGGCAAGAGCTTCGACAAGGTGCGCCTTCCTGAAATTGCGCGCGAGGCGGGCTGCCATTACGTCGTGAACTGCACGGTGAGCAAGCCCTCCCTGGTGGAGAAAGTAATCCGGAACGCCGTGCTCGTCGCACGCGAGATCGGTCCCACCTACGTGCAACTGTATACCCCCTGCATTCTAGAAATCGGCAAGGATAGCCAGGAGGGGCTACAAGAAATGCGCGACGCGGAAAAGCCGAGCGAGCGATTCGCTTATAAGGAATACATGAGCGAGCCGGCCAAGGAACTCATCGCCGAACTCGCCGCGAAGGCCAAAGAAAAGAAAGACACCGCGAAACAGTTGGCGTTGTCCCAGGCATAACAAGGACCGCCGCAACTGCGGCTTACACAAAGAGCGGAGGTGCCAGATGAGTCTCGATTATGTGAAATTCACCCCGGGGTTCGATGCGTTCATGCCGAAAGAATATAAGGATATGGTGGAGCACGGTCCCTTCGGAAAGAAAACGACGGTCTCGCAGATGGGCAGCTTCAAGGAAATTCTCGAAGAACACCCCATGTGCGCCGGCTGCGCCATGACCTTGTTTATCCGATTGGCGATCATTGCATTTCCCAATCCCGAAGATACCATCACGGTTGGAACGGCCGGATGCGGCCGGTTAGCGATCTCGCAGGCAGCCATTCCTTTCGTGTACGGCAACTACGGCGACCAGAACGGCGTCGCCAGCGGATTGTCGCGCGGGCTGCGCATCCGCTTCGGCGATCAACCCAAGGATGTCGTCGTGATCGCGGGTGACGGAGGAACCGCCGACATCGGATTCCAGCAAGTGCTCCATTCCTGGTTCCGAAAGGAACGGTTCACGACGATCATGCTGGACAACGAAGTGTACGGCAATACCGGCGGACAGGAAAGCGGCATGACGACCAGAGGCGCCGTGCTCAAGATGGCGCCGCTTGGCAAGAAGTTCGAAAAGATGGACATGATTGCCATGGCCAAAGTCGCCGGCTGCGCCTATATCGCCACCGTGGTGCCGAACAATCCACGGCGCGTTGAAAGCGTCATCAAAAAGGCGGTACTAATCGCACGAGAGGTCGGGCCGACCTATATCCAAGCCTACACCTCCTGCAATATCGAGTATGCGATCCCGACCGATCAGGTGATGGCCGATGCCAAGGCCGTCGAGGACGATCGTTACAAATTCACCGAGTATGTCAGCGACGAGGCCAAGGCCTATCTGGCTGAGCGATACGGCTATAAGGAATTCCTGCCGAAGCCGGTTGCGGCTGTCGTACAGGCGTGACAGGATGGGCGGAAGATTCGGGAGCCGGGCGCGCGATGCACCGCCCGAATCTTCCACCATCATCCGGCACGCCTTGCCGACAATCCAATCCGAGGTACATCATGACGGACTCCACAGCACCCCACGGGAACACAAAGACTCCTTTTACACTGACCTACGGTATGCGGCTGGATCCAGGGACCGGTGCAGAAGAGGCGCATCCGCACATGGCGATCGTCCTGCCAGACGGATCGACCGGCAGCATCACCCTGCACGTGATCAACGGCACGCCGGAAGAAATCAAGGCGCGGTTACTGGAGAGCGTCGACGCATTTTTCGAGATCTATGCCGAAACTTAAGCACTGTGATTCATGACTGGAGCCGGAACCGCCGAAAGTGATTCTGCGGCCGTCTGGAGAGGCCATCATGCAAACGCTTGATATCGATCGCCCCGGGATGCCGGACCTTCAGTTTGTCCTGCTGGTGACAGCGCTGTGCACCTCCCGACTGACTTCACTCAATGTGCCCGATGACGTGCGTACTACACTGTTCGACCGATGCTGGGTGCTCATCCATGAGAACCCTCCACCCGAAGAGCGGGAGAGGCGCGTCATCAATCTCCGTCCCTGGAGTGAAACGACGCTAGACTCGATGGTCGAGACGATCCGCACCGTACTGACGGACGCGGGTATCCAGACATTGAGCTGGGACCACTCACCCAGTGAACCGACCTGGACCAGTACTCCGGAAGCGCTGCCGTTAATACAGCGACTTGAGCAACTCTATCCGCCTCCGTCCGAGACACCCGTCCACCGGCCGCTGACCAAGGCAGGACGCGTCACGGATACTCTGTCCTCCACCAGGAAGGGAAACGTCTCCATGGATAGTGAGCAAGCGCATCTCAAACAGCTCATCGGTGAGATGTCGGCGTTGATGACAGCCTTCTCCCCGGCGCTGGAGCGGCGCGCGGCAACACTCGAAGCCGGTGGCAGAAATGCCGAGTTGACCGACACACTGCTCAAGGGTGCCGGTGTGATGCGCGACAGCGGATATATGTATCTGACGTGGGCCCGACATTATGTCGCGCTATCCGACGAGAACCCTCACGCCGCCGAAGAAACAGATGAGACCGGCTTCGGCCTCTCATAGATCCACACCGTGACGAGCCATGCGGAAACAAACTGACAGCCCGCTCCGCTAGAGCCCTCCTCAACACAAACCGCTCTTCTCCTTCGTCAGAGACGCATAGGTCGACCGTTACGAGGCCGGCATCAATCCTTCCGTGCGCACAACATGAAGGGATGCCTCCATTTTTGAGTTATAGTACAGGCATGCCTCCCCGATCCCATCGCCGCAATGCCCGCGCGCCTCGCCGTAGAACGGGGCGGTCACGCCGGCGCTTCCGATTTGCCGCGCCGCGCCGCTTCGTACGGTCCCGCTGGCAGGAATGTCGAACGTTCCTGCGGGCATTGGGGAAAACTACGCCGTCGGTGCGCATCGTGGTCAGCGCCGCCCTGCTCCTTGTGCTCTGGCTGGCCGTGAATTGGACATACCACGCGTTCAACAAACCGACTGAAGTCCTGTTTCCCCTGGACAACGCGCTCGACAAAAGTCCGGCGAAAACCTGGCAGGAATATGGCTCGCTTTTCCGTGAACATTCGACGGCCGTCATCACACCCGAACTGCTCGCCGCATTGGCCCAGAGCGAAGGCGCGGGCAACCCGGTCGCGCGAACTTACTGGCGATGGCGTGCTTCCTGGAATCCTCTTGAATGGTATCAACCGGCGTCAAGCGCGGTGGGTATGTACCAGCTCACCGACGGCACGTTTCAGCTGGCGAAGCGCTACTGCATCCACGATCATGAGGTGGTCGAAGACGGCCCCTGGAAGAATCTACAATCCTGCTGGTTCAACAGCCTCTACTCCCGCGTCCTGCCCAGTCATGCGATCGAGATGACCGCCGCCCTGCTCGACCGCAATGTCGCAACCGCGATGGGCCACCGGCGGACGGCCCCGGCGACGCTCCAGAAAAAACAGGACCTGGCGGCCATCATCCACCTCTGCGGGGCGGGAGCAGGCCAGGATTACGCCCGGCGCGGGTTCCGGCTACTTCCTCACCAGCGCTGCGGCGACCACGACGTGAACACCTACCTGACCCGTATCAACGGATTGAAACAGCAGTTCGCCCATCTGGCAGCGGGGAGCAGAGCAATCCGGCAGGATCGGTGAATACACGATTAGGTTCTATGCGGAGATACCTTCTGAGGTGCAATGAAGCATTTCAGAATCTGCAGGTTCATTGCCCCGTTTGGAATTCCCGGAGCGCAGGAGTTTCTCGCCCAGGCCGACGGCCAGATTGCGGTAGATGATGACGCCGATGTCGGGACGCCGGCGGATGAGATCGGCCAGATCGCGCTGGAGTAGTTCGGCCGCTTCCACGAGGCCCTCTGCCGTAGCCGTCGCGGAATGCGGCCGGGCCGAGAGGAGGGACACTTCCCCGCAGGTCTCTCCGGTCCGGACGGTTCCGATAGTCACCGGCGGGCTGCCGCCGCTGATGACGACTTGTCCCTGCAGCACCAGATACAGGCGGTCTGTCGGATCGTGCTCGACAAAAAGACAATCCCTTGAGCGCCATTCCCGTACCGTGCAGATTCCCGCCAACCAGATCGCCTGCTCGCTGTTCATGCCATGGAACAACGGAATCTCCTTGATGGCTTGGGCCATGCGCGGAGCGATCACGCAGGTGGAAAAACCACGCATCACGACGTCCGCCACCGCCTGTACCGGCTCCGTCAGCGCAAGCGGGCCCAAATCTTGAAGTTTGTTCAGCCGCACCATCTTCACGATGTCGAGCCGTTCCACTTGATAAAACACCATCGCCGGCACATAGGCGACCGGCAGAAAGTTCAGCTCCAGGAGGGTGCGCTGCATCCGGGGGGCGTAGGCACTCACGTCAATCTCGACATACTCGATGCCCATCTCCTCCCGGCACTTCCGCTCCAATTCGACGAGCAGAAATCGCACGACATCATCGGCCAGGGAGATGAGCTCGAATACGCGGACGGTCTGTTCGACCGGATCCATCGTATAGCCGATGGCCCCGACGATGTGCCCGCCCGAGCGGGCGAGAAAATAACGGGTCTGCCGCGAATGGAGTTTGAAGAATCCATAATCCAGCCGCATAGGGCCGAAGATCTCCCGGTTGCGCACCCGGCCACGCTCGATGCGTAACAGAGCCGGATAGCCTTCAGCCTGCAGCTGTTCGATGGTGTAATTGCCGCCGGCCGGATAGGGAGCGGCATCTTCGTCGACGATGAAATCCGGCATAAGCGGCGGCTGGCTCATGACGAGATTGGCCAGCGCATAGGCCTCGGGGATGATCCGGGGATTGTTGCGGCGCAAGACCAGCGCATCGCCGAAATACCGGGCGAGGAGGGCAAAGCTCTCCCGGTGATGGAAGAAATGTTTCAGCGGCAGAAATCCGGCGGCAATAAATCCATGGGCAAGGCTGATCCGCTGGGCATAGGGATGGACGGTGCGCGCCACGACCAGGCCGACGTGCAAGCGGTTCTGAATGGCTTCGAGCCGCTTGTCCATCAGCAGCTTGCCTACTTGCAGCCGGCGATAGTCCGGATGAACGGCGAGGCGGCCGAACTCTCCCACGAGATCGGAATGGGCCCCGAAGTCGAAGAGCACGGAGGCGGTACCGATCACTCTATTGGCGTCCGTATCTTCGGCGACCAGGATGAGCGCGTCGTCCGTGAAGACAGAGCGCTTCAGCCAAAGTTCGTCGTAGACTTCGTGGTGGGGATAGTCGGCGCCGTAAACGGCGAGAAAGATCTCGCGGATCTGACCGACATCGTCTTCACGGGCTTCTCTGACCCGAATCATGTCAGGCCTGCGTGCGGAGTGAGGAACGGGTGGTCTGTTCGCCAAGCCGCTGGCCGGCGATCCTGGCAACGGCCTGAAAATAGGCCGCGCCGACGGCCAACGCCTGCTCGTCGAAATCGAACTTGCTGGAGTGCGCGGGAAACCCCTCTTTGCCCGGCACCTGCCCGCCGAACCGGACATAGGCGCCCGGAATCTTCTCCATGTAGTAACTGAAGTCTTCCGCGCCCATATTCGCCGTCTTCAGCGGCAACACGTTGGCCTCTCCGACCGCCGCGACCGCCGCACGGCGGGCAAGGCCGGCCATCTCAGCCGTATTGATCAGTGGCGGGGTGCCCTCGTTCACGGTGACCTGGATCTTGGCCCCATGCAACTGAGCGATTGATTCGGCAATGCGACGGATAGAAGCAAGCAGTTGTCGTCGCACCGCGGAATCCTGGGCCCGGACGGTGCCGGCCAGCTTGGCCTGCCCCGCGATGACGTTCGGCGCAGTCCCCGCGTGGAACTGCCCTACCGACACGACCGATGGACGGGCTGGGTCGACCTCGCGCGAGACGATCGTCTGCAGCGCCATGATCATGAGACTCCCGACGACGACGGCATCGATGCTCTCGTGGGGACGGGCTCCATGCGCGCCCTGTCCGATAATCTCGATCGTGAAATTATCCGACGACGCATTGACCGCGCCTTCGGCGACCACAATCGCCCCGGGATGATAGTGGCGGTCGAGGTGGCCGCCAAAGATCATGCCGGCCCCTTCCAGGGCTCCCGCATTGATCATGTCCAGCGCCCCCGTGCCTTTTTCCTCCGCCGGTTGAAAAATCAATCGCACCGGCGCCGGGAGGTCTTTTTCATCGGAGAGGAGCGCGGCTGCGCCGAGCAACATCGTCGTGTGCCCATCGTGGCCACACGCATGCATGACGCCGTCATGGACCGAAGTGAAATCCAACCCGGTATCTTCCTGAATCGGCAGCGCGTCGGTGTCCGCGCGCAATACGACGCAGGGAACGCCTGCCCTCCCCGGAATCTCGGCCACGACACCATGACCGGCAACTTGAGCTCGATATTTGATGGCCAACCCGTCGAGGAATTTGCAGATAACGGCAGCCGTATTGGCCTCCTGCCCGCTGAGTTCAGGATACTCATGAAGCACGCGGCGCAGCTGGATGAGACGATGATGTAACGGCTCGGGAATCAACGGCATGACGGTAACCCACCGATGAGCATACGACGGCCTGCAGAAATTCCACTCGCCGGGTCCGGCCAGACCGGCGATCTGAAAACGACGGGCCTATACTAGCACAAGGACGATGACGGCTTCTGTAGTACGTTGGCCGTCCCGCGCCCCCGCTTCGGTCGCCTCCCTACCAATCGGCCCCGAGCCGATCGATCACGATCTGATGCACGACGGTGTGCTTGCCCAACGTCGCCAGATAGACCGCCGCTTCGGCGACGTCGAACGGATCGATCTTTTCGCTGCGCAGAATTTCTTCTGGTGTCGCATCAACAAGTTCGTCAGCCACCCCGCCCGGGCAGATGGCGGTCACCTTGATATTGTGAGCGCGGCCTTCATCGGCCAGCGATTTGGTCAACGCCATGATGCCGTGTTTCGATGCGCTGTAGGTCCCGGTGCCGGCCCAGGCCTGCACACCGGCCACGCTCGACATATTGATGATGGTGCCCCCGCCCTGCTGCTTCATCTGTGTGAATCCCGCCCGGCAACAGAAGAAGGTCCCGCGCAGATTCACGTTCATGACCGCGTCGAAATCCTTCGTGCTCGTCTCGGCCAGACGCCGTCCACCGGCAACAATGCCGGCGTTATTCACCAGTACATCCAGCCTCCCGTAGCGCTTCACCGTCTCCGCGATCAGCCGCTCGACCTGTTGTTCATCGGCCACGTCAGTTTGAATCGCCCAGGCCTCCCCGCCTTTGGCTTTGATCTGTTCCACCGTCCGCTCGCAAAGTGCCAGCCGCCGCGCGGTCACGACAACCCGCGCTCCCTCTGCGCCATAGCGGAGGGCAATGGCCTTACCGATGCCGCTGCTGCTGCCTGTGACAACCGCCACTTTGCCGGCTAAACGTCCCATCCGGTGACCTCGTGACTCTGAAAATGATTATTTGTCGCGCGCCGATAAAATGCGCAATGATCTACGCAGGGATTGGCCTATGACTGCGCCTCCCGCATCTCGCAGCAGGATTGACCGGATGAATCAGGCTGGCCGCAACCGCGCCGCTACGTTTCCATCATTTCGAGTCTTGCATCGAACTCATGCCCGCAGGCCGTGCAGCGGATGCAATCCGACTCGACCGTGAATTCGTCCGCTCAATCCCCATGCCTCCGCAGTCCGGGCAGCGGGCCAATTGCACTTTCTGATCTCCGAGCGTCTCGTATTGGCTGCCGTGAAGACAATAGACGGGTTTCCCGTCCAGCAGCCACGGCTGCCCCGCATTGTCGAGGACCGGCAGGACAAGATAGTGATGATTCACATAGTCTTCAATGTCGGCGCGGTTCGCAAAGCCGTCCTTGATGGATTTTCCGCTCACCGCCTCATAGAGCGCGTGCTCTTTGACGATCGCTTTGGTCGGTCCCATATGTACCTCCATTGCTTAAACGAGTGCGGTCACGCCAGGGTTCAGACAACGCCGGAGTAATAGCGCAAAATATTGGAGACCGAAATCACGCCGATGATCTGGCCGTCTTGCGTCACGGCCAGGTGCCGGGTGGCCTGCTCTTTCATCATGCGCACCGCCTCGATAATCGGACGGTCGCCGGCGATTGCCACCACAGGCTTGCGCATGCAGGTTTTGACGGCGGTGGCGGCGGGATTCAGGCCGTTGGCCACTACCTCGCGCGCGAGCATGGAATCCGTAATGAATCCGACATAGGATTGCTTGTCCGTCAGCAACAACGAGCCCATTTTCCATTTCTGCATGAGCTGCGCCGCCTCTTGCAGCGTGGCATCCTGGGACAGGCTCCGTATTTCCTGAGACATGTGTTCGGCCACCTGCGGACCGATGAGGGTCTGCCCTATCTTGCTCTTCTTCGGTTCGGCGGACCGGCGCGCTTCCAATTCGGAGATGCAACTCTCCAACACCCGGCTGCGTTGCAAGAGGCTCTGCCGCTGGCTGTCCATGCCGGTGCCTTCCGGCGCCTCGTCCGTCATATTCACCAGACCGGCCGCCTCGCCCAGCTCGGCATATTCATACGCATGCAACAGATCGGACGTCTGCCCCAGCAGGTCGCCGATCAACGTCTCCGCGTCGAAGTCGAACTCATCCAGGCTGCGGGTGGGTTTCCCTTTGCCCAGAAACGGGGCAAGTTCGGCCAGCTGTTCCCGCATACGCTCTATACTCCGGTCAAAGGACACTCGCGGCTTTTTGGAATTGGTAAGGACGGCCATAGCACCTCCTTATAGATGAACACGGTGGGATGCTCGATCATACGCCTTGCCGAATAAACGAGGCAAGCAGCCTTCTTCTGCAGGCGAAAGAACTATCAGGGTGCGAGACGAACGGGGTGACGGAAAAAGACGGAACGGACGTGACGCGCGGCGAGCGAGTTGAATCTAGGCTGACGCCGACGCGATTACGGACCCGACCGGGTCACTCTCCAGGCGAGGCCTGCCCCGATCAGGAGCAGGCAGGCCGCGAGGAGAAACGGCGCACCGGGAAGCTGCCACCCGGCTTGTGCCCCAATAAAATGCGCAAAGATCTGCGTGAAGAGCGTCGGACCGATCAGACCCGTGACTCCGTTGATGCTCGCCATCGCCCCCTGCAACCGGCCCTGCTCCGATCCGCTCACTCGGCGCGTCATCAAGGCCTGGGTTGCCGGGCCGGCGAGCCCCCAGAAGGCCATGATCGGAATGCCCAGACAGAAAATCCAGCCCTGCGGCGCAACGCCGTAGATGGCAAATCCGGTCGCACCGCAGAGTAACCCCGCCAGCACCATCGTGCGCTCGCCGAACCGTGCGGTGAGCGGCCGGATCAGCAGGCCCTGCACGATCATCGCCGCCACACCCACACCGGCGAGCATCAGCCCGACGCTCGCCGTATCCCATCCGTAGCGATAGCCCATGTACAACACGGCAATGCTCGGCAACACCGCATGGGCAAGGTAGCCGAGAAAGGCCAGGGTCGCGAGCCCGAACAATTCGTGATGCGACCGCAGCAACACCAGCGAACCGACCGGATTCGCCCGCTTCCAGGCAAAGGGCGCCCGCTTCTCACGCGGCAGCGACTCCGGCAGCACAAAGAATCCGTAACAGGCATTCAGCAGACTGAGGGCCGCGGCGCCCCAGAACGGCAACCGCGGATCGATCGCGCCGAGCCATCCTCCCAGCGCCGGGCCGAGAATAAACCCGAGACCGAAAACCATGCCGATCTTGCCAGCGTCATCAAGAAAGCCGTGTTGATCGCCCGTGAAGTGGGGTCCGCTTACATTCAAGCCTACACCTCCTGCAACATTGAGTATGCGATTCCGACCGACAAGGTCATGGAAGACGCCAAGACCGTTGAGAACGATCGGTATCAGTTCACGGAGTATGTCAGCGAAGAAGCGAAGCAGTATTTGGCTGAGCGTTATGGCTATAAGGAATTTCTTCCGAAGCCGGCCGCTCCCGCAGCCGCTATTCCCAACAAAGCATAAGCCTGACCGGTAAGGAGGATTGCCCATGGCAAAGCGTTTCAACATTCGGATGGCAGGCGTCGGTGGACAGGGCGTCGTGACGGGATCGCACATCCTGAGCACCGCGGTCATCAATGCCGGCGGGGAAAGCACGATCGTTCCGTTCTACGGATCGGAAAAGCGCATGGCGCCGGTCGAGAGTTATGTGCGGGTCTCCGATGAACCGATCTACGAGATCGGTGAAATCACGTTTCCCCACATCATCATCATTTTCCATCCGCAGGTTATTACGCATGGTAAGTCCTACACGATGCCCTTCTACTTCGGTCTGAAGGAAGATGGGATCGCGCTGATCAACAATGATGGTCCGATGAACCTGCACAAGGACCAGGCGGCTGAGCTGAAAGAGCGACGCGCGAAGCTCTACTACTTCCCGGCTACGAAGCTTTCGTTGGAAGTGGCGGGGATGGACCTTGCCACGAACATGGCCTTGATGGGCTGCATCGGAGCAATCACCGGGTTGACGAACATGGCCGGCTTGGAGCAGGCCGTGAAAGACCGGTTCCTGGGCAAAGGATTCGTCGTTTCTGGAGGAACGGCGGCGTTGGATAGCGTGGTGGAACGAAAGTTCAAGAAGAAGCAGGAATTGATTGATAAGAACGTGGCCGTGATGCGAGCCGGCTGGAACTATGCCGTTGAGCACGGGTGGGC
Source organism: Nitrospira sp. CG24D (assembly GCA_002869855.2). Lineage (GTDB taxonomy): Bacteria > Nitrospirota > Nitrospiria > Nitrospirales > Nitrospiraceae > Nitrospira_D. The sequence continues at coordinate 52,204 of NEWQ02000024.1, forward strand.
GGCTCCCGACGTGAAGCGGGTGGATGAGCCGGTCGCCGCAGCCGCGACCAGTGCATAATAGCGATACAGAAGGAGTTTCCCATGTATCTCGTAGCTGATATCAACGTTGAAATTTGTGCCGCAAAGAGCTGCAAGCTCTGCACACAGTATTGCCCGGAGGCCAACACCATCCAGTATAGCGAAGAGATGGGGAAGGATAAGGGCTTTAAGTACGGTTCTGCGTACGTGGCCGTGGATCGTTGTAAGGGTTGCGCGCAGTGTGTGTGGGTCTGCGACAACATGGCCAAGAACAACGCCATTAAGATGATCATGATCGATCAATTACCGTTGGCCGCCATCACCGACAATATTACGTATGGCGACAAGAGCACAACGGCAGTTTTGGTAAGCCCTAGCGTCTGATCATTCGGCAAGAAAGGGGAACGGGCGTGGCAACAACGCAAGATAAGAGAGAGAGAATCATTGTTCCGGGACCGGCTGGATTTCATCCTCCGTCCGCTGCACAGCTTGGTGTTTCGCTGCCCGATCCAGGCGAAGGTTTGTTTTACGGACTGCTGGAGCCCAATGAGGATAAGGTCATCGAAGAGATGGCCCGGAAGATGTTGACCAGTCCCAACGCGACGCTCTTCCCGGGGCCGATGGTGTTGTGGGCCTGGAATGAACATGCCATTGAAAAGGCCAAGGCCACGCTGGAAATTGCCGCCCAGATTCCGAACGTGATGATTATCCCGATGCCGGACTATCGGCCTAAATATCCGAAGATCGATCCGGAAGAGGTCATCAATCCCAATCACCCGAATCTGACGATTTGGGGAAATAAGATTGAGGCCTGTATCTTCATCGGCGTGCATTGTCACTATGCGAATCTGACGTTGAAGATGATTCGTGCGGGGACGAATTGCTGCACGATGGCGATCTGCGCCGAGCAGGGCCACGAAGATGCCATGTTGACGATCCGCGATTCGGATGTGCTCAAGCTGAAAAAGACCGCGCAGATCTTCAAAAAGATTCGTGAAGAAATGGGGATCAAGTTGCCGGAGAACGGCGAGAATGTTCGGTTTACCGGAACGCAGTCCAAAGTCCACGGTGGAAAGACCCACACCAATCCTTTGACCTTTATGCCCACGGTTGCCGGAGTCGGCAGCGCGGGTACGTTCGGCCATTCGTCTGAACAGATGAAGCGTGAAGGGTAAGGATCGGGATCACGGGCGATATAGCCAAGAGGTGCAACGATGAGCGAAGCTGAAGTCAAAACGAATCCACCTGGTGCTCCTGCTGCCACTGTGGCGCCGGCAAAGAAAGACCCGCATGCCGAAGCCAAGCGGCAAAAGGTTGTCACCCCTGAGTATCTGTTTCACGAAGCTCCGAGAACGAAAGAATTTATTACGGGCAGCGAAGCCGCGAAGGAAGCCATTCGACGGTCGAATGTGGATCTCGCCATTGCCTACCCGATTACCCCCCAGAGCGAAACTATGCAGCTCGTGGGCGTGCTCTACGGTGAAGGATATGTAAAAGAGTACTACCGCGGCGAGGAAGAAGTCGGCGTGATGGCCGCCATCGCCGGAGGATCCCGCGCAGGCGTCCGCTGCTATACGGCGACTGCTGGACCTGGAACGTTAAGAGGTCTTGAGGGTATTGCGTCATGGCCCGGCCATCGGTTGCCGGCTGTGGCGATGTTTACCTGCCGCGTGGTCAATGCTCCGCTCGCGATTCAGCCCGACAACATTGAAGTCTCGTATCTCTTGAACTGCGGTATGATCGTGTTTCATGCTGAAAATCAGCAGGATATGTTCGATTTCACGATGGCCGGGTTCATCATCAGCGAGAAGAATGACGTGACCTTGCCGGTTGGCGTGTGCTGCGACGGATTCTTTGTCACGCATGCTCGTGGCTATGTGCGCATGCAGGATCGCAGCATGAAGCTGCCTCCGCGTGAAGCCTGGCGCGGAGCGGTGCCCGTCCTTGATGCGGAGAATCCTCCCGCGCGTCTCTCGCGCGACGCCCCGGTTCAAAAGTCGAACTTCATGGCCTATAACATCCACGCCGTTTGGCAGCAAGAAGTGTGGGCTGCCGTGGAACGGTCGCGGAAGTATATCGACCAGTACATGGGCGGGTTGCTCACGGCTGAAAATGTAGACGGTGCCGAGGCTGTCATCATTGCCTCAGGAAGCGCCGCAGCTCAGTCCCGCGAAGCGGTGCGTATTT
>NEWQ02000024.1:54508-56177 GCA_002869855.2 Nitrospira sp. CG24D
GACTGTCGCCCAGACGGGTCGGCAGGATTTCACGACATCTTGGAGGATCCGATTGACGGCGTTCTCGTAAAAAATGCCGAGATCGCGGTAGGCATGGATATACATCTTGAGCGACTTGAGTTCGAGGCAGGCTTTGTTGGGCATGTAGCGAATGGTAACGGTGCCGAAGTCGGGCAGGTTGGTTTTGGGGCAGATCGCGGTGTATTCGGGTATCTCAATCGTAATCTCATAGCCCTTATACTGGTTGGGGAACGTTTCAATGTCAGGGAGCGGCGCGGTGATACCGCTTTTCGCATGCCGTTCGTTGTAGCCCAGTTTCGTCGTCTTCGATCTGCTTCGCGCCGCTTCACGTTTCACGAGTCACGCCTCATGTCTTCTAGAGTTGTTTCATCCAATCGGTCTGCCCGATCTTCTCGAGTTCAATAAACATCGACACCCATGGGCATTTCATTTCCGGATAGACTTCGCAGAGGCCGCCTTTGCGCACGCCTCCGCAGGGGCCATGGGCCATGAATTTCGGACATTCGGCTTTGAGCGTGTTATCCGGAATGGGAGGGCGCTTATGCACCCCGCCGACATGGGTTCCGGCATCGTCTTCGCCGGGAATCAGCACTCGATTTGGCATAGTGAGTCAGTCTAACCGGATTGGCGGTGATCGGCAATGATCAGGCGCAATTTCAAACAGAAAGTTGCTAATTTATTCTGGATACGTGCTTCCATCGGCCTTCTTCTTGGGGCGAATGGCCTATTAAGTCTGCTTGGGCCTAGGCCTTCTTTCGGATGTCGTGGGCCTTCTGAGAAGTTGCGTTGAATATCAGGAAGTTATAGTATTTTCACAGTGCTGTCAGTCGAGGGACTGATCGGAATATATAAATTGACAGTCTTTTTTCAGCTTTGCTAGGATGCCGTGGCGCAATCGATAAATCAGACTCGGTTGTGTGTTGTCCATCCTCATCGTCCTACAGGGTTTCTTCGTTTATCGCGATAGTGTTGAACCATAGGCAACGGTTTGCCGTTGCAGTGACATAAGGGAGGTGCCTGATGAGTCTCGATTATGTGAAGTTTACAAACGGCTTCGAGAAGTTCATGCCGAAAGAATATCGGGATATGGTCGAACATGGTCCGTTCGGCAAGAAGGTCTCCGTCTCCCAGATGGGAAGCTTCAAGGAAATTTTGGAAGAGCATCCGATGTGCGCCGGCTGTGCGATGACCCTCTTTATCCGCCTCGCAATGATTGCCGTTCCGAACCCTGAAGACACGATTATGGTTGGTACTGCCGGATGCGGTCGCTTGGCGATCTCGCAGGCGGCGATTCCCTTCGTGTATGGCAACTATGGCGACCAGAATGGGGTGGCCAGTGGGTTGTCCCGTGGTCTCCGTCTCCGGTTCGGCGATAAGCCGAAGGATGTGGTCGTGATGGCCGGTGACGGCGGCACGGCCGACATCGGATTCCAGCAAGTATTGCACTCCTGGTTCCGCAAGGAACGGTTCACCACGATCATGTTGGATAACGAAGTCTATGGAAATACCGGCGGTCAGGAAAGCGGTATGACGAGCCGTGGCGCGGTGTTGAAGATGGCCCCCTTGGGTAAGAAGTTTGAGAAGATGGATATGCTGCAGATGGCGAAGGTCGCCGGATGCGCCTATGTCGCCACCGTCGTCCCGAACA
>NEWQ02000024.1:56277-114814 GCA_002869855.2 Nitrospira sp. CG24D
TCCGCGCACTCAGTGGTAGTCGAGGCCGAACCAAGGAGTCTGTCTGCGAGTTTTTCTTATCCACGTCCGTGATCCCCAGTTCTACGCGCTCCCGGCAAAAACCCGCGCGAAAAACGGCAATATTCGTGTCATGGGTTTCCCGCCCATCGGCATCATGTCGCTCTCGTCTGTTGTGAAACAGGCCGGGCATGAGTGCGTGATGTTCGACCAGGCGAATCCCGACACCCCGAACGACGTGATCATCGATCAGATCAATCGTGAACAGCCGGATCTCGTCGGCCTGAGTTTCCTGAGTACGACCAGCTATCCCTACGCCAAAATTCTTGCGCGCCAGATTCGCGCGACCAATCCAAAAGTAAAACTGGCTTTCGGCGGCGTCTTTGCCAGTCTCAATGCTCCGCTGGTCAAATTGCAGTGTCCCGAAGTCGACTATGTCTGCCGTGGCGACGGTGAGCAGCTGTTGCTTGATCTGCTCGCGAATTTTGACAGCCCGGAAGCCGTGGCCAGCTTGACCTGGATGAAGGACGGAAAAGTCGTTCACAATCCAAACCGTCCGATGGAACGCCATTTGGACCAGTGGCCCTTCCCTGATCGAGAGAGTCTGAAGCTCGACTTCATCGAGTCGATGCCGTTGGATGTGCCGGCGGTGTTGTCGATGGAACGATTTACCACGATGCAGACCTCGCGCGGCTGCCCCTGGCCTTGCGTGTTTTGCGATATCCCGATTTTCAACGAAGGCAAGTGGCGGGCACGAACGCCTGCGCACGTCGTCGCCGAGCTCAAGTATCTCGAAGAGCATGGCTACGGGTCGGTCTATTTCGTAGACGACCATTTCCTGCTTCAGCCGAAGCGGATCGAGGCTATTTGCAACGGTGTGATGGATGAAAAGCTCACGATCCAGTGGGGCATCGAAGGCCGTGTCGATTCCGTTGCGCAACATCTCTTTCCCGCGATGGCCAAAGCCCATTGCCGCACCATCATGTTCGGCATCGAGAGCGGCAGTCAGAAGATTCTGGATCGTCTGAAGAAGGAGCAGACGCTGGCGGAGGTGACGACGGCGGTCAAGAATGCCAAGAAGGCCGGCATCGAGATCGTGCACGGATTCTTCACGGTCGGCAATCCCGACGAAACCGTCGAAGATATGAAGGCCACGTTTGACTTCGCCGCCAAGCTGCCCCTGGATACGTTCGGTTTCAACCGGCTCTGTGTCTACCGTGGGACGCCGCTGTGGCAGGAATATGTGAAGCGCGGGCTGGTGCAGGAATCGACCGATTGGTACAAGTACTTCAAGTGTTCTGAAATCGATCCGACCTGTTTGCCCGGAGAGACCATCAATCGCGTGCGGCAGAAGGGGTTGCAGAAGTTGTTTATGTACAAGCTCTTCTGTTATCCGATCCAGACGATTCGCCTGCTCCGTCGATTCTTGCGGTTCATGCCGGTGCGTGACGTAGTATTTCTGATTACCAAGCCGTTTATGGGGCAGAAAAAGGGCGCGACCAAATCCGAAGTGCTCTCGCGCGCGGTCGAGCATGCCGACATGAAAGATGCGGCGGCGCAGATGACGCAAATGACGGACGAAATGCTGCACGATGTCTTGGAAGCCTCCCGCGCCGAACGGGAGCGTATTCAACGAGAGGCGGAAGGGTCACGCGAACTTCCCATGTTTTCCGCACGGTAGAGCTTACAGCGCAACCCCCCAGTAGTTTTTCGCCACGATTCCGATGCCATAGCTGATGCTGACCGCCACGGTGATGATCACCAGGTTGAGCAGGATGCGTCGTTTGATGTCCATGCCGGACAGGAACGAGAGAATTGTAGAAACCAGCACGACCATGAGGCCGGCCGTCAGGATGGAGAACAGTGCATCGGTGGCGCCGATCAGCACGGGGAAGACTGGGACGATGGCGCCCAGCAGGTAGGCTGCGCCGACGACCAGCGCCGATGACAATGGTTGCTCTTCCATCGGGGTGAATTCAGATTCTTCACCTAAAAACACCTTCTTTGCTACTTCGGTCGATTTCACTTCCTTCTCAGAATTAAGCGCTAGGAATGCCCCGGCGCCCATCGACAAGGCTCCGGCGACCGCGGTGGTCGAGGCGGCGATGAGGACCATGGTCGTGCTGCCAAAGGCTCCGAAGAATCCACTGACTGCCCCGAGAATTTCCACCAGGCCGTCGTTTAAGCCAAGAAAGATATTGCGGATCTTTTCCGGGTTGATCTTCCGCTGCGTGAGTGCCGTGACGAGCACGTCTTCATGCTTGAATTCGTCCATGAGAATCCCGCGCAGCGCTTCGGCCAGCGGTTTCCCCTGGTACGCCCGCCAGACAGCAAGATACTTCCGCACCCCGTGCACTTCGATCGCTTCGAGGACCAGGTGGACTGCCGTTGAGCCAAAGAGCCGACAGACCACCATCATGACCGATAACTTGATACGTCGGCCGAGGTCGAGCTGCTCCAGTTTGAGATTGAAGAATCGTTGCCAGAAGGCGAGATGGGCGGTTTCAACCTTGATCAATTCATCCAGTGTGTCATGGACGTCCGGTTGAGTCACACCCCGAAGGGCTTTGTAGAGCGAAAGATCGAATAACTCGTCGAGGATCAGATCCCGTGCCAGGCGAGGGTCATAGGCTGAAGCAGCCTGCATAGAAGGGATTTCCAAAAAGTATTGTGACTGAACGATACGCTGGGTGCCCGATTCAGTCAATGGTCATAGGATGATAGCGGCCTGTTCCCCTTGTTGATGGGGTTTCCCACGACATGGGCTTCGACGCACGATCTGATCTCGGGGGCACCTCGCCTGTTAGAGGTAATGCAGTTGTGGCATGCAAAGGGTAGAGCCATTTCTTTACTATCACGACCGAATAGGTCTAGTGTTGCCTGCTTGGTCGGCGTACAATAATTTGTATCCTTTCATTTCCTCCATCATCTTTCCCGCACTTATCTGTTTCCGAGAAGTCAGTCAGTCCAACCTGTCAATCGAGGAGGATCTATGATCCGACGAAGATTACTTCCGGCACTCGGAGTGCTTCTCATTTCAATGGTCGGTCCACTGTCGGTCTTTGCGGCGGATGACGCCGTCGAAACCGGTCGCCTTCTGGCGATCTTGCTTGATGCCGGGCGTGGCGCCATTGCGGCCAACCAGCCCCTGATCAATGATGCGACCAAGGGGGACAAGGGATTTACGCCCGATGTCTTCGCCCAACAGCTCACGGAAAAATTCAAGGGTCGAACAGGAGTGGATTTAGGCAATCTCAAAGGGGGCAATGTTCCAGAGCGAGCGCAAAAGCTTCTGCCGGAATTGGTCGCCGCCGCAAAGCAGACCGTGGCCGATAATCAGGCGACCATCAATAAGTCCGGAGTCGGGTACAAAGGCTTTACGCCGGCGCATTTCGGTACCCAGGCGGCGGCAGGATTCAGTGCTAAAACCGGCATCTATCTCAAGCAGACGACGACAGACGGGTTGCTCAGGAACCCCAAAAATAAGGCCGATGAATTTGAGGCGGCCATGATGAAAAAGCTCAGCGATCCAGGCCATCCCCGCCAGGGAGACAAGATCATGAATGAGACGGTCGGCGGAGATGTACGGGTCATGCTGCCGTTGTACTACGGCAAAGGCTGCATGGGCTGCCATGGCGAGCCGAAGGGTGAGACGGACGTTTCGGGCTATAAGAAAGAAGGCGCGAAGGAAGGTGACCTAGGAGGTGCTGTCAGCGTCAAGCTTCCCGCCAAATAAAGAGACTTTTCACAATCGCAGTTCCTAAGGGGGCGGCTTTTGTTGCCCCCTTTTCTATGTCCGTACGAGGTTTTGCCAGAGGCCAGCCGCATCGATTCTGCATGCCAGCTAACGATGGCATCCACATCCCAACATGGAACGGTTGGTTCTCCCAACCAGATGCACGTTTCGTGTTGTGCAAAGACAGCAGGTCATGCGAAACGATAGGCCGGTTGGCAGGCCTAGTCATCGATGGCGCGCTTGGTCTCGTCCAGGTGTTTCTGGAGATAGGCCATGAAGGGCGTGCCGCCCGTTCCTACCGCGCTGGGGTTGCTGGCATGGGTTTGGTGTTGGCGATGGATGTAGCTGTCGGCGTATCCGACATGGATGTCGCGAAACTGCGCCAGCAGATCGACGCACGTACCGTAGGCATTCCAGAGTTCGGGATGGTGTGATTTGCGGTCGCGGATATAACCAGAGAGCAGCGGTCTATTGTCCGCATTAGTCGTCTGCTCGATCGCGAGGAGAAATGCCTGGTGCCGCGGAGGCATGTACTCCCGCATTTCTTGCAGATACACGGTAAGTGGATCGGGCGCATGGGAAATCCCCAACCCGGCATCGAGGCAGGGCACGATGGAACTCTGGGCGCCGGTTTCTCCGCGGAACTGTTGCGGCTGTCCTGCGTAGGCCGTCACGCCTTCATAGACGAGACCCTGAGGGAGCGCAGGGCTGTTCTTCCAGGCATGAATGTAGGGACGCACGCGGTTGTAATACATGTAGGGATCGCATCGTTCCTTCATACGCAGCAGCGTGTCCCGCATCGCAGTTTGGGCGGCAGCGAGTGATCGAAGCCCGGCGAGTACTTCGTCGGGTTTGTCACCGGCAGCTCCGTTCATGGCCTGAATAAGCCCGGCCAACCCCGGCCCTGCCTGTCGCTCGATTTGAACGTGGATGACCACAAACCATTCTTCGTCCAGACCGCCGAGGAAGTTCTGGAGAAGCACGATGTTGTCGAGTTGAATAGGCTTGGTTGGATCGAGCCTGCGCCAGTTATCGAGCGCATAGGACGCATAGGAGAGCACCGGGGGCCGGCCCAGCTTCAGCGCAACGTCGTACCAGGGCTGGGCGAGTTGTGCCGGCAGCGTCGCAGCCGGCTGGTCTGGCACTTCCCACACATAGGCATGACCTGTGAACGAGAGAATCCGCATCGCAGCACGACAGTCTTGATCCCGCCATGTTGTAGGAATAGACGGAAGTAGTTGGCGTTGCTCGTCAATGAATTGCCGAATCTTTCGCGCGCTGAGCAGCTTCGGCAAATCGTGCCCAAGATGGTTGAGCAACGGCGAGTCCGGCAGTTGTTCAAGCGGATCTGGCGGGAGAAACCCTTGGTCAGGAGAAATGTCGTAATCGGAGAGGTCGAGAGGGGAGGGATTCGGTGGTCTCATAGGAGCCTCCGATCTATAAGACCTCGGCACTTGCTTTCACTCTAGCACACTGGGGTTGAATAGTGATCACTTCGGGGATACGAAGTCACAATGTCAGCGCCGTCTGTTCTGCCCCTTCGATATTCTGCTCATTCTTAATCCGTGGGAGTTGTCTGGAGGTTAGTCGGTAAGGTTTGAAGAGAAACAGAAAGGCCGCCTCAAATGAGGCGGCCTTTCTTCTTTTCCCTCTAGCAGGTGTGGGGTGGGCGCTCTCAATTGCGCGCCTTCACCGAGCATCGCCGGCTATGTGGAAATTCGATCAGTCTTGCATGCGCGGTGAGCGAGCACTGGGAGTGCCCGCCCCGCACCTGCGTCCTATGTTCCCATTTCCCAGCTAGCCAAGTATTTCTCCTGTTCCTTCGTCAGCTTGTCGATGTCCACGCCCATGCCGGCGAGCTTAAGCCGCGAGATTTCTTTATCGATGACGGCAGGGACCGGATACACCTTCTTCTCGAGCATCTTGTAGTTCTTCACGATGTACTCGGCACCGAGCGCCTGGTTGGCAAAGCTCATGTCCATGACGCTGGAGGGATGACCTTCGGCGGTCGCGAGGTTGACCAAACGGCCTTCGCCGAGGAGGCTCACGCGATTGCCGTTCTTATAGGTGAATTGCTCCACGCCGTCGCGGACGACTTTCCGCTTCTTGGCCAGTTTCTCCAAGGCCGGAATGTCGAGTTCAACGTTGAAGTGTCCGCTGTTACAGACGATAGCGCCGTCTTTCATCTTGGCGAAATGCTCGCCGCGAATGACTTTCAAGTTGCCGGTCACGGTGACGAAGAAATCGCCGATCGGGGCGGCCTCTTCCATCGGCATGACCCGGTAGCCATCCATCACGGCTTCCAAGGCCTTTAACGGATCGATCTCAGTCACGACGACATCGGCGCCCATTCCCTTGGCTCGCATGGCGATGCCGCGTCCGCACCAGCCGTAGCCGGCGACGACGAAGACGGAGCCGCAGACCAAGCGGTTGGTCGCGCGAATGATGCCGTCCATCGTGGACTGGCCGGTGCCGTAGCGATTGTCGAACATGTGCTTGGTATCGGCATCGTTGACGGAGATGACCGGGAACTTGAGGACTTTTTTCTCGGCCATGCTGCGCAGGCGAATCACGCCTGTCGTGGTTTCTTCCGTTCCGCCGATCACGTTGCGCAACAGATCTTTCCGCTTGGAGTGCAGATGCGAGACCACATCGGCTCCGTCGTCCATCGAGAGATGCGGCCGATGGGCGATGGCTGATTCGATGTGGCGATAGTATGTGGCATTGTCCTCGCCCTTGATGGCGAAGGTCGGAATCCCTTCATGCTGAACCAGGGCGGCGGCGACGTCGTCCTGCGTGCTGAGGGGGTTTGAGGCGCAGAGGCGCACATCGGCCCCGCCGGCTTTCAGCGTGATCGCCAGATTGGCCGTTTCCGTGGTGACGTGGAGGCAGGCGGTGACCCGTACGCCCTTGAGCGGCTGCTGCCGTTTGAATCGCTTCCGGATGAGTCGCAGCACCGGCATGGTGGCTTCGGCCCATTCGATTTTTAATTTGCCCGCGTCTGCCAGCTTAATGTCTTTCACGTCGTAATCCACAGAACCCTCCTGCGTGATGAGTGAGATGCGTGATTGGTAAAGTAGCGTCAGAAAAAGAGGGGGCAGGTGTTCGGTGCCTGCCCCCTCTTGTCGTATCGGCCAGGGACTATCTCAACTAAAGACCTGCGTCCCGGCGCAAGGCCTTGGCTTTGTCGGTCTTTTCCCAGGTGAACTCCGGTTCATTGCGGCCAAAGTGCCCATAGGCCGCCGTCTTGCGGAAGATCGGCCGGCGGAGCTTGAGATGATCGATGATCCCTCGCGGGGTCAACGGGAAATGCTTCCGCACGAGCTTATCGAGACTCTCGACCGCCATTTTCTCAGTGCCCTTAGTATCGACCAGCACCGAAACCGGATCGGCCACGCCAATCGCGTACGCCAGCTGGACTTCGCACTTGTCGGCTAGCCCGGCCGCGACGATGTTCTTGGCGATATAGCGGGCCATGTATGAGGCCGAGCGATCCACCTTTGTCGGATCCTTGCCGGAAAACGCGCCGCCCCCGTGGCTGCCGTGGCCGCCGTAGGTGTCGACGATGATCTTGCGGCCGGTGAGACCGGTATCACCCATCGGGCCACCGACCACGAAACGGCCGGTCGGGTTGATGTGGTGCTTCACGCTGGTCGGGTTGTAGAGCCCTTTCGGCATAACGGGCTTGATGACCTTCTCCATGATGTCGCGTTCGATCTGCTTATTAGTGACGTCGGGGCTGTGCTGTGTGGATACGACGATCGTATCGATCCGCACCGGCTTGCCGTTTTTGTATTCCACAGTCACTTGAGACTTGCCGTCTGGGCGGACCCACGGCAGGATTTTCTTCTTGCGCACTTCGGCCAGGCGCTTCGTCAGTCGGTGAGCCAGGACGATCGGCATCGGCATCAACTCGGTGGTTTCGTTCGTCGCGTAGCCGAACATCAAACCCTGGTCGCCGGCGCCACCGGAGTCCACGCCCATGGCGATATCGCCAGATTGCTGGTGGATGGCCGTCAGGACCGAACAGGTGTGGGAATCGAATCCCCAGGAGGCGTCGTTATAGCCGACGTCCCTAATCACCTCGCGGATGATATCGGGGATTTCCACATAGGCCTTGGTCGAGATCTCACCGGCCACAAAGGCGATGCCGGTCGTGAGAATCGTCTCGCAGGCGACGCGCGAATATTTGTCCTGGGCAAGGATTGCATCCAGAATTCCGTCGGAGATCTGGTCGGCAATCTTATCGGGATGCCCTTCAGTGACTGATTCAGAAGTAAATAGGTAATTGTTTCTCATGAACCCCCTCTAGTTTCTGGTTGTCGAAAACCGTCTGTGTGGTGTCTGGCCAGGTGAGTGCTGTGCCCGCGACGGGTTCGTTTCTGTAGAATTGGCTGAATCTTAGCGGACTAAGGCTCTTTTGTCTATTTATTCAATAGTAGGGGCATGCCTCTCTGGGTGGGTTGGCGTTGCTTGACACTCGACAAAATCCACTTGTAAGATGACAAAATTTTCGCGCACTTAGAAGTGATTTAGGCAATCCAATACTTCGGCCGCGACGTAAACTGAGCGGAGATGCCGGGAGAATCGGCAACAGATTGTTTTGGGGATCATCCAATATTCTCCGTACGAGTGAGTCTTGTCCTGGCCGAAGACGAATATAGAGTTGCATGAATAGCCAACCTGACGCCCTCCCCAAAGAGCCCTCAATCCGTCCGTCGACTCCCGGTCTCGGCTGGGATGAGTTCTCTCGCGAACTCGTTGAATTTTTTGCATCCGTCAAGCTCGCAATCTTCCTGTTTTTGTTTATTGCGATCACCGCGACGATCGGGACGGTGATCCAGCAGGGTGAACGGGCAGAGGTCTATGTTCAGGAGTACGGGGAGAACGCCTATCGGTGGTTCCTTCGCCTGGGATTTACGGACGTCTATCACACCTGGTGGTTCACGAGTTTGCTCGGCCTGCTCTGTGTCAACTCGTTGACCTGCTTCTACAAGCGGTTCCCTTCCGTCTGGCGCTCCATGAAGCAGGACAAGGTGGGCGTCACGATGGCGTTCATCAAGAACCTGAAGCAGCAGGCGGAAATTCCCCTCGACAACACGAAAGAAGCGGTGGCCCAGCAGATGGTGCATCATTTTGTGACGAAGGGGTACCGCGTACTCGCCAAGAATGAGCCCGGGGAAGTCACGGTCTACGCCACCAAAGGAGTAATGGGGCGTGTCGGTGCCCACATGGCCCACCTGAGTGCGACCGTCATTATCTTCGGCGGGTTGCTCGGGACTTACTATGGGTTCCAGGAGTTCGGTGTGTGTCTCGAAGGCCAGACCTATCATATCCCTCGTGGCAATTTTGATTTGAAGGTCGATAAATTCTGGATCGACTATCACGAGAACGGGTCGGTCAAGTCGTACAACAGCACTTTAACGGTGGTGGACGGCGGACAGTCGGTGGTGACCAAGACGATTTCGGTGAATGATCCGCTGGTCTACAAGGGGATCTGGTTTTATCAATCCAGCTATGGCGACGCGTGGGATCAGGTCGAAGTCGCGCGGGTCAACATCAAGGATAAAGAGACGGACAAGGTATTGAAGACGGTCGATCTCGAATGGCAGAAGGAACAGGCGTTGCCCGATCTCAAGGTGAAACTGTCGATCACGGATTTCGTTGCGGACTTTGCCTTCAACTCCACGGAGAAAAAGGTCTATTCCAAGACCATCGAGCATGCCAATCCTGCCGTGAAGCTGGTGATCACAGAGCGGGACTCGGTCCAAGCCACTCCGTGGATCTTTCAGCAGTTTCCCGATCTCTTCAACATCAAAGATTCCAAGTATCAATTCGAGCTGGTGGGGTATAAGCCGCGGAAGTTCACTGGGCTCCAGATTGCCAAGAATCCCGGGATCAATATCGTGTGGACCGGCTGTACCATGATCGTTGTGGGCATTACTCTTTCGTCGTTCATCTTCCATCGCCGTCTATGGGCCAAGATTGTGCCGGGTCAGACAGGGGTGACAGTCCATCTCGGCGGGACGACCCACAAGAGCCAGATCGATTTTCAAAAAGAATTCAGGAAGCTGACGGAAAAGATTCAGACTTTTAAGACCTGAGCCGGTAGCGACCGGTCTCTTCCTTGGGTATGATGATGCAGCAGCGCAAGTCTCTGCGCAGTCGATAGACGGAGGACGTGATGATGAAATCGTTGTTCCTGTTCGATATGACCTTCTGGCTGTACCTGGCCGCCTTGGTGCTGTACATCGGCTACTTGTTTGCGCGCCGGCCGACGATGGCGCTCGCTCCGGCGGGACATCTCCCGGAGAATTTCGATGAGCGTGATGGAGTCTGGGCGACGCAGCTCGGACAGGTCGCGACCTTGGTCACGATCTTCGGATGGATGCTGAACACCGGCGCGCTCTTTACCCGGGCGTTCGAACGGATGGAACATTCCGGCACGTTCGCCCCATGGTCCAATCAATTCGAGGCGATGGCCTATGTCTCCTGGGCGATTATTCTCGGCTACGTGCTGCTGGAGATGCGCTATAAGATCAAGGCGATCGGGGCTTTCGTCGTTGGAATCGGCTTCATTGCCATGGGGGCCGCCTCGTTACTGCCCTATCGCTATCAGACGGCGGAGCCGTTGGTGCCGGCGCTCAACAGCTATTGGATTTACATTCATGTGTCCGTGACCCTGACAAGCTATGCCGCATTTGCGACAGCGGGGGGGCTTGGCGTGATGTATCTCTTCAAAGAACGGGCCGAGCGTCTTGGGAAAACAGCCGGCTTCTATGCCGCATTTCCTGATCTCGAAACCATCGATGAGTTAGGGTACAAAGCCATCACCGTCGGGTTTCCGATGCTGGCCTTCGGGATTATTCTCGGAGCCATGTGGGCCAACTATGCCTGGGGCGGGTATTGGAGCTGGGATCCCAAGGAAACCTGGTCGCTGATCGTCTGGCTCATCTACGGCGCCTACATCCATGCCCGGATGACCCGCGGCTGGGAAGGGCATAAGGCGGCGATCTACGCGGTATTCGGATTCTTGATGGTCATTTTCTGTTTCTGGGGCGTGAACTTCTTACTCTCCGGCTTGCACGCTTACGCCTAGCGTCATGCTGAAAATGGCTTCCCGCTGCGTTCTCAGTCATGTGAACGCCTCAACGTACAGGGAGTACGCCTCGGCCTTCACATTCCTTGCGGCCTTGCCGGAAGACCATTTTGAGCAAGACGCAAGAGGTTAGGGGGGATTAGGTTTGGCTGATCAAGTAACTTCTTCTCAAGCCACCAATCAGGAGCGGCCGAAGGGCGGTTCGCGTCTGTTCATCCTGGCCGCCGGCGCAATCGTCCTGGTGGCGACGTTTGCCATTGTCTGGCTGCAGAGTTCGAAGTATGAGCCCCTGGTGGTCGGCAAGCCTGCGCCGGATTTCGCTCTGACCGATCTGAACGACAAACCCCATCGACTCTCCGACTTTCGCGGGAAAGTGGTCTTTTTGAATTTCTGGGCCACGTGGTGTGCTCCCTGTCGTGAGGAAATGCCCTCGATGGAGGTCCTCAATAAGAGCTTTGAGAAAGACGGGTTGGTCGTACTTGCCGTGAGCATCGATCGGGTGACGACGACGAAAGATATTCCTCCCTTTGTGAAGAGCCTTAATCTGACCTTCCCGGTGCTTATCGATTCTTGGGGCATCACGGACAAGCCCTATAAACGGCTGGGCGTACCTGAGACCTTCATCATCGATCAGCAGGGCATCGTGCGAGAGATCATCATCGGTCCGAAGGACTGGACGAGAATCGATAATCTGAAGACGCTTGCGACCTTGCTGAATGTGACTCCCCAGCCCGCATTCCCTCAAGACCGTGGTACGATGAAGCCTGGAAGTTCTGAAGGGGCATTATGAAACGGTTGTTGGTCGGGTTGCTGCTTTGCGGTCTCGGTCTGCTGAATGCTTCTACCGGAGTATCGGCCTGGACCCGTGGCGAGGCCGGCTCTCTATTCCTGCCGGTTGCCGATCGCGGGGTCGTCAAGGTGGGAGACGAAGCCCCCAATTTTCAGCTGCGTGATCTGGATGGGAACGTCGTGTCGCTTGCCCAGCTGCGCGGGAAAGTGGTGCTGGTGAATTTTTGGGCGACCTGGTGCGGCCCCTGCCGTGTCGAGATGCCGGCGATGGAGCAGCTGTACCGGAGTTATTCTCGAAAAGACTTCGAGATTCTCGCCGTCTCTACCGATCCGCAAGGCGCGGCGGTAACCCGGCCCTTTCAACAGGAAATGGGGTTCACCTTTCCGATCCTGCACGATGCAGAGTATCGCATTGGTCTGATGTACGGCGCCCGGAGCCTGCCCATGACGTTCATGGTCGATCGCAACGGCATTGTCCGGCAGAAGGTCCCGGGCGCCCGTGATTGGGGAGGCTCTGATGCACGCGCATTGATTCAAGCCCTCATGAAATCCTGACGATGATGCAATCCATTCCACAGATTTCTCTGCTCGCCGCGTTTTCAGCCGGCCTGCTGTCTTTCGTGTCGCCGTGTGTGCTGCCGCTCGTGCCGTCGTATATTTCCTACATCACGGGGCTCTCAGTCGAACAGCTGACGGATGCAAGCGAACGGAACAAGTTTAAATCGGCCATCATTCTCAATGCGCTCTTGTTCATCGCCGGGTTTTCGACTGTATTTATTGCCTTCGGCGCCTCTGCCAGCTTTCTCGGACAAATCCTGATCACCTATCAGGATCACATCCGCCGAATCGGCGGCGTGATGATCATTGTGTTCGGTCTCTATCTGCTGGGTATTCTGAATCTCAACTTCTTGAAGGTGGAACACCGGTATCAATTCCGCAACCGTCCGGCCGGCTATTTGGGGTCGTTCTTCATCGGAGTGGCGTTTGCTGCCGGATGGACGCCCTGCGTTGGCCCGGTGTTGGGAACGATTCTGCTTTACGCCAGCACGACAGATTCGCTGTGGAACGGGGTGGTTTTGCTGGCGTGCTATTCCTTGGGGTTGGGATTGCCGCTGTTTCTGACGGCGCTGGGAGTCGATCGGTTCCTGGCCTACTTTAAAGAGGTGCGCGCCTATCTCTGGGGCGTCTCAACGGTGAGCGGCGTGCTGCTCATTGTGGTAGGCGTCATGATCTACGCCAATTCACTCACGATGATCACCAGCTTTCTTGAACGGTATGGCATCGGCTGGTACCTCAGCCAGTAGTTTCGCCATCAGCAAACAGCGCTCAGCCTTCAGCTAACTCACCACGAACCAAATATTTCAGGAGGACTTTTGCTGAGAGCTGACGGCTGTCTGCTGGAGTTCAGCACCAGGCGCCGAGACGGCAGGTGGTGAAGGATTGGCCCAGGGCATTGGCGGAGGGTAACTTGAGTGCGCCGAATGCGGAGGCCGCACTGGGGATGCTGGGAAGATCGGAGCTGTCGCTCGGAGAGGCATAGGGGCGGGCATCCGAAAAAGGCGTGGCGCTTGGGTCTTTGGCGATCAGAGTATCTGATTTCTTGCCTCCGAGCTTGGCCATCAACGACTTTCCGTCGGCGGCCACTTTGCTGGTGGGATATTTTTCAGCCAGTAAGGTCAGGTTGTCGGCCGCCCAATCGTCTGCCCCCAGTTCATGATAACTCAAAGCCAGGAAATAGAGGGCATCAGGGGCCACGGGTTTATCCGGATAGATCTTGATGATCTGCTCGAATCGATGAGCGGCCGCCAGGTACGACTCGCGGCGGTAATAAAACTGGCCGACGAAGAGGTGCATCTGCGCGAGCCATTCATGGCACTCCTGGATTTTTTGTTGCGCCTGGGCATCGTAACGGCTGCCGGGAAAGTCTTTGCGCATGCGCTCGAGTGCGGTGATGGCTTTGGTCAGGGGTTCAGGATCCCGATCGATGGATTTCGCCATCTTGAAATGGGATTCGCCTATCTTAAAGGCGGCGTAGGGAGCCAGCACATGGGTTTTATGCAGGTCGAGGAAGTGGTTATATTCGACCAGCGCTTCGGAATATTCTTCCTTGTCGAAGAAGGCTTCGCCGCGCTTCATGATGACGTTTGGGTCGTAGTTCTTTTCGATCGTATCGCCAAGGAAGATCTGCTCATCGGTGCCTCCGACAGCCTTCCCCCCCGCAACGGCCGGCTCTTTTGGCGTACTGGAACATCCGACGGCCAACAAGGAGACGAGCAGGAAACCGCTTGTCAGAACGCAGGCCTGAGCATGGTGGTTCTTCAAAAGGCGTGGCAACCGGTCGATTGTTTTCATAGATCTTTAAATTGATAACAAGAACTGGGCCTAAAAGCAATGCCGAGCCTGATTGGTTGACCGGCTCTCCGCTGCCCCCTATAATCCCGCCGCGCGTCAATTGAACCCAATACAAAGACAGATGGCCTCGCCGCGCTGAGAGTTGTCAATTGCCATGAAACAAATGCGTGTCATAGGAACCGGCAGTTATCTCCCTGAGCGAATCGTCGCGAATCATGAAGTCGGGGGGCCACTTGGAGTATCCCCGGCCACAATTGAGCGATTGACCGGCATCCGCGAGCGGCGGTGGGCGGCCGAGGGCCAGGCCTCTTCAGATCTGGCGATGGAGGCGAGTCGTCGCGCCCTTCAGGCAGCCGGATGTTCAGCGGGGGAGGTGGATGCGATTATCCTGTCGACCACCTCGCCGGATATGGCGTTCCCCTCGACCGCCTGCTTTGTTCAGCGAGGGTTAGGCTGTCGCGGAGTGGCCGCATTCGACGTGTCCGCGTCCTGCTCGGGGTTTCTCTATGGGCTGTCGATGGCCAATGCCATGATTCTGAGCGGGCAGGCGAACACCTGCCTGGTCGTGGCGGCTGAAGTGAAGTCGAGATTCTTGGATCCGACCGATGCGGCGACGGCGGTCTTATTCGGTGATGGTGCCGGAGCCGTCGTGGTGCGGGGTGAGGATGTCCGGGGCTCGAAACCGTGCGGGGTACTCGGCATTCGACTCCATTCTGATGGGTCGAAGCATGATCTGATCCGTGTGCCCGCCGGTGGATCACGGATGCCGGCGACGGCGGAGACCGTGGCGCATGGTGATCATGTGTTGCGGATGCAGGGCGCGTCGTTATTTCGCATCGCCGTCAGGCGGGTCGAGCAGGCGGTGCAGGACATTCTCAAAGAATTTGGTGTCCGGATCGATGAACTCAGCCAGGTCGTGCTCCATCAGGCCAACGGCCGGATTCTCTCGAATGTGGCGGATCGGCTGGGCATTCCGGCTGATCGGCTGACATCGGTGATCGATCGATACGGGAACACCTCGTCGGCGTCAGTGCCTATTGCGCTCGATGCGGCGGTCCGGGCGGGAAAGATTCGAACCGATGATGTGGTGCTGTTAGGAAGCTTCGGGGGAGGTTTGACCTGGGCGACAGGCTTACTGCGGTGGTAGCCGGGGAAACTGTACCGGCAGGTCATGCGTGCGTCACATGGCTCGCGGACACATCAGCGGGCGGCAATTCACTATTCAGGAGCGCGGACTGCGATGTTTAGTCTCATACCCAAAGAAGACGCTTTTTTCGACATGTTTAAGAAGGCGGCCCACAATATGATCGAAGGCAGCCGCCTGCTGAAAAACATGATGGACCAGTTTGGCGACCCTGCGGCGCAGGCGAAGCACATTAAAGATGTTGAGCATATCGGCGACGGCATTACGCACGATATTGCGACCAAGCTCAACCAGACCTTCATTACGCCCATCGATCGTGAAGACATTCACGACCTGGCGAGCGCGCTGGACGATATTCTCGATGCTGTTGAAGCCGTGGCCGACCGGTTTGTCATCTATAAAATAACCAAGCCGACCGAATCGGCGATACGCTTGGCCGATATTCTCTATCAAGCGTCCGTCGCGGTCGGCGAAGCCGTCGATCGTGTGGGGATGTCGCATGCGCAGATCAACGAATGCAGCGTGAAAGTGAACAGCCTGGAGAATGAAGCCGACCGCGTGTCGCGCGATGCCATCTCCGGCCTGTTTGAAAAAGAAACCGATCCGATCGCCGTCATTAAGTGGAAAGAGATTTACGAAACGTTCGAGGCGGGGACGGATCGGTGTGAAGACGTGGCAAATATTCTCGAGCGGATCGTGTTGAAACATAACTGAGGGTGTTTCCTCTACCTCTTTCTGGACGACCATGCCTGACTTAACCGGAATGCTCTTAGTGACCGTTGTGCTGGCGCTGCTGTTCGATTTTTCGAACGGTTGGCACGATTGCGCGAACGCGGTGGCGACGGTGGTGTCGACCAGGGTGATGAGTCCCCTGGCGGCCGTGATGTGGGCCGGTGTGCTGAATGTGGCCGGCGCGTTTTTCTCCACCGCGGTGGCGAAAATGATCGGAGGCGGGATTGTTTTTCCTGAGGCCATCACCAGTGTCGTGGTGGGGGCTGCGCTGGCCGGTGCGATTTTGTGGAATTTGGTCACGCTGATTCTGGGCTTGCCGACGAGTTCGTCGCACGCCTTGATCGGCGCTTTAGTCGGATCCGCCGTGGCGCACGGGGGCTGGTCCGTGGTGCAGTTCAAAGGGCTGCGGGCGATTCTTGAGGCGATGATCCTCTCTCCGCTCTTCGGATTTTTGATGGGGCTCCTGATCATGGTGGCGGTCAGCTGGTCTTTCTTCAAGGTGCCGCGGGGCGTAGCGCAGAAAGTCTTCAGCCGGTTGCAGTTACTATCGGCGAGTTTTATGGCCTTCAGCCATGGGTCCAATGACGCGCAAAAGGCGATGGGGATTATCACGCTGGCGCTGGTGGCATCCGGCCAGGTGACCTCGTCCGACGTGCCGACATGGGTCGTGGTGTCCTGTGCGCTGGCGATGGGCGCGGGCACGATGGTCGGGGGCCGGCGGATCATGCGCACGCTCGGGATGCGGATCGTCAAGCTGGAACCGGTGCATGGCTTTGCCGCCGAGACCGGTGCGGCGAGTGTTCTCTTATTCACGGCGCATTTCGGTCTGCCAGTGAGCACCACCCACACGATCACGTCGTCGATTCTCGGGGTCGGGGCGACCAAGCGTCTCTCGGCGGTGCGGTGGGGCGTGACGACCAAGATTCTCTCCGCCTGGATCTTTACCATGCCGGGGGCAGGAGTCCTGGGTGCTCTCGTCTATATGATTTTGTCGTCTTTTGTGTGAACAGAGCCTCTCGTCTGGCGAGAGACCGGCAGACGGACCACGAAGCGGCTTCCCTGCGGTGTATGAGCCTCAACCCACACCTGTCCCCCATGTCCTTCCACAATATGTTTCACGATGGCAAGGCCGAGTCCGGTTCCTCCCAGTTCGCGTGAGCGGGCTTTGTCGACCCGATAGAAGCGCTCGAAGACACGCGGGCGATCCTGTTCAGGTATCCCGAGGCCCGTATCGCTCACGGTGAGTTCTACCGCCTGGTCGGGCACGCTTCTGGCCGTGACGGTAATCGTTCCTTGCTCGGGTGTGTACTTCACGGCGTTGTCGAGGAGGTTGGTCAGGACTTGCGCCAGTCGGCCTTCGTCACCGGCGATCGGCGGGAGTCGGTCGTCGATGCGGGAGATGAGCTGGTGCCCTTTTTTATCGGCCAGTGGTTTGATCATCGAGAGCGTCCGCTCGATCAAGCTGCGGAGATCCAGCGGATCTTCTTTGAATGAGACTCTCCCCGACTCAATTTTGGATAACTCCAGCAGATCTTCCAGGATCAGGTTGAGCCGGTCGCTCTGCTTCAGGATGATCGTGAGAAAACTGACGGCTGTGTCCGGATCGTCTTTGCCTCCGTCCAATAGCGCCTCGACATAGCCCTTGATTGAGGTCAGCGGTGTGCGCAGTTCATGGGAGACATTGGCCACAAAGTCTTTCCGAATCTTTTCCAGTCGGCGCAGTTCGGTGATGTCGTGAAAGACCAGCACGGCGCAGGCTTCGTTTTCGCGTTCGCACCCTGCCACCGACGTTTCGATATGCAGGCAGCGCCCTCCCGGCATGAGGGTAATCTCGGCTTCCTGGCCGGCCCGATTCGCGAGGATGGTCGTAATGAGACTGTTTAGTTCGGGATGGGCCAGTACCTCCG
The DNA here is from genome assembly GCA_002869855.2 of Nitrospira sp. CG24D. GTDB lineage: Bacteria > Nitrospirota > Nitrospiria > Nitrospirales > Nitrospiraceae > Nitrospira_D. The sequence continues at coordinate 74,034 of NEWQ02000024.1, forward strand.
TACTGATCTGCCCGCGGATTTCGGTACGGCGGACATCGAACATTCGTTCGAGAGCCGGATTGACTTGCAGAATGCGCCCTCGACAGTCCAGGACCATGACGCCTTCGACCATGGAGGTCAACATGGCGAGCAGCTGGGCCCGATCCTCCGAGAGTTCGTCGATCTTCGTGCGGAGCTGGTCGGTCATGTGATTGAGCGTTTCGCCCAGCAGGCCGACTTCGTCGTGGGAGTGAGTCTGGATACGAATGGTCGTGTCGCCCGCCGACAGGCGGCGAGCGACACGGGCGATGTCCGAGAGCGGCTTCGTAATGCCGCGGGCCATCCAGAGACTGAGCAGAAGCGCCATGAGAAAGGCGACTCCGATAGCGATGGCGAGGTGGCGTTGGAGGGTCGTCGTCTCGCGTTCCAGCATCGTCATCGGAAGGCCGAGGCGCAGAATCACCGGTCCCCCTGCATGGTGCAGTTCCGTCCGGAGCGCGCGATACATGGTGCGAGTGCCGGTCGTCTGGCTGGCACGAATATCCCGTCCCTCTCCCGTTGCAAGCGCCTGCTGAACTTCCGGTCGTGAGAGGTGATTCTCGACGGCGGAGAGCCCGGCATCGTCCACGGCGCTATCGGCGATGACGGTGCCGTCGGCGATGATCACGGTCACCCGGGCCAGCGCCCTGGCTCCCAGCTGGCGGACAATCTCTCTCAGTTCTGCCTGTTGTCCGGGGGATGGCGGCGTTGTGAGCGCTGGCCGGAGGCTGTACGCCACCAGGTTGGTCCTGGCGTCCAGCATGTCGTTCAGTTGGGCGATTTCTTGTTGTTCGAGCGATTGCATGGCCAGCAGGCCGGCGACTGCAAGCCCGCAGGTGACAGCGAGGAGACTGCCGAGGGCCACCTTCCAGCGGATGGAGAGGGTCATTGCCGGTGTGATGGGTGAAAGGTGATCGGTAATGAGAAGAAGACGGTCCGCGAGGATGGCCGTCCGACTCTTCTCAAAAGGCCCAGCGTGTCACGTATCACTCATCACCCGTCACGTCTTTGAGTTTGTAGCCGAGAGACTTCACCGAGAGAATGGCCTCATCCAGCAGCGGCAGCTTTTGTTTGAGCCGCCGGATGTGCACATCGACGGTCCGGGTGGTTCCGTAGTACTCATAGCCCCAGACGGCGTTGAGCAGGACATCGCGAGTCAGCACTCGTCCGGGATGGCGGAGCAGATGCTCAAGAAGGCCGAATTCTTTCGCTGTGAGCGGGACCTCTTTCCCCTTCACCGTGACTTCATGGCGGGTGAGATCCAGTGTGAGTGCGCCATAGGTAAAACGGGTCGGACCATCCTCCGGTTTGCGTTCAAGCCGGCGGAACAGCGCTTTCACCCGTGCGACCAGCGTTTTCGGGCTGAACGGCTTGGTCACGTAGTCGTCGGCGCCTAACTCGAGGCCGATGATCGTATCCGATTCCTCGGCCTTGGCCGTGAGCATGATGATCGGCAGCATCGCGGTGTCGGGCGATGAGCGAAGGCGTTTACAGATTTCGAGTCCGTCTATTTCGGGGAGCATCAAATCCAGGACAACGAGGTCGGGTTTTTCCGTGCGAACCTGGGCCAGTCCTTCCGATCCGGTCGAGGCCGTGACGATCCGGTAGCCTTCCTTCTCCAGGTAGAGCTTGACGAGTTGAAGAATGTCCTTTTCGTCTTCGACGATCAGGACTTTCTTGGCGGAAGCAGTGCTCATAATGGCGGCTCTCAGCCTACGGGGCAGGGGAGGTCCTGTCAAGCGACCGGGGGCTCTGAGGGGGCTGCCGACGGGGTAAATCTGTTGACGACATTGGACGATCTGACGTAAGGTGACACGCGTGCGGTGAGCCGGCCGGGGTCGGTCGTGTCTCGTCAACCATCGAAGGAGCCTGAATAGTCATGAAGATATACCTTGCCAATCCGCGGGGATTTTGCGCCGGGGTCGATCGAGCGATCGATATCGTGGATCTGTCGCTCAAGAAGTACGGTGCCCCTATTTATGTCCGTCATGAAATCGTCCACAGCCGCCACGTGGTCAATTCGCTGCGCCAAAAGGGCGCGGTGTTCGTGGAAGAGCTGAGTGAAGTCCCCGAAGGATCGGTGGTGATTTTCAGCGCGCATGGCGTTGCGAAGTCGGTGTGGGCCGAGGCGAATCAGCGCCGGTTGCACGTCATCGATGCCACCTGTCCGCTGGTCATCAAGGTCCACAATGAAGTGAATCGGGAATACACGCAGGGCTATGAGTTGATTCTCATCGGCCATGCCGGGCATCCCGAGGTCATCGGGACGCTGGGGCAGATCCCCGATAAGTTCCACCTGGTCTCCTCGGTCCAAGATGTGGAGAAGCTCCATGTGGACAATACGCTGAATCTTTCCTATGTGACGCAGACGACCCTCAGTGTGGATGAATGCCGGGATATCGTCGGCGCGCTCAATAAGCGGTTCCCGAACATCAAGGGCCCGCACCAGGAAGACATCTGTTACGCGACGCAAAACCGGCAAAATGCGGTGAAAGAATTGTCCCGCCTGGTGGATGTAATCCTGGTCATTGGATCGCCGAATAGTTCGAACTCCAACCGCCTGCGCGAGTTGGGGGAGCAATGTGGTATTCCCTCCTATCTGATCGATTCCGCCAGTGACATCCACCCTGATTGGTTGAAATCAGCCAAGGCGGTCGGAATCGCTGCGGGTGCGTCAGCTCCGGAAGTCCTTGTGACGGAAGTCGTGGCATTCCTCAAGAGCTCCGGCTCCTCAGAGGTGGAAGAGCTGACGGTGATTGAAGAGGACGTCGAATTTCTCCTGCCCAAAGAACTCGTTCAGATCGAATCGGCCAGCAAGCCCGCTGCGGGCGCCGCCAGATAATCATCTCATCCTGAAAAATCCATATATCTAGTAGGGGGCCGAAAGGCCCCCTACTACCTGCGGTATTTTATTTTGATTTCCTTTTGGCCCTGTGTTACAAGGGCCGAGCTATTTTTCCGCTCGCCAATCCGGCTGCTCAACCAAGGGTGAATCGATGTATTTGAAATCGCTCGATATGCTGGGGTTCAAGTCGTTTGCCGAATCGAGGATCGAGTTCCCGCAAGGGGTCACCGCCATCGTCGGTCCCAACGGCAGCGGCAAGAGCAACGTGGTGGACGCCATTCTCTGGGTGTTGGGCGAGCAGAGCACCAAGACGTTGCGCAGCGAGAAGATGGAAGATGTCATTTTTAACGGCACTGAATTGCGCAAGCCTCTCGGTATGGCGGAAGTCTCGCTCATCATCGGCGGGCTCGATCACACGGCTCTGCCGCAGGAGGGGGGATCAGGGTTGCCGAGCGAATTGACCGAGTTCCAGGAACTCATGATCACGCGGCGGCTCTACCGGAACGGGGACAGCGAATACCTCATCAATAAGACGGCGTGCCGGCTCAAAGATATCCGGACGCTGCTCATGGATACGCGCGCCGGCAGCAAGGGCCATACGGTCATTGCGCAGGGGCAGATCGATCAGATCCTGAACGCGTCGCCTCAAGACCGGCGCGAATTGATTGAAGAGACGGCCGGGATCGTTCGGTACAAAAAGCAAAAGGCCGAAGCCCTTCGCAAGCTCGACGCTACCCAGCAAAACATGTTGCGTGTGCGTGACATCATCGCGGAGGTGAAAAAGCAGCTGAATTCGCTGGAACGCCAGGCGCGGCAGGCGCGGACCTATCAGACGCTGCAGCAGGAAGCGCGGGCCGTTGAGATCGAATTGTTGACTAGAGAGTTCGTGACGTTGCGAGCGGGCTTGAAGGATGTCGAAGCGGAGGTGCTGAATCTCGATCAGCAAGAATCCGAAAAATCCGCCGGGCAGGCACGGTTCGCGACGGATTTAGAACAGTCCCGTTTGCGGGCGATTGAAATCGGCGAGTCGACCGGCAAGATCCGCGAGGAATTAGGCCGGATCGAGCACCAGCAGGCTCAGGCGCTGACGGCGGCCGAGGTCGAGCGGAACCGGAGCCAATTGTTCGAACAGCAGCAACAGCAAGAATCCCATGAGTTGGAAGGGCTGGCGAACGCCCAGGAAGAATTGGCACACTCGCTGGAAACCATCGAAGCGTCGCTGGTCTCGCTGGAAGAGGAGTTGCTTTCGCGCGAACAGGCGTTTGCTGAGCTGGATCGTGAAATGGAGAGCCTCCTGCATCAGCGGGCCTCTGCCGTTGCGGAGGAAGAGCGCGGGCGGCTCGACATTATGCAGCTGGCTGTTCTGGTGGCAAATACCGAGCAGAGTGTGACGCAGTTGATTGCCAGAATGGGCGAAGTGTCCGATCGGGGGACCAAGCTGGTTGCGGAACAAGAGGAGCTGGAAGGCCAGCGATCGACGGCCTTGACTCGCCACGAAGCCCTGCGACAGGAGTATGGCGAGGCCGGGCGCATGGTCGCCACGATTCGCGCGCAGCAAGAGAGCGTCCAAACTGAGGCAACCAACGTGGCGGCTGAGCAGCAGGAGCTCGATCGGGTCATCCTCCAGCGATCGGAAGAATTGGCGGCCGTCGATTCGCGGTTGCAGGCGCTGCAAGGTGTTGTGCGGGAAGAAATGGGATACGGGCGGGAAGGACAGGATGAAGGCACGGCGCTCAAATCCTGCGAGGGCGTTCGTGACGCGATTGCCGAATGGCTCGTGATCCCTCCCGGCATGGACCGGGCGGTCGAAGCAGTCTTAGGCGAGCGTGTGCACGGGTGGTTCGTCGATGAACCGGCCGTGGCGCAGCGCGCGATTAGTTTTCTTCGGGAGAAAGAACTGGGACGCGGGACGTTTATTCCGCAACAGCCGCGTTGGGAGCGCGCTGGGTCAGCTTCCCAGACCTGGTGGCAGGCGCTCGCCGATCAGGCCGGCGTGGTGGGCAGGGCGGTCGATTTAATTCAAGCGGACGAGGCTCGCACGGCGGCGAAAGACTGTCTATTCGATCGCGTGGTCATTGTGGAGTCGTTGGATCATGCGGTGCGGTTGTGGGAACGGCAGCTCTGGGCCGGGGCTGAGGGACCGATCTTGGTCACCTTGGCGGGCGAAGTGATGGATGCTTCCGGAGTCATCAGCGGCGGCCATGCCCATGCGGGGCAAGGGTTGCTGGAGCGCCGGCGCGAGGTGGTCAGCCTGGAGGCCAAGCGGAGCGAGCTTACCACAGCGGTCGAGTCCGACAAGCAGCGGCGCCTTGAACTGCAGGGGCTCGGGCAGAGCTTGAGTCTGCAGATTCGGCAGTTGGCCGAGTCGTTGCGCGATACGGAAATGCAGGATTTGTCCTTGCGGAAGGACGAAGAAAATCTCCGGCAGTTTATGGCGGATCTCGATGTGCGTCTTGCCGGGATTGCCGCCGAGATACAAAAAGGGATCGTGGATCGGCAGCGGTTTGAGCAGGAAGCGCGTTCAGCGCAGGCTCAGCTGGGGCAGTGGCTCAGCGAGAAGGCCGGACAAGAGGCCAGTTTGGGGCGCGTGCGGGAGCGGCTGACGGCCATCGATCAAGAAGGCCGGGTGTTTCAAGAGCGGGTGACGGAAGCGCGATTGCTGTCAGAAGGTCTGCGTGCCAAACAAGGGCATGAGCAGGCGAATCGTCTTCGTATCAGACAACAGCAAGTCGAAAGCGAACAACGCCGGCAGGCTCTGCAGAGTCACCTTGAGGGGTTGGGCCGTGACATTCAGCACAGCCAGGAAGAACGCAGCAGCCAGGAAATGTTGTGCCAGGAATTCGGCGAGGCCGCGGCGAAGATCAAAGCCCAGTTGATCGCCGCGCAGGAACAGCAGGCTCAGGAGATGGCGGTCGGACAGTCGTTAGAGGCCAGTTTGGACGTGGTGCGCCGCGAAATGTCGGCAGTGCGGGACGCGCGTATGGCGGTGGAGGTCCGGCGGGCTGAACTGCGCACGCAGTTGAGCGCGGTTGAAAGTACCTTGTCGGGAACCTATCAACTGGATCCTGTTGCGCTTGCGGATGGTGCGGCCCCAGGCCTTGAGCGTGCCGCCGATGCTGGTGTCGAAGGAGCCGTCGAGATTGCTGCCAATCCGCTGGCCCAGGCGCCACAGGCTGAACTGAAGGAGCAACTGCAAAAGCTGCGCGAACGGCTCGACCGCATGGGGCCGATCAATCTGGCGGCGATCAGCGAGCATCAGGAACTCGACCAGCGCTATACCTTTCTCACAACTCAAGAGCAGGATCTTGCCACGTCGATCAATTCCCTCAAGGAAATTATTCAGCGGATCAACAAGACGACGAAGGATATGTTCGTCACCACCTTCGCCGAGCTTCAGCAGAAGTTCACCGAAGTCTTCGGCCAGTTTTTCCCCGGCGGACGCGCGGAGCTGTTGTTGGTCGATGAGCCGGTCGGCGAAAACGGAGAAGTCGCAGGGAATCAAGAGCCGGGTGTGGATATCGTCGCGCAGCCTCCGGGAAAGCGGTTGAAGAGCATCACGATGCTGTCCGGTGGTGAGAAAACATTGACGGCGATGGCGCTCCTCTTCGCCAGTTTCCTGATCCGGCCGACGCCGTTTTGTCTGCTCGACGAAATCGACGCCCCGCTCGATGAGGAAAATATCGGGCGCTTCACCAGCGTGCTTCGGGAGATGTCGAAGAACGCGCAGTTCCTCGTCATTACCCATAATAAACGCACCATGGCGATCGCCGATTCGCTGTTCGGCGTGACGATGGAACAGCCAGGTGTGTCCAAGCTGGTGTCGGTGCGGTTAGGTGATCTCCAGCCGGCCTGAGGCAAGCTGCAAGGCTCGGATATCGCAGAGGACTTTCCACTCTCGTTGCTTGACTCACGTAGGGGTGTCTGTTATATCCCCCACCGATGGGCGGCTCTCGCGCGATGGTGGGTCGGCGTCTCAAAGGCCGAGTGGCCCGCCGTCAGGTCTCTCCCCCCATCTGCATGCGTTCACTAGGATTCCATGAAGCTCTTTCGCACACTGTTTGACCGGATTTCCAGTAGTTTGCTCGCGACGATTCCGGGGAAATACAATCCGGCTGTCGGATATGCGCAAACGCCTCCGCTCAGGCTCGTCTCAGATAAAGTTGCTCCCTTGGCGGCTACCGATTCGTCACGCCGGCCATCGGCGCATACCGTGAGTCAGCCTGACGCCATCGACGATGCGATCCGTCGCAGTCAAAGCTGGTTTTTGTCCAAGCAGGATCCCGCCGAGGGATTCTGGGTGGCTGAACTCGAGGCCGATACGACGCTGACGTCGGAATATCTGATGTTGCGGCGGTTTCTCGATTGCGTCGATCCCGTCAAAGAAGAACGCGCCATCCGGTATTTAAGGACCATGCAGTTGCCTGATGGCGGCTGGCCGATCTATTACGGCGGACCCGCAGAAATCAGCGCTTCAGTGAAGGCCTACTTCGCACTGAAGCTCAGTGGAATCCCTGCTTCCGACCCCTGCTTGCTGCGCGCGCGTGAGCGCATCATGGCTATGGGCGGAGTCGTTCAGGCGAATGTCTTCACGAAAATAGCCTTGGCGTTGTTCGATCAGTATGACTGGGAAGGCGTGCCCCACATGCCGGTCGAGATCATGCTGCTGCCGAAGCGGTTTTATTTCAGCATCTACGCGATTTCCTATTGGTCCCGCGCCGTGCTCATTCCGTTGCTGATTGTGTTTGCGCATCAACCTGTGTGCCGAATTCCGCGAGAGCAGGGCATTGAGGAGTTGTACCTCGTTCCACGCGGGCAGGTGCCGTACTGGAAGTATCCGCCCTTCAACAAAGATCAAGCCTGGTTCACGCCGCATAATTTCTTCGTCATGCTCGATGCGGTGCTCAAGCTCTATGACCGGATGCCTCTCCTCTGGTTGCGTGAAAAGGCGATGCACAAGGCGGCCACGTGGATGTTGGATCACCTCAAAGGAAACGGCGGGCTGGGCGCAATTTATCCGGCCATGGCCAACTCTGTGCTGGCGCTCCGGTGTTTGGGCTATGAGATGGATGACCCGCTGGTGCAGAAAGCTCTTCGGGAAATTGAAGATCTGGAAGTGCACGAAACTGCGACGGTGGATGGCCAGCGTGTACCGACCTTACATCTGCAGCCCTGCCATTCTCCGATTTGGGATACGGCCTTGCTCATGAATGCGTTGATCGAAGCAGGTATGCAGCAGGACCATCCGGCGCTGGTAAAGGCGGGGGCCTATCTCATGTCCCGGCAGACGAAAACGGTCGGTGATTGGACGATTTCTTCCCCCCAGGCCGAGCCGGGCGGGTGGTATTTCCAATTTGAAAACGAACTGTATCCCGATGTGGATGACTCGGCCGTCGTGTTGATGGCGCTGGCGAAGCTCAAGATGCCGGAACCGGCGGACCTGCGGGAATCCATTCGTCGCGGGATGCAATGGGTGCTGGCCATGCAGAGTTCCGACGGCGGCTGGGGTGCGTACGACAAGGATAATAATCGGGTGGTCTTTAACTACATCCCGTTTGCGGACCATAAGGCGCTGCTGGATCCGAGCACGGCGGATCTTGCCGGGCGTTGTTTGGAAATGCTGGGCGCCTTAGGCTACGACCGTTCCCATCCTGCGGTGAAGCCGGCGCTGGCGTTTCTCAAGAAGCAACAGGAGGCGGACGGGAGCTGGTATGGCCGCTGGGGCGTGAATTACATTTACGGCACCTGGTCGGTGCTTGCCGGCCTTCGCGCGATCGGAGAAGACGTCTCGTCTCCGTACATTCGCCGGGCCGTGTCCTGGCTTGAGTCCAAGCAGAATCCCGATGGTGGATGGGGCGAGGTCTGCCTCTCCTATGCGGAGGATGCGCATAGCGGCAAAGGCCAGAGCACGCCGTCGCAAACATCCTGGGCTTTGATGGCGTTGATGTCTGCCGGTGTAACGGAATCGTTGAGCATCGCCCGGGGCGTGCAGTATCTCTTGAGGCATCAACTCAAGGATGGCTCCTGGGAAGAAGTCATGCACACCGGCACGGGATTCCCGCGCGTGTTCTATCTTCGCTACCACTGGTACTGTCAGTACTTCCCTTTGTGGGCGCTCGCGATGTATCGCAATCTCCGATCGCGGGGCCGCATGCGAGCCGAAGAGCTTCGGGAGCAGGTTGAGTCTTCCGGATGCTATCGGTTTGATCATTGACGGACGCGCACGTTGTGACGGCGGTGCCGTCTTCTCCTCCTGTCGCTTCTCTGATTCCTAGCCGCATTGTGATTTTCGTCGCCACCGTCTGGGAGTTTGCCGCGGTGCGGGCAGCTATTCCCGGCGGTCGCATGGACAGGCTGCAGGGGCGGACGCGGTATTGCGCATCGGCGGGTGGGGGCGAATGCTGGGTGATTCAGACCGGGGTAGGCCCGCAGAAGGCGCACGCCGTCGCGCGGGATGTTCTGTCGCAGCAGACATTTTCATTGGCCATCTCCAGTGGATTTGCCTGCGCACTGGCACCAGCCGCCATCGGCGATATCCTGATTGGAACCAGGGCGGCGACGATTCGTGCCGGCGGCACGCTCGACTACATTGAAGTGGAGGGGGACGAACGGCAACGGTGGTGTACCATGCTCAGCGAGAATGAGGCTCTTGCCGGTGCCGCGTTCGGCTCTTTCATTTCTGCGGACCGCATCGTCTACCGCGCTGCGGAAAAAGTGGCTTTGGCAGAACGTACGCATGCGACGGGATTGGATATGGAAAGCGCCGCTTTGGCCACTGAGGCGAAAGCGGCTCGGGTGCCGTTCTTGATTGTGCGGTCCGTGTCGGACTTATTAATGGAAGAACTGCCTCTTGACTTCAATCTGTTTCTCAGGCCCACTGGGTGGGTGAAAGGCGTGGGGGCCCTGCTTGCGCATCCGTCGAGCTTGCTGGGGCTCAACCGGTTGCGGCGGCAAAGTGCTGTAGCGGCGGCGGCGCTCACGAAAAGTCTGCGGATAGTGGTCAATGCTCGTTTCGGAGTCAGGCCGGATTCACACATGACAATGACACCATGACGATGCTCGCAACCATAGGACGGCTAGTCTTGCGATATGTCCGAGAGCGGATAGTGGTCGATGCTCAGTTCAGAGTCAGGCCGGATTTACACAAGGCCATAATCCCATGACCATGCTCGCAACCATAGGGCGGCTGGTCTTGCGATATGTTCGGGAAATGGGTCGGATGCTCATTTTCCTCGTGTCATCCTTCGGATGGTTGATGCGACCGCCGTTTCGGTTCATCCAGTTCGTCAAGCAGCTGCACTTCATCGGATATAAATCCACATTTGTCGTCGTGCTGACGGCCGGATTTACCGGCATGGTGCTCGCACTCCAAGGCTATTACACGTTGCGGAAGTTCGGCTCTGAAGGATTACTCGGATCGGCCGTTGCATTGAGTATGATCCGCGAGCTCGGGCCGGTCCTGGCGGCGCTGATGGTAACGGCGAGGGCCGGTTCGGCCATGACGGCGGAAATCGGCATCATGCGCATCACAGAACAGATCGATGCACTCGATACCATGGCCATCAATCCCCTCCAATATCTAATTGCGCCGAAAGTGGTGGGGGGCTTGATCGGAGTGCCGTTGCTGGTGGCGCTCTTTGACGTCGTCGGGATTTACGGCGGCTATCTGGTCGGTGTGGATTTGCTCGGCGTGAATGCCGGATCCTACTGGACGTCGATTGAGTCTGCCGTCGAATGGAAAGATATCTACGGCGGCATTCTCAAATCGATCAGCTTCGGATTGATCATCAGCTGGGTCTGTTGCTACAAGGGATTCTACACCCGTATGAGTGCCGAGGGATTGGGTTCGGCGACGACTGAGGCGGTGGTATTGTCTTCTGTGGTGATCCTGGTGTGGGATTATTTTCTGACGTCGATCTTGTTGTAAGCATGCTTAAGCTTGTCGGTGTGAAAAAAACGCTGGGGACTCAGCCGGTGTTACGAGGGGTTGACCTCACGATCCCTGCCGGGAAGTTGACGACCATTATCGGACGCAGCGGTGAAGGGAAGAGTGTGCTGTTGAAGCACATGATCGGGCTGCTCCAGCCGGACGAGGGACAGGTCTGGGTCGGAGACGTGGATATTTCCCGCCTGCGCGGTCAGCCGTTGAATGAAGTGCGGAAGCGATTTGCGATGTTGTTCCAGGGGGCGGCGCTGTTCGACTCAATGTCGGTCTTTGAGAACGTGGCTTTTCCGTTAAAAGAAAAGCTGCGCATGAAGGGACCGGAGGTGGCGGTGAGGGTGAACGAGATGCTCGAACAGGTCGGATTGGCCGGCATGGGACATAAGTTTCCGGCTGAGCTCAGTGGCGGCATGAGAAAACGCGCCGGATTGGCCCGCGCCTTGGTGATGCGGCCTGAAATCGTCTTGTTCGATGAACCGACCACGGGACTGGATCCGTTGATGGCGAAGGCCATTCATGAGTTGATCACGACGATGCAGCGGACCTTCGGATTTACGGCGGTCATGGTCAGTCATGAGATCCCGGAGATTTTCTTCCTGTCCGACTACGTCGCCATCTTGAAGCAGGGACGGATTGCGGTGATGGCCCCGCCGGCCGAGTTTATTCAAACGACAGATCCGGAGATTCAGGAATTTATTTCAGTCGGGGGGCCGGTCGTGCTGTCCGGCGCCGCTGCAAGCTCGTAACGGGAGTATGGCGATGGAAAATACCAAACTCGAACTGGTGGTCGGTGCGTTTGTCCTGGTCGGGATCCTGTGCCTGGGCTACCTCTCCATTAAGCTGGGAAAGCTGGAGGTGATCGGCGGCGATCTCTATGAAGTGACCGCGCTGTTCAATACCGCGACCGGTCTGAAGTCGGGAGCGACGATTGAAATTGCCGGCGTGGAGGTGGGGCGTGTGAGGGGCATCGCGCTTAAAGAGGATCGCGCGATCGTCACGCTCGCCGTCGGCAACGGGGTGAAGCTCTATACGGATACCATTGCGTCGATCAAGACGAGAGGAATTATCGGGGAAAAATTTTTGGCGCTGTCGCCCGGCGGCGGGGGTGATCCGTTGAAGGCCGGCGACACCATTCGCGATACCGAGTCCGGCTTGGACCTTGAAGAATTGGTGAGTCAATATGTTCATGGTAAGGTGAACTGACTTGTTTAAGTTCCCCTCGGGGGTTACGTTGTGTGATGTGAAGACACAGGAGTCTTGAATGGTGACGAACAATATATGGTTGCAAATCGGATCGCTGCTGCCGCAGATCGGTCGGTTGGCCGTGGTTGGCCTCGTGGGGTTCTGCCTTACCATCGGGGGTGAATTGTCGCAGGCGCTCGCCGGTCCTCCGACGGATTCGATGAAGGGCACGATCGACGAGGTGCTTCGCATCATTCGCGATAAGGAATTGAAGCAGGCGGCCAAGGCCGAAGAGCGGCGGTCTCTGCTGGAAAAGGCGGTGGCCGAGCGGTTTGATTATCAGGAAATGTCGCGTCGAGCCCTCGGAGCTCCGTGGAAGCAGCTTTCGGACAAGGAGAAGCAGGAATTCGTGGCGCTGTTTCAGACGCTCTTGACCAGTTCGTACGCAGAAAAAGTGGAATCCTATTCCGGTGAAGGCGTGCAGTATTTGAATGAACGGATTATAGATAAAGACTTTGCCGAAGTGCGGACCAAGATCCTCTCCGGGAAAACGGAAATCCCGCTCGATTATCGTCTCATCAACCAGGGCACGGACTGGCGGGTGTATGATGTGGTTGTCGATGGAGTGAGTTTGGTGAACAACTATCGCGGGCAATTTACCAAGATCCTCCATGCGTCGTCTTACCCTGACCTTGTCGATCAGCTCCGGAAAAAATCCGATAAGCTCAAATCTCCGTAAGACCAGTCAGGCCGCCTGTTCATGTCCTCCCTGCGCCGACTTGCTATTTTGACCGTATGCCTGTGGGCAGGAGCCGCCGAGGTGTGCCTCGTGTCCGCCTGGGCCGACACGCAAGTCATCCCCGTTCCGTCAGTCTCCACGACGCGCAACGACGGCAACGATCTCGGACTGATCATGCCGATTTTGATCACCGATCCTGACGGCGAGTTGAAGTATTTGATGGCCCCCATGGTGATCCGGAATTCGATTGTCGGAACCAGAGGAGCATTCAATTTCTTTCAGTACGAGCCGGGCGGGCGGCAAATTCAATTTATCGGCTCGTTCACGGAGAAGATCGAGCGCAAGCTTGTGTTTAACTATCTGGATCCCGCCTTCAGCAACGGGCGGTATTTTCTCCAGTTCGGCGGATCGTTTTTTAAGAACGCCACGTCCCGGTTTTTCGGCCCCGGGCAGGACTCCGTGGAAGGCAATGAAACGAATTACACTGCGCGGGAAATACGGGCGAACTGGCGGTTCGGCGTCTACATGAACGAGGTGACGCAGATTGCGCTGGCTCAGCGTGTGCGTGATGTGCAGCTTCAGCGCGGGGCCACCAATCTCCCGTTTACCGGCGAGCGGTTCGGGGATGTAGACGGGGTCAACGGGCAATCGACGATCGTCGGGCACCGTGTGAGTTTTCACTATGACACGCGCAACAATCTGGTGACCCCGACGGATGGGATGGCCGTCACCGCGTATGCGGAGTTGAATCAAAATCTCAGAAATGAAGCCCATCCGGTGTATTCAAGGTACGAACTGGAGGTGAAGAAGCTTTTCCCGAGTGAATCGAAGCGGGCCATTCTTGTCGTGCGGGCAAATTTACAGGCCACGATCGGCACGCAGGTTCCATTCTTTGAGCAAAGCTCGCTGGGCGGGCAGAACAATCTCCGCGGCTTCGGCGTCGATCGTTACATCGACAAACATCTGATCGCGGTGAGTATCGAAGAGCGGATCCATATCGCCCGCACCAGACTGGCCGGGGTCATGGCGGATTTTGAATTGGCCCCGTTTCTTGATACAGGGCAGGTCTTCGGGAATTTTAAAGATGTCAGTGTCAAAGACTACCGGATGACTCCGGGGCTCGGTATCCGCGGCATTGTGCGGCCGAATGTCGTGGGGCGCCTCGATTATGGGTTCAGTCGTGAAGGTGGTGCCATTTTCGCAGGCCTTGATTTTCCTTACTAGGAAGCGGGGCATAGGATGTCGTGGGGCCAGATTGTTTTCGCCATCCTGTTCACAAGTATTGCCTTGACTGGTGGGGTGAGTCCTCGGCTGGTGTTGGCTGAGGGATTTGGACCGTTCCCCGTTAGAAACTTCCAGCCGCTTCACCAATTAGTGCTCGGAATGCCCGGCGATCGCGCGACGGTCTTGAAGCCCGGGGCGCTCGATCTTCGCATCGAACTCGCCAACACCGCCAACGTTTTTTCCGATGCCGCACCGCAGACATCAGTCACGATGAAGTTTGAGAGTATCCGGTCAGGATTGTTTCTCCGTTACGGAGTGACCGAGCGACTGGAGATGGCTGTGGAAGTGCCGGTGGTGAACCGGTATCGGGGCATCATGGAAGGCATGATCACGGCGGTTGAGCGGGCGACGACCGGATTGGCGCCTGATCGAAGGGCGCTCAAAGGAACAGGGTACGCATACCAGGTGACATCGGGCGGACGCACCGTGATTAACGCGCGGGAGGGTGTCGTTGGATTGGGCGATGCTTCGGTTATGGGAAAGTATCAGGTGCTGACTGAGACGAGTTCACTGCCGGCCTTGTCTCTTCGCGCTGCGCTGAAGCTCCCAACGGGAGACGAATCGCACCTGTTGGGAAGCGGCAGTCCGGATTACGGGTTTGGTTTGGCCGTGGAGAAACATGTTGCCAAGGACTGGATGGTGTATGCGAACCTCAACGGGGTTATTCCGACTGGCCGTATTGCAGGATTCGGGTTGCAGCCGGTCGTCTCTGCACTGGTTGCGGTGGAGTATCTCTGGTCGGAGAATTTCTCTCTCGTGGGACATTTCGACTATTTCTCGTCGCCTCTCTATGGAACCGGCACGCACGTGCTTGATAATGGCGTGACGGAAGGCGTGCTGGGCTTTAATTATCGACTTCGTCCCCAGCTGCTCTGGCAGGTTTATGCTGTTGAAAATCTCGACTTCATTGTCGGGAGTGCCGCCGACTTTACTCTCTCCACAGTTGTGACGTTTCAATTTGGGTCATGAAGAGTGGCGATTCGTTAGGCGGCGCCTCTAACTGCTTGACAGCAAAGGGCCTTTGTGTAAAACTGGCAAACGAATTCTATTCGTGATTCACTGTGATGCGATTACATCTATTCTTCTGCCTCGTAGTTCGTAAAAACCAAGCAGAATGGCTGAGATACGATTCAAGGGAGACCATCCTATGTCGATCCTCAAGACGATTCAAAGTCCGGCAGATCTGAAGCGGGTGTCGCCGAGCCAATTGCCCGCGCTGTGCGAAGAAATCCGTGAGCAGATCATTGGTACTGTATCCGCTGTTGGCGGACACTTGGCGTCGAATCTCGGTGTGGTGGAACTCACGGTGGCGTTGCACTACCTGCTGAAAACGCCGACCGACAAGATCGTTTGGGATACCAGCAATCAGGCCTATACACACAAGCTGCTGACGGGCCGCCGTGAACAATTCCATACGCTGCGTCAGTACGGCGGGCTCAGTGGTTTCTGTAAAAGAGAAGAAAGCGAATACGATTCCTTCAATGCCGGGCATGCAGGTACCGGCGTGTCGGCGGCGTTCGGACTGGTCGAAGCGCGCGAGCAATTGCGACAGAAAAATAAAGTCGTCTGTGTCGTCGGGGATGGCGCA
Source organism: Nitrospira sp. CG24D (assembly GCA_002869855.2). Classification (GTDB taxonomy): domain Bacteria; phylum Nitrospirota; class Nitrospiria; order Nitrospirales; family Nitrospiraceae; genus Nitrospira_D. The sequence goes on from NEWQ02000024.1 coordinate 89,629, forward strand.
ATGACAGCGGGGATGACTCTAGAGGGGCTGCATCATGCCGGTGGGTTAGGCAAGGATTTTCTGGTGATATTGAACGACAATCAAATGTCGATTTCGAAGAACGTCGGCGCCATTTCCGCCTATCTGAGTCGAACCATTACTGGTGAATTCTACGGGAAGATGCGGGAAGAAACCGGCCAACTGCTGAGAAAGATTCCTCATATCGGGGAGGATATGCAGAAGCTGGCTCGCCGGGCGGAAGAGCTGGCGAAGGGGGCGATTCTTCCCGGGCTGCTGTTTGAGGAACTGGGGTTCCAGTATTGTGGCCCGATCGATGGCCACAACTTCGAGCACCTGTTACCGACTCTTGAGAATGTGTTGAAGATGAAGGGGCCCGTATTGCTGCATGTGATTACGAAGAAGGGGCTCGGCTATGAACCGGCCATCAATAATCCGGTCTGGTTCCATGCCTGTCCGCCTTTCGTGCGGGAGACCGGTATGCCGGCAAAGAAGGCCGCGCGTCCCTCCTATACTCAATTTGCCATGGATTCATTGGTCAAGCTGGCCCGAGAGGACAGGCGTATCGTTGCCATTACGGCGGCGATGTGCGAAGGAACCGGGCTCACAGGGTTTGAAAAAGAATTTCCGGACCGGTTGTACGATGTGGGAATCGCCGAACAGCACGCCGTGACGTTCGCGGCCGGGCTTGCAACGCAGGGTCTGAAGCCTGTGGTCGTGATGTACTCGACCTTCCTGCAGCGGGCCTACGATCAGGTGGTGCACGATGTGGCCACGCAGAATCTCCCGGTCGTCTTCTGTATCGACCGCGGCGGTCTGGTTGCTGAAGACGGCACCACGCACCACGGGGCGTTCGACTTCGCCTATCTGCGGCACGCCCCGAATATGGTGGTGATGGCGCCGAAGGATGAGAACGAGCTGCAGCATATGATGAAGACCTGTCTCCAGCATGATGGACCGGTGTCGATCCGCTATCCGCGCGGGGTCAGCCTCGGCGTTTCGATGGACGCCGCTCCCGCCGTACTCCCGATCGGGAAGGGCGAGTTGATGAAGGATGGATCCGATGTCGCAATCATGGCCATCGGGGTCTCGGTCTGGCAGGCGATGCAAGCGGCCGAACGGCTCACCCAAGAGGGTATTTCAACCGCCGTGGTAAACGCGCGGTTCGTGAAGCCGATCGATCAGGACCTGATTGTTGATGTGGCCAAGCGGGTGCGATATGTGGTGACGGTGGAAGAGGGCTGTAAGATGGGCGGCTTTGGCTCCGCAGTGCTCGAAGCGTTGTCCGATGCCCGCATCACCGACGTGACGACCAAGGTGCTCGGGCTCCCGGACTGGTATATTGAACAAGGTCCTCAGGATTTATTGCGTGAGCGGTATGGGCTTACGGCCGAGGGGATTTATCAAAGCGTCAAGGAGCTTGTCGGGAAGGCTCCGGTCACGAAGCAAGGTCGGTTCGCAGTCGGCGCTTCGCTCGATCATCTCCCGCACGGGGACGAGCAGGGGAGCTGAGCGACCTTACACCATGCATATCGCCAGACGAAAAACCAGGCAGATCACGGTCGGCTCCCTCAAGATCGGGGGAGACGCTCCGGTGTCTGTCCAGTCGATGTGTTCGACCGACACCCGCGATGTCGCTGCGACGGTCGAGCAGATCCGTCAGCTTGAAACGGCCGGCTGTGAAGTGATTCGCGTCGCAGTGCCGGACGACGAAGCGGCGGCCGCTCTGCCGAAAATCAAGGCGGCGATGACCGTTCCATTAATCGCCGACATTCATTTCGATCACCGGCTCGCGCTGAAAGCCGCAGAAATTGTGGATTGCGTACGCATCAATCCAGGCAACATCGGGGCGTGGTGGAAAGTCGAAGAAGTCATTAAGGCGGTGAATGAGCGGGGAATCCCGTTGCGGGTCGGGGTCAACGGCGGCTCGCTGGAGCGTCATCTGCTCGACAAGTACGGATGGCCTTCCCCGGAAGCCCTGGCTGAATCTGCATTGAACGCCGTGCATGCGCTGGAAGACGTCGGCTTCACCAACATGAAAGTGTCGCTGAAAGCCTCCGATGTGCATCATGCCATCGATGCCTATTGGTTGTTTGCCCATCAATCCGATTACCCGCTCCATATCGGCATCACCGAAGCCGGGACGGCCATGACCGGTGCCGTCAAGTCGGCCATGGGGCTTGGTTACCTGCTCTCGCAGGGGATCGGCGATACGCTGCGGGTGTCCCTCGCGGCGGACCCTGTCGAGGAAGTGAAAGTCGGTTTTGAGATTTTGAAATCGCTGGAACTGCGTCATCGCGGGATCAACGTGATCGCCTGTCCGACCTGCGGACGTGTCGAGATCGATGTGGTGAAGATGGCCAACGAGCTCGAAAAGAAACTCGGGCATATCAAGACGCCGCTCAATGTGTCGGTGCTTGGGTGCGTCGTGAACGGAATCGGCGAAGGCAAGGAAGCGGACATCGGGGTGGCCGGCGGCGAAGGCAAGGGGATTTTATTCAAGAAGGGCAAGCTCGTTCGCAAGGTGCCGATCGAAGAGCTTATGGATACGCTGATCGCAGAAGTGGAGCTTCTCGCAAAAGAAAAAGAGGCCGAGGCGAGCGGTGAGGTGGTCGCCTCCTCCTCTCACGAGGGATGGGAGTCGTTGGGGCCGGATCCCTCACAGTCGACGACGCTGGGTAAAGAGATTCCCGTCCTGCCTAATCGCTAGGGCGATTTTCCCACGCCCCGGCAACGAGCTACTTCTAAAACGGTTGTTGAGATACCAGATGAAGGGCCGCTATAATGCGCACCCTCAGCGAGGCGCCGTACCCAAGTGGTAAGGGAGCAGTCTGCAAAACTGCGATGCAGCGGTTCGAACCCGCTCGGCGCCTCCAATTTCTCGCCTGCCCATTCTTTTTTGTCGTGTGCATCCGGTGAGATCCGAGCGGCGCTGCAGACTCCGTCGGTCTCGCGAGTCTGCTAGGTGTGCGGCGAGCGCGTGCACGCAAGGCTCTCTGGTTGAGCTCAAATTGACTGGGTTTTTGGCAGGTGTTAGAATTCGCCGAACTTTTGGATGCCTCCATGTCCGGCTGCGATCACCAGCCGTCCACTATATAACTTCATCGGAAGGAGCAGGGAATGGCCGTACCGCTGTCCCAGATGTATACAGTCACGAAGTATGTGCTCACGCAGAAGGTGAAGCGTGTGAAGCGCTATCCGCTCGTCCTCATGCTGGAGCCGTTGTTTCGCTGCAACCTGGCCTGTGCCGGTTGTGGGAAAATCCAATATCCCGATCATGTGCTCGATAAGCATTTGACGCCCGAGCAATGCTGGGCGGCGGCCGAGGAGTGTGGGGCGCCGATCGTCAGTATCCCCGGCGGTGAGCCGCTGATTCACCCGAAAATGGCTAAGATCGTCGAAGGCCTGGTGGCGCAGGAGCGGTATGTCTACCTCTGCACGAACGCCATTTTGATGGAGCGAAAGCTGGACGAATACAAGCCGTCGAAGTTTCTGACGTTCAGCGTACACATGGACGGCTTGAAAGATGAGCATGATTTGGCGGTCTGTCGCGATGGGGTGTATGACGTCGCGGTGCGGGCCATCAAGGAAGCGTTGAAGCGGGGCCATCGCGTCACCACCAATACGACATTATTCGACGATGCCAACCCTGAACGTGTCCGGAAGTTTTTCGATGAGATGATGGCGTTAGGCGTCGAGGGGATGATGATCTCCCCGGGCTACAGCTATCAAAAGGCGCCTGATCAGCAGCATTTTCTCAAGCGGGAACGCACGCGAGAGCTCTTTTCCCGCATTCTCGGCAGCCCCAAGCGGGGGTGGCAGTTCAATCAATCGCCACTGTTCCTGGACTTTCTGATGGGCAAGCGGGAGTATCAATGCACGCCGTGGGGCAATCCAACCTACAACGTGTTTGGTTGGCAGAAGCCCTGCTACTTGTTGCAAGAGGGGTATACGAAAACCTTCCGCGAGCTGATGGCCGATACGGCATGGGACCAGTACGGCACCGGGCATAATGAAAAGTGCGCGGACTGTATGGTGCATTGCGGATACGAAGCGTCGGCGGTTGAAGATACCTTCGGGACCGTGTCCGGGTTTAGTCGAACCGTGAAATTGACCCTCTTGCCCACCAGCCGCTGAACAGGGGAGTGCGAGTCACATGACTGATACGAAGAACCATAGCGCGCAGGGGGCCGTCAGTTCCTTGCAAGGACGTCAGTTTGCTCCGCACTCGTTTGCAGAGCTTGCAGAGGCGGTTGAATTGGCGTTCGACTATCGTGGAGATGTGACGGTGACGCTGCGATCGGGCCAGCCAGTGACCGGCTATCTTTTCAATCGGACGGTGAAGGGGCCGGAATCGACGTTTGAAGTGTTTCCCGAGGGTGAGTCGGGAGTGCAGGTGATTCGGTATGCAGATGTTATGTCGGTGGCCTTTTCCGGAGAAGATACGGCGTCAGGAAATTCTTGGGAAAATTGGGTGGCGAAAAAAGAGTCGGAACGGAAAGCCGAGGCTGACAGGATCGCACAAGATGCCCGCGCCCGCGGGCATCTCTAGGCTCCTGCCGTTGTGTTTTCATCCCTTCCAGTGCGGACATTTCCTCCTGCGAGTCCTCTGAAAATATCGTCTCCATTTGAGCGTGCCGGAGAACGCATTTCCCTCTTGTTCAGTGCCTTTCTTCCTTGCATCGCAATTGACAAAGAATAGGGGCTATGTTACAAGAATCGGCCTTAAAATTGGCTGGCGCAGTGGACGATATCCAGCGAGTCGCCGCGCGTCATGTGATGGGCCAGAATGAGGGGATTGGCACGGACGAGTGGAGTGGAAATCAAGAAGGAAGTCTGGCTTTCGGTGGATAGTCGTCGCCACGGCCGGTGTCTGTGCCTTCATTGCACCTCCAGCCATCCTGCATGCCACTCATGAAGCAGACCATCGGTATACAGTTGAAGGGTTTGTCTGCAACGCCGATGGGAAGCCGAGCGCCAATACTGAAGTCCTGGTCAAGGACACGAGAATTTCATATGGGCAGACCGTCACAACAGATGACGGAGGGTACTACAAGGCAGCGTTTCACCTGCACAATGACAACTTAGGTGATCCGCTTCTGGTCGAGGTAAAAGGCGAGCAGCAGCATCATAAGATTCAGTTCGATGCGAAGGATCTTGAGAGCGAGCGAAAGATCCAGGTCAATTTCGGATCCGGTTGTGTTCACGATCGTTCGGCGCCTCCAACGTGGCTGTGGGTTGTTCTGGGAGTGGTCGGAGGGTTGGTGGCGCTCTTGGTTGGGGTGAAAGTCGTCCGGTCTCAGGGTAAGCGGGACGGGAGGCAGGAAAAGGGGCAGGCTAAGCGAAAAAAGTGATCGGCTGGTCCGTGAGTATGGTGGAAAGCTCGCTGGAGCAGAAGGCCGGAAATGTTGGGGCAAGTACAGCTGTGGTTTTTTTGGTGAATGCAGAGTAGCGCTTTTGTAAGGGTCGGCCCCTTGCGGAGGCGTTTTTTTCTGCCTTGAAGATGAATGTGTCGGTATTAAAGAGCATTGTGGGGCGCAGAAAAGGAGTGGAGGAAATCATATGAAAATGTCGTGGCATCTGATGTTGGTATTGGGGCTGGGCTTGACGGTGGCTGGTTGCGGCGGAGGCGAGGGCGGTGGTGAAGGCCCGGTGGTTCCCCCTCCTCCTGCCCCTGCTGAGTATGCCGATAAGCACATGCCTGCCGGTTGGTGGGCTGATGCGGCAAAGATGGAAGAGGGCCGGAAGCTCTTCATCGGCGAGACGAACCCTGATGTGAATTGTGCCAGCTGTCACGGTAAGGATGGTAAACCGGTGAAGGCGGGCGCCCGCGACTTCCGAGTCGGCGACCGGATGAAGCTGTATTCGGACTCCGTCTGGTTCTGGCGCATTTCTGAGGGTGTGCCGAATACCAAGATGAAGGCTTGGAAGAGCAAGTTGTCAGACGAAGATCGTTGGAAGCTCGTGCTGTATGAGCGCAACTTCGGCTTGGCCGGCAAGGGTTGGGATGAAGGCAAGAAGACGTGGGTCGATGCGGCGGCTGTGTCGGCTGCACCTGCAGCAGCAGCAGCTCCTGCGGCAGCTCCGGAAGCCGGCAAGTAGGCAGCAGATTAATCTCGTGAGGAGGAGCGGCGAGGCATCATGAAAACATGGCAGCGCAGTCTCATGGCTCTCATTGCGCTTCTGGCGCTGTTTGGCGGAACGGCCTATGCACAGGCGCCGGGTACGCCGCCGGTTGAATTTCCCTATACCGGGAACCGGACAGCGGTCTGGATCGTCGCTCAGCTCCACATCCTGTTTGCAGGATTTATCCTCGGGGCGCCTATTTTCGTGGTCATCTCGGAGTGGCTGGGGTACCGGAAGCAGGATCCCCGCTATGATCGATTGGCGAAAGAGGTCACGAAGGTCACCGTCATTCTTTATAGTATGACGGCGTTGACCGGTGGCCTGTTTATTTTCGTGCTGCTGGCGACCTATCCGCAGTTCACGACCTGGCTGATCAATCACTTCTTCATTGTCTTCGCCGTAATTTATCCGCTGCTGTTCATCGGCGAGACCTTTGTCCTCTACATGTATTTCTATACGTGGGATTCATGGAAGGGGAATAAGAAGGCGCGTCACATTGCGCTTGGCGTGCTCTTGAACTTGATCGGATCGATTACGCTCTTCGTGATCGACGGTCCCACGTCCTTCATGAACACCCCGGTCAAGGCCGAGGGTGTGTCTCCCGTCGAGTTCTTGGCGACCGCCAGCATCTGGGACAAGATGTTCAACTACAGTTGGATGCCGCTCAACATGCATCGGCTCGTTGGGAACGTGACGTTCGGCGGATTCGTGGCCGGACTGATTGCCGCCTACATGTACATGGGGTCGACGAAGGACGAAGAGCGGGCCTATTACGATTGGATGGGATTCGTCGGCAATATGATCGGTGTGGGAGCGCTCTTGTTCCTCCCGTTCATGGGTTATCTGCTGGCGTATGAACTGTGCGACTACGATGCGTCCATCTGTCCCTACATGATGGCGGACCAGCTGTCGATGTTCTTTGAAATGCAGGGGGCGATGATCGGACTCATCTTCCTGGCTAGTAACTATTACATTTGGCTCAGTATGAAGCGCATCGAGGGGGTCGAGAAGGTCCGTATGACCATCATTGCCCCGATCGTGATGATCGCGCTTCCCGTGGTTATGACCAAGGTGTTAACGGATTATCCGGCGCCCGATCCCAAGTCGCTGATGTTCCTCTTGCCGATGTTGTTGGCGCCGGCCATTCTCGGTCGCTTTATTCCGATCACGGTCTCCTCGCGGACGGTTATCAAGATCGGGTTCCTGATGGTGGTGGTGGGCAACGCGATCTGGCTCACGCCGCACGGGTTTGCCCCGACCGGAGCCAAGCTGGTCGCAGAGTTGGAATTGCCGTCTGATTGGAACTTCCTGGCGTTGATGCCGGCGAAGAATTCAGCGGCCTTCACGCTCGTCTTCGTCACGGTGGTCAATTACATCATCTACAATCGAGCCGTGACCCAGGGGACGATTGTCTGGGGAAAAATCGACTACGCTTCCCAGTTCGTTCTGATTTTCCTGGCGTTCAGCGCGATCTGGACGATGGGTCTCATGGGTGCGGTTCGCTCGCTCCTGCGAAAGTACTTCCACACGTATAATTTGCTTCCGGACTTCACGGCAGAGTCTTTTACTCCGACTCTGGCCTACTCGGCCTGGTATATCACCGGGATAACCGTGGTGTTCTATGCCGTGGTGAGTTTTGCGATTCTGGTGACGCTCCGCGCATCGCATCCGAAGGAGCATGCGCCCGAGGGCAGCCCGGTTCCGGCTGGAGCGAAGTAGGGCTCAGATTTATCCTGGTGCATTCATAGCGACTTAGTACGAGGAGCACTATGGGCAAGGCAATCGTTAAGATCATCGTCGGATTAGTGATCGGCGCCGGATTGTGGGTGGCCACAATGACGTTCGATTTTCCTCCCGTCTTCCGATGGCTGTTCTTTGGTTATGCGGTGCTCGGCACCGTCGTCTTCTTGATTCTCGATGCGCCGACGATGAAGGTGATGAGCGGCGGCAAAGCCCTCGTTTCTCTCCTGGTTTTCTATGCCATCCTCTGCACGGTGTTTATTTCCGGTGCATCGCTCTGGCCGCAATACGATCCAGAAGACGAAAAAGGAAAGATCGTCAAGATCCTGAAGGGGAAGCCCAATATTCTTGATCCCTGGAAGGCTGATGAAGTCATCGCGCGCACCAAGGAGCTGGATCTCAAGGCCAAGGAATTGACGGAGCGAATTAAGGCGTTGGGAACCGTGCAGGGTGCAGCCGGTCAAGACGCCGGCGCGGCTGCGGCAGTGCCTGCTTCTGCCGGAGCGTCAGGAGGCGATGTTCTGAAGATCGGCGAAGAGCAATGGCAGCTCCAGGAATGCTACAACTGCCACAAGCTGAAGGGCGAAGGCGGAAAGAAGCGTGGACCGGAACTCGATAATATCGGGACGCTCTTGCCGCAGGAAGAAATCGCCAAGAAGATTCTTGATCCCAAGTCCTATAAGGCCGAAGGCTTTGATGCGGAGTATGACAAGGGCAAGATGCCGGATAAGTATAAGGATCTGATGGAGCTCAAAGATGTGCAGGCCTTGGCGGCTTGGCTCGCGACATTCAAGAACACGTCAGTCAATACACCGAAACCCATCAAGATGAAGTAATGATGCAGCCGAAACTTAAAACAAAAGTTCGCGCGACGGACCGAGAAATCGGGGAAGTCTCCAAAGTCATCGTCGATCCGCTCTCCCATGAGATCAGCCATATCGTCGTCTCGATGAATGGCAGCGGCGAGCGGCAAGTCGCCATGACGTTCGTGCAGTCGGTGACCGACAATCTTGTTGAGCTGCGCGCGGCCGCCGGCGATATTCTCGAACTGCCGCCGTTCAAGCGTGATGACTTTGTGACGACGCACGAGGTCGAGATCGCGCACCTTGAAGAGCGTGTGCACGTCATGCCGGGTGAAGTGCTGGTCCCGTTCCCTGAGTTGGAGAAGAGCGTCAAGCGCCGTACGTTCTTCATGAACTTCACGCACGTCATTGGATTCCTGATCGGTCTTCCGATTGCCTTTCCGGTTCTGCGCTATCTCATGAAGCCGATGTATTCCCCGTTCGACAACGGCTGGCTCAAGATCGGCAATGTCAGCAAGATCAAGCATGACGACATCGGCGTCCAGTTTAAGTACAAGCGCAAAGTCAAAGAAGCCTACATGCCCGAAGCTGAAATCGAGAAAAACGTCTGGGTGTTGAAGGTGACTCCTGCCGTCCTGGAGAAGGTCTATCAGGGCAAGGATATGGAGTTTAAGGATGCTTTCGGCAAGACAGTCTGGACCAATAAGAAAGACTTCCCTTTCGTGGCGTTTTCCGGGAAATGTCCGCACCTCGGGTGCGGGTACAAATGGCGGCAGCACAAAGTGTTGGGACAGGTGTTTCTGTGCCCCTGCCATTTGAGCATCTATGACGCGTCCGGAAAAGTGCTTGACGGACCGGCGCCGCGCGCGCTCGACTCGCTTCCCATTAAGGTATCCGCGACGGGCGAAGTCGAAATCATCGATATGGAATTCAAGGCCGGTACCAAAACTCAAATCCGGATCATCTGATCACTATGCAACAGACACCGTCCTCTTCAACTGAGCTTTCCGCACTCGAAAAGGTCATTGCCTTTGTCGATGAGCGGGTCGGCCTTAAGACGATTCAAGCGAAGATGCTCAATGAGCCAGTTCCCGGAGGCTCTCGCTGGGCCTATGTCTTCGGTTCCATCCTATTGTTCATATTCATTATGCAGGCCGTCACCGGCATCCTGCTGATGTTCTACTATGTGCCGACCGCCGATCATGCGTTTGCCAGCACGCAATACATCATTCACGAAGTCGACTACGGCTGGTTCCTCCTCAGTTACCATTTCTGGGGTTCGACCGCGATGGTGGTCTGTGTCTTTGCCCACATGTCGCAAGTCTTTCTCTGGGGCGCGTACAAAAGTCCGCGCGAGCTGATTTGGCTCGTCGGCCTGGCGCTCTTCGGCATCGTCATGGGCTTCGGGTTTACCGGCTATCTTCTTCCGTGGGACCAGCGCGCCTATTGGGCGACCACGGTCGGCGTTGAAATCATGGACAAGACGCCGGTCATCGGCGATTTCATGGCCCGCTTCCTCAAGGGGGGTGCGATTCCCGGGCAAATGACCCTCAGCCGGTTCTTTGTCGTCCACGTGATGATTCTACCGGCGGCCTTGATGGGCCTGGCCGGTTTGCATATTTTCTTGTTCAGAGCGGCCGGCCCTGCCGGCCCGTTCCGCGGCACGCCGGAAGAGATCAAGGCGAAGACCGACTACTTCTTCCCGCGCCAAATCTGGAAAGATATCGTCGGGATGATCACCGTGTTTTTCACGATCTGCGCGCTGGCTTTCTGGGAGCCCGTGGTGCTGCTTGAAGAAGCGACGCCGGATCCCGGAGACTATCATCCTGAGCCTGAGTGGTACTTCCTGTTCCTGTTTCAATTGCTGCGGCTCAAGATGTTCGGCGGCGAGTTCGGGCAGTTCCTGGGCGCCATCGCATTGCCGGGCGCGTTCATGGCCCTGCTGGCCGCGCTGCCCTTCATCGACAAAGATCCGGAGCGGAATATTTTCAAGCGCCCCATCGCACTGATCGGCTGGATTGTCGTCATGGCGATGATTCTGCTCTTTACCGTGGCCGCCATTATCAACCGGGAATTTTTGGACTAGTTGAGCGGGGCGACGTGAACCGCGCCCCAGATGAAACTATGACCGAGCGAGAATTACCGTCCCCTGTCAAGCTTGGATTGAACGTCCTCTGGTCCACCTGTTGGACCGGGTTCCCAATCAAGATTGGAATTTGCCTCCTGTTCATGGCGTTGGGTCTTATTCATTTTGAGGCCCGCATCGGCCTGGCCTTTCTGATGTATCTCGCCAGTCCCGTGACCGTGTTCGCCATGCCGATTCTAGCCATGGTGGCCGATCCTCACCTCGGGGAAGGCGCGGGGATTGCGCTGCTCTTCCTGATTTGTATTCCCATCGATATTTGGGCGACCGGTGTGGTGGCGAGAACGTTGTTTCTTGAAAAGCTCAGTAAAGAGCCGCCGGATGGACTTGGATTATCGCTGTGGCTGAAGACTGCCTTCGTGGGCGCGCTCTTTATGCCGATTTTGTGGATTGTGGTGAGCTTCGCCACGCAGACGTCCATTGAATTGTCGCACGGACTCTTTGAAACAGAGATGCTGAAGGCGGTTCCGGTCGCTGAAAAGATCGGGATCGAGCTGACCCTTTGGGGTGGCGCCTCTATCGCCGTCCTGGTCATCATGATGTTGCTGGGCGTTTCTCTTGTCGGGCGTGTGATCCGGAGTGCGGCTCAAAGCGCTGCGCCAGCATCAGGCGACTACCAGGCATTGGTGACACGGTGGGATCTGATGCGTGTGCCGGCCGATCAAGGGCTCATGCTGACGGCTACTACGCTGGTGGGTCTGGTGCTCTCGATGCTGTTTTGGTCCGGCCTGCCGGTCAGTACGCCGCATCCGCATGAATGCTGCAAGAAGCCTGAAGTCAAAGCAGCGCCGCTCTATAAGCCGGTCGATACGCTCAATAAGGCTGAAAAGCATGTCGCCCAGCTGGCGGCGCAGGTTGAGGCAATCGAAAAGCAGAAAGCCGAAGAAGAAGCAGCGAAGGATAAAGATAAAGACAAGGGGAAGGCCGGTAAGGCCAAGCCCGCTGATGCCAAGGCACCGGTGAAGGCTCCAGCAACACCCTAAGACTGGGCGACGGAGAGGTGATATCCATGATGCAACGGCCTGGAATGATTGAACGGCTCATTCGGTTCATTACCGAATCGCCTGCTGCAGTGGCTGCCTTCGTGGCGACCCTGGGAGTGCTTGCCGCTCCGGTGGTCGGATTGGCGGCGGATTCCGGCGGCGCATCGGCCGTGGCCTATCGTGACGTGCCCGGTATCGGCAGCCGGAACCTGGTGTGGATCGTGGCGCAGTTGCATCTCTTGCTCGCGGGCTTTGTGCTCGGCGTTCCGATTTTCGCCTGGTTGTGCGAAATCGTGGGCTGGAAGAGCGGCGAGAAGCGCTACGACAAGCTGGCGAAAGAATTTACCAAGCTGCTGAGTTCCGCCTATTCGACCACCGCCCTGTTCGGCGGCATCCTGTTGTTCATCCTCATCGGCGCCTACCCCAAGCTGATGGCCTATCTCAGTGACATCTTCTTTCCCTCGTTCATGGTCTATTGCGCGTTATTCCTGCTCGAGACGGCGACGCTCTATATGTACTGGTACGGGTGGGATGCCATGTCGGAAGGCCGCAGCAAGGTCTTTCACCTGGTGCTGGGTTTCCTGCTGAACGTGTTCGCCTTCTTCATCATGATCATCCCGAACTCCTGGGCGACGTTCCAGGCGAGTCCGGTCGTCATTGCTGAAGGTTCGGATATGGCGCGGGCCTGGGCGGCCACGTGGAATCCCACATGGTGGCCGGTCAATATTCACCGGCTGATCGCCAACGTCGTGCTCGGCGGTTATATCTGCGGTGCCTATGCCGGTATCCGGTATCTCTCTGCGCGGACCCCGGAAGAACGCGAACATTACGATTGGATGGGGTACGTCGGTAATTTCATCGGCGTGTTCGGTCTGCTCCCGTTGCCTTTCGCCGGCTATTGGCTGATGCGCGAAATCTATCAGTACAACCAGCAGATGGGCATCACCCTGATGGGTGGATTCCTCTCCTGGCTGTTCATTTTGCAGGCCATGTTAATCGGCGTGCTGTTCATCGGATCGAACTACTATTTCTGGATGGGGATCACGCATCGTATTCCGGGATCGGAACTGCGGTACCGCAGGCCGATTCTGGCCATGCTCGTCATTCTGCTCCTGTGTCTCGGTGTCTGGATGACGCCGCACTCCCTCGTGGCGAGTCTGGAAGAGGCCAGAAAGATGGGTGGAACTCACCATCCATTGCTGGGTGTCTTCGGCGTTATGTCGGCCAAAATGACGGTGTCGAATCTCATGATTCTTGTCACCTTCATGAGCTTCATCATGTACTGGAGAGCCGGCAAAGAAGACACCGCCACCTGGGCTAAGCTCGCGAATGCTGTGATGGGCGGCGTCCTTGTCATTGCCGGTATCGTGGTGGTGGTGCTGGGCGTCTGGGGCTACTTCGTCCCGGCCATCGTGCGTATCAACTACTTCTCGACCTCGCAGGTGTTGCTGGTCATCTTTGTCATGGTCACGATCACGCCGTTGACGGCGTTGCTCCTGAAGAGTGCAAAAACCACCACCGAGATGGTGTGGGGGAAAATGCCGCCGCGGGCCGGGTATTCACTGGTCCTCAACGCCATTATGGTCATTCTCTTGATGACCTTGATGGGTTACGCGCGATCATCCTCGCGGGTCCATTGGCATGTGTACGGTGTGATGCGAGACTCTTCGCAATACGCGTTCTCTCCTGCGCTGGGCTATGCCGCGGCGCTGATGGCCGCCAATACTTTTATGTTCTGCCTGATCGTGGCGTTCATTTTCTGGGTGGCGACCATGGGGGATAAAGCGAAGAATACACATGGCGGCAAAGAAAAGAGTGGCGACGGCCATGGGGCATTGCCGGCTATGGCGGGTGGCTCTCAAACATTGGACAAGCAGATCTAACCTGATCGTCTTGCTCAGAGGAGTCCTATGAGTGAAGTCGTCAAATTACAGTTGATTGGCCTCTCGGTCATCGGAAGCGGCGTCCTTATTCTGCTCTTTATCCGCTCGCAATTTCTGCGGGTCATGGGATTTGTGGCCATCGTCCTTGGCCTGTTTTCCTTGGTGGCTCTGGCCGTCCCGCAGATGGCCTCATTGCCGCCCGCTGAAGAAAGCATCGACATCGCGAGCATCAAAACGCCGGCCGATATGGCATCGATCGGCCAGAAGATTTTCTTCAGCAAGGGGCAATGCGCGCTCTGTCATACCATCGGTCCCAGCGAGTCGGCCCGCTGTCCCGATCTCAAGGGCATCGGGGCGAAACTCAGCCGGGAATTCATCTTCGAAAGTTTGACCCAGCCTCAGGCCTATGTCTATCTCGACTATCGCCACGAGGGGCTGCCGAAGGAATATCCGGCTCGGATGCCCTACATCAATAAGAATCCCATCGGATTGTCAAAGAACGAAATTCTTTCCGTGATCGCGTTCCTGCAGCAGATGAGCGGCGAACCGATCTCGGTAAATCCGTCGGAACTGGAAATGCCCGGGGCGGCCCCGGCGGCTCCCGTGAAGTCGGCTCAAGTTGAAACCGTGACTGTCGCGCAAGCGAAGTAAGGAGGGGATATGGGCGGCTCCCTCGTAAGGCCAGTGCTTCTGATTCTCTCGATGTATGTGTTTCTGAAGTTTGTGGTGCCTAATATTCCAGGCTCCGCGCCTTTGCCGTCCAGCCTGATTTTTCTGTACCTCATGCTGACGACGACGGGCATCGTCATCTTCGCGACCCTGAGCCGCGAATCGAAGGATGCCTTCTTCGCTCCGATTCTGAATTTTCTCACGGGAGAAAACATCGGCGCGATGCAAGCCGCCCGCTATGGATTCTTGATCCTCTTCCCGTTGCTGGTCGGCTGGCAAACCTACGGGAGCACCGCGACGAGCGATGCGCCTCCCGCTGAAAACCGCACCATCCATCCGGCTCCCCCGGGAGAGTACACCGGCCTGTCAAACCCGGTCTCGAAGACGCCGGAAAATATTATGCAGGGGAAAGGCTTCTACGCCGCGTTCTGTTCGCCATGCCACGGCGGCAAGTTTGACGGCAAAGGGCCGGCGGCCCGCGGCTTCAATCCCCCGCCCGCGAATTTCTCCGATCCCACCACGATCGCCATGCTTCAGGAGAGCTATCTGTTCTGGCGGATCAAGAAAGGCGGCGTCGGCCTCCCGATCGAGGGCATGCCCTGGAAGTCAGCCATGCCGCGGTGGGAAGTGGAGTTGCCGGATGAGTGGATCTGGAAGATCATCATGGGCGAGTACGACGGCGCCCATCAGTCACCGAGAACGTGGGAATAATGCGAAGAGACGATCGGTCGTTGTCCTTCTGTGAATCGAATACGAGGCCCGTATGAAACCGGCGAATCAGATCAGACAGTGGGTGAGCGGAGTCGGAGCGGTCGCAGTAACGGCTCTCATTCTGTCCGGAGCGGCTCCAGGCTTGGCGCAGGAAAGCGAGAGCGTGTCCGTGAGTGCGCCGATGGTCAAGGGAACCCTTCCCGTCGATGATCCCAATGCGGCCGTCTGGAGCACGGCCAAACCGGCGAAATTCCCGATGTCACCGCAAGTGCACTGGCCCAACCGTATCCTGGAAACCACCGTCAAGGATCTCTCCGTGCGGGCGCTCCATGACGGCACGCAAGTAGCCGTGCTGCTGGAATACGCCGATCCGACGGAAGACCCGGATGACGCCGCTGCGATTGAATTCATGGTCGGCGACAAGAAAGCGCATTTTGCCCATGGCCAGCCGATGGCGCAGGTCGAGGGCGGTCCGGTCAACATTTGGTATTGGAAGAACAAGGACAAGAAGGGCGTGGATATGAACGCCATGGGATTCGGGACGCTGAAGGTCCAAACCCATCAAGACGTGAAAGCCACCGGGGCCTTCTCCAACGGGACCTGGAAAGTGGTCTTTACGAGGCCGCTGGCGACCGAACATCCGGCCGAAGATACGCAACTCGCTCTGGGCGGATTCATCAACATCGCGTTTGCGGTCTGGGATGGGCGAAAAGACGGAGCAGGCGACCTAGTCGAGAAGGGCTCACAGAAGGCCGTGTCCTCCTGGTGGTATTTCCGTGCGGAAGCGCCGCCGGATTACTCCGGCTACTACTACGCGGCGTTCGCGGCGGCACTGGCTCTGGGGTTCCAGTTTGTCCTGATCAGAAAATTGAAGAAAGGACAGGCAGCATGAAGGCGGCAAGGCTACAAGTCATAGGAACGGTCGCCGGCCTGATTGGAATCTGGGCCATGACCGCAGGCGGCTGTGCCAGCGAACAGCAGAAGAAGGGCCATGAATTGTACGCCCACTACTGCATGCATTGTCACGGCGAGAGCGGCCGGCAGAACGAAGGCTTCAATTGGTCGTCCATGCCGGATCCCAAGCCCAAAGACCTTTCGAACAAATCGGAAATGAGCACCTTCAAGGACGAGGATATTTTCAATACGATCTCCCGCGACATGAAAGATACCAGTCCGGGCGGAGATAAGATCGGCGACGACGACTTTGCCGTGCCGACCATGCCCACTTTCAAGTACACGCTCTCAGAAGATGAAGTCTGGGCGATCGTCGGGTATGTGCGCACGCTGCACGGGATGAAGCTGGAGTTCAAGGTTGAAGAGCGCAAGAAAGAATTGACCGATGCCCTGAAGACGGCCCAGGAGGCATTCGATCAGTCCAAGCAGGCCTATGAAGCGGCCGAAAAGAAGGCCAGCGACGAAGCTGAGAAGAAAAGCGAAGCCACGAAGAAGGACGTGGAAGTGGATGAAGCGTCCTATGCGAAAGAACAGGCGGCGATGGCCGTGGCGAAGAAGTCGCTCGATACCGCGCAAGTCATGCTCAACAATTTCGGGACGCGTCCCGGCAAAGGGCTGAACATCGCCCGTCCGGACATGACGATGACGGCTGAGCAAGCCGCACAGCAGGCGGAGCTGGGCAAGCGCCTCTATCAGAACAAGTACGGCTGCAACGGTTGCCACAGCCTGGCTGGAGAAGGCGGAAAAGTGGGTCCGGCTCTGGACCGCGCGGGCTTCCGGCTGAATTCGACCTGGGTGTACCGCTGGTTGAAGAATCCGCAGGCCATGAAGGCCGAAACCAGAATGCCGGCGCTGGGTCTCAGCGACGCAGACGCCAAAGCCGTGAGCATGTACCTGAGCACTATGCGCGCGCCGAAAGCCGAAGAGCCGGTTGCAGAGAAGCCGGCGAGCTGAGCGAAGAGCCACCGCAGGATGCTCAAAAAGGCCGTCCGGCAAGGCCGCAGTCAGCGAAGAGGCGAGGGGCGTACTCTGTGTGGTACGTGGAGCCTCTGAGTGCCGCGAGAACGCCGCTGGTGGACTTTTTCAGCGTCCTGTTACGAGAGAAATCCGGCGATCAGCCCGACGAAGATCGCCAGTCCGGCCCACACGTGAGCCTGAAACATTCGGAATGCCTGCGACGGGGTGAGCACCCCGCGCAGGGCTCCGGTCTGCATCGCGAAAAATACACTCACAGCGCCCAGCATCAGAAAGTAGGGCCAGCCGATTCCGGTCTGCAGGCCTGCTGCAATTAGCAGCATCAGCATCACGCCCAGCATCAGACCGACCGCGATCCAGATGGATGAGCCAAAGAAGAGCGCGGACGATTTCACGCCGATGCGCCGGTCATCCTCCAGATCTTGAATGGCATAGATGGTGTCGTACGCTATCGCCCAGACGATCGTGGCGGCAAAGACAGTCCATGCGGTCCGATCGAGCGTTCCTCTGGCGGCTGCCCAGGCCATGATCGTGCCCCAGCCGAATGCCAGTCCGAGCATCGCCTGGGGAATGTGAAATACCCGTTTGGAAAATGGGTACAGCGCAGCCAGGGCCAGCGCGATCGGTGAGAGCCGCAGAGTCAGCGGATTGAGCAGCCACAAGAGACCGGCCGCGGGTAAGAGGAGGGTCGCGAGGACGGCGAAGGCCTGCCGTCTCGTTAGTTCTCCCGAGGCCAGCGGGCGGGTTTTCGTTCTTGCGACCCGGCGATCGAAGGATTGATCGGCGAGATCGTTCAGCACCACACCGGCGCTGCGCATCAGAAATGAGCCGGCGACAAAAATCGTGAGCAGGCGCAGCGACGGAAATCCCCGCTCCGCCAGGACCAGCGCCCAGCAGGTCGGCAGCAATAAGAGGACGGTGCCGGTTTGATTGCGAAAACGGATTAAGCGCAGCCAGGCTTCCCACGGAACTGATTTGGAATGTGTGGAAATATCTGCTGGGTCATCGAGCATGGCCGGGACCATAGCCCAGGACGGAATAGCTGTCAATTTGTTGCCTGAGTTGTGATCGGTCCCGCGTTTTCTGTATAAAACAGTGGTGCAACAAGTGATGCAGCGACGATATAAAACTGTTTGGTGCCGCGCGTCCATCGGGCTCCTTCTCATGGGGATGGCGCTGACGACATGGACCGGATGCTCCTGGTTCAAGCGAGCCGATGGCTTGGCAGGGATCGCGCCCATTGCGCTCTCGCCGGTCTTGCGGGTGCCTCCCTCCCTGGCCACGACTACCATTGCCTACCAAAACGCCTGCGGAGCGTCGGTGACGGTGCCCATCGGCGGTCCCTTAGTCGCCGCGCTCCAACAAAAGATGGGCCGGGTTTTCCAGCAAGTGGTGATGGATCAGGCCGTATCTTCAGACGGGGTGATCGAGGCATCCGTCGGCTTGAGGCAGATTGATCTGGCGATTCCCCGGCGTATCAAAAAAACCTATCCGGTGACGGTCACCGTCGGCCTCGACGTCGCGTATCTGGCCGGCGATGGCTCGACGCTGTGGACGAAGAAGCTCCAAAGTTCCGGTCTCGGCGAAGTAGAGGTTCAGGAGACTACGTGCGACGTCACGGGACTGGAGCCGGTGGTCAAGGAGGCGATCGATCTGGTGGCCGAAGGCGCGGCGAAACAGATCAGCGACTCGATTAAGATTCGTGAATATGCCGGGGCCAAGCCGAGCCGGGGGCCGGCCCTCGCACCGGCTGTCGCCACCCTGCCCGTTGCCGTCCCCGATGTCGCGGCTGTGCCTGCCCGACCAGTGGAGCCGGCGGCGCAGACATCCCTTGAGCGGCTGCCAGCGGTCCCGAGTGCTGCCGCAACCCCGTCGAATCAAACGGGGGAGACATCGGCCCTGCTCTCATTCCGGGTCATTCTGCGGGATGATAACCGGGATCACATGCTCCAGCCGGATGAGCCGCTGACGATTGATGTGGAAGTGAAGAATGAAGGGCGCACGGAGGCGCAAGGCGTCGAGGTCGTGGTGGAAGGGACCGGGGTTATGACAGCCCAGTTTCCGTCACCCCTGGCTGTCGGCGATGTCTTGCCGGGAGAAATCAAGCGCGTGACCGTGACGAAGCCGATAGCCAGTGCGAAAGAACCGCAGCGCGGAGAATTGCTGTTCGGTCTGCGGGCCGCCTCCCCGATGGGCCAGGTCCCGCCGGTCAAGAAATTCACCATCCTGGTCAAGCCGGGTTCGGCAGACGGGACTCAGGCGGCAATCGACGTCGATCAGCCGCCGAAGGGAACGGCGGCGCTCAAGCAGCAGAAAGCGGTCGTCATTGCCATCGGGGTGGGCCGATTCCGTGATACCCAAGTGCCGTCCGTGAAATTTGCGGCGCGGGATGCCGAGGTCATGGCCGCCTATCTTCAATCCATCACAGGGCTGTCCGCGGACCGTGTGCGTGTGCTGACCGATGGACATGGGCTCAAACAGGATCTTGCCGAGACGTTCGATGAATGGCTGCCGAAGCGTGTGGATCCCAACACCGTCGTGTATGTGTATGTGGCCGGACGGGCGCTGGTCGACGGCGTCACCGGCGCGGTCTCGCTGGTGCCGTATGACGGCACGACCGTGTCGATGGGGCGTGTGTATTCTCTCCGACGATTGCAAGAATCGCTGGCGCGTTTGCCGATCCAGCGGGCCATTCTCATGTTCGATGTCTCATTGGAACATGCGGCCGGAGCCGATCCGGCGACCGGAGCGGCGCCGGTATGGGAGATCGGTGCGACGGACGCCAGCGCCAAAATGATGTGGATGATCGGAAATAATGGACTCCAAGAAGCCCGGGCTTTCGAGCCGGGGCGGCACGGACTCTTCACCTATCAGTTGCTGCGGGGCCTGCAGGGACCGGCCGATCTCGATCGCGACGGGATAGTGGCGGCGGGTGAACTCTGCGCGTTTGCCCGCGGAGAAGTCGCCCGCATGACGAGTGAGCAGATCGGGAGTAGTCAGCAGCCGGTCTGTCTGCCGGCTCCAGGCCAAGGGGCATTGGTTCGGATCCATCCCATGGCGAAAGGGAATAATCCAAAGCCGGTGGTGCCGGTCAAGAAAGAGACTCCCGGACCAGGAGAGGTTCCGACCTCGTCGCCGGCGGGGGTCGGGCCGGGGCAGTAAATAGAACAGATCTTGCGCTCCTGCGTTGACAGGCCGCAGGGTACGCCGCTATCATTGCACCTGGTTCGTGGAACAGAGTGCAGGATACCCGAGCCATTCGCCGCATGTCAGGATCGCCGACGTAGCTCAGTTGGTAGAGCAGCTGTTTCGTAAACAGCAGGTCGCCCGTTCAATCCGGGTCGTCGGCTCCATTCCTTCTTCTCAAATCATTGAACGGGCGAGCTGTGGGGGATTCGAAGGGGGTGTGCCCCCTTCGTGGGGATCGTACAAGGGGGTTCGCGACGCGAGGAATAACGAGCGTCAAGCTTGCGAACGCCGGCGAGTTGGTGAGCCGGCCGGAACTAGGCATCCGTATCTCGGTGAGGCAGGCTTCAGGGCCGAACCGATGACAGGTTGCTCCGTTCAATCCGGGTCGTCGGCTCCATCTTTCCTTCGTTTCTTTTTCTTCCGAATCACAACCGTCATCCGCAGCTCCTAGGATCCGTCGCTTTTCGTGAATTGTTTGGCGAGTCGGTCAAGTCTCGATAAGCTAGCGCTTATGAAGAAGACCCTCATCGTGGCACTCGTGACAGGCATCGGCCTGCTCTCTTCCTGGGCGGCGGCTGCGACGGACTTTTCCGCCAGGGTAGTGACCGTTCATGAGGGCGATCGACTGTTGATCTATCACGCCGGCAAGAACGAGACAGTCTATCTGCAAGATATTGATTGCCCGGAGTTAAAGCAGCCGCACGGGCGGCGGGCTAAACACGTGACGCAGGCCTATGTGGGCGGCCGTGAAGTGCTTGTGAGGAACCTGCAACGCGACAAACATGGCCGCACCACGGTCGAGATTATTTTGCCGAACGGGCGCAATCTGGGTCATGAATTGCTGAAGGAAGGTCTGGCCTGGTGGCGTAAATTCGATTCCAAGGACCGCAGCCTGGGCGAAATCGAGACGCTTGTGCAAGCCGAACGAAAAGGCCTCTGGGCCGATCCCAATCCGGTCCCGCCCTGGAAGTGGACCCAACCGAAAAAGTCCCGCCGGTAGCTACCCCGGTTCCCCCTCGGTGATCACCACATATCGCCATACAGTTCCCGGCATCGGGCTGTCGAAGGGATAGCAGGTGACGAGTACGAGTTGAGGTTGATCCTGTTCGATTCCGATCGACGCGCTGCGCGAGTCAGCAATACGAGTCTCCTTCACCCGATAACGCCGGCGTATGCCGGTCGGTGCTTCCAGCTCAATCACATCGTTCCGCTCTAGCCGCTGTAAAAATCGGAAATGAGTATCGCGATGGCCGGTCAGGATGATGGTGCCTGATGAGCCGATCGGTTGTGCCGACTCAACATGGCCCGGGCCGAAGGCCAGCGTTCTTCCATAGGCTCCTTCCAGGACAATCTGATCGATGTTCTGCGAGGGGACGATGAGCCGCGCCACCGGCCAGGTGTCGGCCCAGGGCCAGGGTTTCACGCCGGTTTCTCCGGCGAGGGTGCGGGACCAGGCCCGCTGCAGCAAGTGCTGCGCGAGCCCGGCCTTCGCATAAATCCACGATCCTTCCCCGAGCTGCCACATCCCGATGACAAGGAGGTATGTCGTCAGCGCAGTCAGCGTGCGGGGAGTAGGCCGGATCGGATTCACGCGACGCGTTTCCTGCTTGCCCGCACAGCCCACGTCACCCTGGCCGCCAGTAGCGTGGCGAGTCCCAACAAAATCTGGAGTTGTCCGCTTGTGGCTGTCTGAGGCAGGCCGAAGATGGCTTGATAGTCCTGCCCGTCCGGTAGATTCGTTTTCATCGCATGAGCCTGGAGCGTCTTGTCGAGCGGACGAACCGGCGTCACATCCACCGCGACCAGACTGGTGTACTTGCTGACGAGGTGATGGGCGAGAGCCACATCGAGCACCGCCTGTTTCGTCGCAGTTTCGTCCTGGCCATAGCGCTGTTGATCCATCAGGGCGGCGACCTTCTGCCGCGCCCAGTAGACGGACAATCCTTCACGAGGCTCATGGTTCTTCAGCGTGATCGACGTTGTCCATGGAGCGGACCCGATCATGCCCTGAATCGTGACGGTCTCCGGAAGCGCAGGACCTTTCAGTACGACGACGACCGGCTCGCCCTCGTAGAGATCGGGGATACGCGCGGGAAACATCTCGATCTGTCCGTCCAATCCCTCGATGCGGAGATCCGTCAGCACCGGCCGTTCCAGTTTACGGAAGATCGCATCCATCTGGGCCTGCACTTCGCTGGTGCTTCCGATGTGGGTGAAGGTGCCGCGTCCGAACTCGGCCGCCTTGCGCATGAAGTGGCTGTTCGGCGCCGAGCCGATACCGATGGTGAAGAGGCGGCTCGTGCCGAGCTGCGTGCGAATAATCTCGAACAACTCGTCTTCGTTGCCGACCTGCCCGTCTGTCAGGAAGATCACCTGGCGCAGGAGAGAGGTCGGCGCGCTGCCTTTCAAGGCCATCTTCAGCGCCGGGAGAATTTCCGTTCCTCCGTTGGCCTTCAGTTGTTCGACGTAATGGACTGCCTTGCGTAGAGTCTCCGGTTTCACCGGCTGGGCTTGGGAAAAGAGCACATGGGTGACGCTGTTGAATTGAATCACGTTGAAACGGTCCTGCGAAGTGAGCCGGTTGAGCGCAAGGAGCAGCGCCGCCTTGGCCTGCTCGATCGACGTGCCGGACATGGAGCCGGAGGTGTCGATGACGAAGATCGTTTCGCGGGCCACGGCTGTCGGCTGATGATCTGAGCCAACCGGCGGCATCGCCATCAGGAACGCATACTGGTCATTGCCGCGCTGTTCGCGAAACACCGATACAGTTGGCGCCTGCCCGTGAGCCGGTTTCCAGGTGAGGACGAAGTCCCGATCGGCCGGGACTGTATCTTCGCGCAGCGTGAGGTGCTGCCTGCCGTCCGGTTCGGCGATGGTAAGAATCTGATGATAGGGCGACTCAAGCTTGCCGAGAGGAAAGCCCGGCGCGAGATCGATGCTCAGGCTCACCGGGTTGATCGGACTGACCGGATTGATCGGGTTGATCAGAGTGTGGGCCGGATGCTGCACCGGCGGAGTGATCCGCGACGCATCCGGCACACGATCCGTATCGAGTGACCAGCCGTTGCCCGGCGGTTGATCCTCCATCGCCACCGCGGTGCCGGGGATGTAGCGCGGGCCGACGACCATGGGGAACCGCAGCGAGAAGGCACCCTGGTCGTAGCGGATCGTTTCCTGATATTCGATCTCGACGGTGATGCGTTCGCCGGGACCGATGTTGGCAACGGAAGTGGTAAAGATGTTCGGTCGCTCCTGCTCGACCAGACTGGTTCGTTTGCCCTCCTGCTTCGCCTGCTCATAGACCTTCTTGGCCTCCGCCTTTTCCTTGATCTGACCTTCGATGATCCGCTCGCCGATCTTCATACGGAGATGATCGACCGCGGCGGTTTCAGGGAGAGGGAACACATAGATCCCCTCCGTCCAGGAATTTTTATCCGGACTCGGGTTCAGAAATTCCTGTGAGACGGTGGCTCGGGCAATGAGTCCGGTGACCGAAATACGGACTTCGGTCTTGAGCGTGGGAGCGGGAAGATAGCGGCCAGGCTGATTCGTTTTGAAGAGCAATCTTCCACCCTTCACTTCATTCAAACCGATGGTCTGGTCCGGTTGTTCCAGTTCGTTCCCGCAGGCCGGTGCGAGCGACAGGCTGCCTGCGCCCAGTGAGAGACCCAGGGCGAGCGTGGCGCGAAGAAAGAGATGTCTGGTCATAGAATCCTCGTCTGCGTGAGTCAGGAAGGTGGATGAAGGCTAGTCTGCGCGAGGTATGCACCTCGCGCAGAGCCTAACCAGGGCGAACGTTAGCTGCCCGATGCCGGGTCAAACGTGGTGATAGCCGGATCGGACGGGGAGGGAGGGACGTTGCCGGTCGAGCCGTTGGCCTGGCCCGTGGCCTGTTGTTCGATGCTCGAATCCGCCGGGTCTATCGCCGTCGTCGTCGCGACCGCCGGGATCACCAGATGCTCCTGGCCGATCTTGCGGATGTCCAGGTGCACCCGGCGATTCAGGTGCCGGCAGGTATCGCTGTTGTCGATGCAGAGCACGCCGTCCTCACCGAGGCTGACGACTTTCATCTGGTGTTCGGCGACCCCGGCGTTCAGCAGTTCCTGCTTCACGGTTTCGGCCCGCTTCATCCCCAGCTTCTTGTTGTAGGTCGCCGACCCCTGTTGGTCGGTATAGCCCTGGATCAGCACGGCGTAGTCCTGGTTTTGCTTGAGCAGGTCGCCTTGGACGGCGAGTTGCGCTTTGGCTTCATCCGTCAAACCCTTGCGGCCCGTTTCGAAGTAGACATCGCGGTGAATGATGTCGGCCATCGTCGAGACCGGGGCAGTCACCGGAGTGGAGGAGGAGATGGAGGCCTCGGCTTGCGAGAGCCCGCTGGCCTTCTTGAGGATCTCCGACACCTTGGCCGACTCGACCTTGTCTGTTGGAGCGGTGAGGGCTTTCGGATCTTTGGTTTCGGTATAGATCCAGGCCACGGCCGAGAGGCCTGCCAGGATCAGGACGAGGCTGGAGAGGATGACGATGTCCTTGGTGTCTTTCTGCGGCCCCATAACGGCGGGGCTGATGTTGCCTGACGAAACCTGGGATGGACCTTTCTGCATGATGGCTTCCTCCTTCTTAAACGAGTTGTTCTCTAAACATTGACCATTGATCATTTACCATTCGGCTTCGGCTCTCCCCTCACCACCTCCTTTCCGGTCGTCAGCGCCGCCCGCCGACGGTTCTATGCTTGAGCAACCGGAGTGCCGGTGAATGAACGCGAAGGAATTGGGAAAGATGTGAGGAAAATTCAGGAGTTCAGAGAATGAGGGAAGTGTGGACGCGATGCGGGGAAGTGTTGCCCATCATGGGATGCGGGGATAGCCCCGCAAAAAA
This sequence comes from Nitrospira sp. CG24D, assembly GCA_002869855.2. Classification (GTDB taxonomy): domain Bacteria; phylum Nitrospirota; class Nitrospiria; order Nitrospirales; family Nitrospiraceae; genus Nitrospira_D. Next base: position 114,677 of record NEWQ02000024.1, read on the forward strand.
ATGAGGCGGGGCAGCTTGTCGTCCTCCTGCTCACGGAACGCGCGGTCTCAGAAGGGAAGAAGGAGGAGCCGCCAGACCATCCTTCTTGTTCGCTGCGCCCCCACGATGAAACGGTGGTCGCTCAATGCGCGCAGTGAA
>NEWQ02000024.1:114914-120051 GCA_002869855.2 Nitrospira sp. CG24D
AGGATGTGAGGCGCGAATAATCGAATGCACATTACAAGACGGAAAACGCGGCAGATTCGAATCGGCAATCTCAAGATCGGCGGAGATGCGCCCGTGTCCGTGCAGTCAATGTGTTCAACCGACACACGCGATGTCGCGGCGACGGTCGAACAAATTCGCCAACTAGAAGCTGCTGGGTGCGAAGTCATCCGTGTGGCGGTGCCGGATGACGAAGCGGCGGCGGTGCTACCAAAAATCAAAGCGGCGATGACCGTGCCGCTGATCGCGGATATTCATTTCGACCATCGGTTGGCATTGAAGGCAGCTAAGGTTGTGGATTGCGTCCGGATCAATCCCGGCAACATCGGAGCCTGGTGGAAAGTCGAAGAAGTCATTAAGGCCGTGAACGATCGCGGCATTCCGATTCGTGTTGGAGTCAACGGCGGCTCGCTGGAACGGGATCTGTTGGACAAGTACGGGTGGCCATCCCCGGAAGCCTTGGCTGAATCGGCGCTCAATGCCGTCCACGCGTTAGAAGACGTGGGATTCACGAACATGAAGGTGTCGCTGAAGGCGTCGGACGTGCACCATGCGATCGATGCCTATTGGCTGTTTGCGCACCAGTCCGATTATCCGGTGCACATCGGTATTACCGAGGCGGGCACGGCGATGACCGGGGCTGTCAAATCCACCATGGGGCTCGGATACTTACTCTCGCAGGGCATCGGCGACACCTTGCGTGTGTCGCTTGCTGCCGATCCCGTTGAAGAAGTGAAGGTGGGATTCGAAATCTTGAAGTCGCTCGAACTGCGTCATCGAGGGATCAATGTCATTGCCTGCCCTACCTGTGGCCGGGTAGAGATCGACGTGGTGAAGTTGGCCAACGAATTGGAAAAGAAGCTGGGCCATATCAAGACTCCGCTCAACGTGTCGGTCCTCGGCTGTGTCGTGAACGGGATCGGCGAAGGGAAGGAAGCAGACATTGGAATCGCCGGCGGCGAAGGCAAAGGGATTCTGTTCAAAAAGGGCAAGCTCGTCAGGAAAGTGCCGATCGAAGAGCTGATGGATACGTTGATTTCAGAGGTCGAGCAGATGGCCAAGGAAAAAGACGCTGAAGGAAACGGGGAGTCTGTCGCTTCCTCGAACGAAGGATGGGAATCCCTCGATCCTGAAGCCGATCGACCCTCGACGCTGGGAAAAGAAATTCCTGTCCTTTCTAGTAAGCCGTAGATATTTCCTCTCGCCTCTCACCCCGTCCCCAGACTATAATGCGCGCGCGGCGCCGTACCCAAGTGGTTAAGGGAGCAGTCTGCAAAACTGCGATGCAGCGGTTCGACCCCGCTCGGCGCCTCCAATACTTCCCACTGGCATATCAGGCACTTCGGACATTTCTACCCTCTCGCTACGGATCACCAGATTTGCGTTACTCCCGGTTTTACTCCCGGTTCCGCTCCCGGTTTTGATCGCCATGACGCCAAGACTGGCCTTGTTCACGGCGGCTCGTAGGTGAGCAGGGGAGAGGTGCGTGTAGCGCATGGTCATGGTGATGGTGGAATGGCCCATCAATTCCTGGACCGTCCGAATATCCACCCCGGCCATGACCGCCCGGCTTGCGAAGGTGTGCCTAAGAGTGTGCCACGTTGCCCCTTGAATGCCCGCTTGATTCAAGGCGGGCTCATACACCTTCACGACGAAATTGCGCCCCTGCATCGGTTGGCCTGCACTGAGCGGGCTAGGGAAGAGATAGGGGCTGTAAGTCCAGGTGGAGAGATTTCTCAAAATGGACTGCGCGGCTTCGCTGAGTACCACATGGCGAGTTTTCCCGGACTTGCTTAGAGGAATAGTCAGAAGACCTTGCTCTAGATTTACACAGTCCCAACGGGCGCGAAACTGCTCGGAAAGTCGGAGCCCTGTTTCGAGCGAGAAGGCCGTAGCCGACCAATGTTCCGGCGATAAGGCTTCCCGAAGGCGGGCAATTTCCGCGTCCGTCAAGTACCGCAAACGGCCTACAGGTTCCGGGAAGAATTTCACTCCCTTGACGGGGTTGTTAGGCAGAAGGCCTTCAGCTATCGCGAGATTCAGGAACCGCCGGAGGGCAGCGAAGTAGCGATTGATGGTGTGAGGACTCCGAGTTTTCTTGGCAACCATCCGGCCTTGAATATGGCGAAGTTCCTCACCAGAAATTTCTGTGAGAAGGCGTTGACCAAGCAGCTTTGACCAGAATTTCCCATAGTGATGCATATTACGAAGACCGGGAGAGGTAATGCCTTCTAGACACCGTTTGAGCCATGCGCGTAGAGTGACGGCCTTTGTGCGATCAAATTTCTCAGGAAAGTATCGTTTCTCGCGTTCCTCAACTTTGACTCTAGCGTAAAGAACCTTTGCCTGGCTTTTATTATCAGCTCGAAACCATTTCTCTCTGCCATTTACGTATAGCCGTACCCACCAGACGCCAGAGCCTTCGGGCTTTTCTACAATGCCTCGGTCTTTACCGCCACTTCGTGCCATATGCCACCTCATTAGCTCTTTTTGTTGGAGCGACCTACCTTCAGGTTCGGGAATCCCGTTTCATTTCTCTTTTTCTGCTTCCGCGCTTCACGCTGTTTTCTTCGTGCTTCATCCATGTGACCACGGTACCAGCGCTCGCTACGCACCTTTTGGGAGCATCGTGGGGAACAATAGGCTTGTCTTTTTCTCTTGATGAAAAGCCGTTCGCAATTTATGCAGCGCCATAGACGGTGACCACCCTCAACAAGAATTTCGCTTACGGCTAACCAAAAGATGTGGGGCCACTGGGCTGTGTAAACCCTACTTATGGCTCCATCTGCGAAAGACATGGCTTCTTTTTCCCACTTGGCTTGTCCCCTCAACATTTCATGTTCTGGCCCTGAAAGCTTTCGCATGTTTGGCTTGGGCTCATTCGGTCTTGTCACCTTAAGACGATAAATTCGATGGAGGTGGATGGACATCTGGTGGGAGGGCAGAGGCCAGGTAACAATGCCGATTCTGCCACGCGGGTTGCTCCATGCCTCGGAGGGAACTGGGATCAAGGATTTGAACATTTCATCTAATTGATCATGAAGCTTCTTGAGGTGTTTTCGAGCAAGGGCCACAGGAATTTGAAATTCTGATTGGCCGGAGTAGTTCTGGCAAAATCGTTTCACTTCCCTTGCCAATTGATCAATGGCTGACCTCTCTAGTTTGCTTACGTCTTTGCCGCAAAGCCCGACTAGCCACTTAAGCCAGAAGTCAGAATCCCGCCTGATATGGTCCATTAGCAGCATTTTGCTCGTTCCCTTCATAACGCTTTTGGATGCCAAACTGTCACCAAAACGTTTCAACAGTAATATATAAATGACAGTTGAACATTACTATACCTTCCGGTGATACTGCAAGTGGGTATCTAGCAGACAGAGGAGGTGAAGTGATGGAGCGGTTGTTAACGGTATTTCAGGCGGCGGATGCACTCGCTCTAAAGCCTGCGACGATTCGGAAAATGATTCTTCAGCGGCGATTGCCAGTCGTTCGCATAGGTCGGGCGGTGCGAATCAAGGAAGGCGACGTAGAGCTAATCATCAAGGAGGGGTACCGGAAAGCGGTCGATCCAACGTACCTTCCACACTGGGAGTTTTAAACTGGGTTTTAAGAGGTTTTGAGAGGGTTAACCGGGTAATTAAACCCTAATTTCTATAGAAAGGTGGTGGTAATTATGGGTGCAACAAACAGACTGCTGGCAGAGCGTATTGATCAACTGACTGAGGCATTAGCTGCCGTTCGTGCGCATGCTGAGGAGGTCAAGGAGGCTGAAGATATGGCTGAAGTGACCGATACGGCTGATGAGATCATCGAAGACATCAATAAGGTCATCGGGCCTGAAGACGATGACGAAGACTCCGGCGAGGAGGAATCCGGAGATGAATCTGAAGAAGAATCCGGCGAAGAAGAGTAACTAAGAGAGGGCGGCGGCTGATCCATCATTGCCGCCCTCCACCATTTCCGGGCCAGGTTTTGGGGATAAACTCATTGGACCACCGCTTTCAAGAGTCTTACGGCTAACCTCAATTTCTGCTCATCCAGTTCGTTCATGAACTTGCTCAATCTAGCTCGTAGTTCCTTGGGTGTCCCTATGTGGTGGAAATCGAACAACTCTTGCAACTCTATCTCGAATATCCCAGCCAGCTTCGTTAATGTTTCGATTGATGGACTTTGCTGCCCTCCTTCTAATCGGCTCAGATATCTTGGGGTGATCTCTACCTTCTCAGCAAGCTGCTCCTGAGTTAGACCTCGCACCTTTCTTTCTTCCTTGATTCTGGCCCCAAGTTTACGAAGTAAATCCTTCATAGTGGTCCATCGAAAATAAAGCCACTCTCCTGAGTCAACAACGGCCTTTAAGGTAGTACTAATTTGACGTTTTCAGTCTTTCAGATAGACTTTACCCACAGGTGGGTAGAAATAAGCCTTTATTCAGTACCAATTAGTGGCATTCAGACGAGAATGAAGAAGCAGGGGGGCAGAAAACAAATGTCAGCGCAAGGCCAGGAGAAAGGCCAAGTACATTGGCAGAGGATAGAAGTTATCGGTTCGAGACATCTTTCTAATGGCAGCTACACAATAATATCTAGACGCGCGAGGAAGCCATGAGAACCCTAACAAGGATGCTTATTATTATTCTGGTGATTCAACTGACTGGTTGCGCGGCGATGTTTCACGGAAGCAATGACCAAGTTACAGTAACCAGCGGTGACCCCGACGCCAAACTATACGTGGATGCCGAATATCTTGGGAAAGGTTCTGGAACGACCTTCGTGAAGCGAAATACCATTCATACAGTCTTCGCCAAGAAGAAGGGTTGCGCTGACGGCATAACTCAGACTCAGACAAGTTTCGATTCAGTCTCGCTTCTTGGAATCCTAATCGATTGGGGCTTGATCTCCATGTTAGTTGTTGATTGGGCTGCGACAGGAGCGATGTGGAAAATCGATCCTCTTCTCTACAGTGTGACGCCAAATTGTCCTGAAGAAGCGAATCTAGGCTCACCCTTACCAAGAATTGAAGTAACCGCTACCGACAAATCGCCTGATCAGAGCAAGAAGCGTAAGGTGCAACAACAAGAATTAAAACCTAACAGGGATGCAACTTTGCCAAGAAATTGCTACCG
>NEWQ02000025.1:0-27776 GCA_002869855.2 Nitrospira sp. CG24D
ATCTTCTGCAGATCGGCGTTCGTCAGAATCGGCTGCTTCACACGGATGCGCCGGCAGGACTCCGGATTCTCATCCATCAAGTTCGGCTTGGGCCCGATACTGGTCGTCAGCGACATGACCAGCTCCTCGCGGATCGGATCGATCGGCGGGTTCGTGACCTGCGCAAAGAGCTGTTTGAAATATTTGAACAGAAGCTGCGGCCGGTCCGACAACACGGCCAAGGGCGTATCCGTGCCCATCGAGGAAATGGCTTCTTCCCCGTTCACCACCATCGGCGTGAGGACCATCTTTAGCTCTTCGACCGTATAGCCGAAGGCCTGCTGCCGCTGACGCGTGGTGGGATGATCCGGTTGTGGCACATTCAGCGGATCCGGCAATTCATCCAATGAAATCCGATGCTGCGTCACCCACGAACGATAGGGTTTGCGGCTGACAATCTCGGCTTTTACTTCCTCGTCATCGATGAAGCGCCCCTGGACCGTATCGATCAGGAACATACGGCCCGGCATGAGCCGGCCCTTCTGCCGGATCTTGTGCGTCTCCATCGGCAGCACCCCGGCTTCCGACGCGAGCACCACGACGCCATCGGTAGTCACGAGATAGCGGCAGGGTCGCAGGCCGTTCCGGTCCAGCGTGGCGCCGATCAGCTTGCCGTCCGTAAAGCAGACCGCTGCGGGACCGTCCCAGGGCTCCTGCATCGCGGCGTGATATTCGTAGAACCCGCGGCGATCGAGATCCATCTGCGGATTGGCCACCCAGGGCTCGGGAATAAGCATCATCATCACGTGCGGCAGCGACCGTCCGCCCATGGTCAGGAATTCGATGGCGTTGTCCAGACAAGCCGAATCGCTCTGTTGCTCGGACACAATCGGATAGAGCTTTTCGAGGTCCTTGCCGAACAGATCGGAATTGAGCCGGCCCTGGCGGGCGCGCATCCAGTTCACATTGCCCTTGAGCGTATTGATCTCACCGTTGTGACACATGTAGCGATAGGGATGGGCCAGCGGCCAGGTCGGGAAGGTATTGGTGCTGAACCGCGAGTGGACCAACGCCAGCGCGCTCGTCAGGCTCGCATCCTTGAGGTCCTGGTAGTAGGCCGACATCTGGTGCGGCAGCAGCAGGCCCTTGTAGACAATCGTGTTCGCCGACAAGCTGGGGATATAGAAATACTCGCGCCCCTGGATCGCCGACTGGCCCACTGCGTTTTCGACCCGCTTGCGGACCACATAGAGCTTCCGCTCGAACTGGGCTTCATTGAGCACATCGCGGGCGATAAAGATCTGCCGCATGAACGGCTCGGTGCTGCGCGCCACCGGCCCGATGGCATCACTCTTCACCGGCACATCGCGCCAGCCCAGCAACCGCAAGCCTTCTTCGGCAATCACCTTCGCGAATAACTGCTCGCACTGCTGCCGGCGATCGGCCAGGGGCGGCAGGAACACCATGCCCACGCCATACTCGCCGGCATTCGGCAATACCACGCCGACATCACCGGCCGCGCGCTTCAAAAACTCATGCGGAACCTGGAGGAGAATGCCCGCGCCGTCGCCGGTGCAAGGGTCGCAGCCCTGTGCGCCGCGATGGGTCAGATTTTCAAGGATTTGCAGCCCTTGCTGGACGATCGTATGAGATTTTTGGCCTTGAATATTGACGACAAAGCCAACCCCGCACGAGTCTTTTTCGTGTTCAGGGTCATAGAGGCCTTGCTTCGGTGGAAGCCCGGGTATCCGCATCATGGCAATCTCGTGTCGCTAGGAAGAAGGTGATGACTTCGCGGTCAGCAGCCACTCATACATACAGAGGCAAGCACGCGATATCGTGTCGTTTTATTGGCAGTCTCTCTCTCGTTCTTTTCTGCACCGCACCTTACTGGATGGGCTCCCGCCCTGTCAAGATTGCGCAGGCCGATCCGGGCCCCGTTTGCTTGACTTTGTTTACTCCACTGCCCTACCATCCGCGGCATGTCGAACGGACCCAGCACCTCGACCATCAACAGCATGGCAGACGTCTGGGAGGCGTATCGCGCCGAACTCGACGGTGTCGAACATCAGGTTCGTCAGAACCTCGACTCCAGCGTCACCCTCGTCAATACAGTGGCCGCCCACATCCTGAACAGCGGGGGCAAGCGCGTCCGTCCGCTGCTTCTTTTGCTATCAGCCCGTCTCTGCGGCTATCCCGGCCGCGAACATTATCAGCTCGGCAGCCTGATTGAATTTATTCATACGGCTACCCTGCTGCATGACGATGTGGTCGACGAAGCCGATATCCGCCGGGGCCGCCGCACCGCCAGAAAAGTCTGGGGCAATCAAATCAGCATCCTCGTCGGCGATTATCTCTACTCCAAAGCCATGGCGCAGATCGTCGAGTTTCGCAGCCACGGCATGAATGAAGTCCTCGCCGAAGCCTGCACGAAGATGGCGGAAGGGGAAGTGCTTCAGCTCTATTACAACGGCAACCCTTCGATGCCGGAATCCGACTACATCAAGATCGTCGAACATAAGACTGCGGGCCTGATCGCCGCCGCCTGCCGCATGGGCGCCATCCTCGCCGACGCTTCCGAAGAGAAACAGTCCGCGTTGTTCCGCTTCGGCCAGTATCTGGGCATCGCCTTCCAGGTCGCCGACGACACGCTCGATTACAATGCCGACGGCGAACGCTTAGGGAAGACCCTCGGCCAGGACTTGCGACAGGGCAAAGCGACGCTGCCCTTGCTCCATCTGCTCGACCATTGCAGTGAACAAGACCGCACCATGATCAAGGACCGGATGGAAACCCGCACCCTGAGCCCTGAGGATCTTGAAAGGATCCTGGGCTTGATGCAGAGTGCCGGATCCCTGGCCTATGCGATGGAACGGGCCAAAACCTACGTCGCCGCCGCGCAACACGAACTTGAAGCGTTTGAGGACTCGTCGGCACGCCGGGCCCTGGCCGTCGCCGCTGACTACATGATGACGCGCGACCGGTAACCTCTCCTCCCGCTCACTCTTTTCCCCACCATGGTGTCGGCGAAAAGACGGGCACTGGGCCGGACGTCAGGTGAGTGCCTTTCCGGTATCACACGTTCACGCCGACCACTTTTCACAGGAGCACGAAACCATCATGGCCCAGATCCTTCCCTTTCGCGGTGCGCGCTACGATGCCACCATTGCCGGTGCGGCACGCGATGTCGCCGCGCCTCCCTATGACATTATCGACGCAGCCGGCCAAAAAGCGCTCTACGACAGAAACCCGCACAACGTCATTCGCCTGGAACTGGGTATGGACCAGGCGGGCGATGGCCCAACCAACAACCGCTATACGAGAGCCGGCGCCACGCTGTCGCAGTGGATGCAGTCGGGCGCGTTGAAACGGGACCCGCAGCCGACGATTTACTACCACACCATCGAATATGTTCCGCCGGGAGCCGATCCCAAGGGCCCGAGAAAAACGCTGCGGGGCTTCATTGCCACGTTCAAGCTGGAAGAGTTCGGCACCGGAGCAATCTATCCGCACGAAAACACCCGAGCCGCCGCCAAGACCGATCGCTTGAATCTGATGGAAGCCTGCCGCGCGAATTTCAGTCCGATCTGGTCGCTCTATTCCGATCCTCAGGACACCATCCTGTCGGCTCTGGCCCAGGCGGCAAAGTCGACTGCGCCCTGCGTGGAATTCCGCGACGATGTCGGGTTCGAGCAACGCCTCTGGGCCATCTCCGATCCGGCGATCACCCAGAAAGTCGTGGCGACCATGGCCAGCAAGCCCATCTTTATCGCCGACGGCCACCATCGCTACGAAACAGCGTTGAATTATCAAAAGCTGCGCCGCCAGCAGGCCGGCAACGTCCAGGGCCTGCAGCCCTACGACACGGTTCTCATGCTCCTCACGCCGATCGAAGATCCGGGACTCACCGTGTTGCCCACGCACCGGGTGACGACGACGCCGTTGCCTTCGTTCGATCAGATGAAGGCGCTGTTCGCCGACACCTTCGACATGCAGGAATATCCGTTTACGAGCCAGACACAAACCGCTGTTCGCATACAGTTCATCGACGCGATGCGCACACAAGGCCGGACCACCCCGATGTTTGGATTGGCGCTCAAGGGCCGTGAGGCCTATCTGACCCTGGCCCTCAAGTCCGCGCATCGTCCGCCGGCCAGTGCCTCTCCCCGGACCAAGCTGGACGTCTCACTCCTGCAACAACTGGTTGTCGCGAAACTCTGTCCCACCCAGCAGGAACAGGAAGCCATTCTCTATACGAAGGATGACCACGAAGCCTTGGATTGGGCCGCGAACGGCACCGGAACCGGGGCGTTGCTCTTGAATGCCACCAAGGTGAGCGAGGTCAAGGACGTGGCCACGGCGGGCGAACGGATGCCGCACAAGTCCACCTACTTCTTCCCGAAACCGTTGACGGGTCTCGTGATGAATGTCATGGAGTAATTCTGTGATGAGTGGGGGTGAAGGCCGAGAATGATTGCATCCGACGCCAGCTCGCCACGCATGACCCATCACCATTCACGGGGGTTATGAAAGCCAAACTTCTCATTGTCGACGACGACGCGGATATCGTCACAGTGCTGGAGGATCGGCTGCAAGCCTCGGGCTATACGACGGTCGTCGCCCGGGACGGACAACAGGCGCTGGACCAGATCGAGCAGGAATCCCCCAACCTGATCCTTCTCGATCTCGATCTCCCGAAACTGACCGGCATCCAAGTCCTCAAGCGGCTCGCTCAGATCAAACACGCCGAAGACCTGCCCGTCATCGTCATGACTGCGCACGGATCGGTGAACGCCGCCGTCGAGGCCATGAAAGAAGGGGCTTACGACTTTCTCACCAAGCCGCTCGACAAAGATCATCTCCTCATCGTCATCCGCAAAGCCCTTGAGCGTGACTCGCTCAAGCGGCAAGTCGCCTACCTGCGCTCGGAAGTCGACGGCCGCTATGCCAACATCATCGGCGCCAGCCCGACCGTCCGCACGGTCATCGAAGCCGCGCAACGGGCCGCACGCTCCGATGCCAGCGTCCTCCTGCTTGGCGAAAGCGGCACCGGCAAGGAACTCTTCGCCCGCTCCATCCATCAATGGAGCCATCGCCACGCCATGCCGCTGGTGGTGATCAACTGTGTCGCGTTGACGGAAACCTTGCTGGAGAATGAACTCTTCGGCCATGAGCGCGGGGCCTTTACCGGCGCCGACCGGCTGCAGAAGGGCAAGCTGGAAATGGCGGACGGAGGGACGGTCTTTCTCGATGAAATCGGCGACATGTCGCTGCCGCTGCAGGCGAAACTCCTGCGCGTCTTACAGGACCGCGAATTTCAGCGTGTGGGCGGCACCCGAACGGTTTCCGTCAATATCCGGATCATTGCCGCAACCAATAAGGACCTGCGGCAAGCGGTCAAGGCCGGGCAGTTCCGCGAAGATCTCTACTTCCGTCTCAACGTCATTACCCTCACCCTGCCGCCGCTGCGGGAGCGCCGCGGGGATATTCCCGCGCTCGCGCAATTTTTCCTCGAACGGCATGCGCGGGAAGCCAAACGCCCGGCGGCAACTCTCAGCACCGCCTCGATGGAAGCCCTCACGCGGTATCCCTGGCCGGGAAACATTCGAGAATTGGACAATGTCATTGCCCGGGCAGTCGTGCTCAGTCCGACCGATACGATTGAACCAGAGATGATTGCGTTGCTTCCTGAAGATGCCCATCTCTGCCGGGAGGAAGGACCGGGCCTCTCGTACCTCGATCTGCCCTATCACGCATCGATGGACGCGCACAGCCGTTACATCATCACGCGAGCGATTGAAAAGGCCGACGGGAGTCAGACGCGCGCCGCCGAACATCTGCACTTGCAGCGCACCTATCTGGCCCGGCTGATTAAGCAACAACGTGATCGGCAGGAAGGGCGAGGGGAAAGCGACGGAGAACTACAGGGAGGCTAGCGGGCTGCGAGAAAACGACATTGCCGCCTACGCAATCAACGCCTGACGATGATAAATAACTATTTCCACAGGATGCTCAAAATGGCCGTCCAGCAAGGCCGCAGCGAGTGAGGGGCCAAGGCGTGCCCTCTGGGGTACGTTGAGGGTCTGAACGATGCGAGAACGCTGCTGGCGGACTTTTTCAGCATCCTGTCAACTGGAACGAAGTTTCCGGTCCTCCAGCCGCAGCAGACCGGCCTTCACGTCGCGCTCGGCCTGCCCATAGCGTTCCGGCGTTCCCACATCGGACCAGTACCCTTTCAGGTCATACCCCAACAGCGGTTCACCCCGCCCGATCGCGGCCACATAGGGATCGATAATCGACGACGCCACTTCTCGTGGAATATCCCGCAAGAGCCTGGAGTGCAGAATGTGGATGCCGGCAAACATGCGCGGCCGCGTCGGCAGGGCCATCTCCACCAGCCCTTTCCCATTGATCCGGACAATGCGATCGTCCGCCCCCACTTCGACAAGCCCCCACTTCACCGCATCAGGATCTTCCCGCAGCACGAGCGTCGCCAGGGCCTTGCGTTCCTGATGGAAGGCGCACAGCGCCTCAAGATCCAAATCGAACAGCGTGTCGCCGTTCAGGATCAACACGGGTTCATTGGAGAAATATCGCTCGGCCTGTTTGATCCCCCCGCCCGTCCCTAAGATGATGGGCTCATGCGAATAGAGGAGTCGCAAACCGAACTGGGCACCACTCCCCAGGGCCTGCTCGATCATCGGACCGAGATGATGGAGATTGATGACGACATCGCGGAATCCGTGGTGCTTCAGCAGCATCAAATTCCACACAATGAGGGGAGTGCCGGCAACCGGAAGCAGGGGTTTGGGGATCGTGTTGGTCAGCGGCCGGAGGCGGGTTCCGAAACCCGCCGCGAGGATCATGGCTTTCACTGAAGTTCCGGCACATACGGCGTGAGGTGCTTGCGCAAAACGGCGAGTTCGGGATAGTGCTGCAGGTTCCGTTTCACATACCCCAATACACGCGGGATATCGGCCAGGAATTTGGGATTCCCCTTCACCCGGTCGATGTACACAAACCGTCCGGCGGCTTTCATATTCCGTTGGATGCTCGTGAGATCGAACAAACGCCTGAAGGCTTCGCGATTGGTCCAGACATGCCGATGCTCGGCCAGCAGGTCTAGATAGTAATTCACCAACTGATCCACCAGAGACTCATCGAGGGCGATATACGCATCACGCAACAGAGACGCCAAATCATAGGTCGCCGGGCCCATCAACGCATCCTGAAAATCAATCACGCCAAGCCGCAGTCCATCCACCATGAGATTGCGCGAATGATAGTCGCGATGGGTGAAGACACGGGGTTGACCGGCCAGATGCTCGGAGATCTTTTCGAATTCCCCGCGGATCGCCGTCCAATCGTCCGAGCACATCGGCTTACCCTGGCGCGCCACGATCCCGTACTCCAGGAAATGATCGAACTCCCACATGAGCAACGGCACATCGAAACTCCGGTGGAACGCCAGGCAGCCGGGATCGGCCGGTGACGTCGCCTTCACTTGCATCTGAACCAGCACATTGATCGCCTGTTTGTAGCGCGACTCCAGATTCGGCGCATCGGCGTCACGCACCGCTTCGGCCAGCGTCAGATCGCCGAAATCTTCGAGATACAGCAACCCGGCGGCATGATCATAGTGATGCAGCGCCGGAACCGGCACGCCGGCCTTCGCGAGATGCGACAGAATATTCAGAAACGGCAACTCGGTGATCTGGTGCATCGCCCCGCTGACCGCTTCTTCCGATTGCTTAAACCCTTCCGGCTCCGCCAGTTGCATGAGGATCACGGAATGGGGCGGACCGCCGGCCAGGACCGCACGGAAATACCGCCGGTTCGACGCATCCCCCGGCAAGGGCTGGAGTTCACGCAAAACCAGACCGGGACTGAGCCGCGATTCAATGGTGCGGGCGACGAGGGCTTGATCGGGAGGTGTGAGAGGCCCCTTGGGCGGAGCCGGGTTCGCAGTAGTCATACGCGGCGGATTATACCGAGTGGTCGAAAGGTTGTCACGAACACTACAGAATTGCTCAGCGGGAGCGGACCATGTGCGCACCATCCGCAGCAGTCAGACGCGCCGGATTATACCGAGTGGTCCAAAGGTTTTCACAAACACAGCATGAATCTGTCAGCGCGGACGGGCACCGGTAAGAAAGGGCGCCGTCCAGCTCATTGCAGATAACCAGCGAACGGCCACCGCCCCCAGCCCCGAGCCCGTAGCGTCAGCCAGCCAATCCTGCCAGCTCGACTCACGGAGCGGCACAAATAATTGATGGACCTCGTCGGTCACCCCATAGAGTGATGCCGTCAGAATCGAGAAGAACAACGCATGGGTCGCCATCGACCGCGATGTTCCCCAGCGAAACGCCCGATAGCACAACCCGCCAAGGCCCGCATACTCCAGCGCATGCAGCACTTTGTCATTCACATTTCCAAGCAGCGACGGCAGATCCTCGTCCGGATGCGATTGCGCCGACAGATAAAAGATCAATCCGGCATAGCCGACCACGGGCCCCCAATACACGACGAAGCGCCTCCATCCCGCTTCTCCGGTCTGACCAGTCACGATACAAACTCCTCTCTTCGTTGCGCGTCTCATATCCCTATGACATACTTCAAAGGATGAGAGAAATCACGCTCCAATGAAGAACGTCCACGTCTGTTTTGTCTGGCACATGCACCAGCCTTACTACACCGACCCGATTGCGGGGACGGCAAGTATGCCCTGGGTACGCCTCCATGCCACTAAAGCGTATTTCGATATGGCGTACCTGCTGGAGAAGTTCCCGGCGGTGAAAGCCACCTTTAACTTCACACCGTCGCTATTGCTTCAGCTTCAGGAAATCGGCAACGGCACCGTGCGCGATCTCTTCCTCGAACGGGCTCAACGTCCAGCCGCAGAGTTGACACCGGAAGAACAGGCCTTCCTCATCCGTCATTTCTTCTCGGCCAACTGGGCCACGATGGTACGCCCGTTTGCACGCTATCACGAACTGCTGGTGAAACGCGGCACTGATGTCTCGGGACCGGACCTCGCCAAGGTCGCCCGCCAGTTTTCGACACAGGATTTTCTAGATTTACAGGTCTGGCATAACCTGGCCTGGTTCGGGTATGGACCGCTCCAGCGCTATCCACGCCTGGTTGCGCTCCGCAACAAGAATCGCAGCTTCACCGAGGACGACAAACACGAAGTCCTCGCCCTGCAGCGCGTCGCGATTCAAGAGATTGTCCCGCTCTACCGCCAGCTCCTCGACCGGGGTCAGATCGAACTCACTACCACACCGTTTTTTCACCCGATCCTGCCGCTCGTCATCGATACGGATATCAATCGTCGGGCGCGTCCCGACCTTCCCCTGCCTTCCCGGTTTCGCGCGCCGGAAGATGCGGAAATACAGCTTCAGCGGGCCGTCGACTTTCACCGCAAGACCTTTGGCCAGCCGCCGGTCGGACTGTGGCCGTCAGAGGGATCCGTCTGCCCCGAGCTGCTCCCGCTGGTCCATCACGCCGGGCTCCGCTGGCTTGCGACCGACGAGGGCGTCCTCGCCCGTTCGTTCGAATTGAGCAATCGCTCATGGCATCGGCACACCGATCTCTACCAAGCCTACCGTGCTGGAGAATCCGGTCGAAACGTGACGATGGTCTTTCGCGATCGCGATATTTCCGATGCCTTCGGTTTCGTGTACCACAAAACCAACCCGGACTCAGCCGCGGACGATGTGCTCCGCCGTCTCCGAAACATTATTCACAACGCCCCCCAGGAACAGATTCTCATCCCCATCATTCTTGATGGCGAAAATCCCTGGGAGCACTACCATGACGGCGGCGAGCACTTCCTCTCGCGCCTCTACCGAGCCTTCACCACACACGAATTGGATCAAGAACACGCCGTCCACCTGACGGCGTCCACGATGTCTGAAGGCCTTGCCGCGGTCCCGCCCACGCAACACCTGCCCGCACTCCATTCAGGATCCTGGATCAATCAGGACTACAAAATCTGGATCGGGCATCAGGAAGACAATCGCGGCTGGGACCTCCTCGGCCATACCCGCACCCGTCTCGTGGAAGTCGCTCCGACCTTGCCGGTGGAGCGTGCAGAGGCGGCCTGGCAGGAACTCTATGCCGCCGAAGGCAGCGACTGGTTCTGGTGGTACGGCGACGATTTCGACACCGACTACAAGCAGGAGTTCGATAGGCTCTTCCGCACCCACTTGCGCAACGTCTGGCTCTTCATGGGCCTCACTCCGCCCGATCGCTTGAACCAGCCGATCTGTGTGATGACCCAGCAGGCCACGGCAGACCGCATCACACAGCCGGTCACCATTCTCGCCCCCACCATCGACGGCCTGGTGACAGACTTTTTCGAATGGCGCGGGGCCGGGACCATTACGACGCAACCGCCGCTGGGAGCCATGTGGAAAGCCGAGGGGTTGTTTACCGCGATCTACTTCGGCTGGAGCCAGGACCATCTGCTCTTACGGCTCGACCCGGATGACGCCGCGCAGCCAAGACAAAACGGATTGGGGATGGAGATCACGCTCCACGGGCCTCAGCACGGTTTTCGTCTTTCCTGCTCTCTCGCCCCATCCGGACCGGAGTCCTTCACGCTCTTCCAACAAGGTGAGACGGAGACCTGGCAGGAGATCGGTCCCTATCGCTCCATTTGCCGGCGCACCGTTTTGGAACTGGCAGTCCCGATGAAGGATCTCCGCCTCGAACCGGGACAAGAGGTGCGCATGAGTCTCGTGATCCTCGAACATGGATTGGAAGCGGCCCGCTACCCACACCATACGCCGGCCATCCTGACGGTGCCGGGTCCGGAATTTGAAGCGGGGCTGTGGAGAGTGTGATCAGAATAGTCCTGAACATTGGGCAAGGTGTTTTGAGTTGTGAAATTCTGAGCTGCCTGAGACACTCAGGACTCAGCACTCAGAGCTTTTCAAATACTACGGAGCAACTATGCCTGACTTAAGACGCGATCCCATCGTCGGCCGCTGGGTAATCATTTCGACCGAGCGGAACGGCCGGCCGCATGACTTTGCGCAACTGCAACCGGCGAAACCCATCTCCACCGCGATCTGTCCCTTTTGCCCGGGGCAGGAACGACTCACGCCGAAAGAAATCATGGCCTACCGGCCGCAGCCCGGTGAACCGAACTCGCCGAACTGGACCGTCCGCGTCATCCCGAACAAGTTTCCCGCGTTGCAGGTGGAAGGCGACATGGGCCGGGAAGGCATCGGTTTGTATGACCGGATGAACGGCGTGGGCGCGCACGAAGTCATCATCGAATCACCCGGCCACAAGGAAGGCCTCGCCGATCTGCCGACGAAAAAGATAGAAGACGTACTCTGGGCCTACCGCGACCGCATGATCGATCTCCGGAAAGATCTGCGCTTCCGTTACATTCTGATCTTCAAGAACCACGGTGCCTCGGCCGGCGCCACGCTGGAACACAGCCACTCGCAACTCATCGCCTTGCCCATCGTCCCGACCAGCGTGACGGAAGAACTCGACGGATGCCGCGCCCACTACGAACAGAAGGAACGCTGTATTTACTGCGATATCCTCCGGCAGGACCTCTCCGACGGCGACCGGATCGTGGCGGAGAATCCGGAATTTCTCTGCGTCACCCCCTACGCCCCGCGCTTCCCATTCGAAATGTGGATTCTTCCCAAGCGCCACGCCGCCTACTTCGAGGAGAGCCAGAAATCGCAATTCGAATTTCTGGCCCCGATTCTCTCCGAATCTCTGCGCCGCATGGACAAGGCGCTCGGCCGGCCTTCCTACAACTTCATCCTTCACAGTTCCCCACTGCACGAAAAGACCGGCAACTACTACCACTGGCATCTGGAAATTATTCCAAAACTCACCCAGGTGGCCGGCTTCGAATGGGGCACCGGCTTCTACATCAACCCGGTTGCACCGGAAGAATCAGCCAAGTTTCTGAGGGAAGCGGAGGTGTAAGCAGCCGAAAGAGCGCCGCCTGGACGTCTCCCCCTCGCTGCTCCTTGCCCCCTGCCCTTCCGTAAGCCTATCATCCTTCGATCGTGGTCATGGCTCACTGGAAATGGAGCCCTCAGTGCCCGTTCGCTTTCGCATTGAAAATCCCGCGCTCGCAGGCCCACTGCGCCAAATTGAGCAATTGGTTCGCCGCGCCGGGGGGCGGCTCTGGCTGGTCGGCGGCTGTGTGCGGGACCTGATCCTCGACCGGCAGCCGCGCGATCTGGATCTTGAAGTGTCCGGTATTTCTCCCGGCCATCTGCACGCGATCCTCACCGAACACTTCTCCGTCCAGTTTGTCGGTCGTGCGTTCGGCGTGTTCAAGCTCGACGGCCTGCCGATCGACGTCTCGCTGCCCATGCGGCGGCCTCTGGACGAAGCATCAATTTCCGGCCTGCTCCATCTGGCCGATCCTGAGATGGAGATCGACGAAGCCCTCTCACGACGCGATTTCACGATCAACTCGATGGCCTGGGATCCCGACACGCTGGATTTCCATGATCCCTTTCACGGTCGTGACGATCTCAAGACCGGCACCTTGCGGCATGTCTCCGGACGCTTCGCCGAAGACCCGCTGCGCGTGCTACGCGGAATGCAACTGGCCGCGCGCTACGACCTGGCGGCGGCACCGGAAACGCTCGCGCTCTGCCAGTCACTCACGCAGGACCATCTCCCGAGCGAACGGATCTGGGAGGAATGGAAAAAATTCCTGATCCAGGGCGTCACCCTCTCGAAGGGGCTGCAGTGGCTCAACGATTGCGGTTGGCTCCGGTTCTACCCGGAGCTCGCAGCCCTGTGCGGTTGCCCCCAGGATCCGGTGTGGCATCCGGAGGGCGATGTCTGGATTCACACGCTCCACTGCCTGGACTGGTTCGCCAGGGAACGCACCGGGCAGGCGGAAGATGATCTGACGGTCGGACTTGGCGTGCTCTGTCACGACTTCGGCAAACCCGTCACGACGAAGGAAGAGTTCGGGCGCATCGCGTCGCGCGGCCATGAACCCGAAGGAGAAGCCCCGACCAGGCAATTTCTCTCCCGGCTCACCAATCAAACCGGCCTCGCTGACGAAGTCGTGGCCCTCGTGCTGTGCCATCTGCGCCCCCGTGCGCTCTACGATGGAAAGGCCTCCGACAGTGCGGTTCGCCGTCTTGCCAGGCAAGTAGGCCGCATCGACCGCCTCGTGCGGGTCGCGCGCGCCGATCATGCCGGGCGACCGCCGAAACCGTTCGATGACTTTCCCGCCGGCGCGTGGTTGCTCAGGAAAGCGCGGGAATTGGACGTCGAAGCACAGGCACCTCCCCCCCTGGTGATGGGCCGGCATCTGCTCACCATGGGAATTTCACCGGGACCAGAGATGGGCAAACACCTCGATGACTGCTACGAAGCCCAGTTGGATGGCTTGTTCACCACACTCGACGAAGGCCTGGCCTACGCCCGCCGGATTCTCTCCTCTACTTCTTAACTCAATACACACCTCCCGCCACTCGTGATACGTCACTGATCACCCGTCACCTCCCCCACGCCCCTTGCTCCATCAGGTATCGGCATCATATGATCGCCCCATGCATATCCAACTCAGCCATCCGTCCAGAACCGTCGAAGTCAAAGGTCCGAAGAAGGCCAAAGACCTCCTGAAAGAGCTCAACCTCGTGGTAGAAGCGCACTTGGTCATTCGCGGCGATGAACTCGTGACCGAAGACGAGATGCTCTACGACCAGGACCAGATCGAAATCCGTCCGGTAATCTCCGGCGGATAACACCTATTCAGCGATCATCAAGAAATCCTGCCATCAAAGTCTCCTGCATCAGCAAAATACATCAGCGTTTGACTGCGCTTTGGAAGTAAGTTGGACAGCGCCAGTTCATAGCGACCGCTGCCCCGCCCCTCAGATCTCCTCTCCAACGGCACGCAATTATTGCACAAGATTTCATTGCACAAGATCGCTGTTGAGCCCGAAGCCGCCTCTTCGCTCTCTCTGAGCAGCCTATTCCCATCCTTTCCCCTCTCACCCCCGGCGGCATGCGAGTTGCTCACCATTTATCGTTAAAAGACTGTTCTCCCTTGAACCGATAGTCAAACAGGAAATGAGGATGATGAACGAGCCTGGCCGCGTAGACGGCGAACCTCCTGACCATTGCTGCGAACAATGCGGGCATTTCAAGCCGAGACTCGTCTTCGACCACATGAGTGAACGACTGTTATGTGAAACCTGTTTTGAACTGGTGCAACACCAACAGGCCTGGAATCTGCTTCGCGAAGCGGACATCGCCTGACTGATCAGCCGGTTCGCCAGGCGTCATACCTGCAATCTTTGCAGACCGCGATTCAGGAATGATCTTCGCGGAGAATGTCTGAGGGCAATAATACGGAGGCATTTATGATGGAAACACCTCGTCAGGCAGGTAGACCCGTTCAAACCGGGACGGTGAAATGTTGCGATCGCTGTGCTCGACGTGCGTTCACCTTGTTCTTCGACGATCTTACATTGCAGGACCTTTGCGAAGACTGCTGTGACTGGCTGACGCGGCGGCGTAGCACCACATCCTTCTTCGCAATCACGAAGAAGATATAACGCTCCGACTGCACCAACCAGCCTTAAGAATGCGTTGCGCAACGAGCGACAGCGCAATGACTTCGTTTTCCGGAGCGCGTGTGATGGCGGCACAGAACGGTATATGGGCCGATGTTGCCCGAATCGGCCTCGTCATCGGACTCGAAACCCGTGTGCTGGCCATCCTCGTTTCATATGCCGTCGCGATCGGCATTTTCTCGCTGGTCATTCCACTCACCGTGCAGGAGCTGACGAATACCTTCGCCTACGCGATCGAGCCGATCATGATCGTCACATTTGCCCTGATCATGCTGATCGGCCTTCTCTTCATTGGATTCTTCCGGGTCCTCCAAACCAGCGCGATGGAGACGCTGTTTCAACGGCTGTACGTGCGCATTGCACTGGCGATGACGGAGCACTTGCCCCGCATCAGGCAGGAAGCCTTTGCCCGCACACAGGCCTACCGTTTTATGGAAGCAGAGATGCTCCCTCGGGCCGTCGTGGTCGTCCTGGTCGACATGATCAATGTATTGGTCTCGGGAATAACCGGCATGACGATCTTGGTGCTCTATCACCCGAATTTTCTCGTCTTCAATATGTTCCTCATCGGCGGATTTCTGCTCGTGGCAGTCATCTCGGGTCAGGGTGGCGTAGGGGCAACCGCCATCGTCTCGGAAAAGCATTATCAGGTCATGACCTGGATTCAAGACATTGCGAATAACCGGCTCCATTTCAAGGCCAGCCGCAGCACACCCTTCTTAGTAGAAAAGACCGATCAATTGTTGGACGAGTATCTTGCGGTTCGCCGGGCCCGATCGAATATTCTCACCTGGAGTCAGTACCGGAGCATCGTCGTGTGGGAGGCCGTCTGTCACAGCGGCATGATTGCGTTGGGGGGCTGGCTGCTGTCAGACGGGCAAATCACGCTCGGGCAGTTTGTCGCCGCGGAATTGATCGTCGGCACACTGCTCCTCAATTTAGATACTGTGACCCGCCGGATCTACGCGATGACGTATGTCCTGACGTCTCTGAGAGAACTGGATCGCTTTTTTGCCTTACCCAAGCATGACGCGTTTGACATAAGCACGAGCCTCAGCTTGCCTGATCCTGCGTTGTGCGGGCTCCATCTCACCTGCAAAAACGTGGCATTTGCCTACCCCAATGCTCCCTCGCTGTTCGAGCACATCGACCTGGAAGTAGCTCCAGGAGAAAAACTCTCGGTGCTGGTTCGGTCGAGTACTGAAAAGACCGCGCTGGCGCTGGTGTTGGCGGGCCTCTACCGGCCGGCGGCCGGCGTCGTTCGATACAACGACGTGGACCTCCGCGAAGTGACGATGGACTACCTGAACGGGGCCCGCGGATTGGTGCTGGATTCTCAACCCACATTATTCAGCGGCACGTTGGAAGAGAACATCACACTCGGACGACAAGCGGTTCACTTTACGGATCTCCAGTGGGCCATCCGACTGGTGGAGCTGCAAGACGAGATCGACCGGATGCCCCGCGGACTTGAGTCGCCGGTTGAAGCAGGGGGCACACAGTTTACCAAGAGTCAGATTCTTCGCATCCTGGTGGCGCGCGCCATCCTGACACGACCGCCCTTACTGATTTTCGATGGCACCTTGCATAATATGGAACCTCCCCTGCGGCAAATCCTCCTTCGCAGACTGTGCTCAAAGGAGGAATCGTGGACTGCGATCTTCGTGACCAATGATCCCGCAGTCGAGAGCTATGTGGATCGACGAGTCATCGCGTGACCCAGAGGCCTTCTGATATCCGAATCCCCGGGATCCGGCGTGGTGTACAGCGATAGATCACCGTGGTAGCATCACGTCATTCTGTGCGAGTGAGGCCTCATTCACCATGTTTCGCCCTTCTCCTAAGACCAGCCTCTTTCAAGATCTTCCCGTCCGCCTCATTAGCACCGTACTTCTGATTTTGGCACTGGTGGTCTCCGTTCTGCTGTTGTTCAGCCTTGAACACGAAAAGGTCGTTGTCCAGGGGCTCTCAGAGGGAAAAGATCTTCCCACCGGGTTCCTGTCGGGACTGTGGCAATCCCGTTACGACATGCTCGTGATGACCCTGTTGCTCTTCCTGCTTGGCAGCATTGGGATCGCCGCCGTCATTACCTTTCAGCATTACAGCAGCACGCGACGGACGCTTGAAGAAGTCAAAGGCCTTGCCCGAAACATCCTCGAAAGCATTCCCACCGGCGTCATTACGGTCAACCGTAGCGGCCAGATCACAGCCGTGAACCCCGCGGCAACGGTCACACTCAAGCGATCAACGGAAACCCTTCTCGGACAATCTTACGAAGACGTGTTTATCGAAGGGGACATGATCCGTCTTGTGCTCGACGGCGCACTCCAGAACCACCGCCACGTGGATCATCACGATATGCCCTATGACACCAACGGCCAGCCCCGCACGATCCGCGTCACGACAGCGGACCTGGCCGGAGATGACGGCCGATCGGCCGGCGTCATTGTGCTGCTGAAGGATGTCACAGAGCTGCTGAATTTGGAGCGGCGCGTGCGGGTCGCGGACAAACTGGCGGGACTGCACACCCTCTCAGCAGGCGTTGCGCACGAGTTGCGTAATCCCTTGAGCGCGGTGGATTTGAATCTCCATTTACTCGAAGAAGAATTGAAAGAGCAGGGCGTCCTGGGAAAGCAATCCATCCATTACATCCACGTACTGAACGCCGAATGTCGCCGGTTGTCGGTGATTCTCGATAACTTCATGAAGTTCGCACGATCCGGCCCTACGGGACTCCATGAAGTGAATGTGCTTGCCGCCATCGAGCATATTATGGCGCTGATGCAGTTCGAAGCGGAAGAACGCAAGATTCTCTTCACGCGCACAGTCGGAGCAGCCTTGCCTCCCATCCTCGGCGATGAGACTCAAATCGGCCAGGTGTTATTGAACATCGTGGTCAACGCGTTCCATGCCATGCCGGACGGCGGCCGATGCCACATCACCGCTGATGATCGAGTCGCGGACGGGAAACACTGGGTGGAGATTTCGGTGAAAGACACAGGCCTCGGCATTCAGGAGGAGGCCTTACCCCGCTTATTCGAGCCCTTCTACACGACCAACCCGAACGGAACCGGGCTTGGCCTCGCGATCGCCTACCGGATCATGCAGGATCATGGGGGAACGATTACGATATCGAGCGCTCCGGGTCACGGCACGACGGTGGTGATAGGATTCCCTGCCGGAGTCGGCCGGTTTCAGACTATCGGAATGGCGTCATGACGACATCTGCCCGCATCCTCATCGTGGACGACGAAGTGAACATTCGCGGAGCCTTGGTGACCCTCCTTGAGAAGAAGGGGTATCAGGTGCGCGGAGCGGGAACGGGAGAGGAGGCCCTTGAACAGCTCGCAGCCGCCGCCGCGGATTTAGTATTGACTGATCTTAAAATGCCGGGGATCGGCGGTATCGAATTCATTCGCCGCCTCAAAGCGAAATGGCCTGATACGGAAGTCGTGGTCATGACGGCCCCTGATGATCTTCTGTGCTCGCGCAACGCGCGGCCTCAGAAGGCCCTCGTTGGACGCGCGCAGTGGAAGATCAATCAGCCCCCATCCCTGACGATAAAACGAGCGAGCTTGGAGGGAACATTATAAAATGTGCTCGTTCGACGGCCGCAGTGGAGACCACACCAGCCGTCTTGCTAAACGAGGAAGCGGGTAAAGAGTTGACTTCAGCCCGCATGTGGCCTGTCTTGCTCGCCCCGGCCCGTGGATGCGCTTACGGCATCGAAGTAAGGCCGAGTTCACCTACCGTCGATGAATTTCATTCCGAACGCGAAAAACAGAATGTCCCGGTTTTTCTCCATAGTAAAATCATTCGTGACGGCCCATTTTATTTATGACTCAAACAGCCACCGCTGTAGCCCTAACCTGCTCTAGGACTTGCATCAACTCATCTACTTGCGCAGAGGTAAAGAGTCCATCTGGACCTTTAGGTGTAAGGTCGGTGAACGGCGACTCGTAGAGCGCTGACGCCTCCATCACTCCGTGCTCGGTCAGGCGGTTCACGATCAGGTTCACGAACTCGATCTGGTTCGCGCTCAACATTTTACTCGCCAAGAATCCTGCGAGTGCTTGCTTGGCAGCCTCTCGATCCATACCTACCAAAGAGCGTACGAAGAGACCAAGGCCTTGGGACTCTGCCTTGGCGCGACTGATGTCCCGTGTCTCGCCGACACCACTTTCGGCGAGCATGCGCTCCAGTTCCGCCAGGTCCGCAGCGGTGAGCGCCTTGTTCATGCGCAGCTTGTGGATCGCCACGTGATCCTGATGCGCGCGGAGGAACGCCTGCGCCTTTGCGCGAAACTTCTCAAAACCGTTACCGACCGTGAAGCCGGGCAACTCAACATTTGTCTCGTCACCCATCTCGTCTTCGAAGTCGGTATAGATAAGTGTGCGTTTCGCTTTCTCGATCAGCAGCACAAGATTTCTCAGCCGTCGCCGGACTATCTCCAGCATCGAGCTGGTCACGTCCTGCCACCACTCGTCAGTTTGCAGGTCCTGAATTAGAGCCATTTGCTCCCGCACCATGGGAATCGCGGACTTCTCCTCCAGTAAACCAGCGATCGTTTTCACCTCATCGCGCAGGCGCGCAAAAGCGGGTCTGGAGCGCAGGAGCGTCAATTGCAGATTGAGCACGAGTAAGTCAAAACGCTTTGCCTCTTCGGATTCCGTTTCGAGTTCGGATGGTAAGCCAGCAACTTCATGTGATAATTCGTGCAACGACTCAGCCGGCAACAAGACCCAGGATTCAGGCCTTGCATATTTCTCGACGACACGTCGCTTGGGCCGTACGACAAAGTTGTCCAGATTCATAGCGGCGACTTCGCTATGCAAGAGTCCCGCAACCACTTGCCGCACATCTGCCTCCGTGGAGGTGTCGCCATAGACAGGGCGTATGAGTTTGATCCTCTCAGGTTCGGTCCGATCAACTAACTTTTCATCGAGCGCTCCAATGAGCTCTAGCCGTCCCTTAAAGAGCCGCTTGCCGAGAGACTGGCCCAGCGTGCCTTCCGTGGTCTCGGGGTTCTGGCTGAAGAACTCAAGATTTTGGCAATAGTCAAAGAGATAGAAGAACTGCTTGTGCTGGCCCGGTCCAAACAGGTCCGGGCACAAGCGTGTGCCGCGCCCGAGCATCTGCCAGAACTTGGTCCTCGAGCGTACGAGCTTGAAGAACACGAGGTTCACCACTTCGGGCACGTCGATGCCGGTGTCGAGCATGTCCACCGAGAGCGCAAGGTGGGGTGCCTTGTCTTTGCTTGAGAAGTTGTCGATCAGACTCTGGGCGTATTCGGTCTTGAAGGTGATGACCCGGGCAAACTCGCCCTTGTAGTGCGGATAGTTAGTGTTGAACCGGTCGGCGATGAAATCCGCGTGCACTTGGTTCTTGGCAAACAGAATTGTCTTGCCTAGGCGGTCGCCGCCGGCAACGGTTTGCCCGCGCGTCATCAGATGGGCCAGCACCTTGTCCACGGTGTCCTCGTTGAATAGCCACTTGTTGACGGCCTCGGCTTCCACACGGTCCGGCACCTCGCCGTCCTCCTCCCACTCCAGCGCGTCCCACTGTTCCTTTTCCTCTTCTGAGAGTTGATCGTAGTTGATGCCCCCACGCTGAAACTTGAGCGGCACCGACACCGCCTTAGGTGGCACCAGGAATCCGTCTTTCACCGCCTCTTCCAGTCCATAGGCGTCAGTCGGGACGCCGTTTTCCAGATCAAACAGGCTGTAGGTGTTGCGATCTACCTCGTCTTTCGGCGTGGCAGTAAGGCCCACCAAGAGCGAGTCGAAGTAATCGAAGATAGCGCGGTATTTCTGGAACACCGAGCGGTGCGCCTCGTCGATAATCACAAGATCGAAATGGCCGACTCCGAAGCGCCGCTGTCCGTCATGTGTATCGTCAATCAACCCCATCATGGTCGGATACGTCGAGACAAACACCCGCCCTTCAGCATCCTTCTCAGTGACCAGATTCACCGGCGAAGAATCTGGCAAATGCTTCTTGAACGCATTCACCGCTTGGCGCACTAAGGCTACGCGATCGGCGAGGAAGAGGATGCGCTTCGCCCAGTTGCAGCGAATGAGAAGATCTGCGAGGGCGATGACCGTACGCGTCTTACCCGCTCCAGTGGCCATTACCACCAGCGCTTTACGGTCATGGTCGCGCTCGAAAGCTTCCCCGATGCGGCGGATACTCCGCGTCTGGTAATAGCGTCCGACAATTTGTGGATTGATCTCAGCCGCGGCGAGCCACTTTCGGCTGACACGTCGCTGGATAATGAGCTCTAGCTCAACTTTCTTGTAGAAGCCCTGCACCTGGCGCGGTGGATAATTGACGTCATCCCACAACCAGTGATCGTACCCATTCGAATAGAAGATCAGCGGCCGTTGGCCGAACTGCTTTTCCAAGCAATCAGCATAGAGCTTCGCCTGCTGCTGCCCGACTCGTGGATCGCGACGGGTGCGCTTGGCCTCGACAAGCCCCAGAGGTTTGCCATCGTCCCCCCAGAGCACATAGTCCACGAAACCTTTGCCCTGGGCATTGGGCATACCGGCCACTTCAAATTCGCGATCATGAGGCTGGTCCAGCGGCCAACCGGCCTCTTTTAGTAACAGGTCGATGAAGTAGTCGCGGGTCTGTGCCTCGGAGTAGTCATGCGTGTCCGGTTGCGCCGCGGCGGCCTTCTTTGCCTCGGCGACTTCCTTCCGCAGCCGCTTCAGCTCATCATCCAACGCCGTCTTGTCAGCCAGGAGTGCCGAGAGCTTCTCGTCCCGCTCGCGAAGCCCAGTCTCCAGCTTCTGGAGTTGGTCGATGGTCTGCTTCGGTAGCGACATAGCCTTCGGCAGTGCGTTCACGTCAAACGCCAACCCCGAAGCTGGCTTGGCGCCGCGCGCATAGGAACGGGCAAGCCAGTAGCCTACATGGAAGAGTTCACGCACCGCAGACAACGCGTCCGACTCCTGGATCGGACGATAGCTGTGAACAGCCTGATTTCCCAGCGTATTAATGACCCGGGCCTTGCTGAATATCGCTTCGCCAGCAACCGCTTTGAAAGTGGGCTCGTGGATCAGCGCACTCAAGTTGTCCTGATAGGGAAGCCGCAGCGAACTATCGTGCTTGTACGCCCACGCCACGGCCAGCTCGAGGGCGCGTCGGGCATAGAAACAGGCAGTGCGTGGGTCTGCGTGCACCAACAGCTCCGCCTTCGCCGTTGCCTCGAAAACCGACGGCCATTCCGCCTGGAGAAAACCAAAGTGGCTCATCCCTTCAGCCTCTCCGCGCTGAGGATCATCCAAGGATTGCAACTGAGCCCAATGTGGTTGTAATACGGTTGCAATCGTAACTGATTGGAATAATGGGGAGCATGCGGGTCGAGGGAGGGAAAACCTCGGTCGAGTATTGCATTGGGCTTACGCATGGTTGCAATCCGACCGTTCAGGCCCTGGATACCAGCGGGCCGCCCGAGTCGCTCCATGAACATGAACCGCCTCCTGCTTCACCAACTCACGCAACAGAACTTGGATTTGACTGCGCGAATGAGCGGGGAGCACTTGCCGGAGCTCCTCCATTTTAGATCCTGTTGCTTGGTTATCCTGGATATGCCTGATCAACAAGGCTTTGTTGGTCTCCCGATCTAGCCCCTTCTTACGGGTACGCACCCCCGTCGCACCCAACGCGGCATACAAACGATGCGACAGCAAATAGCGCGTGCCCTTCCCATGGCCGATGGACTCCACGGCACCGCCCTCGATTAACCCCGGCAACCTGGCTTTCAAATAGTCCGGCAGCGGTTCTTCCCGGTGCAGATAATCTAACGTGAGAAAGTCGTAGGTGGAATACGAACGAAGCCGCTCCGCGCCAAGCCGCTCCATAAAACGCACAAAAGCAGGGCGCTTCACTAGGCCGTCCAGCGTGAGGCGGACTTCATGATCTGAAGTCCCGGCCAAGCTGGGGAGCGGTTTACCTTGCCGGATCGCCTGCTCAAACATGAGGTTCATGCCTTGCCCAGACCGCTCGATCAAGCCGCACTTCGCTAAGGCCTCGGCGAGGCGACGATTGCGTGGACTCTGCCGATCAAGAATATTATCGGGAGTGATGCCCGGTGGAAGCCCCCCAGGGCTGACTACTTCCAACCGGTGTGCAAACTGGCGAACGAAAATGGAGCCACCCTGCCGATAATCCCGATGCGCCACCGCATTCAACAAGACTTCTCGCACCGACACCTCATCGAAGGTAGGCAGCTCCACCCGGAACAATCCGTCTTGATAGCTTTGGCGATCGTTGCGCAAATTGATCTTCTGCCACAGTGCATCGTGGCAGAGAAAAAATCCCTCTCGAAACTCCTCACGGTCGGCGGCCGGACCCGAGGCCTCGGACGACCGATATTCGAACACAATCTCGGCCTGCGCCAGCCACCGTCCAAGTACCGCTCGCGTGCCAAACAAGATCAACGCCGCATAGGTGGGAACACCTTCGACCAGCAATTCAGCATTGGTCAACGTCTCGAGATCGGTCCATGCCACCTTCCGGTCATCTCGCGTCCGTTCAGCCCAACGAGTACGAAACGCCGCAAGCGCCGCCGCCGAGAGGTCGAGAACGGTCGCACCAGGGCAAGGCTCAGCCGAAAAATCCGGCCTCACTTCGCCGAAGATGGCTCGGAGTTCATCCGCTGTCAGGGCCGTCAACTCATCCCCGGCGCGTTTGAGGTAGCGCCCTTCGATTTCCCAAGCCGTCCCAGGCAACCGAGGCGGCACATGGACCACTAATACGCGTCCATCGGCCGTCGTGACTTCCTCCACTGGAATGCGCTGGGACAGACGATCGTACAACCCTGCTTCAGTCCGACCAGGCTCGGCAAAGGCCTGTGTGCCGACAATCCGACGCGGTCGCAGATCGGTCACGCCGAGGATAATGTTGCCGCCGCCCTCGTTGGCCAGCGCCACGCAGTACTCCACCAACTTGTCGAAGTGGAAGTTGTGTTTCGCTTCCTTAAATTCAAGGTGAGCACCTTCTGGTTCATTGAGCCAGTGCTGGAGTTCTTCGCGAGTGGTCGGCATCACGATCCCTTATCGTCCTCGATACATGCTGTCTGCGTTGAGTTGGTCGGTCAGATACGGCGTGAACCCGGCCAGCAGAATGGAAATGGCGATCATGTCACGCATTTCGATCGCGCGAAGTGCGTTGGCTGGCGTGCCGCCGTGGCGAATGCCTGGGTAGTCGCAGGTGAAGCCGTAGAGGTCCTTTATCGCTACCTTGAGCTTGTCGTGCGGCCAGGTGCCCACCTGGTCGCAGATGGCACCAAGCGTGGTCCCCGTCACACCCGGAAACACGCGCCCGATCGCTTCCAGCAGATTAACCTGCTTCTGGATGCAGGTCTTGATTCGCCCATCCGAGCAATCGATGCGCAGGTCGCGAATTGCGTTCTCGAACTCCTTCATCAGGCTGTCGAGGTGGGCATCTTGGCTAGTCACTCCCCTCAAATCGCGCACAAGGCTGGCGAACATACCCGGCAGCGTTGGGCATAGTAGGCAGGGGCGACGAAGGTCGTAGCGAAGGCTGTATTTATCGATGAAGACCGTTAGCAAGTTGAAGTAGGCATTCGAAAAGGTGTCGCCTGCCAGGTCTTCGAGCGCCTCGTGTGTCCTTTCAAAGAACTTCATCACTTCGCGCTCGCCAGCAAGATCATCCGGACTGGTCGCGCGAAGTGAGTCCCGGCTCCTCGCCGGGTCATCAATGACATCTGCAAGCACTTCTGGCTTCAGCTTTATCTTTAGTGCACCTGCGAGCTCACGATAGATCTCACAGAACATATCGTCGGGTGCCCCATCCTGTGAGCTCAAGGGCTCCCAGATCTCACGCCAGGTCTCCAGCCAGATTCCCATGAACTCGCCGCGCATCGCTATAGCTCCCCTCGGAAGGCGCGGGACTGTAGAGCGGCGAACAGTTCATCCAAAGAAGCAAGAGAAGCCTTGCTCAAAGCTTCGAGCCTGTCCAGTATCAAGAGCCTCCGCGCAAACTCCCTCTGCAAATCGATGGGAGGAACGGGAATCTCGATTCGTTCGAAGGCTGACTTCTTGAGTATTGGCAGTGTCGTTGATGCGCCCCACGCAATGATCGTGGGTTTGAAGAAGTGGAGCACTGCGAAGCCGTAGCTGTCGTTAACTGTCTCGCCCCATTCGACCGCATTGACCTGCTGGTTGAAGGAGCTCCGCACCGCCGCCTTTCCTATCTTTCCGATGGTCGCCCCGATACAGCACACGAGTGCCGCACCTCCCCTAACAGTGACGATTTCATTGGCACCCGCCTCCGTCACGCTCCGTTTCACTGGCCTATCACTTTCAAGGTCACCTGGCGTTATGAATGGTATCGGCCCATCGAACATGCCTGGCTTGGCACTCGGGGGAGTACCGCCGGTGATTACCGCGCCTAGGTCTTTGAGCATGCGCCACGTCCACCCCTTAGGATTAGTGGCGGGGTCGCCAAACATATCGATGAAGATGGATTGTGTAAGGCTGTTGAGTTGGGCGAGGGTGGCGCGGCGCTTGGCCCGCAACGCCTCTGTCCGGTCCAACACCTCTGCAATCCGCTGCTGTTCGGGCAAGGGCGGGAGGGGAATGTGAAGACTCTTAAGCCTATCAATCGGGAAATTATCCGCCGTTGTTGCCCGTACCCATTGAAGAATAATTGGCGACTGCGCCTTGATGAAGTGAGCGAGAAATTCCGGATCCACTCCTTCTCGGCATTGTAGTGCCTTCATGTCTTGATTGATGGCCACGGGTAGCCGGTTCAATCCAACGGGAATGGTGTGCTTCAGTACGCCAGAGCGCACCACGATTAGGACGGAATTGGGGGGCACCAATCGAGTCGAACTGTTATCCAGCCCGGACTGAGTGATAGACACCTGAGCGCCTCGAATCTCCCAAGACTTCATGTCCTTTGGAGTTACCCATGGAATCGCCCCGCCGTAGAAAGCGGGATTGTTCCGCGTTGGAGTGCCACCGCCTATGATGGCGACAACATCTCCGAGCCTCTTTGTATCCCACGCACTCATCTCAGCATCCCGTCTAGCTCCTTCATCTCCCTCTGAATCTCCGACTCCAACTTGTCAAGATCGGCGAGAATCTCCTTCGGCGAGCGATGCTGGATTTCCTGGTACACGATCTCCTTATACCGGTTGAGGCTGAGGTCGTAGCCCAGCGCAGCGATTTCGGTCTTGGGGATGCAGAAGCTCTGATCCGTGCGTGCGCGTTCGTGTTCGCTGCGATCACGCTGTGCCCAGCGCGCTAGTATATCGGGAAGGTTGTTCTTCGCGTGTTCCTCCTCGGCAAGGGCTATGCGCGGCACGGGGCCGAGCTTGTCGTCGGAGAGGAGCGGCGTCCGCTTATCGTCAAGGCTCCGGCCATCCGCCTCTACGTCGTAGAACCACACGTGCTCGGTGCCGCCGCTGTTGGTCTTGGTGAATAATAAGATTGCGGTGGAGACGCCCGCGTAGGGCTTGAACACACCACTGGGGAGCGAAATCACCGCATCGAGCTTCTGCTCTTCCACAAGCAGGCGGCGCAGCTCTTTGTGCGCTGTGCTGGAGCCGAATAATACGCCTTCGGGAACGATCACTGCCGCGCGACCACCGGGTTTCAACAGCCGCAAGAAAAGCGCGAGAAAAAGGAGTTCTGTCTTCTTCGTCTTAACGATCTGGAGTAGATCCTTGGCAGTGTTCTCGTAATCGAGGCTGCCTGCAAAAGGCGGATTGGCCAACACCAGGGTGTATTTTTCCTCCTCGCCTGCGTGGTCCTGCGCGAGCGAATCCTGGTAGCGGATATCTGGGTTCTCGACGCCATGCAGCAGCATGTTCATGCTACCGATGCGCAACATGGTGTTATCGAAGTCGAAGCCGTTGAACATACGATGGTGGAAGTGTTCCTTAAGCTTCTCGTCGTGGAAAATGTTTTGGTGGTGCTGACGTAGATATTCTCCTGCCGCGACGAGAAACCCAGCTGTGCCGCAGGCTGGGTCACAAATCAGGTCGGTGGGTTGCGGGGCTGTCATCTCCACCATCAGCCGGATGATATGACGCGGGGTACGAAATTGACCGTTCTGCCCGGCGCTCGCAATCTTGCCCAGCATGTACTCATAGATATCACCCTTGGTATCGCGATCCTCCATCGGCACCGCATCAAGCAAGTCCACCACTTTCGCCAAAACCGCTGGCGTGGGGATGGTGAAACGCGCGTCTTTCATATGGTGTGCATAGGTGGAATCATCTCCGCCTAACGTGCGAAGGAAAGGAAAGACGTGCTCCCCTACGACGTTGTACATCTCCGCCGGAGCGAGGTGCTTGAAGCGTGACCAGCGGAGATCGTCATAGGCGCGGCCCCTAGCATCCTTGCCTTCGGGGAAGACGCGCCGCTCCATAGGCTTCTTCAGCCGCGTGGACTTGTTCTCTTCCAGCGTCTGCAGGTCGTCCAACCGGCGCAGGAACAGTAGGTAAGTGATCTGCTCAATGACTTCGAGCGGATTGGAGATACCGCCGGACCAGAAGACGTCCCATATTCGATCGATTTGGATGCGGATTTCACCCGTGAGCATGAGACTCCTTTAGTCTGCCGTTATCGCAGATTGATTAGCACTCTACCCGCTTCTGTTAGCTGTATATTGGGCACGGCAGCTGATTGCCTCGATTTTTACTGCCGCAGAATACCCCTTTCCCAGCGGGAAATCACGCTGCCTTTCAGGGACGGGGAGCGAAATGTTGCATGTTCAATGATGAATGATGAATGGTGAATTGAGGAGTCCTGAAGGTTGAGGGCGAGAAGAGCGGGACTGGCGCGAAACGCGCGATGCCTAGAGGGGTAGCCTGTTTGTCTTGTCTATCTGGTCTGTCTTGTTGGTCGGACCGGAACCCCCACCAGAAAAACCAGACAGACCAGAAGGACGGTTACGCGGCTTTGGAGGCGGCTTTTTCTAAGAGCTCATGAATCAGTGACTGATAGGGTTTCCCTTGCTTGGCGGCCATCTTTCGGAGCTGGCTCAACAGTCGCGGCGAGAGGCGAATGGCGATCAACTGCTTCGCCATGCCGCTGGTCGGTCTGCCGACCCGACGCGCGCGCTTCAATTGTGCGTCTGTAGCTTCCGGGATGTCCGAGAAATCAATCTGTGAGTCGGGTATAGGCTTGGCGCTCCCGCCTGCTCGCCGGCCGCGCACTGATGATCCTG
>NEWQ02000025.1:27876-45319 GCA_002869855.2 Nitrospira sp. CG24D
GAATAGTCGAACACCCACGTTTGCCCTGCGCTCCCGGAACGCGCGCCTTTAGATGAGATGATGAAGGGAATGGCTCGGTTCGCGTGAAGAGAGGGTAAAATTCACCCTTTTCCATCAGCCCGGGAATCCATTCAAACAGATCGCTCGTAGGGTGTGGTAGGGTGCAGTGATGATGTAACTATTTCAAACAAGGAGGTCGTGATGCATATGATGGGACGTATTGGATTCATGGGATTAGGAATCGCATTGGTGGGTGCGCTCAGTGGAGCGCCAGTCTTCGCAGCGGATAAACCAGTAGAGGACGGGTCGAAGATTATGATCACGTCTCCGAAGGATAAGGACAAGGTCAGCGACAGCTTTGAGCTGAAGTATGAATTGACCAAGGGCTCCCAGGCTGCCCATGCCCACGTGTTTGTGGACAATGAGTATCAGAAGGGGTTTCAAGGAACCTTTAAGGGCCTGAGCAGGGGGACGCACCAAATCACCGTGACCGGCGCCACAAAGGACCACGCCCTCGTCGCCGCCAGCCAGACCATCACCGTCGACGTGCAGTAATACGGCAACCAGCCGTCATCAAAGCCACCAGGGTCTCTTGCAAGGGAGGCTCTGGTGCGCCGGGGTTCACACACCGATTACAACTCTTCGCAAATAGGGAGCAGGAGATGGGAGTGGCCTGGTGCCCTGCTTGCTCGCAGAACGCGCACGATAAAAGAGATTGGAAGGACACCCACATTGGTCCTGTGCTCCCGAAACGCGCGCCCTGAGAAGGGCCTCGTTCGACGGCCGCACGTAGACCAAAATGGGTGCCCTTCCAAGAGAGTGAAAGCAAGCGAGCTTGGAGGGATCATTTATATAAGTGCGGTGTCATTGCTCCGAGCAAGTCGCAGATACTGCCACAGTCTCTGCCATTATCAGAAGGTGAGGAGTGAGCGCTGTTGACACTTTCCTGACTGAGACGTAGCCTATCTTCACTTCTCCTCCGAGCACAGAACCAAATGTGCTGAATTAGGACGGAGATTTACCACATCAATGTTGCGAAACAATTCCCGTTCAATGCCCCAATATTCACGGCATTGCAAGGCTGGGCGTTCTCAAGACTGAAAATAGAGCGTTCTCCATTTCGCTACGTGCGGCGAACCTTGTTCATTTGTAACCGTTGTTGGCTAACATTGATGAAGACAGTAACAATTGATACGAACGTCTTGCCCGCATCCGACCTAATTGCACTGGCGAAGGTCCAAGGATACGAGGTCGCAGTTGTTTCAGTAACTGGACGTGAAGTAGGTCATGGGGATGCACGGCTTCAAGCTCCTCAACTTGGCCAAGTCTTTGAAACTGGCATTTGGGGCGAAAGTGAATGGGGAACGTCAATTTTTGGAAATGCAGATTACTTGGAAAGAATATTGCATATTATCTCGAACGGCTCGTTTCCAAAATCTGGACAACGAGGCCAACTCAGCGATGGTCAGCAACGACAGCTACGCGATGCCATGATTCTAGAAGCACACGTTCGAGATGGCCGAGACGTTTTTGTAACCAACGACAAGAAGGCTTTTATTAATAATGGTAGGCGCGATGCCCTGCAGTCCTTTCTGAAGACGCGCATCCTTACCAAAGAAGAGTTTTTACAAGAACTGCTCAGCTAAAGGTTGCAAAGAAGTAAGGACATTTCCCACTTCGCAGCGCGCGCTCCTCATTTCTCTGGTGGTCAGGCTTAGGGCATACGACATCATTCATCAGTGATGGCTGTGATAGATGTTCCAAAACCGGGGCCGTTGCGATCTCTCGGGGAGACGCTCGGTGTGTACATCCTGCTTCCCCATTTGATCGATAAAGTCCATCTCTTTGCCAAGGGTGAACTTCCTTTGGCTTATGCCGGCAATGTCCTCGGAACCGCGTTCCCACTGGATGGACGGTTTCCGACCTTTCCTGGGTTGAACGCCGAGGCGTTGCGCCAGGTTGCTGTCAGGGCCAGAAGAGCCAACCGCTCAAGTCGAGCTGGTTCTCCGGGAAGATGGGTGCCGGATCCGTCGTGCGCTCCACCACTGGCATAACTCAGTGGGCGGCGGCCCCACCCGGAACAGCCACCGCGGGGCTGCTAAAGGTCGCCTGCGGCAATCCCTAACAAAAGGGCTGGAAGTCTGTTCTGATTGCTCGGCCTGAAAACCCGTCCAACAACCCTACTTCGCACCGGTCTCCTTCTTGCGCCTAACGATCTTACCCCTCACCAATACCGCGCTTTACTGCATATACATCACGTTTCACCGCTCTTCGCGCCTTACCCCTCACATCCTCAGGGTATTGCACAAAATTGAAAACATAAATGACACAGGACGTACAGATTTGTACGTATAAGTATTCTACACATATCTAAGTTGTTGATATTACTTGACTGTCGTGCTGGATCGCAAATTGCTATTCCCTTGCATACGTTCATTCACCTCACAAGGGAGAAAGTTATGGATTGCCCGAAGTGCAAAGGATTGATGATGTTGGAACGATTCTCGGATTTTTTCCTGGCCTTCTATGCCTGGAAATGCGTCAACTGCGGAGCCGTCATCGATCGTACAATCGCCAAAAATCGCAGAAATAGCCTTGCTGGACCACGCCCTCGTCGCCGCCAGCCAGACCATCACCGTCGACGTGCAGTAGCCCTGCAATCATTCATTTTCAAGGCTACCAGGGCCTCTTGCAAAAGAGGCCCTGGCGCGCGCCCATTCCTGATATTCCCGTTCCTTCTTCCAGTTGACTCTTCTCTCGCCAGAACGTAGCTTCTTCCCGGTTCAGCCGCATGCAGCTTGTTCATAGGACAGAAAGTGGATATGGATTGGCTTTGGTTGATCGGGTTTTTCGTGCTGTTCGCGGCCGGTGGGGCTGCGTTCTATGTGTGGCAGGTGATCGCGGCGCATACTCGAGACGACTTCCGTGCGCAGCAGCCCATGCTCCGGGTCACCAATATGTCTGCGATGACCGCGGGGAATATACTCACCCTCATTCCACAGCTTGAGAACGTCGGGCGCGGGGTCGCGTACGATTGCGTCTTGCATCTGGGTGGATGGGAGGGCAGCTTTTCGGTGAAGAAAGTCTATCCACAGGGCCCGCGCTATCAGAAGCACACGGCTTCGCTCGTATTAGGGCCGGATGTGCCGCTTCGTGCGAAGCCCCAGAGTAACGGCTATCTCCGATTGAGTTATCGAGATCGGTGGGGTCTCAAGTACGACTGTTGGTACCCGGTCACTCAGTCTCTCAGCAGCCAGCCGCCGCTCCATAATATTCAGATCGACTTGGAACATCCGGATGTCAACGAGCCGGCTCCTTCGTTCTGGGAGATGCGAACACTGCTCCGAAAGAGTACGCCGCAGGAGTGATATGCTGTCGATGATTACCCACGCGTTGGGTATTTCCTTCCTGTGTGCCATTCAAACAGGAGCCGGCCATGAAAACGCTTCCCTTGCCAGTCGTAATTGCCATGTGTGTGGTCTTGTCGGCCTGTGCCGGTCCGGGATCGAGGAAGCCGCTTCCGACGGCGACATCGGTGGATCTCGCCCGCTATACGGGCACTTGGTACGAGATTGCGCGGTTGCCGATGTGGTTTCAGCGGCATTGCGTCGATTCGAAAGCGATCTATACGAATCGGCCTGACGGGGCGGTCGGAGTCCACAATGAATGTGTGACCGATACCGGCGGGCTCGACCAGATCGACGGGGTAGCGACGGTCGTCGATCCGAAGACGAATGCGCGGCTCACGGTGGTCTTTGACAACTTCTTCGCGCGGTTGTTCGGCTCATCCCGCGAGGGGAACTATTGGATCATCGAGCTCGATTCCGGCTATCGCACCTCCGTGGTGGGCACGCCGGATCGCCGCTTTCTCTGGATCCTCTCGCGTACGCCCCAGCTGGACGATGCGACTTACCGACGACTGGTCGAAGGGGCCAGGCAGCTTGGCTTTCCCGTATCGGACCTGATCCTCGCCAAGCGCCCATTGTGAGCCGGTTTGTGCCTGCTTGACTCCGCCTTTTTGCGGGAGCGATGCTGAAACATCCCGGAGGTGTCGTATGTTACCGGGGTAACTCCCTCACTGCTGTGCACGCTTTCCGAACCTCTGTCTGCTTCCATGCGCCCGCGGCGGTGTCATACCTTCGAGGGCGTTGATGTGTCTCCCACCATCATCATCAAGGAGGTTGCACCATGAAAACCTCACGAATGCTTGTGACCGCATCTGCGGTTGTGCTCTTGGCCATTTCGCCGGCTTTCGCCAATCCCGATTTGCTGCCGAAGCATCCGGGCTATCCGATGGGCAAAGCGATCGATCCGGTCAAAGGACAGTCTCTCGCGAACGACCCCGGTCAAACCAATGCAACGGGGGCAGGGTCGCTGGCGAACGCCGCTGCATTCGATGACAGCCACTCCAAGCAGAGCCTGTCGATCAATCATGATAATCTGCGGATCATGGAGAAGCCCGGCGCGGGGGTGTTGCCAACTGTGCAGGGACCGAACATCAAGATTGAACCACCGGTAAAGGAGGGAACCAAGGTCAATGCTTCGCCGCAATAACGGTGACTGACAAAGCGTGACACAGAGTGGCCGGACTGCGAGTGGTGCGCCATCCCGGTCCGGCCATTGGGAGCAGATCCTTTCAAGCGAACCGGCCTGAATGGTTTCTCTCTGAAAAAACCGGCTTGTTCTTCCCTCGTCGTCGCAGTAGGATGGCGCGGCTATTTCGTTGTGTTCTATCTATGTTGAGGAGGTGTTGCTATGTCAGATCGTTCACTGGGCCTGTGCGGTGTGATCGCATTGGTGGGACTGCTCCTTGGCGGCTGTGCAAGCGATGGCGCAATGGGAACATCCGGGAGCGGGTCGTCTTCTGGTAGCGGGGCGACGTTCGGCGCAACGAAGAACATCGACCGTATCGCCACCGGGTCAGTGGAAGACAACTTGAACGCCTGCATGGCACGCATTCCCAAAGATGGGAGCGTCGGTCAGCGGATGTTGGCCGAAGAAAGCTGTCGCCGCGATCAAGCCAATCGCCGCTAGAAATCATTGTTGTCGTAAGGCGGCGTGGGCAGGCGCGTTGCCTTACGACAGGACCCCGCATGTCGTTCTCCCTTCCCTCGCACTCTAAGTATGACCGTAGTGTAGGACAAGTGTCGCCGTAGGCTTGCCGAAAAATCTGGCTGTTTCATGGGGCTATGCGAAACATTGGCGTCGATGAAAGATTATCGGGCGATAGTTGGTGGGCAACTTACGTAGTCTGACGGGTTGATCGAGCTTTCGTAACCGGCTTCTTCAGCGCCTTGGTCGAACGACTTGTTTTCGGGGCGACGGGTGAAGTTGAGACTTGTCGTTGTCGAATGGTGCTCGGTTTCCCCGGGTTTCCGAGGTCTTCATGTAGCGCTCGCAGGGGTTCCGCAACCGACCAGGCCTGAGCAAAACACCCGCATGGATGATGCGGAGCCTCGGCATCAACAATCTCGGAGACTTGTCCGAGGCAGCCCTCGCTGAGATGAGCTTCGAGGCCATTCAAAAATCTTCTCGCTTCCGTGCGGGATTTGGCATTTCGTCCGAAACTCTTGATCCAGGCCGTCACCAGCGGACCCAGGAGGAACGGCCAGACCGTGCCTTGATGATAGGCGCTGTCTCGTTCCAGCACGCCTCCTTCATAGCGGGGATGATAGCGCGGATCGTCCGGTGACAACGTGCGAAGTCCGAGCGGAGTGACGAGCTGTTCTTTTACGAGCCGGAGGATGTGTTGCGCGCGATCGCGCGGGACCAAGTCATTGCCCAGTGCGATGGCGTAGAGTTGATTGGGCCTGAGGGAGGCGTCGTTGCCCTCCGGTCCGTCGATGACGTCGTACAGGTAGCTGCCTTGTTCGTACCAGAAGCGTTGTTGAAATGTGGCTACGGCTCGTTGCCGGTCAGCCTGGCATTGATCGGCGTACGATGCCTCGCCGAACAGGCGGGCGAGGGTTTCTCCGACATCCAAAGCGTGCACCCACAAGGCTTGAATTTCTACCGGTTTGCCGTGCCGCGGCGTGACGACCCAGTCACCGATCTTTGCATCCATCCAGGTCAGCTGGGCGCCAGGAATTCCCCCGGTGATCAAGCCGTCTTTATCCATTCGAATCCCGTAACGGGTGCCGCGCCGATAGCCATCGAGGATCTGTTTGATGGCAGGCCAGGCCGTGCCGCGAACACGGGCGTCATCCTGGGATGCAGCGAAGTAGCGATTAATGGCATGGATGAACCAGAGTGAGGCGTCGATCGTATTGTACTCCGGCCGCTCGCCGGCGTCGGGGAAGCGATTCGGGATCATGCCTTCTGAGATGTGGCCGGCAAATGCGGCGATGATCTGCCAGGCGACTTCCAATTGACCGGTCACGAGACAGAGCCCCGGCAACGAGATGAAGGTATCGCGCCCCCAGTCGGTGAACCAGGGATAGCCGGCGATCACAGTTTGTTGATGGCCCCGCTCCGACAAATACGCGTCCGCGGCACGCCAGAGTGCGCCGGCCAGAGGATCGGCGGTCGGGGCCGCTTGCGTGAGCCGGGTCCGGCGCGCCCGCTCACGCTTGGTGAGGGCAGGGAGATCGAGCCCGTCGAAGGCTTCGCTGGTGAAGGTCAAGGTCTCGGTTGATCCCGGTGTAAGGCTGAACGTGAACTCTCCCGGCGACCACCAATCTTCCCTATGGTCGAGTCCGCGTTGTTGCTCGACGGGGAACTCCACCTGGCGATACCACTCTGGGGCCTGGCGATACTCGCCGGAATGAAACGCTTGTACGGGAGGGAGATCGGAATAGAGCTGCCAGGTAACAGTCCCTGCTTCGATCGAAGATTCCGTCAATAGCCGTCCATTCTCGTGATGCGTTGCGTGGTAGTCGCGCCCGCTGAGCTTCGGCCTTACGCGGAGAATCGCTCGCTGCTTCTTCTTGCCAAGCAATTTCCACCGAACGATGACGAGATCACGTCCATGGACTGTGAAGATCTCACGTTGGACTGTTGTGTTGCGGCACTCGAATGTCCAGGTTGGCCAGGGATCGACAGTAAATCCTGTACAGAACTGATAGCCGGAAGGATGGACAGCGCCGGGATAGCAGTTGGTGGAGAGCGGGAAGGATTGCCCGTCGAGATCGAGCCACTCTTCCACCTGATTCACCAGCACGAACCGTTCGCTCGGCGGCATGCGCGCAGTCAGTAAGAGTGCGTGATACCGGCGGGTGTTGGCGCCGGCGACGGTGCCGGACGAGAATCCGCCCCGCCCGTTTGTCTCGAGCCATTCGAGACTGAGTGCGCGGTCCAGGTTCTGGCAATCTTGGGAGCTGATTTTCACGTCAGGCTCCTAGTCGTCAACTTTCAGCTTCGTCACTCTCCCGACTGCTGAATCAACTTCGCGACCAATCCCGTCCAGCCTGTCTGGTGACTTGCGCCGATGCCGGCACCGTTGTCGCCATGGAAATATTCATAGAAGGGCACGTGATTTTTCCAGTGCGGGTCGTTGTGGAATCGCGACGTTCCGCCGAACACCGGTCTTTTTCCGGAGGCATCCTTCAAGAAAATATGTGTGAGCCGGCGCGAGACTTCCGCGGCCACCTGCCAGAGCGTGGCCTGATGGCCGGAACCGGTCGGGTACTCCACCTTGTATTGGTCGCCGAGAAAGTAATGAAACTTCTGCAGCGATTCAATCAGGAGATAATTGACCGGGAACCAGATCGGTCCGCGCCAGTTGGAGTTGCCGCCAAACAGTCCGGTGCCAGACTCCGCCGGCTCGTAATCCACTCGATGCTCATGGCCCATGACGCTAAGCACATAGGGGTGGGCCTTGTGATAGCGCGAGAGTGCGCGGATGCCGTAGGGCGAGAGAAATTCCTCTTCGTCGAGCATGTAGCCGAGCACGGACCGTAATCGATCACGGTTGACGAGCGAGAGAAAGCGCCGCACCCCTCCGTCATACGATTGGGTTTCGAGATGTTGCGCAAAGTCCGGCCGGTTCTCGATAAACCACTGCATGCGATGCTTGAAGCGCGGGAGGCTGTCGATCAATTCGGAGTCGAGGGTCTCGACTGCGAAGAGCGGAATCAACCCGACCATGGAACGGACCTTCATGTGTCTGGTCTCACCGTTCGGCAGATGCAGCACGTCGTAGAAGAACTCGTCTTCACGGTCCCAGAGCTCGATCTTCTCCCCGCCGATGTTGTTCATGGCCCGGCAGATATACACAAAGTGTTCGAAGAACTTGCTGGCCACGTCTTCGTAGGCGCGGTTGTCCCGGGCGAGCTCCAATGCCATGGTCAGCATGTTCAGGCAATACATGCCCATCCAGCTGGTGGCATCCGATTGCTCGATGTGGCCGCCGGTCGGCAGCGGGGCGCTGCGATCGAATACGCCGATATTGTCGAGACCCAGGAACCCGCCTTGGAAGATGTTCTTCCCGTCGGCATCTTTGCGATTGACCCACCAGGTGAAGTTCAGCAGCAGCTTGTGAAAGCAGCGCTCCAAAAAGCGCCGGTCGCCGACGCCGTGGCGTTTCTTGTCGATCTTGTAGACCCGCCAGGCAGCCCAGGCATGGACCGGTGGATTCACGTCGCCCAGGGCCCACTCATAGGCCGGAATCTGTCCGTTCGGATGCATGTACCATTCACGCAGCATCAGCACGAGTTGTTCTTTGGCAAAGGTCGGGTCGACGAGCGCGAGCGGAATGCAATGGAAGGCCAGATCCCACGCCGCATACCAGGGATACTCCCACTTGTCCGGCATCGAGATCACGTCGGCGTTATAGAGATGAGTCCAGTCGGCGTTGCGGCCTCCGAGACGCTCGCGGGGAGGATCCGGTATGCCGGGATCTCCCTTGAGCCAGCGATTGACCTCGTAATGATAGAACTGCTTGCTCCAGAGCAGGCCGGCAAAGGCTTGGCGCTGCACCTGGCGTGCATCTTCTGAGAGTGCGGGCGGTGCGAGGCTGTCGTAAAACTCATTCGCTTCTTGAAGCCGTGCATCAAACACCGCATCGAAGTCCTGCTTGGTGAACTCCGGAGTCTGTTCTTCGTTGGTAAAGCGCAGGCGGATGGTTTTGGTCGCGCCAGCTTCCAGCGTATCTACATAGTGGGCGGCGGCCTTGGTGCCGATGTGGTCCGGATTGACCGCGTCTTTCTCTCGTGCCACCACATAGTCATGAAAGCCGTCTTTCACGTACGTGGCGCCGTCCTGATCGCCATACAGCCGCCTGCTGTTTGTGTCATTTTCGGTGAAGAGCAGCGTCGGCTCTCCTTCGCAGAGTAACCGCCGTTTGCCATAGTGGTCGTGATTCGTCTCGATCACACTCATATGGTTGGCTGACTCGCCCTGTCGCAGTCTCGGACGCCGGATATCCGATCCCCAAGACCAGGTATTGCGAAACCATATTGTCGGTAGCACGGTGAGCTCTGTCGCCTCAGGGCCTCGATTGACGATCTGGATCCTGATGCAGAGATCTTCTGAGGTCGCCTTCGCATATTCCACGAACACGTCGAAGTAGCGGTTGTCGTCAAAGACCCCGCTATCGACCAACTCAAATTCAGGATCCTGGCGTTTTCTCCGGCGATTTTCTTCCACGAGCCGGGCATAGGGAAAGGCTGCCTGCGGATACTTGTAGAGATATTTCATGTAGGAATGCGTTGGCGTGGAATCGAGATAGAAGTAGTACTCTTTGACGTCTTCGCCGTGATTGCCTTCATTGCCGGTGAGGCCGAAGAGGCGCTCCTTCAAAATGGGATCGTGTCCGTTCCAGAGGGCGATGGCGAAACAGATCATCTGGTGGCGATCGCAGATACCGGCGAGCCCGTCCTCGTTCCAGCGGTACGCCCGTGATCTGGCCTGCTCGTGCGGGAAGGTTTCCCACGCGGTGCCGTGTGGACTGTAGTCTTCGCGTACGGTGCCCCAGGCCCGTTCACTCAAATATGGGCCCCAGCGTTTCCAATGGCGCTGACGTTGGGCGTCTTCATCAAGGCGCTGCTGCTCAGCGAGCAGCGGGGGGGGTATGGGAGGAGACTGACGAGGAGAGGCCATACGACTCCTTCGGCAGAACCAGTATGGAACTAGAGTCGGCCGGATCAATCAAATCTTGCAGCAGGCTAGACCGAGTGTCAGTCGTAGTCAATCGCGATCAGGACAGCGCGGGCTTTCCAGGGCCATCGAGCGTGTCGTCAGGCTCAGAGCCATCACCATCCAGGGAGATGATGAGAGGGCCTTAGGAGAGTGCGGAGTGGCCAAGGGAGCGGAGGAAGCGAGCCCAGATGACCTGGTCGAGTTGTTGATGGGCACGTATGGGAAGGCGGATGAATTCAACGCCGAACACGTAGCCCTTGACCCAGCG
This sequence comes from Nitrospira sp. CG24D, assembly GCA_002869855.2. GTDB lineage: Bacteria > Nitrospirota > Nitrospiria > Nitrospirales > Nitrospiraceae > Nitrospira_D. The sequence continues at coordinate 38,222 of NEWQ02000025.1, forward strand.
GATTCTGCCGAGTTCAATCGCAAGGGAGGGTGACTGATCAGGCATCAAGACATTGAGCCGTACATAGCTGCCGGAGAGGACGGTGCGATCGCACGCGATCGCGCAACCGGAGGCGGACAGGTCAGTCAACGTGCCTTCGCCTACAAAAGGAGCCCCGCCAAACACGACGGGGTAGGTGACGGGAAAGCGATCGGTGGAACGGGTCTGGGGAGTGTGAGTCATGTGGTGCCCTGTGTGGTTCAGAACAGGGTAGCGGGTTCGTGTGATGGCCTACTACCCCTCAGAGGAGAGGGCTGAGGGAGGTATCTGTCTGTTAGGGTGTCTTGGGTGCAGGTTCGACGGGTATTGGCGCAGGTTGTTCGAGACGTTCGATGACGTCTTGTTTTAAACGCGTAGGTTCTTCGATCCGGTTATCGCGTTGAATGATCGTAAGTTCTTTCGCTTTGCGTTGGCTCAGCTCGGCGATATCGTTTTCATCGCGGATCAGGTGCGGCGTGAGGAAGACGAGCAGATTGAGCTTCTCGGTCTGTTTGCTTTGAAACCGGAAGAGCCAACCCAGCCAGGGAATGTCTCCCAGGAACGGCACCTTACGTTCGCTGAGGGTGATGTTGTCCCGAACGAGTCCCCCCACCACGATGGTTTGGTTGTCTCTCGCGATGGTGGTGGTTTCCATCGACCGCTTGGTGGTGGTGGGGCCGACCGGGATGGACGCGGTGCCTGATCCGATTGTCTGGGCAACGTTCTCAGCGATGGCGGTGATTTCCTGCTTGAGCTCCAGCCGGATCAGATCGTCTTCCAGGACTTGCGGGGTCAATTCCAGCGTGACGCCGACGTCTTTGCGCTCAATGGTCACCAACGTACCCCCGGTGATGCCTTGAGCTTGTCCGGTCGGGAAAGGACGGTTTTCACCGACGACGATTTTGGCTTTCTGGTTATCGGCGGCTAATACCTGAGGTGTCGAAAGAATGTTCGTGTCGGTGAGGCTCATCAACAAGTTGAGAAACGCCCGGACGTTGACGGTGTTGAGAACGGTGACGGAGCCACCTGAGGCCACGCCGCTGATGGTCTGGGCAATGGCAGCCAGGTCTTCCGGGGCGCGATTGAGCCCTGCGATGCCTTGCACGGCACCTGATTTTCCGGCGCCGATGACCTGCAAGGGATCGGTCCCGATCTGTCGGAGGCGATCGACCTGCACTTCCAGGATCACGGCTTCAACAAAGACTTGTTTCCTGCGGGTGTCCAAATCGCGAATGACCGATTGGATCCGGCTATAGGCCGACTTTGTGGCGCTGACCACGATGGAATTGGTGGCTTTGTCGGCAAACACCTGGACCGGGGCTTCGAATTCTGTCAGGGGACGCAGAGGCGGTCTGGCACCGGGGGCTGTTTGCGCGACCGTTTGGGAGCGAGCGACGAGGTTGGTCAGGACTGCCGCCAGATCGGTCGCATTCGCATGTTTGAGTTTGTAGACATACACACCACGCTCAGGAGGGAGTTCTCCCATTGGCACGATTTGATAGACGCTACCCTTGGGAACGACGGCAATCCGGCTGACTTCCAGTGCTGCCACAAACATGCTGTAGGCTTGATCCGGCGTGACCTTGGTAGGCGAGAATACGGAAATCTTTCCGCCCAGCTTCTTGATCGCCTCATCAAGCACGAAATTTTTTCCGGTCAATTCACTGATGAAGCGAACAAAAACAGGAATCTCGACTTCGTTGAAGTCGAGGGTGATTTTATTGGAAGCAGACACGGCGGTTTCCGCATGGCTTACCGGGGGGAGCGGCCAAGCAGAGAGCGCCACTGCCACGACAAGCCAGGCATATTTTGAGGGAATGCGCCGGTGCGCATTCGGCAATCGGTCAGTCAGCACGTAGCCTCAATAAGATAGTGAGTCGATGGAAGGGAGGATCCCTCCGACATGCAAGCTATCACACGAAGGCGGGTGAGACAACCGGAGCTGGTGTTTTGAGAGGCGAGACCCTTGGTCAGATTGCGGGCCGCATGGCACCATGATCTCTAGGCCTGAGAGGGAATGTCTTGTCAGGCTCGTGATGTGCGGAGCGCAAACTTCAGTGGGGCCCGCTTTCTCCGTCGGTGAAGGTGGCCGGCACCACAGGGGCTTTCATTCCGTTGCGAATCTCATCCGGCTGGTGTTCAGGGTTCATCCTTGTGGGCGAGGGGCAGAGCTTTCCTCGTGCCGCGCTCATCGCCAATGATTTCCCGAAATTTTCAGCCACGGCATGTTTGAGCAAGAGCCAGAGATCATCATCGAGGTCATCGTACCCTTCGACGAGTGTGAGAAGTTCGGCTAAAGGGTGGCGCCCTTGGGCCAGTGTTGTGACGTCGGGGTGGAGCTCAGAGCCGGCGTGGTCGTGAATCGCTTCACGCAATGCGCGTGATTTTGCTTGGCACTCGCTGAGCGGCGCGAAGTCCGGTTGGTCGCGGTGCACGAGTGACAGCAGTCGATCGAGCACGGTCAATGCTCGCATACGCGCCTTCTCTTGTTGCGCGCGTTTGCGTTGGGCTTCTGCGGCCACTTGCAGCAGGGCCTCAAGCTCCTTCATTGACCCGATCTCTTCTGCGGCGGCGCTCGGGGTTTCCGACATCAAGCCGACCAGTTCGATGGCCCGAGCCCTGAGGTCTGTGAAGTTCCGGCGGGAGGCGGTGATCTCTTCGATCAAACTCTCGGACGGGAGTACGCCGGTGGTCCTGACTTGCTCGGCCACTTCCGAGAGCCGCTGCCCCAGTTGCTCAAAGTTTTTTGTGACGAGAGAAAAATCCTGTAGGAGATCAGTGTGTGATGTGTCCATGGACATCCTCCATCGGGTAAATGGTCAATCAGGTAAGGGGTTGTGACATTCGGCATTCCAGACGCAGGAATCCATACGTATTCGTGTGGACTGACGGGATCACCTGATCATGTTTGTGCCGAAGAGCCAAGAATTGCGAACCGAGTGTCCGAATAAGAACAACAGAAGGATCAAATGGGTGATTGAGCCAATCGGCTGAGTGACGCAATCTGTTGGAGCGATCAGACATGCAGGTGTGCCATGTGAGGATAAAATGCACACGACTATTCATATAAAGCCGAGCCATCATTGTCCATATGCGGCGGCCAGTCAATACATCTCTTTGATTATTATGGCTCTATCGCGCATTCCCAAACGACCCTAGATATGAAATGCATCGGTTTTTGAGCGGATACGTATTGCGTTCTCGTTTCAGTTAGAGAGTGCCTAAGACGTTCAGATAGGGGAAACAAATGAGTGAGAGGGGCATTCGAGCAATCAGGGGCAATCTCCACGAACCAGTGGCACGGAACCTGCGACCCTGTGCTCGCAAGAAAATTCGTGACCAGATGGCGCGCTTAGATGGATTGGGCTCATGGATTGTCTGGAATCACCCGATAGATAGAGGAACGCGGGAAATACGAAAGCATAAATTATGGACTCTCAACGGCTTCAAACAAAAGTTCAGGCGTTTGCCCATCGGCTTCTTGAGGAAGCCAATGGCGATCCTGTTCGAGCGCTTGGACTTTTAGTCCTGGTGTTGGAAGATTCCGAGCTTGAGTCGGCAGATCATGCCCACCGTCTAGTCTCGGAAGTTCGTAAGGTCCTCCTTCCTCAAGACTTTGCCGAAGTCGGTCAGCCGGTTCAGCATCTTGCCGGACATCCATCCTGGGAAGGCGTTCAGCACTGTCTGCGTTGCGGAAAAGTATTAAGTAAGAGCACAGCGGGTCATGAGGACGGGACGACCTATCCGTCCGGGTATATCTATGAAGTGGGTCCGCGCTTTACCACAGAGGATTGTGACGATTTCGAGCCTTGCCAATAAGGCGCAGAGTCACCCCACCCCTCACCATTGTCAGGATCCCGCCGTTGTTCTTGGAAGGTCGGATGTGCCGTCCTGCCAGCTTTGAGTTAGGCGGCCTCATCCTTCGCGGTAGTTTCGGCTCCACGCTGGTCTTTTACAAACACACTTCCCTTGTGGGCTTTCGCAAGCTTTTTCAGCTCAGATGCAATCTTGCTGACATCGCCGGGATGATCGATCGGGCGGTGGCTGTTCGTCACGACCGCAATCGATAAGCTCATCATAGGAAATTGTTCGTGATTCCCTTTTCGGTCGACGGAATCGATATAGCCTTGCAGCCGGTCGTCGCGATCGTAAAAGTCAGGAATCACCAGGTCGAACCGTTTAATCACGGTTTCACAAATCGCGTCGATGTGATCGGGGTGGCTCATAAAGACAAAGTCATCGCCGCCCACATGCCCGACGAACCCTTCTACTCCGGCGAGCTCCCCGACGACCGTCGTGAGAATGCGACAGGCCACAACCAGCACCTCGTCACCACGGCCGTATCCATACCGGTCATTGAACGACTTGAAATTGTCGACATCAAGATAAGCCAACGCGAACGGCTTTCCGCTCTCAATGCGGGCGGTGGTTTCAAACAGAATACTGGTGTTGCCGGGAAGCCGGGTGAGCGGGTTGGCGTCCAGTGAACGGGTCAGCCGGCTCAAACAGAGGCGCACACGGTGGACGATTTCGTCCGGACGATAGGGAAGGCAGATATAGTCATCGACGTCGACGCTGCCCCAGTCGACATCATTGAGGCGGATGTCACGAATCAGCACGATCAACGGCAGTCGTCCGAGAAAGGGATCGTTCTTAAGATGTCTGGTGAGAGATTCTACCGACCGGCCGCTCGTCCCTTCAGCTGCCACGATGACATGAGGGGGATTGTGGACAAGCTCGTGCAGCGCGATGGTGGTCAGATCTCCACCAACCACCTGAAAGCCGGCTTTCGTGAGGAGGCCGGAAAGGATGGCAATTTGGCCAGGATCATTGTGAAGAATCAGGACACGCTGGGCGGCAGTAGATTTCGTCATAGGTAGTCGTCGATCGCAAGGAATTCTTCTGAGGCTCTCGAGATACAACCCGCTAGCGATTCCGTATCGAGCCCAACCAAATTCCAGGCCTGTCGGGAGAGGGGCGGAACCCATTCGTCGCCGGGGTTTCCGCAGGCCATACCTTTGACGAGCACATCTGCGACGTGCACGACGGCTGTTTGCAGCTGGGCATCCTGCGCCGCTCCCGGTTGGTGGTGGAATAGAATCGGCTCACGGAGCGTGGCCGGCAGGTGCCATGCGTTGGCCAGCCAGCCGCCGACCTCGGCGTGAGACACTTCGTACAGATCTTGTTCGACCTGCATCATCGGGCGTTCGCCGGATGGATTGGCAGCCCTAATCTTTTTCCCCACATCAGGCCATTTCACATACAGAATGACTTTGCCGATGTCATGAAGCAATCCAGCGACGAAGACTTCTTCGACATTCTTCATCTCCAACCGTTTACCCAGGAGTTGGGCGGTAATGGCGACGCCCAGTGAATGCCGCCAGAGCTGACCCAGTCCGGCATCTTTCATGATGTCGTGCGCAGTCGCACAGAGGGTCAACCCTTTGACAACGTTGAGCCCCAACACGACGACGGCGTGGGGAACCGACGCGATGCGAGAGGGGAATCCGTAAAAGGGTGAATTGGCCAGTCGCAACACCTTTGCCGCGAGGACCTGATCTTTCTCGATCAAGGAGCCGATCTCCTCTGCGGACACGTTCGGCCGTCCGATCATGGAGGCGAGCTTTTGCACCACGTGCGGCAAAGTCGGCAAGTCACCAAGTTGTTCAATGCGGTTTCGAAAGTCGGTCGCCGCTGATGGACTCATGACGCAGACGCCCCTTTCTCGAGATCGGCGGTTCCATGGGTACTGTGAAGATGTTCTCGCAGAGCTGTGAGAATGGTCTGTTGAAGCGGATCCTGGCATACGTGTCGAAATCGATGCTCCAACTCGACTTCCAACTCAGCTAGCGTTTTGCCTCCGGCCGAGCCAGCCTCGCCCTCAACAAAAACGGACGGAAGGTCCAGCTTCTTAAACCGTGCGATCATCACGTCATCCAGGACAGCCCCTTCAGCAACCACAGGCAATCCGGCTGAGTTGGTGACCGGCTTGGCGAGGACCATTCCCGGCAACAGTTCGGTCAGTATCACTCGTTTCATCAGAAAATTCTCCGAGTTCCGGCATCGTCAAAACACTCCCGTCCTTCCAGGGGCAAGGAAGCAAGAGAGAGGAGTGAGACGCATCCACTCCCTGCCTCTCTTATCGGAGCTTTTGCTCCATTTCTGAAGGTTTGCGCTGCTTCTGTTCTATTGACGCTTCAGTGGAGACGACGTGAGGACGGCACTCAGCCCATGATTTGATGATGGATCAGGTGTGGACTAGTCACAGTAACCGGTCTTAGCAGAATTCCGCTGTTCCGTTCAAAAATGGCGAATCGATTGAGAGCCGTCGAGAGAGAAATTTGGCAAGTTGCCAGTAATTCAACGGGTTGCGCATAGGATCTTAGAGTGTAGAGAGGGCACCTAGCTTGCAGTCTCGTGGGCGGTTTGGCCTCCATATGCGGAACAATCACCGAGTATCTACGATTGGTACAAATCGGCCATCGGTGCGGCTTATAACCCTGTTGTGATCTGCTAGAGTTACTATCGTGCGTGCTGATAAGAAAACTCCACTCAAAGCCGACAAGAAAGTTCCGTCCCGTGGTCACAAGCGGGGTGTGATCGGGTACAGCAAGAAGTCTGCCCTTCTCGAAGATGCTATTACCCAAATGAATGCGGGGAAGTATGGGCGGTCGTCAGCTGCGCTGAAAGAATTGCTGGCGCTCGATCCTTCGAATATGGAGGCGCGTCGGCTATTTGCCACGCTTCATCTTCGATTGGGGAGTCTACTTCCGGCGAGGCAGGCCTTCGAATCACTGGCGAACGAGGCGCTTGAACGGCAAGACTACTGGCTTGCTGAATCCTTACTCCGCGAGTATCTCGCAGCCGGTCCCCGGTGTGTACCCTTCATTGAAAAGTTGGGGTCGGTATACCAGGAAAAGGGAGATGCCCTCGCCGCGTCCGAAGAGTTTGCCAAGGCCATCGACATTCTCATCGAAGATCCTGACCCTGACCGTCCCGCATTAGCCACTCAGCTGTACGCCAAGATTCGGGAGCTAGCCCCGGCTAGTCCTCCTGCGTTCCGTCTCGCATCACTCTTCG
>NEWQ02000026.1:0-46918 GCA_002869855.2 Nitrospira sp. CG24D
ATCCGGCCGAGCATCTTCGACAGGTTCGTGATCGCCCCACGTCGCAACAGGCGCTGCACGGAAAGCAAAATAATATCCGACTTCGTCTGCCCTCGATCCGGCTGATCCCGGAGCGCATCCCGCAACACGTCCCGTTCGGATGCCCGAAGCCGGGCATCGGGCGACTGCGGATCGACTGGTTGTTCAGTAGGCAGCATAGCAGGATTCCTAGTAGCCAAGCTCCATAAGCGTGCGCTCGTCTTCGCGCCAGTCTTCCCGAACCTTGACCCACACCTCTAAAAACACTTTCATGTCGAACACTCGCTCCATATCTTGCCGCGCCTGCGTACTGATCAGCTTCAACCGTTCGCCATGCTTGCCGATCACGATTCCTTTCTGAGTGTCCCGTTCGACGAGGATCGTGGCCCGGATCCGCGTAATCTTACTTTCCTCGACAAACTCTTCAATTTCGACCGCAACGGAATAAGGCACTTCCTGCTCCGTCACCGCGAGAATTTTCTCGCGAATCAATTCGGCCGCCAGCGTGCGCATGGACTGGTCCGTGAGCATATCCTCGTTATACACCCCTTCGCCCTCGGGCAAATGAGCAACCGTGACCGCCAGCAGGCGATCGATGTTGTCCCCGTCCTCCGCAGACACCGGCACCACCTCGGTCCAGGGGAACAGCCTTCCGTAAGCCTCCAGCACCGGCAGCAACTTGATCTTGTTCACTGCGTCGACCTTCGTCACCACCAGAATGACCGGTCGAGGGTGTTTCACCATCGCCGTTTTCACATGGGTGATCGCGGCCAGATCGCCTGGCCCGGGCAGATGAAGAGACTCCATCAGCACATAGAGCAGGTCGGCATCATCCAGCGCTTCCACCGTCGTCCGCACCATCCGCCGGTTCAGCAAGTGATCAGGCTTGTGCAGCCCCGGTGTGTCCAAAAACGCAATCTGCGCGCCCGGCACATGCGCCACCCCGAGAATGCGCGTCCGGGTCGTCTGCGGCTTATTCGATACTATCGCCACTTTTTCTCCGAGCAATCGGTTCAACAATGTGGACTTCCCCACATTGGAGCGGCCGATGATCGCTACCGTCCCGAATTTCATGGGGCCTCCTGAAACGATCGATCCTTCACTGGGTCGGGAGACAACTGATACACCGTTTCCCCCTTGCGCACATACCCCAATCGTTCGCGAGCTAATTGTTCGATCTTGGCCGGATCATGTTGCAACCGGGCGATTTCTCCGCGCAACCCGCCGTTGTCCCGGCGCAACGCGAGCAGATCCCGGTCTAGTTGAGCCACCTGCTCGCGCATGGCCAGATACCGAGGCAACCCCATGTTGCCGAAGCAAAAGGCGACCAAGAGCCAGACGCAGGCACCGGCACCAGCCACCTGAGCCACAGTGCCCATGCGCCGCTGCCAATCCAACCACACCCGCCCACGATTCTGCTTAATGATCATGCAATCCCAACGACTTCTTACACGCGACCGGGTACCGCATCCCGGCCTAGATACACTGCCGCACTTCCCAGCTCTTCCTCAATGCGCAACAGCTGGTTGTATTTTGCAATCCGGTCGGTCCGTGACAACGAACCGGTCTTGATCAAGCCGGTGTTCATGGCCACTGCCACATCCGCGATCGTCGTATCCTCGGTTTCACCGGACCGGTGCGAAATGATCGCCGTATAGCCGGACCGCTTCGCCAACTCGATCGCATCCAGCGTCTCGGTCAACGTCCCGATCTGATTCAACTTGATCAGGATCGAGTTTCCGATGCCTTCTTTGATCCCTTTGGCAAAAATCTCCACGTTGGTCACGAAAATATCATCGCCGACCAGCTGCACCCGCTTGCCCAGCTTCTCCGTGAGCATCTTCCAGCCCTTCCAATCCAACTCGCTCAACCCGTCTTCAATCGAGAGGATCGGATAGCGGTCCAGCAACTTGCCGTAATACGACACCATCTCCTCGGATGACCGTTCCGGATTCTTTTCTGCCTCAAGAATGTAGCGACCCTTGTGATAGAGTTCGCTCGCCGCGCAATCCAACGCCAACGCGATATCCCGACCGGTTTTATAACCGGCATCTTCAATCGCTTGCGAGATGAGGCTGAGCGCCTCTTCATTCGACTGCAGGTCCGGCGCAAATCCACCTTCATCGCCGACCGCCGTATTCAGCCCCTTCTTCTTCAATAAGGCTTTAAGCGTATGAAACACTTCCGTGGCCATGCGGAGCGCGTCACTGAACGTCTTGGCTCCCACCGGCATAATCATAAACTCTTGGAGATCCAGCCGGTTGTCGGCATGCGCGCCACCGTTGATGATGTTCATCAGCGGCACCGGCAAAACCCGTGCATTGGTGCCGCCGAGATAGCGATAGAGCGGCTGCCCGGTTTCATTCGCCGCCGCCTTCGCCACGGCCAGCGAGACGCCGAGAATCGCATTCGCGCCCAGCTTGCCTTTAGTCTTTGTTCCGTCCAGCGCGATCATGGCGTGGTCGATGTTGGCCTGATCGAGCGCCTCGCAACCGAGCAGTTCCGGCGCAATCACTTTCGTGATATTGGCCACCGCCTTGGAGACTCCCTTGCCCATCCAACGCTTCTTATCGCCATCCCGCAGCTCGATCGCTTCCTTCTCGCCGGTGGACGCGCCCGACGGCACCGCCGCCCGGCCAATCGCGCCGCTCTCCAGCATCACTTCCGCTTCCACCGTTGGGTTGCCACGGGAATCGACAATCTGTCTGCCCTTAATTTCTCTGATCGCGCTCATACGTCTCTCCGCTCCTCGGTTAGTATCACGTCCTAACTGCTGAACTTCTTCTTCAATAACTCATTCACCTTGCCTGGATTCGCCTTGCCACCGCTGACCTTCATCACCTGCCCGACCAGGAAACCCAGCACCTGCTGCTTCCCTTCCTTCAACTGCGCCACCTGTGCCGGATTTTTTGTCAGCACTTCGTCGATGATCTTGTCGAGCGCGCCTTCGTCGGAGACTTGCGTCAGTCCCTTTTCCTGAACGATCTGTTCCGGCGGCTTCCCGCTACTGAAGAGCTCAGGGAAAATCTCACGGGCCACCTTCAAACTGATCGTCCCCTTCTCGACCAGTTGCAACAGATCGACCAACCGTTCAGGCGTCACAGGTGATGCAGTGATATCGATCCCCGAGAGGTTCAACTCCCTCGTCAGCTCCCCCATCACCCAGTTACTGACGGTCTTGGGCTGATTGAACAGCTTCACACTGGCCTCGAAGTAATCCGCGATGCCCTTGGAGACGGTCAGGACGCCCGCATCGTACTCAGGCAACCCATAGTCACGCACCAGTCGACTGACTCGCACTGCCGGCAACTCCGGCACACTGCCGCGGAACCCCTCAATCCATTCCTTATCGAGTTTCAACGGCACCAGATCCGGATCGGGGAAATAGCGGTAGTCGTGTGCTTCTTCTTTCGAGCGCATCACCGCCGTCTCTCCACGATCGAGATTCCACAGGCGCGTTTCCTGATAAATCTTCCCGCCTTCGCTCAACACCTTGGTCTGCCGTTTAATCTCGTATTCAATCGCATCCTTCACGAACTTGAAGGAGTTGATGTTCTTCATCTCAACCTTCGTGCCGAATTCCTTCTGACCCAGCGGACGGAGCGACAGATTCGGCTCGCAGCGAAAACTACCTTCATCCATGTTGCCGTCACACACGTCGAGATACATCAGAATATCCCGCAACCCCTTCAGGTACGCGACGACTTCGTCGGCCGATCGCATGTCCGGCTCCGTCACGATTTCCAGCAGCGGCGTCCCCGCGCGATTCAGATCGACCCGGCTGCCGCTGGTGCCGGTCTCATGCACATTCTTCCCGGCATCTTCTTCCAGATGGGCCCGCCGGATCTTGACGCGCTTTTTGCTGTCGCCAACCGCAATCTCGATCCAGCCATGCTCGCAAATCGGCGATTCGTACTGAGAGATTTGGTAGCCCTTGGGAAGATCGGGATAGAAATAGTTCTTCCGGTCAAATTGATTGCTCGCACCGATCGTGCAGTTCAACGCCAGCCCCGCGCGCACGGCCATTTCCACGGCAGCGCGATTGATGACCGGCAACGTGCCCGGCAGCCCCAGACAGACCGGGCAGGTCTGGCTGTTCGGCGAGCGACCGAAAGTCGTCCCGCACCCGCAGAACATTTTGGTCTTCGTGCGCAACTGCGCATGCACTTCGACCCCGATCACAACTTCGTAGATCATCCTCAGCCCTGTTCCTCTCCACGCATGCGGTCACGTTCATGCTTCATGGCTTCACGACCGGCCTCAAAGGCCTCCCGCAAGACCGACTTTTTCGAGTCGACAAATTCCTTGCCCTGATCGACCGCTTCTTCGAACGACTCACCGGCCCGGCCCGCCAGATCCCGCAGATTGTCCTCGGCGCGACGCGCGTAGCCTCGAAGCTGCTCGCGGGATTCACGCCCCGACTGCGGCGCCAACAGCAGCGCCGCGACAGCGCCTAATGCGGCGCCACTCAGAAAGGCTACGAGTACGTTTGCAGAAGATCCTCGTTCATCCGCCATTGTGGTGTTCTCCTTCATGTTTCATTCGTTCGCGCACGACCTGCGTCGCCGCCTTAAACCCTGCAACCACACTCGCCACATTCGTCAACAACGTCCCGCTTGACCCGCGAACTACGTTGTGGACCTGCTGCACTGATTCACCAACCTCGCCCACGGCATGCAACAACACCGCCGCATGTTCGACGCCACCACGGGCTTGATCGGCAAGGTCGTTCAAATTCTGACTCATGCTGCGCAGGTCGGCGACAAGAGGCGGCATGTCCGCATTCATTTTGGCCAGCAGTTGCTCAGATTCCGCCACGGTCTTCCGAAGCTGAATCAACACCGGGACGAGATAGCCCACCAACACCGCAAACGCCACCGCGATCAGGATGGCCGAAATCTCTACAATGGTCATGATCCCCTCCCGTTCCTGCTCACGCCTGACACCTCATCGAATGGCCGGCTTCTTGGTACGCCATTGCGTCGCCTGTTCATACGCATGGGCGGCTCTCAACAGGGTGTCTTCTTGAAACGCCCGCCCAATGAGTTGCAAGCCGATCGGCAGTCCGGCCTTGCTGAATCCGCACGGCAAGGCGATCGCCGGTAAGCCGGCCAAATTCACAGAGATCGTAAAAATATCCGAGAGATACATCTGCAACGGATCTTCACTTTTCTCGCCCAGCTTAAAGGCCGGCGTGGGTGTCACGGGTGTCACAATCAGATCGACCTCTTTGAAGGCCGCATCAAAATCCTGTCGGATCAACGTCCGCACCACCTGCGCTTTCCCGTAGTAGGCCTCGTAGTAGCCGGAACTCAGCGCATAGGTACCCAACATGATCCGGCGCTTGACCTCCGGTCCGAACCCTTCCTGGCGGGTCTTGGTATAGAGGTCCAGAAGATCTTTGGTGTCCTTCGAACGCAGACCGAACTTCACCCCGTCGAAGCGGGCCAGATTCGAGCTCGCTTCCGCCGTGGCAATGACGTAATACACCGCCACCGCCGCATCGGTTCGCGGCAGCTGAATCTCTTTAATCTCCCCGCCGAGACTCTTCAATTCTTCGATCGCCGCGCGCACGGCCTGTTCGACTTCCGGATCCAGGCCCTCGGCAAAAAACTCCGCCGGGATCCCGACCTTCAGTTTCTTCAGATCTTTTTTCTTCAACGCCTTCATGTAGTCAGGCACCAGCACATCGGCCGAGGTTGAGTCCATCGGATCATGCCCGGCAATGACACCCAAGAGAAAGGCGGCGTCCGCCACATCCTTCGTGATGGGCCCGATCTGATCGAGCGACGACGCAAAGGCGATCAGCCCATAGCGTGACACCCGCCCATAGGTCGGCTTCAAGCCGACCACGCCACAGAACGCCGCCGGCTGGCGAATCGATCCGCCGGTATCCGATCCGAGCGCCGCCGCGCACTCATCCGCCGCCACCGCCGCCGCCGATCCGCCGCTCGATCCACCCGGCACACAGTGCAGATTCCAGGGATTGCGGCTGGGGCCGAAGGCCGAGTTTTCCGTCGAGGAACCCATCGCGAACTCATCCAGATTAGTCTTCCCCAACAGCAGATACCCCTGTGCCCGCAACTTCGCGATCACCGTGGCATCATAAGGCGGCACAAAATTCTTGAGCATCTGCGAGCTGCAGGTGGTCGTGACGCCCTCGGTGCAGAGGTTGTCCTTGATCGCCAGGGGCATCCCCATCATCGGCTGCGTTTTCCGCCAGCCCTTCAGCGAGTCATCCAGCGCAGCCGCATCAACCATCGCCTGCTCTTTCCGGGTCGTCACGTAGGCCTTGACCTTCGGCTCAACCTGGCCGATACGCAGGAAATAGGCGCGCACGATTTCCTTGGCCGTGACTTCGCCTGCCGTGAACTTCCGCTGCAATTCGCAAAGTGTCAGTTTGTGAAGACTCATGGGCGTTTCGCCGCCGCCTCGACAATGCGGTTTTTTCCATCCACGCGCACAATCTTGGGCGCGTGCCGTTTGATCTCTTCTTCGCTGTAGTACTCGTAACAGAAGATGATGATTTGATCGCCCGTCGCACCCTTCCGCGCCGTCGGCCCGTTCAAGATGATTTCTCCGCCGCCCCGCTTTCCGGTGATCGCGTAGGTCATGAACCGTTCGCCGTTATTGAGGTTCGAACAAACGACGGCCTCATACGGAAGAATGCCGGCCGCCTCGAGCAGTTCCTCATCGACCGTCAAACTCCCTTCATACTCCAGGTGTGCGCCGGTCACGGTCGCACGGTGAATTTTTGATCGCAGCATCTGTCGAAACATGAGACTCCTTTATGGCTTGATCCCCGCACGGCGGGAATCTTAATCAATAATCTTCGGCACGCAGAATCCGTCCGCTTCACGCTCCGGGGCATTGGCGAGCGCTTGCTCGACCGACAACGACGGCCGCACCACATCGTCACGAAACACATTGACCTGGCCCAACACCGTCGCCGTCGGCTGAACCCCGTCCGTATTGTATTTCTTGAGCGTCTCGACATGCGTCAGAATCTGGCTCAACTGTTTGGTGAACACGGCTACCTCGCTCTCAGTCACCTGCAGCCGCGCCAGCTTCGCCACCTTCTCAACTTCCTGCTTGGTAATCTCCACTGTTTCCTTCCCTTCCTCTTTTCTCTCAGAGGATGTTCAAAATGGTCTTCCAGCAAGGCCGCAGGGAGTCCGCCAACCGAGGCGTACCCTCTGGGGTACGTCGCAGAGAGACGGACGACCGAGAACGCCGCTGGAAGCCATTTTCAACATCCTGCTATTCCACCGTCACGCTCTTGGCTAGGTTCCTCGGCTGATCCACATCCGCCCCGCGTAACACGGCAATATGATACGCCAACAACTGCAATGGAATCGTGAACAGGATGGGTGAGAGCAACGGATGCGTGTCCGGAATCGTAAACACCGCATCCGCGGTCTTCCCAAGCTCGCGCTCGCCTTCAGCCACAAACGCGATCACCGGCGCATGCCGCGCCTTCACTTCCATCAGATTGCTCACCGTCTTTTCATACAGGCGATCGCGCGGCGCGAGCACCACCACCGGCATATCCTTGTCGATTAGCGCAATCGGCCCATGCTTCATCTCGCCTGCCGGATACCCTTCGGCATGGATATACGAAATTTCCTTGAGCTTCAGCGAGCCCTCCAGCGCGATCGGATAGTTGATCCCACGCCCCAGAAACAGAAAGTTTCGCTTCTTGTAATAGCGTTTCGCAATGGCGACCACTTCAGCTTCCCGGCCCAGCACCCGCTCAACGAGAGAAGGCAATTGCACCAGCCGATCCAACCAGGCTTTCCCATCGGCCACATTCATCACCTGGCGCACGCGCGCCAGATGGAGCGACAGCAGATACAGCGCCGTGAGTTGTGCCGTAAAGGCCTTGGTCGAGGCCACGCCGATCTCCGGCCCGCAATGAGTATAGAGCACCCCGTCCGACTCACGCGCCAGCGTGCTGCCGACCACGTTCACGATGGACACCACACGGGCACCCTTCTCCTTCGCTTCCCGCGCCGCCGCCAGCGTATCGGCTGTTTCGCCCGATTGGGAAATCGTAATGAACAGGTCGTTCTTCCCGACCAGCGGATCGCGATAGCGAAACTCGCTCCCGATATCGACTTGCACCGGCGTCCGCACCATTTCCTCGAAGAGATACTTGCCGACCAACCCGGCATGCCAGGAAGTCCCGCAGGCGACAATCCAGATCCGCTCCACCGCCGCGAATTCCTTAGGCGTGAGTCCGATGTCAGGCAGATCGGCTTCTCCGGTTTCGTAGGAGTACCGCCCGCGCATGGTATCGAGAATGGTCTGGGGCTGCTCGTGAATCTCCTTCAGCATGAAATGCGGATACCCGCTCTTCTCCACAGCTGAGGCATCCCACGTGATTTTCGTCGCCTTCCGGGAGACCGGCTGCCCATCCGCATTCGTCAGATGCATCTCGTGCTGCGTGACCACCGCGACGTCGCCCTCTTCCAGATACGTCACATCCCGCGTGTGAGCCAGCATGGCCATTACGTCGGACGCGACAAACGACGCCTGCTTCGTTCGGCCGACCACCAACGGGCAACCGGACCGCGCGGCAATCAAGGTCCCCGGCTCCTTCTCAGAGATCACCGCCAAGGCATAACTTCCGCGCACATCCTTTGTCGCCGACCGAACGGCATCCGCCAACCCCTCTCCCCGCTGGAGATACTTATCGATCAAATGGGCCAGCACTTCCGTGTCGGTCTCCGACTGAAACTTGTAGCCCTCTTTTTCCAACTGCTGCTTCAGCGGCTGATAATTCTCGATGATGCCGTTGTGCACGAGGACACAACCCTTCGATCGATGCGGATGGGCATTCTGCTCAGACGGCTTGCCGTGCGTGGCCCAGCGGGTGTGGCCGATGCCCACCATGCCGCTCAGCTCTTTTTCTTGAAGCGATTTCTGAAGATTCACCAGCTTGCCGACGCTGCGCCGCACAGTAATTTTCTGCCCCTGCTGGATGGCGACGCCCGCGGAGTCGTACCCGCGATACTCCAACTTGGCCAGCCCGCCGATCAGAATCGGAACCGCTTCTTGATTTCCTACATATCCGACAATCCCACACATCGATCGTCTACCTCCGCTTCTTCTTGCTGGACGCCTTGGTGGCCGCCGTTCGCTTACTGGCCGGCTTCACCGGAACCTGCTTCTCATTCGCCAACAGCGCACGCCTCCTGGCGGCCCATCCGGCCCGATTGACTTGCGCTACCCGGGCAATCGCTAACGCATCCGCCGGCACATCCTGCGTGACCGTCGTTCCTGCAGCAATGACCGCTCCGGCTCCCACCGTCACCGGCGCAATCAGCTGCGTATCGCTCCCCAAAAATACATGATCGCCCACAATCGTCTGATACTTATGCACCCCGTCATAGTTACACGTAATCGTTCCGGCGCCGATATTGACGCCCTTGCCGATCGTCGCGTCCCCGAGATAGCTCAGATGGTTGGCCTTGGCTCCTTCGCCCAGATCCGTCTTCTTCATCTCGACAAAATTGCCGACTTTCGCCTTCTTGCGCACACGCACACCGGGACGCAAATGCACGAACGGACCCAGCGTGGCCTGCTCGTCGATCTGCGAGTCGGCACAGACGCAATGATCCAGAATCGTCACATGGGACCCGACTACGCAATTCGTAAGCCGCGTGAAGGAACGGATTTCACAGCCCTCTCCGATGACCGTCTTCCCTTCCAAGGTCACGTTCGGATGCAAGGTCGTGTCTTTTCCAATCACGACCTCGGCGTCGATCCATGTGGAGGCCGGATCGATCATCGTCACACCGGCTTCCATCCAGCGCCGCCGGATCTGCTGACGAATCACCTGCTCAGCCTCCGCCAGCTGCAACCTGGTATTGACCCCCAGTCCTTCATCCGGATTCGTCAGCGGGAGCGCCGCGACCCGATGCCCCTGCGTGACCGCCATATCGACGATGTCCGTCAGGTAGTACTCTCCTTGCGCATTGTGCGGCTGCA
Organism: Nitrospira sp. CG24D; assembly: GCA_002869855.2. Lineage (GTDB taxonomy): Bacteria > Nitrospirota > Nitrospiria > Nitrospirales > Nitrospiraceae > Nitrospira_D. Next base: position 10,012 of record NEWQ02000026.1, read on the forward strand.
CCTTGTCCAACGCCGCAAAGAGAAAGGGCCCGTCGACGACATAGGTCCCGACATTGATTTCGCGGATCGCTCGTTCTTCCGGAGACGCGTCGCGATCTTCGACGATTTTCACCACGTCGGCGGAAGCATGAACGGCACCGGACACGCCCTTCGCCGTCCGGCGGACCACCCGGCCATAGCCTCCAGGGTTATCCAGAATCGCCGTCAGGAGAGTAACCGTCGCACCGGCAACCCGATGCGTCCGCAACAATTCACGCAATGTTGACTCTTGCAGCAGCGGGGTATCGCCGTTGAGGATGAGATAGGCCGCAGGCGCCTCGCCCTTGCCGGACACAAACACCGGACGCGTTTGCAATACGGCATGTCCCGTTCCCAATTGCTGAACCTGTTCGACGATGTGCACCGCCGCGCCGCCCGACTGCCCCGCGAGCGCAGACTCCAGCACCGCACGGACTTGCGCAGCCTGATGCCCCACGACGACGGCGACAGAATGCCCTGCAACCGCACGAGCGACATCGAGCGCATACCGGATCATCGGACGCCCGACGATCTGATGCAGCACTTTGGCCTGCTCCGATCGCATACGCGTGCCACGCCCGGCCGCCATTACCACGACACCCAACCCATCCATGGCCATCTCCTGCTTATGCGGCATCATCCGATGGTCACCCCCGCGTCCGGTTGCTTCACCCCGCTCCACTTCGCATCAGCATTCAGCACTGAAGCCATCGAGGTGGCCGGCGTGTAGAGCCCGCCTGAGACGATGAGCTTCATCGCTTCTTCGACCGAGATATCCACCGACATGACTTCACGTTCCGGGACCAAGAGAAAATACCCGGACGTGGGATTCGGCGACGTCGGCACATAGACGTGGATCAACGGTTCCTGCGCCAACGAAGCCGTCTCGGATTTGGTGATCCCTGTGACAAAGGCAAAACAATAGTGGCCGTTCTTGGGAAATTGAATGAGTACCACCCGATGGTAGGAGCCGCGATCGGAAAACGAGAGAATATCCATCATCGATTTCAGTGTCGAATAAATCCCGCGAACCAGCGGCAGACGATTCAGCCAGTCTTCCCAGATCCGCACAATCTGCCGGCCGATAAAATTTGCGGCAAACAGCCCGACGGAGAAGATCAGCACAATGAGCGCTACGATCCCCAAACCAGGCACATAGTATTCCGGCACCCACCGGGCCACCGCTTCGCCCAAAATGCCATCCACCGTGACAAAGAGAGCTTTCAAAATGAGGATCGTCCCCCAAATCGGGGTAATGACAAGGAGACCAGTCAGAAAGTATCGTTTCAACAAGGTTTTCAGCATGTCAGTCAGGTCTTGAATGAGGCACTATAATGTGGTGGCTCATCATACAGAGATTCCCTCAGTGCCGCAATCCATTTATGGCTATTTTCAATGGGTTACACGAAAAAGATACTGGCAGCGGCAAGATGAAATTGTCCCGACTCGATCCGGGCCGAACCGCATTATTGGCCTCCCCGGTCATTCTTGCTATTCAATTGAGCTTGGCATTACGATCGCGGCGAATTCTGAACCGGTGACAGGAAGCACTCGTGGCGAAACGACGCAGTCATACAGCAGGCATCTTCATCACGCTGGAAGGCACCGAGGGGAGCGGGAAATCGACCCAAGCCGCTCGCCTAGCCCAGGCGCTTCGCGCCGAAGGCCATGCCGTGCTGCTCACACGAGAGCCGGGCGGGACGCCGGCAGCCGAGCAACTCCGCGCGGTGCTGCTCAAAAATAATTCTGAGTCGCTGGCCGCAGAAACGGAAGCCTTCGTGATTCTGGCGGCGCGCCGCCAACATGTGGACCACGTGATCGCACCGGCGCTGCAGCAGGACGCGATTGTGATCTGCGACCGGTTTGTCGATTCCACGTTGGCCTATCAAGGCTACGCACGAGGGCTGGATCTGAAGACGCTGCGCACGATGAACGGATGGGCCACCGGAGGTCTTGCGCCGGATCTCACTCTCCTCTTCGATCTACCCGTGGCCACCGGCCTGCGCCGGCGACAACGCGCCGCCGCAGGGCAAAACCGGCTGGATCGGGAAACCACGCGCTTTCACGAAAACGTGCGCGCCGGGTTTTTGCAACTCACGCGCAAAGAACCCCGGCGCATCAAGCCGGTTAACGCGGCGAGAACCCCCGACAGGATTGCGGAAGACGTACGCACGCTCGTGTTTGATTGGCTGGAGAAGCGCCGGCGGCAAGCGGGCCGGAGAAAGTAGCCATGCCCTTTCGCGACATCACCGGTCATGAACATCCGATCGCGGTCCTGCAAGCCGCCGTCTCGCACGACCGGCTGGGACACGCCTATCTTTTCCACGGCGAAGACGCGATCGGGAAACGCCTGACGGCGATCCATCTCGCCCAGGCCCTGAACTGTGAGCAGCCGCCGTCACCGGATGCGCTGGACAGCTGCGGCGCCTGCCGCGCCTGTCTGCAGATCGCCGCGCGGACGCACCCGGACTTCATCGCGATCGATCCCGACCGTGAATTGGCTAATCCCGCCATCAAGATCGAACAGGTCAGAGAAATCGAACAGCAGTTCGTCTATCGCCCGCTGATGGGCGAAAGAAAGATCTGCCTGATCGACGAGGCCGACCGCATGACCATCGGCGCCGCCAATGCGTTGCTCAAGACGCTGGAAGAACCGCCAGGTCACGCGCTCTTCCTCTTGATCACCAGCAGACCCAACGCGCTCCCGATCACCATCCGTTCGCGCTGCCAGCAACTCCGCTTCACCACGCCCGCGCGCACACAAGTCGAAGCCGCCGTCATCCTCAAACGCGAACTCCCTCCGGCGGATGCGCGACTCCTAGCGCTCGTCACAGAAGGCCGCATCGGCGAAGCCCTCACGTTGGATGTCGCCGCGCTGCGTGAATGGCAACGCGAATGCCTGGCCATCGTCGCCCCCGCGACGCTCCGGTCGATCACCGCCATCCTGACGCTGGCCGAGAGCCTCGCCAAATCCGATCGAGGCATTGAGACATTGACGTGGCTCAGCCGCTGGGTCCGTGATCTGCTGTTCGTCCATGTCGGCGGCGACCAGGATCAGATTCTCCATCTCGAACAGATCGACCAACTCCAGGAATATGCCCGCACCACCGATCTCACCCTGCTCCTCGACCTGGTCAAAGAGATCGAACGCACGCAACAGAATGCCACGCGCAATTTGAATCTCCACATGGCCCTGGAATCCTGCCTGCTCAAACTTCGTGATGCCCTCGGGCTCGCACCGGCCGGAATGCCTGCCTAGAATTCAGAGTCACCAACCTGGTATCTTCCCCCTCGTCATGCGAGATCAAAACACGTTCTACATCACGACACCGATTTACTACGTGAACGATGTGCCGCACATCGGCCACGCCTACACCACCGTCGCCGCCGACGTGCTCGCGCGCTACTGGCGTCTGCGAGGTCGCGACGTCATGTTCCTGACCGGTCTCGACGAACACGGGCAGAAAGTGCAGCAGGCCGCAGCGAAGGCCGGCATCGATCCGCAAGCCCACTGCGACAAGCTGGCGCCGCAGTTTCAAGATCTCTGGAAACGGTTGAACATTTCGAATGACGCCTTCATCCGCACCACCGATGCGCCGCACAAAAAAGTCGTTCAACGATGCCTTCAAGAGCTATACGATAAACAGCTGATTTATAAAGATTCATATACTGGATGGTACTGCACGTTCGACGAGCGGTTCTGGACCGAAAAAGATGTCGTGGGAGGAATCTGCCCGGACTGTAAACGCCCCATCGAACAGCTCAGCGAGCACAACTATTTCTTCAAGATGGGGCAGTATCAAGAACAGCTCATCGACCACATCAAGCAGCACCAGCACTTCATCCGGCCCGAGTCCCGCCGCAACGAAGTCCTGGGGTTCCTGACCACTCAGAAGCTCGGCGACCTGTCCATTTCCCGACCCAAGTCGCGCCTCTCATGGGGCATCGAACTGCCCTTCGATCACGACTACGTGACCTACGTCTGGTTCGACGCGCTGGTCAATTACATCTCCGCCTTGGAATACAAACTCTCGACGCCTTCGGTCGATCGGTACTGGCCGGCGTCCGTCCATCTCGTCGGGAAAGACATTCTCACAACCCATGCCGTCTATTGGTCGACGATGCTGATGGCACTGAACCTGCCGCTGCCGGAAACCATCTTCGCGCATGGCTGGTGGACCGTGGATAGCGAGAAGATGTCGAAGAGCCGCGGCAACGTCGTCGATCCCAACAGAATGGTCGAGACCTACGGTGTCGATGCCTTCCGCTACTTCCTCTTGCGCGAAGTGCCGTTCGGACAGGATGGAGATTTCTCTCAGACGGCGATGGTCACGGCCATCAACAGCGATCTGGCCAACGGCATCGGCAATCTGCTCAGCCGCACCCTCACCATGATCGAGCGCTTCGCGGACGGCAAGATTCCCCCAAGCGGCCCATCCGCACTGCCGGAACTTGAAGAAAAAATCGCCCAGGCCGCCACGCAATTGCCGGCCACGTTGGAACGGGGCTTCAGCGCGCTCACCTTCCGCGATAATCTCCAAACGATCGGCGAACTCGCCAGCCTCTGCGACGAATACATCGACAAAGCCGCGCCCTGGAAGCTGGCGAAAAATCCCGACGACGCGCCGAAACTGAAGACCGTCCTGAATACCGCCGCCCGCGCGTTGCGCCTGCTGGCCGTCTCGCTCCATCCGTTCATGCCGCAGACGACGGAACAACTGGCCCGGCAACTCGGCTACCACTTCGACTTTTCCAAAGCCATCCCGGCCGCCTCCTACCAGTGGGACAGCCCCGTGGCCGACCTCGCAATCGCCAAAGGCGCGCCGTTGTTCCCCCGGATTGAAATCGCCGCGGACACGAAGACCGCCGCCACAAAAGACACGACCAAAGCTCAGAAAGACTCATCGAAAAAAGGAGCCAAACCAGTGAGCGACACACCAGCGACCCCACAACCGGTTCCTGCCGCAGCCACAACGACTCCAACCGCAACAGCGGCAGCTCCGGCAACAGCAGCGCCCGCACCGGCCGCGCCGCCGCAGATCACCATCGACGACTTCATGAAAATTCAGCTGAAGACGGCGAAGGTCATCAGCGCCGAACGTGTGCCGAAGTCGGAGAAGCTGCTAAAGCTCCAGGTCTCACTCGGCACGGAGCAACGGCAGATCGTGGCGGGCATCGGCAAGAAGTATGAACCGGAAGCACTCGTCGGCAAGATGATCGTCATCGTCGCGAACCTGAAACCGGCGAAGCTCATGGGCATCGAGTCGCAGGGTATGGTCTTGGCCGCCGGCGACAGCGAAGTGCGCGGCCTCGCGACCATTCTGGAAGAAGTGGAACCGGGCACCAAAGTGAAATGAGCCGCCTGCGCGCATCGCTCCGATGGCTGTGTCTTGTAGCCGTCACCTGCGCGCAGCCGTTTGACATTGTCTGCCTCGCCCTCCCCGCACAAGAAGACGCGCCGGACGATCTGCATCTGAACGATCCGAAACCCACGACCATCCTTGTGCGCGTCGTCGCCCATGGCTCCATGGTCCTGGGCAAAGATGTCGGCGGCGCGCGCGTCACCATCACCGACGTGGCCAGCGGGCAAATCCTCGCCACGGGCATTCAACAAGGCGACGCCGGCGATCAAAATCAGATCATGCGCACACCGCGCCTGATGGAAGAAGCCCACTACAGCAGCCGCCCCTCTGCCGCCTTCACCGCCACACTCGACCTGGGCACCCCGACGCTCGTCGATATCGCAGCCGAAGGGCCTTTGGCCTATCCGGCCGCCACCCAGCGCGTCTCCACCCGCGCCTGGCTGATTCCCGGTCATGACCTGACCAGCGACGGCATCGTGTTGACGCTCTATGGCTATATCGTTCAGATCGAACATCCGAAATCCATCGGCGGCGGCCTCATCGCGAAAGATGACGTAGTCCTGCGAGCCTCAGTGCGCACCCTCTCCGGCGCGCTCGTCCGCCCCCATGGCGATTGGGATTCGCGAAAAGTCCACATCTACGGCGAGCTGCTTATCGGGACGAAGGTGATGGAAAGGCTACAGATGTTCTACAGCGGCGACAAAGCCGCCTTCGAAGCGCCCTTCTTCGTCCCGCTTCCCAAAGATGCGCCGGACGGCATCACCCTCCGCGTCGTCGCCGCCGATCCGTCGAGCGGCAATTTCGGCGTGGCTGAAGCCAAGTATCCGGTACTGAGCGAACGGTTACCGCCCAAGAGGTCCTCGCCATGAAAACGATCGTCCTGCTTGCAGCCTTGTGCGTCGCCCTCGCCGGCCCTGCGCTCGCTGAAGACCAGCACCAGCATCGACGTCCGGACGACATCAAACAATATCTGGAGCATCTCGACAGTACGGAGCGGGACCGCTATCAAAAGCCCTCCGAGGTGATCGAGGCGCTCAGATTGAAACCAGGCATGGCAGTCGCCGATCTCGGCTCCGGGTCAGGCTACTTCACACGCCGCTTCATCGAAGCCGTGACCGAGACCGGAATGGTCTATGCCGTGGATGTCGAACCGGAGATGTTGGCCTACGCCAAAGAGAGCGTCATCCACATGCATACCGCCTACACCGCCGAGTTCATCCTCGCGCAGCCGGACAATCCCAAGCTGCCGTTCGAATCCGTCGATCTCCTCTTCGTCTGCAACACCATCCATCATCTTGAGAACCGGTCAAAATATTTCAGCGATCTCAAGTCGTCCCTCAAGCCAGGAGCGCGCATCGCGATCATCGACTTTTACCCCGACGAACGGTCCGGCGATCTCGGGTTTCCGAAACGCCATCTCGTTGCACGTGACACCCTCGTCCAGGAAATGGCCGCAGCCGGATACCAGCTCGTGCGCGAGTACAGCTTCCTGCCGAAACAATATTTTCTGGAGTTCGTGGTGAAGTAGATGGGATGTGCCCCAAAGGAGGGTTCTTACGCCAATCTGCCCAAGAACCTGGGATAGATGTTTCCGCAGTCGCAACTCATTGAAACAGCAACGGGCATGGCGTATGGTTCGCGAACAGTAGCAGGCTGTTATACGGACAGGGATTGGTGGATCCGGCTCTTATGTGGATCGACCTAAACATAGTTAGGAAATACAATGTCCGCTCTCGATGAACGAATGTCGAAATGGCGATCCGAGTTTGAATCTCTTGGAGAATCTAAGGTTCGGCTCATGGACACAGGGTCACAGGTCGTCCCTGACGATAGGATAGTGTTCTCTCGCATATGGCTTAAAGAAAAAGAAGATGAGCGCCGCGCCCTTAGCGAGGCAGGAACATTGTCAATCGCACGTAAAGCCTTGCACAGTTCGTATATGGCAAATGCCATAGCAATAATTGCAGCAATCATCGCAGTATTAGCGATAATTCTAGGCAAGTAATCCATGTCTTTTCTCCCAACCATGTTTTCAGCCGGACGCGGTGTGACGGCGTTAGGCTATTTATCTACCGGGCACACTTTCAAATGAAACATGGAGGCCAGAATGATAAATTTTAGGTATGCACTCTTATTTGCGGCACTGGTAGCAACGCCGGCTTGGTCAGAAGAAATTGAATGCACGAATGTCGATAAGAATGGAGCTAATGTTCCAGGGGCATTTTATGTAGGTGACTACAAAGGCGCAGATAATTTGCTAACTAGCGACATCTTCCATAAGGACTTCTACTGCGCCGAGCAATTTATCAAGAAGAGAGATTACACAAGAAGGTTCCTGACAATATTCGGATCATCATCAATTAAAGAGCTCAATGATGCATCTAAATATAACAGCACCTCCAACAACAATATATATAAGCAAACCTACGAGTTTGCGATGGCGTGGTCGAAAGCCCATCCAGAATATCCAATCTTGACTGGCGCAGGCCCGGGCCTCATGGAAGCCGCAGCGCGAGGCGCGATATCCGGCAGCGGGGTATCAATCGGCTATACGACATACTACAAAGATGCAGCCAATAATTCCGATGCTAGCATCGCATACTGGAAGCCCCTTGATGGTGTGGATAAGGGAAAGCAAATAATCTCAGACGGACTAATATTCTCTTCGGTGTCCGCAAGAGAAACATTGATGATTTTACATAGCGCTGCCGCAATTTTTGCGCCAGGAGGGAGCGGAACAAACTGGGAAATATTTCAAACTCTAGAGATGCTGAAATCCAACCAGCTATCAGACATTCCAGTCTACATGCTCGGTGATAGCGTACATTGGGCTGCTTATGAGTCGTATATAAATGACATGGTTGCTCGTGGCACGATAAAAGAATCTGAAAGAGAGAACTTTATTCGATTCGTTAAAACACCAGATGAGCTCAAAGCCCTCTTAGAAAATAATAAGAGACTCTTCCCGTAAGGCGTTACCACTGAGGGTTAAACCTAAAATTTTGCTATAGCGGACGGCCCTATAGGGCGCCGCTGATCTCTACCGTTGGATGTCGCATGCCACTCTATCGCGAGCAAGCCGAAAACCTGCTGAAAGCGTTGAAGAGCCATCTCTTCAAAGGCCTGTTCGACCGACTCGATTTCATCAAGCGACTCGAATCAGACGATGACTGGTCGTTCGTCATCAAGATGCAGGCGCTTATCGAAGCCGCTGTAACGGAAGCAGCTGTTGCAAGAACCGGTGAAGAGAAGCTCAACCGTGTCATCGAACGACTTCCACTCGTTGACGGTGACATTGGCAAACTGACAATCGGACGAGACCTCGGGTTGCTGACGAAACCTCAACGTCGCTTCGTACAGAAGATGGCAGCACTCCGTAACCAACTAGCACACCGGGTAGAGTCCGTCGACTTCACGTTCCCAGAATACCTTACGTCCCTGGAATGTGCGGCACTTCGAGACTGGAAAGAGTCGGTGGCTTGGTTTAGAGACGCCCGTGAGGCACCCGAATTTTGGCTGGATGCGGCGGCGGAGCAGCCCCGTGTTGCCGTAACTTTGGCTGTCTTCCTGTTGGTCGGATTACTCCATGTGAGCGCGGCCGAAGACGGAACGAGTCGGAAGATCAATGCTGCCGCACTTCAGACCGCTGAAGAGCTGTTTGCCAGCCTTTTGCACCACGATAACGCCGGCTGACCAGCGCATCGACACCGGCCCACAACAGTGGCGCTAGAATCCCAAGGGTCTTACGGCGCTCGCACTCGCCAGGAGCAGACAAAGTGCCTTGAGTCTGTTCAGCCCTGCCATCCACCTCAGGCCTTGTGCGCTTCCATGTAAGCTCTGAGGAGCGCGTTGATGCGCGTCTGATAGCCGGGGCCCTTTGCCTTAAACCACTTCAATACTTGCTGATCAAGCCGGATAGTGACGGCCGTCTTCGGTTCAGGAAGCCTGAGCATCGCGCGCTTGAAGAACGCCTTCCCCTGCTCCGGGATATCGGACGTATCAATAGCCTTATCCTTGAGCGCATCAATTTTTGCCCAGTTCGTCCCCGACCGCTTCTTGGTAGTGTTTTTCTTCACGTCTGTTCGCCTTTCGCGCTGAGATTATCCGAATCGTATCGGGCTTCCGCTCAGTAAACGCAACCGCCATTAGTCGTCCTCGAATGAATCCGAATCCGATCTGCCTGGTTTCGCCGTAGTCTTTTCGCTCGTCGGTCCCGACGAGCATAAGGCTGCGAAACATCTCCGGGACATCCAGAAAGTCGATGCCGTGCTTGGCAAGATTCGCTTGTCGTTTAGCTTCGTCCCATTCGAATCGCACAGGCATAGTGTACATACAGCATGTATGTACGTCAACGACAGGTGCTCATAACGAGATGGGATTCATCAGATACCCACTGAACGAGACGGAATATTCCCTCGTCACTTGAGAGAGTGAATTTCAGACGTGCCGTGGCAGCAGTATTACGGGTTGGCCGAGGCCTTCCAGATCTGAGTGATCGGCTCGGCATCGGCGCTCGCGCCGGAATGGGAGAGTCCATAGAGGTCTTCGATTGTGCGCAGGACATTGTAGTGGGTGATCCGCTGGTCGTAGCGCCCTGGGGTCACCATAGGGCCGACAAAGAGCGTCACGATTCGGTTGTGTTCTTTGGCGTTATCATTATCCTCATCCCACGTCACAATCAGCAGACTGTTGTGCTGCTGAGCCCACTGAACATAGGCCTCCAGGTGGTCCCGAAGCCAGCGATCCCCCGTTTGAATGGCCTCTGGATCCTTGCCGTGATGCATGTCGTTCACCTGGTTCGGCACGACGATGCTGACCGTGGGAAGCGCACTATAGTCGGTCGGGAAACTCGTCAGGGGCAGATTGATCCCAGCCGGGAGGCCATTGGTCGGGCTGTTCTGCCAATTGACCCAGGGATTATGTTTGCGGGCATAGCTCCCATCTTTGCAGATCACCGAGCCCGCTGAGGGCAGGTCTTCTGAATATCCGGCGAACGTCAGCCCGGCTGCCAGCAATGCGTGGCCAAGATTCGGCGTGGTCAACGTATGCGGACATGAATTGTCGGTGATGTCCTGCGTCGATCCTGAAAACAACGCGAGGTAATTCGGCTGGCTCGGGTGGGTGATCCCGAACGACTGCGTGAACAACGCACCCTTGGCGGCCAATTCATTGATGTAGGGCGCATGGGGCGAATCGATGATCTGGCTATAGGAATGGTTCTCTTCGATCACGATAACAGTGTGATCGGGTCTGGGCAAAGGGACAGGCGTCGGGCTTTCGCCTTTTGGTGAAGACGCAACCAGCACGCAGGCGCCCATGGCCAACGGGATAGCCATTGTTCCGAGTATGAGTTTCCAGCGCATGGGGTTTTGTACCACCACCCCCCGCTGATTTGCCACCACGACCATCCCGCGGTTCCTGCGTGCGGCCCAATGCGAAGGATGCTCCTTTTCTATTCGACCTTTCGCTATGCGGATCGTTCCCCGGTAGCTCAGTTGGTAGAGCAGCCGGCTGTTAACCGGCTGGTCGCAGGTTCGAGTCCTGCCCGGGGAGCCAAAATATAAAGAGGGCTGACGGGAAAATGCCGTCAGCCCTCTTTTCGTTTCAACTATCGTTCGATTATGCCGCCAGACTCGATGCCCGTTGATTGAACGCACGTGCGGCGACGCCGCTTTTCAGAACGATCTCGCAAATATGATCCAACCGCTCGATATGCTCATAGGCAGCCCATGGATCCACGGCCACGGCGCAGACTCCGTGGTTCGCCTGCCCAACGATGTCGAATTCGAGCGTCCCATCCTTCTGCAGCCCAAAACATTCAGCCGTGGCATCAGCCAGATCGCGAGAAAGTGCCGGTAAGGCTGGAACGGTCCGACCGACACGCGTATAGCGCGAGATCTCAGGAAACTCCGCGCTCATGGCCTGTAAGTCCACTCCTGCATAGATCGCCGCGACAATGTGGGTCGCATGCACGTGGACCACAGTCCGTGTCTTTTTGGATTCCCGTTGCAGATTCCAATGCATCCAGAGTTCGCCAGACGGTTGCTGTCCATCCCGAACTTTTGGAATCAGTTGATTCGTCACCGGATCGCCCACAATCTCTAATCGAACCACATGCTCCGGATGAACGATCGTCTTTCGCCATCCGGAGGGCGTGATGTACAGATACGTCCCTTCCCGTTTCCGCATACTGATATTGCCGTCTCTGGTCGTAATCCACCCGCGTTCATACACCCGCCGCATCACGTCGCCGATTGCTGTTAACATGCCTGCCTCCTTCTACAAACTCCCAGGTCCCGTTATCGGTCAGTGGGAGTCTCCCCTTGAGGGCTGCAAGTGCATCGCGTCTGTTGAACTTTCGGTATACGATCCAGGCCGGATATTGTTTATGATATGGCCAGATGAACCGCACACACCACTTTGCTCCGCCAGCCTTACTCCGGAACGCGCATCTCATGACCCTTGCGCCACGGTACTGGCCAAGAGATCTCTCCCTGAGACAGATTCCTCAGCACGAACGTCTCTTTACCACTGAACCGGGAACGCAGCTTCTCGGAATCTGCCACTGGCAGCCACGCCCCTCTGAGTCCCCCACGCTCATTCTTGTTCACGGGCTGGAAGGCTGCGCGGACTCGCATTACATGCGTGGAATTGCGGCGAAAACTTACCGACGTGGATTCAATGTCGTGCGGATGAACCAACGCACCTGCGGCGGCACTGAGCACCTTACGCCGACCCTCTATAACAGCGGACTGAGCTCCGATTATCGGGAGATTGTCAGAGAACTGGCGACGGTTGACCGCCTGACACACATCTGGTTGGCGGGTTATTCAATGGGTGGCAATCTGGTGCTGAAGGCGGCTGGTGAAATGGGAGGAGCTGTGCCTGCCCTTGCAGGAGTCGTCGCGGTATGCCCAAACATCGATCCGACCCAATGCGTGGCAGCCTTGGAGCAGCCGCGAAACTGGATTTACCACCAGCACTTCCTTTCGCGGCTCAAAGCGCGGATGAAGCGGAAGGCCGGGCTCTTTCCCGGCAAGTGGGACCTGAGGACAATGCGCTCGATGAAGACCATCAGCCAGTTCGACGACTACTATACCGCCAGAGACGGAGGCTATCGGGATGGCGCAGAATACTACGATCGCGCGGGAGCCCGGCATGTACTGCATCAAATCGCAGTCCCGACATTGATTATTACCGCCCAGGACGATCCGTTCATTCCCTATGCTCTATTCACCAGTCCTGAACTCAGCGAAAACCAAAGCATCACCCTGCTGACGCCTCGCCATGGCGGGCATTGCGGATTCTTCAGCCTGAGCCAAAACGGTGAAGACCCTTATTGGGCAGAAAATAGAATCGTAGAGTTTCTTAGACGGGCGGGGTAACTGACGTGGCGGCCCCAACCAAGAGGCCGCCACCGGGAGCGAATCGGTTAGGCGGCTCTCTTTAATCGACGGGGAGCAGTCGCAGCGACAAGCGGAGCACAGGTTCTGACCCAGGTCACAATGAGCCACGCAATGGCTGCCACGATGCCCACGATAAACATCCAGTTATAGATTCCCTTGGCGAACTTATTCAGAAACGGGCCCCCCACCAGCAACAGGACCCCGTAAGCCAAAATCACCGTGGCCAGCGTCGTGACCGGAAGAATCAACGCCCGATAGGGCGACAGCCATTTCCATTCCTCGGGAGGATCTGCCGCCAACTGGCGAGCGCCGAACCAGGCGAGTGCGATCGTGCAACCGTAGCCAAGAAACTGGACCAGATCCGAAGCGGCTAATTTCCCCACCGCCGTCTCGCGAAAGAGTGGAACTTGTCCAAGGATCAGGGCGAACGCGCACGAAAGTAGCATTGCCACACCGTATTGCATTATCCAGGTCCGTGCCTTCATCGTACACCTCCTGCCGGTCTCGGAAAGAATCACCCGAGCCTGACAAGCATACCACCACGCCGATGTTTTCATAGCATCAACGCGTTATGCACACAGTCGCCGGCTGAGAAAGTGACCAATCAAGCAGATTGAAGGTAGGTGCGAACATCTTGAACATAGGTTTTGAATGGATCGGGCATGGGAAACGGTGTACGCCCGTCGACCTGAAAGATCGACCAATTGATGACATAGGCCGGAAAGAACTGCTGGCCCTGAGCCTGATCATCAAGCGCCTTAGCGGGACCGGCCGCTAATAAATGGCGGATCAACTCTCCCCGACCGAAGGCGCGCGTGTTGCGTGGAGGGTGTTCCATCGCGAGGGCAATCGCCTTGTCCGTCGTCATGCGAGGCACTCGCCCCTCTTCGAGCAGCCCGTAATAGAGGCCGCGATCCGCACGCAAATTATGATATTCGAGGTCGAGGCTTTTGAGCGCCGGATCCTGCCATTCCAGCTGTTCGGCCTCGCGAAAGGATTCGAGCAGCCATAATTTGGAGGCCCAATCGACACGCCCGACCAGCTTGGCATAGTCGCCGCGCAAATCCGTCAGGACTGATTCCCACTGGTCGAGCACCCAGTCCGTTTCCTCATCCTGGCCGGCGTAGGCCTCCCGCGCGGCCGCGAGGAACTGCTCTTGAATATCGATCGCCGACATCGTCTTGCCTGATTGCAACCGCACGATCCATTGGCGCTCTTGATCCTGCGAAATCTCTTGCAGCGTTTCGACCGGCTCATCGAGCTCCACACCGGCCGGCGCCTTCCCCTCTTCGATCAACTGCAATACCAATCCTGTCGTGCCCATTTTGAGCGCCGTGGCAACCTCGGCCATGTTGGAGTCGCCGAGGAGCAAATGAATGCGCCGGTATTGGTTGGGATCCGCCAGCGGTTCGTCCCGCGTATTGACGATCGCGCGGTTCTGCTGCACCCACTCGAAAAAATCATTCACGATATGATCGGCCCGCTGCGAAATCTGGAATGGCATCAACGTCTGGGAAGAACGTTGCCGAAGCGCCCCACGCGGCACGATCAGGCGATCCACCTGAATCCAGGCATCCTGCGGATTCGCCGCGCCGATACGGCCGGAGCCGGTGAAAATCTGTCTGGTGACCAGGAAGGTGACGAGAGGACTCAGCCCTCTCCGGCTGAAGGGAAACCGGCGAGTGACCAGATAGTTCTCGTGCGATCCAAACGTCGCATCGGTCTCATGGTCAATGTTGTTTTTGATGAGCGAAATGGTCTCGCCAAAACCCAAGGCCTCAATCGCCTCCTGCAGGAGTTGATCTCCGGCTCGGTCGACCGCGACGAGATCAACGAGCGATTGACATTCCGGAGAGGCATATTCGAGGTGCCCCATGTCGAGATACATCCGCCCGGCATTCGTGAGAAAGCCTCCGTTCCCCGGAGGCTCATCGTGTCCGCGATGGTGCAGGTCGAGCACCCCCCGATGCTGGGCATGAAAAAGGTGATCACGGATCTGGTGGGCAAACCATGTCGGTGAGTGATCAGGCCGATCCTGATTGACAAGGAGTCCGTACTCCGTTTCAAGCCCGAATATCCGGTTCAGCATGTTAGCGCGCCACAACGGCCTGAAAATCGCCGGGAAGCAGCCGCGCAAGTTCGGCCGGTTTCAGCGCACGATATTTGGATGAACCGACCTGCTGCCGCTCCAAGACCGCGCATTCCAGCGTCTTGTCCGCCAGCACCTCACGAAGATGCGCGAGCAACGCGGCCTGATCGGGAATCGATGCGGCCGTCTCGCGACGGGCCTCCTGCCCTCCATCAGCCGCCGCCTCTGCCGAATCCTGTTGATGCGCCAGCGACCCGATCGCCCAGGTACGCAACGCCAGTAGCAAGCCTTGCTCAAGCGTGCAGGGAGACGGTTTCTGAGCCTTCAAATACTCCTGCATCCGGGCCTGCGCCTGCTTCGTCGCGGCCAGCACGGCATACTCTTTGAGCTCTTCGAACGTCCCGTCATAGTTGATCGTGAGTAGCGTATCCTTCTCGGGCTTCTGGCCCAACTCGGCCAGGACAATCCTGACGATAAACGGCGCCTTATAGACTTCTTCAAACGCCTGCTTGATGACCGGAGCAATCCCGTACTTCACCAGCCGCGAGCCTGTGACATCCGACGGGGACCGGTTGAACCCCTCCGTGTGCGCCATCTCCAGCAGGCTGAATCGAAGCTTTTCTAAATCCGCCGGATGCCCCATGCCTCCCAAGGCAATGCGGTCATAAATCTCGTACAGCTTCGACGTCCCTTTGCTGACGGTTGTCAGGAGGAGGCCTCCGTCATAGCCCAGAGCCACCACCGGACTTCCCTGCCGAAACTGCTCATCGAGATAGGTCCGGCGATTTCCGACTGCTTCGACCCACCGATAGGGCTCTTCATACATGGCGCACCACCTGGACTTCACAAGATAGATTCAATTGATTCTTAACCATCCGGCGATTGCCGACTGATCTAACCCATCGACAGCGTTCTTCATACATGGCGCACCACCTTGGACTCGAAGAGCGGTTTCAACCGGTCGTCAGGAACGACCCGGACACCCTCATGGGTGATCAACTTGATTACGGGATACAGATTCGATTCGCGATTGACGCCGCCGGTGGCCGAATCAAACTCGGCGGCACTGGTCAGCAGACGCAACGCCTGAACCGTCGCCTCCTCCTCGTTCAGCGCGACCAGCGGACGCTCGCCCCAGGTATTTACATAATGCAGAATGCCGCGGATCGTCGGCGACCCGGATCCTGACACTGCATACTCGACCCCTTCAAACTCGGCTCCGAGAATGTCGTAGAAGAATATCTTGGCCGCGCCCTGCTCGAAGTCATAGCCGGCAAACACCGGCACCACGGCGCCGGTTCCCGCCAAGGCCGCGGCAACATTCTCCTTCAAGAGTTTCGACACCGCACGCAGTTTCCCCTCAAAGCTCAACTCCTGAAGCTGAGTCCGCCGATAGTACTTGAACGAGTGCTCCAGGATCCGCACCATCTCATAAGCCGTAGCCGGCACCCCCGCGATGGCCATGACACTATGGCGATCAATTTCGAGAACCTTGTCCGTCCGGTCATACATCACCATATTGCCGGCCGTCGCCCGTCGATCCCCGGCGACGAGGACACCGTCCCGATACTTGAACGCGAGAATCGTCGTCGCGCTCGGCAGGTCGACTCCCGATCCGGCAGCCGCCGGCTGGCCAAATTGATAGCCCTGCTCCTTCAACAGCTGAAAAAAATCTCCCTGCATCCCCATCTGCCCACCACGCCTTCCTGGTTTACTCTCTATTTTCCTTCAAGTCGGGACGCCGATGTTAGAACTCACTGCGCGCGTCCAACGAGGGCCTAGGCCCATTTCATCCGCCTGCCCTCGCGGCGCCAAGACGCCGCGTTTTCCCAACGGGCCGCGCGTTGCGCGAGCACAAGCCCTGACTCGGGCGCCCCGTTACTCCCCCGTCCGCTGCCGGTACCGTTCGGCCTGCTTCGGATCGACCTTTTTCATCCGCTTCATCAAACTGTCCTTGTCGGGCGACCCCGTATCAGGCCGCCGAGGTCCGCCACCCTCTTCCGACGGGCTAGGCACCTTCGGCATCGGATCAACCGGCCCCTCGCGTCGCTCAGGCATCATCTGGTAGATCATAACCGTGATTCCTTTCTTATACTCCAGGCGGCAACTGCTTCGGCCGGAGAAGCCGCCCGTTCAAAGATCTCCGCACAGGCCTTCACCTCGGTCGGATCGAATAGATCCCCCATCTCCAGGGTCTTCCCCTTCAACCCGCCCGAGAACTGAATCCGCTCCCACTGCATCGATTTGATCTGATCGGGAAACCGCCGCACACAGAGCCCGCGCAATCCCCCGCGGGTATCGTGAGGGCCGACCGACAGGGCCTGCTCTATGTCGGCCTCCGTGGTCATGCGCCAGGCCTTGCCCTCTGCCTCCAGCCCAAGATACAGCCCGCGGTCGGCATTCACATTGTGATACTCAAGATCCAGGCTCGCCAGCCACGGATCATCCCAGCCGATGCGCTCTTCCCGGACAAAGGTCTCCAGTAGCCACAGCTTCGTCACCCAGTCGAGCTTGCCGACCAATTGGCTGCGATCCTGCGTGAGCAAACGCAGCGTCTCACCCCATTCGCCCAGCACCCAGTCCGTTTCAGCATCGGCGCCGGCCAGCATGCGCCGGGCCGCCAGATAATACTGTTCCTGAATCTCCAGCCCGGAGAGGGCCGGCCCCTGCTTCTGACGCACCGTAGCCTTGAGATCGGGATCGCGCGAAATCTGTTTCACTGCCGACACCGGATCGGCCAGTTCAATCGCAGGGGCGGCTCCGCGATCGATCAGGTCGAGAACCATCTGTGTCGTGCCCACCTTCAACGCTGTCGCATACTCGCACATGTTCGCATCGCCGATGATCAGATGTAGCCGCCGATACTTCGCCCGATCGGCGTGCGGCTCATCTCTGGTATTCAGAATAGGCCGGTTATGCATCGTATCGACGCTCAGATCCGTTTCCATGAAATCCGCCCGCTGGGAGAGCTGATACTGCCCCGGAACAAATCCGCTCTCCTGTGCCTCAATGCCGACTTTTCCTGCCCCGGCAATCATCTGGCGACTGACTAAGAACGGCAGGAGACCTGCGACCAGTTGCGGGAACGGAATCGAGCGCGAGACAAGATAGTTGTCATGGCAGCCATAGCTATGGCCGTGGAGATCGGTATTGTTCTTATAGAGCTGCACGTGCGGGCCACCGAGAGTTCGATTTCTCCGCTCGGCTGCACGCTGCACGACCCGCTCGCCGGCCCGGTCGTGCGCGAGCAGATCGCGTAAGGTCCGACATTCCGGGGTCGAATATTCCGGATGCGTATGGTCGTTGTAGAAGCGGGCACCGTTCGGCAACACCAGATCGCTTTTCATCTCATGGAATGAAAAGGGTCGGTGCGCATCGATTTTGGCAAAATCGTCTTCTTCCCTATCCTGTTGGAGCCCGGACACCCGAAACCCCCGGGCATCGTCATGCGGATCTTCGCCGCCATAGTCCCAGCGCCGTTCGAACGACGCAGTCAAATGCGCCCGCACCAGCTCCATCGACTCGACGACCGGATCTACCGAATCGAGATCTTCACGCGTAATCCCGTACTCTGTTTCAATCCCAAAGAGCCGCATCATTAGATAATCTGATTGATCAATCGCTCTTCCGTCTGCCGGCCGCGCCGGAAGGACGACACGCCGACGACCTGCTCCGGATGATGGTCGAGCAACTTCAACCATTCTTCCGCCGCATCATCCGGCGGTAACATCTCCCCTTCACGGAATTCTTCCAGAACGGAATCAGAGAGATCCTTCGCAATGAGCCCTGCCGACTGGCCGGACTGGATCATGCGATCGATTGCCTTTTCCTTCGCGCGCTGGACGATAGAGGAGAGAATTGCCCCGCTCACGAGATCGCCCCGATACAGCACCTTGTTTTGGCCGCTCCGGAGCCGGATGGAGAGCAGCCGGTTTTCATCCGTCCGTTTGTAAATCTGGTCAATAACCTCATCCACCAGCGAAGTACAGGCCTTCGTCTTATCTCCCCCGCGCTCGGCGATGACGGAAGAATCCAGCGGCAGCTCCTCCGTGAGATAGACTTTCAGAATCTCGGCGGCCGATTCGCGATTCGGCCGGCTCACTTTGATCTTGCGGTCAATGCGTCCCGGACGCAACACCGCAGGATCGATCAGGTCAGGCCGATTCGACGCGAGAATGATCACCACATCCCGCAGGGATTCAATTCCATCCATCTCGGAACAGAACATCGGAACGAGTGTGCTGGAAATATTGAACGAGCGCGACGCCCGTCTGGTGCCCAGAATCGACTCGGCTTCGTCGATAAAAATAAACGGGAGCGCCCCCTCGCGGCGGCGGGCCCTGGCCTTGGCAAAGAGATCGCGGACCATCCGCTCCGACTCCCCGAGCCACATGTTCAGAATCTCAGGCCCCTTGATATGGAGGAATGCGCCGCCCGTGATGGGAGGCTGCGTCGCTGTTTTTCCTCCTGAAGCCATTGACTCGCTCACGAGCTTCGAGAGACTGGCGGCCGCGGCCTGACCGATCAACGTTTTTCCGCAGCCCGGCGGGCCATAGAGCAGAAAGCCCTTGGGTTGCGTGAACTTGAATTGCTGAAACGTCTCCGCGTGCAGCAGCGGATATTCGATCGCCTTGCGAATTGCGCTGATCGCTTCCTGCTGCCCGCCGATCTGCTCCCACGTCACCGTCGGCACCTCGTCGAGGACATGGGTCTTGGCTTTCCGGTCTTCCAGCTTCTCGATCGCGATCCGGTGCCCCGGATCGATCCGCAATTCATCACCGGCCTTCAGCTCCACCCCCACAAGGTCGCTCGACCGTTGGAGAATCATTGATTGGCGGCCCATCTCCTGCTCGAAACGCAACCGCCCGTCCGGCAGCGCTTCCGTCAGCTTGAGCACCGGCCCGTTCAGGTCATAGCCGAGCGTTTTGATGACCGCATAGGCTTCGTTCACCAGAATCTGCGCGCCGATTTTCAGGTCAGCGCTCGCCACACGCGGATCCACGTTCGCATAATACTCAGCCCCGCCGACAATGATCCTGGCCAGGCCTTCACCCGGCAGATCGAGCAACGTGCCGATCCGATTGGCCGGCGCCGTCAGCTTTGCCACCACCTCGCTGATTTTTTTGAATTCCGCGTCCCGTTGCTGCTGGCTCGCCGTCGTCAACATGACGGAGTGCCGGAGCTTATAGAGAATCTGCTGGCGGGGGTCGTTCTCAGGAAAGGACGCCAGGCATTGCTCGATCAATTCAAGCGGGTCTGTCGTCGTCGAAGACGCTCGTTTCCCCGCCCCTGTATCTGATGGGCCACCCGGCCCCTTGTCGTCTGCACGATGGTCGCTCATGGTCGTCTCCGGTTTGTTCAGGAGTCATCATAACAACATGTTGAAGCCGGACGCTACCAGCGTTAATTGACCGCCTGGAGAGCAAGGGAAATCTGCTGACGCTTGTTTGCGCGAATGATATCGAGCGTCACCTGGTCACCGACCTTATGCGCTTCCATGACATCCATCATGTCGTCAATGGTCTCGACCGGCTTCCCGTCGATCGCCACCACGATGTCGCCGAGTTCGATGCGACCGGCTTGCGTCTCGCGTGCCCCCCGCAACCCGGCGCGATCGGCGCTCCCGCCGCGCGAAACTTTTCCAATGACAAGGCCTTTGATCCCCCAGCGCTTGGCAATGGAATCGGGCACCAGCGACACACCCAGCCCCGGCCTGATGAGCTTGCCGTGTTTGATCAACTCCGGCACGATGCGATTTACCGTATCCACCGGAACCGCAAACCCGATGCCGGCATAGGCGCCGCTGGGACTGACGATTTGCGTGTTCACGCCGATCAGCCGTCCGCTGCTGTCGAGCAGCGGGCCCCCGGAGTTGCCGGGGTTGATCGCCGCATCCGTTTGGATCACGCCCTCGATCGTCCGGTTCGACATCGACTTGATCGTGCGCCCTAAGGCGCTGACAACTCCCGTGGTCAAGGTATGGTCCAGCCCGAACGGATTGCCGATGGCTAAGACTTTCTGCCCGACCCGCAAATCATGCGAAGCCCCGACTGCCAGCGGCTCCACAAGATTTTCAGATACTTTGATCTGCAAGACCACCAGATCATGGTCCGGATCGGCCCCGACAATCTTGGCTTGATGTTCACTCCGGTCGGCCAGCGTGACCTTGATGGTATCGGCTCCATAGATGACGTGAAAATTCGTGACGATATACCCCTGCTTACTCCAGACAAATCCGGAGCCGGAGCCCTGCGGGACCTCCATCGTGTCGAAGGACCAGATGTCGCGTTGGATAGCGGTATTGGCGATGAAGACGACCGACTTGGTGGCCCGCTCGAACACCGCCATGGTCGCGCGCTCGTCCGGGCTTAATTCGGCCGGTGCGGGAGTCACCGGTCGAGGCTTGCCGTCCGCGCCATCGTAGGTCCCGCCGAGCGGTTTGCCCCAGTCGGCTGCCATGGCCCACAGGCTGAAGACGAGGACGCTAGCTCCCGCCGTCACACCAGCAAGCCTTCGCATGATACGCCGCATGCTCATCCTCACTCACCGATGATTTGAAAGATCAGCTCGCGCGTGCGGGATCGCGTGTCGAAGTCGACCACGACGATTTGCTGCCAGGTGCCGAGAAGGAGCGCTCCGTCGGAAAACGGAATCGTGACGGACGGCCCTTGCAGCTGCCCCCGGAGATGGCTGTGCCCGTTGTCTTCCCCGGCATTTCTCGTATTGTGCTGCCAGGCGGGATCGGCTGGTATCGCACGATCCCAAAATGCTTTCGTATCGGCACGGATCCCCGGCTCGTCCTCGATGATCATGATCGACGCAGTCGTGTGCTTCACAAAGACCGTCACGATACCGGCCCTCAGCCTGGAATCGGCGACGGCGGCCTGAACCGATTTCGTCAGATTCTCGATGTGGGTGTCGCCTCGCATGTCCACGCGGGACGCGATCGTTTGCACAGCCATGTCAGTGCTCCATATGTCGCAGAAATTTCCGGTCGGCCGGCGAGAGACGGCAACCACGCGCTTCTTCCAACACCCGGTCGAACTCGCCGCCGGCGGCCAGCCCGCGAAGCGCCGACATGACCGGCCGGCTCAAGATACCTTCCTGCTGCAACTTCTCGAGATAGGCAAACGCATCGGCAAGCGTTTCCTTCTTCCGCACGTAGTAATCGCGTCCGCGCTGCTGATTGCTGTAGGCCTCGAACTGCTCGCAGGCAACCAACACTTCCGCCAATTGCTTCACCCACGTCGGGGCATCCGTTAGCTTCTCCGGATAATAGTAATAGAGCATCACCCGCTGCATCCAGGATTCCCATCTCACGCCCATCTTCTTGATCTCGCCACGCACCGTTCGCAGCCGGCGGGACAGCCGCCGGGAATAACCAAGCCGCATCTCGACCTGCTCCTTTGCCCAGGCCGTCATGGGGATGCCGGCAGCATCGAGATTATCCCTGTATCGACGCAGGAAGGCTTCGGTCTCGCGTCCATACAAGGTCTCCGGATGTAGGGCTCGCCATTCGCGGGGCCTGGTCGGGATGCCATGCGCTTTGGCCCAAGACCAGATTTTTCCAAAGAGCACACGATCGAGCCCCGCCCGGCCCAAATCATGCAGAACACAAGCAATCTGATACTGGCGCACTCGCGCAGAGTCATGCCCCAGAGCAGCCGCTACAGCCGCGCACATGCGCGCCGTGCGAACGGCATGCGGCCGGTCGTACCCGCGGATGATGCGGCCGGGAATCGTCGGATGCGGATAGTCGTAGAGGCGCAGCAGCTGAGCCACGAGCGCTTTGGAGATCAACAACGGAGCGCGAGAAGCCGTAGACGTCATGCGAAATAGGATCGGAAGGAGACTGCCATAAACTGGGACGAGAATAACGTTCGGCGAAACGAGGTGTCAAGACAACGAACGGCCCCGGGGACTCGATCAATCCATCGGTTTTTGCTATGCTCCGCGGCGTCCTACCGTAGTCAATTCCCCTGAATCCTGAGGCGCACGATGAAATGCAGAGGATCGTTGTTCACAGGGCTTATTGGAGCGGCACTGTTCGCCGTGGCAATCGGGTTCAGCACGGACTCGCCGGCGTCCCCCATCGACCAGCTCACAGATCTGACCGGAAAAGTCACCGTCATTGTCACGCTCACCGGGCGCGATAATTTTACGAGCGAATATCGCTACGACGTCAGCGTCCGCAATATGACCGCCGATCCGCTGATCGCCGACTCCCTGCTCATCGTCCTCGATAAAATTACGAACCTGGCGGGCGAAGACCATGAAGCGCTGACAAACGAATCCTTCCTCACCCGGTTCGACGTCCTCGGGCAGGATGGAGAAACCGACGAGCGAAAGCCCTTCTTCCGTATTCCACCCGGCAGCACCGCGGATTTAGTCCCTCAAACCAATAGCCGCGCAGCCTCCGTCCGGATTCGCAACCGAGATTATGTCTCCGTCTTCACGCCGGCCTTCAAGGTCTATGGCAACAAACGGCCACCGCCTGAACCGAAACAGCCGACCGCCCAGGCACAGCCCGCTGCCCCTCAACGTCAGACCGACAAGCAGACCGAGAGGCTGCTCCAGCTGCTGCTCAAGAAGGGCGTCATCACGGAAGAAGAATGGCGGAAGGCCAACCAGCCATGACCGGCAATACCTGTCGCGCCTGTCAGGGAACCTGGCCGCCCGCCGACCACTTCATCGCCGATCTGGGGCTGTCTCAGGCCTACTTGCATGAGGATCAATTCTTCAAGGGTTGGACCGTCGTCGTCTTCCGGCGCCATGCGACCGAACTCTTCCAGTTGGCCCCCACGGAGCGGATGCAGTTGATGGAAGAAGTCACTCTCGTGGCCAGGACACTGGCGCAGGTTTTCGACGCCAGAAAGATCAACTATGAGCTGCTGGGCAACCAACTCCCCCATATCCACTGGCATCTCATCCCCCGCCTGGCGACCGACCCGGCTCCCTTGGAACCGGTCTGGCGGGTGCAGCATGAGCCGGTCCACCCACCAGCCCAAGAACGCCAGGCCAGTATTGAACAAATCAAAGAGGCGATGGCCAAATTGCGCTAGACCGTTTCCTCGCTCCATTTTGCCATTCCTAACCAGTCTGCTCTGCTCGATCGGATGCTATAATAGCTTCCACTCGTACCCGTTTCAGGAGGGTCTCAGATTTCGATGCGTCGTCGCGTAGTGCTCGTGACCATCCTCGTTGTTCCGCTGCTCTTCGAACTGCACGGCGAGTCGTTCGCCCAAACACCTGACGAACCGACGGCCGCGCCGACGGTCCTCGAATCTCCCGATCCCAATCTCAATGTGGATCCCAATCTGGTCCTCCAGCCTCCGCAACAGGACGAGCATCATCCGTCTGAATGGACGGAGCAGGAGCGCAACAATGCCGTCTTCATGCTGAGTGAGTTGCGTGGACGGGTCAGGACATTTCCCACCGGAGCAGAAGACCGCCTCAAGTTGGCGCAAGGACTCTACCGCGTCGGCGATCTCGACGCCGCGCTCGACGAGTGCCGCGTCGCCCTCAAGCTGCAGCCGAATAACGTCCAGGCACTGCTGCAACTCGGTATCGTACTCATGGCGAAACAGGACGGGCGCGCGGCCGCCACAGCTTTGATGGAGGCCATTCTCATTGATCCCGAATTGACCCATGCGCATTACGCCCTGGGAGGGGTCCAGTACGGGCTGGGCAATGTCAAAGCGGCGGTTCACTCGTACCGGCGAGCCATTGAGCTGCAACCGAATTTCCCCGACGCCCGCTATCGTCTTGCATTATTACTGAAACTGACAAATCGCGATCAGGAAGCGGCGCAGTTCATGGAGGAAGCGGCCGTCGGCGGAGTCCCGCAGGCGCAGTTTTTTTCAGGCAATGCGTACAAGAGCGGCCAGGGCGTAGCAAAAAATATGGGACGGGCCATTTTCTGGTGGACCAAGGCCGTTGACCTCGGCCACCAGCCGGCTGCTGACGCCCTCGCCAAACTCCGGCGGCAGGCCCTCTCGACGAAACAAACCGGCGACCAGGCAGACCGACGACCCAACGACGCGCTCGAAGGCTTTCGCGCCTACCGCACCCTGCTCTGGGAAGAGTTTCCGGACTACAGCCGGTCAAGTGACCTGGACACATTGGGAACGACGCTGCACAAAGACAATCGTACTGACTATGCGGTCGCGACGCTCCTTCAAGAAAGCTATGCGCTGAGCGACGTGGCACTGGCCGAACTCGCCAGGCTGTACGAAGTCGGATGGGACCAGCACCTCGCGCCCTTCGACAAGAAGATGCTCGCCTGTATTGAAACGACCGCCGCCGAGGGGTTTGCGCCGGCCAAGAAAGCGCTCGCGCGCATCTACGGCATCGGCCTTGGCGTGGCGCCGGATCGAGCCAAGGCGAAAACCGCGCTCAAAGGCCTCCCGAAGCAAGAGGCGAACGCCCTGATGGATGAACTGAGCCTCCGATAATTCACATGTTCGACCGACACACACTCTGGCGGCACTTCATCACGTCGCTGCTCCTCCAGGCGCTCGCGATCGGCGTGCTGGCAACCCTCCTGGCCCGGCTGCTCTGGCTCACTGCGCCTGCAACCGTCACCGCCCTCGATTGGACGGTCTACGACACGTGGCTCCGCCATCGCGCACCGATCACCGTCAGCCCCGCGTTGACCATCGTCACGCGCGATCCCGTGAGCGAAGCGCAATTCGGGACCGGACCATGGGACCGGGCCGTCCTCGCTCAGTTGATCACCACGGCACATGAAACCGGCGCCGCCGCCATCGGTATCGACCATCGCCTCAACCACGCCAGTCCCGCCCATTTGGGTGGGGCCGCCAGCGACGCGCTGCTCCTGGAAGCAACAAAAACTGCCGGCCACATCGTCACCGTCTTCGACGAGGAGGCCCGGCTGGCCTCGGATGCCATCATTCAAGGGCATCTCGCCCTGTCCCCCCATGGCGATCACGTAGCCCGCTCCCTCCCCCTCTTCGTAGAACACGGATCTCAGACTCTCCCCTCATTCGGGCTGGCGCTGTTCTCCCTCGCGAAAAACCAGTCACTTCCCCACGGAACCGGCGAATCACGCCTCGTGAACGTGGTCGGCAATGGAACACTGGCGGACTTGCCGACCATTCCACTATCCAAAGTATGGGAAGTGATCCAACGTCACGACAGTACTACCCTTGATGAATGGTTGAAAGACAAGGTGGTCGTCATTCTGTCCCAGGCTCCATCACAAAGCCTCTGGCTGCTACCGACCGGACAATCCGTCGATGGGATGACCGCACATCTCCAGCTCCTCAACAGTTTGCTCACCGAAAACCACCTCTGCCAGCCCGGCCCGCTCGGACGCGCCGGCATTACCATGGTCGTTGCCGCGCTCATCGCTTGGTGCCTGTTGCGATTTCACGGATCCGTCAGTCTGGTGTTCGCTGCCGGCACCATCGCCCTCTATGCGGCACTGACCGCCATCATGCTTGGCGGACTGCATCTCGTGCTGCCGGTGGCGCTCCCCTTCACCGCCGCGCTCATTGTCCTGCTCGGCACCACCGCCTGGACGCACCTCACGGCAGGCCAACGCCTGGTGCTGCTGGAGCAAGACATGCTCCGCATCCAACAGGACACCGCCGCCGTGCGGGAGGCTCTCGTGCTGCGAGAAAGTCGCGCCGAAGCCTTGCAGGAAGATCTGGAGGCAGCCAAAGCCGTCGCCGCGCAAGCAGCCGGTCAGCGGCAGGATCTCGCCCGCACCACCGAATCCCTGCGGGCCGAACTGGCCGATATTCAGATGCAGGAACAGACCGCCCGCGAACAGCTCGAACAATTGGAGCGGCAGCTCCACGATCTGCGCGCCCCCGGCTCCGAATCCAGTGCCATCGGCGATGCCGCGCTCAACCAGCTGTCCATCGAATGTCGCCAGCTCGGGATCGTCACCAGAGATACGTCGCTCCTGCGCCTGTTCAGAGACGTGAAGAAAGGCGCCGGATCGCCGCTGACCGTCCTGTTCCTCGGGGAACCGGGTACCGGCAAAGAGCTCTTCGCCCGCGCGGTCCATCGGCTCAGCCCCAGATCGAGCCGGACCTTTATCGCCGTGAACATGGCAGCCGTCTCGCCGGAGCTGTTTGAAAGCGAACTCTTTGGCCATACCAAAGGCAGCTTCACCGGCGCCAGCGCGGACCGGCGCGGCTACTTCGAACTGGCCAACCACGGCACGATCTTCCTGGATGAAATCGGAGATTTACGGCTGGATCACCAGAGCAAACTGCTCCGTGTGCTGCAGGAAAAGTCCTTCTATCGCGTGGGAGCGACCATGCCTACAACTGTCGATGTGCGCATCGTGGCCGCGACCAACCGCGACCTGCAACGCGGGGTATCCGAAGGCTGGTTCAGAGAAGATCTCTATTTCAGGTTAAAGGGATTGGTATTCAGGCTGCAGCCGCTGCGCGAACGGACGGCGGATATCCTGCTTCTTGCCGAGATCTGCCTCGCCGAGATCGCCACGCAGATGGGCCGGCCGACCCAGAAACTCTCCAACGACGCCCTGCGCCTGTTAACCGAACATGACTGGCCGGGCAACGTCCGGGAATTCCGCCACGCCCTCGAACGAGCCGTCGCTTTGTGCGATGAGCCAGTGCTGACGAAGGCGGCCTTCTCTCTGGAAGGATCCGCAGCGCACCGGACTCCCAAGGAATCGAACCAGGCGACGGTGTTGCCTGAACCCGCCGGCGATGCCGCCGTGCTGAGCTGCCTCCGCCAGCACGGATTCGATATGCAGGCCACGGCAAAAACCCTGGGCTGGGACCGCAGTACCGTCACGCAGCGCTTGAAGGGCCTGTGTTTTCAAGCCCTCGTCGAATCCCAGGGCGACCAGGCCAAGGCCGCCCTGGCCATCGCCGGCGATTCGGCCTGGCTGAGAACCGTCGAACTTAAGCTTCTGGACTACCACAACCACCTACTATCGGTCATCGCGCCATTCAAGACCGCCGGCGAGGCCCTGGCCGACTGCAAACGGCGCTTCAAGAACCTGCCCGACCGGCACTTCGGGTCGGTTGAAACCCTCGTACTGGATTACTTCGCCAAGATTTCACAGCCCTGACTCCCCCATTAATCCGCCCCCCTTCTAATCAGCCCCCCCTTCCTGAGGCGTTCGAAATACACCGCACTGACCGAGGTAAAGAACTCTCGTAGCTGGGAACAGATCCCCCCCTCTGCATAACCGCCACAGCCCATGAGGCAGTGTAGCGACCAGAGCCTACACCTCTACAGAATCGGCGATTTAGGGATCCTACAATGCAACGATTATCAAGCTTTTTTCACATACCGGCGGCATACGCACCGCGGCACCTGGATTGCACATGTCCACGCGCCTGCTAGGAGTCATATTTTATTTCTTGGACTTTTCCATGACACACTTTTCCTACATCAAAGAACTCCGCCTTACCCAGGTATCTCTGGCTGTCACAGCCACCGCCGCCGCCTTGCTGATCTGGACGACCGGAACGGTCGCGACGACAGCCCTGGCTCAAGGTCACCTCGGGTATCTGCTGGAAGCCTTGCTCTTTGGAGCACTCGCCGGATTCTTAGTCTACGGTAACCTGTGCTACCAATTGGCGCGGCTGGGACAGCTCAAACGGGATGCCTCGTTTCACCTGTCGGCCTTGGCGCCGACGAAACCCTTCGATCCCCTGTCAGCCCCGGCCCTCACTGTCCTGGTGCCCTCATACAAAGAAGAACTCC
Organism: Nitrospira sp. CG24D; assembly: GCA_002869855.2. Classification (GTDB taxonomy): domain Bacteria; phylum Nitrospirota; class Nitrospiria; order Nitrospirales; family Nitrospiraceae; genus Nitrospira_D. Next base: position 38,607 of record NEWQ02000026.1, read on the forward strand.
CCGTCATCCGGCAAACGCTCTTGTCTGCCGCTCTCCAGAACTACCCGAACAAGCGGGTCGTGCTGCTCCTCGACGATCCTCCTGCCCCCAAAACCCGGTCAGACCGGGCCGGATTGTGGGCGGCTCGCAACCTTCCCTTTGAATTACAGGCGTTGCTCGACGAGCCAGCCGGCCATATCGCTCAGGCCCGGGCGGCATTCCAGGCTAGACGGACAAATCGCACCGCCGCAGTAAGCGATGAGTGTGTCAGGCTCTCGGATTGCTTCCGGTTGGCCACACAGTGGTTTGAAACCCAGGCAAAGCACTCCCCGACCGATACCCACACCGATGTCTGGTTTGTCGAGCATGTGCTCAACCAATCCGCTGAGTCCTGCCGGGAACAGAGCGCCAGGTGGTTCGCCAGCCGGAGGGAATCCGCGTCCACCTCAAACGAACAACTTCTCGCCGAGATCGACGACGCCTATACGGAATTAGCCGCTCGCTTTCAGGTCGAATTCGATGTCTTTGAGCGGAAGCAATACTGCAACTTGTCCCACGAGCCCAACAAAGCGATGAATTTGAACAGCTACCTGGGCCTGATGGGCCGACGCGTCCGACCGGTGGTACGCCAGGGAGGGCTCGCGCTGGAGGAAACCGCGTCACGGGCCGGCAGCCGTTTCATCCCGAACACACCCTATGTCATTACACTCGATGCGGACAGTCTGTTGAAATCCCACTATGCCTCCACGCTGGTCCGCCTGATGGAACAGCCCGAGTACGCGAGGGTGGCCGTCGCCCAAACGCCCTATAGCGCCTTCCCCAACGCACCGGGGATATTGGAACGAACCGCCGGAGCCACTACCGATATTCAATATCTCGTGCATCAAGGCTTTACCTACTTCGGCGCGACCTTTTGGGTTGGGGCCAATGCCTTGCTGAGAAAGTCGGCGCTCGAAGAGATCTGCGTCGAATCCAACGAAGGTGGGCATATGGTTCGCCGCTACATCCAGGACCGGACGGTCATTGAAGATACCGAATCGACCGTCGACCTCCTCGCCAAAGGATGGTCGCTGCATAATCACCCCGAGCGGCTGGCCTACAGCGCCACCCCGCCGGACTTCGGATCGCTGGTCATCCAGCGGGCGCGGTGGGCCAACGGAGGCTTGATCATTCTCCCCAAGCTACTCTCCTTCCTGCGCCACACACCGAAACAGGCGAAAACGGTTCCGCAAGCCCTGCTGCAAATTCACTATTTGACCTCGCTGGCCTTCGGCCCCTTGAGCGTCTTGCTCCTGCTGGCGATTCCGTTTTCCTCGGAGTTGATGACGCCCTGGATGCTCATCGCCGCGCTTCCCTACTTCGCCCTCTATACCAGAGACTTGGCGAATATGGGCTATCGGCCGTTCCGGGATCTCCTTCGCGTCTACGCGCTCAATCTGCTCTTAATTCCCATCCATCTCACCGGCGCAGTCACCTCCATGCAACAGGCCATTGCCGGCACCAAGATTCCGTTCCGTCGAACACCAAAAATTTCCGGACGAACCAGAACGGCGGGGCTGGACCTGGCCCTGCAGCTGGGCATGGCGCTCTCCAGCCTGGCCTTGGGGCTCTACTACGTCTCGCAGTCCCGATGGATGGCAGGCGCCTTTCCCCTCGCCAACGCCGGGCTGTTGATCTACGGCTTCCGCCAATTCATCGGCTTTGCCGAAATGCAGCAGGATCTTCGTCTGAGCCTCACGGAAGCCTTCACCAACGTGGCAAGTCATGCACGGCGTGCAGGTTCGCGTTTCATGACCAGCGCCCTCGCTCCGCTGACCCCGGTGACCGAGTGGAGCAAAGAGTTCGTCCTTCCGATACGTGCGCGGTTCGCCTCCCGCCAGATCCTCTGGAGTCTGTTGGTTGCGCTCGAAGCCATCTCTCCCGCCCTCGCCACCGGACAATCCACGGCCCCACTCAATCCCGTTCAAATCGAAAATCGCAAACCCGGCACCAGCGATTGGATTCTGGCCAAGCCGGCCAGGAACCATGAGATCGAAGGCTATGCCTCCGCAACCAGCGTCAACCGGGGCGAGACGATTCGCTTTTATGTCCATTCGGCCGCACCCACCTACCGTCTCACGATCTATCGCATGGGATGGTACGGAGGGCTCGGCGCGCGGCAAGTATCCGGGCCGATAGAGCTGCCGGGGTACCGACAACCAGCCCCTGTCGTAGACAATGAAACAGGCCTGATCGAATGCCAGTGGGAACACCCGGTCGTGCAAACCATCCCAACCGGCCGCCAAGGCGAGAGCACCTGGCCGTCAGGTTACTACCTGGCGAAGCTGACGGCGGAACCTATGGGAGAAGAGAGCTACATTCTGTTTATCGTCCGGGACGATCAGCGGCCCTCGGCCTATCTCGTCCAGGCCAGCGTCACGACCTATCAGGCTTATAACAATTGGGGCGGCCGCTCGCTGTATTCGTTCAATAGTCCCGGAGGGCAGGCCGCGAAGGTCTCGTTCAACCGTCCCTATGCCGGCAGTGCCATCCCCGCCGCAGCCTCAGGAACCGGAGCCGGCGATTTCCTGATTTCCAACTCGATTCCGCCCGGCTACCCGGCGTCCCCCGCTGGCTGGGAATACAACATGGTCCGCTGGCTGGAACAAGAAGGATACGACGTCACCTATGCCACCAACCTCGATGTGCATGCGAGCCCTGCGCTGCTCGCCTCGCACAACGCCTTCCTCTCGATCGGTCACGATGAATATTGGACCTGGGAGATGCGGCGCCACATCGAACAGGCGCGCGACCGGGGCATTCATCTGGGCATCTTCTCATCGAATACCTGCTATTGGCAGATTCGCATAGAGTCCAGCCGCATTACTGGTGAGCCGCTCCGGACCATGGTGGCCTACAAAGAAAATACACCTCGACGCGATCCCTTCTTAGCCGACCAGAGTCCGGACAACGATCACCTCGCCACCACGCGATGGCGCAACGCACCCGTGAGTCGCCCCGAAGCAGGCCTGCTCGGCACCATGTATCTTGAAGTGGAGAATCCCGTCGATAGCGCGTACGTGATCGAGGAGGCCGCCCCCTGGATGCTCGCGCACACCGGTCTCGCCAAAGGCTCGTCACTTCCGGGCATCGCCGGATATGAAGTCGATGGGCTGAGCCCCGCCAGCCCGACCGGCACACACATTGTCGCGCGCATGCCCATGGGCCAGCTCGCCGGCGCCGTGACCCTCTATCGAGCCGCCAGCAACGCGCTGGTCTTTTCAAGCGGATCGATGCAATGGAGCTGGGGGCTCGATGATTTCCAGGCCCCGCACCTGCGCAAGTCCGTGATGAATCCGGCGGTCCAGCAGATCACCCGCAACGTACTGGCTCGATTTACCCGCGCAGAAGACTAGGCCGTTTCAATCCGGCCGCACGGGCTGCCCCGGGGCCTACACTCTTCCGCAGACAAACCCTATGGCAACCGCGTCGATATCTCTCCCGCCGACAGAGCAGTCCGATAGCCTCCCAGTGCCTCATTCACGCTCGGCACGGTATGACGTCCTGCGAGTCATCGCCTGTCTCGCGGTCATCCTCCTGCACCTGGCTGCGACCATCGTCATGGAGCGCGACCTCTTCGGCACGCTGCACTGGCACATTTCCAATGCCCTCGACGCCGCCACCCGCTGGTGCGTTCCGGTCTTCGTCATGCTGAGCGGCGCGCTATTGCTCGACCCGCAGAAATATGCGGGCCATCGCGCCTTCTGGGTCAGACGGATGAGCCGGTTATTGCCCGCCCTCATCGCCTGGCCGACGATCTATTTTGCCTGGCGCGCCTTCTACTGGCATGAACCGCTCTCGCTCGAGATCATCGCCCGCGATATGGCCCTCGGCAGGCCCTATATCCATTTATACTTTCTGTTTCTCATCGCCGGCCTCTATCTCGTCACACCCTTTCTTGCGAAAGCGCTCGCCACCTTCAGCCTTTCGCAGCTGCGCGACCTGATTCTGATCATGGCCGGACTGGCGATGGGCGCCAATCTGTTTGATTTTCTCGCATCCAGCGCCTTCACCATATTCGTGCCCTATCTGACCTATTACCTGGCCGGCTGGTATTGCGCGCGGCTCCGGATTGAGCAGCCGTCGCGCCTCGCAGTCACAATCATGCTCGCCGCCACGGTCACCACGCTCCTGACCGCCATCCTCGTCTCAACCCGCGGGTACGATGACCGCTGGGCCTTCTATTTCTACGAAGACTTCAGCCCCACCGATATGGTCATGGCCGTCGGCCTCTTCCTGCTGATCCTGCAAGGGACGATTTCACCCAAAGTAGAATCCATTGCGCAGACACTCGCGCCACTGACGCTCGGCGTCTACGTGGCCCATCCCATCGTGGTGGAATTGCTGCGCTATAGCTACTTCCTCGCAGTACCGATCCTGCTCCGGCCCCCCTACTACGTGCCCGTCACCCTCCTCCTCACCTGTGCCATCACCTTCAGCCTCGTCGCCCTCATGCAGCAAGTGCCTGGCCTGCGGCGAATTGTGTAAGGCGAATAAAGCAGCAAGAAAAGACCCACCAGAACTCTACAACCGCTCCACTCAGCCATTGCACCCGCTGAATCACGAGTCGCCCCAACAGCAAAATGACCAGAATGCTGCCATTACTCCCACTGGCAACTTCTCGCGACAAGACATTGATCCCATATTGGGATCGTGCTAGATTAGCTTTGTGCGCATTATTGCCAAACGAACTCTTCGGGCCTTCTGGAAACGATATCCAAAGGCCAAAGGCCCTTTAGAAGCCTGGCATCAGGAAGTGGCTCACGCCGACTGGGCTACGCCCTCGGCCCTAAAATCTCATTTCCGGTCGGCTAGCATGCTGCCAGGAAACCGAGTGGCATTTAACATTGCGGGCAATCAATACCGATTAATCGTGAAGATCAATTACCCATATCGAATTGTTTACATTCGCTTCGTAGGCACACATGCACACTACGATGCCATCGATGTCACGACCATCTAACCGCACCGAGGCATTATGACGATTGCTCCGATCAAAACGACGAAAGACTATGAGCGCACCTTGCTTCGCATTGAGCAACTCATGGATGCAAAGCCTGGCACTAAATCCGGGGATGAATTGGATGTCCTCACAACTCTCGTGGAAGCCTACGAGGCGAAGCACCATGCCATCTACCCCCCTGATCCCATCGAAGCCATTACATTCAGAATGGATCAACTCGGCATGACGAGGAAGGACTTGGAAACGATACTAGGCGGGCGAGGACGGGTATCTGAAATACTAGCCAAGAAGCGGGGTTTGTCTCTTGAAATGATCCGCCGTCTACACCGCGAACTCCGCATCCCCCTCGAAAGCCTCGTGGGTACGGCTGCCTAGCGACACTGATAACCAAGCGCTCTCACTGAACTAAGCAGCTTTCCTCGTCGCCCGCTTCGCTCGCACCAAGAGTTCGACATCGCAATCCAGAACGTGCAGTAATGACAGGAGTTGGTCCACCGACTTGCTGTAGTTGGTTTGATCGAGCAACCGATAGAGCTGCGTGGCCGAGGTTCCCAGACGCCGGATGATCTCCCGCTTCGACAACGCACTCGCCTCAACCCGTTTCTGCGCCTCAACCGTCAACTTATACAGCAAGGCATCCCGCAGGTAATGAGGATCCTGGTTGTAGGCCAATACCTGCTCACTATGAACCGTGCCTTCCTTGCCGGACTTCAGCACATAGGTAAATCCTTCGCTCCCCAATTCTTTATCGACAAACACTCGGACGATTGGATCGGCAGCACTTGGCTTCAAATCCACCTTTGAGTAAGGAAGCTGCAACGTTCGCTTCGACGTCTTGACCTGGAACGCCTTCTTGCGGTTGTTCAAGCTCACTGCTTGGATCTTCATAGCGCCCCCTCGCGTTCCAATTCTTCGAGCAACAGACGTACTCGTCTGGTAACCTTGCCGGTCATCGGTTGCCCATGATCCAGATTCCATTTCACAATCAACACGCCGTCCCGATATACATGGACGTGCCGGGGAGAGTGATCGCCCTTCCAGGTGACGAACACGTACCCTCCTCGACGAACTTTACCCATATACAAGTGTTACCTCTGTAGGTATCACCTGTCAAGACAGGAATTCGTGGAGCGAATGGTTACAGACCTGACGGTTTCCAAGTGGCGGGCTTGAAGTAGGCTTGCCGTTGGTGCTGATTGACGGCCTTGCGGATGACGAGGAAGTGGCTGGAGCAGGGCAGGGCGTCGATCTCGCCTGGAAGAAAGAAGCGCGCATCGGAGGTCTCTTCGTGATCCGGACGAGGCGTCCCCCGAACGACACGCGCGGCGAACACGGTCGTGACGGCGGCGAGCTGATCGCCGTTGTCGTAGGTCTTGGAAAAGTGCTCACCCGCAAAGACACCGAGGAGATGGGTCAACTCCACGAACACTCCGGCTTCCTCCCACGCCTCCCGCACTGCCGCGTCAGACGGCAACTCATGCGGGTCAATGATACCGCTCGGCGCGCTCCAGCGACCGGAGTCCTTGTCCTGAATCAGCAAGAGCCTCCCGCTGTCGTCGTAGGCAAAAACCATCGCGGTTGGAACTTGTAGCAACTCCGTGCCGATCTTGGAGCGGAGAGATTTGATGAAATCTGGAATGGGCATGCGAGAATGGGGACGTATCAGTACGATACACTAACTGTTATGCGGCCGTGCGCTTCCGGACCGGCCGCCTTGATCGCGATGTCACACTTGATCGTTGTTCGCGCAGTCGTCCCGTTGCAAACTTGTGCAGGACACTGGCCATCAGGGTCTGGTACGGCACCCCTTCCTCGGCCGCGCGGGCTTGAATATCAGCCAAATCCACCGTGGACATCCGGATATTCACCCTTCGATTCTTTGTCAGCGTCGCCCGTGCATATTCTTGATACCGGCGCAACGATGCCTCCGATGTCACGACTGACTTAAGCTCGCCGCGCTCAAAAGCGGAAAGTATCGTCTGTTCTTCACGAGTCAGCTTCTTCATATCTGACCTCTTCTTCGATAGTCCCGAGTCGCCTTTCGGCTGGGAATAATCGTCTTGAGAAACAGGTGGTCCTTCTCTTCTACATGCGGAACAAGATAGACATACTCCATGACCGCCACGACCAACATCTGCTGATTGTGATACCTCCCGGGATTGGGATGAGCCAGGACATCAAGCACTCCCCCCGACTCAATGGCTAGAACGACTTCTTCGAATGAGATCCCGCGCGATTTCTTGAGTTGCTCGTTCTTCTCTTCATTCCAGCGATACGATTTCACAGCGCATGATATCGTACCGTGTGCCTTTTGTCATCACGATCCAATACAAGCAGGCTGTTGGTAGATCCATCGAGAGACTAGCTACCGCTGGGCTGCCAGGTGGCGGGTTTGAAGTAAACTCGGGATTGGCCGTGGCTCAGGGCCTGGCGAATCACGTGGAAATGCGGCTGACAGGACAGCGCGGCGATCTCGTCGGAATGAAAGAAGCGCGCATCAGCCGTCTCAACATGATCCGGGCGAGGCGTCCCGCTGATCGGGCGCGCAGCAAAGACGGTCGACACACAGGCCATCTGGTCACCGTTGTCGTAGGTGCCGGAAAAGTGTTCTCCGGCAAAGACGCCGAGAACGCGGGTCAACTCGACAAACACTCCGGCTTCCTCCCAGGTCTCCCGCACCGCCGCGTCAGCGAGCAACTCAAGGGGTTCGACGATTCCCCCTGGCGCGCCCCACAAACCTGATCCCTTGTCCTGAATCAACAAGAGACGCCCCTTGTCGTCAGAGGCGAGAACCGCGACAGTGGAAACCTGCAGCAACTCCGTGCCGATCTTGGAGCGGAGAGATTGAATGAAGTCTGGAATAGGCATTCTATTGATAGTCTGATGATGGTTGTTCAGGAAGAAAAAAGTGGCTACCCCTTCTCATCACGCCACGCGCCGCAACACACGCACCCGCTCACGACCCTCGCGACCGGGAAAGGCTACATCCGGCACATAGTCTTCGACCATCTCGTAACCCTCCGCAAAGAGCGCCGTCAGATCCGCCACGCTGAACGGGAAGGGCGGCCCTTCATTACCCGGATCGAGGGCCGGATTGATGAACCACACCCCGATCAGCAAGCCGCCACGCCGCAGCGTGAGATCGATGCCGCGCCGGTAGTCGGCTCGCAGCGTCGGAGGCAACCCGCTCATGCAGGTATGCTCCAGCACCACATCAAACGCGCCGCGCATTTCTTTCGGCGGATCAAACAAATTCCCCATCACGAAGCGCTCCGCCAGATGGGGATACTTCGCGCGCGCCTCCGCTACTCCCGTCGGCGCAATGTCCAAT
>NEWQ02000026.1:47018-49899 GCA_002869855.2 Nitrospira sp. CG24D
ATGAACGAATCTGACAGTGAGCTCGTCCGCTCATTGCTCAAACAGGACGGGTTCGCCTTCACTGAAGACCGTGAGCGGGCTGACGTGATGCTGATGAACACCTGCGCCATCCGGGAGAACGCGCACAATAAGGTCTACGGCCATCTCGGAGAATTGCAGGCGATCAAGAAGGAACGCCCGCTGGTTGTCGGCGTGTTGGGTTGCATGGCGCAAAGCCTCAAAGATGAATTGACCAAGAAGGTGCCGCTGATCGACGTACTCGCCGGTCCCGATGCCTATCGCCAGCTCCCCATGTTGATTACCAATGCGCTCCAGGCGCAGGAACAGGGTTTTGCGAAGAAGTCTTTTGCCCTGGACCTTTCCGAATATGAAACCTACGAGGGCGTGCTTCCGGATCGCGAGGGAGGGGTCAATGCCTGGATCACCGTCATGCGCGGCTGCGACAACTTCTGCAGTTTTTGCGTAGTCCCGTACACCCGCGGACGTGAGCGTTCACGCAATCCTCAAAGCGTCCTGGCCGAAGCGCAGCAAGCCGCGGCCCTCGGATACAAACAAATTACGCTGCTCGGGCAGAATGTGAACTCCTATCGTTCCGGAGACTGGGACTTTGCCAGACTCATCTCAGCCGTGGCCGATACCGTCGGCATCGAACGGGTCCGCTTCACCTCGCCGCACCCCAAGGACTATCCGCGTTCACTGCTCGAGGCCATCGCCTCACACCCGAAAATCTGCAAGCATATCCATCTGCCGCTCCAATCCGGGAGCGATCGCATCCTCGACCTGATGGGACGCGAGTACACCGCCGCCGACTACTCCAAGCTGGTTGACCAAATCAAGGGAATGATCCCGGACATCGTCCTAACCACCGACATCATCTGTGGATTCAGTACGGAAACCGAGGAAGACTTTGAGAGCACATGTCGGCTCATCAAGCAAACCCGGTTCCATTCAGCCTTCGTCTTTGCCTACTCTGAACGTAAGAACACCATCGCCGCTAGAAAGTTTCAGGACGACATAGCGGAAGAGGTGAAAGGCGACCGCGTCAAACGGCTCGTGGAGCTTCAACGGGAGATCGGCGGGGCAAGAAATCGGGAATATGTTGGCCAGACGCTCCCAATTCTCGTCGAACGGGAAGCCACCCGTTCGCCAGACCGCTGGATGGGCAAAACCGATGGAAACGTCGCAGTCATCTGGGATAAAGCTCTAGAACTACTCCAGCCTGGCAGGATAACGCATCGTCGGATCACCGACTCATCAGTTGCCGCACTGTTCGCCGAATAGCCTCATAAGAAGTGGCCTACCAACATCCCAGTTGCCGCCCCTTTCTCCATTCCTTTCCTTCCTAAGGAAATTCTAGGCCGCACGGGAACAATCTTGCACGTCTACTCCACGCACTGAACACTTTCTGACACGGTTTCGTCAAGAAAGACTTCTCAATCCCCAATCCCCCGTTGTCATCCGCTCTCTTCCCATGCACTTTCATATCTATACAATCCATCTCTTGCCCCACAACGCTTTCAATCAATAAACTACGTAACTAACTGATTTATTACACGAGTTAACTAATAAGGCCATTCCTCTTCCGCGTAATCAATTATCAATATAAAGGCCTTGCTGTCCCAAGAGAGATTTTTACTTCCTCAAAGTTGAGGTACTTTTCCTTTTACTTCTCAATGGCATGTCATTTGCTTACCAAAATGAACAAATGAGACAAAAGACCGTCGACCTATACATTAATCATCAAACCAAGCGGACTGGCGCATGACACTCGAAACAATTATTTCACTGGGCGTTTTGGGATGGATGACTATAGGCATGGTACTCATGGGCCTCGGTATCTGGTAACCCTCCAAACGCCCGTTAAGTATCTAGGCAGTACCCTAACCCACACCGATATTTTTCCACTTATAGGAAAAGGAGCAGCCATGCATTCTATTCCCAACCATCAGATCCGATATATGACAACCGGTTTGTTTCTGACAGCCGTGCTCTTTAGCGGCTGCTCCATGGTTTCCGGATCTCAGTCCATGCATCAGAGCGCCAAAGGCTCCGTGTACCTCGAAGAAGTCTCTGAATGGTCCTTCGAAGCCAACCACCCGACGATAATCGATCAGAACACAATGTTGAAAATTGTGAAAGGTGTCATGACCGAAGAGGCCGCCTCGGCCTCGAACAGAATGCCCGCGAGTGGCAGTAAGCCGATGAGAGTATTCAGCGATGGAGATGCCGAGTTTCTCGCTCCCCTGCTAGCCCAAGGATTGTCGCGAGCGAAACCGGAACAGATTGTCGGTTTCCGTGTATCTTCATCGGCAGGGTCAGGCGCTGCACCCACCGCGGGCACCCTTTATGTGCAACATGGCGCGGCCTATTTCACCATCTCCTCTCCCAAGGGGATGAAAGCCGCCGGGTTCATGCCGAAATCGGCTGCCCACGTTGAGTCGGCGCCCTCGTTTGCGGCCAACGGTGCCGCCGGCGCTATGTCGATGGTGATTGACTATACGGCGTTGGCCAGAGCGTCTATGCCGGCCGCTATGCCCGTAGCGGCTATGGCAACCCCGGCGCCCGGCGCACAGCCTGTGTTTTCAACTCCTGTGAAAGTCGCAGCCAGACAAGATTCTCCAGCATCACCTCCCGCTGTCGCGATGAGCGATATATCCGCAGCTGCGGACAAACCGACGAGTGAGATGACCACAGAAGACATTCTCAATAGGAAATTGGACGAACTACGCCAAGCGAGGGAAGCCAACGCCCTCAAGGAATCGGAGCTTAAGATCCTTCGCAAGGAAACAGAGTGGATGAAGAAGGAACTGCGGGAACGCACAGCCGAACGCGATGCGATGAAAGCCAAGAACGTGTCATCGAAGACAGCGCCTAAGAAGAA
>NEWQ02000026.1:49999-72309 GCA_002869855.2 Nitrospira sp. CG24D
GTAAAGAGAATCGGTCTTATGCTATTGCACTTCGACGGTGATGGTCTGTGTGGCTGAGACGAGTTTGTGATCCTTGTTCGCACCGGTTACGGTGATCTGGTGCTTCCCTTTGCTCACACCCTTGAACGTTCCGGGAAAGCCCTTCTGATATTGATTGTCCAGATACACATGGGCGTGAGCCGCCTCGGATCCCTTGGTCAACTCATACTTCAGCTCGAAGCTGTCGCTGACCTTATCTCCGTCCTTCGGAGACGTGATCACGATCTTCGACCCGTCTTCGATCGGTTTATCCTCAGCGAACACTGGCGCGCCACTGAGCGCACTCACCAATGCAATACCGAGCCCCATCATTCCGATACGTCCTAACATCTGCATCACGACCTCCCTGTTTAAACCATTTGTTATCGCTATCACCCTATCACCCCCTACGGAGTAATAGCTCGTCTGGATTCCTCTCATTGACCGAGGTCTGATCGAAGAGGGCGTCACTGTACACCACCCCCTTCGGCTCCCAAAATCGTGCGGGCGGCGAGTGACCGGCCCTACTTGCTCCGCCTTAAGATCAAACTTCGGCCGACCTACTCGGTCGTGAGTAAGTGTTACTGCTAGGACCAATGAACCTTATCTTTTGTCGGCCCTGCTTGCTACAATGCTCCCATGCTGCACTGGCGATCATTTTCTTGAAGCGGTAGGCTGACCACCTGCGGATTGTGTCTCCTCGTCCTCTGTGTCGTGCCCTATTTGCTCGATATCGCCATCTGTGAAGAATCCTCTGCCTCGCCGCTGCATCAACGAGCCTTGTTGGATGGGGAGGAAGTCAACTCCTCTAAAGATACCTCCGCGTTCCTCTCGCAAAATGACCAAGTCACGAATCTCATCCTGCTGTCGGACCACGCAGAGAATCAGCAGCCTGGCATCGATTCAGTTCCGCTCACGCCTCCCAATAACTTTGCCGTCGTTTCGCTGACTTCTCGACCGCCTCCCTCTTCCTAGTCCGTTTCCGTTCAATCCAGCAGTCAACAGGCCGCGACGGATCATACTGCCACAAATGCGTGAGGTGTGGTCTCTACGCGCCGTTATGACGGTGTAGATGATTCGCAGGAGGGAGCTCGCATGGAAGCAAAAATTCTCGTCGTCGAGGATGCGCTCGAGAGCTGGACATTACTCAGCTCGATGCTACTCACTCATCGCTATCAACCGATATGGGCGGCTGACGGGATTCAGGCCCTGAGCGAGGCCCGAAAGCATCAGCCTCACGTCATTCTATTGGATCTGGGGCTGCCGGGGGGAGACGGGTTTGTCGTCCTCGAACGACTGAAGAATAACCGGCTGCTCTCGGCCATTCCGGTGATTGTAGTGACGGCGCGAGACCCCGGGGTGGCAGAACAGAAAGCACGGGAGTATGGAGCAGCGGCGTTCCTCCACAAGCCCGTGAAGGTAGATGCATTGATCGCGACCATTCGAGGCGTGCTCGGTCAGCCAGCGGGAACAGGAGAGAAAAGAGACCGCAAGGCCGAGTTTGTCACGCGGAAGCATCAACGGTTCGAGCGATCGGTGCCGGTACGGTACCAGGGGCCCGGGATATCCGGTGAAGGAATCATCAATGATCTATCGCTGAGCGGGAGCTACATAACGGGGAATGCACCGGTCTCCATAGGGATGGTCCTCACCCTGCACATGTTTGTGCCGGGAGTTCCGGATCCGCTGCTCATTGATCGCGCCACCGTGCAATGGGTCAAGGGAACTGAGTGCGGGGTGGACTTTGGCACGCCCCCGCCGGAGGTGGCCGAACGACTCACCCAGGTCATCTCGATACTGGCCAAGATGCAACAGGACTCATCTCGCCCGGAATAAGAGAAGCAGGCCGATGTACTGCCCGCTTAAATTAGGCAGGCCAAGCCAGGTCCTGAACGACACGACCCCCAGGAGCGGTACGGCTAAACCGGCAGATAAATTCTAGCAGTTAGGAGAAAACGAGATGGGGTGAGTGACGGGTTTCGAACCCGCATAGCCAAGGTGAAGCGCTCCGTCCGACCGCATCAACAACATGCCGCGCAGACCAGCGCTCCTGGCCAACCTGCGTTCATGGAGGTTGAGGCGGTGCCTCTTTCTATACTGCGGGGGGCAACGCGTCCTACGGCTCGACGAGATTGAGCAACCGTTCGATGCCTACAGGCTCGTCAATTTGCATTGGCACGAGCGCGACGCGTTCGGCGTGGCGGGTGCGTACTGCCTCAATCTGGGCCAACTCAAACGCCGCACGCTGCTTCAATAAGCGTGACGACGTAGATGTTGCGGAGAGGCTGTTGTTGATGAGCCAGGCCCACGGCTCGATTCCAGCACGGCGCAGCTCTTCCTGTAACCCTGCGGCCTCCAGCACCGGTGTGGTTTCTGCCAAGGTCACAATCATCACTTTCGTCCGTTCAGGGTCCTGTAGCCGCATCATCGGAGTGGTGTGGTGCAGAAGCGGATCGATATGGCGGGTCGCTTCGCGGTGAAAGGCGCCGGTGGCGTCGAGCAGCAGCAGGGTGTGCCCGGTCGGCGCCGTGTCCATCACGATGAATTTTTTGCCGGCCTCGCGGATGATGCGGGAGAACGCCTGGAACACTGCGATTTCTTCCGTGCAGGGCGAACGCAAGTCTTCTTCCAGCATGGCACGTCCCTGGGCATCGAGGTCCTTGCCTTTGGTGTCGAGGACATGTTCCCGATAGCGAGCGATCTCGGTGTGCGGGTCAATTCGACTGACGTCCAGGTTGTCCAAGGTACCCAAGAGCGTGTCGGTCAGGTGGGCGGCAGGATCGGAGGTAGTCAAATGTACGGGAAGCCCGCGTTTGGCCAGTGCCACCGCCACAGCAGCGGCGAGCGTGGTTTTGCCGACACCGCCCTTGCCCATCATCATGACGAGGCCGTGGCCGGTCTTGGCGATCTCGTCAACCAGCGTCGACAGCCGTGGAAGGTCCATTACGTCGGCGACTGTACTAGCGGCCACAGGGATCGCTTCGTCTCGATCAGAGAAGAGACTGCTCAGCGCCTCAACCCCAACGAGGTTGGCAGCCTTGAGCGGCAGATAATCGATGGGCAGATCTCGCAGCACCGCAGGCATCGCGACGATCGCCTCTTGCTCATGCCGATAGATGGCGGCGGCCAGTGCGTCATGCAGCGCTTCTCGTTCCGGCAGGACCCCGTTGATGACGAGATACTGCCTGGACAGGCCGATGGCGGCGAGTTCCTGATGCGTGCGCGCGACCTCATCCAGCGTGGTTTTCTGCGCACGGGACACCAGGATCAAGCGGGTATGGTCGGGATCAGATAGCGCCTTGACCGCGTCCGCGTACTGCTGGCGTTGCTTGTCCAGCCCCGACAGCGGGCCGAGACAGGACGCGCCCCCCGGGTTCGCTTCAATAAAGCTGCTCCAGGCGCCAGGGAGCTGTAACAGGCGGATGGTATGCCCGGTTGGTGCCGTGTCGAAGATGATGTGGTCGTAGGCGGCTATCAGGGCCCCATCGGTCAGCAACGCGGTGAATTCGTCGAAGGCCGCAATTTCGGTAGTACAGGCCCCGGAAAGCTGTTCCTCAATGCTCTTGACCGCGGAGTCCGGCAACAGGCCGCGCACTGGACCAACGATGCGCTCGCGGTATTGCTGCGCCGCCAATTGCGGATCAATTTCCAGGGCGGAGAGTCCGGCGACGTTGGCAATCACGGTGATGCTGTTGCCGATGGTCTGGCTGAACACCTGGCCGACGTTGGACGCCGGATCGGTGCTGACGAGCAAGACCTTCTTGCCCTGTCGCGCCAGACGGATCGCGGTGGCGCAGGAGAGCGATGTTTTCCCCACGCCACCCTTGCCGGTAAAAAACAGGAAGGCGGGTACGTGGTCTAGAAACCGCATGATGCGCTCCTCATGACAGAATGAACTCAGCAGCAGGAGTCGCCACTGCAGCAGCTACCTTCTGCCTGACTCACCGTTGGGACAGCGACTAAACGGGCCCAACGGGTCAACTCAGCCCGGCTGGGATACCGCCCGGCCAGGGCTACTTCGCTGTCCACGAGAATCAGCGGGAGCGAACCCTCACCCGAGCGCTCTAGAAAGCTTTTGACCCTGGGATTGTTCGCGAACTGCAACGGTTGTTGCCCCAGGTTAAAGCGTTCGATCTTGACGCCTTGCTGCTTCGCCCACTCAACATCGGCCGCAAAGTTTACCAACGCCTGATCCACATCGACTCCGCACACACCCGTACTGCAGCACATCGCCCCGTCATACACCTCAATCTTCGTCATGTTGAACCTCCATGAAATCGTGAAACACGAGTAAATAGAAATGCCTGTTACGACAGCTGTGCAATGCGCTCAAGTTCAACCGTGAACTGCTCCCGATCATTTCGGAGCCGGTCGAGCGGCAGTTTCAGGAATGCTTCAATGCGGGCGCGCAAGATGCGATAGGACTGCTCGAACTTCGCGTCAATTTCGGCATCGCTCCCGGTCGCTTTGGCCGGATCTTCCACACCCCAATGGGCACGCAACACCGGACCAAGATAGGCCGGACAGGTTTCCCCGGCTGCGTTGCCACACACCGTGATCACGATATCCGGAATGGCCGGAAGGCCAGTCCACGACTTGCTGTATAACCCCTCGGTCGAAATACCTTCGCGCCGCAGGAGCGCCAGGGACCGCGGATGGACCGTGCCGGTCGGATGGCTACCCGCACTCATGGCGCGCCATTCAGGGCCTGCCAGGGCATTGAACGTGGCCTCAGCTAACACAGAGCGGCAGGAGTTGCCGGTACAGAGGAACAGGACGAATCGTTTCATGCGGAGTCCTCCGCTGGGAACCAGTGACGGGTTCGATTGCACACGGCACAGACAGAAAGCATGACCGGAACTTCCACCAACACTCCCACCACTGTGACCAACGCAGCTCCTGACTCGGGTCCGAACAGCGCAATAGCCGTGGCCACCGCGAGCTCAAAGAAGTTGCTCGCCCCAATGAGCGCACCCGGTGCGGCCACGGAATAGGGCACCTTCAGCAATTTCATGAGTCCGTACGCCAGCGACGAATTGAAATAGACCTGGAGAAGAATCGGGATGGCGATCAAGAACACATGAAACGTCTTCCCCAGAATATTCTCGGCTTGAAAGGCAAAGATCAAGACGAGCGTGGCGAGGAGTGCTCCAATGGTCACGGGGGCAAATCGTGGGAGGAGAACGTCCTCAAACCAGATCTTCCCATGGTTGCGAATGAGCCAGTGCCGGAGTAGCACCCCAAGGGTTAAGGGAATCACAATAAAGACAATGACTGAATACAATAGAACCTCGAATGGGACGTGTAACGAGGACGCGCCACTGACCAGAAACCCGACAAGCGGAGCAAACAGCACCAGCATAATGAGATCGTTCACGCTGACTTGCACCAGGGTATAGGCCGGATCGCCGTCCGTGAGATAGCTCCAGACAAACACCATCGCCGTACAGGGTGCTGCCGCCAAGATGATCGCGCCGGCGATGTATTGATCCGCATCGGCTGGTGTGATCCAGCTTGAGAACACGAACCGGAAAAAGAGCCAGGCGAAGAACGCCATGGAAAAGGGCTTTACAATCCAATTCACGAACAGGGTCACCATCAAGCCCCGCGGCCGCTTCCCGACATTGCGCACTGCAGCGAAATCGACCTTCATCATCATCGGGGTGATCATGAGCCAAATCAGGACCGCAATAGGGAAATTGACGTGACTCCCTTGGCCAAACTCAAGGCTTCTAAGAACTTGTACCGTCGTTGGAGCCCATTGGCCCAGGAGAATTCCTGCGACCATACAGAGTCCGACCCACACAGTTAGGTACCGCTCAAAAAGGTTCAGTCGTTTCTCGCTTGGCTTCGCGTGAACAACTGGTGTGATCGCGATATCCATCAAGCAATAGATCCTCTCTTAGCTTTTGGGAGCCTGAGTGGGTTTGCGGGCACGCACAAACGCGCTCATGAACTTCCCTTCCATCTGCGGCCCAAGCTTTTCCACATTGAGCCCTGCGCCGGCCAAGAAGTCTTTGGCATCCTCGGCGCGATAGATGCGCGTGGGGACGATCTCAATCTCGTCAAACCCCGCCTTGACGAGTTTGTCCCGGTAGGCGGACTCTTCTAAGGCACCCGCCACACAGCCCATCCACAGTTCAACACTGTGGCGAATCTCAGCCGGGACATCGCCGCGCACGACGACATCGGAGACGGCAAGCCGATCGCCCGGCTTCAGAACCCGGAAGGCCTCGGCCAGCACGCGATCTTTGTCGGACGAGAGATTGATGACACAGTTGGAGATGATCACATCGACGACGTGATCTCCCAATGGAATGTCCTCGATCTCGCCCTTGAGAAACTCCACATTCCGGACTCCTGCTTTCTCCTGGTTCTCCCGCGCCAAGGCGAGCATCTCGTCCGTCATATCGAGGCCAAACACTTTACCGGCCGGTCCAACCCGACGGGCCGACAGCAGGACATCGATGCCGCCACCGGAGCCGAGATCCAGGACCGTCTCGCCAGGATTGAGTTCCGCCAACGCCGTCGGATTCCCACACCCTAACGAGGCCAAGACGGCTTCCGCCGGGAGTGCCTCTGTTTCATCCTTCGCGTAGAGATTGGAGGTGATGAAATCGACTCGCTCCGGAACCGACCCACAGCAGGAACTGCCGCCTCGTTTCGCTTGCAGCGCCGCCTGCCCATACTCAGCCTTCACAAACTCCTTGATCTCTTGACTGTTCATCGCGTACTCCTTCTCTTCATCAACAAATGTTGATTCATCAGCGCCAAAAAAACTAGCAACACTTCGCTGAGGGGCCCCGTCGGGGGGATAAGTCCCGTAACGACCGCACGATCTCTTCTAATTCCTTGAGGGCGTCTGAATTGAGCGAATAATGAACCCAGCGGCCCTCAGGACGATCCGTGATCAGACCTGCATCCTTGAGCACTTTCAGATGAAAGGACAGCCGCGACTGCCCGGTCTTGAGGGCCTCGGTCAAGTCGCACACACACTGCTCACCCTCTTTCAGACGCTCCAGGATCTCCAGCCGCGTTTCGTCTGACAGCGCATGGAAGAGGCTCACGCCTTGATCTCGCCATTTGATGGCAGTCGTCATACCCCTCATGTTATAACAACATTTCTTGATACGTCAAGAGCAGAGGAAGACCTGGGGCGTCATGAGGCCAACTCCTGCTACATCAGTGACCCTACCGTGAGTTCTCGTTCCCGGCTGTGAGTCCTGAGCAATACTCGATCGCGGCCTCAATGGCCTACAGGGCGCCTGCACTGAAACGATATAACGCAGCTCACCGACAGAAAGCGATGAAGCCAAAGGTCTTTATTGGGAGACCAGATCTTTGATCATCAACTTAAGAAACTAACACGAGATGGGGTGAGTGACGGGTTTCGAACCCGCGACCTCCGGATCCACAATCCAGCGCTCTAACCAACTGAGCTACACCCACCATCTGGAAGGAATGACTTCTCGCACGCCGCCGGGGGATCTTAGCAAAGAGCAGGGACAGGCCGCAACTCGACCCGGCCAGGACTACGGGCGTGCATCGAACGCCGCTTGCATCTCGTTCACAATTTCGGTCACTGTCGCCACCGGATCGACGGCATCCCGGATCGGCCGCCCGATGACGAGATAGTCGGCCCCAGCTGCGATCGTCTGGGTCGGCGTCGTCGCGCGGGCATGGTCGTCCACTCCCTTTCCTGCAGGACGCACCCCGGGCGTGACAATCAGAAACCGGGGCCCGACCTTCTGCCGGATGGCCGCCGGCTCTTCTCCGGACGCGACGACTCCGTCACAGCCAACCTCTGAGGCTAACAGCGCGCGCGCCGTTACAAGATCCTGCACGCTCCGCTGAATCCCCATATCGCGGAGATCGTGGCTGTCGAAATTTGTCAGTACGGTGACTGCCAACAGTTTCAAGGCCGACCCTTCACGCCCCTGCACTGCCGCCGCCAGTGCCTTGCGATTCGCATGGATCGTGAGAAAGTCGACGCCCATGGCAGCGACTTTGGCCGTGGCCCGGCGAACGGTTTCTTCGATATCGAGAAATTTCAGATCGAGAAACACCCGCATCTTTCGATCGAGCACCCGCTTGATCATGTCCGGACCGGCAGCGGTATAGAGCTCCAGTCCGACCTTCACGAAGGAGATATGCCCTTGGAGCCGATCCAGAAGGCGCTCGGCTTCGACGACCGACGGAACGTCGAGAGCGAATATCAAACGGTCACGCGCGATGATCTTTGCCATAGGATTCCTTTTGAAGGGGTCGGCTGATTGTTGACGGCTCACTGTCCCCTATGTTACATAGTTTGCTCTTTTTTTGGAGGAATAGACAATGCCTGTGATCCACAAGTCCACCCTTCGGAGTGCCCGTCAGGCCGAACGCCGCCGCGATCGGAACAAAGCCACGTTGAGCGCGGTCAAGACCCTGGTCAAGAAAGTGCAGTCGGCAGTGGCCGACAAGAAGGCGGACGACGCTAAGACTGCCTTGCGTGCGGCCACCTCGGCCCTCGGCAAAGCCGTGACCAAGGGAGCCATGAAGCCCAACACCGCGTCCCGCCGTATCTCCCGCTTGACCCAACACGTCAACGGCCTGTCCGGTTCCCGCTCGTAATCGTTCTGACATTCGAAACCACTCGCGCCGAGCCCCGCCCTGTCGGGGCCGGTGGTCGGTGCGGGGTGCCTGCGTGCGCCTGCTGGACAGACTGGCAGAGCCTCAACAATACCCGCTCCATCGTCATCTTGGGCTGCCCGCTGCTGCCTCCTTTGAGTTGCCCGTCGGCTTCCCAAAACCATCGCAGCGCATCCCGCACATGCTCATCTGACAGACGGCCCAGGAACGTCTTGACCTGCATCGGATCCATGCGCAAAGTCCGCGCAGCTTCCCCCTCACGGCCCCCCTCACGAAGCAGTTCTTTCATTTTCCAAATCCGGCGATACTGCCAGGCCAGGGAACCGAGAATGCGCAACGGCGCCTCACCGGCCTCAAGATTCCTGGCAAGAATCGACAGCACCCGCCCACGTCGGCCCTCCGCAATTGCCAGGGTCAGATCAAACACCGACGCGCCGGGTTCAACTCCCCGCAGCTGATAGACATCGACAGCAGTCGCCACACGGTCGGTCGTGATATAGGACGCGAGCTTTTCGAGTTCCCGCCGGACGGCGTATAGCGATCCGCCTGACGTCTCCTTGAGCACCTCCACAGCCTTCTCGTCCAACCGCAATCCAAGCCGCTGCGCATCCCGGTTTATCCACGGCCCTAAGTGCATATCCCGTAACGGTGAGCAGTCGACCGTCACAGCGGCGCGCCCGAGCGCCTGGGAAAACTTCAGCCGCCCGTCCAACTTGGTGCTGACAAAAATCACGGTGGTCGCTTGCACCGGGGCGGCGAGGTACGGAAGCAGGACTTCGGCCTCACGGGCAGAGATTTTTTCAGCGCCTTTCACAAGGACCACCCGGCACTCGGCAAACACCGGCACTTCCAACGCACAGGTCAGGATGTCGGTCCCGGCCGCCTCGTCGCCATAGAACACGTCGAAATTAAAATCTCCGCCTTCTCCGAGCAGCGCGGTCTTGAGTGTGGCCACGGCCTCATCGCGCAGGAGATCCTCCTCCCCTACCACCAAATACACGGGTGCAGGAGGCTGCTGCCGCAACGCAGCGGAGAGTTGCAATGGACTGAGCGCGGTTCCCATGACGTCCTCGAAAATTTTCTACTGGGTGGCTGGCACTACGGGAGTAACATCCGTCGCCGGCTTTGTCGTCCCGCCGGCCTCCAGGTGCAGAAGAAACCGAGATGCAAGGTCTTCTGCCACAAACCGGCCGGCCTGCTCCAACGCGCGGGTTTGCAAGACACGGTTAAATTGCAGGTCGGGAGTGATATAGAACTCAGACGAGCCTTTAGAAATTTGCGTCCAAATCAGCTTTTTCGTTCGCGTTTCCTCGATTTTCACGACGACCGTCACTTCGGCCCGGCTTTCCAACGTCGTAGCTGACCCCGTCTGACTCCCAGGAGTCGGCGTCAGACTGAAACTTAAGGTCGGCACCTCCACTGACAGGATTTGCCCCGTCAATACAAGATCCGCCGCCTCGGAATCCGGAACGACCTGCGCGCCGCTCCCCGAAGAAAATTCCCGTCGTAGATAGTTCGTGTAACGGGTCTCCAGATTCGGCTCGAAACTCTTATTCTCCAGCGTGCGAATGACCAGCCGCGGGGTTGGACCATCAGAAACCTTGGCTGAGGTTCCTCCGATAGTAGGACCGGCCCCTTCGACACGGAACTGATACCCGCAGGCAGAGAGCAGAGCAACCATTGCGAGAATGGCTGCGAGTGCTGAGTGCTGAGTGCTAAGCATGGAAAGATAGCTCGGGTGTTTCATTCTCATCGCCATCACCGGCATCGAATGTCTCAGCGCTTCCCTTAGACGACGAAATTCACGAGTTTCTTCTCGACGTAGATCACTTTCTTTGGCTCGCTGCCTTGCAGCCACTCCACTACAATCTCACGAGCGGCTCGCTCCACCACGTCACGCGCGGTGTCCGCTGCCACCTCGATCTTCCCGCGAAGCTTGCCGTTGACCTGAACCGGGATGGTGAGCCGATCACTGACCGTCAGCGCCGGGTCAAAGACCGGCCACGGCTGCTGAGACACGCTTGGCGCATGACCGAGAATAGCCCAGAGCTCCTCCGCTACATGCGGCGCAAAGGGGGAGAGCAGCAAAACAAACGGCTCGAGCAAGGCCCGTGGGCGCTGTTCGGCCTTGGTCATCTCATTGGTGAACACCATCATTTGAGCAATGGCGGTGTTGAAACGGAGTTCGTCGATATCCTCCGAGACCTTCTTGATGGTCTGATGCAACAGACGTTGTTGCTCAAGACTGGGCAATGCCGACACCACAGATGCAGACAGCCCGCCCTCTTCCGTCACCATCAACCGCCATGCCCGCTCTAAAAAACGGGTCACCCCTTCAACCCCGCGCGTACTCCAGGGCTTCATCGCCTCCAACGGACCCATGAACATTTCATAGAGCCGCACCGCATCGGCGCCGAACTGATCCATCATATCGTCGGGATTCACGACATTCCCGCGGGACTTGGACATCTTCTGATTGTCCTCGCCTAGTACGATACCTTGGTGCACAAGCTTCTTAAACGGTTCCGGCGTGCTCACCACCCCGATGTCGTAGAGCACCTTGTGCCAGAACCGTGAATAGAGCAGATGCAGCACGGCATGCTCGCTGCCGCCGACGTAGAGATCGACCGGCAGCCAATAGCGCTCCATCGCTGGGTCCACCAGCTGCTTCGCATTCTTTGGATCGGCGAAGCGGAGATAGTACCAGCAGGAACCGGCCCACTGCGGCATGGTATTCGTTTCACGCCGGGCCGAACGCCCGGTGGCGGGATCAGTTGTCACCAGCCATTCTTCCAAGTTCGCCAGCGGACTATCTCCACTGCCTGACGGCTTAAAGTTGTGGGTCTCCGGCAAGATCAGCGGGAGCTGTTCCTCCGGCAACGGGTGTGACTCCCCATCCACCCACACAATCGGGAACGGCTCTCCCCAATAACGCTGCCGGGCAAACAGCCAGTCGCGCAACTTATAGTTGATCGCCTTCTTTCCCTTGCCGTTCTGCTCGAGCCAAGCCGTGATCGCCGGAATGGCCTCAGCCGGTTTCATCCCGTTCAGAGACAAGGACCCGTCCGGCATAGCCGAGTTCACGACCGTTCCACGATCCGTCGCCACAAACGGCGCCTCCTGGACCTGGCCACCTTGAATGACTTCACGAATAGGCAACTGATAGGTCTTGGCAAAGGCCCAGTCCCGCTCGTCGTGCGCCGGGACCGCCATGATCGCGCCGGTGCCGTAGCTCATGAGGACGTAATCCGCCAGCCAGACAGGCAGCCGTTCGCCGTTCACCGGGTTGATCGCGTAGCCGCCCGTGAACACGCCGGTCTTGTCCTTATCCAGTTCCTGCCGCTGCAGATCACTCTTTCTTGCGGCCGCATCGCGATAGGCCCCGACGGCAGATTTTTGAGTGGCGCTGGTTACCACATCCACGAGCGGATGCTCGGGCGCCAGCACCATATAGGTCGCACCGAAAAGCGTGTCGGGCCTGGTAGTAAACACGCGGACCGTGCCACGGGTATCGGCCAGGGCGAAATCCACCTCCGCGCCGATTGACCGGCCGATCCAATTCTTTTGCATTTCGAGCGTACTGGCGGGCCACTCGACCAGCTTCAAATCTTCGAGGAGCCGATCGGCATAGGCCGTGATCTTCAAGACCCACTGACGCATGGGTTTACGAATGACGTCGAACCCGCCGACTTCACTCTTGCCGTCGACGATTTCTTCGTTCGCCAGCACAGTGCCGAGCGCGGGACACCAATTCACCGGCACCTCCGCCACGTAAGCCAGCCCGCGTTTATAGAGCTGGAGAAAGATCCACTGCGTCCAGCGATAGTAATCGGGATCCGTCGTGCTGAGTTCCCGCTCCCAATCGTAGGAGAGCCCGACCCGCTTCATCTGCCGTTTGAACGTGGCGATGTTTTGCGCCGTCGTCAGGGCAGGATGCACGCCGGTCTTCACCGCATATTGCTCGGCCGGCAGACCGAACGCATCCCAGCCCATCGGATGGAGGACATTGAAGCCCCGCATGCGCTTGTAGCGGGAGACAATATCCGTCGCGGTATAGCCTTCGAGATGCCCGACGTGGAGCCCGGACCCGGACGGATAAGGGAACATATCGAGGCAATAAAACTTCGGCTTGCTGGTGTCCTGGAGGGCGCGAAACGGACGATGCTCTTCCCAATAGGCCTGCCACTTCACTTCCAGTGCGTGATGATCGTACCCTTTTGCCATGACTCTCCGGGGGATTAAAAAAGCGGAGGAACTCTAGCACAGACCGGCAGGGGCAACAACAATGGGGAGCGGAGATTGGAGCGGGTGGGGGCCGGCCGGACCCGATTGGCCGGCCCCCGAAGCAACTCTAGAAGTGGTAGGCGATACCGAACACGAAATGATGTAATGTCGCCACCGCATTGATCCCGTAATGACCGACATCTGCCTGGCCGGGAAGATTCAGACGGGCGTAGTTGAACTTCCATTCTCCGAACATCGAAACATGGTCGGTCAGGCGATAGCGAAGTCCGACCTGCGTATTCAGACCAATCCCCGTATAAGACTGCGAATAGGCCGTTCCGCCGGCTGCAGAGGTCAGCTGTTGCTGATGTAGCATAAATAGACCAGGCCCGACCCCCACATACGGCTCGAAGGCCCCGGCCTGGTACCGCGCCAACAGGAGAGGCGACACGATGATCAATCGATTTGTTGCACCGCCTTCTTCCACGTTGATGTTCCCGCTTCCAGGGACCGCGAGCGTCAATCGTTGCTGAGGCCGATGGGGTGACGTGACAAACCCTTCCAACTCGACCCCCATCCATGGAACCGACTCAAAATAGTGCCCCACTTTCACACCGTACATCGCCGAGTTGTTCAGATTGACATTGGAAACCGACGTCCCTGTCGGCAAACCGGCATAGGTGGGATCGTTCGCCCGACCGCGAGCGGTATCCTGGGCCAGAGTAAAGCCGAACTGCCCGGCAATATAGGTCTCTGCATGGACGGCGGATGCGGAGAGCATCATCAACGCACATGCTCCAATCATGAACCAATGGGATACGCCTACTCCCTTCCCCTGATGATGAATGTTCATATCCCTGCCTCCCACGCTATCCCGCCAAATCCCCGCTGTGACAACCGCTCTGTCCGGTTGCGTTGATACGTTAAGAATACGGTATGCTTGGCGATGTGACTATCGTACAGAGGGGGGACCAGGCTCCTACAAAAGGGCTACCCTGAGAGACTTTTCCATGGGACTCTACGCGAAACACATCTTCCCCCGCCTCATGGATCGATTCATGCGTGGACAGGAATTCCAGCGACTACGGGAGGATTTGCTCACAAGCGCCGACGGCGACGTCCTCGAAATCGGGCTTGGCACCGGACTCAATCTAGCGTGTTATCCGCAACGGGTTCTCCGCCTCCGCGCCGTCGATCCGGCACCGTTGCTACCCGCTCGGGTCGCAAAACGGAGTGCCGCCGTGAGCTTTCCCGTTGAAATCACACACCTCAGCGCGGAGCGGCTTCCGTATGAAGATGGCAGTTTCGACTGTGTCGTGAGTACGTGGACGCTCTGTACGATTCCGGATTCTGTCCAGGCCTTGCGAGAAGTCCGTCGAGTCCTCAAGCCAACCGGGCGCTTTCTTTTTCTGGAGCATGGCCGGAGCGACGATGCCGCCACCGCAGCCTGGCAGGACCGGCTGAATCCAATTCAGAACGTGCTCGGCTGTGGCTGCAACCTGAACCGACGGATCGACCAGCTCATCAGCAAGGCAGGGCTACACATCCTGCAACTCGATCGCTTTGTGATGGAGGGAGTGCCGCGTATCGGAGGAGAACTGTACCGCGGAATCGCCACGCCAAACCGGATAGGCGTCAGCGCCCCGCCGGAAACGGATGGCCGTTGAGCAGCGCCGTCATGTGCTCAATCGACGTAAACGTGCTCGACGCCTCGGCAGGTAACTGAGAACTGGACTTGGCGCTATGGACGATCTGAGCCAGACCGAACCGCTGCGCGGCATGGAGGCAGCCCTCGTCATCATCGACAAAGAGCGCGCGCGTTGGATCAAACCCGACCAGCCTCTGGCAGGCGGGCCAATATTCCGGACGCATCTTGAGATAGCCCACCTCAAACGCATCGACGATCCGATCCACATAGCGATCCAGGCCGGTCTTGGCTGTTTTGACCTCAACTCCTGCCGCATGCGCATTGGTGAGGATCGTGATCCGCTTCCCGCGCCGACGAACTTCGGTGAGGAAAGGCTCCGCCCCGGGAAGAAACCCGATCAGATGATCCAGTTCCTTGTGCATCGCGACCACATCAATACCCACCCGTTCGGTCCAATAATGGAGATCGGTCCAGGCCAATTCCCCTTCCACCGATCGATACATCGCCATCAAACGATCGCGCGACTCTTTGAACGGGAGACCGTGAAGGGCCGCATAGCGGCGAGGCAACTCCTCTTCGAAAAAGAAGTTGTCGAAATGCCGGTCGAGCAAGGTGCCGTCCATATCGAGCAACACGTCGTCGATTTCAGCCCAATTGATGCCTAATTGCCTCATTACTCCGGAAGTGTACCTGACGCCGGTTGTGTTTGCCAAAATTCCTGTGATACGGTCGCAGACCTATGAAAAAGATGCGCGATTCGCCGACGAAGACCAAAACCCTGCCGTTCAGCTCCGCTGCTCCGATGCCGCTCGTCGCCATCATCGGCCGGCCGAACGTGGGGAAGTCGACCCTGTTCAACAAGATCCTCGGCGTCAAAACCGCCATCGTCGATGACGTTCCCGGCGTGACCCGAGATCGCAACTATGCGGATGCAACCTATCGCGACCGCAAATTCCGGCTGGTCGACACCGGCGGACTCGATCTTTCCTCCTCCGACGGCATGCTGACCTTGATTCGCCGGCAGTCCGAGATGGCGATCGCCGAAGCCGATATCCTCATGTTCATCCTGGATGGCCGGGCTGGTTTGACGCCGCCGGATCACGAGGTCGTGAAGCTCCTGCGCAGCGTGACCAAGCCCATTTTTTACGTGATCAACAAGATTGACACGCCGAAAGCCGAGCCGCTCATTGCCGATTTTTATCAGTTGGGAAAGGCCGAGTTCCACGCGGTCTCCGCCGAGCATGGCATCGGAGTGTCTGAATTACTGGATGACCTCTACCCGCTGTTGCCCCCAGCCGACGAGACCACGGAACTCACGCAACTCCCGCGGATCGCGCTCGTCGGCCGTCCGAATGTGGGCAAGTCAACCTTGACCAATGCCGTCCTGGGTGAGGAACGTGTCGTCGTCAGCGATATGCCGGGTACCACACGCGACCCGATCGATTCGCTCGTCGTACACGACGACCAGCGCTATATTTTCACGGATACGGCCGGCATCCGACGCCGCGGCCGCATCGAGCCGGGGCTTGAAGGGTATAGCGTCATGCGGTCGTTGAGGGCGATCGGCCGCTCCGATGTCGCCGTCCTGCTGCTTGATGCGGTGGAAGGCGTGACGGAACAGGACACCAAAATCGCCGGGGCAGTACTCAAACAGGGACGCGCCTGCATGCTGCTCGTGAATAAGTGGGATCTCCGAGCCAACGATGCCGAAGCTCGCCAGGAATATGAGCGTGAACTCCATCGACGTTTTCCGTTCCTGACCTGGGCGCCCGTACTATTTGGATCTGCCGCTCAGCCCGATTCACTGCATCAGCTTTTTCCCAACATCAACAGTGTCTATGCGTCGTTCAATAAGCGCGTGCCGACCGGGGCGCTCAATCAATGGCTCCAAAAGATCCTGGAATCGCATCCGCTCCCGGTTCGAAAGGGCAAACCCACGAAAACGTCGAAGGCCGCATTCATCACCCAGGTGGCGACAAAGCCGCCCTCTTTCGCCTTGTTTTGCGGACACCCGCAAGACGTGGGTCCCGCCTACATCGGATTTCTCGAACACCAGCTCCGCGACGCGTACGGATTTTCCGGCACACCGTTGCGCCTGCTCATCCGCAAGAAATAACCTCATCCCTCGCGAGTGTTCTCTAAGCGGTTCACCTCGTAACATTACGAGGCGAATGGATTTGAACTTGACTCGTTCACACCCTCATGTTATTCGCAGACTAGTGATATCGAGATCCGAATGACTCGACTGACGTACCCACAACACGCTGTCTGAACTCAACCGCTCACGACCATGCCATCATCGTCTACCACTCTTCGCCTCGCACTGGTCTGCATCGCCCTGAACGGAACAATCTTACCGGGGCTGCCCACTCCAGGCCTTACCCAACACCTTCCGGCGAATCAGCCGGAGACGTCGGCCTCGACCGATCACGAGGAGACCAGTCCTTCGATTGCATTGAAAGGCTCGGTCTGGAGAGCGAAGCCCGGCATTGTGTTTTTGAAGACTCCCGTCGGGTTGCTCACCCTCAGTTCGAAAACCACGCTCAAAGACATGCGCGCCTCGCAGAGCGTCTCATTGTGGATTCACGAGTCCAGTATGGCCGTTGAGGTCCGCAAGCGGGCCGACGATTCTCTCGTCCATCGCTACCTGACCGGTCCCATTGTGAAGGGCTCAGGAGACACGAAAGAACTGATCCGCTGGACTCCGGACGGTGACACGTCGGTTCACTATGGGACTCATGAGTCGCAGCTCTCCGCACTCCGTGACGGCGATCCGGTCACCGTGGAAGTCGATGACACCGGCACGATCATCGGCGTGCATGACCTCCAATTCGATTTGCAGATCGGCCAAGTGCCTCCCAGTGGATCGGAAGCGCATGTGCTCTTGAGCGGGACAGTGTCCAAACTGAAATCGAATTTCATTTTTTTTAAAACACCGGTCGGCGTCATCAACGTCAATGCCAAGATCGGGATCAAAAACGCCAAGGTCGGCCAGACCATGACGCTCCATGTTCACCACCACTCGGTCGTAGCCGACTTGACCCCGGCCAATGGGACGGCCCCGATACGTCGGTTCATCACCGGCCCGCTCGAATTCTCGACCCCGGACCGCACCGGGGTGAGGTTCTGGACCCCTGCCGGTGAACAAACGTTCCCGACCGATCGCGGGAAGTCCGCTCTAGCCGGAGCCAAAGAAGGCAGTCCGATCACCATTGAGCTCAATGGCGACGGGACGGTCGTCGACTTTCATCACTTCAATTAAACTCCGGGCTCTCTGTCATCCTTGACAGTGTTTTCGATCTCTCCGTAAACTCTCCGGCACAAGCATGAAAACTCCAGCTCCTGCCAAACAACCCGCACCGGTCTCACACAGTGAGGCGCGTACCGCTGCGAGCTTTGATACGTTGTATCGAAACCATGTCGATCAGATGTACCGCTTCGCGACCAGACTCTGCGGGGAACCCGAAGCGGCGAAGGATCTGGTCCAGGAAACCTTTCTCAATGCCTATCGAGGCTATCAGACATTCCGCGGAGATGCGCAGGTCTCGACCTGGCTCTATGCCATTGCAGCGCGGGCCTGCTCACGCATGCGGCGCAAACGGAAAGGTGCGCCTGACCGGGAGCTGTCACTGGAAGAATTTATCCCGACCTCGGAGGGGGATTTTCGCCTGCAGATCCCGGTGGACGGGCTTAGCCCGGAAGAGGCGCTGCAGAATAAAGAACTGCGCCAGGCGCTCGATCGAGCGATTGCCAAACTGCCCAAGAAATATCGCATGGTGCTGGTTCTGCGCGACATGGAAGGGCTGAGCGCCAAAGAAGTCGGCAGCATCGTCGGGCTCAATGAGCGCGCCGTGAAGTCCCGGCTGCATCGGGCGCGCTTGTTCGTCCGGCGCGAGCTCAGCGCTCAGGGGATTGCCACATCCGAACCATCGCACAACGGCCACCCGTTGATGCAAGGAGGACGCTAACCATGGCCAAACGGACGACGACCCGATCCGTTCAGCCGAAACCCGCCCGCCCCCACCGTCACGGGAAAGGACGCTGTGTGGCCATCTTAAAAAAACTGTCCGCCTATATCGACGATGAATTGCCCGGCACGCTGTGCGAGGAGTTGCGCAAGCACCTCGGCGCCTGCCCCAACTGCGAGGAATTCGTCGCCTCGCTCAGACAAACCGTCGCCCTCTGCCAACACCAACCGGCACCGGCCCTCTCACAGGCCGAACGAGCCCGCATGCGAAACGAGATTCTCCGCGCCGCGCGCCCGCGCTAATGACTTCAAATATTTCACGATTCCCGCCTCGGGCAGGCCAGGCGCTTCCGCATGATCACGGGCTGCCCTTACCGCTGAATATCGGCAAATCCGCTCCCCTGGCCCCTTTCAGATTCGTCTGACACCGTGTTAGAGTAAGCGCCTTTAACCCACGTCGTCATTTTTTCGAGGATTGGTGAGCGTCATGATGCATAAGACCAGCAAAGGCAAATTCATTGGTCTCTCCCTGACAATCAGCGCGGTGCTCTGCGCCGGGTGGGTGAGCGCCCACCCGGCGCAGGCCGCACCGGCACACAAGAAGAAATCAGTCGCTGCTGTGAAAAGTCCGGCGACGGAAACGGCCAGGCGCTACGCCGCCGCCATTGCAGCCGGAGACCGGGTCGCTGCCGGGCAATTGGATTTTGCCTGTCAGTATCGACTGGTTTCCGCCGCCCCGACCGGGCTCAAGTCCTACCCCGCTGCCGGCGATCCGGCCTACGATTCCTGCTGGCAGGATCTTAAAACCGCCCATGCCCCGGCACTGAAGCGGGACGATGTCGGGATGACCGTGCTCTGGCCGAGCGCCAGTCCGCTGGTATTATTCGGCGATGAGCTGCCACGCATGCCGGCGTCCGCGTTTGTCATGGACGAGCTGGGCATCTCTCCTCCGGGGAGTGGCCTGCGCCTAACCGTTGGCAAGAGTCAGCCGCTGCCGTCCGGATCCTTTCGGCTAAACACGACCGGGAAGATTCTTGCCGTTCCCACAACGCTTGTCACCCTCACCGTCTCGTACCAAGATCCCCTCGCCTCGCCGGTGACCTACGCGGCCGGAACGGTGAAATGGACGAATACCATCAAGCGCGCACGCAAGTCGCTCAAATCCGCGGACATTCAATGGGTCGTATTCACGGGCCTGAAAAAGCATGGCTTCCCCGGCGACACCGCTGTATTCAATCTGCCGGTGGTGACCCAGCCATCAGTCCCGGGCATGGCGCCTGAGAAAATCCCCTTCACTACGGAGGTCAGCCGCGTCCTTCCCGACTCCTTGGTCTGGTGGGGGCCAGCGGACCAGCCCGGTACGCTGACCGCAGCCGCCGCGCGAGCCGCCACCTTTCCTGAGCTTCGGGATCGTGTCGCGCTGCTCAACCGCATCTTGCTGATCGATCCGAATCAGGCCGATGCCCTGACCGTCTTGACCCGTAATCTCTACGCCATCCTCTTGCGCGAAGGCAGCAAGGGCCACAATCTCCTCGTGAAAGATCCGGCCCTGTCGTTGGTCGTCAACGAGTTCTATTGGAATATCTATGCGCAATCGACGAGGACCGACCTCTCGAACGGAATGGAGATGGGCGGCTTCTCGCAACCGACCCCAGCCGACTTCCTTTTCCGCCTCTTGCCGGCCTCCCAAGCCCTCGCTCAGGTCCACCCTGAGCAACTCGATAATCGCTTTAGACTGGGCGTCGCCTATCGCTGGAACAATGACCAGCAAGCTGCCATCGAAACTCATGAAGCACTGGCCAAAGACATCCCGGACACCCGAAAGTCCGCGAAGGCCGAAGCTTTGCTGCAACTGGCCTGGTCTCGCCTGCACAAGTCCGCGTGGAACAGAATCCTGCACGACCCTGAAATCAACCGGGCCTATGCCGATGCAGACGCTTCGCTGGCAGTGGCCGATCTGCCCCTGGACAAGTTCTTGGCAGAATATACGATGGCCTACAGCATGATTTTCATGCCCAACTACGGGGACAAGGCCAAGCTGCTGCACCACGTCACGGAATCCAAACACTGGTTCGACGAAGTACCAGGCAAAACCGACGAAGTCTGGCGCTATTTCCTCCACTCCGAACTGCTGAAAGCCGTGCTCGACGCCGATCCGATGTTCCAACCGATTCTGGCCACGGCGGAAGAGAAAAAAACTAGCGCGCACGCCCCATAGGGAGTGTGCGCTGAGCCGATTCGGCGCATGCTCCCTGACTCATCCCGGCCCTAGCTCGACCCCGAGATCGTTCCTCGTATCCATCGCATCGCAAGCCCTCCGATCAACCGACCGGACGATTTCCCCCTGTTCAGTCACACAATTCTCCCTTCCCATTCCTCTCTAAACCTGCTTTCGAAAAACTCAGATTGCCTAGGTAGTTCAGGGGATCGGAGGTAATGTGGTCGCAGAACATAACTTCTGTGGTAGCGCACAGTGCTTCTCACCGGACGTACCGTGGCATGGGACAGTGGCGGACATATGTGACCCTGAGCGGGACTCGACGGGTGATGATCGGCCTCATCATCAGCATTTCTGTCGGTATGATCCCCCTGACATTGGCCCTGGTTAAAAATGAGCTGATCGAACGGGCCGGTGAAACTGTGGCGCTAGAAGCCACAGACATTGCCGATAAACTCGACATCGTCCTGACGGAACGCGTGAGTGACATTCAGGATTTTGCTCAATCACCCCTCCTCATCGGGCAAAACCACGCTGAAATCCTCACCTATCTTAAGGAACTCCACACGATCTATCCGCTGTATCGCCGGCTCTCCCTCGTCGATCGCGACGGCCATCTCATCGTGTCTACGGAAGTTCCCGGCGAAGGCGAGACCGTGGGGTCTCCGTCCATGATCCAGGCCACACTCGGACAGGCCGGCCCCCATATCGAACTGGTGTATCGCCAGGGTCAGCCCGGAGGCTCGCTCCGCTCAGTTCGCTTTTCCGCCAGGCTGCACGATCAAAACCGGCACATCCAAGGGGCGATTGTGTCGGAGATCGATCAGAATATGATTCGCCAATTTGTGACACAAACCACCCGGCGTGAGCAGGCCTCCTCGTGGCATCCGGACATTCAGGAGTTTGCCGTGTTGAGTCCGACGGGACAGATCCTCCTGGCCTCGGAAAAACAGCCGGACGAAACACCATCCCTTCGTCCGGCCAGCCTCACCTCCGCCATGATGGCACACCAGGGAAAGACCGGGTATGTTGAGGAAGTCGACAGGGGTAGCGGGCAGAACGCGCTGACGGGCTATGCCCGCATGGCCGGCCTAAAGGATGCCGCTGATTTCCAATGGAGCATTCTCGTTCGTGTCGATCGGGCCGCAGTCCTGCAATCGATTTGGACGGTCCTCTGGAAGCTGGTCGGGATTGGCGAGATCTGTCTGGTTCCCTTGCTCGGACTCTTCTATTGGGCGCGGCATCGTCAGTCTGTCGAAGAATCCCAATCTGCCCTCGCCCGGCGCGCCCTGGAAGCCAACGAGGCCCGGATCAGGAAAATCGTCGACATCGCCCTCGATGCCGTCGTGACGATCGATGACCGTGGTGTGGTCACAGGGTGGAATCCGCAAGCGGAACAGATTTTCGGGTGGCAGTCAGCGGAGGTCATCGGGCAGTCCCTCACAAACACCATTATTCCGCCCCGCTACCGAGAAGCCCACGAGCGCGGGCTTCGCCACTATGCTCAAACCGGAACGGGGTCGGTCTTGAGCAAGCGGATCGAGATTGCCGCATTGGATCGAACCGGTCGGGAGTTTCCCATCGAACTGTCGATCACTCCCATG
>NEWQ02000027.1:0-53784 GCA_002869855.2 Nitrospira sp. CG24D
GCAGGCAGACCCACTCGGCGTCGATCGCACGATAGTAGCGGAATTCGTTCGTGCCAGGCGGCAACACCGCTAGCGTCGTCCAGCGAAAATCAAGCGCTCCGCTGACTTCAATCCGATAGGAGGGGCCGGTAGCAGCACCGGGTTGTCCCCACGAGACCGTGAAGCCGCGAGGGGATGTGGTTAAGCGGACCGATTCCGGTTCGTAGAGGATCGTCGGCGCGAGAATCGGCTGATCGATTGATGGGAGAGGTGAGGGGCGTACGCAGAACTGCCGGTCAGCAGGCCCGCTGGCCTGCCCCCATTCAGAGACGAGCGCTCCTCGTTCCGCCCGGACTCTGTAACAGACCCACTCTGCGCCGGCGAGCTGAAAATAGGAGAACATCGGGACCCCCGGAGGGTGCACGACGGCAGTAGTCCAGGCGGGAACCAGCGAGCTGGATATTTCAACTCGGTGCGAGACGGACGGCACATTGGAATCGTTCCAGACGAGGATCGCTCCCAGTGTCGTGTTCACGAGGCGGGACGAGGACGGTTCATGAATTTCTGCCTGCAGCACCGGATCGGGCCATCCGACGATTTCAAAGGGAACGGCTTGCGCCGGCGCGCTTTCGTTCCCGCTGTGATCGTAAGCCGTCACCGTGCCGAACCACTGGCCGTTTTCGGCTGCGTCGCCTTCCGAACAGCGAAACGCGGTGCGCAGACCCACGTCTCTCATCCGGGTGAGCTGGTTGGGATTCCGTCCCATATAGACCCGGTAGCCGGCCAGATCGGATTCTGGATTGGCATTCCAGGCCAGCGCACAGTCCCGGTAGGCGATCGGGCCGGCCGCATCGGCTTGGTCAACGAAGCCCGCGCAGCACGCGAGCAGGCCGCAGACCGTCAGGATGTATCGCAGAGTCAAGATGGGTCCGGTCTTCATATGTTTCGTCTCCGTACGGCCGGTGTGCAACGTGGGTGTCGCCGGTTACAGCCGGCAGCGAGTCTCTGTAAACAAATCGTTACAAAATCAATGTGGGCCGCATCTGCTCAAGGAATTCGCCGTCAATGTCCCTGCAGATGACTTCTTTTAGCTCCAGCCAGTGGCCGAAGAGAGTGTCGCGCGGTGAAGGGGTTTTCCCACAGGCCATCTGTTTGCCGAATCCAGTGTCCGCTCGTCCGCACAGCGACCGGTGATTTCTCTCGCTCTCAGGGTCATGCCGGTTTCGTTCTCGGGAAATAGCCGAAGGCTCAGCCCTGCGCCTTCAGGCGCGGTGGCCCTCCCGAGGGGCTCTTGAGGCAGGTCCCGTGCCGACTCAAGGCAGGCTGGCTTCCCGGATCAATCGCAAAGTTCGCCTATCTGCAACCAGGCCTTAACGAATCCGTAACACCGTCTTAGTACGGTAGCGCTGGTCCTTTCTGATCTTCAGGATTGTGTGTGGTTGTCTAGTAATAGAGCGCCATGGTCGAACTTGCCATCATCTTGACCGTGCTGGTTCCTATCGTATTGGCGCTCGCCTGGCCGAGAGCCTTGATCCTTGTCGTACTGTTGACGGGCACGCTTCCGTTGACGTTGGGCCGAGAGGGCATGATGGTCACCTCATTCGGTCGACTTGACCTCTACGCGATCCGTCTGCTGGGGTTATGGGTTGCCGCATTGCTTATCATCGTGCCGCAGGCCTGGCAGGCCGGGCTGTATGCGTTTCGATTCCGATGGCACCTTCTGTTCCTGTTATTCGCGATGGTGGCCCTGCTCTGGGCTCCGAGCCTCGTGTACGGCGCGCGCATGATCGCGAAATTGACCGCTCCGTTCCTGTTTCTGCTGCTGGTTCTGCTCATCTGCCAATCATGGAGCAGTCTGCGCCAGCTTGAGACGATGATGCTGGCGAGCGGGGTGCTTGCCGTCGTTATTTCGCTCGCCTCGGTGGTGAGTGGGTACACGACGCTGAGTGCGCAACTCGGGTTAGGGGTTCCCGGTCTGGGGCCTGCCGCGACCAGCGCGAATCTGGCGATGCTCTCGATGCTGGCGCTTGGACTGGCCCGAACGACCTACCGGCGATCCGCGTTCCTGCTGTTCGGGATTTTCGCCGTCGCCTCGTTTGCCGGATTCACACGTATGACGATCATCGCGTTGTTCGTGGCGTTGACAGCCATCCTCTGGGTGGCGTTTAAAGGTTGGAGCCGCTGGGTCCTTCCACTGGCAGGGGTGGTATCACTTCCCGCCTTGTTTCTGCTGAGCGATACCTTTCGGCAGCGCATGTTCAAGGACGGCGCGGTGATATCCTTCGATCTCATCACGAAGGATCCTGCGTCGGCGTTGGAACATATTCATGGATCCGGCCGGTTCGACGCGTGGGCATATGTTCTCACTAACTTCTTTTGGCCTTCTCCCGTATTCGGTTCCGGAGTCGGGACGACGCAGCATTACTTCTATACGCATGCGACAGGACTCAACGTCATCCATTCGGAATATATCCGGGTGCTGGCGGAACTCGGAGTGTTTGGGGCGCTGCTTCTGGCTGCGGCTGCCGGGGCCTACATGGTCAGAATGGTGAATCATTATCGAACCGCGACGACCCAGGAAGGGCAGGCCTACGCGTTGGCGGCGCTGGGGTCGCTGGTGGTGTATTTCCTCTTCATGGCAACTGACAACGCCATCGACTATGTCACCAGCTGCGGTGTGTTTGTGTTCGGCATTGTTGCGATGAGCGAAAAAGCCAGGGAACTCGAACTGCAGGACTTGAGGGTGCTACCAGTCGGAGCTCAGGGAATCGAATTAGCTGATTCCGGAGAGAAGGGATTCCCTATTGAACCAGAGCCGGTCCGGCGCTTTCCGCTGGTGTCGTGGAAATAGGGAACAGTGATGATAACTCGTCGGCAGTTTATGACAGCCATTTCGTTCGCAGCCGCGGCGCCGCTTCTTGCTCGCGCCACCCAGGCTGCGGGAGTCGAACCGGTCCGCGAGAGCCGCGCGATTTTCGATGAGGGACTCAACTGGGCCTCCAAGGATTCAGCTGATATCGTCTGCGAGAGGATTGCGCGGGCCGGATTCAATGTCTTTATGCCTTGCGTGTGGCACGGCCGGGGGACCATCTGGCCTTCTCTGTTGGCACCTTGGGATAGCGCAGCGGCCAATATACCGGGATTCGATCCGCTCGCGCATCTATGCAAAGTCGCTTCACGGTATGGAATCGAGATTCATCCATGGTTCACCGTGATGCGCCGAGATCGAGAGTTTCTCCCACAGTTCTACGATGCGGGGACCCCAGGGGAATGTTTTGACGTCCATCGTGAAGAGTTTCGAGATTTTATCGTATCCCTCATTCTGGAAGTCGTGAAGAACTACCCTGTGAACGGGATCAACTTGGACTATATCCGGGCGGGGGGGGTATGTCTCAGCTCCCGGTGTGCCACGGACTATCAAGTTCAGACCGGGCGGAGTCTGCTTCTTGATCGGGCGAAACTATTGCTTCCAGGAGGAACTGTGCCGAGCCTGGTCGCTTGGCAGGACAAAGCAGTGGGAGACATTGTGCGGCGGGTGTCGGAAGGTGCTCGGCCGCTCAATTCGCAAATCGTCATCAGCGTCGACGCCGTTCCCGGCCATCCGATCGATGTGACCCAAGGACGGAACAGTATAAAGTGGGTTAATGAAAGATTAGTGGATGTCATTTATATGATGCATTACGAGTCGAACCCCGACTGGGCCTCCTTCCGAAACCTACAGGCCAGTATGACGCGACCGGAGGCCCTCGTCGTGCTTTGTGGAAGCTACGAAGAGGCCGTAAGCCCCAGCAAGAATGTTCTGCCGAGGGATGCTCGAAAGGTGGCTGCTCTGCTCTCCGAGGCACGACAGTTCCAGCAGGGGAATGGCGTGGGGCTTTATCTCTATAGCCGGTTGAGTGACGAACAAATCCGTGAATTGAGTTCACAGACATTCAGCGTGAAGGCCAGACCCAGTTGGAAGCGAACTGTGGGACCCGCACAGCCAAGAGATGTGACGACTTCATGAAACTTGTACTTGACGCTTTAGGAAATCAGTCTATTCCGATGAGGTCTGACGCTACGCTAGACGGCGAGCAAATTTCGATTGCCAGGGGGGCTCTGGAAAGCGGGGCGGTCTTATTGTGTGCGTCCCTGTTCGGGAACGGCCTGAACTATTTCTTCATGCTGTTCCTGGCCCGGCAATTGGGGATGGAGCAGTTCGGGCTGTATGCGCTTGGGGTGACGTTGTTCAATACGGCGCTGCTCGTGGGTTGTGCGGGCCTCGATACGGGCGTCATCAGGTTTGTTTCCGCGTACATGGCGCAAGGCCACGCAGGCGCTGCCCGGCGGGTGATCGCCATCGCGGTCACGGTCGTCACGCTGCTGGGTGTGCTCTTGGGAATCGGATTCGGCATGATCGCGGCCCCGCTCTCCACGCAGCTCTACCAGAAACCGGGGCTGGCAGTGGTGCTCCTGTGTTTTGCTCCGGCGCTCGTATTCGCGTTAGTCGGGACGGTCTTGTTGGCGGCCCTGCAAGCGTTTCAAACGGTGCGCTATACGGTCGCGCTGAAATATCTCTGGGAGCCGGTCGGCAAGTGGGTGATCGCAGGGATCGCGATCTGGGCCGGGTGGGGGCTTAGCGGTGTGGTGCTGGGCTGGGTCGTGGTGTTTGGCGTGACTGCCTGTCTGGCCGGAGCGGTGCTGGTGCGGCAGGGCCGGCTTGGGGTCGCGGACTTCGCCGTGCTCGGGCGGTCTGAGGCGCGCGCGCTGGCAAGCTACAGCGCGCCGTTGCTCTTCGCCAATCTGTTCGGAGTCGTGGCGCCGCGCGCGGATGTCATGTTGCTGGGGTACTGGGTCTCAGCCGAGGATGTGGGCGTGTACCTCGCGGCTTTTCAAACCGCCGCGGTGCTGGCCCTGATTCTGGGGGCGTTCGATGTCGTCTTTGCTCCGATTATGAGTCGCGCCTGGGCGGCGAGCGACCGGCTGACGTTTCGAGAGAGCTACGCGATGGTGCACCGGGTGGCCTTCACGGCCACTGTGCCTATGTGTGTCCTCCTGGTTGTGTTCGCTGATGATGTGCTGCGCGTATTCGGGAGCGGATTTGCGGCAGGAGGCTCGATTCTGGCCATTCTCGCCGTCGGCTATCTGGTAAACGCGTCGAGCGGATGCGCGAACACCGTGCTTCTGATGTCCGGGCATTCACGCATCGTCCTGATCAACACGGTGTGCTATGGGACGCTCTTGATCGGCGCGACCGCGGCGATGATTCCGGTGTGGGGTCCGAGCGGCGCCGCCCTCGCGGCGTCCGGGAGTTTCGCGCTCCTGAATGCGGTCCGCGTCGTCCAAGTATGGCGGCTCCATCGCATGCTGCCCTGGACGCTGGCGATCGTCAAACCCCTGGCGGCCGGTGGCGTGATGAGTCTCGCGGTTGTTCTGCTGAAGCCGTACCTTGCCACGGCCGCCTATCTTCCGCTGGGGCTCCTGGCGTGCGCTCTGTACATGTTGGTCTTGTATGCCGCCCGGCTTGAATCCGACGATGCGTTGATCCTGACGGCGTTGGCCGCGCGGGTTCGTATGGCGGCTGGATGGGCGAGGTAGCGGGAGAAAGCCGATGGGATTAGGACAGCTCTTCAACTCGATCCAACAGATTGTGGAGAATCCCTACGTCCCCACGGGGCAAGGACTGGTGCGACACGCTTACTGGCAGCTTCGGAAGGCGTTCAACCGGTTTCCCTTCGAACAATCGCTCGCAGGCTCTCGCATTGTGGCCGCGCACCGGCACTGCGCGGTGTCGGCGTTGATCAACAGCCAGGGATTGTACGACTACAACAATATGAGGTTGCTGCAGTGGCTGCTGCGCGACGGCGGAACTTTCTTCGACATCGGGGCGAACATCGGCTCCTATGCGCTGGTGGCGTCGGAGCAGGAGCAGGCCCGTGTTTTCGCCTTCGAGCCGCATCCGGTCACTGCGCGGTTCTTGTCGGACAATATCCGGTTGAATCGCCGGGGGAACGTGACGGTCTGCCCGGTCGCGGTCGGACGGGAAGATGGAGTGGTCCGGTTGACCGATCGGGCAGGAAGCTCCGTAAATCATTCGGTGACCGGAGCCGGCGGCGAAACAGTGGAAGTTCCCTGCCGTTGCGCGGAGACCTTATGCCGGGAGTACGCGGTGTTCCCACAGTATGTGAAGGTGGATGTCGAAGGCTTTGAGTTCGAGGTGCTCACGGGGTTCGGCCCGTTCATCAGCCATGTGAAGCTGCTCTTGATCGAATGTAACGGATTGTCGGCGCAGCGGTCCGTCGGCGACAAGGCGATCCATGAATGGCTCACCGCCGCCGGCTTCCACGGGCCGTATCGGTGCGAGATGAAGGATCGGACTCTTCTGGCTCACGCCGGATTGAGCCGTGAAGATGCCATCTACGTGCGGGAGTCCCTTCGGGCGGACCTTCGACGGAACGGCTGGTTGGTGGAGCAACTCGGATGAATGTGGTCGTCGTCACCAATATTCTGACGCCCTATCGGGTGCCGCTCTTCGAAGCGCTGGCGAAACAGTGTGAGCGGTTCACTGTGCTCTTGATGGCGGAACGGGAAGAAAACCGGCAGTGGGTGTTCGGTAAGTTGCCGTTCAGGACCGAGGTGTTGCCGGGGTGGCATGTGCGGCCGAAGGGCGCTGAGGTCTCGCTGCATTTCAACTATGGGGTCGTTCGTCGTTTGCGGCGGCTCAATCCGGATATTGTATTGAGCGGTGGATTCGCGCCCGCGCATCTGGCCGCGTTCGCGTTTTGCAATCTGTTCGGAAAGCGGTATGTGCAGTGGGGGGAATTCACGCTGCGCGACGGCGCGCAATCGTCCTTCATCCGCCGGTACCTGCGCCGGCTGACCGTCGGCGGGTCCGCCGCCTGTATTGCTTCGTCCAATGAAGCGCGCGACGCCTTTCGGTTTTATGGCGCGGGAGACCGCCCGATCCTGACGGCGCCGATGCCGATCGAGATCGAACGGATGCATCGAGCGGTGCGCGCCCTGCGCGGAGGCGGGGAGGTCGCTGGCGATTGCGACCTGTTTCCTGGCCAGATTCTGCTTTCTGTCGGCCGGTTGACCGACGCGAAAGGCACGGGCGCGTTGCTGTCCATGTACGATGTGGTGAGGCGCGTACGTCCCGATGTGGCGTTGATGCTGGTGGGCGACGGGCCGGATCGCGGGAAATATGAATCGCTGTGCCGGGAGCGAGGGTGGAATCGCGTCCACTTTGCCGGCCATGTCGATCCGATGGAGTTGCCCCGGTACTTCGCGCTGGCCGATGTGTTTGTCTTTCCCACCTTCTCGGATACGTTCGGCGCGGTGCTCAGCGAAGCGATGGCGGCGGAGCTTCCCGTCGTGGCATCCGTTCACGCCGCGGCCACGCATGACCTAGTGGAGGAAGGTGTCACCGGTTTCCGATTCGATCCGCGGAATCTCGATTCGGGGGCCGAGGCGATCCTGAACGCGCTGGCGCTGTCCGATCGTGAGCGGGTCGAGATGGGGCATGCGGCCTACCGGCGGGTTCGGTCAACGGACATCGGCCCTTCCGCCCAAGTGATAGGGCGGTTCTTGAGGTCGCTGTTATCCGACCCCACCGGTGAACAAGCCCGGTCGCAGTTCACGCCGTCGGTGGGAAGGGAAACGCCCTGACATGGTGACCCGCCCGAAGCTGCTGATCATCGGGCCGACGCCTCCCCCCTATCACGGTGTGGCGGTGGCGATTCGGACCTTGCTCGACTCGAAACTGACGGAGTCGTTCGATCTGAGCCATCTGGACCTGGCCGACCGGCGGGGCATCGGGCATGTCAACAATCCAGACTGGCACGATGTCGTGCTCTTTGTTCTCCAATGGTTCCGTCTCTGGCGTCTGCTGCTGACCCGCCGTCCGCACGTCGTCTATCTCGTGCTCTCGCAAACCACGCTGGGTTTTATCCGGGACAGCCTGCTCATCTGGCCTGCGGTACTGACGGGGGCCAAGATCGTGGCGCATTTGCATGGAGGGGCGTTGCGCGACTGGTACGAGTCCAGTTGGGCCCCGATCCGCCTCTATGCCCGCGCGGTATTGGGAACAGTGGCCAGAATGATCGTGCTGGGGGAGTCGTTCCGCGGTCTCTTTGCCGGACTCATCCCGGACGAGCGGATTGCGGTCGTGCCGAACGGCGTCGAACTATCCGGGGATGAGCCGAGGCGGGACCTTCCGAACGGCACCAGGCCCTGGCGTATTCTGCATCTCAATACGTTGAACCGCATGAAAGGCACGCTGGTACTCTTGGCGGCGCTTCCGACGGTGCTCAGGCATCGCCGTGACGTGGCCTTCATCTTCGCCGGAAGCTGGTCGCATCCGCTCCATCGGCAGGTGGCGGACTGGTACATTGCGCAACATCGTCTGGAGCCCTACGTCACATTTGTCGGAGAGGTGACCGGGTTGGCGAAAGACGCGGTGCTGCAGTCGTCCGATGTCTTTGTCTTTCCGGGAATCCAGCAGGAGGGCCAGCCGATGGTAGTGCTTGAAGCAATGGCCGCCGGCTTGCCGATTATCTATACGAATCAAGGCTGTCTCAGGGAAACGGTCGTCAACGGGGAATGCGGCGTCGAAGTCTATACGAACGACCCCTATGACCTGGCCCTGCGCATCTGCGCGTTGCTGGACCATGACGAGGACCAGCGGCAGCTCGGGACAAATGCCCGCCGCCGTTGCGAGTTGCACTTCAGCAAAGATCGGCATATCGAACGAATGATCCAAACGTTTCAAGAGGTTCTGACAGACGCCTCGCCGGACCGCCGTCCATCCCTCAGCGCCTCCCAACCCCGTTAGCCGGTTATTCCTGAACGTCGCCTCGCCGGTGCCATCGATCACGATCCCTCAGTGCCTCCCAGCCCCGTTAGCCGGTTGCTCCTCTGCCTTCCGGCCGGCCCTTACGCGGCCCCGGTTCATATGCGTAGTCCCTTCACAGTTTAACGATTCGTTAACACAAACTTGAGCTTGGCGTGGCCTGCTGATCGGGTGAACTCGCTAGACTTGGCCTCCCATGGATCCGGCGTCGTGCGTATCACAAGGAGGTCTGCGATGGCTTCAGCGACGATTGAGCAAGAGCAAGCGAGTCGATTCTGCCAGGTGCCGATTCTCGGGCTTCCCGTCCATATGATTCAAATTCCCGACGTCGTATCGGTGATGACGCATTGGGTCAGGCACGAGCGCTTCCGCCCTCATTGGGTCTTGGTGGCCGACATGCACGCGGTCGTCGAAGCGCACAACCGGGCCGACTTTCGGCGCATGGTCCGGCAGGCGGACCTGACCGTTCCTGACGGCATCTCCCTCGTGAAAGTGGCGCAATGGAAGGGCGGCGCGGTGCGGTCCCGCGTCGCAGGCACCGACCTGATGAAAGCCTTCTTTTTCGGCACCCAGGGGCTCGGTTTTCGACACTATTTCTACGGCGATACCGATCACACTCTCGAACGTCTGACGGGCAATCTGACGCGGCAGTATCCCGGGTTGACTGTTGCCGGAGCCTATTCGCCGCCGTTTCGCCCGATGACGGAGGAAGAAGACGAGGCCGCGATCCGGCGGATCAACGAGGCGAAGCCGGACGTGTTGTGGGTGGGACTCGGGCTCCCCAAGCAAGAGCAGTGGATCTATACCCATCGTGACCGGCTGGATGTGCCGTTGGTGCTCGGCGTCGGCGCCGCATTCAAGTTTCTGGCCGGGACGGTGCAGCGCGCGCCCGATTGGGTCGGCGACATGGGC
The DNA here is from genome assembly GCA_002869855.2 of Nitrospira sp. CG24D. Classification (GTDB taxonomy): domain Bacteria; phylum Nitrospirota; class Nitrospiria; order Nitrospirales; family Nitrospiraceae; genus Nitrospira_D. The sequence continues at coordinate 9,722 of NEWQ02000027.1, forward strand.
TTCGAGTGGTTGTGGAGGTTTGCCTGCGAACCTCGCCGGTTGTGGAAGCGCGTCATGATCGAAGGGACGCAATTCGTGGGATTAGTTGCATTGGAGTTGGCCGGGTGGCGGGACTTTTCTTAAGGGACTAATGGGGCAGGAGTACGAAATGGAATTCCCGGGAATCGCGCTCAGGCAGGAGGGTGGAACTCGCCCGTCTGAATCCCGCCGCTATCGGATGAACGGGCAGCAGCCGATCGTCTTCTGGGGTGCCCTGTCGCTCGTCATTCTTCTGGCGGGCATCGCCTATGCCGGGAGCCTGGAGTATTTAGTCACCCAGTGGATGGAGGACGACAACTTCAGCCACGGGTTCTTCGTGCCGGTCATCACGGCGGCCCTCATCTGGTGGCGCCGTGAACGGATTGCGGCGGCGGGCGTTGTCTCGTCCTGGTGGGGCCTCGTTCCGGTTGCGCTCGGACTCGCGTTCTATGTCATCGGTGAACTCGCCACAGTGTATTTTCTGCAGCATCTCTCTTTATGGCTGATGATCGTCGGGTTGGCTCTGGCGGTCGCGGGCCCGAGCGCGACCCGTGAGATGGTGTTTCCCCTTGGGTATCTCCTGACCATGATTCCCCCGCCGCAGATGCTGCAGCAAAGTCTGTCCTCCTCCCTGCAACTCATGTCATCGGCGCTGGGCGTCGGCTTTCTCCAACTGATCGGAGTGACGGCCTTCCGGGAAGGCAACGTCATCGACCTCGGCCCGATCCAGCTGCAAGTGGTCGAAGCCTGCAGCGGCTTGCGCTATCTGATTCCGTTGATCGCCCTGACCTTGTTGAGCGCCTATCTGTTTCAGTATCGCCTGTGGAAGCGGGTGGTGCTGGTTGCCTCGGCGATCCCCTTAGCCGTGCTCTTAAACGGTCTCCGGATCGGATTGATCGGGGTGCTGGTCGATCAGTTCGGTCGGAGTGCCGCCGAGGGCTTCATGCACGCGTTCGAGGGCTGGTTCTTCTTCGTCTTGAGTCTGGCGATACTCGGCGCGGAAATGTGGTTGCTGGAGCGGGTCGGCGCGGGATCTGCGTCAGCGGTCGATCGGCCTGAGCCGCGCTCAGGAGCGGCGTTGTCTTCCGGTCCCGCCGCGGTTGTCGTCAGCGGCCCGGTTTTCGCCTGTATCGGACTCCTGGCCGTGACGACCTTGATGTCGTTTCATGCCGCCGGGCGCGACCACGCGCCCCCTCCTCGCCAGAATTTTGTCGATTTCCCCATGCATGTGGCCGGATGGCAGGGCGAACCGATGGTGATGGAGCGACAGTATGTGGATGTGTTGCGTTTCGACGACTACCTGCTGGCCAACTATCAAGGTCCCGGCGGCCCGATCAATGTCTATGCTGCGTACTATCGTTCCCAGGAAAAGGGGCGTGCGACGCATTCTCCGAAGACCTGTATTCCCGGCGGTGGCTGGGAGATTGCGTCGCTCGATGAGGTGGTCGTGCCGGTAGGCCAAGGAGGGGAGAGCGGGTTTCGAGCGAACCGGGTGATGATCCAGAAGGGCGAGCAGAAACAAGTGGTGCTCTATTGGTTCAAGCAGCGCCACCGGGTGGTGACGAGCGAGTACCTGGTGAAGTTCTTCCTGTTCGTGGATGCGCTGACGATGAAACGGACGGACGGAGCCCTGATCCGGTTGGTGGCCGCGGTGCAGCCCGGCGAATCGGAGGGAGCGGCGGATCAGCGGGTCATGCAGATGGCGGCGGCCGTCCAGCCGCTGCTGCCCGCCTATGTGCCCGATTGATGAAGGTCATGAGGGAGTTCAGTGATGTCTAGCGCGCTGTTTTTCAGTTTTATCGGTTCCTTACTGATCTGCATGGCGCTGATTCCGGCTCTGACCACTTCGGCCTGGCGCTTTCAGTTCATCGATGTGCCGCGCGATCGCCGGATGCATGCGGAGCCGATTGCCAAGGTGGGCGGGATTGCGTTTGCGGCCGGCACGATCGCGGCGGTGCTGCTCTGGGCGCCTCAGGACCGGATGATCCTCGCCAGTCTATTGGGCGGCGTGGTGATTCTGCTGTTCGGGATGTGGGACGACCGGGTGGGGCTCGACCACCGGATGAAATTCGCCGGACAGATTATTGCGGCGGCGATCGTCGTGGTCTATGCCGGCGTGCGAGTGACCGCGATGCCCTTCGTCGACGATCAGGCGCTTCCGCTCTGGGCCGCGGCGACGATCACCATGATCGTCATTGTGGGAATGACGAACGCCGTGAATCTTGCCGACGGGCTGGACGGGCTGGCCGGCGGATTGTCGCTGATCAGTTTCGCCGGAATCGCCTATCTGGCCTACCAGGCCAACGACCAGATGCTGGTGTTGCTGATGGTGTCGGTGCTGGGCGGTCTCCTGGGATTTCTCCGGTTCAATACCTATCCGGCCCGCGTGTTCATGGGCGATGCAGGCAGCCAGTTTCTCGGGCACTACCTCGCTGTGGCCGCCATCTTGTTGATCGATCCGGCCCGCGCCCCCTACAGTCCGCTGCTCGTGCTGTTTCTCTGGGGCATTCCGCTCCTCGATACCGTCGGCGTGATGGGGCAGCGCATCTGGCAGGGACGCTCGCCCTTTGTCGGCGACCGCAATCATCTGCATCACAAACTCCTGGCGACGGGCCTGTCGCACCGGCAGGCCGTGACGGGTATCTATCTGGCCCAGGGGTTGTCGGTCCTGTGCGCTGCTCTGCTGCGCTGGCAGAGCGATGCGATTCTGCTGGCGGTCTATGCGCTGTTTGCCGCATCGGTGCTGTCGGTATTCGTCCGCTCATCCCGGCGGCCGGTGACTCCACAGCCTGCGGTTGTTTCGTCGGAGGAGCCAGCGGCGGCGGCCGGAGTTGCGCCCGTCACTCTGCGCGCCTGGCCGCTGCGAGCGCTCACGCTGCTCGTGCCGCTGTATCTCCTAGCCTGTCTGGCGACCCCGGGGGACATCCCCGCGGAAGTCGGAGTGATCGCGGCCGGACTCGGCGCCGCGGTGCTGGGGAGTCTGGTGATCGCGCGGGGCACGGCGCTGGCCGTGCGGGCCGGTCTCTATATCGGGAGCACCTGCGCGGTGTACTACGCGCAGCTGTCGTCACGCCAGTCACCGGCCGACTGGCTGTCGCCGCTGACGCTGGGGGTTGTCGCGCTGGCCGTGCTCGTCGTCCTCGCCATTCGCTGGATGGGCGATGCGCGCTTCCAGACGACTCCGTTGGATTATCTGATCGTCTTTCTGGCTGTGGTGATGCCGTTTCTCTCGGATCTGACGGTCGGCGCCGTTCATCTGAGCGTGGTGACGGCAACGCTGATCGTGTTGTTTTTTGCGTTTGAGCTCCTGCTCCAGATGCACCAGGCCATGGTTGTCCGGCTTGGATGGCTGACGGCGGGGATGCTGGCCGGTCTGGCCGTTCGGGTGTGGTGGGCGTGAAGGGGAATAGAGGGAGGGATCGGTCATGAATCGATATCTGATAGGCGTCGTAGCGGTGATTGTGGCGGTCAGTCTGGTGGGCTGCGGCGGTCCGGAAGAACGCAAGGCGAAATACCGGCTGCGCGCGCAGGAATATTTTCAAGAAGGGAATTATCCCAAAGCCCGGGTGGCTTTGCGGAATGTCCTCAAGATCGATCCGAAAGATGCGGAGGCCTACTTCCTCTACGCGCAGGTCGAGGAAAAGGAAAAGAACTGGCGCAACGCGGTGACGGGGTATCAGCAGGTGGTGGAGTTGAATCCCGCGCATGATCGCGCCTGGATCAAGCTGGGGAAGTATTTCCTCGAAGCGCGGGCGATCGAGCGGGTGGATCAGGCGGCCGACCGCGTCCTCGCCTTGCATCCCGACCATGTGGGAGCCCGGTCGCTCAAAATCGCCGCGCTGGCCGTGGGCGGACGGGTCGAAGAGGCGATCACGCAGGCGGAACAGCTGCGGACGGGTGCGCCGGCCGATGTCGATGCTGCTCTGTTGCTGGCCTCGTTGTATGCCTCGCGTGAGCGGACGGCGGACGCGGTGCCGGTGATCCGGCAGGTGTTAGACACGCACCCCGATAGCGTCGAACTGCTCGGAGCGCTGGCCATGATCTATGTGCGCGCCGGCAACCCGGCCGAGGCGGATCGGGCGTTTCAGCGCGTCATTGCGCTGGAGCCGAAGGTGCTCGACCACCGTCTCCGCCGGGCGGCGCTCTTCGACCAACAGCAACAGTATGAGCAGGCCGAGGCGGTCATGCGCGAGGCAACGCAGCTCGACCCAGACAGCGACGACCGTCGTCTGGCTCTTGTGGAGTATTTAGCGAAGCGGCGTGGCCCCGCTGAGGCAGAAGTCGCGTTGCAAAAAGCCCTGGAGGATCTGCCACGTTCCGGGAAGATCCGGTTTGCACTGGGGAGTTTATATGAGCGGACGCAACAATCGGCGAAAGCTCAGACGGTCTACGAGGCGATCCAAAAAGAATTCTCAGGGAAACCGGAAGGCCTGGACGCGCAAGTGAAACTGGCCGGTCTGGAATGGGCGGCAGGACGGCAGGACAAGGCCGAGCGGGCGTTGGAGCAGATTCTCAAAGACAATCCTCTTTCAGCGGATGCCTTGTTGTTGCGCGGGAAGATCGCGTTACAGCGCGGGAACGGGAAGGCGGCGGCCCAGGATTTTCGATCGGTTTTGAAAGATGCGGCGGAAGCGGCGGACATCCACGTGCTCTTGGGGCGTGCGCAATTGTTGAACGGTGATCTCGCTCTGGCGCGTGAGAGTCTGGAAAAGGCCGTCGCCCTGGCGCCGGCGCTCTCCGATGCCCAGATTGTGCTGGTCGGATTGGACGTGACCGGCGGTCAGCTGAAGGAGGCGCGGAAGCGGCTTGAGCCGTTGTTGGCCCGCGATCCCGGCAATCTCACATTTCTGGGCCTCCTCTATCAGATCCAAATGCAGGAGAAGGATTGGGACCGTTCGCATGACACGCTGGCCCGCCTTCGTTCCGCCGGCGCCGATCGCGCCAAGGTCGATTTGGCGGAAGGGCAGATGGCCGCGGCGCAGCAACAATGGGATCAAGCGGAGGCCGCCTTCAATCGGGCGTTAATACAACAGCCGCTCGCGGCCGAGCCGCTCCTTGCGCTGGTCCGGCTCGGGGTGCAGCGCGGGGCCCTGCAACAAACTCAGACCCGGCTGGAGACGATTGTAGCCGAACAGCCGAGCCATCCTTACGCGGCAGGTTTTCTCGGCGAGGTGTTGCTGATGAAGGGGGAGGCCGAGTCTGCCATGGGGCGGTTCGAAACGGCCACGCAGTTGAATCCGTCCTGGACGACCCCCTGGGTGCATCTCGCGCAGTTCCGCTACGCCAAGCGGGACATGGCCGCCGGGGATGCGGCCCTCAAGAAGGCGCTGGAAGCGAGTCCGGACAATGAACAGCTACGGGTGATGCTGGCGACGAGCCTGGAGGGACGGGATCTCATCGACGAGGCGATGGCGCAGTACGACCTGGCGCTCAAGTCCAATCCGAAATCGTTCCTGGCCGCCAACAATCTTGCGGCGCTCCTGGCCGATCGGAAGGGCGATGCGGACAGTTTGCAGCGGGCGCTTCTGTTGAGCCGGGATTTCGAAGCCCAGACCTCGAACGCCTATCTCCTCGACACGCTCGGATGGGTGCATCTCAAGCTGGGGCATCGGTCGGATGCACTCAGGCTGCTCAAGCAAGCGCTCGCCAAGGCGCCGAGCCATCCGGTGCTTAACTTTCACCTGGGTGTGGCCTATGCCCAGTCGGGTGAGAAGACGGAGGCGCGGCAGCTATTGAGTCAGGCGCTCCAGTCCAAGCAGTCATATCCCTGGTTTGAAGAGGCTAAATCTATGCTGGCGAAAATCGATGGGTAAGATGATGCAGTTCTCACGGGTCACGCGGGCGCTGTCCCGGACGTTTATAGGCGGGGTGCTGCTCTGGCTCGGCGGGTGCAGTGCGTTCGAGTCTTCGGCTAAGCCGGGGGCGGTGTCCGCAACCGGGTCCGGCGTCGAGTATCTCCTGGGAGCGGAAGACGTGCTTGCGATCGCCGTCTGGAAGGATGAACACCTGACCAAAGAGGTCGTCGTCAGGCCTGACGGCTTTGTGTCGTTTCCCCTCGTGGGTGAAATACAGGCGGCGGGGCGGACGGTCGAAGAGGTGCGCGCGGAGATCGCCAAGCGGCTGGCGAAGTTTATCCCCAACCCGAATGTCTCGGTCGCGGCGATCAAAGTACTGAGCTACCGGGTCTATGTGCTGGGCCGCGTCAATAAACCCGGCGAGTTCATGATCGGCCACACGACGGATGTCCTGCAGGCGTTGAGTCTCGCCGGTGGGCTGACGCCGTTTGCGTCTGAAAACGATATTCGAATCATCCGCCGTAGCAATGGCGAGCAACAGGTGATTCCCGTTCCCTATGGAGATCTCAAACGGGGGAAGAATCTGGAGCGCAATGCGTTGTTGCAGCGCGGTGATGTGGTCATGGTGCCTTGAGGGATCACCCTCCATCGCAACGATGTAGAGATATGATGTGGCGATGGCTTGTGATGGCGGCGTTTGCGGGAAGCAGTCTCTGCATGGGCGGGCTTGTCCTGAGCGGCCACGCGGCAGAATGGTCGGCTGAACCGTCGTTGGGAATCAAAGGTGAATACAACAGCAATTTGCTGCTTGTGGCCGGTCCGCAAAAGCCGGTCTACGGGCACTGGGTCTCACCCGGCGTCAGGTTCGCCGGGTCGACGGAAAACCTGGACGTCAGCGGGAGAGCGGCGGCCGACGTGGTGCGCTACTACGGAGGCCGGAATCAGGACCTGCTGAACCTCTATTTCCCGCTCTCCGTGAAGTACGGGCTGGCCCGGGAGACTTTCGGGTTCGACGGCGGGTTTACGAGAGACAATACGTTGATGGGGGAACTATTGCGGACCGGTGTCGTGCTCAGCTTCACGCAGCGCAATTTATGGAACCTTGCGCCCTCGTGGTCGCACGCGTTCACGGAACGGCTGTCTCTCCAAAGTTCCTACCAGTATTCCAAGGCCACGTACGAGGACGGCGCGCGGCTGGGGCTGGTGGATTATCAGGTGCAGGGCGGATCGACCGGGCTGGCGTATCAAGCGACAGAGAACGATCGCATGCAGGTGACGGGAACCTATACGAACTTCAGCGTGTCCACGGCCAGCGCCCTACAATCCCATATTGCCGGGGCGCAGGTCTCGTGGTCGCATGCGTTTGGTGAAACACTGACGGCGACCGTGACCGGAGGGGCGCAACTGGTGTCCTCCAGCATCTCGGTCGGACCGGCGCGGCTCACCGATACGCAAACCCTGTGGGTGGCCAGCGCCAATCTCCAGAAGCAATGGGATGGAGGGTTTGCGGAACTCGTGGTGAGCCGGGAGATCAATCCGAGTGGATTCGGCCTGCTCCTGAAGACAGAACGGGTCGGATTGAACTTGTCTCACAATCTGACGGACCGGTTGACCGCCTCGGTCAATGCGCAGGTGCTTCTGGCTTCTTCCGTTGCGTCGAAGGCGGTCCCGTTCACGTTTCCGGAAAACCGCTATATCAATGTGACGCCGCGGTTGACCTGGAAATTCGACCAATGGTGGTCGGTGGATGCCGCCTATACGTACGGGCGGCGCGAGGTGGAGAGCTTCGGCGAACGGGCGTTTGGAAACGCGACGACGGTGATGCTGACGTACTACCCGCCCAAGCTGTCGGTCGGGCGTTAAGGAGAGGTGTTTATGGCGATCGCGCAGTCTATCGGAGCAGATCGGTCGGTCGAAGCAGGTCATGCCGTGAAGGATTTCCGGCAGATGGTCCGCCGCCGCCGCCCGGTCATTTTTGCCGTCGTGTCTGTGATCGCGGTCGTCGGTCTGGCCACGGCGTTCCTGTGGCCTCCGGTGTACCGGTCGAAGGCGACGATACTGATCGAGGAGCAGGAGATCCCCACGGATCTCGTCCGCTCGACGATCACCAGTTATGCCGATCAAAGGATTGAAACGATCAAGCAGCAGGTCATGAGCCGGGCCAGCCTGTGGAGAATTGTGGAACAGTACGGGCTGTACAAAAGGCTCCGGAAGGGCAGCCCGACCGAGGAGGTCTTGCAGCAGTTCGTCAAAGATATTCAGATTGAAGTGATCAACGTCAAAGTGGTCGATAAGCGCACCCAGACTCCGACACAGGCGACGATCGCCTTTACGCTGGCCTATGACGGAGAAACCCCCGACCTGGCCCAGAAGGTCACGAACGAGCTGACGGACTTGTTTTTGGGAGAAAATCTGAAGTCGCGGGAGCGCCACGCGCAGCAGACGACGGCGTTCCTGAAACAGGAAGCCGATAATCTTGCGCATCACATCGAAGCGCTCGAAAGCAAGATCGCGGTGGTGAAACAGAAGGCCGACGGGGCCTTGCCGGAGCTGACTCAGCTCAACATGCAACTGTTGAATCAGGCGGACCGGGAGTTGATCGACGTCGATCGCGACATCCGGAGTCTTGAAGAGCGCAAGCGGTTCCTGGAAGGCGAGTTGGCGACGCTGAAACCCAACACACCTATGATTGCCGCCAGCGGCGAGCGGATCTTCGATTCGGGGGAGCGGCTCAAGGCGTTGCGCGCGCAATACGCCAGCGCAAGCGGGTACTTGTCCGAAGATCACCCGGACATCATCAAGATGAAACAAGAGCTTGCGGCGCTGGAGCGGGAAACGGGGGGCGACGCGCCGGGAGAGGATGTCCCGAAGCGATTGGAGGGAGAACGGTCCAAGTTGGCGACGCTGATGGAGCGTTATGGAGCGGATCATCCGGACGTGACCCATGCGCGACAGGCCGTGGCGGGCTTGGAACGAGACCTGGCGGAGATGACCAAGCGACCGCCCAGGACGGCGTTGTTCAAACCGGAGAACCCGGCCTATATCAACATTCAATCGCAGCTCGCGTCCACGTCGGCCTCGCTGCAGGCGCTTCAAAAGTCCAAGGTCTCGCTGAAAAAGCGCGCTGAGGAGATGGCTAGACGGGTCGAGCGTCTTCCGGAGGTTGAACCGGAATATCAGGACTTAATGCGCGATCGAGAGGGCACGGCGCACAAGTATCAGGAAATTCGCTCCCGCCTGATGGAAGCCCAGGTTTCGGAAGGGCTTGAAGTTCAGCGCAAGGGAGAACGATTCTCCCTGATCGATCCCGCCGATCTTCCGGAGCGGCCGGAGCGTCCGAACCGGCCGGTCCTATTGATTCTCACAGGGCTGCTCGCCGTGGTCGGCGGGGTGGGAGCCGGGGCGGCGGCCGAACAGTTGGACGAGACCATCCGCACTCCCTATCAATTGAGTCTGGCAGCCGGGATGGCCCCGCTGGCGGTCATTCGCTATCTTCCGATGGAAGAGGAGGTCCTGGACGTGATTCGCCGCCGCCTCTATTGGCGGTGGGCGGGGGCCGGGGCGGTAGTTGTGGCCGCGGTCGTGGCGCACTACCTCTGGCTGCCGCTCGATATCGTCTGGTTTGCCGCGCTCCGGAAACTGGGTCTGGCCTGATTGGGATAAGGAGAAAAGCCATGGAAGAACTCTCGCAAGCCATCGAACAGTATAAGCAGGAGTCCAGGCAGGGGGCCGGGGGGCGTTCCGAACCCTATTCGTCTTCCCGAAAGAACCCTCCGCCGATCGTGTACTCCAAGACGCGGGTGGTGGAATGCCGGGAAGAGGTCTTGCGGCGTCATCGCGTCGTGGCGGCGTTTGACCGGGGGGAGTTTGCCGACGGGTATCAGCTCTTGCGCACGCAGGTGCTGCATCGCCTGCGGGAGAATCACTGGAATGTCCTCGGTGTGACGAGCCCGCGAGCGCAGGAAGGGAAGTCGCTGACAGCGTTGAATCTCGCGATTACCCTGGCAATGGAAACGACGCAGACCGTGATGTTGATCGATGCCGACTTGAAGCATCCGACCGTCCATACCCTGCTCGGATTGGGGAACTGCAAGGGCCTGGCGGACTATGCGTTGGAAGACTGTCCGTTGGAGGACATCCTCATCCATCCGGGGTTGGGGCGCTTGGTGGTCCTTCCCGGTGGCCGTCCGATTCAGCGCTCCGCCGAGGTGCTGACCTCTACGCGGATGTCGGGGCTGATCACGGACGTGAAGCATCGCTATCCGGCCCGGGTCATCGTGATCGATCTGCCGCCGCTGCTGGTCAGTTCAGATGTGCTGGCCTTCGCGCCCTCGCTGGACGCGCTCTTGCTGGTGGCCGGGGAGGGTATGACGACCCGCCAGGATATCAAAGAGTCGCTGGCCCTGGTGCGGGGGGCGGTGCCTGTGATCGGGACGGTCTTGAATCAATCGGGGAAAGACCAACGTAACGTCGATGCCATGCGCGCGCTGGCTGCAAACTAACCGACTGGCTGCGAGGCTTGTATGTACGAATCGTTCTACGGGTTTCGAACCAATCCCTTCACGCTGGTGCCGGATCCCCGCTTCCTCTATCTGGGGAAGCAGCACAAGACGGCGCTGAATCTGTTGGAGTATGGATTATTCAACCGGGCCATCTTCACGGTCATCACCGGCGAGCCGGGGACCGGCAAGACGACTCTCCTGAACACGATCCTGGAGCAGTCGCAGCATGAAGTGACATTGGGGGTGCTCTCGCACACGCACGCCGGCCTGGGGAGTCTGATGCCCTGGGTGCTGATGGCGTTCAATCTCGACGGCAAGGGCATGGACAGCGTCGAGTTGTTCAAGACGTTCACGGCCTTCATCTCCCGTGAGCATCAGTGTCAGCGGCGGGTCGTCCTGGTCGTGGATGAAGCGCAGAATCTCGGCCCGGCGATGCTGGAAGAATTGCGTCTCTTGTCGAACGTGAACAACGGGCGGAATCAGCCGCTCCAGATCGTGTTATCGGGCCAGCCGGGCCTCCGCGGTCTGCTCCAGCGCGGGGACCTCATCCAATTCGCTCAGCGCATCTCCGTCGATTATCATTTGCTACCGCTCGGAGAGGATGAAACCCCGTCGTATATCCGGCACCGCATGTCGATGGCGGGTGGCGCGCGACCGGTTATGACCACCCAGGCGGCAGTCATGGTGCATCGTTTAACCGGCGGCAACGCCCGTTTGATCAACCAGGTCTGCGATGTGTCTCTCGCCTATGGTTATGCGGAACAAGCGCCGCTGGTGACCGCCGGCATTGTCTGGCGCGCGACCAACGATCGGCGGGCGGGGGGCATCCTGCCTGTCGCGCAGCACGCGTTCGACGATCTGTTCAGCCGGGAGGATGCCGTCGCTGAAGAACTGGAAGTTGCGGCGGCTGCGCCGGCTTCTCCTCCGCCCGCACAGGACGCCGCGCTTCCCCAGCCGTCGACTGAGCCCGCAGCCCAGCCCCAGTCGTATTACGAACAGGGACTCGCCTTGAAACAGGCCGGATCGTACAAACAGGCGATTGCTGCGTTTGAACGGGCGGCGACAGACGCGCTGCAGCAGGTGCGCGCGATGTCCCAAGTTGCGTTGTGCCTCAGCGCGGTCGGCCGGCATGAGGACGCGGCCAAGGAACTGGTGGCTCTCTTGAAAAGCAAGCAAGGAACGGACCTTGAGCGTCTCAATATGCGTTACTTTCTCGCCCGCACATTGGAAACCCTCCATCGAACGCAGAAGGCCTGCGAGCTGTACATGGTTATTTACAAGCAGAATCCGGAGTTCCGCGATGTCGGAATCCGTCTCCGGCGCCTCAATCCTGCGTGGAGCCTGGGTTCTCTCAGTTCACCGAGATGGATCAAAGGCTTTGCGAAATACTATAGTCAACGCCTGCGGGCCTGCTTCTAGCTCCCTCTTGGCAGTATCTCGCCGAGAGGGTGCACCCTCCGATACTCCCTTCCTCTGATGAGTTAACCGAGACCGGAGCTGATCGTAACCCGGCTGTAATCGTCTCTCCCTATTCTGCTGGTCTCTGTAGGCGACCATGACGGAAGGGATGTGCATGAAGACGAGAGCGGCGGGCTGGTTGCGGAACTCAGTGTGGGTGTCTGTGTGTCTGGGCTTGTTCGGTTCTCCGGTCATGGCCGGCCAACTCGAAGATCTGTTGCTCGAAAATAAGCAGATCTCGATCGACCAGTGGGTCAAGCTGAAAGCCGAAGAAGAGAAGCGTGAAGCCAAATCGTTGGAGGAAAGCCGTGGGGTGGGCGATGTCCCGGTGCGGGAGCGATGGTACGAGAAAATCAGCATCCGGGGCTATACACAGTTCCGGTACAACTACACCGTCAATCGGGATGAACTTGTCAGCAACCAGGGGGATCGTTCGGTCGGCAAGAATAACGAATTCTTCTTGCGGCGAGGCCGCGTCATCATCAGTGGACAACCGCACGAGCGGATCTTCATTTATATCCAGCCGGACTTCGCCTCGTCGGTAGATGGGTCGAACAACGTCGGGCAGCTTCGGGACTGGTACGCCGATCTGTTTCTGACCGAGAACAAGGAGTGGCGCATTCGCGCTGGTCAGTCGAAAGTGCCCTTCGGATTCGAGAACATGCAATCAAGTCAAAATCGTCTGGCCTTGGACCGTAACGATGCTATTAACAGCGCCGCGAACAACGAGCGCGACCTGGGAGTATTTCTGTACTACGCGCCGACATCGGTGCGGGAGCGGTTCCGGCGGCTGGTGGACAGCGGGCTGAAAGGGTCGGGGGACTACGGCATGCTCGGGATCGGCGCCTACAATGGGCAGACGGCCAATCGGCGCGACGCGAATAAAGACAAGCATACGGTGTTTCATTTCATGTACCCCTATGAGTTTCCTAACGGCCAAATCTTCGAGGTGGGCATGGATGCCTATCGGGGGCAGTTCCATGTTTCGACCGAGTCGCTGGTGCCGGCTGTATCGCTCAACGGGGACCTGGTCACTCCACGTGTGACGAACGGCGGCAACTATCTCGATGAGCGGGTAGCCTGGCATGCGGTCTTGTATCCCCAGCCGTTCGGACTTCAAGCGGAGTATACCGTGGGGCGGGGCCCTGAGCTGAACCAGGCGCGCACCGATGTTGTCCTTGGGACCATTCGGGGGGGATATATTCAGGCTTTCTACAATTACCGGTGCGATCTCTATTGTCAGAGCATCGTTCCCTTCGTTCGCTGGCAGGAATACTACGGCGCCAAGAAACACGAGGCGAATGCGCCGCGGAACACCGTTCGTGAGATTGAACTCGGTTTGGAGTATCAGTTCAATCGCGCTCTGGAATTGACGGTGATGTATACCTGGACGCAACGAACGTCTTCCGACGCGACGCTGCTCCCTGTGAATTCCTGTGCATCTCCCGGCTCGCCGGTCGGCTGTATGCAGACTCCCTATCAGCTCAATACCGGCAATCTGCTCCGGTTCCAGCTCCAGTGGAATTTTTAGAGAGAATGTGAAACCTGCAATTCGGAGGGGTCTGGTCTAAGGCCGGATGACAGGATGCGGTTGTGCCGGCGTTGCCTGAAGAGGCGGCACCGACCGGTAGAGCACCGCGACTTCGCGCTGACCCCAGGAAAACATGCCGGTGAGTCCTCGATCCTGGTCCGGGGCCATGGAGGACCGTGGTTCAAAGTGCAGTCGGCCGCGCTGCGGGGCAAAGGATCGCAGCGGCGTCAGCCGGTCGTCTTGCGTATCCGCCACGCCGATATCCGCGCTCTGATGGGTGTGGGATCGATAGTTGGCCAGCCGGAGCCGCAAGATCTCCCCTTGGACAAACATCCCTCCAGACGTCACTTCCCGTACCGTCCCTGAGACATCCCGTGATTCATAAAAGGTGACGATCTCTTCAGGCATTGCCTGGGCTAATGCGCCGGCGAGCAATGGAGCGAAGAAGGTCACTTCTTGCTCGGTGAACGCCCGGTGGCGGCGTGGCTGGCTCGTGTCGTCGTAGAACGGGAGTTTGGCGAGCGGCTCTTCGATCATGACGCCGGCCAGAACGGCCGCAATCTGTGCGGGGGTGAGAGACAGCGGGTGCGAATGTGCTTGCCCCGTTTCGAGGGTCCGGTCTAGTTCCAGGCGGACGAACGCGGCCGGGGTGTCGTAGATCGTGACGGTCGTAAACTGGCCGGGAGCGCAGGCTGCCGTGAACCAGATCGCTGCGGCGAGGCTGAAGGCATGAGCCGGTCTGTGTGTCATCAGGTAGAGCGGGCTGCCTAGTCTCGGAGCTTTGCCGGTTGGTCGGCCGCGGCGGAGCGGATCGGTGTCGTCCACATCATCGTCAGCCGGCTCAATTCCGCCGTCGCCAGGGGGTAATAGCCTTGCGCAAGAACGGCTTGCTGACCTTGCTGACTGAGGGCAAACTTCACGTATTCTGCGAGCGGGGCGGGCGGCGCCGTTTTGGGCAGCTTATTGACATAGAGATACAGATTCCGTCTGAGGGGGTAGGATCCGTCCATGGCGGATTGAAAGCTGGGTACGACGTATCGTCCTCCCTGCACCGAGGCCAGAGGAACAGCCCGAACTCCCGAAGTCTGATACCCGATGCTGCTGAATCCGATCCCGAACCGGTCCTTCATCAACTCGATCACGACTGAGGCTGATCCCGGCGCCGTGGTCATGGTTTTCTTAGCCGCCGCGCCGTTCAGTACGTGCTCACGAAAGAAGGTGGTGGTTCCTGATTGGATGTTTCTTCCATAGAGATGGATCGGCGCCACTTTCCATTCTCCATCCAGGAGCAGATCGCCCCAGGTCAGAAGCGGATATTTCAGTCCACGCCGGCGATCGTTCGAAAATATCGCGTCGAGTTCGGCCAGGCTCAATCCCTCGATGGCATTGTCTTTGTGGACGAACACCGCCAGCGCATCCACGGCGACCGGGACCTCAGTGGGCTCGTAGCCGAACTCCCGGATGAACTCTCCGATCTCTTGCTTGTTCATCCGGCGGGACATGGCCGCGATCTGCGCTTTGCCCTCCAGCAGTTTCACTAATCCCGCTTCGGACCCCTCGCTCGTCACAGAAATCTTTAACCCCGGATAGAGCTGTCTGAGGTCGGCTGCCCAGGATTCTGTGATCGGGCGCATGGTCTCCGAGCCTGAAATGGAGAGAGAGCCGTTTAGGGCGCTGGTGGGTTGGTAGGCGGCGATTTGCTGATCCAGGCCGGGCCGGACTTGTCCCGCTGCGGGACTGCTCCACACCAGACAGGCGCCGACCGCCAGGGTAAGCAAGCGTGAGGCAAGCGGACCATCGATCAATGCGGGAAGGCAGTTCCACATCACTCTAGACCTCCTAAGAATAGCGTCGTGCCAAAACAGTGGCCGAGCACAGTCGCACGGTACGGAGTCGGAATTTCAGTCGGATCAACGAATTGTTAACTCCATGTTAACTCAAGAATGTCGATACAGGGCGACTCGTCACGGGGTGTAGGAGTTAACGGACAATTTACACGCCCCTAAGGCCAGGTTAACTCCGGGTCAGTAATGTAACGACGCGATGCATGCAACCATGTCGATCCCAGCCCACGTTCCGGAATCTATTCTCATCTTCGTTCGAACGGATTCGTTCGCGCAATCGCTGAAGAAAGCCCTGGAGAGTAACGGATACCGCAGCACTGTCGTGACGACCGAGTCCGCTGCGTTTACCGAGGCGAAAACGTCTGTGCCTTCCCTTATCGTCATCGACCGTCAAACCGGGACCACCTCGAACCTGCGCAACCTTCGGACCCTGGCGGCGGTTCCCATCGTTGCCATAGATGATACCGTCCCGGCTTGCACTGAAGACGAATGCGTGCTGGACTACGATCGCGGGATCGATCTGGTTGTGTGCAGCCAGAGTACCCGTGAACTTGTCGCGCGAGTTCGTGCCATTCTGAGACGGCGTGACACATCGAGCGGTACCACCATGCACTACGGGGTCGGCGATGTGAAGATGGACCTCGATCGGCATGAGGTGACCGTTCAAGGGCGCCAGGTTGAACTGACGCCGAAAGAATTCCAAATCCTCCGCCAGTTTCTGGAGTCTCCCAGCCGGGTGTTCTCACGCCAGGAAATGCTGAATCGCGTGTGGGGAGAGGGATATGCGCTGGAAGAGCACGCGCTGGACGTCCACATCCACTCGCTCCGCCACAAAATCGAAACGGATCCGACCCGACCAGCCCTGATCGTGACGGTGCGAGGCGTCGGGTATAAATTGCGGAATTAACCGCGCCTGCGTCACTCCTTTCCAGCATCCATGGTCCACTACATAGATAGACCGCGCTCTCCCGCGATTGTCGCGGAAGAGTCGGCATGACAAAATTGTGTCGGGGGAGGATTTAGAGCGTTAGAATTCGTCGACAGAAACCGGCTGGAGCAGATCGCGGACGGAGAGAATCCCGATAACCGCGCCGCCTTTCGTAACACCCAGGTGGCGAGTCCGGTGCTTGTTCATCAAGTTGGCAGCTTCAGTAAGAGGGCTTCGTTCTTCAATTCCGACGACCGGGGCACTCATGATGTCTTCCACCGGGATGAAGTATGGACCACGGTCGGAGCCGATGACCTTCTTCACGATATCCGATTCCGTGACGATGCCGATGATGCGTCCTTTCTCGGCGATCAGCACGCTGCACACATTGCAGGTTTTCATGAGCTTTGCCGCATCGATCACCGATGTCCCTGCGTCCACCGTAATCAGCTCTTTCTTCATCAATTGTCCGACTGTGAGCATCTGTTCCTCCCTTTATATTGTTGTATTATTTGCAGTCTACAAACCCGGCGTTGCGGCAGAGTTAGAGGCGGATTACCGATGCGTAAATTTCGAGTAGAGCGGGCCTGGTCTTGGGCAATCCTGGCACCGGCCTTGAGAGGCAAAGGCTAAAGATGTTGCGAAGCGACTGTTTGAGAGCGGAGGATCGGAGCCCCAGGTCTGCTTCGGTGCTCCTCATTGGATTTGTGTCGATTCTCCAGGGCCTGATCCTTGTATTCGATGTTGCCACTGTTCGGGCGGAGCTCTCCCCGAATCAGGTCGTGATTGTTGCCAATGCCAATAGCCGTGAGAGTCTCTCGGTCGCACAACATTATGCGATGCGCCGGGGAATTCCTGTGCAGCACATTTCCAAATTGGATCTTCCGCTCGACGACACCATGAGCCGGGAGGACTATGAGCGCCGCCTGGTGACGCCCCTCCGGCAGATGCTCCACGCGCAGGGCCTTCACAAATCGATCCGTGTGGCCGTGACGGTCTTTGGTGTTCCGCTCCGGGTCGCCGCTTCGAAGCTCACGGACGACGAGGAGCGCTGGCGTCGCGATGCAGCCGCCAGACTCGGGGCCGCGCGGGTGCGGCTGGAGGATCTCGATCGTCGTGCCGGGGCCATCGCCGCGAGTGCTGGTTCCGCTCCTGCCGCGCCGCACGCCGAGAGTCCCGTCACCTACGAGCGCAACGTCGCATTCTTGCTCCGCGTCGACGAGGCCGTTCAAGCCTCCGCCAAGCGGGTGAGGCAGCTGAAGCCGCCGGCCGATGCGCAGTGGTCTTCACGATTGGAGGCCATTGTCCGGGAGCATCAGGGAGTGGCCGGGCTCGCGCAATTGGGGCACGAACTTCTCCGGGATGGGCAGGATTCCGGGAGTGAGGCAGCCACGCAGATCCGGGCGCAGCAAGCGGAGGGATTACAATTGTTGCTGGGATCGCTGGAGCTTCCGATTCGAGATCGGCGGACCGATCTCTATCAACGGGTCGACCAGGTGTACGGAGCCTATGGTGTGTTCGGTCTGGCCGCGATGGAACTGAATCAGTTGTCGGAGGAGCATGGCGATGCGAGCGTCGACAGTGAACTGAGCCTGTTCTGGTGGGATCGGACGCTGTACGGCGCGGCCTGGCGCCGGGCGAATCCGTTGCACCATGCGTTCAAGAAAGCCGGAGCGGCCCATCGAGACATCCCTGTTCTTATGGTGAGCCGGCTCGATGCCTCGACCGCTGATCTCGCGAGCGGTCTGGTGGATCGCGCGATGGAGGCGGAGCGGCAGGGGCTGAGCGGAACGGTGTATCTGGATGCGCGCGGATTGCCGGTCAAGGATCCATCCGATACCTATGGCCGCTACGATCAAAGCCTGAGGGACTTGCATCAGTTTGTCACTCAGCACACCACGTACCGGTCGCAACTGGACAACGCAGAGGCGCGGTTTCAGCGTCCCGGCGCCGCGCCGGATGTGGCGTTCTATTCGGGCTGGTACCGGTTGAGACAATATGAAGATGCCTTTACCTTCCGGACCGGCGCGATCGGTTACCATATGGCCTCCGCTGAAGCCGTGAGTCTCCATAGCTCCGGTGAGTCAGGCTGGTGCAAGAATGCGTTGGATCATGGGATTACCGCGACCCTCGGCTCAGTCGGCGAGCCTTACCTGGACGCCTTTCCGGAGCCGCTCGAATTCGCGGGACTGCTCATGACCGGCCAGTATTCACTGGTCGAGTCCTATTACCTGACCAGCCGCTGGGTGAGCTGGCGGATGGTGCTGGTCGGCGACCCGCTCTATAACCCCTGGAAAAACAGACCGGCTGCGAAGCGTTCTGCCTTAACCATGTTTACGCTGGCACCGATCGCTCCGTCCGACCAGGCGTTTGCCGATCCACTCCTTGCGAGAGATGACGTGAAACGCTTTCAGAGCCAATCCCGAATCAGGCTCGACGCAATTTTGCAGAACCAGGCTCAAACGTTAGGACCAACAGCACAGTGACGGCGCGCGAGAAAACGGATGCTTCACAAGTCTGCCCGGCGAGCGTGTTAGCTCGTTGGCGGCCTCAGGCAGGTCATTCTTACTCAAGTTTGTCTTGGCAGGAATCAGAACAGATCGAAACGGATGTAGTCGGCCGGCAGGCTTTCCCCGGCGATATTGTAGGCGAGGACCGTCGCGATGTAGCTCTTTCCCCTCGGGAGATCAGCTACCAGCCGGGTTTCCCGGCCAGTATGGAATGTATAGTGGGCCTGGGCGGAGGTTGTCGAAACACGGACGATGTATCCCGCCGCGTTGCCGGAAGGGCTCGGGTTCCATTCGAACGTGACCAGCTGCGTCTCAGGTTTCTCTCCGGTCAGGGATTGAGCCGGCGGGCTGGCGGGCATCTCTGTGGGAAGCTGGGTGGTTTCCGGTGAGGGGAGCGAGGGGGTTGGTTCAGCAGGAAATGTGGAGGCATCAGCGCCAGGCGTCGCGGTTTCGCCGGTCTGTTGTCCGGAGACCGGGGTGACGGACGGTTGTGTAGGAGAGGCCCCTTGCCCTCCGGAGGCCGGATCCTGCAAGTCTCCACAGGAGGCAGTGACGAGTAACAACCCGGTGAGAACCGGCCATAGGATGGCCCGAACTGCTGCCTGTCGGCGCAGGCTACCTGTCGGTGTGATGAAGCGGGCAGGCGGGTTGGCTGTAGACATCGCGGAGAAGTATATAGAGCAGAAGCTGTTACGCGATGCTCGGGTTGTTGTAACGGATGTGTAAATTATTCTTGCTTGTCATGGAATGCGGACGGTTAACGCGATCTTGAGCCGGCTGCAACGTGTTGGTGATGAGCCTGCGATAGGATGAAACCATCATGTTCGGGACGTTGATCGGAATCTTTCTCACCTCTACAGGGATTGTGATCGGAGCCGATACCGTGCTCTGGGGATCCAGCGCCCCTCACCTCTCCCGAATAGAAAAAACCTGTACGCCTAGTCAGCGGAGTGTGGCGGCTTTTGAGGGGTGGTATGGTGAACGGCTCTCCCTCCATCAGCAGTTCCAGTCAGTCTGCAAGACCCTTTCCCGTTCGCGTAAGCCGGTGCCGGTCGATGAGCAGGCGGACCTCCTTATTCGCAAGCTGATGGACAAGTACCGGGAGCAGCAGCGGCTGTCTGCCATACCGGCGGCAGCCATGCCGGCTCCGGGGAATCCTCACATCGCGTTCGTCGCAGTGGCAGGGTTTGACGGAACCATGCCGCAGGTTGCCGTCCGTGAATTGCGGTGGGAGAAGACCCGCAAAGGGCAGTGGAGCGTCAAAACAGCGCCGGTCGGGAAGCTCAGTTTCGACGGCTGTGGAGCACGGTTCCTGGGAGACGACGCTGTTGCGGCGCTCTTGCTGGACAGGAGCGCTCACTTCGATCGGGACAAGCAACGACCTGAAGTCAGCCGTGCGATCGAGGCGAATCGCCAGCGCGCAGAGGACAATTGCTTCTTGTCGGCCTTCAGCGTCGAAGACGCAAAAGCGCTGTACAAGCTCGCGGTTCGGGCGACGATCGATCATGGAGAAACCTTTCAGATGGAGAACGGGGCGGTGGGCGGCCAGCTCCATCTCCTGACGATCCCGTCCGAGGGACCGATCCAGAAGGTCGTGATCGATCCGGAACAGTATGTGGAATAGGTCGAGTGAAGTCGTATTCGGTCAGGGGTAGCGGTCGGTATGAACAACGTTACGAGCGGCAAGGAGGTGAGCCTGTATGCTTCCCAATCTGCGCGGTGCGTTCCTTCTCATGGTGACGCTGGTGCTCTTCGCCGGCATCATTGCTGTCGTGGCAATGGGTACGGTCATGAAGCCCGGCCGGTGGTGCGAACGTCCTAAGCCACTCGTCTAGACGGTCTACGGTCGTTCACGGCCGGTAGATACTCGCTCAAGTGATTGATGCCGCAGTAGGGCCGGGCATGAAATCTATTCGTAACAAGGCCCTGCCATACTGTGCGAGGAATGGAGCTGACACGTCCGTAGACTCATGACCGAGGAGGACCGATGAACAACAATACGGTGACGATGGCCGACCAGAAAACAATTGCGATTGTGGCGCACGATAATAAGAAGCAGGATCTCCTGGCCTGGGCGAAGTTTAACCGTGAGGCGCTGGCCGGGCACCACCTCATCGCAACCGGGACGACAGGAAAGTTGCTCACGACGGAACTGGATCTGCCGGTGACCAGGTTGCAGAGCGGCCCGCTGGGCGGGGATCAGCAGATCGGGGCGAAGATCAGCGAAGGCGAGATCGATGTTCTGATCTTCTTTTGGGACCCGCTGGAACCGCATCCGCACGATCCGGACGTGAAAGCGCTGCTCCGCATCGCCGTCGTCTGGAATATTCCGATCGCCTGCAACCGGGCATCGGCGGATTTTCTCATCTCCTCCTCATTGATGCCGACGCCGTACGAGCGTCTCGTGCCGGACTACGAGGGCCATCGGAATCGGCTGCTGCGTTTGGACGTGGCGTAGGCGCCGGCGTTCGCGATGCGGATCGATCCGCGGCTACATCAGCGCTCAAGTCGAGTCTGATTCCAGGTGCCGGCCCGTTCCAGCATCTGCTGCTGGGAGTCGAGCGGCGCTTCATCCGGCTGCGGAGCCACGCGTTCGTACAAGCCCTGCTCATTCATCCGGCGCAGGTGCGCCGTGTCCTGTAAGTGGGGAAACAGAATGTCGTCGCGAATGGCCTCGCGCAGATGCGCGGCTTCGACGGGAAAGACGACTTCGATTCGTCCATCCAAATTGCGCGGCATGAGATCGGCGCTTCCCATCCACAACTCCTCTTCTTTCTCGCCGAATCGGAAATAGAAAATCCGGCTGTGTTCGAGGAAGCGGCCCACCAGTGACGTGACGGTGATCCGGTCGCTGACGCCGGGGACGCCCGGACGGAGGCCGCAGACACCCCGTATTTGCAGATCGACGGTGACGCCCGCCTGGGAGGCCCGGTAGAGGGCTTGAATGCAAGCCGGATCTGTGAGGGCGTTGAGCTTGAAGGCGATATAGCCCTGTCCCGTCTGCCGGTGTTGGGCGGTGACCCGTTCGATCCGGTCGAGCATGCCTTTGCGTACTCCGCTCGGGGCGACCATCAGGCAGCGATAGGGATGTTCCCCGGCATATCCGGTCAGCGCATTGAAGAGCATGGCGACATCGGAGGCGATGGCCGGATTGCTGGTTAAAAGCGCAAGATCGGTGTAGACGCGCGCGGTTGCGGGATTGTAATTGCCGGTGCCGAGGTGCACGTAGCGGGCGAGGCGCTGATCCTCGCGGCGCACAATGAGACACATTTTGGCATGTGTCTTCAAACCGACCAGTCCGTAGGCGACGTGCACGCCGGCCCGTTCCAATTCTTTGGACCATTGAATGTTGTTCTCTTCATCGAAGCGGGCCCGCAGTTCGACCAACGCGGTGACTTCTTTGCCGTTCTCCCGGGCCTGCATGAGGGCTTCCACGACGGGAGAGTCGAGCCCGACCCGGTACAGCGTCTGCTTGATGGCCAGCACCTGAGGATCGGCGGCGGCAGCGCGGAGAAAGTCCACGACAGGCGTGAAGCTGTCGTAGGGGTGATACAGGAGCAGATCGCGTTCCTGCAACACCGTGAAGAGATCCTTCTGCGTGAGGAGCGGGGAGACTCTATGCGGCAGCGGTGGATCTTTCAGATCGGGCCGATCCAGCCTGGTAAGTTCGATGATATCGGCCATGCCAAGAGGGCCGGCCACGGCATCGATCTGATCGGGACTGAGGTGGAGGTTCTGCGCAAGAATCTGGCGGATCTGCTCCGGCATCAGCGCGCTGACTTCCAGCCGCACCGCTGACCCGAAATGCCGCTGACGGAGACTCTCCTGAATGGCTTCCAGGAGATCGGCGGCTTCGTCCGCTTCAATGTCGGGGTCCGCGTCGCGTGTGACGCGGAAGGGATAGGCCGTCGCGACGTGGCATCCGGGAAACAGGAGATCCAGATTGGCGACGATGATTTCTTCAATCCATACGAAGCTTTTAGGGTATATGCCGGACCCGGTATCCGGCGAGGTTTCCTGTGGCACATTGAGGAGACGGGGAAAGAGCCGCGGCACTTTCAGGCGCGCGAACCGTTCATGGCAATCGCCGTCATGCAGGACGATGGCGAGGTTCATGCACAAGTTGGAAATATGGGGAAATGGATGGGCGGCGTCGAAGGCCAGCGGGGTCAAGGCCGGGAGAATGGCGGCTTTGAAATAGTCCCGGAGCCGCGCCGTCGCTTCGCGCGGGATTTCCGAGAGAGGCAGTATCTGAATGCCCGCATCGCGCAGCTTCGGCAGGAGATCGTCTTTCCAGCAGGCCATCTGTTGAGCCAGGAGCGAGGCAAGAGCCTGATGAATCGCCCGGATCTGTTCCTCCGGCGTGCGGCCGTCCGGCGGCGCCTCGACGGAGCCGTTCTGCAGTTGCCAATACAAACCGGACATGCGGATCATAAAAAATTCGTCCAGGTTGCTGCTGAAAATCGAGAGGAATTTCAGACGTTCGAGCAGGGGATGGCGCAGATCGAGCGCTTCTTCGAGCACACGTTCATCGAAACGCACCCAGCTCAGTTCACGGTTGATGTACAGGGAAGGGTCCGTCAGGTCCACTGCGTATGGTCCTCTCTTGAATGTGAACGGCACCGCCAGCGCGTGAATGCTCAGTCGGACATCGGTCGGCGCTAGGATAGTCAGGTCTCATCCGCAGCCTCAAGAGCGCACGGTTAATTGTGTGTTAACTTTTTTGCGGGAACCACGCAGTTTCTCTCATTGCCGGCAGAAGGTGCGAGGTGTAGAGGGAGAAGTGAGTGTGGTTACAGTCAGGGTGTCACATAAAAGATGTGAGCGACAGGGATGGTCAGGACAGGAGAAGTTTCTTCTTTTTCCACCGGTCTCTTCCATAGATCGGAGTGCGAGGCCGCCTCGTGAGCGGATCTCTTCGACGGGTCCGGTTATGGGCGATGAGCCGGTCGGTGATGTCTCCGCAGTGGATGCAGCGGAGCGCCATCACTCTCGTTCCCCCCTCGCTCATGATCTCGGGCACTCTCAATCCGGCACAGCGGACACATTGCGTATCGCTTGCTTGGCGGGTATGGATTTTAGAAATTCTTGGCATGTTCCTCCAATAACCAGGTGATGTTTATGGGGGAGTGACCGGGGCTCGTCCCTTCTCCTGGCAGGAAGGGACGAGCGCGGGGGCCAGGTGCGTGAGAGGCGCAGCTGGGCTCCAATAATGTGTCGTTGTTATGAACGGTGTCATGGCGTTAGTTATGGGCTGCCTTCTGTTCGACCGTTGTCAGGCAGGGGACACAGAATTCGGCGTCGGGTTGGACCTTCAGCCGCTCGTAAGGAATGTCCCCATGACAGTGGAGGCACTGTCCGTAGTCTTTCGTGCGCATGAGTTGCAGCGCGTGCTCGATGTGTCGAAGCCGTTCAAAGGTTCGCGCCTTGACCTGCATGGCGACGTCATGCTCGAGATCGGTCGAGGCCTGGTCGGCCGGATCCGCATAGAGTTCTGCGGCCGACTCCGCGGCAAGCGAGAGGTTGGCGCTCGCGAGCAGTACCGCGCGCTGCCTGGAAAGTTCCCGCCAAAGATCGGCGCGTCGGACATTCAGTGGAGGAGTAGCACGGTGGGCCGTTCCGGTGGATCCACCTGGTTGTCTTCGTCGAGGAGAGATGGTCTGGGCCATGGTTGTTCCCCTTTCCAGAAAGAGTTGTACTGGATCAAAAGCACAGTTAGATCACGATGGCCTCAATTCTTGGTTACAGGAGTTCGGTCATCAATGTGTTGGTGCTGTGAAAGGGTGGAATGGGAGAGCTGTAACGCGATTGCAATAGAATCTTGCTTCGTCTGTGATCTGTAGAGAATTTGAACTGACGTTATGCTTGGGAACAGGTGGCGTGTTCAGCAGAGGGAGAATAGAGAGGAGGGGTAGAGGAAGTCCTGTCTTACGATAGGTATGAGATCTCCGCAGTGACTCAGTGTGATGTCGACAGTCTTACCGACAGGGAATGGGTTCCCATTTCTGCGAACGCAGCTCGGTGTCGAAATAGACACGATAGCCGACACAGCGTGATTGTCCCGATAAAAATTCGTACTCCCAGGCTTCGGCTCCGCTCGACAGGCGTTTAAGCCGTTGGGGATAACCGAACCGGCGAGTCAGTTCATCTTGTGTCAACTGTCCAATGCTGGCTTCGAATTCCTCCACCCGGGGCGGATGAACGCAGGAAATGAGCAAAAGAAGGAGCAGGAAGATTATGCTGCCTCTTAGGCGAGGCTTTATCTCGAGAGGTTGAGAGACGAGCCGCACAGACATTACTTCGTTAGAGCCGGATCAGACAGCTTGTAGCCCAGTGATTTTACGGACACAATCGCGTCATTCAGCGCAGGCAGTTTCTGCTTCAGGCGACGGATGTGCACATCCACGGTTCTTGTGGTGCCATAGTAGTCGTAGCCCCACACGGAATTCAGCAAGACATCGCGTGTAAGTACCCGACCGGGATTTCGCAATAGATGTTCCAGGAGCCCAAACTCCTTGGCCGTCAAACCGACTTCTTTCCCATCGACCATGACTTCATGGCGAGGGAGGTCCATCAGTAGTGAGCCGTAGTGGTAAGACGTTTGCTGGGTGTCATTGGCCCGTCCAATCCGCCGAAACAAGGCTTTGGCCCTTGCGACAAGGCTCTTGGGGCTGAACGGCTTGGCGATATAGTCATCGGCACCGAGTTCAAGGCCGACAATGGTGTCAGACTCCTCGGCTTTGGCCGTCAACATGATAATGGGAATAAGAGCGGTCTCTTGCTCGCTTCTGAGTTTCTTGCAGAGTTCCAATCCGTCCATCTCGGGAAGCATAAGATCAAGGATGACCATGTCAGGATGTTCGCTCTTGGTGAGCATCAGACCTTCATTTCCCGTTTTTGCATGGACGGTACGAAATCCTTCTTTCTCGAGGTAGATTTTCACCAACTGCGCAATGTCGGTCTCATCCTCGACAATCAGAATTTTCTTCGAAGCATTTGTGGACATCGTGTGCTACCCGGTGGACACGCGCTCGGACTGTTCTCTACCGCTGTGTCTGCTCTTGCAGCATAATCCTCCAATGTTACAGGTGTATTAACCAAGTTCCAGCCAGAACTCGGCGGAAGCGTAGCGCCGGGCATTATTCCGATTGTGGCATCGGGTCATATGACCCGGTGCCTTGGACGAGCGACCCTGGAGGGGCGGCTCATATGGGACAGCCAATCAGGCGAAATTGACTGAATAGGCAGAAATCGTGGTGTTTGAGTGAAATGAACGGAGGGGGAAGTTTAGTAAGTTTTTGAAGGGGAAGTGGTGCCGAGGGACAGAATCGAACTGTCGACACCAGCCTTTTCAGGGCTGTGCTCTACCAACTGAGCTACCTCGGCACGACACGGGGCTCGCTTCAGGAAAGTGGTGGACGATACCGCAGAAGCCGTGATTGGGTCAAGGCCAATTGACTGTATCGTGTGATCTTTTCGCGAGGCTGAAGGGGCGGCGACCCATGATTCAAGTCGCCGCCCGGTGAATACCGCAGTCGTTATTTCGCGGCGACGATTTCCAGTAGTTCCACTTCAAAAATGAGCGTGGCGCCTGGCTTGATGGCGGGTGGTGATCCGCGATCTCCGTAGGCCAGATTGGCCGGGCAGACAAGACGGCTCTTGCCGCCGACCTTGATTTGCTGCACGCCTTCAGTCCAGCACTTGATCACCTGGCTCAAGGGGAATGTGGCCGGCTCGCCGCGCTTCACGGAGCTGTCGAAGACGGTGCCATCGAGCAGTGTGCCATGGTAATGCACCTTCACGGTGTCGGTCGGTTTTGGAGTGGCGCCGGTTCCGGGCTTGATGGAGGTGATGACGATTCCGGACTCCGTCTTTGTGGAGCCTTTTTCGGCTGCGGCTTTCGTGAGATAGGCTGCGCCGGATTTCTTTTCCGCGTCCGCAACCACGGCTGCCCGTGCTTGCTGGAGCTGCTGGATTTTCGGACCGAACGTTTGGAGGTCGGCTTTCGGTGTGCGCTTCAAAGCTCCATCGGTGAGGCCGGACTTGACGAAATCCAATTCCGATTCGGACAGCGCGAAGGTGCCAAGCGATTGGCTGATGGCCAGGCCGAGGGCATACAACGTCTTTTGGTCGTCATTGGTCGGCTCCCCCGATGCGGCAAACGCCGATGGGCTGGCCAGCAGGGCAATGATTACGGCAAATACTGCGAACATGCGCATGAGTGATCCTTTCTTGATGGTGGCGGTGAGAACGGTCGACTAATCGTACCTTACGATATGAAGGTGCTTCGCACAACTGGAAATAGCTGAGTGGGGGCTGCAGGGGTGATTGGAGCCACTCTGCTAAAGGTTAGGTTCATGGTTGGCGCTGGATGGCGGAGAGGGAGGGATTTGAACCCTCGGTAAGGATATTCTCCCTACGACGGTTTAGCAAACCGTTGCCTTCGGCCACTCGGCCACCTCTCCACGACCAGTTGCATAGGGGTCTGTCCGCAGGCGGGCAGAGTCGTCAGCGCGGTTACGTCGCTCACGAGCGGGCTGATATTACCTCAGCCGGTGCAAGAGGTACAAGTGAAAGGTCTCTGCCGTCGGGTTAAAAGTTTGGCTGAATCATGCGGCGTTCCTACTGTCCCATTGAAGGCTTTGAATGTGACGTCTGGATTTGGCGAGAAACATGAAGGCTGTTGAGTAGAGGTGATGCGCCAGGTGAGTTGATTCGGCTGAGCGCATGCGGACCGTGGAGATGGCCGGTGCGGCTGCATCCTGCGCGAGGGGGGGCTGCTCTTCACACAAAGACTCCGCTGAGGTATGGGAGCGAGGGGCGGTGTAGCGAAGTTCGATGGTGCTTGGCCGAACGACTCCGCTCAGCGTGAGCAGATGCAGGGCTTTTTTCTTTTGAGCGCGTGTGTGCCGATAGTGAGTCCATCGTGTCAATGGCATGGATCTGTCTCCTGTGGTGCGGAAGCTGCGTTGACGTCCAGCGCACTACATCCAAAGTACTTTCCCGAAGTCTTTGTCGATGCCTCTGGGATGGTGGCAATGGGTGCATCGCGCAAACAATGTCGCGTCTTCGGGGGTAAGCGACGAGCGAAGGACTATTTGATAGATGTGCCCGCCGCAGGACGTGCAGGCTTTCCCTCGGATCTCTCTGCGAATGGCTCCGATCTTGCCGATTTGTTTTTGCATCTGCCGCCTCCTTGTCCCGGACTATTCCTGTTGTCGTATCGCTGTGCGCAGGTGGTGTCAGGATAGGCGAGGCGGTGCGGACTGGAAATACCGTAGAGGTAGGAGGGCACTAACCGAAAGAGGGAGATGGGCTAGAACTTTGCAGTTCATATTCCGCCTCGTAGATTATTTATATGTTGCTATATCAACAGTTTGTGATGGAAATATTAATGATATAGATTGGATTGTGAGCTGGTCGAGTGTTGCCATGAGGAGTTGAGTAATCGGACGCAATAGAGGCGAGGTGGTGAGATTGTGACTGTCGGATAAACCTATGGCGGAGGGGGCGAGATTTGAACTCGCGGATAGGTTGCCCCATCTCCAGTTTTCAAGACTGGCACGTTCGGCCGCTCCGTCACCCCTCCGAGCCGTAGGAAGATATGTGGCACTACTTTCTGATGCAGTCAAGCCCTCCCATATAGGGGCGGAGCGGAGGAGGAACGACAATGCTCCCATCCGCTTGCTGGTAGTTTTCCAAAATAGCGAGCAGCGTTCGGCCCACTGCGAGGCCCGAGCCGTTCAAGGTGTGGACGAACTCTGTCTTGGAATCTTTCTTATTGCCCTTGGTGCGATAGCGAATATTGGCTCGGCGGGCCTGAAATCCCTCGAAGTTGCTACAAGAGGAGATTTCACGGAAGTGCTGTTGCGAGGGGAGCCAGACTTCGATGTCGTATGTTTTGGCTGCTGAAAACCCCATATCTCCGGAACAGAGCGTCACGACGCGATAGGGCAATCCTAAGCCCTGCAGAATGCTCTCTGCGTGACCGGTGAGGCGTTCGAGTTCAGCTTGCGACTGGTCAGGGGGGCAAAACGAGACGAGTTCGACTTTATTGAACTGGTGAAGCCTGATTAAGCCCCGGGTATCTTTCCCATAGGACCCGGCTTCGCGGCGGAAGCAAGGCGTATAGGCGGTATAGCGGATCGGCAATACTTCTTCGTCCAGCAATTCATCTCGGTGGAGATTCGTGAGCGGCACTTCAGCTGTAGGAATAAGAAAATAATCTTCGTCTTTCAGACGGAACAGATCTTCTTCAAACTTAGGCAGTTGTCCTGTGCCGGTCATCGTTGCGCGATTGACCAGCAGGGGAGGGAGCACTTCCCGGTATCCGTGCTGCGTTGTATGGCGGTCCAGCATGTAGTTGATGAGCGCGCGCTCAAGCTGGGCGCCGGCGCCGGTCATGACAGCAAAGCGGGCACCGGCGAGCTTCGATGCCCGATCGAAGTCCAGGATGCCAAGAGCCTCCCCGAGTTCCCAATGGGGCTTCGCCGGAAAATCGAAAGTTGGATGGGTGCCCCATTGACGGATCTCGACATTATCCGAGGCATCCTGTCCGGCTGGTACTGATTCATGCGGCACGTTCGGAATACGCAAATTCAGATCGGCCAGGGATTCTTCAACGCTGCGCAGCGTGCCTTCAATCTCACGTATCCGGTCTCCAACCTGTTTCATGGCGGCGACTGCTTCGTCGGCCGGCTCCTTGGCCCGCTTTAACCGGGCAACTTCGTCAGAGCCTTTTTTAAGGTCGCTTCGTAACTGTTCCACCTGCATGGTCAGATTACGGCGTTCCTCGACCAGTGCCTTCATGTTGTCCCAGGGGACGTCGGTTCCCCGGCGGCCGAGGCGTTCGCGGATTAAGTCGAGATGGTCCCGCAATTGGCGTAAATCGTACACGTGGTACTCCTCAGAAAGTTTGAGGAATCTAGCATCGGGTTTAGGTAGAGTCAACGAAACGCGTTATGCAAGGTGAGCTGCAGCCGTGGGGTGGATTCCCTTGGATTGACAATCGCTATTCGTCTCGCCACGATGATGCTATGCGAACGGTATCGAATCCTCCAAATCCATTTGAATCGGCTCATCGTGAATTGTTGGAGCCTGCTCCCAAGGCGACAGTGGAGATCTTCCGCGACGCGAGCCGGGAAATTCTGAGTCGCAATGACAGCCCCGATCTTCCCTTTCGTTGGAGCGTTAATCCCTATCGCGGCTGTTTCCATGGTTGTGCCTATTGCTATGCGCGTCCTTCGCACGAGTATTGGGGATTCGGAGCCGGAACCGATTTTGAGTCCAAACTGGTGGTGAAGGAGGACGCGGCAACTCTGTTGCGTCAGGCATTTGACCGTTCGTTCTGGAAAGGCGAGTTGATCGTATTTTCAGGGAATACCGATTGCTATCAACCGCTGGAAGCCTCGTACGGGCTGACGCGCGCCTGTTTAGAAGTCTGTGCTGACTATCGGAATCCGGTGGGGATCATTACGAAGGGTGCATTGGTGCTCCGTGATCTGGATGTGTTGGCGAGGCTGCATCAGAAGGCCTGGACGAGGGTCTACTTCAGCATTCCGTTTGCCGATGATGCCGTGGCCAGAAAGATGGAACCTCAGGCTCCTTCGGTCGGCAAGCGATTGGAGATCATGAAGGCCCTCTCTGAGGCGGGGATCTCGACCGGCATTTCGATCGCACCGGTGATTCCTGGGCTTAACGATGAGGCGATGCCCGAGTTGCTGGCGCGGGCGCGGGCTGCCGGCGCACGCACGGCCACGTTCAGCTTGCTGCGGCTCTCCGGTAGCGTCGAGTCCGTTTTCCTGGAGCGAGTCAAGGACGCATTTCCGGACCGATTTGCGAAAATCACCAATCGATTTCGCGAGGTGCGAGGGGGGCGGCTCTCCGAATCAGCCTTCTTTGATCGCCATCAGGGAACGGGAACCTATTGGCAGATGCTCGAGCAGTTGTTCGAGGTGGCCAGGCGTCGGGCTGGTTTTGCATGCGATCGTGAGGAGGTCATTCCCGATACCTTCAGGCGACCCGGCGGGGCGCAGACTACCTTATTTGACTAAGAGGAGGAAGGATGAAGCACAATCCTGGGTTTCTGAAGTTGGTGGACCAAGCCAGGACGCGCGTCAAGGAATGTACGGTGGCGGATGTTCAGAGTCGCAGGGCTCGTGGCGAGAAGTTTTACTTCGTCGACGTACGGGAAGACCATGAGTTTGCGAAGGATCACGCGAAGGGCGCACGTCATCTCGGTAAGGGCATCATCGAGCGTGATATCGAAACAATGATTCCTGAGAAGCAGTCAGCGATTGTCTTGTATTGCGGAGGCGGGTTTCGCTCGGTCCTGGCGGCAGATGCGCTGCAACAGATGGGCTATACGAGCGTGGTCTCGATGGATGGGGGAATCAAGGCTTGGAGAGAGGCCGGCTATCCGCTTGAAGCAGGACAGCCGGCCTAGCCTAAGAACGTTACTTGTTGACGCGGTCGAATTCTTTAATGACCTGGTCGGTAAGATCGACCGTATCCTTGCTGTAGATCACGATTTTCACGGTCTGTTCGCTCCCGCGGTCGACCACAATCGAGAAGCCTCCCTTCTCGGCCACCGTTTGTGTGGCTGAGCCGATGCGCTTCATGTAGTCGTCGACGAGTTCTTTCTGCTTGCCCTGAAGTTCCTGATTAAAGTCCTGCGCGCGTTTCTGGTAGTCGGTGATTCTTGTCCGGAACTGCGCTTCCTTGTCCTTCTTCTCAGCATCGCTTAACTTGGCGACCTGCTCTTTGAGCTGCTTTTCATAATTCCGCAATTCTTCTTCGTCCCGGGAGAGCAATTTCTGTCTCGTGGTGACGTATTCCTTGAGTCCATCGAGGGCTTTCTTGCCGGCTTTCGACTTCTCTAAGACCATCTGCGGGTCGACCACCCCCATCTTAAAGGCGTCAGCAGCCTGCACGGTCGTCGAGAGCGGACCCAGCAGCAAAGAAAAGAAGGCAGAAGCAATAAGCGTCTGTACGACGGGGATGCGCATATGAACACTCCTTAGGCTAAGCATGAGACGGATGTGTGGGTAAGCGTTGGTCAGAATAACGAGGCGATGAGGGCCTGTCAAGGCAGCGCGAGCGGACTAGACAAAGTAGCGACTGGTGTCGAATTGATGCTCCGTATTGTCGATGAGTCGCACGATGCTGTGACGATAGTCACCGGATGCATCTTTGCCGGTGAGGTCCAGCTCCGGGCCGCTATCCATCAGGTTCCCTTCGGGATCGGCAATCACTTTTACCAGAGGCCGTTCAGCATCGGCTCGCTCGACCGCAGGCTTGAGGACGACGGCCAGTTCGTCGGTATCCAGCATGACGAGGCTTCCAATGGGCACGATGCCGACGCAGTTAACGAACAGCTTCAAGAGCGTCGCGTCAAAGCTTTTCCCGGACTTGCCGAACATGATGTTCAGCACCTTGGAGGGTGACATCGGTTCGCGCCGGTAGACGCGTGAGGAGGTCATTGCGTCGTAGCAGTCTGCAATCATCAGGATGCGACCGGTGAGCGACAGTTTCCAGGGCGTCTTCAGCTTGGGATAGCCGGAGTAATCGAGATTCATGTGATGTTCGAATGAGGCGGCGGCCATGCGGGCCGGGAGATTGGTAATCCCGCGCAACTCCGCGAGACTCAGCACGCCTTCAGTCGGATGATTCCGCATCGCGACCCATTCTTCGTCGGAAAACTCGCCCGGCTTATTCAGGACTTCAAGGGGGATCGTCGATTTGCCCATGTCGTGAAAGAGCGCGGCTAATCCGAGATCCGCCAGCGCGACCTTGGGATAGCCGGTACGGTTGGCCAAGGCAATGGAGAGTAAGGAGACGTTGACCGAGTGGTTGTGAGTGTATTGATCGTGGCATCGCAGGGTGGTCAATCCCAAGAGGGTGGCCTCGTCCTGCATCATTAAGTCCACGATGTTCTGGATGGCTCGCTTGGCCTGCTTGAAGTTGACCGTGCCGCCATCCCGCACAGATTTCTCGAGTCCCCCGACGGCATTGGCGGCTTTGGCATAGGCATTCTTGGACTGGATCTTATGTTGCACTTTGGGGTC
The DNA here is from genome assembly GCA_002869855.2 of Nitrospira sp. CG24D. GTDB lineage: Bacteria > Nitrospirota > Nitrospiria > Nitrospirales > Nitrospiraceae > Nitrospira_D. Next base: position 42,374 of record NEWQ02000027.1, read on the forward strand.
TGTCGGTGTGTCGCTCGCCTTTCCCGAATTGGATTCGGCACCGTGATCTTCTTTTAGCTCCAGCTCGCGGGGATCCTCCAAGGCAATGCCGTGGACTTCACGTGCTGTCAGTTCCTGCCGAAAGTCGTTCACCGATTTTGTGGTGGGGTCCAGGCTTACGAAGAGGTAGGCGAACTCACGAAGGTCTTTCGAGGTGACCGCAGAGGCAAACGTCAGCCCTCCGATCTTCCATTTATTGAGTGAGTCGATGATGCTGCCGATGACGGCAATCTGTTGAGCGTTGACCTTCAGGTGACTTTCGCCAAGGAACAGGAAATCGTTTTGCAACCGTAAGGTGACCGGTTGATCGTGGGCCAGCGTTTGAATCAGCGTCAGCATGGTCTCAACCGGCTTATCCAGCGCGGCATTCGTCCGGCCATGAATCTTTGAGGTCTTGATGAGCGTGTTGAGCTGGGTAATCAGCTGGAAGCCCAGCATGACGAGTTGCTGATCGAGAATGTCGCCGGCCTCGGATCCGTGGCCGATTTTTTGCGACAGAGATTTCTCGTGAGTCAGCAGCGGCTGTGTCTGGTCGTCTTTGGCGGCCGGTTGAACGAGCTTGAAGTCACTCACGGGGCGTCCTCATGTCGCGTGGGTTGAGGCGTGCTTGTCTTGGACTGCTTATGAAGTTGTGTGAGGGCCATGGTGCAGGCCTGGCGGACCGCGGCGCTTCCCTTTTTCTTCCCTAGCTCTAACGTCGTGATCGCGCCAGGGGTGGCCAGTTTTCCCAGGGCTTCTGCCGCCAACACGGCACACTCTTCCTTTTTCTTCCGATTGGTCCAGGCCCATTCCGTAAAGAGTCCCTGCCAGTAGGGAATGGCGTCATCTCCGCAGGTGGCGCGGATCGCTTGATACAGTCCGCGTTTCTCGCTCAACGGGCGTTCCAAAAATGTGTCGTCGGAGAGGATTGGGGTCCACTGAGGAAACGGAGCGGTGTATTGTCCGTTGGCCAACAGCTTCAGTGCGGCAATACGGACAGAGTCATCAGTGTCGGAGAGGCAGAGAATGAGCCGGGCGCCATTGCCATTGGGCTTGAGCAGACCGAATACCCGGATCGCTTCCTTGCGGACTTGCGCATCCGGATACCGCACGAGTTTTTCAACCGCCTCGGTGAATATCGGATTGTTCCACTTGGCGACGATGGCCAGAAGGTTTCTGACATAGGCCGGTCGTCGATCGGTAAGGCCTCGGAGCAACGGTTCGGAGTGGTCTTTGGCTAAGGCGTGGAGTGTTTCGGAGACAATTGCCTGATGAGTTGAGTGCTCAAGGTTGGCCAAGAGCGAGCAGAGAAGGGAGACAGCCTCTGTGCCCATCATCAGGAGGACTGTAGAGAGTCCTTCGGTATTCGCATTCGGAGTTCGGTTCAAATAGGACTCAACTGACTTGATGTGCTCAGGTTTGCCCAGGCTGGTCAGGAGGGTGGCCAGCTGTTGCTTATGGTCTTCGGCGATATCCGGACGAACGGCTTCGGTTTCGTGAAGGATGCTTAGGACGGTTTCCAGGACGGCCCACTGTCCACTCTGCACCAGTGCCGTGATCACGTGGCCCCAGAGGGAGCAGAGTTTTGTGAGCAAGGCCGGGGATTGCTCCGATGCGAGAATGGCGGTGAGCACGTCGAGGATATACGTCGTACTGTCCTGCTGGTTCTCCTGTTCGATTTCTTTGGCCAGCGCGGCGAGTTCGTCCTCCGTGACCTCGTAGCCCACCAGGCCTGACTGGAATCGCGCTTTTTGCTGCGCAGCACTCTGGCTCTCGCTGCTCCCGGATTGCGCGTTTTTCTTCTTGCGTTCTTGATCGAGCAGTTCCCGCAGGGTTGAGTCTGATGTCGTAAGAGGGTTCAGCTTGAGGAAGGCGTCCGATCCCCCGGACGCTTTTGCAATTTCTTCCGCGGTGACAAGCGTCAGAGCGGCCAGGTTCTTTTGCCAGAGGCGGGTAACAATGTCGTCATCGTTCTCTTTGTCCTGGCTCGCCCAGAGGGCATCGAGGAAAAACAACAGGTCTTCCTGCGTCAAGCCTTGATGGAGCACGAGTTCGCGAATGCCATCGGCGTAAAGTTTGAAGGCGAGGTTTTCACTGCCACCCTCTTTTTCGGCCTGATAGACGACCTCGTCTTTACAGAGCAACTCCCCTCGCGTGACGAGAAATGTCAGCTTTGCATAGGTGGCGAGATGGTTAGATAGTTCTTCAAAGAGCTGTTGGGAAAATTTCAGTGCCACCGGATTGGTGGCTCCATAGGTGCGATTGGATTTGGCGGTCTTATCGAGAAGCTTCAGGACGCGCTTAACCGAGGCGACCTCAGGATCTTCAGTTCCCTTAGCCGCGACAGCGGCTGCCATCATCTCTTGTGCGGCCTTGAGATCAGACATAGTGATACACCTATCGGGAGGTCGAAAATTCGTCAAGAGAATCAGTATTCTTGACTAGCTGAACTCACGAAGGATGGTGCGAGTTTCATGGCTTGTCAGACATCCAAGCGGTCAGTACAATCGCCGCACCATGAGTTCACCGCAGCCTATTCGTATTATGTGTTTTGGCGACAGCCTGACCGCGGGGTTTCAGTCGCCGACCAGAGAAAATCCCCAAGGGGGATCCACACCCTATGGCGAATCACTACAAGAGAGAATCGGATCGGCCGGGCAGGTTTCCATTAGCGGGATCTGTGGGGAGCTGACCGGGGAAATGGTCATGCGATTCCGGAAAGACGTTCTGGCGCAAGAGCCCCACTATGTCGTGATCCTGGGCGGAACCAACGACTTGGGATGGAATGGGCCGACGCATGAAATCATGCGCAATCTGGTGAAGATGTATGAGCAGACCCTGGCCGCCGGAGGAGTACCGGTGCCTGTAACGGTTCCGTCCTTGAGAGTGGAAGATGCGGGCAACAGTCGGGAAGGGATGGAGTGGGTGGCCGGTCATTTAGAGCGGCGGTATGAGTTGAATGGGCTGATTCTCGACTATGTTCGAACGAAAAATCTCACGGCCGTCGATCTCTTCACCGCGACTGCCGAGCCTGAGACAAATCTGTTGGCTCGTGAATATTCTAACGACGGATTGCATCTCACTACAGCCGGCTATCGCCTCTTTGCGGATCTGGTCTATCAGCAAGTTCTCCAACCTGCCTTGTCAAAGTCATGGTAGCTCCAATGTCATCACGCCTCCAACCGGTGACCGACGCAGATTTCGACCGGGTGGTCGAAGGCGCTGCGGTTCCGGTGCTCGTCGAGTTTTGGAAGCCGGGCTGCGGCCATTGCAAAAGCTTGATGAAAGAACTGGAACAGTTGCAGGGTGAACTTGGAGAGAAGGTTCTGATTCTCACCATGAATGTCGACGAGAACTTTCAGATTCCGGCGGAGTTGGAAGTCAGTTCACTTCCGGCCCTGGCGCTCTATCGCGGAGGCTCATTTGAGCGGTTCATCGGCGGGGTGGGAAAGAAAGAAGAAATCCTGAGACAGCTTCAGGTTGGGTGAGAAGGATCTACAGCGTTCGCCAGGAGCGGCCGTCGTTTTGGATGAGGCGGTCGGCTTCGACTGGTCCCCAGGTGCCGGCTTGATATTCGGGGAGCCAGCGTTGATTGGACTGCTGCCACCCTTCGAGAATCTGAGTGATCCAGGCCCAGGAGGCTTCCACGGCGTCGCGGCGCATGAAGCGTGAGGCATCGCCGGCCATCACGTCCAAGAGCAATCGTTCGTAGGCTTCCGGCGACGGTCTGCCGAACACTTCCCCATATTTGAAATTCATTTCGACCGGGTGTGTTTGCGCCTTGGTGCCTGGTACGCGCGAGACAATTCTGAGCGACAGGCCTTCTTCCGGCTGGATGCGGAGCGTCAGCACATTCGGGGCTTGCGGCGATTGGCCGTTGGCGTTGAAGAGAATCTGGGGAATGTCTTTGAACTGCACCGCCACTTCACTCGCGCGGAGCGGCAGGGCTTTCCCCGTGCGTAGATAAAACGGCACGCCGGACCAGCGCCAGTTTTCGACGAAACATTTCACCGCCACATAAGTTTCCGTGGTCGAGGTGGGGTTTACACCTTTTTCCCGCCGATAGCCCGGCATTGGCTCACCATGGGCAGTCCCTTCGGTGTATTGGGCGCGCGCCGTAAATTGTTCCACATCCTTGCCGGTGATCGGGCGCAGGCAGCGGAGTACCTCCATCTTGGCGTTGCGGACGACATCCGGGTCGAGCGAGTAGGGTGGCTCCATCGCGACCAGGCAGAGCAGCTGGAGTATGTGGTTCTGAACCATGTCGCGCAACGCGCCGGCTTCCTCGTAATAGCTGGCCCTGGTCCCGACACCTTCGGCCTCGCTCACCGTGATCTGGACGTGGTCGATGTGCTTGTGGTTCCAGATCGGTTCGAAAATGCTGTTGGCGAACCGCAGGACCATCAGATTCTGGACGGTTTCTTTGCCCAGGTAATGGTCGATCCGGAAGATCTGCGATTCGTCGAAGACGCGTCCGGTGACGGCGTTGATCTCCTGTGCTGACTTCAGATCGCGCCCGACCGGTTTTTCGACAATGATGCGGGCATAAGATGTTTGCCCACCGGCCTTCGTCGCGAGGCCCGATGAGGAGAGTCCTTCGCATACCGGGGTGAAGGAGCTGGGAGGGATGCTCAGATAGAAAATGCGGTTGCCCGGCACCTGAAACATGCGCTCGAGTTCTTCGGCGCGGGCTTTCAACCGCACATAGGTATTCGGATCGTCGTTCTCTCCGGCCATGTAAAAGAGGTGGCTGGCAAAGGCCTTCCACGTCTCGTCGATCAACGCTTGGCGGGAATGTTTCACCACACCGTCGCGCACGGTCGTGCGAAATTCTTCGTCGCTCATTGGTTTCCGTCCGAGACCCAGCACGACGAAGTTCGACGGCATCAAGCCGTCCAGCAGCAGGTTGTAGAGCGCCGGAATCAACCGGCGTTTGGCGAGATCGCCCGATCCGCCGAAGATCACCAATGTCGTCGGCTCAACGGGAACCAAGGTTTCCTGCGCCGGACTGATTTCTATGCGTTGATTGGAGAAAGCCATTTCTTGCTCGTTCCCGGTGAAGACCGTCGTTAGCGGCGGACGGCGTGCCCGCCGAACGCGTTGCGGAGTGCGGCGAGCATTTTTTCGGCGAAGGACTGGTCCTGCCTGGATCGGAATCGCGTGAAGAGAGCCGTGGTGAGCGTGGGAACCGGCACGTCTTTTTCAATCGCATCCGCGATCATCCAGCGGCCCTCACCGGAATCCTGCACGAAGCCTTTGAGTTTGTCGAGTTTGGGATCGTCCTTCAGTGCGTCGACCGCCAGTTCCAGCAGCCACGAGCGCACCACGCTACCGTGCATCCAGAGGTCGGCCACGCGGCCCAGGTCCAGGTTGTATTCGCTCTTGGACATCAATTCGAATCCTTCGGCATAGCCCTGCATCATGCTGTACTCGATGCCGTTGTGCACCATTTTTACGTAGTGCCCGGCGCCGTGTCCGCCCACATGGGCCCAACCGTTTTCGGGTGCCAGTGTCGTGAAGAGCGGGGTGAGCCGTTTCACCGGGGCTTCTTCTCCACCGATCATGAGGCAGTAGCCGACCTTGAGCCCCCAAATCCCGCCGCTGGTGCCGGCGTCGACGTAATGGAGTTGCTTCTTCTTGAGGTCGGCGGCCCGACGAACGTCATCGTGAAAACGGGTATTGCCGCCGTCGACAACCGTGTCGCCCGGTTGAAGCAGGGCGGCGACGGCTTGTACGGTTTCTTCGGTCGGCGCGCCGGAGGGCACCATGATCCAGACGGTGCGAGGAGCGGCCAGTTTGCCGATCATCTCGGCAAGGGATGACGACGCGACGCAGCCTTGTCCCTCGGCTTGTTGGACCAGGTCTGTCGAGCGATCGAAGACGACCACACGGTGGTTGTCCCGCCGCAACCGGGTGACCATGTTCATACCCATTTTGCCGAGCCCGATAAATCCCAGTTCCATAACGACTCCTTGGCATCCGCGCCGAGAACGGACGTGAGTGGTGAATCGGTGAATAACGGGAACGTGAGGAAACCGTTCCCATGTCGTGTGACCGTGCGATGTCTGACAGCTGCAGCGGATCCCGCTCCAGGGAATCGAGAGGATTAATCGATTCGTGCCGGATTCGGGACGTCCTTAAAGAGTAGATCGGCAAATTGCCGCCCAAAGTTGAGCCGGTCCGTGAGATTCGCGGTGAGGAGAAATCTGGCCGCCAGTTCCGCCAAGGCTGGTTCGCGGGATGACATGAACCGGTGGATGTCGACCGGGGCGGTCAGCCAGAAGCCTCGGATCCGGAAGAAAGCCATGGTGCATTCTTCGAAGAAGAGTGTGAGGAGATAGTGGGCCAGGGCCGGCTTCTCGGCTACATCCTGGGCTTTGCCCAGCAAGTGGAGGCACTCGGCTTTCAGGCGGATCTGTTCGTTCATCGAAGCCGGAGTGGGGCCTTGTCGAAATCGCTGGTTGGCTTTCTCAATCACTTTGGCGCTGATTCCCTCATGGTCAAAGAGGAGGCGGGCTTTCCGCAGCAGCGACGGCAGGCGAGTGGAGTAGGCGAGTTCGTCTTCAACCAGCTTGTGGCCGAAGTAGCGAATATCGACGAGCCGTTCACCGGCCCGCAAAATTTCGTGTCCTTCACGATCACCCTTGACGAGGGCAATGAGGTCGATGTCGCTATGGGGGGTGAGGGCGCGACGCGCACCGGATCCGACCATGAGAATACCGACGAGATCGCCTCCCCGGCGGCCACGGATGTGTGTGAGCGCCATCTCGACGCTGTCATCGAATCCCGGAGGTTCGGGAATTGGCGGCTGATCAGGCGGTTCTGGGACTTCAAGAAGCTCGGCGTTCAGTTCTTCCCTGGTTGGGACCGGGGCGGAGAGGGGACTGTCCATCATGCTCCAGGGACCTGTTGGATGTGGTGCGGCAATGCGCTGAGCCATTGTTCGAAGGGCTGCTCGGCGTCAACGATGATTTCCAGCTTTCCGTTTTGCAGTCGGCGCACGAGTCCCGGGATTTCCGGGGAGAGCGGGATTTCGACCCATTCCCGGTTGAGCCCCAGCGCGTCGGTCACTTCAAGAATGCGGCTGATCTGTTGGAACGACACTACCTGGAGGGTCATCGCGGCTCCTGTTGATCAATGGGGCGCATTGTATGTGTCGCTGAAAGGAGGTGTCAACGGACGCGGCGGTCAGCTGAGGACTCGGGCAAAGACTTCGGCAGCTTCGTCGATCTGTTTTGTGGAGATATTCAAATGGGTGACGGCACGGAAGCTGCGGCCTCCGATCGCGTGGATGAGCACGCCGTGGTCCTTGAGCTGGTTCACGAGATCAGCCGGAGTTAGGCGATGGTCGGGGACATCGAAGATCACAATGTTGGTCTCGACATGTTGCGGCGCGATGCGCACGGCCGAGATCTGTTGAAGCGCCCGCGCCAGTTTCTTGGCATGGTCATGATCAGTTTTGAGGCGGGTCACATGGTGTTCGAGCGCATGGATACCGGCGGCCGCGAGGATGCCGGATTGGCGCATGGCCCCGCCGTACATGCGGCGGAAGCGCCGCGCGCGTTCGATCAGTTGTGTGTCGCTGGAGACCAGCAGGGAGCCGGCCGGCGCGCCGAGACCTTTGGAAAGGCAGAAGGACACCGTTTCGAAATGCTGCGCATAGGTAGCGGCCGGCAAGGTGGTCGCAGCGACGGCATTGAACAGTCGGGCGCCGTCGAGGTGCATGGGGATTCCGTGCTTCGTGGCGATGGCGCGAATTTTCTCAATGGTGGACAGCGAATAGATGGTGCCACCGCCGCTGTTGTGCGTGTTTTCGATGCAGATGAGCCCGGTCGGGATGCTGTACGGGTCTTTGGGTCTGATGGCCGCTTCGACCTGTTCAGCCGTCATGATGCCGCGATCGCCGACGACCCAGTGCAGCTGGACACCCGCGAGGGCGCCGGCGGCGCCCTGTTCGTACCGCACGATGTGCGCCTTGCTCTCGACGATGACTTCCTGCCCCGGTTGGGTGTGCGCACGGATCGCCAACTGGTTGCCCATGGTGCCGGAGGGCACGAACAGTGCGGCGCGTTTGCCGAGCAGGGCGGCTGCCATATCCTGCAGTCGATTGACGGTCGGGTCTTCTCCATAGACATCGTCCCCCACTTCGGCGCGCGCCATCGCTTTGCGCATGGCATCGGTGGGTTGCGTGACGGTATCACTGCGGAGGTCGATCATGAAGCATCCTGTTGTTGAGTGTATGAGTAGTAGATATCCCGCGCGCATTGTAGCAAATTTTTTCTCTTGCGGGAGAGGAGAGGGGTGGGGCACTGTCTGGGGACGAATCGGAAGGATGCTGTGTCGCCGTTGTCGATCTGGAAATGGGTGAAGGTCGAGCCGGAGGAGCGAGTACCGCTGCTCTGGGCGTTCGTCTATTTCTTCTGCCTGCTCTGCGGCTATTACATGCTCAGGCCGGTGCGTGATGAAATGGCCATTGAAGGCGGCGTGCAACATTTGCCCTGGATGATGACCGGGACGTTTCTCACGCTCCTCATCGCCACGCCTCTGTTTGGATTCCTGTCGGCCCGGTTGCCGCGCGCGCGCCTGCTGTTGTCGGTCTATGGGTTTTTCATCAGCCATCTGCTGCTGTTTTTTGCGGCGATGACGACACAGTGGCATCCGGAGTGGATCGCCCGGGCATTCTTCGTCTGGCTCTCGGTGTTCAATCTGTTCGTGGTGTCCGTGTTTTGGAGTTTCATGGCCGATGTGTTTGCTCCGGCGCAGGGCGTTCGGCTGTTCGGGGTGATTGCCGCGGGGGGGAGTCTGGGTGCGATCGCAGGCCCATTGGCGACAACGGGCATTACCTACCTGTGGCCTATTCCTGTGTTAATGCTGGTTTCGGCGGGATGGCTGGCGCTCTGCGGGGTCTGTATCGCTCGGCTGGACCGGTGGGCCGCAGCCCATACCACTCGGGGGAAGATCGAGAGGGACGTGCCCTTGGGCGGCAGTATGTGGGCAGGAATTCGTGCGGTCGCGGCCTCTCCCTACCTCCTGGGTATCTGCGCGTATCTCTTTCTGCTCACGATGTCGGCGACGGTGCTGTATATGGAACAGACGGCGCTGGTGGGGCGCGAGATCTCCACGCCTGAAGCTCGGACTCGCCTGTTTGCCGGGATGGACCTGATCGTGAATGTGTTGACCTTCGTGATGCAGGTCTTGGTCACAAATCGACTGGTGCTCCGCTTTGGGCTGGGGGGGGCTCTGCTCGTGCTTCCGGTCGTCACGGCCGTCGGCTTCGCCTCCATTGTAGTCAGTCCCGTACTGCCGGTCTTTCTGTCGCTTACGGTTGCGCGGCGGGTGGGGGAATATGCCATTGCCAAGCCGGCCCGTGAAGTGCTCTTTACCGTGTTAAATCGTGAGGACAAGTACAAAGCCAAGAACTTCATCGATACGGCCGTATCGCGAGGGGGCGATGCCTCGACCGGCTGGCTAGTGTCCGGGGTCAAAGCTCTGGGGGCGACGACTGGCATCCTGGCCGGCGTGCTGGTGCCGATGATGCTGCTCTGGGGCTGGTTGAGCCGGTGGCTGGCGTCGGAGCATGGCAAGCACGTCCCGCCGCGCCCTTTCTAGTCCATGGATTGTTCCAATGATAGGAACATGTTGACCATTAAGCGGTGCGCGAGCGGAATGTCCTGAAACCCTTGATTAGGCAGTTTTCTGCTGGGCTACCGTTCCAACAACCTGCCACTGTGCCTCAATCGTGTCTGCCGACAAGTCAGCTCCACAATTCCATTCGACAAAGTATCCGCCGTTGGCCACCTTCACGAATTCAGTCTGGTCTCGAAGGGGCTGAAATGCCTCATACTGAAGATAGGGGGTCACATCAAACCGGCCGACACGACCGTCGTCCGCCACAATGGAGAGCATCCAGTTGGGTTGCGCCTGCAGTTCCGTGATGGTCATTGGTTGCGGGGCTGTGATTTGGCCATGTTGGTTTTTGTCATGGCGTCTGCAAGCGAGTCACGCTTATCAATGAAATATTCTCAGCCAGTTCGCAGGCTCCGTCAAGCGCCACGACCGATGCCCGGTCGAGCGCAGCGACGGGAGCCGTCGTCGTCTGGCACTCCGCCCCACGAGTAGCGTGAGGGGGCACGATGTGTGTTGTCTGCTTGACCGGAGCCTTCGAGATGGGCGATCTCTTTGTTTCCTCCTCCGGTACATTTTTTCTTTCAGCTCACGCCACCCACTGATACCGCACTTTTAGTCCGTTGAGCTGGTTGTAGCCAATAATTTTCTCGTGTTGAAGGCGTCCTACCACAATTCCCGGAGCAATACCGATGGACTTCGCGAATGTTTGAATAGCCGGTGCGCTCTTAAGGCTATGCAACTCGCTTGCTCGATGCGGGGGTATAAGATGATCCGCTGCGAATCGATCCGCCTCCATTTCCCCCTCGCCTGTCGCATGGTTAAGATCAATGAAGGCTTCCTTTTTCCCACCTAGAAGGATGTGCCCCGCCTCATGAAAGAAGGTAAACCAGAATTGGTCATTGGTCTTATAGCGAAGACTCAGCTGGATCATGGCCTTTTCAGGAGCCAGCCATCGTGTTGCCCCACTGACGGGAACATTTTTAATCTCAGGGATCAACACCACGGCAACACCAGCCTCCGCACAGAGGATCTTTATCCTGGGCACAAAAGCCTCCGGCCTTTCTACCGTCAACGCTCGGACCTCATTGAGGGCTGCGCGCAATTTTGATTTATCGAAAGGAGCACAGGGAACGGCTCTTGCCTCCAATTCGCCAAGTCGCAACCATGTTGCCATGGCCTCTGGTTGCCCCAGAAATACGGACGACTTGCGATAGGCCACTGCGGGACTCAGCCAAATGTTTTTCCAGGCATCCACGTCGGCGACGCCGAAAAATCCTAACACCGCCTTCAGCGTGAGCACTGAGTCCGTATGTTTGTCGATCTTCTTGCGCCCGACCAATTCTGCAGCAGGAATCTTCTTTAACCAGGCCAAGTCACTTTCAAGGCGCTTTTGCTCCGACAACTTGGCCAATTGTTCTCGGTAGTTGGCTTCCAGATTATTCCACATCCTTGCTGGCACACCGGTCACTTGTTCCAGCCGAACCGCCGTCTCATAAGTGAGTGGGGCGCTCCCTTGGATAATCTGATTAATATGCTTAGGCGAGAGTCCAGCCCGTGTCGCCAGGTCCCGTTGCCCCATCCCCAGAGCATCAATCGTCTCCTGGAGGGTTCGGCCCGGTGGCACGGAATACTCCGGCTCATAGGCGTAGCGTTTTGCTACATCGGCTTTCGTCATCGGTCCCTCAGTGGTAGTCAATGATGTCTAGGGCCTGTTAACACTACTGGACCTGTTTGTGCGATACTGCGCACATGGAACTCACCGAGGC
>NEWQ02000027.1:53884-62296 GCA_002869855.2 Nitrospira sp. CG24D
TGGCGGTCGAGGATATGATTCACATGGCTGAGTCCCATCATCAGCATCTTGTTCTCGTGGGGATGCAGCCCACTGTCACCGATGTGCTGGAGGGGTTGGGAGTTTTGCGGTTGGTCCCGTCCGGTCACCATCACGCCTCCAGGCTGGATGCGCTGCATCATGCGGCCCGGCTCGTCACGTCATCGGTGCCGCCATAAGTCGGCTTCTCTCCGATAATCTGGATGCGGCGCGCCGCATCCAGATTAAGCGTCTGTCTTCCGTCAGCTGAGAGGCCGCACTAGATTGAGTTGCGGTGATATTCCCTGGCCTCAGCTATTCCGAGCAGGCCTTCATCCGTCTGTACGTCATTTCAGGAACATCATTCATGCGCAACTCTGGCTGAGCTACGTCAGCCGGTAGCGCGCGCGTTCGAACGACGGGTGTTTCCAAGCAGGGGAGCGTAGTAGTTTCAAATTGCTCTCGCCGCAGTTCGCTTCCCGTTCTGCTTCGATAGATGAGTTCGTCGGTCTCGAGATCGTATTCAGGGATCTCCGGGTTTTCCCATCGCTGCTCAAAGTAATGCGTGTAGAGCGTATAGAGCCCGTGGGTCTTTCGATTGTGCCGCAGCACATATTCCGGCATGGTTTCGATGTCCAGATCAGCGTGGTAGTGCTGCAGCCACAAATAGTCGCCCAGAACAACCATTTTGACGAGGGGTGGATCGGCGTACAGTTTGAGCTTCACGGCTTTGCCCATGGCCTTGAGCCGTTTGAGCAGCGCGATACTTTGCCGGACTTCTTCCCGGAATCCGTCCAGCGTAAATTCAGGATGGCCGATAGCCTGGATGCGAGAGCTGGTTTCCTGGCTGTAGGGATTGACCAATAGGATTTGTGCGCCCAGACACTTGTCGAGCACTGATGAGAGGTCACCCACCTGGTCGACCAGGGTGCTGTATCCGCTTGACCCGATCACCTTAATGGTGCGGCCCGTCCCCTGATCGGCTTTGAGCTCTCTGATGCGTCGCTCAGCCCCTCGGGCACGCCGGGGGAAGAATGAGACGAGTCCGGCTCCGGTCGCGTACGCCGCCAGGGCTCGGTCTCGAAAGCTGCGATGGAGAAAGTTCATCCCTGCGATCAGGAGCACGGCGACCGTCATTTCTACGGCGATCAGCGAGAGCTTGTTGTGCTCGACCTGAGACCAGAAGGAGAGAAACTGTTTGGCTCCTGCCGGGAGCAGGAGGGCAATGCCTCCGCTCAGGGCAACGATGGTGATGTGGTAGGCGCTCCCCGCGGCATTGCGGAGGAGGGCTCGAAACTTTGACGGAAATTCATGAAACAAAATGCACCTCTTGAAAATGTAACAACAAACCACGCGACTGTGTCGGGCTGGTCTTGCGAGCGATGGGTGATAAGGCCAACGGAGAGTGCTCAGCAGATGCAGGACGGTCTAGTGCGGGCAAACAAAAATCGCGTCAGACTCCGTTACTTCAGGGGATACTGCGGCCCCTGCACACGTGAGGTCTTACGCGATCGAATGTCAATGTAACAGGATGCCTGGGCTAACGCAAGTTGTATCGCGATGTTGATGAAGATCTCGCGAGAGAAACAGGGCGGGCGATGTAGTGTTCGGTGTGCGTCGAGTGAATGCCGATCAGTCCTCTGTGGGCATTGCCGGAAGACAGTGTTGCTATCCGCGCGGCGTCTCCCGCGGGGCAGTCGACTTCATCAAGCTGTCAGCTTGGGGCGGCAGAAAGCCCTGGTACCCCTGGTGTCGTTCGGCCAGTTCCAGCACCGAGAATGGATGCCCATCGACCATTTCCGGTGAGGAGAAAATCTGCCTGAGTGAGCCTCCCTGCGCACCGACGATGGTTCCGGCGAATACGATACCTTTCTTCTTGAGTTGTTGAACGGCTCTCTCGATATCCTCCACGCGGACAGCGATATGATGAAAGACCTGGTCGCCGAAGTTTTGAACCCATCCGGAAATAATGCTGGTTCGTCCGCGGTCGCCCGCATAGGCCTGATCCACAAAGAGCGCAGGGTAGCCGGGTTTCCGATAGACTTTGGCGTACCAGTCCTCGTATTCCAGCGTTTCGTCGTAGGCGTATCCGAGTGCGATGAATGGTTCGGCCCGGCGATCAATATCGAGCGTCCGCAACGTCACGTGATCGATCACGGGAGTGAGGCCGACTCCCGCTTCGTCGAGCATGGCTTGCAGCGTTTTCCCTGCTTGATTGTGCCGAACGAATTCCTCCACCATGCGTGCCATAAGTCCATCGAGTTCACGATTCTGATCCATGATGGTCTCCCTGCTTTCCTGCTGTAGTTACCAGGTTTTTCAGCCGAAGGTGATGCCCTGCGCGAGCGGCAGATCCGTGCCCCCATTCACTGTGTTGGTCTGGCGGCGCATATACGCCTTCCAAGCGTCTGATCCGGCCTCCCGTCCGCCTCCCGTTTCCTTCTCGCCGCCGAATGCCCCGCCGATTTCCGCGCCGGATGTTCCGATGTTGATGTTGGCAATCCCGCAATCACTTCCTGCTGCAGAGATGAACTGCTCACTATGTTGCAGTCTCGTCGTGAACAGAGCCGACGAGAGCCCCTGCGGCACCTCGTTCTGGAGGCGGATCGCTTCGTCGATCGTGCGGAACGTCATGACATAGAGGATTGGGGCGAAGGTTTCGCGCTGGACTACGGGCCAGTGATTTTCTGCGCGTACGATGGTCGGTTCAACGAAGTGCCCCGGCCGATTCAGCACATGCCCGCCGCAGAGAATCTCGCCGCCTTCCTTTTTGATGTCTTTGATGGCGGTCCGGTATGTTTCAACGGCGTTCTGATCGATCAGCGGACCCATCATGACGCCTGGCTCCAGGGGATTCCCGATATGGATGTGCGCATAGGCGTTCAAGAGTTTGGCGGTCACTTCCTCATAGCGCGACGTGTGGACGAGCAGGCGTCTGGTTGTTGTGCAGCGCTGGCCGGCGGTGCCCACGGCTCCGAAGAGAATGGCGCGCAGGGCCAGATCGAGGTCCGCGGACTCATCGATAATGACGGCGTTATTGCCGCTGAGTTCAAGCAGCGCCCGTCCCAACCGGCTGCCCACTGTTGACGCGATCTGGCGCCCGACGGCCACCGATCCGGTGAATGAGATGAGCGGCAGGCGCGTGTCCTGTACCATGGTCCCGGCCAGACTGGATTGATCCGTGACCAAGAGCGAGAAAATTCCCTGATAGCCCTGCTGGTGCATCACGCGATTGCAGATCTGTTGAACGGCGATCGCGCAGAGGGGGGCCTTCGGAGACGGTTTCCAAATGATGGTGTCTCCAGCGATCGCGGCCAGAAAGGCATTCCACGCCCAGACTGCTACGGGGAAATTGAAGGCCGTAATCACCCCCACGGGGCCGAGAGGATGCCACTGTTCCGACATGCGGTGCGCTGGCCGTTCGGACTGCATCGTAGCCCCATAGAGCATCCGCGATTGTCCGACTGCAAAGTCGGCCATGTCGATCATCTCCTGGACTTCGCCGTCTCCTTCAGCTTTGATCTTGCCGACTTCCAGGGAGACTAAGGTGCCCAGTTCATCTTTCTTTTCCCGTAGCGCCTGGCCAATGAGCCTCACAAGTTCCCCGCGTTTCGGTGCCGGGACCATTCGCCAGGTCTTAAATACATCAACCGATACATTTACTATGTTGATATAATCATCTGACGAGCATGGGATTGTTCTGGCAATAACTTCTCCTGTTGCCGGGTTGATGGCCGGCAATAAAGGCCTGCCTGATTGGCCGGACCACCACCCTGAACCGGTGCTTCCGCCCGGGTTGACTGCTTGAATGCCCAGCTCCTTGAGGGCTGCTTGGATTGTGCTCATCGGAAGCATGCTCCAAAGTCGTTGGCGAGGAAGTTCTTCAGCGAGATAGATTCCTGTGTGACGAAGCCATGATAGTGGGAGGGGTCGCGTAAGACGAGGTCTAGCACGGTGCAGAGGCTGGAAGCGGTCGTCACTTGAATCGCCGACCAGAGCCTGCCCTTGATGCATTGAGGGTAGACCTTCTTCACGTAGTTCTCTTCATAGAATCCCCCCTCTTTGGTCCCGGTGACCGAGGCGTAGATGAGGACGACATCCTGGAGGGTTTGCGGAACGGCGTGTTCCAGTACCCGCTTGAGCGTGTCCCGGTCTTCGTTCAGTTTCAGGTCCTTCATCAGGAGATGGATCTTTTCGCAATGACCCGGATAGCGCAGCGTCTTGTAATTCATGGTCTGCACCTGCCCGGCATAGGTGTCTGCCAGCGTGCCCAATCCTCCGGATGTATTGAAGGCCTCGTAGAGCAGGCCATCCAGCTCGATGGTCTCGTAACCTTCCAACGGCTGGAGCGGGATTTTCTCGCCAGCTTCGATGCCGTAGCACAGGTTGCCGTATTCATTGATCAGGCCATCGGTTGACCAGGTAAGGGAGTACTTCAGCGCATTGCTGGGATGGACCGGCAGCGCGCCGACGCGCATCTTCACGGTATCCAGCCTCTGGAAATGCGTCATGAGGTCGTGCGTCACAATGCTGATGAACCCTGGCGCCAGGCCGCACTGAGGCATGAAGGCTTGGGAGGCGCCGGCGCTCAATACGCGAATCTGGCTGGTCACCTCGATGTCTTCAGTCAGATCGAAGTAATGGAGGCCGTGGGTCAGGGCCAGCCCCGCCACTGTGGGGTTACAGAAATAGGGGAGACTGGAGACGATCGCATCGACGGGATGTGTCGATAGGTAGGTGCTGACCATGTCAGGAT
Organism: Nitrospira sp. CG24D; assembly: GCA_002869855.2. Taxonomy (GTDB): domain Bacteria; phylum Nitrospirota; class Nitrospiria; order Nitrospirales; family Nitrospiraceae; genus Nitrospira_D. Next base: position 58,638 of record NEWQ02000027.1, read on the forward strand.
GGCGGACGTCAAGGAGGCAGGGAATCACTCGCTCAAGTTTGAGGTCAGCGACAAGTCGGCTGGCCCCGTCCAGGTTCATATCGCCGAGATGCACCTCGTAACGGCCGTGCTGAGAAAGCAGGCTCGCAACAAGCGAACCAATCTTTCCTGCACCGAGGACCAGTACTCGATACATGATGAGCCTCGCTTCTCTTCAGTATACTCCTCTCTGGAACATTCATCAGCCGCTCAATCTTGAGAGGTGAAGTGTGCTCCTAGCACCTTTTCGCGTTTTTTGAGGCGCTCATGACTATTGCTCAAGGAATAATTCATGGAATTATTCTCGGTCGAGCCCACATCGCGGCCTGCGGTGGATTTTCCTGCGAATTGGCGACGGTGCGAAATCGATTGTGGATGACTCGCTAGGCCGGATGCATGTTCCATGACTCTCGAGCCTGTCTTCTCATGGAATGGCGGAAAGCATTGGAGTTGTTGGGGGCGGCGCGAAGTCTGACTCCGCCTGTGGTTGAGTCTGCGATTGTGTCGGTCAGAGTGAATGAGTGCGGTAGGATGCGATAGAGGTCATTGCGCGATAGTCTCTTGTGAAGGGAGCCTGTCGGAATCCTGATGATAGCGGATAGCAATGCCTGATAACACATGATCGATTCTCGGCTGGTCGGTTGCGCCTTGCGTCAGGATATAGGGATTGGAAGAGTAGGGGGTATACCAACCGTACCCATAGAGCCCGAAGGCGGCACCAGATGGGCCAAGCAAGCCCGGCTCAAAGTAAGGACTGCCTACTCGAGTGACCATTTCTATCGGGATTTCTCCGACGAGGGCATCGGCTCCCAGCGCATGGGCTTTATCTAGCAGTGCATAGCGCAGGGACTCGGGGCCCAAGTTCGCACTACTGACGACAATGCGGGCCACTTCGAAGTAGGGTCCGACCGGTTCTTGATTGAGCCATTCGATCTGACTTATGGTTCGCCGGGGAACAAAGGTCTCTTCGGTCAAATGTTCCACATGAATGCTCGCGCATCCCATCACAGCCACGCTTAGTGAGAAAATCATCACGCGTCGGCAAAGTAGAGCCACGGTCGATCCAAAAAAAGATGGGCGAGGTATTGTGAAAGTGGATGCGGGCATAATCTTATAATACAAGAGAGTACTCGCCGGTCCTATTCCCCAGGTGAGGGATGGAGGGAACATTCACACGGCTTGTGACTCGATGTCGGCGTTTGAGGGCAGCCGTTCCTGAAGGCAGACTTCACTCCGTCAACAGAGCGATGAATGCACGGCCTTCTTAAGTTGTTCATTTCCATCATCAATGGCGACCGGTATACTGGCCGCCACGGCGATCGTGACTATAGTCATTACAAAACAGGGGGGAGAATGAGATATCAAAAAGGTTGGGTCAATGCCGGCAGGATGGTGCTGCTGCTCTGTGTGGTTGGTGGCGTTGGTGGAGCCGTGCCCTCCGTTTTTGCCGACGAACAGGTTGTCGATCTGAATAGTCCGGAAGCGATCCGCCATACGCTCGAGCAGCAGACGGGCAAGCGAATAAAGCTGAAACTTCAATCCGGACAGGACTTGGAAGGCAAGGTTTCAAAAGTCGGATCCAATGTCGTTGTCATCAGCGAACTCAGCGGGATGGAGTTTTTCGATGCGACCGTGCGGGTCGATCAAGTTGCCGCGGTCATCGTCCGGGTGCGCACCAAGTAGTCGCCCGGTTCAGTAGGATACCGGACGGTTCGTCGGTTCTCGAATGTCCTGATGATGCAGGTTCAGTCATGCGGCTTAGCCCAGCCGAGCCCGGCCATGGGGTGTGGTCAGATCCTGATCGGGACCCACCGGGACGATGCGGGTAGGGTTGATGTCATCATGCGTCACATAGTAGTGGCGCTTGATATGGTCGAAATTGACGGTCTCGGCGATGCCGTCGGTCTGGTAAAGATCTTTGAGATAGCCGAACAGGTTCGGATAGTCGATGATCCGACGGATGTTGCATTTGAAGTGGCCGTGATAGACCGCATCGAACCGGATCAGGGTGACGAACAGCCGCCAGTCTGATTCGACGAATTCCGAGCCAAAGAGAAAACGTTGATGCGCAAGGCGTGCCTCGAGCAGTTCCAGCGCATCGAATAACCGATGCACCGCTTTCTCGTAAGCCTGCTGTGACGTAGCAAATCCTGCCCGGTAGACACCGTCGTTGACGTTTTCATACAGGAAGGAATTGAGATCGTCGATTTCCTTGCGAAGACCTTCCGGATATAAATCAATCGGACTCTCGGTGAAGCGATTGAACTCACTATTGAAGATACGCATGAGATCGTCGTCGGAGTTGGTAACGATGCGTGTGGTCACCCGGTCCCACAAGGCCGGCACGGTAATGCGTCCGATGTAGTGCGGATCGGTGGCCTTATAGGCCTCACTCAGAAAGTGGAATCCATTGATAGGGTCGAGCGAATGTCCCGGGCCTTCGCGAAAGGCCCAGCCCCTCTCGTCGCGAATCGGGTCGACGGCGGTTAGCCCGATAATCCCCTCCAGCCGTTTGAGCTTCCGCACGATAATCGTGCGGTGCGCCCAGGGGCAGGCCCAAGATACATAGAGATGGTAGCGGTCGGCTTCGGCCGGATAGCCGGAGCTTCCCGTGGCAGTCACGTAGTGGCGAAAGGCATCCGCCTGACGTGTGAACTCGCCTTCACCGGATTGCTCATCGGGAAACTGTGCCTGGATTGTCACGCCACACCATCTCCTGGTGGTCCGAAAGGTATTGTTCATAGTATCGCATAGGTGTGTCTTCTCGGGGCAGGTTTCTACGGAGCGGCCTGCTGGTCGGAGGGGCGGTTGCAGCGAAGGGCGACGTTCAGTAGAGTGAACAGATATAAGGACTCAATCGAATCGTCAGGCGAGACTCCTGTGTGGTGACGAGATAAGCGGATAGCATGGAATGGAGATGGATGTGAATCGCAAGAAGCTGGTGACGGGTGGACTGTTGGTCTGGTATGTCGCCGTGTCTGTATGGATGGCGCAAGCGCCGACCGATCCTCAATTCTGGTTGATCGCGAGTATTCTTCCGGCGCTGTTCGTGGTCGTGCTGATCGCGACCTACCGCCACCTGCCCATGTCACCCGCTTCCTATGGCCTGATCACCGCCTTTTTGACGTTGCATACCATCGGTGTTCACTATACCTACGCGGAAGTGCCGGTCGGGTTGTGGATCGATCAAGTCCTGCACCTCGGGCGCAATCATTTCGACCGGATCGTGCATTTCAGTTTCGGATTCCTGCTTGCCTATCCCATGGAAGAGTTGTTTCGCTTGAGTGCGAGTGTACAGGGGTGGGTGGTGTACTATCTTCCGGTCATGACGGTGCTTGGGTTGAGCGGACTCTGGGAGATCATAGAATCGTGGGTGGCCAGCGCCGTGCATCCTGAGCTGGGTGTGACCTACTTGGGTTCGCAGGGGGACATCTGGGACGCTCAGAAGGACATGGCCGCCGCACTATACGGAGCCCTGCTTTGTGTGTCGATCCTTATGGTGGTTCGGGCGCTGCGAGGGGCCCGAACCGAGCTTCAAACCGAGATAGCTGAATAACCCTCCGATATGAACGCCGGGGTGACAGAACAGCACGGCGCGGAATCAGCAAACCGCTATCGCCTCCTGGGGTTGGTGCTCGCCT
>NEWQ02000027.1:62302-76047 GCA_002869855.2 Nitrospira sp. CG24D
AGAACAGCACGGCGCGGAATCAGCAAACCGCTATCGCCTCCTGGGGTTGGTGCTCGCCTATAGTGTGTTTTGGATATGGTTGGCGATCGATCCGCTGAATCGAAGGGACTGGCTGCTGGAAAATCTGCTGGTGCTCACCCTGCTTCCTCTGCTGCTCCTCACCTATCGCCGCTTTGAGTTTTCCCTCGCATCCTATTGCCTGATCGGCTTGTTTTTAATGCTCCACGCCTTCGGCGCGCACTACACCTATGCCGAAGTCCCGCTCGGCTATTGGTTTCAAGATCTCTGGGGCTTGAGCCGTAATCCCTTCGATCGCATGGCCCATTTTGCCTATGGCGCGTTGTTGGTGTATCCCATCCGTGAGCTGCTCGTGCGTCAGACCGGCGTGGGAGGGTGGTGGGCCTATGCGCTGCCGGTCTGCGTCGTGCTGGCGCAGAGCGGTTTTTTCGAAGTGCTGGAGGCGATTGTGGCGATGATCGTTAGCCCCGAATTGGGGAATATTTATCTCGGAACCCAGGGGGATGTGTGGGACGCCCAACATGACATGGCGGCGGCCCTGGGCGGCTCTGTCCTGACTATGTGTATCGTGTTCGCGTTGCCCGTGGCTCTCAAGCCCAAGGCGCATCCATTACCCCAGTGATTCGCTCAGCCCTTTCGTAGGCACTGGTGCATTTCACCACGGTCCGTAATTCTTCCCCGTAGCATAATGCCTCGCGATCTTCTTCGATTAACGCGAAACCTCGGGTATTTTCAGGCACATCTCATGCTGGTTCTAGTCAAAGGAGACCTATGAGAATGCTTCAGTCGATGGTGATTGGCGCAGGAGCAGGGAGAGCGTGTGCGAACCGCGGCAGAGCCTGTCGAGGGTTGTATTCGTTCGGCCTGATCCTGTTGTTAAGCGTGGGCTTCGTGGCTTGCGAGAAGACTTCCGATCAGGCAGTTGAGGTCAAGGCGACGGTGGCAGGCGGTCTGCCGGGTGTCCTCCATCTCACGGCCGAAGAACTTGCGAGGACGGTTATTGTAGTGTCGCCAGTTGCTCGCGGGCAGTTGCGTGTGCCACGGGAATTTACCGCAACCGTTCAATCCAACGAAAACGAACTGGCCGAGGTGACGACACTCATTCGTGGCCGGGTCGTAAAAGTGTATGTGGATGTCGGACAGGATGTGAAGAAAGATACACTGCTGGCGCTGCTTCATAGCACGGATCTCGGTGTGACAGAGGGAGCTTATCTGAAAGCGGCGGCGAAGCTGCATGAGGCGGAGTTGGCCTATGAGCGCGCCAAAGACTTGCATGAACATAAGGCGGTGAGTCTGGCCGAGTTGCAGCGCCGTGAGGCCGAGATGAAAACAGCGAGGGCCGAGGCCCGCGAAACGCAGAACCGCCTGGAGTTGCTCGGCGTGCCGCGGCAGGAAGTCGAGCGCCTGGACCGCAACCATACGATCAAAGCGGACGTGCCGTTGCGCGCGCCGTTCGATGGCCGGGTCATCATGCGCAATATCACCAGAGGGGAGGTCGTCGAGACAAATCAGAAGTTTTTTACCGTCGCCGATCTTTCGGATGTGTGGGTTGTCGGCAACGTGCCGGAGAAGGACGTGCAATTCATCCGCAAGGATCAGAAGGTCGACGTCATCGTATCCGCGTATCCCCACGCTATCTTTCCCGGCACGATCACCTATATCAGCGATGTCCTTGATCCGGCCACCAGGACGATGCGTCTGCGGGTGACCGTGCCGAATCCCGACCATATGTTAAAGCCGGAAATGTTTGCCATGGTCCGTGTGTATGCCGCGCCAAATCCCGACGCCCTGACCATCCCGTTGGCCGCAGTCCAAAATGGGCCGAATGGCAAGATGGCGTTCGTCCGGCGAGGAGCGAACGACTTTGAAGCGCGGGCCGTTAAGTTGGGGCTGGAGCGGGGGGAACTCGTGACGGTGTTAGAAGGGGTGTCCGAGGGCGAGCCAGTGGTGACGAGAGGATCGTTCATGCTCAAGTCCGAAATGGAACGGCACAAGATCGAGCCTGCGCCATGATTGCCTCTCTGCTGGAATTTTCCCTTCGCCAGCGGATCCTCGTTCTGGGACTGGCGTGCCTGCTGTCTGTGGCGGGCCTCTGGGCCTTCCAATCGATTCCGATCGATGCGTATCCCGATGTGACGAATATTCAGGTGCAGGTGCTGACCGATGCGCCGGGTCTTTCGCCGGTCGAAGTGGAACGGTTCATTACCTATCCACTTGAGCTGCAGATGACCGGCCTGCCGGGCCTGGCGGAGGTTCGATCTCTTTCTAAATTCGCGCTGTCCCAGATCACGGTCGTCTTCAATGACGATGTGGACATCTATTTCGCGCGCCAGTTGGTGCTTGAACGGATGATGGCGGCGAAAGAGCGGTTGCCGGACGGGCTGGACCCGGTGATGGCCCCTGTCAGCACCGGGCTGGGCGAGGTCTATCAATATTACGTCGAAGGTCCGGAGGCGGGCACGACCGATCCGGCAATCGCTGAGGCGGAGCTGACCGACCAACGGACGTTCCAGGACTGGGTTTTGCGGCCGCTCCTCAAGAGCGTGCCGGGTGTGGTCGATGTCAACGCCATGGGCGGGTTCGTCAAGCAGTATCAGATTGTCGTGGAGCCGGCAAAACTGCGGAAATACGATCTGACGCTACACGACATCTATGATGCCGTGGCCAAGAACAATGCCAACGCCGGAGGCAATATTCTGGAGCGCCACGCGGAGCGCGCGATCGTCCGCGGCCTGGGATTGATCAAGACGACACAGGATATCGAGTCCATCATCGTGAAGGAGGCCGGCGGCACACCGGTGTTCGTGCGCGACGTTGCGGAGGTCCGCATCGGACACGCCGTTCGTCATGGTGCGGTGGTGCTCAACGGCGAACGGGAGATTGTCACCGGGACGGTACTCATGATCCGTGGCGGCAACGCCCGTCAGGTGGTCGAAGCCGTCAAGGCGAAGGTGGATGACCTGCAGCAGAACCATGTCCTCCCGGCGGGCATGAAGATTCTTCCATTTTACGACCGCATCGAGTTGGTCACGGCCGCGATCGATACGGTGCGGGACGCCTTGATCGAGGGGATTGTGCTGGTCGTCTTCGTGTTCTTCTTCTTCCTTGGCCACGTCCGCAGCGCCATCGTGGTGACGGCGACGTTGATCGTCACCCCGCTGGTGACCTTCATCGTGATGGAACGGTTCGGACTCTCCGCCAACTTAATGACGCTCGGAGGACTGGCGATTGCGATCGGCGAAATCGCGGACGGATCACTGGTCGTTGTCGAGAATGTCTATCGCCATCTGGCCGAGAATCATGGCGCGGCCAAGAAAAGTAAGCTGGAGGTGATCCTGCACGCCACGAAAGAGGTGGGCCGGCCGATCCTCTTCGGGATTCTGATCATCAGCGTGGTGTTTCTGCCGCTCATGTCGCTTCACGGGATGGAGGGGAAGATGTTCGCGCCCTTGGCGTATACGCTGGTGATCGCGTTGCTCGCGTCCGTCATCGTCACGCTGACATTGTCGCCGGTGCTCGCGTCGATCATGCTGCGCGGGGACCACCCGGAAGAAACGCGCCTGACTCGCTGGATGAAGCAGCGCTATCGTCCGGTGTTGCAGTGGACGCTGGGTCATCGCAGTGCCGTCCTGGCTGGTTCAACGGCCATCGTGCTGGGCAGCCTCGCGCTGCTTCCGTCGGTGGGGAGAGAGTTTATCCCGCTGCTGGAAGAAGGAGCCCTGACGCCACAGATCGTCCGGCTGCCGAGCGTCTCGCTGCCGGAGTCCATCGAGATGGAGAAACAAGCCCATAAGGCCATGTTGGAGTTTCCCGAAGTGCGGCTGGCGGTGAGCAAGATCGGGCGACCGGACATTGCGTTCGGGCCGGAAGAACCGAACGAAAGCGATCCGATCGTCTCGCTTCATGCCCGGAGCACGTGGACGACCGCGACCACTCAACCGAAATTGACCGACGCGATCAGGAACAAGCTGGCGGAGATTCCGGGGATTTCCGTGCTGATGAGCCAGCCGATCCAGGAACGGGTGGATGAACTCATTTCCGGAATCAGGACGGAGTGCGCGATCAAGCTCTACGGAGCGGATCTTGAGGTGCTGCATGATAAGGCGGAGGAGATCGCGGCCTTGATGCAGCAGATCAAGGGGGTAAAAGACATCAAGGTCGAGCAGATTGCCGGCCAGCCCTATCTGACCGTCGACATCGACCGCCAGAAGATCGCCCGCTTCGGTATCAATGTGGCTGATGTGCAGGAGATCATCGCCACCGCCATCGGTGGCAGGGCCGCCACTCAGGTATACGAAGGTGAGCGGCGCTTTCAATTGACGCTTCGCTTTCCTGAGGCGCAGCGTAACAGTGTGGCTACCATCGGTGAGATTCGAGTGAAAGCGGCTTCCGGCGCCCTCATTCCGATGAGCGAGTTGGGGACGATTGAGATGCGGGAGGGGCCGCTCCGGATCAGCCGCGAACAGGTCACCCGACGTATCTACATCGGGTTCAATGTCGTGGGGCGCGACATCGGCGGCGTGGTCGATGAAGGGCGGAAAAAACTGGCGTCGCAGCTTCGCCTGCCGGAAGGTCACCGGGTGACGTGGGGCGGCGCGTTCGAGAACATGGAACGGGCCAATGCGCGGTTGTTGATCGTCGTGCCGGTCACGCTGGGACTGGTTTTCTTTCTCCTCTTCTGGGCGTTCCATTCCCTGCGCTATGCGACGCTGATCATTATGAATCTCCCGTTCGCCTTGATCGGAGGGGTCGTGTCGCTGTGGCTCTCCGGGCAATACCTGAGTGTGCCGGCGTCGATCGGCTTTATTGAACTGTTCGGCCTTGCCGTGGGGAACGGGATTGTGCTGGTGTCCTACATCAATCAGTTGCGCAATGAAGGAACGCAGATGGATGAGGCGATCATCACCGGTTGCAGCCTGCGGCTTCGTCCGGTGGTGATGACGATGATGACCACATTGCTCGGGCTTCTCCCGCTCGCGCTCGCGCAAGGCATCGGTGCGGAGGTGCAACGGCCCCTTGCGACGGTCGTGATCGGCGGTTTGTTCAGTTCGACGGCACTGACCCTGGTCGTTCTGCCGGCCCTGTATCGCTGGTTTGCCGAGCAGGACGGGGGGAAGGAGCATGCGCCGGAGTGGGTGTGAGGGGGAGGAAGAGGCAAGCGGCAGGGGATGGTCCCTGCGCTCGCTGAGGCCGCACATCGGAAGGTGCTCCCTCAATGCGCGCGGTAAGGGACCTCTCCCTGCCGCTCGCTGGGGTGAAGCAGGATGGGGTATGCAATGCCCGTCGCGCGCTGGAGGTTGCAGCCATGAGCATATACTGCCATGTCGCCACCGAAATGCTCCGCCTCTCCACCCCGCTTGGGAGAGGGAGTAGAAGAAGGAAAGAGGCGATGGTCTGGCGATTACTGTGTGCGCTGAGGCTGCACATCGGAATGCGTTTTCTCAATGCGCGCGGTAAGGAGAATGGATGATCTGGCTGACCTTTGTGTGCAGCGCAGCAGTGATCGTCCTGGCCGGGACGAGACTCTCGCGGTATGGAGATAAGATTGCCGAGTTGACGGGATTGGGACGATTGTGGATCGGAGTGGTCTTGATGTCCACTGCCACGTCGCTCCCGGAGGTATTCACGACTATCAGCGCCGGCTGGATGAATGCCCCGGATCTCGCGGCCGGTGATTTATTCGGCGCCGGCATGAGTAACATGTTGACGCTCGGTCTGATTGACTTGATGCATCGCCAAAAACGGGTCTGGCAACAGGCCGCTCTAGGACATACGCTGACGGCGACGCTGGCCATGCTGTTGACGGGACTCGCCGCGTTTTTCGTGCTGCAGCCGGTCCAGGTGAGCCATGTCGGTGTGGGCCTCGGAAGCCTGGCGCTCTTTATCCTGTATGTGTTGGGCATGAGGCTTGTGTTCAGGCAGGAGGACATGGATCGTCGCCGGCGCGAGCAGGCTGTGATGGTCGAGGGGACTATGGCCAAGCAGGATACGATCGGCCGCCGTGCCGAGTTGCGTCATGCGGTCATCGGTTTTTCCCTCGGTGCTCTGGCTTTGCTGGTCGCAGCACCGTTCCTGGCCTGGTCCGCCGCGCGCATTGCCGAAGCGACCGGTACCAGCACGACCTTTATCGGCACGTCGCTGGTTGCCGTCACGACTTCCTTGCCTGAACTGGTGACGGCCGTTGCGGCGGTCCGATTGGGAGCGTTTGATCTCGCTGTGGGGAACCTGTTCGGGAGCAATGCCTTCAACATGGCGGCGTTCCTGTTCGCCGATCTGGCCTATCGAGACGGCGGTCTGTTGGGGAGCGTCAGCTCAGCCCATGCCCTCACCGCGCTCTGGTCTATTCTGATGATGAATATCGGCTTGATGGGAATCATCTACCGAGCCGAGAAGCGGTTTCTGTTGATCGAACCGGACAGCCTGCTGATGATCATCAGCTATGTGCTCGGTTTGTGGCTGCTGTTTCGGTGACGCGAGGAGGGGAAATGGAATTGCCAAAGGATGCGCCTGCCGTGAAGGTGTGGCACGCGATACCGGCTGAGGCGTTGGTGGCGGAGCTGCGCACGAATCTCGAAGCCGGACTCAGCACCGAGGAAGCAATTATCCGGCAACAGAATGAGGGGTTCAACGAGCTGCCGGAAGCGTCGCCGCCCTCGCTCTTGAAGCTGTTTTTCTCCCAGTTTACGAGCGTCATTGTGTGGGTGCTCATCGGTGCGGCGGTCGTGTCGGGTCTGATGGGGGAAGGGATCGACACCATCGCCATTCTGGCGATCGTTCTGCTGAACGGCCTGCTCGGTTTCGTCCAGGAGTATAAAGCCGAGCGATCGCTTGCGGCACTACAGAAAATGTCGGTCTCAACGGCCCGCGCCATGCGGGGCGGTGTACTGCTGTCTATTCCGGCCCGCGAATTGGTTCCCGGCGATCTGATCCTGCTTGAGGCGGGCGATCGGGTGCCGGCGGATGCACGTCTGATCTATGCCGTGAACGTTCAATCACAAGAGTCAACTCTGACCGGGGAATCAACGCCGGTTCAAAAAGATGCCGCCGTGTTGACCCAAGCGGAGGTGGCGCTGGCCGATCGGACCAATATGGCGTTCATGGGGACGATGGTGGTCTCCGGCAAGGCGCGCGCGCTGGTCGCAACGACGGGGCTCCACACGGAGCTGGGCCGGATTGCCACGATGATTCAGCAGGTGTCGGCGGCCGAACGGACGGAAACTCCGTTGCAGCGCCGCCTGGAACAATTCGGCTATACCCTGCTCTGGTTGGCGCTGGGCGTAGTCGCTGTGGTCTTTGCCTTGGGCTATTGGCGCGGGGAGCCGCTGCTGACTATGTTTCTGACCTCGGTGAGTCTGGCTGTGGCGGCGGTCCCGGAGGGGCTGCCGGCGGTGGTTACGATCACGCTGGCTTTGGGTGTGACGCGCATGGCGAAACGGCATGCCTTGATTCGAAAGCTGCCCGCTGTAGAAACGCTCGGTTCTGCCACCGTCATTTGTACAGACAAGACCGGCACGCTGACAAAGAATGAAATGACGGTGATCAGGTTGATCGTCGGCGACGCTGCGTTTGAGGTGACGGGTGAAGGGTATGAGCCGGTGGGCGAGATACGACAAAGAAAAGCTTCTTCCGCAACTAGCTCAGCATCCAGCACTCAGGACTCAGGACTCAATCCTGGATTGCGCCGGCTGCTGGCGGCAGCGGTGCTCTGTAACGGGGCTACGCTGCGACAGCACAATGGAGTCTGGACGGTTATAGGCGATCCGACCGAAGGGGCCTTGCTTGTGGCTGCCGCGAAAGTGTCCCTGACCAAAGAGAATTTGGAGCAAGGTTCGTCGTTCCAAGGAGAAATCCCCTTCGATGCCGAGCGGAAGATGATGACCGTCGTTCGACGGGAAGCCGACGGGAGCAAGGCCTACGTCAAAGGAGCGCCGGATATTGTCCTGAAGCGCTGCACGCATCGCATGACACTCGGTGGGGTCATTGAGCCACTGAACGATCAACAACGGCAGGCACTGCTCGATATCAACATCTCACTCGCCCGCGAGACGCTACGAGTCCTTGCGGTGGCAGAGAGGCCATTCACTGGTGCTTCCGGAGAATTGCAGTCTGACTCGATTGAACAGGATCTGGTGTTTCTCGGTTTGTGTGCAATGAAAGATCCATTGCGTCCTGAAGCCAAGGAGGCCGTGCGTCTCTGTCGTGAAGCCGGCATCAGAACGGTCATGATCACGGGCGATCATAAGGATACGGCGGTCGCCATCGCACGGGAACTCGGTCTTTCTGATGGGGAGGGCGCGGCGCTGTCGGGGGCTGAGATCGGCAAACTTTCCGATGAGCAGCTGGTTGAAGTCGTTGAGCGGATTTCCGTCTACGCGCGCGTCTCGGCCGAGCACAAACTGCGGATCGTTCAGGCCTGGAAACAGCGAGGGGCGGTTGTGGCCATGACCGGGGATGGCGTCAACGATGCTCCCGCGATCAAGGCGGCCGACATCGGCGTGGCGATGGGGCAGGCCGGTACCGACGTGACCAAAGAAGCGGCCGACATGGTTGTGACGGACGATAACTTCGCATCGATTGCGGCTGCGGTCGAGGAGGGGCGGGGAGTCTTCGACAATATCCGGAAGACCGTGCACTTCCTTCTGTCATGCAACGCGAGCGAAGTCTTAGTGATGTTCTTTGCTGCGCTGTTGGGTCTGCCGCTCCCGCTGTTGCCGATTCAGATTCTCTGGATGAATCTGGTGACGGACGGCATTCCCGCCCTGGCCTTGGCGGTCGATCCGAAAGCCCCGGATCTGATGAAACGACCGCCCCGTCTGTCGACCGCCCGGCTGTTGGATGGCCGGCGGCTGTTCGCGATCGGCATTGAAGGATTGATGCTGAGCGCCATCGCCTTGGGAGCGTTCAGCTATAGCCTGTATGGGTTGCATCAGAATCTCGATCAAGCCAGAACGGTGGCCTTTACGGTGATGGTTCTCGCACAACTGGTTCATGCCTTCAATTGCCGGAGCGATCGGTGGTCGCTTTTTCAGTTGGGCGTCGGAACCAATCGTGCGCTGCTGTGGGCGTTTCTATTTTCTTGTGCCGTGCAGATTGCCGTGCTCACCGTTCCTGCTGTCTCGCCGATTTTCAAAGTGGCTTCATTACCGATGGAAGACTGGTTGCTGATGGGAGCGGCTGGTTTAGTGCCTTTTATCATGATGGAGCTGGCCAAAAGGTTTCGGCGCCGATGAAGCGGGTGGCCGTAGGGGCGATCTCACGAGTGTGGTCTGCATGGATGCCGGCTTGTCATGCCGAACGGGAGTCGGTATGATCGGTCGTGATGACGACATCTCTGTATCCGAGCCGTTCGCGGAGTCTGTTGCTGATAGTATTCTGCCTGTGCCTTTGTGTCATGGCCCAGATGCTCGGAGTGCCGGCGACGCTCCTCAGCCCGGCCGACTCCTCTGATCTTCTCGGCTCGTCGGTGTTGGAAGGATTTTCCGTTATTTCGCCATTCCCGGATATTTCCTTGCCTGCGACTTCAGTCGCAGCTCCGAATTGCTCGTCCTTCTCGCATGTGCCTGTGATTGCCTCTGCAGTGTTTCATCCTCCTGTACGCTAGTTCTGCGATACATCCTCGTTCTATCAAGTCATATTGAATCGAGTGCGGTCAGACGCTGTTTCTGTTTGCGGGTGCGAGCCTTATTAGCTCCGTTGACTTGGAAGGCGAAACAGATTTTCAGGGTGCGGCAGGCCGGGTGAATTGCCTACTAGAGCACGTCGCTCCATGGGGGACTGACGGCGAACGCGGCATTGATCAGACCGACATGCGAGTAGGCCTGCGGGAAATTTCCGCACTGAGTTTGTGTGGAGGGCACGAAATGTTCCGAGAACAGTCCGACGTGATTAGAGGCTATCAGGACACGATCAAGGATTATCCGTGCTTCGTCCATGCATCCCAGGCGAGCGAGGGCTTGGGCAATCCAGAACGAGCAAATGACGAAGGCTCCTTCCGGCTTTCCGAAGTCGTCGTTCCGCACGTACCGGTAGAAGAATCCAGTGTCCTCGCCGTCGTGCCGGAGCGAGAGTTCGCGGGTGATGTGCAATACCGTCGACTCGCACAGGGGGCGATTCGGGTAGCCGAGGATGGGCAGCTGCGCCAGAGCGGCATCGTAGCTGAAGTCGGACGGACCATTTCTGACCGCCCCGTCGTGCACGGCCCGGAGGAGCGCGTCTTCCGCCTGGATGCGTCCGGCCGTGAGGCCGATCGAGACGGAGGGGAGATGCCCGGCTTGTTTGATGCGCTCCAATCGTTCGAGTCCTGCCCAGCACAGCAGATTCGTGAAGGAATGCTCTTGCCAGCCGTTGCGGATCTCCCAGAGACCGGCGTCCGGCTGGCCGATACTGCGCACACACAACTTTGCCAGATGCGCCAGCAGGGCATCGAGATCTCTCGTGCGCAGATCGACATACCGTTCGTCGAAGAAGATCGGCGTAAAGGTCAGAATCATTTCGGCATAGGCGTCGTTCTGCACATGCTCCGCGGCCTGATTGTGGCTGCGCACCGGTCGGCTGCCCTGGTAGCCGGACCAGTTCGCATGCTCCGTCTCGGGAAGCGGAAGCCCCTGGCTCAGCGTGTACACCGGCCGTAGCCGGTCGCTGGAGTGTTCGTGGGTATGCGCGATGTTCAACAGGAATTTCAGGAAGGCTTCCATCTCTTCGAAATGGCCCAGGTTATGAAATGCCGTGAGCGCAAAATAGGCATCGCGCAGCCAGCAAAACCGGTAGTCCCAGTTGCGCTGTCCGCCCGGCTGCTCCGGAAGGCTTGTCGTGAGGGCCGCCAGAATGGCGCCGGTATCTTCGAAGCAGTGCAGCTTGAGCGCCAGGGCCGAGCGGATGACTTCTTGCTGATGCAGCAGCGGCACCGAACAGTTCTTCACCCAGATGCGCCAATAGCGGGTGGTCTGCTCCAGAAAGTCGTGCGTAACTTTGATGAGATCGTCTTCGATGCCGAGCCCCCAGGTCATGGCGAAATAGAATTTCTGGGTCAGCGCCATCGGGATCTCTTCGCAGAGGTAGGTCAGCGGCATGTTAGTCAGCAGCCGGAGGACGTCACCGCGAATCTCGTAGCGGAGGTGGTTGCTGCCTCGCACGGGTTGTACCGGAGTCTTGTCCCAGCCGGAAACCGGACAGCAATTGACCCGGATCGCCGGCGTGCCTTGCAGCGGTTCGACCATTCTGAAGAGTGCGGCTGGCCGATAGATGCGGCCATACTGTTCGAAACGCGGACAGAAGTCGGTAATCTGAAACGCGTCACCGTTTGGCAACGTGACAGTCGTCAGAAGGATATTCGTATTCGGCAGATAGCGCTGCTCGGTCTTGAGCGCGGAGGACGGGAGCAGGCTGGTGATCGAGAAATGCCCGCCGTCAGGATCCAGCAACCGTCCAAACACCGGCGGGCTGTCGGGCCGCGGGGCGCACATCCATTCCACGCTGCCGTTCAACCCGATCAGCGCGGACAGTTGGCAGTTGCCGACAAGACCGTAGGGATACATGCCCCCACCATAGGCGATTTTATGTCCGATGTAAACGAGAGGTGAACGATGCGCTTGTCGCTGCGATTTCTGCTGCCGCTGGCCCTGGTGCTGGCCGGTCTGGCCTATGCCGTGATTCCTCTTGTCGATACGCTGACGCTCAAATGGTTCGTTCGGGATCTGGAAATCCGGTCAGACCTGATTGGCCGCATGGTCGAAAGCCCCCTGGTCGATCTTCTCGCATCGGAGTCGAAAACGAAGCTATTGACCTACTTTCACCGGATCATTCAGGACGAACGGCTTTTTGCCGTCGGCTTCTGCGACCGCGATGGGAAACTGACCTACAAGACCCTGACCTACCCCGACTCGATTTCCTGCGATGGCCCGAGCACGCTCAAAGCGGGTCAGACGGCCCTCTTGCGTTTCACCCAGGGGGCCGTCCATGTCGCAGCCGTCGGGATCGAAGGGAACGGCCGGGTTTGGGGGCGCCTGATGCTCGTCCACGACATGAGCTGGATCGAGCGGCGCAGCAGCGATACGAAGTGGTATCTCTTTTACCTCTTCGCCGTCATCGGCGGAGTGATCTCTCTGGTGACGGTGCTGGTCGCGCATCTGAGCTGGCGTGGATGGATTGCAGGTGTGCGGTCGATGCTTCGGGGGGAGGGCTTGGTCGCCTTGATCGGAGATCCGAAGCCCGGCGCCGACTTGCATCCGGTCGCCCAGGATCTTCGCGCCCTCATCCACGATCTCGAAGCGGACAAGCGCATGCGGGACGAAAACCAGATGAGCTGGACGCCTGCCACACTGAAGACCATTCTTCACGACCATCTCGCCGGCGATGAAGTGCTGATCGTCTCCAACCGTGAACCGTACATCCACAATTGGCACGATCAACAGATCGAGGTGCAGGTTCCGGCCAGCGGGGTCGTTACCGCCCTGGAGCCCGTCATGCGGGCCTGTTCCGGTGTGTGGATCGCGCACGGCAGCGGCACCGCCGATCGCGAAGTCGTCGATGCGCGGGGCCATATGCGAGTGCCGCCGGAGCATCCTGAATACGAGATCAGACGGATCTGGATGTCACAGGAAGAAGAGGCCGGCTATTACTATGGATTCGCCAACGAAGGCCTCTGGCCCCTGTGCCATCTAGCCCACGTCCGTCCCGTCTTTCGATCCTCGGACTGGCAGCAGTACAAAGAGATCAATGAGCGGTTCGCTCTGGCCATCATCGAAGAGGCCAAGACCGACAATCCGGTCGTGCTCGTTCAGGATTATCACCTCGCCCTAGTTCCGAAGATGGTGCGCGATCATTTGCCTCACGCGACGATTATCACCTTTTGGCATATTCCCTGGCCCAATCCGGAACGGTACGCCATCTGCCCCTGGTATCGGGAAATCCTTGAAGGGCTCCTGGGGAGCAGCATTCTCGGATTTCACACACGCTTTCATTGCAGTAACTTCATCGAAACCGTGGACCGGTCGCTCGAAGCGAGAATCGACCGGGACAGTTCCACTATTTCGTATCAAGGAAAATTGACGGCCGTAAATCCGTACCCGATTTCTATTGCGTGGCCCGGGCAGCAGAGGGCGCAGCTGCCATCGGTCTCCGAGTGCAAAACGCGCATTCGCACGTTGAATACGCTTCCCCATGCCCATCGCGTCGGCGTTGGTGTCGAGCGGCTCGACTATACCAAAGGCATTCTCGAGCGGTTCCTCGCGGTGGAGCGGCTATTGGAACTGCAGCCGGAATGGATCGGTCGTTTTTCATTTGTCCAAATCGCCGCCCCGAGCCGATCGAAAATCGAGGAGTACCAACAGTTCGGCGAGCATGTGTTGGCGTCGGCCGAACGTATCAACGCGAGATTCGGCCGCGAGGGGTACCGGCCTATCCATGTGCGGATTGAGCATCATGAACCGCAGGAGGTCAGCGTCTATTACCGGGGTGCTGATTTCTGTATCGTCAGCAGTCTCCATGACGGTATGAATCTCGTCGCGAAGGAATTCGTCGCCGCGCGGGACGACGAGCAAGGCGTGCTGATTCTCAGCCAATTCACCGGGGCCGCGACGGAGCTGCCCGAAGCCTTGCTCATCAATCCGTATAATATTGATCAATGTGCGGCGGCGATGCATCTGGCGCTCTCTATGGCACCGACCGAGCAGCGGGCGCGGATGCGCAGCATGCGCGGGATCGTGCAGGAGTTTAATGTGTATCGCTGG
>NEWQ02000028.1 GCA_002869855.2 Nitrospira sp. CG24D
CCACGTCCTCTGCTGATGAGCCAGTGATTTCCTTCTGTAGACTGCCTCAGCGGCTTCTCTTTCTCCACGTCCAAGGCGAAATCGGATTTGGTTCTAGAAACACGTTACGAGGAGAATCTGGGAGCACCAATATCGCCAGATTGATGCCCGCTCGGGCGAAGGCCGGTTGGCGCGTGGAGCGATGCACGATGGTGGCGAGTTCGGCGAATGTGGCAGGACTCATGATCGAGATGAGCCGCCGCGGCAAGACGGCCTGAACCCATCCGTGCGGGAGGCCCCACGGCGGACAAGAGGCCCGAATTCTCCGCAGCGGAGTCGGTGACGGATCGCCCGCGACGGCCGATCCGTCCACCGCTCACGTCGATGCTCCACTGGCCGAATACATCCTGCCCAGCATCCGATCTTGTAAGCCCGCACAGGCCCTTCTCCGGATGCTCTGCCTCAAGCAGGAGACGAAATGGCTCGTTCGTCATCATGTCCCCCTTCAGATTGTAATGTTCTTGGCGAGGTCACACGCCTTGCGCTGATCGACTTCCTGGCCTGTGTTGCGGGTGTAATCAGGTGATCATACAGGTGGACTTGCGGGTGTAATCGGGTGATAATGCGGGTGAAATGGTACGAAGATGTTGAAATCACACACGATTCATATCACCGCTGAGATGCTGGCGCTGATCTCAGAGATCGACGAATTCAAGGGTGCCTGGCGAGCGCTTGGTAGCTTGGAGCCTGAGCGTTTGAGCGCCTTGCGTCGCGTCGCCACGATCGAAAGCATCGGATCATCAACCCGCATTGAGGGCAGCACACTGACTGATCGCGAGGTTGAGAAGTTGCTGGCCAATCTCACATTCGAATCCTTCGCCACCCGTGACGAGCAGGAAGTGGCCGGCTACGCCGCCGTCATGGACACCATCTTTCATGCGTGGGAAGACATCCCCGTCACGGAGAACCATATTCGGCAGTTACACCGCGACCTGCTGACCTATAGCGGGAAGGATGAATATCATCGCGGCAGTTACAAGACCGTCTCGAACAGCGTGGCCGCGTTCGCCGCGGACGGCACGCAGATCGGCATTGTGTTCGAGACCGCCACACCCTTCGAGACACCCCGCCTGATGGGCGAGTTGATCGCGTGGTTGCATGAAGCCCGTGAACTCGGTCGGCTGCATCCCCTGCTGATGATCGGTGTGTTTGTCGTGGTGTTCTTGGAAATCCACCCCTTTCAGGACGGCAACGGCCGCTTGAGCCGGGTGCTGACCACCCTGCTCTTGTTGCAGGCCGGCTATGTCTATGTTCCCTATAGCTCGCTTGAGAGCATCATCGAACATAACAAGGAAGCCTATTATCTGGCGCTTCGCCAGACTCAAGGCACGATCCGCACTGAGGCGCCGAACTGGCAACCATGGCTGAGCTTCTTGCTGCGCGCCTTGCAGCAGCAGAAACGGCGCCTTGCCGCCAAGGTTGAGCAGGAAAAGATCGTGCTGGCTACGCTGCCCGAGCTGTCCGTGAATATTCTGGATTATGCACGGGACCATGGTCGCGTGACGATGAACGACATGGCTCACAAGACCGGCGCCAGCCGCAATACGCTTAAAGAGCATTTCCGCAGCCTGGTCGAGAAAAAACTTATTATCCAGCATGGCGCCGGTAAGGCCACTTGGTACGCCCTGCCGTGACCGCAACAGCACGCGCGATCACTGTTCGTACTATTTGAAGCGAGAAACACGTTCTGTTTTTTTCATGACACCCTCACACCGGCCCATTCCTTCGGATCGCACGATGGTCCTGCTCGACGATGTTGTTGAGATCTTTGACCTGACGAATCACGATCGAAATATTCTGGCTGGCATTGATCTCAGCGATCGCCGCTCGCCCTCGGGCATCCAGCCTGTGTAACTAGAATATTTTCTTTCTCAAATCAATTCCCACTGGTGCGATGTCTATACGAGTTTCACTTTGTTTCTGAAGGGGGCAAGAAACATTCTTCGGACCCTCCTTCCCAAAATCCCATTGTCGGAGATCATGGTGATGGTCGCGGTTCGAAATCGGCTACAACAGTAGTGTGTCATCCGATTACCTGAAGACCAGCGGCCCGCCTCTCGAAACGATCATTCTCAATGAAGCCAGCAGCCAGGCCACGAACGTGCTGAGTCTTTCTCCTGTATCAGATTGGATTCACCTCATGAATCTCTTTCGATACATGCGTCTGTGCTCAGGAGATCTGAAAAACCGGTGTCTTCGAACTCAGTAATACGTACAGCGCTGAAAGTACAGAGATTGAGACTGCCATCCGGCGATCCAACCCTCCTGTCGCATGCTGGCATCTAGCTTGCTCATGACGAATGTGGAATTACAAAAGAGAGAGCCTAGTAGTGAACACCGCTTGCTAGACTCAAGTGCCACCAATGCAGGGCTTCTAAAACAGATTGACGATGCCGACGAGGAGCCCGATTCAGATCAAGCCCACAGATGCGGGATGGCTTCTCATGTCTCCCGCCCTTAACTGGGAATAAACGGAGGCCAAAATAGCTGTAGCTTCCAATTGCCGTCTGGGTTCGAGGTTTTTCATTGCAACACCGGCATCCTGGTCGAACCGGAGTCCAACTTAGTGTTACCTCCGGCTAAACGTTTGTTGTGGGTCAGATTTAATGACCCGGGAATGTTATTCAAAGCCGAGTTTGGTTAGGGCTCGCGTTCAGGCCATCCATGAACGCAATCACACAGAAAGAAAGATGACGATGTCTTCAATCACGATGGCTGTTAGGAAAGCGGGAGGTCTCATTGAGACTGACGGCGTTGGCGACGATGAACCTTACATCCGGATTCGGCCAGATCAACTAGGAGAGCGATCATGAGGGCGTTGGGCTTGCAGGTCAGTCGAACGGCCGACAGGGCTAGCATGCGACGCTCGCTCATTATTATGACAGGGGTTGGCCTGTGAGCACGAATTCCGGTGCGGCTCAACAGGCTATCAGTCTCCCCCAAGGGGGGGGTGCCGTCAAAGGCATAGGCGAAACGTTTCAAGCCAATCTCTTCAGCGGCACGGGGAATCATAGCATCCCGATTGCCCTATCTCCCGGGCGCAACGGCTTCGGGCCCAAGCTGTCGTTGGACTACAGCTCCGGCAATGGCAATGGTATCTTCGGCCTGGGTTGGCAACTGTCTCTACCGCGGATTACGCGAAAAACCGAGAAAGGGTTGCCACGTTACGACAATCAGGATGTATTCGTCTTGTCGGGGGCCGAAGACCTGGTTCGCTGCCTAAAAAAAGTGGTCGATCCCGCCACTGGTCAGGTGACATGGATTCCGGAAGATCCCATCGTGCGTGCGGACTTTGCGATATTCCTCTACCGTCCCAGAACGGAAGGCATGTTCGCGCGGATAGAGCGGTGGGTGCATGGCACCACTGGTGAGACGCACTGGCGTACGATCACGAAAGACAATATCACCAGCCTCTTCGGCAATACGGCGGCATCACGCCTGACCGATCCCGGCAATGATCAGCGCGTCTATGAATGGCTGTTGCGCGAGACCTTCGATGCGCTCGGCAACCACAGTCTGTGCGAATACGCCTCGGACGATCCGGCGCTGTATGCGGGCAACAACCTCAACGAGCGTTTCCCCGAAACATTCGAACAACGTCGCGTCGCAACCCAGCGCTACATCCGTCGTGTCTATTACGGCAATCTGCCCGACCCGTTGCTTGACGCACAGGCACGCCCGATCATCTATGCCGATGGCACGGCGGTTGGGCACTTGCGGGAGGGGCGTCGCTACGCCTTCGAAGTCGTGTTCGACTACGGGGATTGGGGCACCCCCACCGTTTTGCCGCATCCGGACCCACGACCCGCAGACCAACAGGAGTTATTTGGCACCAATCCAGAAACGTCAACCGCCTCCCGCCCTGCACCGGTCAGGGTGGACCGGTTCTCGCACTTTCGTGCCGGCTTCGACATCCGCACGCTTCGACGCTGTCAGCGCGTCTTGATGTTTCACCACTTTGCCGAACTGGGTAGCCCAACCCTGGTTCGTTCCACCGACTTCACGTACCGTGCTGACCCAGACACGCAACTCTCGCTGCTGAGCACAGCAACAGTCACGGGTTATGACAAAGACACAGAGGGGCGCTATCGGTCTGCCAGTATGCCGCCGGTCGTCTTCTCCTATGCGGAATTCAAACCGCACGAGCAACGCTACCAATCGCTCACTGCGCAGGGTGGCCTAATGCCGCCACTGGCCCTAAGTGACCCTAACATGGCCTTGGTCGATCTGTTCGGTGACGGTTTGCCGGACATCCTGCATACCGGCCCGGATGGTTTTCGCTATTGGCGCAACCTGGGCAAGGGCGAATACGATCGACCGCGTGCGCTGACCCACATGCCGGCGGGAATTTCACTTGATCAACCCGGCATCGGGTTTGGTGACATGGCGGGGAACGGTATCACAGACTTGTTGGTCAACGCGGGTCCGCTACCGGGGTTCTTCGAGACCACGCCTGATGGAGCTTGGAAGCAATTCATCCCCTACGAGAGCTTTCCTGACTTCGCGCCACACAGTCCCAACGTCCGCATGGTGGACCTTACTGGAGACGGGCGCGCAGATGCGTTGATGACTCAAGATCAGCAATTTCTGTGGTTCGCATGCTTGGGAGAAAAGGGGTTCGCACCACCGCAATCTGTAGCGCGCATCCATGACATGGACCAATTCCCCGATGTCTTTTTCGACGACCCAGCAGGGCGCGTTCGGCTGGCCGACATGACTGGAGATGGTCTGAACGACATCGTCCTCGTGCACGATGGCCGCATCGACTATTGGCCAAATCTCGGCTATGGCCGCTTCGGCAAGCGCGTCAGCATGGCTCATGCGCCGCACCTAGCCGTCGACTTTGATCCCAAGCGGCTCTTCCTCGCCGACTTGAACGGCACTGGCTGTGCCGATCTGGTCTATGTCGATCCACGCCGAGTGAACTTTTGGTTCAATCAGTCCGGCAATTCGTGGAGTGAGCGGCAGACCATTGTCGGTACCCCCAGCACGAGTGATATGAGTGCCGTGCAGTTCGCGGACGTCTTCGGCACCGGAACGGCCACCTTACTCTGGACCCAAGACTTCGTTGGATCGTCGGAAGGGCACTACAAAGCGCTCGACTTCTGCGGCGGCGTCAAGCCTTTCGTCCTCATCGGCATGGACAACAACATGGGGGCAACAACGCGCGTGAGCTACGCCCCTTCCACGCACTACTTTCTTGAAGATCAGGCGAAAGGCACGCCGTGGATCACGCCCCTTCCGTTTCCCGTCCAGGTGGTGGACAAGGTGGAAGTCATTGATCACATCAGCAAGTCAAAACACGTCAGCACCTACAAGTATCACCATGGGTATTTTGACGGGCGTGAGCGCGAGTTCTGCGGGTTCGGGCGGGTTGATCAATTCGATACTGAACGCTTCGAAGACTTCGTACATGCGAACTTGCATGGCAAGGAAACAGCATTCTCCAACACCAATCCGGCCTATCACGTACCACCAGTCGAAACGCGTACCTGGTTTCACACCGGAGTCTATTTTGACAACCGAGGAAATCACCCTCTCGACTACCGAGATCTGACCGAGAGGTCTCGCCAAGAGTATTACCAAAGAGACCTCAGTGCTGCACCGCTCGGCGAGCACGATGTCGAGATTGGCGACGCACCTGCCGAAGCCTACAGAGCGTTACGGGGTGCCCAGTTGCGCACCGAGCTGTATGCGCGGGATGGCACCCGCAAATCCGAACACCCATACCAAGTTGGTGAAAGTCGCTATGGGGTCACGCAAGTTCAACCCAGGCTTGATAACCACCACGCAGTGTATTTTAGCCATCGGCTGGAAGCTCTGACCTACCACTACGAGCGCAACCCGGCGGATCCCCGGATCAGCCACGCGCTGACGCTGCAGGTGGACGCCATCGGCAATCCGTTGAAGTCCCTCGCCGTTGGGTATGGTCGTCGTCGACTTGATCCTGCGCTGCCCACACAAGCAGACCGAGATAAGCAGACCCAGACCTTCCTCACATACACGACGACGAGTTATACCAACGGGATTGATGACCCGGACCATTACCGGACGCCCTTGCCGGGCGAGACCCGCACCTACGAGCTGACGGGGTTCACTCCTACAAATCCGGCTCAACGATTTAGCTCCGCGGAATGGGTCGTACAAGAGTTCGCGCAGCTCAACGGGGCTGTGGAAATCCCATACGAGGCGACCGCCGATCTCAACAAGAAACAAAAGCGGCTGATCGAGCACGTCCGCATCCGCTATCGCAGGAACGATTTGACGGATCTGCTCCCGTTAGGCGCTCTTGAATCCCTCGCGCTGCCGGGCGAGAGCTACAAGCTCGCCTTTACCCCTGGGCTCCTGACGCAAGTCTACGGCGCTCGGGTGACCGACACCATGCTCACCACGGAGGGGCGGTATATCCACAGCGAAGGGGACGCCAATTGGTGGATTCCTTCGGGGCGGGTATTGTACTCGTCGAATGTGACGGATACCCCGACTCAAGAGCTGGCCTTCGCGCGGCAGCATTTCTTTCTCCCGCACCGTTCCCAGGACCCCTTCGGCAACACGGCATTCACGACTCCCGACTCTTACCTGTTGCTGGTCAGCGAGACGGTCAATGCGCTGGGCAACCGCACTCGTGCCG
>NEWQ02000029.1 GCA_002869855.2 Nitrospira sp. CG24D
CCCTCAATCTGTCCATCGATTTGGTGGCTACAAAGTTCAGGGGAAGGAATCAGATCATGCGCTGGCCTTGGTGAATGATGCCAAGGCCCTCGAAGCCGCCGGTGCCTTCGCCATCGTGCTCGAGGCGATTCCCACTGAACTGGCCAGGACCATCACCGAACAGGTGACCATTCCCACCATCGGGATCGGAGCTGGTCCGCACTGTGATGGCCAAGTTCTGGTCCTCTATGACCTCCTCGGACTCTTCGACGACTTCGTGCCGAAGTTTGTCAAACCCTATGCCCATCTCAAGGCGGATGCGCTGCAAGCGTTGCGGTGCTACAAGGAAGAGGTCGAGCAGGGCAAGTTCCCGAGCGAGAATGAGAGCTACCACTAGCCCCTTCGGGGTCTCCGATCCCGGCGTGATCAGTCACCATTGCCTCACCGTGCAATATCTCATCAAAAGCAAGACAGTTCTCTGCCGCTGGGGTACAGTGCAGCGATAAGGAGGGGCTCAGCATGGAATGGATTGAATGGCTGCTCAGTCGGGAGTTCCGACAGTTCCTCTTCGACAATAACCTCTTTTTCCCGCTGCTGTTTGTTGCGAGGCTTCTCAGCATGACCACGCTCGAGAGCTTTGTCCCCGCACGAAAAGTTTCCTACCGCTCGGTGCTCTTTCTGGACATCATTGGATTCGCAGTTCTTGTGTACCTCACGGCTCCATTTGCAGGCTATTTGAGGAGTTTTATCGCGGTCAAACCCGTGGTCCCGGAGTCGATCCTCACCCTACCGACGGTGGTGGGCTTATTCCTGTATTACGTCATCGGTGACTTCGGCGCCTATTGGATGCATCGGTTCTGGCATCTCAGCCCGATTTGGCGTATCCACAAGTGGCACCATTCTGCTACCTCCATGTATTGGCTGGCCGGCTACCGAGCATCGTTTCTCCAGCTTGTGCTCTTTGGTCTGCCTTGGGGCGTTGCCCTGTCAGTGCTTGGCAAGGCCCCTTGGTGGGTCTTCCTGATCGTGACGGTCTCCCATATTCTGACAAACGATTGGCAGCATATGAACGTGACCTGGCGATCGAATTGGTTGGAGTGGGTGTTCATCACGCCGAGGCTCCATCATGTGCATCACAGTGACAACCTTACTCTGTCCAACGCCAACTTTGGGGTCATCTTCAGCATCTGGGATCGCCTGTTCGGGACCTACGTGGATCCGGAGACGGTGAAGGAAGAACTCTCGTTTGGCATTGGGGAGGAGGTGCCGCCTCTTCGCCTCGTATTGGGCGTCTAAACGATTCCGAGACCCTACGCTTTACGTACAGTATCCACACAGTTCACCTGAAACACCCGTCGATCTTCCAGCCTGATGGCCGTCAGCTGCCTTCCCCACACGCAACCGCTGTCTATGCCCAGCACAGTCGGCTCCATGTGTAGCCCAAGAGCCGCCCAGTGACCGAAGATGACGGTGGCGTTTGCGCTCCGCCTGTTAGGGATACGGAACCAGGGCAAGTAACCTGTCGGGGCTTGATCGAGTGGACCTGAGAACGGGGAGAGGGCTCCCGCCGGTGTGCAGGTTCGAAGGCGGGTGAGGGCGCGCGTGATTGCGACGAGTCGATCTGGTCCGCTGATCGTCTGCTCCCAATTGGGTATCGTACCGTGAAAGAGATGGTGAAGCAGAGTCTTGAAGTTGGGGCCTGCGAGAGCGGCCTCCACCTCCTGTGCGTGAAGCTCTGCCTCTTCGATCGTCCATTGCGGCAGGAGTCCGGCGTGGATCATGAAGTGGGAACCGTCACGATGATGGAGCGGTTGCTGTCGGAGCCAGGCGAGCAATTCACCGCGATCTTTTGCCGCCAGGACATCTTGAATGGTGTCTTTCGGTCGCAACGCGACGATGCCTTCAGCCACGGCGAGCAGAAACAGGTCGTGGTTCCCCAATACCGCTCGTGCTGCCGGACCGAGACTTTTGATGTAGCGCAGGACGTCGAGGGAGCGGGGGCCTCGATTAACCAGGTCGCCGACAAACCAGAGGCGGTCTACGGAAGGATCAAATCGGATAAGGTCGAGTAGTCGCTCCAGAGAGCGCGCGCAGCCTTGAATGTCGCCGATTGCGTAGATGGCCATCGTGCAGAAAAGGAAAGACGATGGTGCGAGGGTATCGTGAGCGGTCTCGAAATACAAGCCAGCAGGTTGTTGAGAAAGTCCGCCAGCGCATGACTTGCGGGAGCTTGGCCCGTGCGGCCGGGCGCTACGCGGCACGGCGCTCGTGGTCGGCCTTCGCGCGGAGGTCGCGGATCAACTGCTCGACTCGGTCGGCCGGCAA
>NEWQ02000003.1:0-181779 GCA_002869855.2 Nitrospira sp. CG24D
CGTTTTAGCAATCTTGACAGCCGCACTCTGTGGAGTCGCCACGGCCATTGCAGCCGATGCTCCCGCGCCCCCGCTCGACGTGGTAACCCTCAAGGACGGCAGCAACATCTATGGAGAAGTCGTCGAGATGGCAGGCGGCGTGCTCGTCATGAAAACTCCCTCCAGCCCGGACAATGTCATCAAGGTAAAGTGGAGCGACGTCGCCAAACTCGCCGTCAACCATCCGATCCCGTTTCATCTCAAAGAGGGCAGCATCCTTGTTGGGACCGCGACGGCCGGAGCCGATGGCAATCTGAATATCCAATCTGAACCGCTCAAAGGCTCGCTCACCGTTCCGCTCGATGCCATCGGATCCGTGAACCCCTTGGTTCAGCCGCCCGTCATTTACACAGGTAGTCTTACGGGAGGGTACTCCCAGACCACCGGAAACAGCCATCTCAAGAACGCCAGCTTGCTGGGAGATTTCGTCGCCCGCAGCGAACAACTCCGGCTCTCAATCAATGGACGCTACGTCTACGGCGACAATGCCAACACGCTTATTGCCCGGAATGCCCGCGGCACCATCAAACTCGACTTCTTCATCACCAAACGCTTTTACTGGTTTGCCTCGGCCTACTTCGAGAACGATCGCTTCCAGGACCTCAAGATGCGAACCGCCTTGGCGTCCGGTCCCGGCTTTCAGTTTATCGAGCGGGGAGATTTCAGCGGCATCTTCAAAGACATGACGTTCTATACGGAAGCCGGCGTCGCCTTCTTCAATGAAGATTTCCGTGTCGCAGACGACCAATCCAGCCTGCGCGGCCGCGTCTCGATGAAATGGAATTGGCCGCTCTTTGACGATCGCATCACACTCTACCATTTCAACGAATTTTACCCGTCGCTCCAAAACGCCTCGAACTACTTCCTCACCATGGATAACGGGGTCCGTTTCAAAATCTGGGAAGGGTTCGTGAGCGGGATTCAGGTGACCACACGGTACAACAGTCGGCCGGCGCCGGGCACCGGCGATACCGATAACTTGTATCTCTTCACCCTCGGATACAGCTTCGATACGACCAGGAAACGATAGTGTACACTCGCAGCACGCAACTCACCCTCTCATCCTCTAAGGAGGACAGACGATGTTAAAAGAATTTAAAGAATTCGCCATGAAGGGCAACGTCGTCGATATGGCGATCGGTGTCATCATCGGCGGCGCATTTGGAAAAATCGTGTCATCACTGGTCAGCGATGTGCTGATGCCCCCCCTGGGTTTACTTATGGGAAAGGTCGATTTCTCAAGCCTGTTCGTCAACTTGTCCGGGACTCCCCAGCCCTCGCTCACTGCGGCTAAAGCGGCCGGAGCCCCCACGATCAACTACGGGGTCTTTTTGCAGGCGACATTTGACTTCATTATCCTCGCATTCGTCATCTTCCTGTTGGTGAAGCAGATGAACCGTTTTAAGAAAGAAGCCCCACCGGCGCCACCGGTCGGCCCGACCAATGAAGAGAAGCTCCTCATGGAGATTCGCGACGCCCTCAAAGGAAAACACTAGGATTCAGGCGCACACCCCAATTGCATTACAACGGACCATCACACAAGGAGTAAGCATGAAATCGATTCGCATATCCATTCTGGCCCTCGGCCTTCTCTCGATCGCAGGCAATGCCGCCGCGATCGATTTAAACGCCATCTGCTGTGACGGCGGCTATGAATACCGTCACCGCAATCAGTGGGACGCCGACAACGCCTCCAAAGACATGGCCGCTCGTCTCGCTGCGTTGGAAAAGGAACGGCAGCGGCTGGCCGATGAGCTCGCCGCAGCAAAGAAAGAAAACGGAGCGCTCAGCGACCGTGTGAAAGCGCTCGAAAGTCAGTTGGCTGATCGTGACCGGGAATTGGCCGCTCTCCGCTCAAGCGCTGGAGACTCTTCAAAACTCGCCAGCCAGCTCTCCTCCGCACAAAGCGACCTCAATCAATCGAAAGCCCGCACGGCCGAGCTGGAACGCCAGTTGGCCTCCGCCCAGGCGGCAGCAGGCGGCGACAAAGAGAAACTGGCCGCGGATCTCGCGGCAGCCCAGTCACAACTCGCCGCGCTTCAAGCCGGAGCCGGAGATAAAGACAAGCTGGCCACAGAACTCGCCACAGCCAAACAGCGCAACGCGGATCTCACCTCTCAGCTAGCCGCCATGGGCGGAGCCGCCGGTGACAAAGACAAGATGGCCGCCGAACTCGCCGCCTGCAGACAGCGCGTCGCGGAACTCGAGAAGAAGTTGGCGGATCGGGACAAAGAGCTCGCGGGTCTCCGTGGTGACCTGTCCACCGAAATGGCGAAATTGAAAGAAGCGCAGCGCGGCTTGATCCGTGCGCTGAAGCCGCAGATCGACAAGCAGACGATCGCCGTCGATCTGAATAACGAGCGACTGCTCATCAACCTGGCATCAGGCTATCTCTTCGGCTCTGGAGAAGATCAGCTGAAACCAGCCGGCGCTGATGCGCTGAAACAGGTCGGTGCCATCCTCAAGGATTTCCCTGAGTACAAAGTGGCCGTGGACGGACATACGGATAACCGTCCGATCAAGAGCTCGCTGAAAAAGACTTTCCCAACGAACAAGGAACTCTCTGAAGCGCGGGCGGCCAACGCAGCCAAAGCTCTGACTGAAGGCGGATTGGGCGCGGCCACGACACACGGCTATGCCGACACGAAGCCCGTGGGTCCGAATACGACCGACGCAGGCCGGGCAAAGAACCGCCGGGTCGAAATCCGCGTCACCAAGTAAGTCGCCCATTTCTGCTGAGGGGGGCAGGGTGTCGCGATAAGCGGCACTCTGCCCCACATCACCGCTACACAATTATTGACGCGGACCCGGTCGCGTCTTACCAAGGAGCTAGCCCATGAACGGGAAACGCTTCCTCACAGGATCCCTTTGTCTTGTCGGTATCATCGCCAGCAGCTGTTCAGGCAACCCCGTGTGCTGCGACGGCGGGTATGAATATCGCCACCGCAACGCGGTCCCAGTGGCGGAGGCGAAAGCCGACGACCGTGACGAGCGCCTTGCAGCCCTCGAGCAGAATCGGCAACGGCAACTGGCTGCCACTGCGGAACTTCAAGATCAAGTCGCCGAACTCCAGCGACAATTAGCCGTACGCCAGGAACCGCCGGTGCCCAAGACCTATGACGATCTCCAGACGCTCCTGCGCCCTGAAATCGACCGCGGAACCATTACCGTCCAGCAATCCGGGGATCAGATCACCATCCATCTGGCTGACCGCTTGTTGTTTGATTCAGGAGAAGACCACTTGAAGCCAGCAGGGGCAGAGGTGCTCCGGAAAGTCGGCAGCATTCTCCACAGTGCCCCGGACCGCCATCTTCGCGTCACCGGACATACGGACAATGTCCCGATCGGCGGAAAACTGATTGAGCGTTTCCCCACGAACAGGGTGCTCTCACGCACCCGGGCCGCCCATGCTCGAGAGGCGCTGGAGCAGGGAGGAGCCGTTTCCGACCACATCACGGCAGAGGGCTACGGGGAAAGCCGACCCTTGGCCAGCAATGCCACGGAAGACGGACGGCGGAAGAATCGTCGTGTCGAGATTGTAGTCTTGCCCCAATAGCAGAAATCAGGAGGGCATCATAGGAGTGCCCTTCTGATTTCTGAGCTATTACATTTGACAGTGCCGCTGGTCCGCCGCCCCAATATTAGCGAGGCCCGGCACCGTTGCGAGAATCTTGTAATGGCCCAGCCCCAATTCTTTTCCAAAGGCTTCCCCTACCAGAACATCCTGCACGTGCTGGTGATCCGACGCCCGAAAACTAGACCGCCCTTCCTTCAGCCCATCGAACTCGTGCCCTTCCAATGCCTTGATCAGCGCGGCTGTCTCGGTTGAACCAGCACGCTGAATCGCTTCGAGGATCTGCGTCATCGCGGCATACCCCAAATAGCACCGGGAGGTTGGCGTATGGTTGTACTTGTCGATCACGCCTTGGATGAATCGTTTTGAACTCTCGGTGTTGATCTTAGGGTCCCAGATGAGGCCCCAAATTCCTGCATTGTTGGCATAACCCAGCGGGCGCCCAATCTGTTCGCCGCTGATCATCCCACCGACACCGATTTTCTCTTTGGCCAATTCCAGCTTGCCGTACCCCTTCAAGGCATGCACGAGATCCCATCCATAGAGATTGAGAATGATCGCCGTTGGCTCCTTGGCCTTCGCCGCGCTGAGTGCCGACACAAAATCCGTAGACCCGAAGGGCATCAAGGCCTCACCCACGAACTCAACCTTGTGCGCCTCTGCGGCCTCCATCATCGCCTGCGCGGCGGCTTTACCATCGAACGTACTCGTCGTGATCATGTACCACCGAGTCCCATAGGTTTTTACCAAATGCGGCACCACCGCTTGCGCCAACATTTTTGCGTGGGGCATGAAGAGAAATGTGTGGGAATTACAGGCGGCACCGCTCAACTCGGGAAGATGAGACCCGGTCACCATGAACAACTTGTTTTCTCTCTTCGCCAATTCCGAGACGACCAACGCACAGTCGGCGTTGAAGGTCCCCATGAGCACATCGACCCGGTCTTCTTTGATGAACTTCGTCGCCACCTTCACAGCAGTCTCCGGATTCGACGCATCATCCGCTTCGAGAATCACCACCGGACGCCCCAGCACGCCACCTCGTTTATTAAAAAGATCCACCGCCACATTTGCCCCATGGACGTCATGAATGGAGGACGTCTTATACGGGCTCGACAATGGATCAAGTATGCCGATCTTGATCGGCTCACCCGCGGCGGCGAGACTCGCCCTCTCCGTCAGCCCTATCACTTGGCCAATGAGATCGCTGAACACCAAGGCGCCGCCGGTTGCGGCTGTCAGTTGAAGAAATCGTCTGCGTGAGAATGCTGTCATATGATCCTCCTTTAGTCGATCAAGACACCCGCGCTGTTTCGAATTGTTACGTTATTCAAAAGGTTACGATGCCATGGGGAGTACGACTCGACGCCATCTGGAATGTGACGCGCTCAAGAATCGCACGGGGATTCGTAGATCGATCAGGGGTAGGAGTATGTGACATGTTGAGGCTCCGTGCTGGCCCATCTCGCACGGAGCACGATAGGAGGCAAGCAATGCAATGTCAACGCCCGCTCAGCTAAACTGATCCCAGGTATCACACTGCTTGATCGCCCAGAAGACGGCTTCCTTCAATTTTTTCAGTGACTGATTGTCCGGATCCCGCAGCCGCTGCAGCTTTTTATCTAAATCATAGAGTGGTTGGATCGAACGCTTGTCGGGAATCTTTCCCAACGCCCAAGCCACTTCGGTCAGCACCGTCCAATCTGTTTTCGGATCTTGCAGCTTGGCCAGCAAGGGAAGAACAACTGACGCGTCGCCATGCACGCCGCCCAATTGCCCCAAACCCTTTGCGGCAGAGGCCTGCATGTCCACCATGGTGGACATATTCATGACGTCCACGAGCAGCGGAATCCCTTCCTTCCCGAGGTTGCCCATCGCCACCAGAGCCTGCTTGGCCAGATCGCGATCCTGGAGCACTTGCTTAAGCTTCGGCAAGGCTTCATCCGCCTGCATTTCTCCCAGCAGCGAAATGATTTTTACCTTCCTGGGCAGACTCGTCTCTGAAGAATCCATCAGCTTCAGCAATCGATCGGCATGACCCCATTCGGCGGCGAGAATCAACGGGAATTCATATTTCTCAAGTTGATCCGTCAGCCGCGCAATGGCAAAACTTCCAGGATCTCCGGCCTGAGCAGCCTGGGCAGCGCCAGCAGCATCTTCAAAATCAGTGCGGACTTCCTTCTGCCATTTAATCTTCATCCCGCCTAACGCATACGTCAGCTGGCAGGCCGGCCCTTTCCACAGGCGAGAGGGGGCGTCAGGCAGATCATTGTCTCCCCCCGAGGAAGCCGTGCCCTCCCAGGTCTTACGCTGCTCGCATTTCACTCGGAATACCGCATCATGCGTCTTCGAGGCATCCTGCGCCACGGTGTAACCGACCTCGCCGAGACGGCGCGAGACGGCAGAGGCCAATGGACCGGCATCCACCGCTCCCTTGTCAGTCAGTGCCAGCGTCTCGACGAGCACCACTTGAATCTTATCGAGCTGCACTTTCTGTTCAGCCGTGAAATATTCGCGATACGCCCCAGCCGGAGCACTCCATAGAATCATGCCCCAACTGACGATGATGGAGATGAAGACAGAGAAACGGTACATCACACCACCTCCTTACCTAGGTGCGGGAAATCGGGGTAGACTGGATTCTGCAGCCGCAACCTCCAGCCATACCAACCTCCTCGCCGGATACCCTCTAACTAAGTAGTATACTCTCACCCTCCAGTATGAACCAGGACTCACCTGCTTCCACCCCAACCACCCCCATCAGGGAGGCAAATCCATACAGTCCCCTGCTCATGGTCATCGCTGCTCTCTATTGCTCGCTGTCTGGACGCTCGGGACAGCGTAAACCCCGCAGGAGTATGGGTTGACAGTGGGTCGCCTTCGACGGTACAAAAGGCTTACACAATCGCGTGTTTTGCTGTCTCAGCATCCGCGTCGACAGCCCCGCGATGCTCCCCACTGTGCGAGCGTGGCGAAACTGGCAGACGCGCGAGACTTAGGATCTCGTGGGTAACCGTGGGGGTTCAAGTCCCTCCGCTCGCACCAAATTTGACGGCAACTCCGCTTGGGCTCGCCCCTCATGGAACGTGGAAGGACATGGACGCATGACGATGAAGATGGAAATGACCGAACTGGGCCCCATGAAGCGGGCATTGAAAATCGAAGTCCCTGCTCAAGAGGTTACGCAGCGTTTCTCGCGAGCCTATACGGAGCTGAACCGCCAAGTACGCATTCCAGGATTCCGCCCCGGGAAAGCCCCGCTGGGGCTCCTTGAAAAACGCTACGCCAAAGAAGTTGAGGAAGATGTCATTCGTAGCATCGTGCCGGATTTCTACGACCGCGCCGTCCGCGAGGCCGGCATCAACCCGGTTCTGGTTGAGATCCCACCGCTGGAACGGGTCAAAATCAAGAAGGACGAGCCCTTCATCTTCACGGCCACCGTTGAAATCAAGCCGACCATTGAACTGCGTGACTACAAAGCCCCCAATCCAATTTCGCTGAAGCCGGACAAACGGACCGTCACCGACGAGCAGCTCGATCGGGCGCTGGATGTCCTGCGTGAACAGCAGGCGAGGCTTGAAGCCGCTCCGCCCGGCACCGCATTAGGCGATGGAGATTTTGCCGTCGTTGACCTCGAAGGCTTTCTCGATGGCACGTCACTCGAGGGAACCAAGAAAGAAGGCCAGCTTCACAAAGTCGGTTCCAAAGCCGCGCTCCTTGGTATTGAGATCGATAGTTATTTAATCGGCAAGAAAGACGGAGACATTGTCGATATTCCTCAGAATTATCCCGGCAGTCACCCCGATACCCGGGTCGCCGGCAAGACCGTGAAGTTCAGCCTGGCCATCAAAGGCGTGAAACAGAAAACGCTGCCGGCACTCGACGATGAGTTTGCCAAGGACTGCGGGCCCTTTTCGTCGCTTCAAGAAATTAAGGACAAGTTGCGCAGTGAGATGGAAAAAGCCCTTAAGCGCGATATTGATGAATCTTACAAAGATACGATTCTCAAACGGCTGGCCGAAACACACCACTTCGACCTGCCGGAAACCCTTGTGACACGTGAATTGGATGCCATCGTCCGGCAGAGACTCCAAGAGCGGCAACGAGGGAAGGCCACCGATCCATCACCAGCCGCGACGGCCGAAGAACTTAAAACCATCCGCGAGGAGAACCGCGACGAAGCCAACCGGCGCGTCAAAGTCGGCCTGATCCTCGAAGCCATTGCCACGAAGGAATCTATCTCGGTCAGCCAGGAAGATATGAACAACGAAGTCACCAGGCTGGCAACCGAACTCCGCGTCCCGATGGCTGAGCTCGTGAAAATGATTCAGGCCGGCGGCCAGGATTCCATCGAAGAATTGCGCTCGCGCATCCTGGCGGATAAAGCGTTGGACTTTGTATACCGAAACTCTGTGATCCAAGGTTAGACACGGTGCCTGCAAACGCCTCGATCGAGGGGCGCGCTCCAAACATTGCCGAAAGGAATTGAATATATGTTGGTCCCGATCGTAGTCGAACAAACCAATCGAGGCGAACGCTCCTACGATATCTACTCCCGTCTCTTAAAAGACCGGATCATTTTCCTGGGCGCGCCGATCGATGACATGTTCGCGAATCTTATCATTGCCCAGCTCTTGTTCCTTGAGGCCGAAGACCCCGAAAAGGACATCAATCTCTACGTGAATTCCCCCGGCGGCAGCGTTACGGCAGGGCTCGGTATCTATGACACGATGCAATATGTGAAACCACCGATCAACACCATCTGCCTCGGCCAGGCTGCGAGCATGGGAGCATTGCTTCTTACCGCCGGCGCGAAAGGCAAGCGCTATGCCCTGCCAAATGCCCGCGTCATGATTCATCAACCGCTTGGTGGATTCCAGGGACAGGCCACCGAAATCGACATCCATGCCCGAGAGATCCTCAAAATCCGTGAACGGCTGAACGACATCATGGCCAAACACACCGGCCAACCCATTGAGAAGATCGCGCACGATACCGAGCGCGACTATTTCATGTCAGCGGAAGAAGCCAAGAAGTATGGCCTGATCGACGAAGTCATTTCCCGACAGACCAAAGGACTCAAGTCTGTGGAGTCTGGGGACGCAGCCAAAGACGGCGCCAAGGGCAAGTAACACAGGAGGACGCATGGCCAAGCAGGAGAAGGTGGATCGACATTTGCGGTGTTCCTTTTGCGGGAAAAGCCGCGATGAAGTACGCAAGCTGATCGCGGGGCCGACCGTCTATATCTGTGACGAATGCGTCAATCTTTGTAATGACATCATTGCAGAGGACTGGGAAGAAGCCAAAGAAGAAATCTCCTCCAAGCTCAAAAAGCCCGCCGATATCAAGCACCATCTCGATCAATATGTCGTGGGGCAAGACCGCGCGAAGCGCATTCTCTCCGTCGCCGTCCACAATCACTACAAACGCATTTCCTCGAAGGAAAAAGACGTCGACGATGTCGAACTCCAAAAGGGAAACATCCTTGTGGTCGGCCCGACCGGAACGGGAAAGACGCTGCTGGCCCAGACCCTGGCCAAGTATCTTGATGTCCCCTTTACCATGGCCGATGCCACAACCCTGACGGAAGCCGGGTACGTGGGAGAAGATGTCGAAAACATCATCCTGAAGCTCCTCCAGGCGGCCGATTATGATGTCGAACGAGCAGAACGCGGCATTGTCTATATCGACGAAATCGACAAAATCAGTCGAAAGAGCGACAGCCCGTCGATTACCCGCGATGTCTCCGGAGAGGGCGTGCAGCAAGCGCTGCTCAAGCTGATTGAAGGCACCGTGGCCAATGTCCCTCCGCAAGGCGGGCGGAAACATCCGCATCAGGAGTTCATTCAGGTCAATACCAGCAACATCCTGTTCATCTGCGGAGGCGCATTCGTCGGTCTGGAATCGCTCGTTGAGCAGCGCCTGAATCGTAAATCGATGGGGTTCGGCGCCGAGATTCGCGGACGCAGCGAAGCTCGACTGGGAGAAATGCTCGCCCATGTGCAACCGGAAGACTTCCTCAAGTACGGACTTATCCCCGAATTTGTCGGTCGCGTACCCGTCGTCGCGACGCTTGAAGAATTGGATGAGCGGGCGCTGGTTCGCATCTTGACCGAACCACGCAACGCTCTGACGAAGCAATATGAAAAATTACTCTCCTTCGAAAAAGTGAAACTCAAGTTTACCGAGGGTGCCCTCGGCGCCGTCGCGCGCAAAGCCTATCTGCAAAAAACGGGGGCCCGAGGACTCCGTGCTATCCTCGAAGAAGTGATGCTGGATGTGATGTACGATGCCCCGTCACAAAAGCAAATCAAGGAAGTTCTCATCACAGAAGATGCCATTTCCGGGAAGAATCCTCCTATCAGGATCTTTGAGCAGGACAAAGACGCCAAGAGCGCATAAACGTGACCTTGGGGCCGAGTCACTCCCGTGGCTCGGCCTCCTCCCCCCGTACATCGTTCTCTATTCCGTATGGCTGTTCAGCCAATTCTCAGATCGTGCTGCGACGGCTTGAGTGTTTGTCACCTATTACTCGACAACAGAAAATAACCCGCTATATTTGGGGAGTATCAGAATCGCCCTAGGAGGCCCTGTGAAACTCCCCGTATCCCTCAGCCTTCGCCACAAAGGGAAAGTTCTCGAGCTGGACGCCTCACGAGAAATCGTGAATCTACTCGGCAACAACGGTGAGGCGATTGGAAGCCTCTCCTGGGATTTCGTCATTGATCAAATCCTCGCCTATCGCAAGCCCGCGCTACCTAAGGAAACACGGTCTGAACCCCGCGTCAATCTGGCGTTTCGAGTCCGCTACAAAACACCGGAAGGAGACAGCTACGATAGCCGAGCAGGAGGCATCGGCGGAGGCGGTCTCTTTATTGAAAGCACGACACCGCTCCCGGTCGGCACTAAACTCGCCATGGAGTTCTCCCTCCCGGAACAGCCCTCTGAGTGGATTCAGGCTAAAGGAGTCGTTGCCTGGGTCTGTCCCAAGGCGGATCAATACACCTTTAGTCCAGGCATGGGCGTTCGATTTACAGACATTCAGCCAGAAGCACGGGATCGCATCTTGGCCATCGTAAAAACCCTCGATGGCGCCGAACGGGCCGCTTGAAGTATCGATTGACTGCCCTCCTTTGCGCCAGACCGACTGAGGTTCCTCACAAATGAAATATCCCATCGTCACCACAGCAGGTCATCAAGGAAAGTACCTCGTAGTCGACGCCGACCAAGAAATGATTCTTATCCACGATATCTCAGGCACCCTCCTAGGCGGGATCCCCTGGGGACATATCATCGATCAACTCCTGGCGAGTGATGATGACACGCGCTTTGCCCATTGCCGCACACACCCCCGAGCACCGCTAGCACTGAAAGTCCGCTATTCCACTCCCGAAGGGAAACAGTTTGATAGCCTCACCGGTGGCATCGGCGGGGGCGGACTCTTCATCGAAAGCGGCACACCGTTAGCTACCGGAACTGAAGTGTCTGTGGAATTTGCATTGCCAGATCGGCCCTGGGAAAAGGTCAAAGCAAAAGGAAAGGTAGCCTGGACGAGAAATCGACCCGAGCGCCACCTCTTGTTTCCAGGGATGGGTGTCCAGTTTACGGATATCGATGAAAAGGCTCAGGCACAGCTGGTGGAATTGGTTGAGGCTTTGAACCGGAATCGCGTGCTCCCCGCAGTCCCCTAAGCGTTTGGTCGGCCCAGCGCCGTACTTGAGCACTCTCGTCGTGGCTCGCGACGAATCCTAGCCCTTCTTCAAACTCTCCCTCTGAAAAGAATTGCAGTCGATAGGCAATTTCACCCCGGACACTTGACGAGGACTCTGTCATCAATTGCTCACGGAGCAATTCAACAACCTTGGAGTCCCCTGACTCGCCTAGCACCGCGACTGCCGCTCGGCGGACATCTGGATCAGGATCATGCAGACTGTCCAAGAGGGCCCTCACTACCTCGGGAGAGTCAATGCTCTCAAAGGCCTGAATCACGGCACGACGTACTTCGGGATCTGCATGAGCCAACTGCGACATTGCCCGCGGCCAGATCTCCTTCGTGGAATCGAGAGACCTCAGAGTCTGTGCTGCAGCCGAGCGCACCGATTGGACAGGGTCAACGAGTAACCCTGCGATATGCACCCTGGTAGCCATATCAAGAGGACCTACGCCGCCTAGACTCCGTACCGATGCCTCACGAACAATGGGTGACTCATCGCCTAACGCCACAACAAGCCCGGGAGCTGCCTGCGGATTGCCAATCTTGCCCAAGGCTTCGGCAGCAGTTCGCCGAGCCACGGCATCACGGTCATGCAAGAGCCTGAACAGTGCTTCTACGGTACGTTGTGGAGAGGTACTCGCTGGCGGTTGGTAGCACCCGAGTAGCGAAGCCAAACAGAGGCTGAACAGGACGAACACTCTAGACGAGGGCATCGTAGCAATACTGGGTTTCAAATAGCGATGTGGAGCTTCAGGCCTGTTTGGGGGGCTCTTCCTCCACTGCAGGCAGCTCCCTGGCCGCTTCTAAAGACTGCTGAAACTCTTTCTGCGCAGAATCCATCTCAAATTGCATGGTCCGCACTTGGGGGTCCACGGTATTCCGAACATCCGCGACCGTCTGCCGGAATGTTCGCAACACGTCCCCCAACCCTTCGCCAAGGCCCTGCATATCATTCGGAGACAACCCCGCTGGCGCTTGAGCCGCTTTCGCCTTCAACGCTGCCTGCTGTGCCTGTACACGCGCTACCGCATCCTTGTTCACAATCGCTGAAGGACGTTTCGCAACAGGCTTCGCTTGAGCTCCCGGTGGAAGAGGCGGATATTGCGCACGGGACATGGGAGCCGGAGCGGCGGCCCGTTCCTCCATCGATAGGGCCTGTTGCCCGCCACCCGCCTGAGTCGGCGGGGCGCCGCCTGGACGAGGAGCTTGTGGAGATTGTGGGCCCATGTTGTACATCATCGAGGCCGTCGTCCCTGGCGTCAGTTCAGGACCAGGTACATAAGGGACATTCGTCGCCTTCGGCGCGCCTTGAACCGGTGCAGCTGGTTGAAGAGCCGTCGCTCTGTCAACGTGGGCTGCCTCAACCGTTGCCGTCACTTCAGGTTGAGCCTGGGCAACCTCTTGCGGAGGCGGGATCTCATTCACTTCCTTTTTGAAACCTTTCAGGGCCTTGCCAACACCCTCACCAATTTGCGGCAATCGTCCCGCTCCGAAAATAATCAACACGATCACCAGGATGATGATCAGCTCTGAAATCCCCATTGTCCCGAACATGGTCGCACCCTTCCTGCTCGCAGGTGGTTAAAACCTTTATCGCTCAACCCTCATACAGTGAAAGAATCTAGCCGCCACAACAAGACAGTGTCAAGAAACTGGCAGGCTAGTTGATCGCTATGATTTCCGTCTGTAGCGGCTGTCCATATGCGACCGCGGCTTGCTCAGAGACATACACATCAAGTTCGCTGCGAATCCCGAACTCATCCGGAAGATAGATACCCGGCTCGATCGAGAAACAGGTTCTGGGCATCAGCCGCCGACTCTCCTGCGTTTCAAGATTGTCGATATTGGCTCCGTTCCCATGAACTTCTTCACCGATGGAATGCCCGGTCCGATGCACAAACCGGTCTCCATATCCGGCCTTGCTGATCACCTGACGACAAACTTCGTCGACCTCCCAGCCATAGGGAAATTGTCCGGCAGCCACCTGCTGTTGCACAAACGACAATGCCGCATCACGCCCCCGTCGTACGCAGTCAAAGATCTCTCGATGGCGCGAGGGAACCTCACGGGCCGTAAACCCGGTCCAGGTAATGTCACCGTATACCGCCCCTGGTTCCGTGCGCTTCGCCCAGAGATCGATCAGCACCAAGCTATCACGCAACACAGGCGACGACGCAGCCGCCGTCGGGCCGTAATGCGGATCGGCGCTATGCGCATTGACTGCCGCGATCGGCGGGCTGGAGGTGATCATTCCCGCATCATGAATCCGCCCAAGAATAAATTGCTGGAGATCATATTCGTGGAGCGATCGGCCAGCCTGTAGCGATGAGCCGACGTGGGCAAACGCCTCATCGACGATCCGGCGTAACGCCGTCACCGCGTATTGATGCGATTCGAGCTGCGCATCAGTCCAGACCGCCTCAAAGCGTTGTACCAGATCCGCGGCGCTGATGACATCCACACCAAAACTCCGGATCAACTCGATGGTGCCGGCATCCACACGAGAGATATAGGGCACCGCATTAAGCGGGGAATATTGCATCGCGATCCGCCGCGCGCCTTTGAGAATCGAGGCCAGCAGCGCCTGCTGCTGCTCCCATGACACATACAGCTGATCCTGCCCGGGCAACTCCTCCAGCACATGCGGTTCAATGCGATGGAGCAATTTAACGGGAATGCCCTCTGCGGGAATCCAATAATACCACCGGCGCGTGACATGGCGTGATGGGTCGAGCAACAGCACCCGATAGGCCAGCGGATCACTCCCGCGAAAATCATAAAACAGCCAGCCGTCGGCCGATCCGCTTTCCCGGATTGCTTCCTGAATCGCGGCAATTCGTTCATGGCACCGTGCAAGCATCATCGTGAAGGCATCATATTCGCCGAGGTGGGAGGCCGTCAAATCAAGACCCAGCATAGTGTGCGCTGCGTGTTACAATACGTTCTCATGACTCTTGACACTCCACCAGACGCAACACCCTATCGGGTCACGCTCTTCTTTGGCCCGGAACCGGTCGACGGCGATTTCATCACACAGACCTGCGTCTTCAACGTGAAGAAACGCAGTTGGAAGGCCGGCATCCAAGTATCCGTCGACATCGGGACAGACCAGCTTGGGGCACTTCAAGAAACCATGCGACAGACGGCTCCAATCACCAGAGCCCTTGAACGGTTATCTGAAGAGGATCGTACCGACGCGGCAGCTCGCATTCCAGACCTGGCAGCGCAAGCGATTGCCTGGTGCAAACTCGACTTGCGCCTGGCCATTGGACTGCCGCAGGAGAATCAGCGAATTCCAGGTGATGAGTTCGTCGCTGAATTGAATCAAGTCATTCCAACTCGGCAGGAGTATGTCGTCACCTACATTCTCACCGAGCTCGACCTGATGCCATGAGAGGATTTCACGCCATTCACTCAGTTTCAACGAGGCAGGGGGTTTGCAAGCATCAGTTTATTTGTTATAACGCCATGACAGTCTCATCGTTTTTTCATCAGACCGCAGACATGATACTAGAATCTTGTCTTTGAGAGGAAGGAGGGTCTCCGTGACACACGCTGGATCTATTCGTACGCTCCCACTGATCGCACTTGTGGTTCTCATGACATTCACCTCGCTGGTCGCCACGCCGGCCTGGAGCCAAACGTCATCCGCAGACACCCAGCAGGGCACACCGTCTGGCGCGGGTATGCAAGCAGGCGCCGCCGTTTCAACTATATTGTATTTCCCCTTCAAAGCCGCCTTTGCGATCGGCGGGGGCATCGTCGGGGGGCTGGCTTATTTGTTCTCCGGCTTGAACGAGCAAACCGCGAAGAGCATTTGGGTCCCCAGCCTGTATGGAACCTATGTGATCACGCCGGAACACCTGACCGGTGACCGATCCGTGCGGTTCCTCGGAGTCGCGACGGACGATACCGCCACAGGCAGCTCCAGCACACCCGCCATGGAACCAGCCCGGTGACATGAAGCCCGTCATCGGCGTGACCCCAGACTTCAATGCCGGTGACCGCAAGGAATGGGGTGGGCGCGAGCCCACCTATTTCCTCCGCGCCCGCTACATCCGCGCCATCGAAGAACTCGGAGGCATCCCCCTCATTCTTCCCTTAGTCGCCGATGCGGCCGGGCGGCGGCGCCTGCTCGAACGCGTCGACGGGCTCCTGCTGACCGGGAGCGGTCCCGACCTTCCGCCGCGCCTCTACGGAGAACGTCAACGCTACAAATTCCCCCTCGTCAGCGAACGCCGTGCGAATTTCGAGCTGGACCTGGTTCACCTCGCTCAAACACGCGACCTCCCTGTCCTCGGTATCTGCGGCGGGATGCAGACCATCAATGTCGCCTGCGGGGGCAGTCTCTTTCAGGATCTCACATCGCAAATGCCACATGTGCTGCAACACCGACAACCGACCAAAGCCATCCATCTGGCACACTCAGTCGATATCACAGCCGGAAGCCTCCTCAGAAAGATCGTCACCAAAGCTACCTTGCGAGTGAATAGCTCGCACCACCAATCCGTGAAATCCGTCGCCCCTTCGCTGATCGCGAGCGCGATCGCCCCGGATGGCGTCATCGAGGCAGTCGAATCCCCCCGCCACCGATTCTTCCTCGGTATCCAGTGGCACCCTGAATTCCTCTTCGAACGTCACATCGCCCACCGCCGATTGTTTCAGGCCCTGCTCCGCGCCGCCAGCCGCACGCACGCCTGACGCTGGCTGAACGACGCCTTTTATAATTCACACAGCATTTTTCACTCTGCCTGCTATACTACGCGCCATATGGATCGCGCTCCTGCTGAACCAACGACTCACCCAGCTCCCGCAGACTCCGTGACAGGCCGCCTGTTTCGCACTAAATCCATCGAGCGTATTCTGGCCGATGCCGACCATCCCCAATATCGTCTCAAGCGGACTTTGAGCGCCTGGGACCTCACCGCCTTGGGCATTGGAGCCATCATCGGAACCGGTATTTTTGTGTTGATCGGAACAGCGATTGTCGGAGACGCCGGCAGGCCCGGGGCTGGCCCCGGGATCGTCCTCTCCTTCCTCCTCTCCGGACTGACCTGCGTCCTCGCGGCCCTGTGCTACGCAGAGTTTGCCGCCATGATTCCCGTCGCCGGGTCGGCCTATACATATTCTTATGCCACTTTGGGAGAATTCCTTGCCTGGATCACCGGCTGGAATTTGATCTTGGAATACGGCGTGGCCTGCGTGGCCGTCGCCATCGGCTGGTCCGGCTATTTCAACAATCTCCTGAAACTGGCGGGCTTGGATCTGCCCGACTGGGCCACCCACGCACCGGGGGGACCAGAAGGCGGCATCGCAAATTTTCCAGCCGCTATCATCGTCCTGCTCGTCACAATCATTCTCGTCATCGGCATCAAGGAAAGTGCGCGAGCCACCGGTTTCATCGTCTGCCTGAAACTCGCGGTCATCCTGTTTTTTATCGCCGTAGGAGCCCCGGCCGTCAACCCGGACCATTGGACCCCGTTCCTGCCAAACGGCTTCACCGGAGTCACCGCTGCCGCCGCAACCGTCTTCTTCGCCTATATCGGATTTGATGCCGTCACCACGACGGCAGAAGAGGCACGCAATCCGCAGCGCGATCTGCCGATTGGCATCATGACCTCTCTCGGAGTCTGTACGATTCTCTATGTCGCCGTCGCCGCCGTGCTCACAGGGTTAGTGCCCTATAGCCAGATCGACATTCACGCTCCCGTGGCGGAAGCGTTGCGACTCGTCGGCTACAAGTGGGGAGCGGCTGTAGTGGCCATGGGAGCCGTCGCCGGCATTACCAGCGTGCTGGTGGTCATGATGCTGGGACAGATCCGGGTGTTCTTTGCCATCTCGCGTGACGGCCTTCTGGGACCATGGCTGTCCGTGGTGCATCCACGCTTCGGCACCCCGCACCATGCGACGATCCTGACCGGCATTGGCGTCGCGGTCATGGCGGCCTTCGTGCCCATTGGCACCGCCGCCGATATGACGAACATCGGAACCTTCTTCGCGTTCACGCTCGTGTGCATTGGACTAATCGTCCTGCGCTACACCCGTCCTCACCTGCCACGTCCGTTTAAAACTCCGCTGATGCCATGGATCCCGCTATTGGGAGCACTTTCCTGCCTCGGCCTGATGTGGCAACTTCCCGCTCTTACCTGGCATCGGTTCGTCTGGTGGACGCTCGCCGGGGTGATTATTTATGGGTTATACGGCATGCGCCACAGCAAGCTGGCTACGCAGCCCGCACCACCCAACGCGCCTTCATCGATGAATCGCTAATCGTCTTCGCGGGGTATGAATAAAACTACTTCGGCTCGGCAGATGGCTGAGCATCAGCTGCTTGAGCTGAGGGAGTTGGTGGCGGATTCAACGTAGCAGGGGAAGCCGCGGCGGCTGGTTGAGAAGCAGGAGCGGCACCCGCTGCAGCCGGTGCGGCTGCCGGCTTGGGGGGCACAGCTGGCTTGGGCGGTGCGGGCTTTTCCGGTTTGATCCCGCCTTCCCAGGAAGGACCGGAATACATCTCTGCAGCAAGCCCTTTGGTCTTCCACTTATCTTCGAAATCGGCAGCGGCTTTGTTGGGAGTCTCGCCCACGCCCATCACATCGTTCCACGGATAGGCTTTCGGGCTGATCTGGCAGGAAGATTCCGTCCTCTTCAAATACAAGGCAATCGGATTGCCTCGATAGGGACCGAGGTAGATATGCACACAGCCGACGTATTCAAGCAGATTCGCCATGCCGGTCTCCAAGAGGGCGCATGATGCCATAACTCGCTGGAAACAGGCAAGTCGAGAACGCCTTACTGTCCCATACGCGCTGAGGCTGCAGCCGGGAGCGGTATCTGTTCGGGCCGCTTCCGAATCATGAACACAGCACCAATCAGAGCAATGATCACCGTCACGTTCAGCCCCACGTCCATGAGGTACTGATAAAACTGCGTCTCCGTCATATTTTGCTGATGGGACAGTTCTGCGCTGGCCGTCAGAATCTTTCTGGTACAGGCAATCACTCCAACAGACAGATAGGGCTCCAATTCCAACACTTCTGTCTGTAAAAATCGCACCACGGTCCGGAACAGCTCCAGGAGAATAATGACCAGAAGGATATCATTCAACAATCTGAGACCAGCCGGAAGAATCAACACATGCCCCTTC
Organism: Nitrospira sp. CG24D; assembly: GCA_002869855.2. Taxonomy (GTDB): domain Bacteria; phylum Nitrospirota; class Nitrospiria; order Nitrospirales; family Nitrospiraceae; genus Nitrospira_D. The sequence continues at coordinate 18,472 of NEWQ02000003.1, forward strand.
GGATCGAACTGACCGGCAAGAAACACATACCAGGCATGGATGAACACCAACATGCCAAGGATCAACAAACTGAACCCGGCGGTTGCGTAGCCCAGGCGATCCAACCACTCCATGTAATGGCACCACCGCCTCATCAAGTCATTCCGATGAGCTCTTGGTTCATCAGTCCCCATACATCACCTCCGTCCAAGCTAGGCTGTACCAGTCTGCCCGGTCTGCTCCGGCTCAGGGGCGCGCATTTGACCGAACTTCAATTCACGCATTGAACTGATCGTCAAAGAGTGACCACAGCAACGAATTTCTTTGAAACCCGCCCCGCCGTCCATAATCATCACCCGCAATCCGCAGGAGTCTGGATACAACTTCTTCTCATCCAAAACCACCGCAGACGGCAAGGTGCCTCTTTTCCGGCCGGCGGGTGAGCCCATCTCAGCCACGACGTCTCCCTCCGTCAAATCATGATCGCAGCAGACAATCTTCTCAAACCCCTCACCTCCGCCCATGACTTTCACGACCAACCCGCAGGCATGCGGATGGCGTGTATGCTCATCAATGAAATCGCCCTTTTTCAGCGCCATCTCATGACCTCACTCCTGCGCAGCAGCTATACCGCGCCGTTCATCCACCCCAAGAAACACAGCCAGCCCGACGAGAAAGAACACCGCCATGGAGAGCACGGCCCAGCGCTGACTCCCGGTCCACGCCGTCACTTCTCCATAGACGATCGGTCCAAGAATTGCGGCAAATTTCCCGGCCACGGAAAAGAAGCCGAAGAATTCACCCTGGTGCCCCAGCGGCGTAAACCGACCAAGCAGCGCGCGACTTACTGATTGATTAGCGCCGAGTGCCGCGCCAGCCACCAAGCCGAGCAGATAAAACTGCAACTGCGTCTGCACGGCCGCGGCACCGATCACGACGGCGATCCACAGGAACAACGTCATCGCGATCGACCGGACGGCCCCAATCCGATCCGCCACAAATCCGAAACCAACCGAGCCGAGACCCGCTGTAATCTGGGTCACGAGGAAATAGATAATCAGATCGCCCGGCGTGAAGTCCAGGACTTTGTTTGCAAAGATTCCCGATGCCACGATGACTGTATTGATCGCATCTGAGTACAATAAATAGGCGACGAAGTAGCGCCGGAGATCCTGATACGTCGACAGACGGCGGGCCGTCACGCGCAGCTGCATGATCACCGCACGCCACACCGGCACACCGGCTGGCACAGGGCGCGGCTGAGCCCGTTCTTGCAGATATAAAAAAGTGGGCACTGCCGCAAGAAGAAAGAACGCCGCCGTCACAACAAAACTCATCCGATAAGACGCGAGGTTGGCTTCGGCGAAACCGCCGGAAATGAATGGATAAGCCAGCGCCAGAGAGAGCAATCCCCCGACGTAGCCGAATCCCCAGCCGTACCCGGACAGGCGCCCCATCTGCTGTGGCGGCACCAACTCGACCAGAAACGCGCTACAGAACACAAACCCCAAATCGAACCCGATATTGGCGATTCCAAAGATGAGCAGCCCCAGCGTCATATCGCCGCGATGTACCAGCCATAAGAGCGCGGTGCTAACCACACAGAGAAGTGTTGAGACGATGAGCACCCGCCGTTTGATGGCGCGAATATCGGCCAGCGCACCCAGGACAGGGGACACCAACGCCACCACCAGCATCGACAGCGCGTAGCCCCAAAACCAGAGTCGTTCGGCCATGCCCGATGGCGACACATCGGCTGCCACCACCTGGATAAAATAGACGCTGTAGGCCACCGTAACGATGAGGGTGGAAAATGAGGAGTTGGCAAAATCGTAGAAGCACCAGGCCCAGAGTTCTCGGCGACCGGCTGGAAAGGAGGGCGGACGGTTCACACCGTGGCTTTCGCCAATCGTTCGCGGGCCTGATGGATGGAACGAAGCAACACGTGATGACTCCGGCACCCGACGATCAGTTTGGCATCAGAAATCACGACCGGCTTGTTCGGAACGAGGAACCGCTGCTTCAGTCTGGCAATCCTGGCCAGCGACTGCTCCAACCGCTCGGCGCTGATCGAACCATCAGCCACCGCGCTGTCCAGTGCGGTGATCGCCGCGATCTCCCGGTTGCGGTCCTTGCAGATCAGCGGCATATCACAGCCTGCCTGGATGGCACGCACCGTCGCTTCCTCAATCCCATAGTGGTCGATGATCGCGTGCATCTCAAGATCATCGGTCAGCACTACGCCGTCATACTGTAATTCCCCGCGCAGGAAGTTCGTGATGATAGTCGGAGAAAGGGTCGCCGGCTTTTGATCGTCGAGAGCACGATACAGCACATGGGCCGTCATCAGCGCCGCGACCCCGTGGGCAGTGGCATGCCGGAACGGTGGAAATTCGACCTGCTCCAGCCGCTCTTTCGACGCCGTCACCACCGGCAATTCTTTGTGCGAGTCCGCGTTGGTATCGCCATGACCGGGGAAATGCTTTCCGCAGGCCACCACACGATTGTCCTGTAATCCTCCAATGGTGGCCAAACCCAACTCACAGACCGGGCCGGGCGTCGATCCGAAGGCCCGATCACCGATCACCGGATTGGCAGGATTGCTGTTCACATCCAACACCGGCGACATGTTCATGTTGATCCCGACGGCCCGGAGTTCCTTCGCAATCGTCGCCGCCGCCGCATAGGCAAGCTCCGACGAATTGCACCGACCCAAGACCTCGCAGGGAGGAAATATCGTGAACGTCTTCGGCAGCCGCGAGACCCGGCCGCCTTCCTGATCGATCGAAATTAACAGCGGCGAATGGGGGCTGCAGGCCTGCAAGGCATTGGTCAATTCGACAATCTGCTCGATCGATTCAAGATTCCGCGAGAAGAGAATCACGCCGCCCGGCTTGTACTCCTTGATGAACGCCGCCAGGTCGGGCGTGACCGAGGTCCCCTCGAACCCCACCATGAACAACTGGCCGATCTTCTCGCGCGACATGAGCATGGGCGATACCCCTTACCCTGATTAGAGTGTCCGATCGATCAAATACTGAATGAGCAGGCGGGTGCCGATTACGGAAGGACCTTTATGAGCATGACTCCCGCTTCCCAACCAAATCACAGCGTTCGATCGATCAAATATTGGATCAGTAGTCTCGTCCCAATTCCTGAGGGCCCTTTGGGAACATAGGCCCGCTCCCGCTCGCTCCAATCCGTGCTGGCGATATCCAGATGGACCCAGGGACAGTCGCCCACAAACTTGCTCAGGAACAACGCGGCCGTGATCATCCCGCCCCCACGGCCCCCGATGTTCCGCATATCGGCCACGTCGCTGCGCAGCTGTTCGAAATATTCATCCCAGAGCGGCATTTCCCACACCCGCTCGCCTGCGCGCAAGCCGGCCTTACGCACCGACTCCTTCACTCCGGCATCGGTCCCGAACATCCCGATGGCAAATTGTCCGAGCGCCACCACACAGGCGCCCGTGAGCGTTGCGATATCGATCAATGCCGCCGGCTTGTAGCGGGTCGCGTAGGCCAGCGCATCAGCCAGAATCAGGCGGCCTTCTGCATCGGTATTCTGCACTTCAACCGTCTTTCCGGACAGGGTCGTCACCACGTCGCCGGGCTTCATCGCCCGGCCGCCGGGCATGTTCTCAGCCACCGGCAGAATGCTGATCAGATGCAGCGGCAGCTTCAAGCGCGCGGCCGCGCGGATCGAGGCCAGCACCTCGGCGCCGCCGGTCATGTCCGCCTTCATATGCTCCATGTTCTCCGCCGGCTTGAGGGAAATTCCGCCGGTATCGAACGTGATCGTCTTCCCGACCAGCACAACCGGACGTTCATCCTTCTTTTTCGATCCCTTGTATTCGAGGATGATGAACTTCGGCGGCTCATGGCTGCCTTGCGCCACGCCCAGCAACGCCCCCATCCCGAGCTTTTCAATATCTTTCCGCTCCAGGATCTTCAGCGTGAGCGACTCTTCCTTCGCGATCGCCTTCGCCTCACTGGCAATTCTGGAAGGAGTCATAACATTCGAAGGATGATTACAGAGGTCCCGCACCAGGACCGCGGCTTCAGCCGTCGCCACGCCGCGCCGGATCCCTTCGGCAATCGACTTGACCTCGCTCGTTTGAGCCGCCAGGAACAACAGCTCTTTCACATCTTTTCCCGATGCGCCTTCGCTCCGATAGGCCGTGAACTGATAGCTGCCCAGAATGGCGCCCTCCGCCATCGCCTGCGCCACCTCAACGGCGGACGAGCCCTGCGGGGTCACGGACGGAACGGCGACCGTGAAGAAGCCGGCCTTGACCTGGCGCACGCGCTTCACCGCATGCCCCATGGCCTGCCGCAGCTGATCCACCGTCACATCCTTCTCTTTTCCCAACCCCACCAGCAGAATCCGCTTGGCAGGCACCTTGCCTTGGGTGTGCACCAGCACGAGTTCATTGGCCTTGCCTTCAAATTCTTTCGACTGCAGCAACTCCTGTAACGCCCCGTTCATCGATTTATCGATCATCGTCGCCTGTTTTGAAAATACGTCGCCCTCGCAATGGGTCAGGACCAAGACCTCCGTCGATTCGGTCTCCACTCGCCCAGCCCGTGCATCTACTCGCATGATCTTCATTCACATCTCCTTCTATGATCGTCGTGCGCGGCACGATGAACAAAACACTCGTCACACGCCCCGCATATCCGGGGCCCAGATATATTTGTGCATCTGCAATTGAAACCTGACTGATAGCCGGTCGGCCAAGATCCACTCGGCAAGATGGCGGAGATCCAGCGATCCGAATACCGGGCTGAACAGCACGGTACAGCGATCCGCAAGACGATATTGCGCCACAATACCGCACGCCCACTCATAGTCTGCACGCGAGGCCAGGACGAACTTCGCTTCGTCCTTCGCTGTCAGGTAAGCGAGATTCGGCCAATGCATCCGATCCGTCATGCCACTCCCCGGGCATTTGACGTCCAGGATGAGTTTCGCCCGTTGATCGACCGGCTGCACGTCGATCGCACCACTGGTTTCGATCAAGACCGTATAGCCGGCATCGCACAGACGAGCAATCAGTGGAAGCGCCTCCGGCTGCGCGAGTGGCTCGCCGCCGGTTACTTCAACCAGCTGACAGCCATACTCCCGAACTTTGCTCAGGATCTCGTCGAGGGAGAGAGTCGCCCCGCCGTAAAAGCTATACTCGGTATCGCACCAGGTACAACGGAGCGGACAACCCGTGAGCCGAACGAAGACGCAGGGCTGCCCCGCATACGTCGACTCTCCTTGGATACTATGAAACATTTCAGTAATCCGGAGCGTCTGTTCCTGGGATTGGAGGGGGGCATTCATCGCCAGGACACCACCGGCCAGCCGTTGCGACGGGCCACACGGCCCATGCCGCGTATCGGATTCACGACTGTCGGATGCCCCACCGCGCCCAACAAAGCCTGATCTCCCGGGCTGTCGCCGTAGGCAAAGCAGGCATCGAGATCCAGTTCCAATTCCTGCGCCAGCCGGTGCACGAAGGTGAGCTTCCCCTCCCCGTACGGCAGCGGAGGAATCACCTGTCCTGTGTAGACTCCCTCCCTCTGCTCCAACTGACTGGCGACACACCGATCAACTTGCAGGGAGTCGGCGATGGGCTCCATCAGAAAATCGAGCGACCCCGTCAGCAGAATCACCAGATGCCCCTCACTCCGGTGCCGTTCAATCGCCGTCATGGCAGCGGGAGACACACGCGGGCAGAGGGCTTCACGACAAAATTCTTCACCAAGCGACTCAATGACTTGCGCCGGCTTTCCCGCCAGATACAATTTGCGTTCACGCAGCGGCTGCAGCGACAGCGACGGAAGATGCCGCAGCCACCAGGCCACGCTTGCACGGGCTTCCGGCCAGCCGACCACTCCACGCTGCCGTAACCAGCGAAAAAATCCCACCTCACTGGCTTCGCCGGGCAAGAGCGTATTGTCGACGTCGAAAAACGCGGCGATCGACGTGGCCACACGACGTTGGGATGCGGAGGAAGCAACCGACATGGTGCAGACGATCTCCTCGACAGAAGGAAACAGGGGAACATCAGCGTGAAAGTGGGGCGATTCTACCGGACGTCTCCTTTATTGACAAGAATTTTGCCCTACTTCTATAATGCGCCTCCCTCGGACCGTCGCACATCGTTCGTGAAGCGTCCCACGCAGATACGAAACTAGAGTGACGGTCTATTTCGTGACCGAGGTGCAGGAGCTTCAAAAATTCCTGCAACAAGGCCGCAGCGAGCGAAAGCCCGAGGCGTACTGCTGAGTACGTTGAGGGTTTGAGCGATGCGAGAATGCAGGTGCGGGAGTTTTTCAAGCTCCTGCCGGTAGCCGAAGTGGTGAAATGGCAGACACGCACGTTTGAGGGGCGTGTGGCGCAAGCCGTGCGGGTTCAAGTCCCGCCTTCGGCACCAACTTTTTCTCACTCGCCGAACAGTCGCCTCACAGCAGGGCGCTCTGGCGAGTGGGATCTCGTACTCAAACACCTCGCCATTCTGGGCTGACTCGACACCGCTCACACCAGAAATCCTGGCACAGCTCCATGAGCCCTCGGATTGTGCAAGCGACCAGGTTGCCACCCGGCCCATTTGGATCTGGACTTCTGGACTGTTCCATAGGACACTACCCCCCTCCTGACGCTGGGCTCAGGACCACCGGTGAGGGCGTGCGGCATGCGGTTCCGGCAACCCGATCTGCACCCACAGTCCTGGAATTTCTCGACGTGGCCGCTCGGTTTGCGCACAACTGACACCCTCCCAGCATTCGTTCTCGCTGATTTCCGACACCCCCACAGCACGCCTGGTACGCTCCCGCCACCGCGAATATCACGGCGCCGTCTTTTTGCAAAACCAATCCCTCTTCTCGCCATTCCCCAAGGAGTTTTCGTATGAGTAGCACCGGACGTCTCCCCGAGCTTGAATCGCTGCGGTCGCAAGTTGCCGGCCTTGCACGAGAATTGGCCCAGCGAGATCAGGCTATGCAGGCCCAGCAGCAGGGTCTCGACAGCGAGCTGCAGGACCTCCGCAAACAATCAGACCTCCTGCGAGCCATCATGGAAGGCACCGCCGCCGACACAGGCGATGATTTCTTTGCCTCCCTCGCCACACACCTCACGTCCACTCTGCACATGCAGTATGCGGTCATCGGAGAAATTCTCGACGGGACGCCCGCAAGAATTCGCACCCTAGCGGTCTCCTCAGGAGGACACCTTCTCGACAATTTCGAATATGACCTGGCACAAGCCCCTTGTGGAACCGGACTCACCGAGTCGTTCTGGTGCTTCGAGCAAGATGTTCAGGCGCTGTTCCCAAACTTTCCCCCGCTGGCGGCGATGGGAGTGGAAAGCCACTCGGGGGTGTCCATCCGGAACCGCCAAGGGAACGTTGTAGGACTCATCGTGATGATGGATACGAAACCCATCGCGAATCAGGACCGCTTGCAGACCCTCCTCAAGGTCTTTGCCCCACGCGCTGCCGCGGAGCTGCACCGCAAGCATGCTGAGCACGAACATCGCCAGGCTCTTCACGAACTCCACAACATCATGGAGACAGTCCCTGACTTTATGTTCACCCTCGATACTCAGGGGAACCTGGTGAAGTGGAATCGCCGTATCGAGGAGATCACGGGATACAGCCCGGAGGAATTACACAGCAAATCTGTACTCGCCCTTGTCCCTGCCCAGGAGCAGGAACACACGGCGCTCGCGATTCAACGAGCCTTCACGGACGGAAAGGCTGAACTCGAAGGCCACCTGCTGACCAAGGACCAGCAGACCATCCCCTATCACTGGACCGGAGCCGCGCTCAAGGATCCTCAGGGCCGAATCATCGGGATCACCGGAATCGGTCGAGATGTCTCGGAACAGAAACAGGCAGCCGAGTCCTTACACCGTCAGCGACAGCATCTCCTGGAGGCCCAGGCACTGGCCCATTTAGGTAGCTGGGAATGGGATATCGAGAGCGGGAAAACCGATTGGTCGGAGGAGCAATTCCGCATCTTCGGGCATGAACCGGGGGCCATCGCCGTCACCTACGACACGTTTTTGGCCGCGCTGCTTCCTGACGATCACGATCGCGTGCTGGCAGCCGTCAATGACGCCTTACTCGGGAAATGCCCGCTCGATCTTGAATGCCGAATCGTCCGGCCGAACGGGGACATTCGCGTCATTCACATGCGCGCAGACATCCAGCGTGATGCCACCGCACATCCGATCAGAATGGCAGGAACCGCCCTCGACATCACCGAGCGCAAGCAAGCAGAAGAAGCCCTCAGGGCCAGCGAAGAACGGTGGCACCTGGCGATACACGGGAGCAACGACGGCATCTGGGATTGGAATATCCACGCCGGGGAGATCTTCTTTTCCGCACGATGGAAAGTCATGCGCGGCTTCGCTGACCATGAAATCAGAAACCACATCGACGAGTGGCGCAGCCGTATCCATCCCGACGATCTGGACCGCGTGCTCCAGAGCATCGACCACTATTTGGCCAAACAAACCTCGGCCTTTTGCGAAGAGTACCGGGTCCAGCGCAAAGACGGATCCTACATGTGGATCCTGGATCGCGGCGTCGCCCTCTGGGCAGAGGATGACACCCCTGTCCGCATGGCCGGATCGGAAACAGATATTACCACCCGAAAACAAGCCGAGGAGACGTTCCAGCGCACACAATTCGCGATGGACTCCGCTGCAGACGCCATCTACTGGATTGACCCGGCGGCTCACATCTTGTACGCGAACGACGCAGCCAGCGAGATGCTGGGCTATTCACTCGGCGAACTTCGAACGATGACCGTCCATGACTTGAATCCTGATTTTCAGGCTGACCAGTGGCCAGGATTCTGGGCCGAAATCCAACAGCGCAAGTCCATGACATTCGAAACATTTCATCGCGCTAAACCGGGCCACCTGATTCCCATTGAGATACAGATCAAATTCCTCGCCCACGACGGTCAGGAATTTCACTGTGTTTTTGTTCGAGACATCTCCGAACGGAAACGGGCAGAGCAAGCCCTCGGCGAGCAAGCCCGTCTGGCTGGATTTGTTGCGGCAGTCAGCCTCGCCATCAACCAAAACCAACCGGTGGATGAAATGCTTGACCGGTGTATCGCCATGACCATCCAGCACCTCGGTGCCGCATTCGTCCGTATCTGGACCATTGAACCACGCGATGCCTGCGGAAACTGTGCAAGAGTGGAGGCCTGCACCGACCAGACACCATGTTCGTACCTGCATACCAACGACGAACTCTCCACCAGTCTTCACGGGGAATCCCGCCAGGCACCGCTGGGAATCCTGAAGGTCGGTCAAATTGCGCAAGAGATGGGCACCGTGTGGACCAACGATGTCCTCCACGACGACCGGCTCCCCGACAAACAATGGATGCAGGAGAACGGGCTGCGTTCCTTTGCCGGAATTCCCTTGATCGTCGAAGGTCGGGTTTTTGGAATCCTCGGGAGGTTCGGAACGACGCCTCTCTCCGAACCGATGGTCCGGACATTGGAATCTGTGTGCCATGGCATGGCAGCCGCCATAGCACGGAAACTCATGGCCGAGGATCTGCGCCGGTCGAAGGCTCAGTTGTCCGATATCATGGAGAATAATCCTGCCGTGGTTTATACGAGACGCATCGGGGATGAATGGCCGTTCACTTTTGTCACCCCCAATATCTTTGGGCTGCTTGGATACACCAGCATCGATCTCATCAGCGATGCCGGTCTCTGGGATAGCCTCATGCATCCGGACGACCTGACGGAGATGATGGCACAAGCCCTTCCCTCATTCTTACGAAAAGGGGCTCAGACTTTCGTCGCACGCTTCCGCCATCGAGACGGACAATACCGGTGGATCGAAAACCAAGCCCGGCTCACACACCTTGGAGACGGCCCCTTGCTGATGGTCGGCACCATGACCGACATCACCGAACGCATACGCGCCGAGGAAGCCCTGCGAGAGAGCGAAGAACGTTTCGCGTTGGCCGTAGAGGGATCGAACGATATCCTCTGGGATGCCCACTTGCTTCCCGGTGAGCCTTGGTATGCGCCGCAGACACTGATCTGGTGGTCGCCACGAGTCCGGGAATTGCTGGGCCTGGAGGAGACAGAATCGTTCGAGACCCTCGAACAATGGGCGACAAGGCTTCATCCCGATGACAAGGATCGCGTGTTCGGCCAACTGGCCGCGCATCTCGAACACCGCGTTCCATACGATGCCGAATACCGGCTGCGCACCAATCGAGGCAACTATCGTTGGATTCGCGGGCGGGGGCAGGGCATTTGGGACGAGCAGGGAGATCCCCGCCGAATGTCCGGCTCGTGCCAAGACATCACCGAGCGCAAGCTGGCCGAGCAAGCGCTCCAACTGAGCGAGCTACACGTCAAGAGCATCGTTGAGGCCTCGCCGGAATGCATCAAGCTGATGGCAGCCGACGGCACGTTGCTTCAGATGAATGCGGCAGGTCTTGCTATGATCGAAGCCGAGCGTGCGGAGGACGTCATCGGGCGATGTGTCTATCCACATATCGCCCCTGAATACCGGGACCGTTTTCGAGCATTGAACGAGTCTGTTTGTCAGGGCACGAAAAAGTCCCTGGAGTTTGAGTTGGAGGGAGCGCAAGGCACCCGTCGCTGGATGGAAACCCATGCCGTGCCGCTTCGCAATCCGACGGATGGAAGCGTGGTTCATCTGGCGATCACACGCGACATCACCAAACGTAAGCAGGCTGAAGAAGCGCTGCGAGTGAGCGAGGAGCGGTTCCGAGCGGTCGTGGAATCGTCCACGAATGGGTTGGTCATGGTCGATGGCGACGGCCGGATCGCCCTGCTCAATCGAGAAATCGAACGGCTCTTCGGTTATCGACGAGAAGCGCTCCTTGGCCAGCCCATCGAAGCCCTGATTCCTCCTCGCTTCCGCGGGCACCATCCGAGCTTGCGGGCAGCCTACCAAAAGAACACCGAGACGATGATGCTGGTCAGGGGGCGCAATCTCTATGGGCTGCGTCAAGACGGTAGCGAGTTCCCGGTCGAGATCGGATTGAGTCCGATCGAGACCGGCAACGGGCCGATGACGTTGGCCTCGGTAATGGATCTGACCGAGCGCACACGGGCCGAAGACAAGCAGAAACAGCTGCTCGCGGAACTGGCCGAATCGCAGAAACACTTCGAGCAGATCTTCCACTGGACTCCCTCTGCCGTTGCGATCAGCACGCTGGCGGAGGGACGGTTTCTTGATGTGAACGACCGGTTAGTCCAATTGACCGGGTATTCGCGAGAGGAGCTAATCGGTCATACCACGGACGAATTGCGGTTATGGGCCGATCCGCCCGAACGGGCCCGCGTGATCCAGGAGATTCTTCAACAGCGGTCGCTGCATAACAAAGAAGGGCTCCTTCGGACCAAGTCCGGCGAGCTTCGCACCATCATGATATCCGTCGACCGAATACAAGTGAAGGCAACGCCCTGTCTCATCTATGTGGCCCATGACATCACGGAACGCAAGCAGGCGGAAATCACGCAAGCACGACAATACGAGGCGCTGCAGGCGATTTTCCGCATGACCGTCGCCCTGTCCCGCGCCTCTTCGCTGGAGGAACTCTACGAACAGGGGATCGATGGCGTGCAGCGGGCGCTCAAGGTGGATCGGGCCTCCATTCTCCTCTTCGACGAGGACGGCGTCATGCGGTTCAAGGCGTCCCGGGGTCTCTCGGAAGAGTATAAGATGGCCGTGGAGGGCCATTCGCCATGGTCGCGCGAGACGGTCAATCCTCAACCGATGCTGGTCGAAGATGTGGGTGCCGACCCGTCCGTCGCTCCATACCGCGCGATTTTCGTTGGGGAAGGGATTGCGGCGCTGGGGTTCATTCCCCTAGTCTCCTCTGAAGGACTATTGGGGAAATTCATGCTCTATTACGACACCCCGCATCAGTTTACGGAGGAAGAAATTCAGATCGCGCAGACGATCGCCAGCCACGTCGCGCTCATGATTCAACGCAAGCGGGCAGTGGCAAGGCTACGGCATAGCGAACGCCAGCTGCGGACGGTGCTCGATTCGTTGCCGATCGGCGTCTGGTTTACCGATCGAACCGGCAAAACCCTCCTCGCCAATCCGGCAGCCAAGCAGATCTGGTCGAACATCAAGCACGTCGGGTTGCAGACCCAGGACAATCCATCCGGCTGGTGGGAGACGCTTGAACCGGTCAACAAACCCCATCGCTGGGCCTTGGGCCATGCGCTGACCACGGGAAAGTCCTCGCTCAATGAGACCTTGGATCTGGAAGGTCTCGATGGCGGGAAAAAAACGATTCGCAATACGACCGTCCCGGTCAGAGACGAGTCCGGAACTGTGTTAGGCGCGGTGATCCTGAACGAAGACCTGACCGAAATCCGCCGCGTCCAAGAAGCGCTGAAGCTCACCCAGTTCTCCGTCGATCATGCCGTCGAGGGATTTTTCTGGATTGGTCCCGATGCCAGAATCCTTACCGTCAACGACGCAGCCTGCCGGATGCTGGAGTATTCTCGTGAGGAACTGATGGCCATGACGCTGCACGATATTGACCCGCATTTTCCGCCGGAACTCTGGCCGGCCCACTGGGAGGAGTTGAAGCAGAAAGGATCCGTGGCGCTCGAGTCGAAACAGTGGTCGAAAACCGGCCGCGTCCTGGATGTCGAAATCACCGTCAGCTACCTCCGATATACGGACCGAGAATATCACTGCGCCATTATGCGGGACATCGGAGAGCGCAAGAAAGCCCAATGCGCGTTGCGCGAGAGCGAGGACCGGTTGCAGCGCGCCCTTGAGGCCAGCGGCGCCGGAACCTGGCGGGTGGATCTCCATACCGGATTGGATACGCGCGACACGGGATTGAATCGGCTGCTCGGACTTCCCGCCGAAACCACCGTGCAACCGGTGGACGAGTGGTTCACATTCCTCCACCCGGACGATCGGTCAGCCATGGAGGCCGCCTGGCAGAGCGCGTCTATCAACGGCCTGTATGAAGTTGAGCACCGGCTGATCCGAAGCGACGGAGCTATTCGCTGGGTCTATGACCGGGGCCGTTTCGTGCGTGACGAGGTGGGACAACCGCTGTATGCCACCGGAGCGGTGATCGACATCACCGAACGCAAGCGCGTTGAAGAAACACTTCGTCAACACGAGCGCGATCTGCGGGCCGCCATCGACGAACGCGAGCGGATCAGCCAAGACCTCCATGACGGTATCTTACAGTCGCTGTACGCGATTGGACTGGGACTGGAAGCGTGTAAGTCTCTTCAGCAGCAGCAGCAGCAGCAGCAGCAGCAGGGCAAGAAAACTGCCAAAGCCATCACCAAGGCCCTTGACCAAGCTGTCGGCCAACTGAATACCGTCATGGGCGAGGTCCGAAACTTCATTGCCGGGCTGGACTCCGATATCCTTCAAAGCGGGAAGTTTTCGATCGCCCTGCGCGCCATGATCCAGATACTCGTCGCCAACCACCCGATGCGCTGTCACCTCGCCATCGATGAGACCGCGGTGTGCCGCCTCTCGACCGAGCAGGCGTTGCATATGATGAATATCGTCCGTGAAGCGATCAGCAACAGCCTTCGCCACGGGCATGCGACCAAGGCAACGGTTTCGCTCAAACCCTTGGCTCGTTCGATTCGTCTCACGATCCGCGACAATGGAAAGGGTTTTGAGCCTGCTGATGCGCACAGCCTGGGACATGGATTATCCAACATGCGCGCGCGAGCCAAGAAAATGGGCGGGCATTTCACCATCCAATCCGCCCCGGACCGCGGCACTCGAGTCACCATCGACCTTCCGCAGGAGACCTGCCATGACAACGTTGAAAACCAAACCGATTCGGCTGTTGCTCGTCGATGACCACGAAGTCGTTCGGGTGGGACTCAAGACCGTCCTCGCCCACCAGGATCGCATTACCGTCGTCGGAGAATCCTCGACCGTCGCCGATGCCGTTCGGGATACGGCACGGCTGAAGCCGGACGTCATTCTCATGGACGTGCGGCTCCCGGACGGATCCGGTGTGGATGCCTGCCGGGAAATCCTCACGACCCACCCCCACATTCGTGTCATTTTCCTCACCTCATATGCCGATGATGATTCGGTCCTCGCGGCCGTGTTAGCGGGCGCCCACGGGTATGTGCTGAAAGAGATCGATTCGGCCGCGCTGCTCCGCGCGGTGCATGCCGTGGCTGAAGGGCATTCCATTCTCGATCCTAGTGTCACAGAACGGGCGCTCAAATGGCTGCGAGGCATCGGCCAGGGCTCAGCTCCTCCTGGGACCGAGCCGTTGTCTCCCCAAGAAGAGCGGGTGCTGGCCCTCGTCGCAGAAGGTCACACCAACAAGGAAATCGCCACCGCACTGAGCCTCAGCGATAAAACGGTCAAGAATTACTTAGCGAATGTCTTCCAGAAACTCCGCGTCACGCGGCGGGCCCAAGCCGCTGCTTTTTTCGCAAAGAGGAAACAATAGCTGGAGTCGGACGGCTCTACTTCAGTAGGTCCTATTTTTATTTAGGGACCACGCGTCTACCTCTAGGCTATTCGCATGAGTTTCTTTATACTTATCCGTAACCTATGGCGTGTTGTGCACCTATACCTCGTTGCTGCCCCCCTGTGATGCTGTTTGGTCCTTGCCTGTATCAATTGGCTCTCCTCTGCGGTGTGGAAGCGCCCGGCCTGAGCACCGGGCCTCGGCTGGACCGGGAACGCGTTATCGAGAAGCCCCGCATGCCGAACCTGGCAACGCGTTGGAGCCCGGCATGGATGTAACCGGCAATCTCTTGTTTGGCAGCGCCCTTCTCTCTGGAGCCGCTCTCTGGGCCTTCGTTCGTGAACGACGGCACACGTTTCTTCAATCGAGGGTGATTGCCGCCACAAGCTCCAGCGTGCTTGTCACCGATGCCTCCGTCCCCCGCCATCCGATCATCCAGGCGAATCCGGCATTCCGGCTCTTGACCGGCTACGCAGAGAGCGAAGTCTTGGGACAATCGACTCACTTTCTGAACGGAGCCCACACCGACCGAACCGCAGTTGAGAAAATCGGGCTGGCTCTTCAGGACAGCCGGGCTTGCCGCGTCACCGTCCGCCATTATCGGAAGAACGGCACTCCATTCTGGAACGAAGTCACGCTCTCCCCCGTCAAGAATCGGGCGGGAACTGTGATCCAGTTTATCTGGGTGATGAATGATGTCACCCAACGACAGCAGGCAGAAGAAGCTCTCAAACACACCCACGATCCCTCACATCTGTTGGCTGAACTCATGGCCGAGGCCATTCTGGTGATCGGCGAAGATAACCGCATTGTGTACGTCAATGCCGCCGGAATTCGACTCCTCGGAGCCACTTCTTCGGAACAACTCATTGGGAATCCCCTAGCGGCGATACTGCCCCCTGACCGGCAAGAGGCCGCGCGGCAACGCCTGCAGCACCTGCGCGGCTCAGGGGATCCTCGCACCTGTTACGAAGAGCGATTCGTCTGTTTGGATTCACACACGCTTCACAAAGTCGTCACGGTCATGGTCTCCGCCTCACCCGTGCTCTGGAAGGGAAGAGCGGCCACATTGTTCTCCTGCTCGGATCTGACCGCAGAACAACAGGCCCGTTCGACCACCCAGCGACTTCAACAACAATTAACGTCAACCGAGACCGCGGCTCACCTTGGGAGCTGGGAATGGCATCCGGGAGACAACACCGCGCATTGGTCGAAGGAGCTGTACCGTATTTTGGGCCAGGAACAGGACACAAGCCATGCCAGCCATGACCGGTTCCTGTCCTCGTTCCATCCGGACGATCGAGATCGTCTCCATATGGCCCTAGCACAGTATCTTGAGAACGGCACACCGCTGGATCTGAGCTGCCGTATTGTGCAACCGAATGGCACCGTTCGCCACGTGCACTGCCTCGGGGAAGCGATTGTCAGAGATGACCCGAATCAGCCAATCCGGGTGAGCGGCACGCTTCAAGATCTCACTCCGCACGTGATGATGGAGCAGATCGCCCACGATCGGGATGAACAATTCAGGATGGTGGTGGAATCCGCCCCCAACGGCATCCTCCTGACGTCAGAGGACGGAACGATCACGCTGGCGAATGCGACACTCGAAAAGATATTCGGCTACGGTCACGGCGAACTCATCGGCCACTCGGTCGACATCCTGGTGCCGGATGAATTCAAGTCCAGCCACACGGATCAGCGCCGAAGCTTCTTCTCCTCACCCGTCTCTCGCCCGATGGGCGCCGGCCGTGAGTTTCTCGCGCGAAGGAAAGATGGGACGGAGATCTCCGTTGAAATCGGACTCGCCCCGCTTCGCACGTCGACCGGAGTTCATGTCCTCGCCACCATCGTAGATATCTCCGCTCGCAAAGCCCTGGACGAACTGCTGCGTGAGAAGGACGACTTGAATCAAGCCGTGCTCGATTCACTGACGGCTGAAGTAGCCGTGCTCGACCAGGCCGGCCAAATTACGGCCGTGAACAAAGCCTGGAGACAATTCGCACCGATCGCCGCAGGCGAAGCGGCCCCGATCTCGCCCGGGCAGAACTATCTGAGCATTTGCAGAACCGCCGTCCAGCAAGGAGATGCCAGCGCACAGGAAGCCATCGAGGGAATCGAAGCCGTTCGAACCGGAAAACACGACCGGTTTTCCATGGAGTATGCGTGTCCGACCACTGACCAGTCTCGATGGTTTGCCATGACGGTGATGCCGCTCCGTGGACCCCAGGAAGGCCTGGTCATTACCCATGAAGATATTTCCTCCCGCAAGCGTGCGGAACAGGAACGGGAACAGCTTCTGGTCCAGACGCAGCATTTGCAAAAAATGGAAGCGATCGGCACCTTGGCCGGCGGAATCGCGCACGAGTTCAACAATAGCCTGACCGCCGTCCTTGGGTTCAGTGAACTGGCCCTCAAAGCCCTCTCTAAAGATCACAAGGTCCGGAGACACCTCGATCAAATTATTGCCGCTGGACGAAAGTCTCGCGATCTGGTCCATCAACTCCTCACATTCAGCCAGCAAGGGCGCCATCTCAAACGCCCGCTCTCCTTGCATATTCTCATCAAGGAATCACTGAAACTGCTCCGGCCGCTCGTCCCCTCCTGGGTCCACGTCAACGAACGCATCCATGTGCCAACACCGCCGGTGTCCGCCGATTCGTCCCAGATGCATCAGATGCTGCTCAATCTTGTGGAGAACGCGTTGCGCGCGATGCAGAAAACGGGCGGGACCCTCACCGTCGCGCTGGAGGAAGTCCAGGTTGCGCAACTGCGAGTCGGCCCCCAGGCTCGATTGGAGCCAGGCGCTTATGCGCGGCTGATGGTCCAGGACACGGGGGAAGGGATGCCGTCCGACATTCAGGAACGCATCTTCGATCCCTTCTTTACCACCAAGGATCTTGGCACCGGGCGCGGCATGGGCCTCGCGGTCGTGCATGGCATCATCACAGCCCATGGCGGAACCATATTTGTGGACAGCGCCCCGGGAACCGGCACGACCGTCGAGGTCTACCTGCCGATTATCCCCACCCAGAACGCCACTGCCGTTTCTCCCAACGCCGAAGAGCCGCTGCCGCAAGGGCATGAGTGCGTCCTCTTTGTCGACGATGAGGAATCCCTTGCCCGTTTTGGAGGGGAGATGCTAGAGTCGCTGGGATACTATGCCGTGGTGCGTATGAGTGCATCGGAAGCCTTACAGGCGTTTCGCATGGCCCCCCAGCGGTTCGACCTTCTGATCACCGACGTCACGATGCCGAACATGAGCGGCATTACCCTAGCGAAGGACTGTCGCCTCTTGCGTCCCGATCTTCCCATTATTCTCTGTTCAGGATCGGAACACACGTTGTCCGCAGAAGCCAAGCAAGTCCAAGGCTTGACCAAATATGTCTTAAAACCACTGATGCTGCAGGATGTGGCTCGCACAATCAGGCAGGTATTGGACCAAGCGGCCTCAGAGGCTCCGTCCGCCCATCAGCGATACCGTGAACTCGCCCGCGAACTTGTTGAGGAACACGATGCCATCAGTCCTAGTCGTTGACGACGAAGATCAAATCCGCCAACTGATCCGAGAGACTCTGGAGCAGGCGGGGTACGACGTACAGGAAGCCAGCAACGGGAAGCAGGGCCTGGAGCGGTATCGGACCAAGCCCGCGGATCTCGTCATCATGGACATTCTGATGCCCGATCAAGACGGGCTCGAAAGTATCATGACACTGCGCCGTGAGTTCCCGGCCTCGCGCGTGATTGCCATTACCGGTGGCAGCGACATGATTGGCATCCTGAATTTCCTCGATGTGGCCAAAATGCTTGGAGCCCGACGCACCCTTCAGAAACCGTTCGATATGCAGACGCTTCTGGATGCGGCCCAATCAGAACTCAGTCACTAGCTCACGCCCACATCCCTCACTCCACGTTGACATCACGGCGTCCTGCCCGGCACACTGCCGCCTCCATGTTTCCAGCCACTCAAAGAATCCTGCTGCTGAATATCAGCCTCGGCACACTCGTCGTGGCCATAGGATTCTGGCTGCTCTGGGGCACGCTGGCGCCCGAGGTGATTGTCCTGTGGGTCGCGCTGGTCGGATCGTTTTTATATTGGAAGTGCTGTACCATCACGGAGATTTGGGCCTGGTCGACACTGTTGCTCGGGCTCGAGAGCTTCGCGTGGCCGCTGCAACTGATGATACAGCTCAAATCAGCTGCATTAGTACCCTCTGATGAAGAAATGGGTACGATTCTCTCCGCGGTGGTCCTTGGTCTGTTCTCATCGGTCTTTTGGATGTCCTTTTCCTACGGCCTGTTCAAACGAAAGCCTGGAACACCTGCTCCCCCGACCACCCCCTCCACACCTGAACACACCAAACGGCCCTCACGCCAGAAAAAGCGATAGTCCCTTACCCCATATCGACCGGATCGACATCCACACTAAACTTGAAGGTTCGACCCGGATACGCTCGTTCCATCGTCTCGAGCGATCGGCGGACTCCGTCACGCATCGCCGTGCGATCTCCACCCTTGACCATGATGTGCCACCCCAATGTTCCTCTGGAGCCTACCCCTGTCGCCGCCACCGGTCCGAGAACGACGATCCCCTGACTCTGTGGATCCGCCGATAGACTCTGCTGCGCCGATGCCGATCGAGATGGCGCCGCAACGAGCATTTTGTGTAATTCGTTCACCCATCGCTGCGCCGCAACCTCGGTCAGCCGCCGATCTTTCCCTGACACCGTCAAATAGATGAGATGCTGGACCGGCGGATAACCCAACATGCGACGCGCCTGAATCTCCTCATCATAAAATATGGCCGGATCGTGCGCGGCCACCGCTTGCATAACATGATGCAT
The DNA here is from genome assembly GCA_002869855.2 of Nitrospira sp. CG24D. Lineage (GTDB taxonomy): Bacteria > Nitrospirota > Nitrospiria > Nitrospirales > Nitrospiraceae > Nitrospira_D. The sequence continues at coordinate 37,798 of NEWQ02000003.1, forward strand.
CGGCAAAGCAGTCTGCAAGATGACACGCCCCCCTGAGGGCGCCGGCCGCGCCAGATCCACCGCATCAACCAACAACTGATGGGTCCGTTCAGCCGCCCGAAAATCCGGGACGTGCAGACCGGAATCGGCATGGACAATTCCAACGAGACCGACCGGCAGAATGGGCTCCCGTTGAAACAATGCCTGTGTCCCGATCAGGATGTCCCAGGTCCGGGAATGGACTTGCTGCCACAGTCGACGCGTGGACACCACCCCACGAGTCGTGTCGCGATCAATTCGGAGAATCCGTGCCCCGGGAAAGAGCCGGCGGACTTCCTGCTCGATTCGTTCTGTTCCTTCCCCAATCGGGCTTAAGCGTGACGCTCCACAGGCGCCACAGATTTCGGGCAGCGACTCTCTACACCCACAATAGCGACAGACTAGGCGTGCGGACTCCCGGTAGTACACGAAGGCGACGGCACACGAAGCACAGCGCGGCACCCATCCACAATCGCGACAGACGAGAGCCCCGGCATATCCCCGGCGGTTGAGAAACAGAATCGCGCGATCTTGTTGCGCCACTGTGGCTCGCAGAGCGGCCGTGAGGGTCGCGCTGAATGGCGCTCCGCCGTACTCCCGGCTCATATCTACCAGTTCAATTTGGGGGAAACTGTCTGGCTCCCTGCATTGAGCCACCCGTTCGATCTCGCCCACGCTCCGCACTTCCAGAGACGGATGGGCAGATCCATACACCAACAGCGCAAACTCGCGCTGCGCCCGCATCCATGCCACTTCTCGTGCATGATAGTGCGGCTCCTGAGGCTCTTTGAGGGCGGAATCTTCTTCCCCATCAACCCATATCAACCCGATCGATCGAAGGGGATAAAAGATGGCCGAGCGGGTTCCTATTACAATCTGCGGAGCTACCTTCCCATTCAGTTCAGCATCGACTCCCGACACACCACGGGACTGAAGTGTGACGGGGTATGTTGTGGCCTCTTGAAGGACCTGAGCCATCCACTGGGCTCGCACCACTTCACCAATAATAATGAGAACGGACCGCCCTTGTTCCAGAACCAATTGGGCAAGCCTTGCCATGATACCGACTCGATAGTCCAAGACCCCGTCGATCAGCACCCTTGTCGGGCAAGCCTGCATGAGCATCTGGAGCCGCTGCATCACCTCAACCGCTGGAGCGATCGGCACACATACGGGAGTCGAGAGTTCAGTCCCGGCCTTACTTCCGAGAATACGAGACGGACGATTGGAGACGGCTCCCTCGCTCCGGAGAATCCATTGTTGAGCTTCGAGAAACAGAAGGGCCTGACGGTCACTGCTCCGTCGAGACGACTGAATGGTCCCAGCAGAGAGGCCCTTCTTCCTGCGCGCGATTCGTTGGAGTAGCGGAAGATGCACCTCCGGACAACTCCCCTGCTCCAAGGCCAGACGTCCCTGTGAAGTGGCCACATAAGACCATTTCGGTTGGGCAACCGCGCGAGCCGGCGGTGCCACGAGCCGTAAACACTGCCCCCAGGGAGCGATATATTCTTCGGCTACCTGCCGCGAGAGCTCGAACATCCCGGGAGAAAACCCGGACAAACCGTCGCCATCTGACACCGAAGCAATGGCCTTGAGTTGGGATACATTCAGCCCGCCGGGCAGATCGCGAGTCAGTCCTATAACGGCCCCCTCCAACGTCGTTCGCCCAAATGGCACGACCACACGCTGGCCTACTCCAACCCGGCTCACAAGAGACGGCGGAACCAGATAGGTGAAGGTCTTCGCCAGATGCCGCGGAACAATCACGTCGGCAAACATGGGTGCATTCGGATAATCGGTACGTGGACGAGAATCGATGGGCATCCGGCATTCTAGCAGCGAGGCGAAAGCCAGAACAATGAAGAGAAAGAAGTGAGGGGAGAATGACCGCAGAAGAACTGTTCAAGGGACGGGCACATGAGAGATGCGCCCGCCCATTTGAAATAAGAAACCTACTCTAGGGGCCGACCAGGGGGTACAGCCGGATCCTGCGCGGCCGGATCTGGAAGCCCCGCCGATCCTGAAGAGTCAGGAAGACTGAGCGTTCCGGGTCCGTCGTTGCCCGGCAGGGCGTCCTGCCCGATTGCTGAAGAGTCAGAGGAACCACCAACGGCATCCTGTGCAGCAGGAGCGGACAAAGAGTCGTGAGCACCCTTAGCGCTGAGGCTGGCAGGATTACTATCCAGCTTGTCTGCTGTCTTTGGCATCGTCGGCTGTGAAGGATTGGCCTCAGTTGAGGCGGGAGCGTAGAGCAGGACTTCCACACGCCGATTACTGGTCCGGCCCTCCTCCGTCGCATTCGTCGCAGCTGGGCGGCCATCTCCATACCCGACGGAAGCCAGGCGAGCCGAATCCAATCCGCCTTTTTCGACCAGATAGCGAAGGACACCGCTCGCGCGGGCCTTGGACAACTCCCAATTGCTCGGATACCGCGACTTCAGAGTCGGGCCGATCTCGACATTGTCCGCATGCCCCTCGACCCGGATCATTCGCGCGTCCCCGCTGGTGCGCAGATACTCGATCAATTGATCCAGGACTTTGTATCCTTCCGGCCGAATTGAAGCTTCTCCTGAATCGTACCGGAGAAAATTCGTAATTTCGCCAAGATTCAACCGGCTCTCTCCCGCAGCATCTTGGACCCTCAGCTTCCTGGCAACGAGATCCGGCGGAACCGCTGCCACCGTCTTCTCCGTTTGGAGAAACTTGGGCTGAGACAGCGGCTGAACGGGGGTCTCAACGGGTAAACCCATCGGCGCAGAATGCCCTGCCAGTTTGAATCGATCGCCTTTCATCACTCTGGTCGTAGCCCCCTGGATCATGGCTGTCGCTGTCCGATCCTCCGTCGCGATCACTTTCAATTGTCCGATTTTCCGCGGCGGGAGCCCCTGGCTGTGGCGATGCAATTCCAGAAGGTCTCCGTTCCTGAGGCCATCTCCTTTTCCACGGTCGAGATAGACAACATCGAACTGCGACACAAGCGTCATGGGCTTATCGGCCTGGAGCTCGACGATCATTCCCCGAAGTTCCGCCACATCACTCACTTGGCTGGGCTCTTCTGAAGAAACCGGCAGCACAAAACGCATCACAGGATCGCCAGGGGCAATCACCCCAAAGCTCCGCACGACTTCAACCGTCGTCAGTGCATGATCCACTTGCGTCACCTGCACCACCGCCAGCCGGATAACGACAAACCCAAAATACTCGCCTGTGGCCGGGTGAAAGACCTTCCGCACTCGGCGATAAACGGTGTAGAGATCACCCGGCGCGACGTCATGGGGATTATCGAGTTTGAGATACAACGCATCATTTTGCCCTAAAATCATTCGATCACCGGTCGACTGATTGTCACCGGTAATGAGATTCACGATGCCATCACGAGGCGTCGTTTTTTGAATCGCCCCCTGAGCAAATGCCAAGGCGCCTTCCCCAAATCGTACGGTGCTCGTATCAACCGGCTGAGCTCCAGCCGGCGCCGTGACCACACACAATGCCAGGGCCAAGAGGAGAGAAGTCGTCGTTTTCATAAATGTTGTCCTTGGTTGAGGCGAGTGAATCCTCGCAAACCATAGCAAATAATAGGGTATTGTCAAGAATTTCTCCTGATTGGACAGAAGTTTGACGGAGGTTTTTGCAAGGTGCTATCGTACAAGAGTCGTATCAATGCTCTCCCTGCAAGAGAATTAGCATCAAAGGACATGACGCCCCCAAAATCACCGTATAATCCCGATCCGATGAAACAACCGCGGATCGAAACCCAAATCCACCGGCGCCGGAAGGCGAAGGCCTTCTCCCAACTGGAAGCAGAATGGGATGTTTCTCAAGGAACTCCTCCGACCCAACTTCGGACAGTCCGCACTCCTCGACTCACACCCGACTCAAAGAAGCCGTAAGAAGCTCATCCCCACAGGCTATTGAGGCCGCAATTGTCCCAATACCTAGGGCTTGGATCTCACACTGAGGAACTGCAAATACGGGAAGTTTCTGTTTTTCACATTAGAACAGCTCCAGCAGGACTGCCTAGGGCTTTCGGGTCCATTTCTGTAGGTCCTTTGTCCGCTTGCTATCCCCCAGACCGCAGAACTAAGATCTCGACTCTTCTTTCTAGTTCAACATCTTGCGAGATGGGAACGATGACCGGCTTTGATCTTCTGCTCGAGTATCTCACCAGGTATTTCCCGATACTGCTATTCATATTTATCGCTCTGGCCTTTGGGGTCGTCACGCTGGTGCTCAGTTATTTTGTACAGCCGAGATACCCTGAACCGGAAAAGCTATCGACCTATGAATGCGGATCTGAACCATTTTCAGACGCCCGCATGCCGTTTCCCGTCCGGTATTACGTCTTTGCAATGCTGTTCGTGATCTTCGATATTGAAGTGATCTTTCTCTATCCCTGGGCCATCGTATTCAAAAAGCTCGGGATCATTGGGTTGGTTGAAATGATGGTGTTTATTGCGCTGTTCCTGGTCGCGTATGTGTATGCCTGGCGAAAGGGAGCACTTGAATGGGACTGATCCAACTGGGGCGTCCAGATAAGGACGGCTCTCCCGACGTCATTACGACCACCGTCGAAAAGGCTGTAAACTGGGCTCGCAAAGGCTCGCTCTGGCCCATGACCTTCGGCCTGGCCTGCTGCGCGATCGAAATGATCGCCGCGGTGTCATCCCGTTATGACATGGATCGCTACGGAGCGGGAGTCTTTCGTGCCTCTCCCAGACAGTCCGACTTGATGATTGTGGCTGGAACGGTCTGTCGACGCATGGCCCCGGTGATTCGGAAGATTTACGACCAGATGCCCGAACCCAAGTACGTCATCGCTATGGGATCTTGCGCCACCTCAGGCAATATCTACGACAGCTATAGCGTCGTCCAGGGTGTCGACCGGTTCGTCCCCGTCGATATTTATGTTCCGGGTTGCCCGCCCACGCCGGAGGCGCTGTTCGACGGCATTCTGAAATTGCAAGAACGCATTATGCAAAAACGGGTGTTTGTGAAACAGCCAGACCAGGTCAAAGCCAGCCTGAAGGTCTAGGAAACGGCACGATGCATCAATTAGCGCAACGAGTGCAGAACACCTTTCCGGTGGGTTTCGTTTCATCAAATGAGTGGCGCGGAGACATCTCCGTGACCGTCACGCGAGAAAAGGTGCACGAAGTCGCTCAGTTTCTGCACGACGATCCGGGGATGGACTTTGACTACATCGTTCACGTCAGTTCCGTGGACTGGCCCGATGACGAAGAACGCTTTGAAGTGGTCTGGGAGTTCTATGCGATCCGAAAGCGCCAGCGCATCAGACTCAAGACCCGGGTCCCGGAATCTGACTGCATCGTCGACTCCCTCACCGACATCTGGAAAGGTGCCGATTTCATGGAGCGGGAAGTGTACGACATGATGGGGATCCGCTTCCGCAATCACCCGGATCTGCGCCGCATCCTGATGCCCGACGATTACACGGAAGGCTATCCGCTACGGAAGGATTTCCCGCTTCGCGGAAAGGGCTGGCGGGACACGTTCGATTTTCTCGACGAAGTGCCGCGATAGGAACGAGATTGGCTCATGGCGTTTGAAGACCAGAGAACGACAGTGTATAAAGTCGATCCGGAACATCCGGAGAGCGAATCGCTCCCGACGCTCCGGACCGAGGAACTGCTTCTCAACATGGGGCCGCAGCACCCAAGCACCCATGGTGTCCTCAAAGTGATCTTGGAACTGGAAGGTGAACGGCTCGTCAAATCGACGCCGGTTTTGGGTTTTCTCCACCGCGGGGTAGAAAAGCTCGCCGAGGACGGCACCTATCACCAGTTTATTCCCCATACAGACCGGCTCGATTATGTCTGCGCGATGTACAACAACTTCGCCTATTGCCGCGCCGTCGAAAAGCTCATGAATCTCCAGGTGCCTGATCGGGCCGAATATCTCCGTACGATCGTCGCGGAAGTTCAGCGCATCATCGGCCATCAGTTCTGGCTGGGAACTCAAGCGCTCGACATCGGTGCCATGACCGTCTTCTTCTATTGTTTCCGCGACCGTGAAATTCTGTTGGACTGGTTCGATGAACTCTGCGGCGCCCGATTGACCACCAGCTGGTACCGTATCGGCGGGGTCGAACGCGACTTCACACCGTCTTTGCTCGACAAGCTCAAGAAGTTTCTCGACTATTTTCCGCCCAAGATCGATGAGTACATCGTCTTCCTGGAAACGAACCGTATCTGGGTTGCGCGCACCAAGGGTGTTGCCGTCATCTCAGCCGAAGATGCGGTCAGCTTCGGTCTCAGCGGCCCGACATTGCGAGGATCAGGAGTCGATTACGACTTGCGCAAGTACGAGCCCTATTCGGCCTATCCGAAATGCGAATTCAGTGTTCCCGTGGGAAAGAATGGTGACACGTACGATCGCTATTGGATCCGGGTCATGGAACTCTACGAGAGCGTGAAAATCATCCGTCAGTGCCTGGAGCAGATGCAGGAAGGTCCGATCATGGCGGATGTCCCCAGCGTGACCCTGCCGCCTAAAGAACGGGTCTTCACGAATCTTGAGGCGATGATTCAGCAGTTCAAACTCTTCTCGCAGGGTTTCAACGCCCCTCCAGGGGAAATCTACTGTGGAACGGAAGCGCACAAGGGTGAGCTGGGATTCCACATTGTCAGTACAGGTGGAGGGAAACCTTATCGTCTGAAAATCCGCGCCCCCTCCTTCATCCATATGGGCGCGTTTGATTATATGTCACGCGGGTATATGATCGCGGACGCCATTACGCTGTTCGGCACCTACGATATCGTCATGGGCGAATGCGACCGGTAGCCAGAGAGAGACAAGGATCCGAACTATGGGCTTGAAGCCAGCCACCAATCCGGACGTCGAAGCGACGTCGATCGAGCTCAGCATCGACGGGAAGACGGTCTCCGCCAAAGACGGCGTCTCGCTGTACGACGTCATTTCCAGCACAGGCAAGATCATTCCGGCCATGTGCTACCACTATACCTTCGACCCCTTCGGCTCCTGTGGTATGTGTCTCGTCATGCAGGAAGGGAAGAAGGCTCCGGTTCGCTCATGCACGGCAAAAGCCACCGCCGGGATGGTGATCCGAACGGAGGGGGAGGACCTCTTCCTGGCGCGAAAGAAGGCCGTCGAAAAACATCTCTCGGTTCACCCGCTGGATTGTCCGGTCTGTGACGCGGACGGTCACTGCGAACTCCAAGACATGGCGTTTCAACACGGCGTGACCAATCTGGCCAGCGCTAAGCAGAAATTCATTCCGGAAGACACCCGCAGTCTGGTGCTCGACTTCAACATGAATCGCTGCATCGCCTGCGCCGAATGCATCAACGTCTGCAAAGATGTGCTGATGATCGATGCCCTGCAATTCATGAAAAAGGGTGGATTCAACCAAGTCGTGGCGAAGGGCGATCTCCCGCTGTCCTGCGAATTCTGCGGCGACTGTCTCGCCGTGTGCCCCGTCGGCGCGATCACGAACAAGTATTCGAAGTACTTGTACAAGCCCTGGCAGATGAAAAAGACCGCCAGCACATGTAATTATTGCGGTGACGGCTGCCAGCTCTATCTCGAGACGAAAGACTCCGAAGTCATCCGGGTGACCTCTCCCTTGTCCTGGAAAAACAAATGGGGCGATCGCGAGGAAACCGCCAAAGGACATGGCGGACTCTGCGTACGGGGACGGTTCGGGTTCGAGTATCTCGACAGCAAGACTCGGCTCACTCAGCCGCTGGTGCGCGAGGGCAATCAACTCGTGCCCAAGCCCTGGCTCGAAGCGATGCACCAGGTCGTCGACCGTTTCACTGACGTGAAGCAGAAACACGGCGCGGATGCGATTGCCGGATTGATTACCGCCCGTTGCACGAACGAAGAACTCTATCTGTTCCAAAAACTCATGCGGACCGTGTTCGGCAGCAATCATCTCGACAGCAGTGCCCGCTACGGCCATATGAATTTCGTCCATGCCTCTCGCCATGCCCTAGGCTTCGGTCGGACTCCCAACGACTGGGAAGATCTCACCAAAGCCAAGGCCATTCTGGTGATCGGATCCAACATCACGGAGACCAACCCCCTGACCGCTGTCCGGATCAAGGAAGCCATTCGGGTGTACAAGGCGCAGGTGGTCGTTCTCGATTCGACCGTCACGAATATAGGAAAGCTGGCTTCCCATCCGTTCCTCATCAAGCCAGGCACGGAGGGATGGGTCATCGATGGCCTCGTCAAAGCCACCATCGATCAGGACCTCGTCGACGAAAACGCCATCAACAAGCACCCGAAAGCCTACGAAGCTTTGAAAGCCGCGTTGGCCGGCCTCTCTCTCGAACAGATTGCCGCATACACCGGGATCTCCGTCGACGCTTACCGGGAAATCGCCGCCATCATGGCCGAAGCCCCGCGTTCAATTTTCCTCTGCGCCGAAGGTATCGTGCGGCGGCCTGAGGGCTATCAGAACGTCCTGAAGCTGATCGATCTGGCCTGGATTACCGGAAAACTCGGCCAGTCCGGTTGCGGCGTCAACACCCTGACCGAGGAACCGAATGAGCAGGGCGCCGTCGACATGGGCGTCGCACCTGAATTCTTACCAGGTCAGGGCCGTTACGACGATATGGCGGCGCGTGATCGATTCAGCAAGGCGTGGGAGACCACGTTACCTGCCACTGCAAACGGCGCGAACCTGATGGACATCTTGAAGCGCTGCAAAAGCGGCCAGATCAAGGCCCTGTATATCATCGGCGAAAACCCCTTGGCCACACTCCCGGCTTCGGTTGAAGTTCGAAGCGCGCTCGAACGGCTCGAACTACTGGTGGTGCAAGATCCCTTCTTAACCGACACCGGTCGTCAGGCCCATTTTGTCCTTCCCGCCTGCACCTACGCGGAGAAAGAAGGGACGTTTACAAATCTGGAGGGGCGCGTCCTGCGCGTGCGCCAGGCCATGGATCCCGTCGGAGAAAGCCTGCCGGATTGGCACATTATGACGGCGCTGGCCAATGCACTGGGGGCCCAGTGGGGATACGAATCGGCCAACGACATTCAAACCGAGATCATGAAACTCTTGCCCGGGTACTACAACCTCGGCCAGCCGCGTAAAGTGATACCGGCTCCCGATCAATACCTGACAAACGGATACCCCGCAGAAGTGAAGACTCGCTATCGCGCCGCGGCACCGGTCACCGATTCCAAACGGCCCTTCGCGCTGGTGATGGGACAATTGCTCGCCCATTCAGGCAAGATGTCGACAGAGGCGCCGGGGCTCATCAACATTGCGCCGAATACCGGACAACTTCGGATGAACGCAGGCGACATGCAACGACTGGGGCTCCAAGAAGGCACAAAGGTTCGTGTGACCTCTGAACGGGGCTCGCTCCAACTGGGCGTGCAGTCGGATATTGCACAGGCACCAAACACGTGCTTCTTCCCAGAGCATTTCAATGAACCCCCGGTCAAAGACTTGATGGCCGTACAGGTGGATGCCGTAACCGGCGTGCCATCCTTCAAGCACACGTGGGTCAGTATCGAAAAGGCTTAACAGTAATACCGATGTTCGTATCGATGGGCGGGAGCCGACGATGAGCGTTGCCACACTGACAAAAAAGATTCTGCATGCAGCCCTGTTCTATGAGATCTGGGATGCGATGAAGGTGACCTTTCGCCATATGTTCCATCGCCCGATCACGTTTCAGTATCCGCGTGAACAGCGAACCCTTCCCGATACCCATCGGGGTGCATTATCGCTGCTGCGCTACGACGACGGCCGCGAACGCTGCGTGGGCTGCGATCTCTGCGAAGCCGCCTGTCCATCCCGTTGCATTAAGGTGATCAGCGCGGAGGACCCGACCCGACCTCTCCAGCGGTACGCGACAGAGTTTTACATCGACATCACGAAGTGCGTGTTCTGCGGCTACTGTGTGGAAGCCTGCCCCGTCAATGCGCTGGCCATGACCAAGATGTACGAATTCTCCACGCACGACAAGCGTACCCTTCTTTTCGACAAAAAGCGGCTCTACGACATTGGTGAGCGTCATCTCAGTGACGCGAAAAAATATCTCTACGCCCATAACCAGGAGAAAAATGTCGAGGAGAGTCGTGAGTACCGATACTATTTCCCCCAGTCGGTCCTCAAATCCACACAATCGACTCCCAAGCATTTGAGCTGAGACACCCAGATGATTGCTGTTTTCTTTTCGTATTTCGCGCTCATGAGTATTGCCGCCGCCGTCATGACGGTCGCGCTGAAGAACCCGGTCCACTGTGGACTGGCCTTGCTCGCCCTGCTGCTGCACGTCTCCGGCTTTTTCGTGCTGCTCAATGCGGAGTTTCTCTGGGCCGTCCAGGTCATTGTCTACGCCGGAGCGATCCTGGTGCTCTATCTCTTTGTCCTGATGCTCCTGAATCTCAAAACGGACGAGCGCTATTTTCACTCCACCTATCTGTATTTTTTGACCCCGGCCGTCCTAGGATCTCTCTACGTGATATACCTCCTGCTCCACTCGCCCTTTGCCGGGGCCAAAGGCGACGCACCAGTGGTAGCCGTCCTGCAGGACGGGGACACGGCAGCAATCGGGATCAAGATGTTCAGCGACTATCTTCTGCAATTTGAAATCGTGGGAGTCTTCTTGTTAGGTGCCATTATCGGCGCGATCGTGTTGGCGAAAACGCCCAAGCCGCTCAACCTGAGGAAAGACTGACGCATGCTTCCGTTATCCGCCTATGTGGCAGTCAGCGCCATCCTCTTTGTCATCGGGCTGCTCGGCGTCCTGATCAGACGCAATTTTATCATCGTGTTGATGTCCGTGGAGATTATGCTCAACGCCGCCAATATCAATCTCGTGGCATTTTCTCATTATCTTGAATCCATGGCCGGCCAATTAGTGGCCCTGTTCATTATTGCGATCGCCGCGGGCGAAGCGGCTATCGGCTTAGCCATCATCATTGTCGTGTTCCGCGGGAAACTCTCAACCAACGTCGACGAAATGAACCTCTTGAAGTGGTAACGTGTTCGATTTAACTGATCTGCTCATTAAACTGATTCCGGTATTCCCTTTACTGGCCGTCATTGCCAATGGTCTCCTTGGCAGCCGGTACTCTCATGAGGTCGCCCATCGTCTCGCCTGGGGATCGGTGGGACTGTCGTTCCTCTGTGTCATCGGGGTATTCGCGGATGTCCTCCGCACCGGCGCCACTCACGAAGTGGTGGCCTATCAATGGATCTTTGGCGGCGACCTCACCATTAACCTGGCCTATCTCGTAGACCCACTCACCTGCGTCTGGCTGCTGGTCGTCACAGGGATTGGATTCTTAATTCACGTCTATTCCGTCGGTTACATGCATGGCGAAGCCGGTTTCACTCGGTTCTTCACCTACATGAACCTGTTCATGGTCTCCATGTTGCTGCTCGTCATGGGGAACAACTATGCCGTCCTGTTCATCGGGTGGGAAGGGGTCGGGCTGTGCTCCTATCTGCTCATCGGCTATTACCACGATAAAGTCTCCGCCGCCAAAGCCGCCTCCAAGGCCTTCGTCGTCAATCGTATTGGCGATGCCGGCTTCCTGTTGGCCATCTTCCTGATCTTTATTAATTTCAAGACACTCGACTACACCAAGGTCTTTGCCCAACTGGGACAACTCTCGCCCGACATGGCCACCGCGATCGCCCTCTGCCTTTTAGTCGGTGCGGTCGGGAAATCCGCCCAGCTGCCTCTGTACACCTGGTTACCGGATGCGATGGAAGGCCCCACACCGGTCAGTGCGCTGATTCATGCCGCCACCATGGTCACGGCCGGCGTGTATATGATCGTCCGGAACCACGCCATTTTTGATCTCTCCCCCATTGCCATGGAAACCGTCGCGATTGTCGGAGGCTCCACGGCTTTGTTCGCGGCGACCATCGGCCTGGTGCAAACCGACATAAAACGCGTGCTCGCCTACTCGACGGTAAGTCAGCTCGGCTACATGTTCCTCGCGTGCGGCATCGGCGCCTATACAGCCGCCGTCTTCCATGTCATGACCCATGCTTTCTTCAAAGCCCTCTTGTTCTTATCCGCCGGTTCCGTCATCCATGCGCTGTCAGGTGAACAGGACATTCGGAAAATGGGCGGCCTTAGCAAGAAGATTCCCTGGACGTATCGCCTCTTCCTTATCGGCACCGTCGCGATCGCAGGTATCCCGCCGTTAGCCGGGTTCTGGAGTAAGGATGAGATTATGGGTCACGCGTTCGTCAATCATCAATTCCTCTTCTATGGAGTGGCGGCGATCGGTGCGTTCCTCACGTCTTTTTATATGTTCCGGCTGACGTACCTGACCTTCTACGGCCCTTCCCGCATGGAACATCACACGGAAGAGCATGTCCATGAGTCGCCCATGGTCATGGTCGGACCATTGATGGCGCTCGGCGTGCTATCAGTATTCGGGGGACTCATCTTGGGGTTTCCGCCAGAGCACGGGTGGCTCCATGGATTCCTGGCCCCGGTTGCAGGCGTTGCCGGCGGGCATGAAACCAGCGTGGCAACCACACTCCTTCTTATGGGGACGGCAACCGGCATTGCGCTACTTGGGTGGGGTCTGGCTCATTTTCTCTATAAGTTAAGTCCTTCGACTGCGGATAACTGGTCAGCCAAATTCCAAGGTGCCTACACGACTCTCTTGAACAAGTACTACATAGACGAGCTGTTCGACTTTCTGTTTGTCGAGCCAACCAAACGCCTGGGGGAATTCCTGGATTGGTTTGATCGGACAGTGATCGATGGACTCGTGAACGGCGTCGCACAGATGGCCGAATGGGGATCAGCCGGATCGACCTGGGTTGAAAAATACGTGGTCTACGCCGGCCTCAACGTGATTGGCTTCGGCAACCATCTGGCTGCTCGCCAGGGACGCAAGCTCCAAAGCGGCATGGTCCATCACTATGCGGCAATTATTGTCGCCGGCCTCTTTTTGTTGGCTTTGGTCGTACAACTGATCGTGCAAAAATAAGTCACGTCGAAAGATCGTCGGGAGTCGTGCAACGATTATGTTAGAAGAACTCGCAGCTGGGTTTCCCATCCTGTCCTGTCTCCTCTTCCTCCCCTTTGTCGGAGCTGCCGTGCTCTGGCTGGTTGATGACGAGGATATGGTCAGGACTTCGGCCCTGACGATCAGCCTGGTTGAACTGGCGCTGGCCGTCTTTGTGCTGCTTCGCTTCGTTCCCGATTCAGCTGCGATGCAGTTTGCTGAACATGTGCGCTGGATTCCCGCCTTGGGCATCAGCTATCACCTGGCAGTCGATGGCATCAGCGTCCTCTTTGTCGGACTGACCGCGTTCCTGACGGTGCTCGTCATTGTGTATTCCTGGGATACCATTCGTCACCAGGTTAAACTCTACATGATGTGCCTCCTGGCCCTCGAAACGACAACCATGGGCGTCTTCGTCTCGTTGGATCTTATTCTGTTCTTCGTCTTCTGGGAATTGATGCTCATCCCAAGCTACTTCCTGATCAAGCTCTGGGGCGGTGGAGCCGAACGTCATCACGCCGCATTGAAGTACGTCCTCTACACTCTCTTGGGCAGCGTTTTCATGCTCGTGGGCATTGCGCTGCTGGATCTGAACTTTCATCATTGGGCAGTCCTTCGTCATACCGATCAGCTCTACTCCTTTGACCTCCTTGACCTATTGGCTGTCCCCATTCCGGTCGATCAGCAAATCCTCATTTTCTGGCTGATGTTCATGGGGTTTGCCTTCAAAGCCCCGGTGTTCCCCTTCCATACATGGTTGCCTGACGTCCTGCTCGAAGGGCCGATCGGCATGGCTGTCGTCCTCGCCGGACTCAAGCTCGGAACCTTCGGCTTCATCCGCTTCAGTATCCCCTTGCTACCAGAAGCCTCAAAAAGTCACACCGTGGTGACCGTGATCATGTGCCTGGGAATCGCTGCGATTCTCTATGGCGCAGTCATGGCTCTCATCCAACCCGACTTCCGACGACTCATGGCCTTCAGCAGCATCAGCCACCTGGGCTTTGTCATGGTGGGGCTCTTTGCATTGAACTTTCAGGGGCTTCAGGGCAGCCTCCTGACGATGATTAACCTCGGATTCAGTACGGCAGGGCTCTTTTTTATTGCAGGCTTTCTCTACTCCAGACAGCAAACCACGCACCTGTCGGCATTCGGCGGGATGGCCCAACAGGTGCCTCTGCTTGCCTCGTTCTTTTTGCTGATCGGGCTTGCCTCAATCGGCTTGCCCGGCACAAACGGCTTTGTGGGGGAGTTTTTGATACTCCTCGGAACATTTAAAGCCAATTGGGTGTTCGGCGCCTTCGCCGTGACCGGGGTTGTCTTCGGTGCCGCCTATTTTCTGTGGTACTACGAACGGGCCATCCTGGGCCCTCTCGGAAAAGCCGTGAAAACCACGATGGCTGATTTGCAGTTACGGGAAATGGTCATTGCCGTCTCGCTCTCCGTCATGATTCTCTGGATCGGGCTCTATCCATCGCCGTTCCTCCACATCATGAACGGATCGATCCAAGCGCTGGTAGACCGTCTCGATCATGGAACTGTCGCCGTGCTGACTGAACCCGTTCAACGATTGGATCATTAAGACCCATGGGTGAATACGCCTTACTGTATATTCTCTTCGCTCCGTTCTTCGGCGCCCTTGCGCTGATCTTCGTCTCCAACCGCCAGGCGCTCCTCGTGCGCGGAATTGCTGCCGGATCGGCGTTTATTTCGCTCATGGCGTCCCTGTACCTATTCTATACGTACGACCCTGTGAGAGGCGGATTCCAGTTCATCCAACGGTTTGAATGGTCGCGACAACTCGGAATTTCACTGTATCTTGGCGTCGACGGCATCGGCACCCCGCTGGTCCTCGCCTCGTCGATCTTGTTATTCGCCGGGATCTTCGTCTCCTGGCACATCAAAGATCGCGCAAAAGAGTTTTATATCTGGATTCTCATTCTGGCCGCCGCGACCATCGGCGTGTTCATGTCGCTGGATCTCTTCTTCCTCTACTTCTTCTACGAAATGTCGGTCATTCCGATGTATCTCCTGTTGGGGATGTGGGGAAGTCATACCAAGAAGTATCTGGAAATGACCGATCCGGAAGGCGTCAAACAACGCGATTCCGTCGGCTTCATCTTCAACTTTGGCTCGAACAGCAAAGAATACGCGGCCATGAAGCTCGTGTTGTTTCTCTCCGCCTTTGCCGTCGCCGCCTTCATGGGCATTCTCCTGATCTATAAGTATTCAGGCCTGAACACCTTTGATATCCTCGTGCTCCGCGAACATGCCAATCTCATGAACATTCCCGTGCTGGGTACAACGCTGGACAAAATCATCTGGGTCCTGATTTTCTTCGGATTCGCCTCCATCGCGCCGCTCTGGCCCCTGCATTCCTGGTCGCCGGTAGGACACGCCGCCGCTCCGGCTGCCACCAGCATGTTGCACGCCGGCGTCCTCATGAAACTCGGTCATTTCTCGATTATCCGAGTGGCCTTCGAGATTCTCCCAGAAACGACGCAGGAGCTCATGCCAATGGCAGCGGTGCTTTGCATGTTCAGCATCGTCTATGGCGGGTTTGTCGCCTACTACGCAAAAGACACGAAGTATGTCATCGGGTATTCCAGTTCCAGTCACATGGGCTATGTGTTTCTTGGTATGGCAGCCCTGGATTACATCAGCCTCAGCGGGGCGGTGATCTACATGTTCGCCCATGCGATGGCTACGGGGATGCTCTTCTCGATGGCCGGCTGGGTCTACGATCAAACCCACACCCGCGATATCCCCTCACTCGGCGGACTGTCGAATAAGATGCCCTTTATCTCCGCCTGCTTCGTGGTGGGATGCATGGCGTCTATCGGCATGCCGGGTACGATCAATTTCATCGCGGAAGTTATGATCATCGTGGGCAGCTGGAATAAATATCCGCTCCAAGTGATCGTGGCCGTGCTCGGGATCGTGCTGACCATGGCCTATCTGTTTAAAATGATGCGGAGCCTGTTCTATGGCCCAATGGACCAGAAATACAGTCACTCCCATGATGCGGTCGCGTTCGTCGACCGTCTCCCGCTCTTAATCATGATTTCCGTCAGCGTTGGATTTGGACTCTTCCCCATGCATCTGTATAACGTCGTTCGCTCAGGGGTCGATCCGCTCATCTCGAAGATTACGCGCGTCGTACCCGTGGCCGAGCTTCAGGCACCTGAGGCACCGGCGACATCACTGCACGAACAGTTAGCGGCCCGTGGCGCGCAGCTTCCTGAAGTGCCTGTCTCTCAATAGGGTATCAGTCGACACTATGAACTTTGAACTCAATATGACGATTGCCGATCTCCTGTTCCTCCTACCGGAGATCTTTCTCACCCTGTGGCTCTGCCTGGTCTTAATCGTCGACTTCGCCTTTCCTCGACTACCCAAGGAACAGCTGGGTTACTTGAGCGTTGTGGGCCTCGTCGTCACCCTGGGCTGCCTCGCCTGGTTCGACTTAACGCATATCTCCGGAGCCCTATTCGGAAACATGTTTGTGCTCGATCGCATGTCCATCTTCTTTAAGATGTTCATCGTCGGGGCCAGCATTCTCGTGATCCTCGCCTCCATCGAATATGTCAACCGCTTTGCCTTTTTCCGTGGGGAATACTACTTCCTCATCGTCATGTCCGCCCTCGGCATGATGTTTATGGCCTCGGCCAACGACTTGCTGTCCCTGTTCGTCACGCTGGAGTTTTCCACATTCGGATTCTATGTGCTCGTGGCCTATCTGCGCGAAGACCTAGCCTCGAACGAAGCCGGGCTCAAGTTTTTTATCCTTGGGGTCTTTGCCGCCGGTCTCCTGGCCTACGGGATCAGCTTGGTCTACGGGGAAACCGGCAAACTGGTCTTTTCAGACATGGCGTCCGCGCCGGCCACGCCGGGCCTGATCATAGGCTTTCTCTTGATCTTTGCAGCCCTCGGTTTCAAAATCGGCGCAGTCCCGTTTCATTCCTGGATTCCCGACACCTATCACGGCGCACCCACGCCCGTGACGGCATTTCTCTCCATCGCGCCGAAAGGCGCAGCCATCGCCATCCTCCTCCGGCTGTTCTTCGTGGCGCTGTTCACCTTCAAGCCCATGTGGGTGCTCTTGCTCGCGGCTGTCTCTGTCCTGTCGATGACCTATGCGAATATCGTAGCTATCGCCCAAACGAATATTAAACGCCTCCTGGCCTATTCCGGCATTGCCCAAATCGGAAACGTCCTCATCGGCATGGCCGCGGGCACCAAGATGGGCAACGATGCGATCCTGTTTTATCTGCTCACCTATCTATTCGCGAATATCGGCGCCTTCGCCGTTGTGATCGCCATGAGTCAAGCCATCGGCAGTGAAGAGATCAACGATTACAGTGGTCTCAATCGCCGATCGCCGTTTTTGGCTTTCTCCATGCTGCTTTTTCTCCTGTCGCTGGCCGGTGTGCCGCCTTTAGCCGGGTTTATTGGGAAGATCTATATCTTTGTGGCGGCTATCAAGGAAGGGCTCTATACCCTCATTACCGTCGGGCTCGTGAATATCGTGATTTCCATGTACTACTACCTGATCGTAGTAAAGAAAATGTACATTGCCGAGCCGATTGATCCGTCACCCATTCGGATTTCCGGTCCCATGAAGGCGGTCGTATATGTCGGCCTGGCCGGAACGCTATTGATCGGTATCTACCCGCAGCCCTTCATCGACTGGGTCGTGTCGGCGACGATGATGTTCTCTCATCTCCCGGCCCCCGCCACGACCGCTCTCCCCCCAATCCCTCCTCTCGGGGGCTAGCCCTCCGGCATCCGTCACAGATCTGCTAAAATAGATCTTGCGGCCTGGGAACGGCCGAGAGTAGAGTGCCCGGGGTTTTCCCTACACCTTTTCAACGCGGTTTCTTTTCATGGACACAGTGACGAGCGATCGACCGCCGTTGCCTCCGATCGCCGGAGATTCCACTCCTGAAACAGGCCTCACACCGGCTCTCAGTCCGCCACAACCGGCCAAGCGGACCGTGGCCAGGCGGTTTCGTGAACTGACCATTGAACGCCGGATTCTGGCAGGATTCAGCCTGGTCTTTATCGGCATTCTCATTATCGGGGCCGTGTCCTACCGCAATACGACTATCCTGATCGAGAACAGCCGGTTGGACACGAAAAGCCACGACCTCCTCCAACTGTTGAATACCGTGGATGTGGCAATGGATGAGGCAGAAAATAACCATCGCCGTTATCTCGTCACCGGAGAAGTCGTCTACCTGAAGAGCTTCCGGTCGCTCACGGAGCAAAAACCAACCTATCTGAAGTATCTGAAAGACCTCACCGCAGGGCTCCCACAGCAAGAGAGTCGAGTCGACACACTCCAAAAGCTGATCGAGCAGCAAATCAACGCGGAAACGGGAGCGATCGCCAAACGGGACGGAGGGGGATTCGAAGCCGTCCGTCGCATCGCCCTTGAAGGAGCGGCCAAACGAGAACTCGCGGCCATTCACCGGATCATCGCTGAAATGGAGACCGACGAGCACCAGAGTTTGCGCCGGCGCCTCAGCGAATCGACGCTCAGCACAACCAATACCATCGTACTCCTAGCCTTAGGAGCGATCCTCCAACTAGTGCTCCTCGCCTCTGTCTATTACCTCATCCGGCACGATATTACCGCTCGTCGTAAGGTCGCCGCGGAACTCCAGCTTCGCGGGGAACTCCTCGAAGCGGCCAACAAGGAGCTTGAAGCATTCAGCTATTCGGTCTCACACGACCTCCGTGCGCCGCTTCGCCACATCGATGGCTACGCCTCGCTCCTGAGCAAAGCTGTCGGTGACAGCCTGAATGACAAGGCCAAACGCTACCTTCAAACGATTTCCGACTCAGCTAAACAAATGGGACAGTTGATCGATGATCTCCTCGTCTTTTCTCGCATGGGCCGTCAAGAAATGCTTCATACCACGGTCAATCTCGATCAGCTGATTAAGACCATCCTTTACGATTTACGTCTTGACTTGCAAGGACGGGAAATATCCTGGACAATCGACACACTGCCGGAAGTACCGGGCGATCCCGCGATGCTCCGACAGGTATTTGTGAATCTGCTTTCGAACGCGCTCAAGTTCACCAGCACGCGGCCCATCGCCAAGATCGCCGTCGGAGTCGAAACAAAGAGTGCAGGAGAGATCATCGTGTTTGTCCGTGACAATGGAGTGGGCTTCGACATGCAATACCTCGGCAAGCTGTTCGGAGTCTTCCAGCGGCTACACCGGGCAGATGAATTTGAAGGGACGGGTATCGGCCTCGCCAATGTGCGGCGCATCGTACACCGCCACGGAGGGCGGGTGTGGGCTGAAGGAATCCCCGACCAAGGCGCGACGTTCTTTGTCGCGCTCCCAACCAGGAGGCCTCGCACATGACGGCAGCAAAACCCATCTTACTGGCCGAAGATAATCCCCGGGATGCGGAACTGGCTCTCGCAGCCATGGAAGAAGAACATATCTCAGATAAGGTCGTCCTGTGTCACGACGGCGCCGAAGTCTTGGACTATCTCTATTGCCGCGGGCAATTCAAGTCGCGCCTCAAAGGCAATCCCGCTGTTGTCTTTCTGGACCTCAAAATGCCCAAGGTCAACGGGCTCGAAGTACTCCGCACGATCAAGTCTGACATCAGCCTACGTCCGATCCCGGTCGTCATGTTGACCTCATCAAGGGAAGAGAAAGACCTGGCAGAAAGCTATGCCCTGGGCGCGAATGCCTATGTCGTGAAGCCCGTCGAGTTTCACCAGTTTCTCACAGCCGTGAGAGAATTGGGCACGTTCTGGGGCGTGATCAACGAGCCACCCCCCGAAGGGTCGCCATCCACTAACTAATATGACGCACCCCGAGGTTCCGTGACGACCCCGCTGAGACTCCTCCAGCTTGAGGACAACCCCGCCGACGCGGAGTTGATCCTGGCAACCCTCAACGACGGTGGCATTCCATGTGAAACCAGCCGGGTCGATCGGCGAGACACCTTTGTCGACGCATTGAAAGCAGGAAAACTCGACCTGATCCTGGCGGATTATTCTCTTCCCGGATTCGATGGGATCACCGCCCTCTTGCTCGCGCAACAACTCAGGCCCGATATCCCGTTCATCTTCGTCTCCGGAACCCTCGGCGAGGAATTGGCCATCGACGCCATGCATCGAGGCGCCACCGACTACATTTTAAAGCAGCGCCTCGGACGGCTCGTGCCTTCACTTCAACGTGCCATCAGGGAACTGCAGGAACGGCAGGAACGCGCCCGTGTTGAAGAAGCCCTGCGACAAAGCGAGAAGCAGCTTCGGCAGGCCCAAAAGATGGAAGCCGTCGGCCGTCTGGCCGGAGGGCTCGCTCACGATTTCAACAATCTCCTCACCGTCATCATGGGCCATGCCCAGGTCCTGCTCAACGACATGGCGACGGAACATCCCTACCGAACCAAGGTCGAAGAAATGCAAAAGGCGGGCGATCGGGCCGCGACGCTGATCCGCCAGCTCCTCACATTCAGCCGCAAGCAACCGTCGACCCCCAAAGTGCTGAGCGTGAATCCGCTGATCACCAATTTTGAAACGATGATGCGCCGGCTGATCGGCGAAGATCTGGAGCTCACCCTCTCCCTGGCACCTCAGGATCTCCGCATCAGCGCCGATCCCGCCCAAATTGAACAAGTCCTCATGAACCTCGTCGTGAATGCGCGGGATGCGATGCCCAAAGGAGGGAGGCTGAGAATCGAGACCGCGCAGGTCGAGCTGACAAGGACGCCGATGTATCATGTCCAGCTTCCCGCGCTCGGAACATTCGTCAAACTCAGCGTGTCAGATACCGGAAGCGGGATGTCGACAGATACTCTCACCCATATCTTCGAACCGTTCTTCACCACCAAAGAAGAAGGGAAAGGCACCGGCCTGGGTCTGTCGACGGTGTTTGGGATTGTCACCCAGAGTGGTGGAGGCCTCGATGTGGCCAGCCGGATTGGCCAAGGCAGTCGCTTCGACGTCTATTTCCCCAGTGTCCGATCACATCCCGATCCGACCACGCCCGACCAAGCCCCTCGTTCATCGAAACGGGGACGTGAGACCATCCTCCTCGTCGAAGACGACGCCTCCGTGCGTGACCTCGTCCGGGACGAACTCAAGAAACTCGGCTATCGCGTATTGGAATCAAAAAACGGACTGGAAGCCTGCCTTGTTGCCACACAACAAATAGGGAGTTATCAGCTTTTGCTCACCGATGTGGTCATGCCCGGCATGAGCGGGACCGAACTGGCACAACATCTGCGCATCCTGAAGCCCGATCTCAGGATTCTCTTCATATCGGGGTATGCCGACGATGTCGGCATCGGGGCGACTGATCAGCTGAGTGACTACCTCCAGAAGCCGTTTACGCCGGAAGCTCTGAGCCAACGGGTTCGCCAACTCCTCGATCTGATGCCACTCCCACAGAACGGTTCGCCGCGGAAGGAAGCCTCCACTTCTCACGCATCGTAATCGCGCAGGACGCCGCCACCATGGATGGGCCTCATGGACCTTCTGACGACGCAGACGACGCGCGGTTCCTGCCGGATGCCACGCGTGTTTTTCATCGCACTCCTGCTCTGGTCAGCAGTGCCGGCACTTGCACAAGAACCCCGTTGGGAACCACTCGGCCCAGGTCTCGCCGCCTCGATCTGGCAGCCGGACGAGCGATGTCCCGACATTGACCGATTGTTGGCCATCAAGGTCAATCCGGCTCTCCATCGTTTTTCGGTGCACTACTTTGCTCAGGAAGGTCTGCTGCATCCCCCGACTATTGACGAATGGCAGAAACGAACCGGCCACGAGATCGTGTTCAACGCCGGACTGTTCAGAGAGAACTTCGCGTACCTCGGCCTGCTCTTTAAAGACGGTAAGTCACTCGGCAGTCGACGCCACAGCACATGGCAAGGACTGTTCGTCGCAGAACCACAGACTCCCCTCTCGGTACCCAAAGCAGGGGTGCTGGACCTGGCCAGCGATGTTTTTCATGAAGAGACACCCGCCTATCAGGAGGCCGCCCAGTCGTTGATGCTGCTTGATCGTAAGGGAAGCATACGCGTGCGGCAGACAGGAAAGCGGGCTTACCAAACCGTGGTGGCCGAAGACAAAGACGAACACATTCTCATTCTGAAGAGCCTCGGTCTTGTCACCCTACATGGACTCGGACAATGCTTGCGGGATACATTCCCGTCGATCACACTCGCTATGGCCATGGACGGCGGATCCTCGTCTGATCTCTTCGTCTCAGAATCCCTCTGGAAAAACGGAGAACTCTCAGAAACGCGGGCGAATTGGAAAGACCTGTTCGCCGGCCGGTCAACGGCTCATATTCCGCTGCCCACGATCATCGGCCTCAGTCCGCGAGAGGGTGTGACGGGCGCAGCCAAACCCTCGTCAAAACCCTAGCGGCCTGAACGCGCGACCGGATACCCCGCTTCCATCCACGCATTCATGCTCCCCGACACATTGTAGACGTGGCGATAGCCCAGATCGGCCAGCGTTTCTGCAGCAATGTTACTGCGGTGGCCAGACTGGCAATACACAACAATGTGCTCGTCTAACTGAGCCCCGAGCTCACGATGTCGGGCTTTCATTTCTCGGAAATCGACATTCAAGTCCGTACCGGGAATCATGCCGGTCCGGTGCTCTTCAGGGCTTCTCACATCAACCAACACAAAACCCTTCTTATCCGGGGTCGATGCTTTGGTCAATCCCGCCTGCAGTTGCTGGACGGTCAGCAGGTAGGAATGGTATGACCACACCTGGCTGGTGACAGCGAGACTGCTCAGCAGAAGAACGCCCATGAGTCCCCATTTCCACCGTTGCATAAAACCTCCTCATGGTTCGCAATACGTTTCTTGAGTCGAACATGATGCTGCCTGATCATAAAAAGAAGTTAAAAGAGGGGTCAAGAGCCCTGCTTCTTCTCCTACCCCTCTTACTGACCGGCTGCGGACAGGGCGCGACACTGCTACAAGAGTCCGACCGCGGCGGAGTCGTCGTCTATCCGTTCAAAGGCGAGCAGGGTGCCATGCTGGCCACGTTCAGAAAAGATGCGCTGGCCGTCATGAAAGAAAAATGCGGCGGGGCCTACTCGATCATCCGGGAAGGAGAAACCAAGGGGCGGGTCCGCGTATCCGGCCCGGTCGAGGGCGCGCAAGAAGTCGTCCAGGAACGCCGGTGGGGGATTGAGTTTCGTTGCAAGTAGGCGGACTTCAGCCTCTGCGCTGAACCCCGTGAGCCCTGGTCAGATCGTCTATCGTGAGAAGACTGACCACGGTGAGTCCTTCCGCTTCGACCTTTTTACGTCCGTCCTGTTCCTGCCGGTCGACGATGACCAATGCATGGGTGACGGTCAATCCGGCACCGCGTGCCGCCGCGACAGCCTTTAAGAGTGACCCGCCGCTGGTCAGTACATCATCCACGATGAGCGCCCGCTCGCCGGGCTTGTAGGCCCCTTCGATCAGTTTTCCCAACCCATGGTCCTTGGCCTGTTTGCGCACCACGAAGGTCCGCCAATCGCGAGCCGGATGAGCCGCGAAGGCATAATCGGAAATGGTCGTGGCAATGGAGATCGCCCCGATCTCCAACCCCCCCAGACAATCCAGCTGAATGTCTCTGAGTGCGTCGTAGGCCAGTTGCCCGACCAGACGGCGTGCGCCCGGGTGCGCCATGAGTGCGCGACAATCGACATAGAATGGACTCGTGAGCCCCGACGCCAGCTTAAACCCGCCCTGGGGATCCCACTTAAAGGAGTGCGTCTCGTGAAACGCTTTTGCTAATTGCTCCCGCACAGATCCCTCCATTGGCCGAGGTGAATGAAAAGTGCAGGGGTATTCTACACGGTTGACCGACGGAAGGCAGCACCCGCTGAAGCAAAGTAACGGTCCACACGAAATGCGAGCGGCAGAAGTAGACTCCAAACAATGGCGATGATGAACAGAGACCGCAGGTGAGGAGCCCCTAGTTGAAGCGCTCCAAGATTGAACCCGGCGTAGTAACTGACAGGTCCGAAGGCCGCGCCTAGGACTGCTGCCAGCCGAAGGCGCGACGAGAGCCAGCTCAATGAAGATCCCAACGTGGTGGCAAACACCAACCACAATCCAAGCAGCCACAAGGGTGCGAGAAACCGACCGCCGAAATCGTTACCTTGGAACTCCAATACTCGGGCCAGCCCTAGGACACTATCCGCAAGATAACCCAGCCCTCCCACCAGACCGATGGTCTTGATCATCGCCAAACGATCCACCGCAAGACACACGTGGAGCGGCAGGATACAGGCTGCGACCGCCGGTCCGATCCAGCCCTTCGAAGAAGCCGCCCCCAGCACAGAGGCCCACCAGGTGAGTTGAAAGGCGGCAACGTTGACGACCTTGTTCAGCATGCGACGGGGGCGCCACGCCAACCGGATTTGGCCAGGAGCAGATGAACATTACTGATCGAACGCTCTGTAAAACCTCCTTCGCAATAGCTAAGATAAAACTCCCACAGCCGCAGAAAGTCAGACGGATACCCGAGTGCCGTGATTGGCAAAAGCGCCTGAGCCGCATTCTTCCGCCACGCTTGAAGCGTCGGGACGTAGTGCGCCCCGATGTCTTCCAACTGCACGAGATTGAACCCTCCGCTCTTCGCCGACGCGGCAATCAGCGCACTGACCGAAGGAATACAACTACCGGGAAACATGAAATGCTTGATAAAGTCGACGGACCGTTTGGCCCGCTCGTAGAGCTGCTCATCGATCGTGATGCCCTGCAGAAGCATCAGTCCGTCGGATTTCAGCATCCGATTGCAGACCTCAAAGTAGGCCTCGAAATAGTGATGGCCGACCGCCTCGATCATCTCGATGGAGACCAGCTTGTCAAAGCGATGTTTCAACTGAGGGAGATCGCGATAGTCTGTCTGAATGACCGTCACCCGATCCCGCAGTCCCGCTGCATCCACACGCTGCACCGCCAAATCAAACTGCTGTCGGGAGATCGTCGTCGTCGTCACACGACACCTGTACTGTGAGGCCGCATGAATGGCGAACCCACCCCAGCCGGTGCCGATCTCCAGCAGATGATCGCTGGCGGACAGCTGCAATTTCCGGCAAATCCGGTCGTTCTTGGCACGCGACGCGTCCGCCAGGGTGGCATCCGGACGTTCGAAGTACGCGCAGGAATACATCATCGTCTCATCAAGCACGAGGCGAAAGAATTCGTTACCCAGGTCGTAATGGGCGGCAATGTTCTTCCGGCTGCCCGTCTTCGTATTGCGATTGAGCCAATGCATGGCCTTGAGCAAGGGCCGTGTCAGTATCGCAAGACCTCCTTCCACACCGTCCAGCAACTCGCGATTGAGGACAAAGATACGAACCAGTGTCGTGAGATCGTCACAGCTCCAGAATCCACGCCTGTAAGCATCGGCGACCCCGATCGTCCCGCCCAAGGCGATATCGGCATAGGTGTGCGGATTGCGGATCGTGATCGTCGCCTGTAGCGGACAGGCCGGGGTCAGCTGACCAAATGTATGCCTCTCGCAGCCGTCGACCACGATCACTGAGCCCTGGCGGAGAGATTGCATCCGGACAAAGACCGCTCGTCGGGTAAGCCGGTACAATTGCGCCAGCACACGTGAAGGCGGGGAGACTGGGCCCGATGTCCGCTCACCCATCACATCTGAGGGAATCGTGGTGTCACTCATAGGTGTAGATGATTCGTCGCCACAGGCGACGCCTCCTTCCGTTTCTTCGGATGTGAAAGAAATGGCACCCCTTTCATCCAGAGCCGCAAGGCCTGCCAATGAATCGCACCAATAACCTTGGCCGTCATCAGGGGATATTGCACCAGCACCCGCGCCAGAGCAGTGCCAGACAGCTCCTTTCGCTGCAACACCATCGTCGCGTCAAAGAAGGGATGCCCGTCGCGCAGGTTCACCATGTGAATCGCCAGCTGTTTCCTCGGTTCGGTGAACCGCCAGTCATAGGCCACATCCATGTCGATGAAGGGAGAGATATGGAACTCTTTCGTGAGATGAAACCGCTTGCGTGAACCGTCAGCCAGGTTGTCTCTGTCGCCAAGCACATAACAGTGCCGTTCGCCCCACGGAGTATTCGTGATTTCCGCGACGATTGCCTCGACATGTTTTCCAGACCCGTCGTAACAAAAGAAGAAACTCACCGGATTGAAGACGTAGCCGAAATAGCGGCAATGGGTGAGCAGCCTGATGGGACCCGTCGGTCGGCAACCAGTACGAGCCTCGACCAGTTGGCGGATCAATGCATCCAGCGGGATGGTTGGATCGCCGACATGATCCGTCCGTTGAAACGAGGCGAGATTCCCTCGCCCCACAGACCAGAGCCAGCGATCCGTGAAGACGGTCGGCAGTTCTTCCAGATCCAGAAACATCATGAACAGCCGGTAGGTAAACGCATGGGACACCGGACTGAAACGGCGGTGCCGGACAGTTCCTGTATAGA
Source organism: Nitrospira sp. CG24D (assembly GCA_002869855.2). Taxonomy (GTDB): domain Bacteria; phylum Nitrospirota; class Nitrospiria; order Nitrospirales; family Nitrospiraceae; genus Nitrospira_D. Next base: position 64,251 of record NEWQ02000003.1, read on the forward strand.
TGCAACTCTTCATGAGGATAAATCCTTGCCGAACGGCTTGCAGGCCGCCAGGGCGCTCTTGACCGCGTCCTCGTGAAACCCGAACCCCCAGTAGGCCCCGCAATACGACGTCCGGTTCACGCCGCTGATCTCACCGTGCCGCTTCTGCGCCGCGACGGCGGCAGGGGAATAGACCGGATGGTGATAGGTGATCCGCCGAATGATCTTCCTGGGATCGATTGCCTGCGTATGATTCAACGTGACGCAAAACTCACGGGATGCCGTGAGGCCCTGCAGCCGGTTCATGTGATAGGTCACCACCGCGCGATCCGGCTGATTCCTGAGCAGATGATAGTTCCACGCCGCCCAGGCCAGTTTGCGACGGGGGAGAAGCGAGGTGTCGGTATGGAGGACCGCTTCATTGTCGTGATAGGGGATTGCGCCGAGAACCTCTCTCTCCGCCGGCGAGGGATCCGCCAACATCGAAAGAGCCTGATCGCTATGTGCCGCAATGATCACATGGTCGAACCGCATCGTGCGCCCGACCCCCCCCTGCGTCAGACGGAGTTCGACCGAGTCTGAGTGGCGGACGACGGACTCGACCGGCGCATTCAGCAGAATCCGATCACGAAACGGCGCGATCAGCCTCTCCATATAACGTTGCGAGCCGCCCTTGATCACCCTCCAGACAGGACGCTCGTTCACGGACAGCATCCCGTGATTTTTGAAGAACTGCACCAGATAGCGGGCCGGAAATCCCCACATGGTGGCGTGGTCGGTCGACCAGATTGCGGCTCCCATCGGCACAATATAATGGTTGATGAACTCGCTCGAGTAGCGGTTTGCCTCGAGATACGCCCCGAGCGATGGGCCGGGATCCGGCTGGCTGAGGAGCTCCACTGATTCCCGATTGAAGTGGAGGATATCGCGGATCATGCGATAGAACGACGGCCGAAGCAGATTGCGGCGCTGGGAAAAGAGGGTGTTCATTGATGTACCGTTGTACTCCAGACCCGTCTGCTCGCACTTCACGCTGAAACTCATGTCGCTCGCCTGCGATTCGACGCCGAGCTTCTTCAACAGCGCAATGAAATTCGGGTAGGTCCAGTCGTTGAAGACAATGAATCCGGTATCGATTGCGAAGGTCCGGCCATCCATGCTCACGTCGTGCGTATTCGTGTGTCCTCCGATATAGTCCGCCGCCTCGAACACGGTGATCTCATGCTCACGATGCAACAGGTACGCAGCTACCATTCCGGAAACGCCTGTGCCGACGATCGCGATCTTCATACGATCTTCAGCGCCTCGTTGATCGGGTCCGGACCAGGCCAGATCGCAATATAGGTCGCCACAATATTGACTCCCGGTATGATTCTCTTGCGCTGGCCGTTGAGCTCCAACTGAATCCCCGGCCAGGCAGATCTGTCAACACATAGCGATCGACTGGTTCCATTCCATCCTGGAACACACTAGTTCCACCGTTGCGGCACCTTGCGGACTTTAGAGATATCGTAGCCCTGTTCAGCAATGAGCCGCAGAAACCGCTCGTAATCAACTTCAGAAAGCTGCGGTGTGCGCGCCATCAGCCAGACATAATCGCGCTGTGTCCTGCCGATGATGGTCTGATCATAGGCATCATCCACGAAGATGATGCGATAGTCGGACTTGATCGGCCAGATGAATTGCATACCCCAGACGGCATTCGATTGCGTATCGATGATATAGCCTGTCGGATGATAGGTCTTGCGCGCGCCCTCAAATCCGCCCTCGCGGAAACTGAAGGTCGTGGCCACGGTGCCATCCCCGGCCAGGCGATAGGACTCCATGGCGTTGTAGGCGTTCGTCTCAATAAAGGTTGGAATATTGGCGATGACATACCAGTCCCCCATGAACCGCTCCAAGTCCACGGCCGTCGCAGTGTGAATGGGTGGTGGGCTGCTGCAGGCTGCGAGTGCGAGCAGCACAACGGGCATGAAGAATGACGGGCTCATAGATGACATGTGTGCCTCACTGGAGCGTATAGCGAAGGGTATCGCCCTTCTTCGTGGTGGATTGGAGTGCGACCCATCTGCCGTTCAAGGTGTACCAGAGATCGACCGCAAACTTATCCGTCACGATCCGGCGGTGGATCGCTCGCGTCGGGACTCCCTGCACGGGGATCGTCTCTTCACCCACCGCGAGAATAGACACCGGCTGATGTTCGCCGGTCTGCGAATTCAACAATCGCTCGCCCTTGATCCACTCAGGGTTCCAGTAGGCAAAGGTCTTGATGCATCCCTCGCCGGACCAGTTCCCGGCCTGTGTCTGCACCTGCAACTGCCCGTTCCGAAAGATTCCGTTCACAAAGAAAGAATCGCCGTTATCATCCGTCTCCGCACGAATCTCTCGTAGGCACGTTCCCTCCCATGTTTCGACGTTGGTATGCCGATAGGTGTAGACCGTGATGTACAAGAACTTGACGGTGAAGTGTGCGTCTACCTTGACCTGGGTCCGCTCACCTTCCGAAGAGACATCAAAGCGCTGGTGTCCGATTTCATCCTTGCCAAGGAAGACCTTGAAGTCATACGTCTGAGAGCTCGCACTCCACGCCTCTTCGGAAACGCCTCCAAGGCACGTCAGGAAGACGAGAAGGGTTACCGCGACGATACGAAACCCGCTGGTCACGGAACACGCGCTAACCATGAGGTCTGCCTCCTGGAAGGGGAGCATACATATCTTGTTTCGGCATACCAGGAATGAAGGCATTTGTTCTGGTGATGTACGCTCGGTACGCAGGTCGCCGGTCGACAATGGTCTGTTCCACCAAGGTCACCCCTGAGAATTTCAAAAGCATGTATGTGAGGAGCAGCGGCCCCACGACCGCCCACCAGGCCCCGGCCGCCAGCGCAAAGAGGGAGAAGCCCCACCAGATCAGGCACTCGCCAAAGTAGTTGGGATGACGTGTGTAGCGCCAGAGTCCGCGGTCCATTACCTTGCCGTGGTTCTCCGGGTCGGCCTTGAACTCTGACAGCTGCCAATCCCCGATGCCTTCGAAGATCATGCCGATGGTCCATACCGTCACCGCGAGTACATCGAATGCCCCCCAATCGACCGGAACGGTGAGAGCGGGCCACAGAGGCATGGAGATGATCCAGGCCAGTCCCGCCTGAAACCAGAAGATGAGGCCGAGACTCTTCAATGCGAAATTGGGTTCGTATTTCTGGCGAATGTCTCGATAACGCCGGTCTTCGGGCTCACCCCAGTTGCGATGGATGATATGGCCTGATAGGCGCACGGCCCACAGCACAACCAGCGTCAGGATGAGCGTCGTCCGTCCCGTATAGGGCTCCGCACCGGTGGCGTACACCGTCGCGGCGGCGAGGAGCATCAAGGCCCACACGCCGTCCACGATGCTCACATCGCGCTTGAGGACGCTGACCACCCACGTCAGCGTCGCCAGACCCAGCGTTGAAACCAGTCCTAAGAAATAGATCGATAGACTCATGACGTCTTCTTCTCCAGCAGGCCGGCATAGCCGTCAAAGCGAGCCGATAACGCCAGCAGCAGCGGCGTCAGCACCGCCCAGCCGATGGCCAGAGCTAACAGTCCCGCGGGCATATTGCCGAATTCCAGCGCGCCCAGGCGGAGGCCGCCATAATAGGCGGCAGGACCCCCGGCAGCTCCAAACACCACTGCGATGACCCAACGCCCCCTCATCCAACGCAACGAAACATTCAAGAGGGTTGCGAAGAGCCCCCACAACGCTACGATCCAATACGGGGCAATGTTTTGGATCATGATTCCCGAGGAATACTGAATCCAGCCCTGCCATACCAACAGGCTATCGAAGACGAGTCCCAAGGCGAGCGCCAGGAATACCAGTGTGAGTTCAGCCATCGGCAGGGGAGCACGAAGCACATGCCCGGCCACCACCCCCGTCGTCACCAGCAGGCCGATCCAGGGCTGGTGCACCGCGGCGCTCCACACGCATGCAAACCAGCCGATCTGAAAGAGCACAAAGTTGCTCACGATCATCGTGGTGCTCATCTTCATGACGCACTCACCGCTGGTCTTTCGAAGAGATAGTGACTGACGCCCCACTGCCGGCCCTCCTCATAGCTGAACAGCTCGGCACAGGCCATAAAGAAGATACGCCACCGTCCCCACCAGGCTTGCGCATGGGCCTTGCCGTAGACCCGCTCGATCACGGGCCAGAGTGTCTCGCGAGCGGCATCCATATTGGCCAGCCAGGCGTTGGCCGTCTTCTCATAGTGCGTGCCGTCCCATCGCCAGCGGTCCACGCAGGCAAGATGGTCCTGACAGGCCAGCGGCAGGCCGTCGCTGGGCATCATCCCGCCCGTGAAAAACTGACGACTCATCCAGTCGGCGGGCCCCCGGTCTTCGAACAGGTACGAAGTGGCGCGATGCACGAATACGTGCATGAAGAACTGGCCGCCAGGTCTCAGCCATCGTCGGACGCGCGCAAATAGATCAGGCCAGTTACGCATGTGTTCGAACATTTCCACCGACACCACCCGATCGAATTGCCCTGAGTCGACCTCGAACGTGTTCATGTCGCAGGTCATGACCCGAATCTGGTTCTGCAGGCCGCGTTCTCTGGCTTGGGCCTCGATGTAAGCCCGCTGCGAGCGAGAATTGGAGACCGCCGTGATACGACTGTCACTGCGTCTTGAAGTAGCCCAGAATGTGCTGCAGCACATTGACATGTTTGCGGACCGTCGCCTTCACGGCCAACGCCTTCATGAACAGTTCCCCATACTTGAGGGCCAACTCCTTGGGCCGATAGCGCTCCGCTTGACCGACCAGCCGACCGAGCTGTTGATAGTGCTGGGTGCTATGGGCCAGTAGCAGATACTTGTGGATCGTGTGGAACCGCACCACCGCCTGTCTCGTGACTCCGTTCTGAAGCAGATCCTGATAGCGGCGATAGCAAAACACTCGCTCGATAAAATTCTCTCTCAACGGCGCATCACAGAGCCGCCCTTCCTCCTCGACCGGAATCAGCGGGAAGTGCTCGACGAAGGCCCGTGCAAATATCCCCACGCCATTGTGGCTCGGCATCGCTTGTTCCGTGTAGACGCGCACCCGCTCGATCCCGCAACTTGGCGAACCTCTCTTAAAGACATAACCGGATAAATCCAGATTCCCTAGTTCCGGGAGGCGGCCCGTGGTCATCTTCTCCAGCATCCGCGTATGGTCTCGCCCGCTCTTGATGGTCAGAAGGCGGGGATGCGCTGGATCGCCCACCAGCCGCATCGCCTCGCGAGGAGTCCCCAGTCCTGCCTCAACCTCCGGACAGACCGGGACCCATTCCACGTAGGGGCCGAGCACATCGGTCAGAAAGTTATCGCGCTTATGCCCCCCGTCGAACCGGACTTCGTCTCCGAGGAGACAGCGGCTGATCCCGAGACGGATCGGTCCGGGCGTCATGTCGTCACCGTGTGTTTGCCGAGATCCAGATACTCCCGGCGGGCCTGCGCATGATCTACCAGTGGCGAGGGGTATTCGACACCGATCCGGCATCCGGCTCGAACCTGCTCATCGGGCGTCATCAGATGCGGCTCATGAATCCACTTGCCCGTCACGTTCGCCAGTTCCGGCACGTACGTACGGATGTAGAGGCCGTCCGGATCGAACTTCTTGCTTTGTAGCGCCGGATTGAAAATACGATACCCACGCATCGCGTCCGTCCCGGTTGCCGCACACCACTGCCAGTTTCCATTGTTCGCCGCCACATCGGCATCCAGCAGCTGATGCATGAAATACCGCTCGCCGCTCTGCCAGTCGAGACGCAGATCCTTGATGAGAAACGAGGCCACGATCATGCGCACCCGATTGTGCATCCAGCCCGTCTGATTCAACTGCCGCATGCCCGCATCCACGATCGGAAACCCGGTCTTCCCCTGACACCAGGCCTGAAACAACCGGTCCCGTTCCGGCCCCGCGGTGCGGACAGGGGGAACCGCGACGGCGCGGAACGGACCCTTCACCACCCGGGGAAAGGCTGAGAGCACCTGCTGAAAGAATTCTCTCCAGACCAGCTCATCGATCCAGATGAGCACGTCCGCCCTCGACACCCGCCCGCCTTTCGCGAGAGAGGCCAAGGCTTCATGAACAGCGGCGCGGACCGACAGTGTGCCGAAACGGAAATGCGGCGAGAGACGCGAACTCCCGTCCATACCCGGCCGGTTTCTCCCGTCACCATACGTGTGGACAGATTTTCCGAGAAACTCCTGCAGCCGCATCTGCGCCTGTCGCTCGCCCGGATTGATCCATGGGATGACCCGGTCGTAACCCAATTCCACCGGAGAAGGAAGGGCACGCGTGGCGGATAGCGATGGAACCGGGGTCGTTGCCTTGAGCTTGGGGCTCGCCAGAGGTGACGGTTTCGATGCTTGCCACTTGGCCCACCAGCGCGCACGATAGGCACTGTACCGTTGCAACGGGTCTCCTGTGGCGCCCCGGATCTCTTCCGCCTCAAAGACCACATGATCTTTGAATGTCTGAGTACGGATACCCTGTTCGGCAAGCGCGAGCTGCACCCGGCGGTCACGTTCGATCGCTGCAGGCTCATAGTCACGATTCCAATAGACGACATCGGCCTTCAATTCCCGCGCGGCCTGCACCACGGCTTCCACGGGTTCACCCAGCCGCCACTGCATCGCAAGTCCCCGGCCGGCCAGTGATGCCGACAGTTCCTGGAGACAGCCCAGCATGAAGTTCACGCAAGTTGAGCCAAACTCACGGGACTGCAGCAGCGGCTCGTCAAACACAAAAATCGGCAGCACCTCATCGCACTCCTGACAAGCCGCCGTCAGCGCCGGTTGATCGTGCAGTCGGAGGTCCCGTCTGAACCAGACCATGCCACGCATCACAACAACTCCTGCGAAGCCGGCTTCGGTTTGCTGTCGGACACCGGGTCATCGACAAAGACCGTCCGCCGCCAGATGAGATAGAGGGCAAATAAAAGGGTCGTGGCGATGAACGCGGAACGCACGATATGGAACCCGAAGGCGAGTTGATTCATCGTCTCACTCACAATGCCGAACCCGGCATAGGCCAGACTCAAACCCCAGGCCCACGGGCGCAGCCAGAGAAACCCGTACCCGATCAACAGATGCACGGCAGGCGAGTGGAGCTTGATCAGGAACGAGGCAGGCCCCGTCACACTGGTCCCGAACAGCTTGAGCGCATAGGCGGGAAACAACACAATGATGATCAGATCCATCGTGCCGACGATCAAGAACAGCCCGCCCCATATTTTGATATCCACTCCGACCGGCTGTGCGCGCATCGTTCCCTCCTATCGCACCCAGGCGGCGGGCATTCCCTGCCACCAAGTTTTCGGGTTTGCGGCCCGCCACTGCGTCTGTTCCACCCAGAGACGATCCGACTCGGCCTTATCCAGTCGATTGGCCATCGCCGCACTGACATCGGACTGTTGCCGCACACTGGCCTGAATCATTTCCTTGGCCATGCGGGCCAGCCCTCCCGGAGGATCGATCAGGTCTTCGGTGTCCCGATAGGCCAGATTCAGGTAGAGGTGCTCGACCGCCATCCACCGCTCTTCCTGCGACAGATGTTCCAAATAGGCATCGATCGCTTGATACACGTAGGTCAGGTGGATGTAATGGGCCGCCGACGGTGCGTCATCGATGGCTCGCTGGCAGGCTTCGAGCGCGCGACGATAATCGCCGGCTGCCAAGAAGAGATTCGCCTTTGCCAGGGGAGGGTGAGCCGTGACTGCGCTCACCTTCCCGGATTCAGCTGACGCCGCTCCGTGACCCAAGAAGACCAGCAGCGCAAACAATGCAATGAACGTCCTGCGACAGACCATGATCGACTCCTATTTCGATGGACCGCCGTGTGATCCGGCAGGGCCCTTCGGAAGTTTGTCTCCGGCGACGCGAGTGATCGACAGTTCCCGCATACCTCCCTCGCCCTTCACACCCAGCTTAACCACGGTCCCGACTGTGCCACGAATCATCTTCACGACCTGCTCGTAGCTTTTACCTGCCGTGGCCGTTCCGTCCACCGTTAGAATCTCGTCTCCGTGCGCCAGACCCGCCTGATGGGCCGGGCCTTCCGGATGCACCATGCCGACATAGAGCACCGCCGGATCGCCGATCCGCTCAGCCCCGACCTGGAGTGAGACCCCAATGACTCCGTTCGGCAGAGCGGCTTCATCGCCATGGGCGTACGGAGACGGCGTCGCCGGGCTTTCAGCCGCGCGCACCTCCATGCTCTGCACAACACCCCCAACATCACACAACCGGCCAGATATGCGGTTCTCCTGTTCATGTTGTCCCTCCTTTATGTTAGATCACCACTAACGAATCAGCGCTATCAAACTACAGCCGGCAAGGAGCACGCTGGAATTCAAATAGATGGACCGTTGATGCACCCGCTCCCACGACGCCTGAAGGACCGGATCGACGGTTCCTCGCGACTCCTGTTCCTTGAGCCGATCCCGTATCGCATTACTCTGGGGCGTCAACGTCGACCGGCAATAGGCTTCGGTCACCAGCACGAGGATCCAGAGCCCGCCGGCAATAAGCAGCCTCGCACTGCTCGAGTGCATCGCCACCAGTGCGTTCACCGCGATGAATCCGGCAACCGCAGTCCCCATTCCCAACCCGTAATAGGCCGGAAACAACTGCCGCACGACTTTCCCGAACGGTTCCCGGTCGAGATTTTTTGCCAGGATAGGCGCCACCACGAAGGACAAGAGCACCACTTTGCCGACCAGAATGGCAACCGCCAAGGCATGGATAAACTGAATGAGCGTATCCATCATCCGTCCTCCTTCACTCATTCGTAAGAATCGCCCGCAACGCCGGCTCCAGCGTTGGATACTGAAACGTATAGCCGCCCGCGAGCGCTTTCGCCGGATCGACCCGCTGTCCGGTCGTCATCAATGTCCCCAATTCCCCCAGAGCCGCCTGGAGTGCGAACCCCGGCACCGGGAGCCAGCAGGGACGATGGAGCACTCGTCCGAGGTCATTGCAGAACATCTCCATCGTCACAGCACCGGGGGCGACGGCATTGACGGGACCGGAGACGCTCGGCGTTGCAAGCGCCCACTGGATCACACCGATGTGATCGCGCCGATGAATCCAGGACACCCACTGGGTGCCCGGCATGATCGGACCGCCCGCAAACAGCCGAAACGGCAGCACCATCTTGGGCAACGCACCGCCGTCTTGTTCGAGCACCATCCCGGTCCGCAAGATCACCACACGAGTTCCGAACGCCGCCGCCGCCAACGCCGCCGCCTCCCACTCAAGGCAAAGGTCAGCCAGAAATCCCTGACCGCGCACGGCCCCCTCGTCCAAGATGCTATCGTCGCTCGCGCCGTAGTAGCCGATGCCCGACGCGCTGATCAGCGTGCGGGGTTTAGAGGACCGGCGGGACAGGGCTTCAACCAACAAGCGAGTCGTCGACACCCGGCTATCGGTGAGCAGGCGCTTCCGCGCAGTGGTCCAGCGGGCATCGGCAATCGGGGCGCCGGCCAGGTTAATCACGGCATCGGCCGCCTCCAGAGTCTTCTCCCAGGCTCCCCTCTCTCGACTATTCCACTCAACAACGGCTACCCCACGACCGAATACGTGATGGGCTTCTGCCGGCCTGCGCGTCAGGAGCGTGACAGTATGACCGTCCTGGCAAAGCGCCATACAGAGGGGCCGCCCGATAAATCCCGTTCCGCCTGTCACCACCACATTCATGGTCGCCTCTCCTCATTCACAGTAACAAGCCTAATAACCCGGCAAGTCAATTTTGCCGGGATGCTCCGCCGCTGTCATCGCCTTCTCGGCTGCCGGCGCCCTCAGCTTGCCCCTGATCGACCGGCTGCGCGTACTTCCGCTGCTTCGTGCCATATAAGAGATTGGGCGCCGGTCTCTCACGATTCTGAAGAATGACGGGGTCGATGACTTCTCCGCAACTCATACAGCGCCACGCGGTCAAACCGATCTGTCCCGTGTCATCCTGCAAATCGATGTAGTGCTCCACAACCATCAACCCCCCACAACGTACGCAGTGATCGTCGACGGAGTGTGTGGAGACTGACTGCTGGTTTGGCCTCCCATTGGATTCCATGGAACCCCTCGATTACCACACAAGGTGCCGCCCATTTGCTGCTCAGTGCCCGCACGGCCGTCTCGTTCCGGCCTGCCGCCGAACCACGGCCACTGGTCGCCACTGTGCCGCTTGTCCCAGACACGTCAACACACCCACTACTATGACCCACATCATCGTCATCATCATGTTGCGCTCCTCGTAGCCCCCGACAGGACCGCGCCATCGTCGTAAATCCGCCTCCGCTGCCGACCGAGGGGACAGGCCCCTCCGGATTGAGAGACCTGTCGACCTCAGCGAGAGACGCCGTGCGGAGTCGCGGCGCCACTCTGACAAGGACGTGAAACCACCCCCGGAATTGCTACCTTGCTACATTGATCGATTCGCTCTCTCACCCGGCACCTCACCCAGCTATTTCTGTTGGCCATCACCCTCAAGACTGCGGGCACAGCGGAAACCTGTGCCGTGGGTTTGGAGCGCAAATCCGCCGCGGCCTCTCGCTGAGGTCGCGATGTCGGCCAACGGGCTGTGCCACGAGCCGCCGCGAATTGAGCGCACCACGCCCTTCTTGTCAGGACCCTGCGGATTCCGTTCCGGAGCATGTCTGTAGTAGTCCGCGTCATACCAGTCGGACACCCATTCTCGGGCATTGCCGGCCATATCCTTGACTCCGTAGGGCGAGTCGCCGTCGGGCAACGACCCCACCGGGTGCAAGGTTTTCTCCTCATCCCATTCACGATCAAAGTTGGCGCGCTTGACGGTCGCCGGATCATTGCCCCAGGGATAGAGACGGCCGTCGGTTCCACGTGCCGCCTTTTCCCATTCCGCTTCCGTCGGCAGCCGCTTCTTGGCCCAACTGCAATAGGCCTTGGCGTCGTACCAGGTCGTCTGCACCACGGGAAGGTGCTCGATGCCCTTCACGGACTGGAGCGAGCCAGTGCCGTACGGATTCGGAGGATTGCGATGCCCCGTGGTCGCCACAAACGCCATGTACCGTTCGTTGGTCACCTCGACCTGATCGATCGCAAAGGCATCTAGGTAGACGGATCGTTGCGGCCACTCATCGGCGCGGCCTTTCCCTTCCGGATTCCCCATCAAGAATTCTCCCGCTGGAATCGTCATCATAGGGACCGGATCAGGTTCTTTCGAGACCGGGACCGCCGCCATGATGGGCGATTGCCCAATGACACAGGCAATCGCCATGATCGCCGCAATCGTCCCCCAGCGAACTCTGTTCCTCTTCAGAACTGGTGTCATTTCTTCTGCTCCTTGCTCCCCTCAATGGCGTGGGTCGTATGGATTTTGACTTGGCCAACCAGCCGCTCTACCTGGCGCTTATCCCCCCGCTCAGCCGCTTCCTGCGCCTGAGTGACGAGGGTTCTGGCCTCGTGCAAATGCTCCTCGATGTCAGCCTGCAGAGCGGGTGAGGCCACCGTCCCCCCTAGCGCTGCGCGATGATAGATTTCCCACGCGTGATCCACGTCGTGTTCTGCTTCATGAACCGCCTTGGCGCTGTCCGGGTGCGGGTGGCGGGCCGGATCAAGAGGGCCGGCCTGGACCGTTGCTGCTCCCAATAGAGCGCCGAGTGAAATCCCGAGGACAAATCTTGTGTACTGTGTCATGACTACGCCTCCGTCTTGACCCCACCGTCACGACGGACGGTGGCGATTCCTTTACGACTTCTTCATCGACTGCTCAATCAATGGGCTGAGCTCCAAGAGTTCGACATTCTTCGGGTCAATGGCCAACCCGCGAGCCACCGCCTGCTGAGCGTCCGAAAACCGCTCACGCCCCATTTCCACAAGTGCGGTGATGTACGCATCCCTGATCTGCTGTTCTATTTCCTCCGGGGCAGTCTTGGCGCAACGGAACCCCAGGCCCACGCCGTAGCTGTTGTTGAGCGGATGATTCCAAAACCGGTGAGTCGACTTGACCGTGCCGTCCGGTGCGATCCACGATCCACCGCGAATCACCCGCTTTTCTCCAACCGTCAGCCGATCCACATAGGTGCCCGTCCCACCGATCCATGTAGGTTTGGCCGGACCGGTCGGATTCACCATTGTTTCAAGCCGGCCGTAGTAGCGGGGGTCATACCAATCAGCGACCCACTCAAAAACATTCCCGGCCATGTTGTACACACCGTAGTAGCTGACGCTCTCCGGATAGGAGTCTACTGGCATCGTCGCCTCGCGATTCCTGCCATAGTTGGCTTTGGCCGGATCGAATTCATTCCCCCAAGGATACAGATTGGCGTTGGGTCCACGAGCGGCCTTTTCCCATTCCGCCTCGGTCGGGAGACGTTTACCGCGGTATTCGCAGAAAGCCTTGGCATCTTCCCAGTTCACTCCTGCGACCGGCTGCTCAGGTTTGTTCAAGCGGGGATCGTCCCAGTAGGCCGGTGCCGGATGGCCCTTCGCCCGCATGAAGTCTCCAAACTGCTTATTGGACACTTCGTACTTGTCGATCAGAAATGAATCCAAGAACACCATGTGGGCCGGACCCTCATCGTTTAAGGCATCGGCCGACCAGGGCTGGTTCATTCGTCGCTCATAGGCGGTGGACTTCTTGGAGGCAGTCGCTTCTTTATCAATGCCCATCACAGATGGCCCGTGCGCGACATACACCATATCCTGAGGAACCAACGACTCTCCCGCCTCACTTCCACCGATGGGCATCAGAGCCCCCGTGAGAAACAGTGCTACCGCCATGGTGCTAGAAAGATTCATCCTTAACCTCCCGCGTGACGCTCGGTCCCTGGGGGGCAACGCCGCCCCCCCGCTAGTCCCATGGCTATTTCTTCTTCATGCCCATGCTCTTCTTGATCAGATCACGGGTGGCCAGGTACTCCTTGTTCCCCGGATCCGCTGACAGCGCCTTCTCAATGGAGGCCATCGCATCGGCATTCTTCTCCGCACCCATCGCGACTAACGCCTGAATGAAGGCATCCCGACCGGCCTGCATGGCTTCGTCGGAAATAGTCTGTGCCGACTTGGCGCATCGGAACCCGAGTCCTACACCATAGGAGTTGTTCTCCGGTTGATTCCAGAACCGGTGACTCGTGTGCAAAGATGTTTCGGGAGCGAGCCAGGAGCCGCCACGCAGCACTCTGACTGGACCCTGATTGGCAAAGTTATAGCCCTTGTCCGGCCCTTTGGGGTTGAGGGCCTGGCTGTCCTTATAGGACTTCGGGTCATACCAGTCATTCACCCACTCGAACACATTGCCGGCCATGTTGTAGACTCCGAAACCGCTCACGCCTTCCGGATAGGAGTCGATTGGCATGGTGCGACCGACATTTTGTCCATAGTTGGCTTTCTTCGGATCAAGCTTGTGGCCCCATGGATAGTGGTTGTCACCGTCCGGGCCTTTGGCTGCCCGCTCCCATTCCGCCTCGGTCGGCAGACGCTTGCCATCCCACTTGCAGAACGCCTCGGCGTCGGTCCAGCTCACGCCGACGACCGGCTGGTTGGCCTTGCTGAGTCGAGGATCGTCCCAGTAGGCCGGTGCCGGATGGCCGGTCGCTTTCATAAACTCCTTGTACCGCGCATTCGATGCTTCGTACTTGTCGATGAGGTAGGCATCGAGGACGACTTGATGCGCCGCTTCATCACCATGTTCATGACTCCCCATGGTGAACTCACCTCTAGGGATCGACACCATGTCCTTGTCACCGGCGGGCGAATCCGCTGCCGCTGCTATAGATATGGTTCCCGCCATCAACGCCACTCCCAATCCGACCTGAAGAACCGTTTGACTCCGCATGAGAAACCTCCTTGGTTTGGACACACTAGGAAAATCCTGGTTGATCGAGACCCTTGTTAGGACCTCAACTCACACTCCATTGATTGAACCGATCTCCGCACAGACCGACTCGGCATCGATTCCTGCCGAAGCTGTCGATTGTGCAGGATGACAGGATCGACAACTGCCCCACACTGCACACAACGCTTCGCGGCAAACTCGAGCTCGCCGGTGCTATTCAGCAGGTCCATGCAGAAGTCATTCACCATGAGCCCGCCGCATCTGGTGCACATTGATTCAGCGGTGACCACAGAAGACATTGCTCGACTTTGCAGTTGACCCACTCTTCTCGTTCCCTCTGCCGATCCAGTTGCCATGGTCACCTCCGTAGGTTTCTTGTTCAATGTTTGCAGCAAGTATGTCTAATGTATAAACCATGATGTCCAATGTGTCAAGTGTTATACGATAAAATATTTGACAAACATTGGACGCTAAAATATAATGAAATCACAACAATGAATACCCATAGAATTCATAGAGTTGCAAAGCTGACAGGCCTCTCGAAGGATGTCATCCGCGTCTGGGAGAGGCGTTACGGGCTTGTCAAACCTTCACGGAGCTCCAACCGTTACCGCGAATATAGCGACGAGGAGGTAGCACTTCTTCGCTTTGTGAAGAACCAAATGGAACAAGGCGCAACGATCGGAGGGCTAGCAGCAGAGGGACATGATTCACTTGTCGCACGCATGCGTGTCGGAACACCTGTTTCTGAGACGGAGCAGAAACCACATGACCGCCTGTTAGATGAATTGATTGGATCGCTTGACCCAATGGATAAGGCGGGATTCGAGCGGAGACTCAACGGCGCCGTGGCCGTCATTCCATTTGAAGAAGCCGTCCAGCGGATTCTACTCCCTCTGCAATTACGAATCGGCGAGCTCTGGCACGAAGGTCACTTGAACGTTGCAGTCGAACACTACGTGACGAAGATCATCCAACAGAAATTATTTTCCGTCATGAACCAACTTCCGGTGAATGAATTCGGTCCACGAATCCTCATCGCCTGTCCAGAAGGTGAAACACATGAGATCGGCGCCCAGGCCGTGGCCTACATCGCCGCTACGAAAGGATGCCACGTCTATTATCTCGGCCCTAACCTTCCTTATTCAGACCTTGTGAATTTCTGCGAGAAGATTTCACCCGATCTCGTCCTCCTCTCCCTCACCGAGCTAAAGCAAGAGGCCGCAACACTCCACCACATCAAGCAACTTGAACAACTCGCTACCCGATGGCCTGTCGCCGTCGGCGGCCAGGGCGCACGGGCCATTGAAGACCGCCTTCGCGATACTAAGATCGAACTGCTCGATGACCTCACCGCCTTGCACAGCCGCCTGATGATGATTCTTTCGACACACAGGCTTGCCGCTCGCTCCTAGTCAAGATACTGACCGGTTCCTCACACACCTTGATCTTCAGAAACAGCGAGGCTGCAGGCAGATGAAAACAACCACTCGCCTGGGTGAGCGGTTCAGCTGATGAGCAATCTGAAGTGAAGTTGGTGCCGAAGGCGGGAGTTGAACCCGCATGACCTTGCGATCGCTGGTACCTGAAACCAGTGTGTCTGCCATTCCACCACTTCGGCAAGAAGGGTCGAGGGGGGATTATCCTGAATTCACGCTACCGGCGTCAAGCAACTATGTGCGAGGCCTCATGACGCCACTTGGGATTCGATCCCGGGGATTGCCCAGCCTTCACGTGCGGCCAAATCGCGAAGGTCTCCGCTGAGCACAATGCGCTCACGCACCAGCCCTGCCGCCGCCAGTAGCATAGTCGCATCAATTTGCGGCGCGTCCTCGACGATAAGGACATCGAACCGCACGCGCGCAAACAGCGGATCACTGGCAATCCGCGCCGGCGTTGAGATCACCAGGCGACGATTCTGGATAAAGGCTTGTCGGTTGGTATTCTCTTCTGCCGCCAATAGTTCGCGAATCTTCTTCGTCCCGCCCAATTTCGTGATGGCCTCTTTGAGGTCATCAAACTCCGGACGCAAATCTTTCGGGACGGCCGCTTCAGGAACCAATTCGTCGATACGCACCTTGGCGATCTCCAGCTCCTTGGTCAGTTCACCGATCTGCTGCTCATAGAGCACCCGATATTGCTGAAGCGATTCGACGTTCTTTCCGACGGTCTGCATGCCGATCCGGCGCCAGAGGGGGAGATTTTCATACTCCGTCAGAATAGCCGTAACATCCTTGATCTTCGCCTGTTGCTCGCTCAACTGGGTCAACAATCTCCACTCCAGCAAACGGATCTCATCCAGATCCTTCTGTTTCTGCCCTTTGTAGGCCAGGAGGGGAGTCAGTTCGCGAAACCGGTCATACTTTCGCCGAAGCGAGGCTTTATCTGCCCGGGATTTGGCATAAAACTGATGCATCTGCGCTTCAAACCCGAGTTCATTAATGGGAATTCCGCTCGTTTGAGAGACGATGCTCATCTCGTAGCGACTGATCCACGTCTTGTAGGTCAATCCGCTGGCTTTCATGGCTTTCGCGATCGTCCCGACCATATCATCAGACGAACGATGATCCGGACCGATGAGTAAAATCCGCTTGTTCGCGCGAATCAGTTCAAGCACGAGCGTGGCGATCCTCTGACGACGCACGGCCTGATCTTCGAGCCACACCGTGGTCAAGATCGCCGAAGAACCGAGGGCGGCTTGGCTTGGATCACCTGACGACGCCAAGAGCGGCACCAGCCGCTCCGACGGGCCGAGATTGTACGCATCCGCCTGGCTGATCATGTCTCGCAGCCGCGTCGCGATCGTACCAAGGTGCCCGGCGCGGTCCGGAATGAGCGTCGCGGAAGGAACTGAGGCTCCGATGGCATCCACCGCTTGCACCAGCACCACATGACCCTGACAACTCAGCACCACTCCCTCAGTGGCTTCAATTTCGTCTCCAGGAATAATGGACACGGGAAGATCGATTGACAGAAGACATCCGGCCGGGAGGGTGAATTCATATACGTGGAGACCTCCCACTGTATGAACCAGGCGTCCCCTGGTCACCACTATAGGAATATCCAGTCCGGCGTCGTTCGCTTGCAGGACCTCTCGATCCAGGCTTGCGGCACACATTTCCAAACAGGCTCTGGCGGTTAACTGCATCTCGCTCCTCTCACCCTCGTCGACCGGTGGGCCATGATATAGGGGCCCGTCAGCACCTGTCCAGGCCGCCAACACGACCCGAAAAAGGATTAGATAATTGACTTTTCAACCTGATCCCCCGTATCCTCACTTCCTTTCCAACAGAAGGAGTTAGGGGTATGAAAGTCATTCTGCAAGAAACGATGGATGGGGTCGGCCATCTCGGCGATCTGATCGATGTTCGGGACGGGTTTGCCCGAAACTTCCTATTGCCTCGCAAGAAGGCCGTTGAGGCCAACAGCCGCAGTATCAAGGCATTCGAGCACGTGAAGCGTGTCGCAGCGGAGAAGGCGAAAAAAGAGAAGCTCGAAATTGAAGTGCATGCCAAGAACGTGTCTGCTGTCACCCTCATCATTGAGGCACAGGTCGGAAAAGACGACAAGATGTTCGGGTCTGTGACGTCCAAAGACTTAGCCGAAGCCTTGGCAGCACAAGGGTTTACTATTGATCGGCGCAAGATCCAGTTGGCACAGCCTATTAAGGAACTGGGCACCGTCACTGTCCCGATCAAGATGCCACGAGAAGTAACCGCCACCGTGACTGTCCGCGTGGTCAAGAAGCAAGAACAGGAAGCTGCTGCTGAAGCATAACGGGGATACACCGTGGAGGGGTGATGCGCGACGCGATAGGGTCACTAGACGCTCTTAAATCGACTGATCTGGATGTCTACGCCGCGATTGAAGCGGAAGAGACCCGTCAACGTGACAAACTCTTGTTGATCGCGTCGGAGAACTTTGCCAGCCCCGCTGTCTTGGCTGCCCAAGGCAGTTTGATGACCAACAAGTACGCTGAGGGTTATCCCGGCAAACGCTACTACGGCGGATGCGAGCATGTCGACACCGTCGAAGCACTGGCAATTCAGCGGGCCAAAGAACTCTTCGGTGCAGACCACGTCAACGTTCAGCCACACTCCGGCTCATCGGCAAACATGGCAGCCTACCTGTCGGTACTCAAGCCGGGCGACACCATCCTGGGGATGGACCTTGCCCATGGCGGCCATCTGACTCACGGCAGTAAGGTGAGCTTCTCGGGAATGATCTTCAAGGCATTCGCGTACGGAGTGGATCGCCAGACCGAGACGATTGACTACGATGCCGTACAAAAACTGGCGGATGAATGTCGTCCGCGAATGCTCGTCGTCGGAGCCAGCGCATATGCCCGCGTGCTCGATTTCCCAAGATTCCAGCAGATTGCGAAATCCGTCGGCGCCTATCTCATGGTGGATATCGCTCACATCGCCGGACTGATCGCAGCCGGACTCCATCCCAGCCCGGTCCCCTTCGCCGACTTCGTCACGACGACCACCCACAAGACCCTCCGTGGTCCCCGTGCCGGTATCGTGATGTGCAAAGCCGAGCACGCCAAGGCCGTCGATAAAATTATCTTCCCGGGACTTCAGGGTGGACCTTTGATGCATGTGATCGCGGCGAAAGCCGTGGCCTTCAAAGAAGCCTTGTCGCCCTCCTTTAAGAGATATCAACAGCAGGTGATCGCGAATGCTCGTGCACTCGCACAGGGGCTCGTCGACCGCGGCTACAAGATCGTCTCCGGTGGAACCGACACCCATCTATTCCTGGTGAACCTCACCAACAAGGGCATTACGGGGAAAGAGGCCGATGCCGCGCTCGACGCCGCAGGAATTATCGTCAATAAAAATGCCATCCCCTATGATGAAAAGCCCCCGTCCGTGGCCAGTGGCATTCGGCTCGGCACGCCGATCGTCTCCACGCGCGGCATGCGAGAGGCAGACATGAAAGAAATCGTGGCCCTCATCGACCGCGTCCTGCAGCACCGCCACGATGCCGCCGTCCTGGAAGAGGTCCGCGCCCAAGCGAAGGCGTTGTGCAACCGCTTCCCTATTTTCCACTCCTACTAGCCCACAGGCATAAGGGCAGGGTCGCCACCAGTGAAATGTCCGTTCTGCGACGAGCTCGAAGACAAGGTGGTGGACTCGCGTATGGCCAAGGAAGGCGAGGTCATTCGCCGGCGCCGCGAGTGTCTCGGCTGTAAACGGCGCTATACCACCTACGAGCGGGTTGAAGAAATTCTCCCGGTGGTCGTGAAGAAAGACGGGCGGCGCGAATCGTTCGACCGCACGAAAATCTTGTCCGGCCTCAAGAAAGCCTGTGAGAAGAGACCCATCAGCACGGCGACGATCGAGGACGTCACGGATCGCATCGAGAAGCGAATCCAGGAGATGGGCGAAAGTGAAATTGAAAGTCGGGTCGTCGGCGAAGAAGTCATGAAGGAGTTGCACCAACTCGACCAGGTTGCCTATGTCCGGTTCGCGTCTGTCTATCGCGAGTTCAAGGACATTGATCAGTTCATGGACGAACTCAAATCCCTGGCTCAGCAGCGTCGGGAGCGGTGACGGCGGGCTCCTCAGCCCCTCGCTCTGTTTCCTCTCCTTCGTCTCTCTTCCTTCGATTCTTCAGCTCAGCCATCAATTGCACCCCGGCAACAAACGCTGGTTCATAGAACCATGGCATCTACAAAACGTCGTTCCACCAAAGTCCGCAGTAAGTCGTCGAAGGTCGGCGCCACCAATGTCGCCATTATCGGCGCCGGGCGTGGCGGAACCGCGCTCATGGAGATTTTCGCAAACGATCCGCTCGTTCAAATCGTGGGAATTGCCGAAGTCAACACGCAGGCGCCCGGCGTCATGCTCGCGAAACAACTTCAGATCCCCGTGACGCGTGACTATCGCAAACTCTTAGCGATGGAGCGGGTAGACCTTATTATTGATGTATCCGGCGATGCCGAGGTCTGGCAATTCCTGCAGGACTTTCACCGGATGGGCGTCACCATCATCGGCGGAGCCAGCGCCAAGTTCATGTGGGAGTTAATCGGCGCGCGAATCCGCGCCACGGCAGAAATCGAGAACACGCTCAATAAGTACCAGTCTCTCTATCGGCTGTATGTCAAAGAAACCGGCGCGGCGGTCACTGAAGAACGGACTCGCATCGCTTGCGAGATCCATGACGGTCTTGTCCAGAGTCTTGCCGGCGTCAATTTCAAGCTCGACTTATGCCAGGAACTTGTACGCAAGAACCCGAAAGCAAGTCTCGCCACAATCAAGGAAAGCAAGGCCCAGCTGAAACTCGCCATTCAAGAAGCCCGGCAAGTCATCTTCAATTTGCGGCCCCTCCATTATGACAAAATGGAGCTGATTCCCGCGCTGACCAACTACCTCAAGTCCTATGAAACTCAGGCTCGTATCAAAGCGCAGTTCACCGTGACCGGGGATGAACAAATTTTGTTTCCCCGAACGAAGATCTTCCTGTTCCGGATTATTCAGGAAGCCTTGAGCAACGTCCAAAAACATGCGAAGGCCGATCGCGTCTCGATCAAATTGGAGATCAACCTTGAGATGCTGCGCGTGACCATTTCAGACAATGGCATCGGCTTTGATATGGACGCCGTATTGCGCGACCCTGATAAATGGGACCACTTTGGCATTCGAGGCATCATTGAGCGGGCCAAACTCGTCGGTGGAGAAGGACACATCGATTCCAAGCAGGGGCGAGGCACGACGATTACAGTCGAAGTCCCCCTCATGAATAAGGAGACTAGCGAACATGGACAAGATTAAAGTCCTCATTGCCGATGACCATCGCGTCGTTCGAGAAGGGCTGGCCGCCATTCTCAAAACCAAAGAAGATCTCCATATCGTGGGAGAAGCCCAGGATGGAATGGAAGCAGTTGAAAAGGCCAAGGCGCTGGTTCCCGATGTCATTCTTATGGACGTCAGCATGCCTCGCATGGGGGGCGTCGAAGCCACGAGACAAATCAAACGGGAGTTCCCTCACATCGGGATCGTGGCGCTGACGATGTACGAAGAACAGCAGTACATTTTCGATCTTGTTCGTGCCGGCGCCACCGGCTACCTGCTGAAAGATTCCGAATCGTCCCAAATCGTCGCGGCGATTCGCGCAATTTACCGAGGCGAATCGTTGATTCACCCGTCGGTCGCCAGCAAGATTCTGGCTGAATTTTCCCTCATGGCTCAGAAGAAGGGGAAAAAACCGGGGTGGGTGGAACATGACCTCACCGAACGTGAAATCACGGTTCTCCGGTTAGTGGCTGACGGAAAGACCAACAAAGAGATCGCAAACGCACTGGACCTCAGCGAAAAAACCGTGAAAAATCACGTGCGCAACATCTTCCATAAGCTACAGGTCTATGATCGAACCCAGGCGGCCATACTCGCAATCCGGAAAGGATTGATTGAACTGGACCCAAGACCCTGAACAATCGCAAGGCCACCGTTCCAGACTTAGTTTTAAAAATCCACAGTTGTACTTTTTTTACAACACTTTATAAATCACATAAAGTCTATTTTAAATAATACTATCAATGCATTACGAGATATGCGTTATGGCAAGCCTCTTGCTAAATGACAGATCGTCATTTGAATTTGGAGGCTCTCGTGAGGAAACAGCAAACTCTAGCCGCTCCGATTACCTGCTCTGGCATTGGGCTTCACTCAGGCCAGCCAGTTACTATTACACTCAGACCAGCGCCTGCGAATACAGGTGTCGTCTTCGTGAATCGGAATGGAAAGTCAGGAGCCTCCCTCCCTGCATCTATCGAACATTTGGTGCCGACCGAACTATGCACCGCGATCAACGGCAATGGCTTTCAGGTCAAGACGATTGAGCATGTACTGGCCGCCCTCTCAGGACTGGGAGTTGATAACGTATACATCGACGTCACGGCCGGAGAAATTCCCGTCATGGACGGCAGCGCCGCACCGTTTGTCCGACTGATCCATTCCGTAGGCCTGACCTCACAATCCCGCCGCCAGCCCTACTTGAAAATCATGGCCCCGATTGAAGTGTGCGACGGCCAAAAGCGTGTGCGCATCGAACCGTCCTCGACGCCTAAAATTACGTACACCATTCACTACAATCATCCGATGATCAAGACGCAGGTCTATACGCACGACTGTTCCGCGGATGCCTTTGAGCATGATATTGCAGAAGCCCGCACATTCGGATTCTTGCACGAAGTACAAGCCCTCTGGGCGCGCGGTCTCGGACAAGGCGGAAGCCTCGAGAATACCGTGGTACTCTCAGAGAACGGAATCATGAATGAATCCGGGCTTCGCTTCTCAAACGAATTCGTCCGCCACAAAGTCCTGGATCTTATTGGTGATTTCTCGCTTCTTGGCATGCCTTTCATCGGCCATCTCATTGCCGAGCGGTCGGGACATGCGCTCCACACTCGTCTTGTCGAGCAAATCTTGGAACAGCCTGAAAAATGGATTCTACTCAACACAGAATCCGCTTCAGCTGAATCCAGGAAGTCGCTTTCGATCAGCCGGTCACAGCCGGCCGTCGCGCTTCAAGCCTCATAACTACTCATCTATATTTGAGATTGATTTCGTTCGGAAGGGGGAGAGATTGCTCGCCTTCACGAGGCGCAATCACGAGTAAACGCCGAGAGTGAGTGGCCTCACCCTCGGCGAGTCATACTCGGCAGGCTACTTCTTCTTCTTCTTTGCTGCTGCTTTCTTCGTTGCCAAGAGTCTCACCCCCCTCCCTTTAAAGGAATACGACAACCTACACCGCTTGAACCAACACATCCTCAAGTGCTTCAAACGTATTCGGACCGACTTTCCTAAATCGTTTATCCCGCTTCAGTGACGTCGCCACAGAGGTCAACGGCGTTTTCCCTTTGATCTGTAGCCCACCTTCCGCAAGCCGTTGCAGCAATTCTTTCGCATGCATGGCACGGTTGGACTCGCGCAAGATTTCATACGTCGCTTCGGGAACACTCTTTCCGACGTACTTGCTGCGACCTAAGAGAATTTCACGCGACTGATCCGTCACGTCCATGACCGGAAGAGTTCGCACGCCCTTATTGTCATCGGTAATGAATTGACTGGAGAGGCTGGCAAGCTTCGCTTTATCCGCTTCTACCCGGTAGAGCGTCTCGGCAAGTTCGAGGTATTTCTTGATCGTCGCAATCTCGTCATCGAGTCGACGTTTCTTTTTCTCAAGCTCCTGAAACCTATTCTTGTAGGCATGAATCCGCTGCTCAAGACCTACAAGGATATCTGTTAGTTCTTCCACGGCACCCCCAACAGAAGCATGCTTGCTTTATAGCATTGCATACAAGAACTGTCAAGCACCAACAACATACTAAAATACTATGACGATAAAGTAGCTTTCTCTACAGAAGAAAAATCTGTGACAAGTACACAGACAAGGCTTGTCTGTCATAGACTAGAAACCTACCATCTCCATATTTATAAATGGTTACGAATTATTCTTTCATATGCTTTGAATTAATTGCACGTGTCGATGCACCCACCTTTGACAAACATTGCTGAATAAGGAGCCTGAAGATAGGCAGGTAGTCCTCATAAGGCCCTGTGCTATGATTCGCCATGCCTGACTCATCACCCCCCAATGAAGCACCTGTTACCTTGCTCTTGGAAACAGCCATTCATGCGGCAAGACAAGCAGGCAAGGTCCTCTCGCGTTACGCACGCAACGGTTTCCGCGTCGAGAACAAGAGCGCGATCGATCTCGTCACGGAAGCAGATCATGCCGCCGAGCAATGCGTTATCGATGTGATTCTTGCCAGCTATCCCGATCATGCCTTCCTCGCGGAAGAGCGAGGACGCAGTGGACAGAGTCAGTCACCCTACGTCTGGATTATCGATCCGCTCGACGGCACCACAAATTTCGCACATGGTTTCCCTACATATTGCGTATCCATTGGCCTTGAGTACAAGGAACAGTGTGTACTTGGTGTTGTGTACGATCCCACTCGTGATGAACTCTTCAGCGCTACGCGTGGCGGAGGAGCGCGGGTCAATGATCAGCCACTCCACGTCTCTCAAACAGCACAGTTAGATCAAGCCCTCCTGGTAACCGGATTTGCTTACAATATCCGAGAAACTCCGAACAACAACCTCGATCACTTTGCTCGGTTTGCACTTCGTGTCCAAGGACTCCGCCGCACAGGATCGGCAGCCCTTGATCTGTGCTATGTCGCGGCAGGACGATTCGATGGATTTTGGGAAGTGAAGCTGAATCCGTGGGATATGGCCGCCGGCGTGGTGATCCTTCGGGAGGCTGGAGGAAAAGTCACAGACTTTTCTGGCCAATCGCACTCCCTCTATGGGCAGGAGTTGGTTGCAAGCAATGGACACCTCCACGACTCCATGATTTCAGTGATTCGGGAATCCCTGGACAACAGACCTCCATTTCGACGATGAACCCGACAGCTAACCCGTGAAGAGACGCTCCTGCTTGTGAGTTCGCCACCTCTCCAAACCAACTCGGCACCCCGTATACAGCAAGCCAATCTGTACGCTAAGATTGTGCAACCTTCTTGCTGGAGTACATCATTATGGCAACATCAACACCTCCCTCAGGTCCAATAGGCAGCTCCCCGACAGGTGAGAATCCAAGCGACAAAGCGACATGGGACGTGGAACTTTTGCGCGTCCTCGTGAGCCGAAAGGGAACTCAGGTCGATGCGCAATGGGCGATTCATCCTCAATTGAAACAGGACCTGCTTCCGGAAGAATGGAAAGAAGTGACCGACCTGATGGCCAAAGTCACCGATATTGTCGGCAGTCGCTTTTCTGAAGTGCTCCAGAACGTTGAGCCTGATCCTCCCGGTCATGCCTGACCCTGAACCAGTACGCCCATCTTGCCGCATCGTTTCTTCTCATCTCCCGTACGGCCAAAGGAGCTGAACTATGGAGTCGTATTATCACGCACACGATCTGGGTAAATTCTCCGAGATGGGCAAGGGTAATAAGGAACTGTGGGACAAGTTCATGAGCTACTACAGTGCGGTATTCGCGGAGGGGGCCCTCACGGAGCGGGAGAAAGCCTTGATCGCCCTCGCCGTCGCGCATGCCGTGCAATGCCCCTATTGCATCGATGCCTATACGCAGGCATCACTTGAGAAGGGATCAAATGTGGAGGAAATGACGGAAGCGGTGCACGTCGCCTGCGCAATTAGGGGAGGCGCCTCGCTCGTGCATGGTGTCCAGATGCGGAACGTGGCCGAGAAGTTGTCGATGTAAGAGCGATCACATGTAACTGACGGCAGCCCGGCGCGGCTCAGAGAAATTGATTTTCTGGAATCGCGAGCGTGAAGTATTTCTCCCGCTCTTCATAGAGGATACGACGGCTCGTCAAGACACCCAGCGCATCATTCAGCTCATCATCCGACAGTGTCCTGTCATGCTTCGCTTCTTGTAGTACGACACGAATCTGATCTCTGCTCTTCGCAGCCTCATTGCAAGCCTCAATGATTTCCGCGGCAGGCCAATCGAACCGCTGCCTGGTCGGAGCCTGAGGATCCCGCCCGTCGTAAACCGTGATGTAGTCCATAGACTTGGAGTAATACAAAAACGGTCGATCGCTGCCGCGCGCCCGTCGCTGCCATTCCTCCACTAGACCAACCAGTTCCTGATAGAGATGCGGATCCACCGGCCAGTGATCCAGCTCATACTCGAAATCATAGGCGACCTTGAGCAAATCAAGGCGCGCCGCATCATACACATACTCATAGGCCATCCCCGGCCCCGTAATCCGCACACCATATTCATGCGGACGCGTAAAGTAGGGACTGAACCGCTGCAGCCAGAATTTCCCGGTCGCTTCCGGCGCCTGCAAATGGAAGAGCGAGGGAAGCAGATCGATCTGCCGCCGATAGTCATCATTCGTCTCGCCAGGGAACCCGAGCAGAATATTCCAGGACACCGCGACACGGTAGTAGCTACTCCACTTCAAGCAAAGGATGTTCTGCATGGGCGTCACGCCCTTATCCATCGCCTTGAGCTGCGACAGGCTGAGACTTTCCAGGCCCGGCTGCATGCACTTCACGCCCCCCACCGCGAGCGTGCGGATCTGATTCTTCTGAAGATTGCTCTTGGTTTCGATGAACACATCGAGATCGCAATGCGCCGCGGCAAACTGGCCGAACAGATTCTCGACATACTTCATGTCGATGATGTTATCAACCAGCCTGAACCGGGTCGTGTCATACCGGCTGGAAAGCGCCGTCATCTCGCGCGCGGCCTGATCCGGCGATTTCGCGCGGAACTTCATACTCTGGGCATTCAAGCCGCAGAACGTGCAATGGTGCTTCTCCCCCCACCAACAACCGCGCGAGCCTTCGTAGAGGAGAATGCGGTCCAGGCCCTGCGCCGCATCACCGAGTTCGGCCAGCAGATGGTAATAGTCGTCGTAGTCCGGAGGCCCGGTCTTCGCGAAATCGGCAAACAGCGCCGGATTCGGTGTAAATCGAATCTGATCCTGCTCTCGGAAGATCACTCCATTCGGAACCGCTTCAGACGCACCCTCTAGGATATGGCGCACGAGGGCGGGCACCACCTCTTCTCCTTCGCCCACCACGACATAGTCGATAAAGGGAAAAGCCCGGAAGTATTCCATCCCCATCTCGCCGTCGTAGTTCGCTCCGCCGAAGATGATCTTCACCTCTGGATACAGATCTTTGATCATCTTCGCCAGCGTCAGACTCGCCACATTCTGATCGAACGTCGAAGTAAAGCCGACAAGTTTGTACTGACCCCAATCAATCGCCGTCATCGCCCAGGTCAGAAACTGCGGCGCTGTCCTCGTCGCCATGTCTTCAAAAAAGGAGATCGGCTGCCCGCTCTCCCGAGCCACTTGCTCGAAGACCGGCTTAAAAACCCGCGGATATTCCGCACGTTTGGGATTGTCGCGAAACAGGAGATAGGAAAAGAGCCACTCCCCGAAGAGGGCGCGCTTCTCGCAGATCATTTCATAGAGAGGGACACCAATCTTGTGGGCGAAACGGACGTTCAGATGGTGGCAATCGACGGGGACCCCCTTCGACTTGAGCAGGGCCGACAGAGTCCCAAGTTGGATTGAGGGGTACTTCGAATAACTGAACGGCATGTTGACGAGCGCCACCTGCGCCTGATCGCTCATCTGTTGCCCCATCCGTTCATCATCGCAAGATAGCCTAGCTTAGGATTCTACCGCTCGGAATGACTCGAATTCCCGGTCGGCTTTTGCCGCGAGATAGAAATCGCTCTCCGTGAGGCCGTTAATCTTGTGTGTCCAGATCTCCACCTTACACTTCCCCCAGGCTAGATAGAGATCCGGATGATGACCCTCCGCTTCAGCGATCACGCCCACTTTATTCACATAGGCTAAGGCTTGAGCGAAATCCTTGAAGGTATAGAGCCGTTCAAGATGCCCTGCACCGTTTAACAACCAGCCCCGGCCCAATTCTTTCAGAAGAGCCTGCGCACGATCAGGGGAAACAGGCGGCACACCACCACGGCAGGGGATACATTTATTGTCGGCAAGACCCATGGCGGCCTCCTTCGGTGAGAGAGATGAGTATTGTAAAGGGGCCATGAGCGGAGAAACAAGGCGGGCCCAGCATTCGATCGGACACAAATGGAATGTATGCACAGCTCAAAACACAAAACAGCAGGCTAGCTTCGCCTTGCCTCGCCGCCCAATTCCGCGCATCATGGCGGCAACCATGCCGCCCACATCGTTGCAACCGGATCAGTCCCCCCCTCTGCGCATCGGCTGGTTTACCGCCACCTGCGTGCTCGTCAGCAATATTATCGGGGGCGGTATCTTCACGACGACCGGCATTATGGCCCGGGATCTCGGCGATCCGCTGTTGATTCTCCTCTTGTGGTTCATGGGAGCGCTCTTCGCCGTCGGCGGCGCGATGATCTATGGCGAGCTGGGCTCGCGTCTGCCCCATGCAGGAGGAGACTATGTGTACCTGCGAGAAGCGTATGGACCGCTCATCGCCTTCCTGAGCGGTTGGACGTCGTTCACCATCGGATTCGGCGCCGCCGTGGCAGCCTCGGCCATCAGCTTCTCGTCTTATGCGCTGCGCGTCGTGCTGATACCGGATGAGTCAGGGTGGATCGCAAAGGGCCTCTCGCTTATGCTTCTTTGGAGCGCGACCTTCATCCATTGTCGAGGCGTCCAAACGGGCGGCCGCCTACAGCTGATACTCACCACCACCAAAGTCGTGGCCATCGGAGGACTGATTCTCGGCGGACTGTCGGCCGTGATAGGGCAGGGGCGCCCTCTCCTCACCGCACCCATCGCGCAGACGTCCACGTTTGGAACCGCCGCCATCGCCCTCGTAATCGTGACCTACTGCTACCTCGGCTGGAACGTCGCCGGCTACATCGCCCCCGATATCGAGAATCCACAAAAGACCTTGCCCAAAATCATGATCGGGGGAACAACCTTCGTCGCCGTCATTTACCTCTTGCTGAACGTTGTGTACTTATCGGCTTTATCCATCAGGGAACTGGCGCAAGAACCGATTGTGCCGGTGGCGGAGAAAGTCGCCGCGGTATTGTGGGGGCCGCAAAGCGGACGGCTGGTTGCCGCCATCCTCTGTCTCTCCATCGCAGGCGCAGTGAGCGCCATGACCTGGGCCGGACCTCGTGTCTATTGGGCCATGGCGCGCGACGGTATGATCAGCCCCTGGCTCGCTTATGTGCAGCCTCGAACTAATGTGCCGGCCCGCGCGATCGTCTTCCAAAGCCTCTGGGCCTCACTGCTGATTGTGAGTGGCACTTTCGAACAATTGCTCGTCTATAGCGGCTTGGTCCTCTCGCTCTTCATGGCCCTGACTCTCTCTACGATCTTCCGCCTTCGTCAGACATGTTCCATCCATCCACAACATTTTCGCGCACCTCTGTATCCGATCTTACCGATCACACTCGTCTGCGGAGCTGCCGCCCTGGTTATCTCCAGTGTGCTCGAACGACCGACAGAATCGCTGTACGGCGCGGCCACCGTCCTGAGCGGCATCCCGCTCTACTACGTCTGGCGTAGACCTCAGATTCTTCAGGGGTAATCACCCTGACTCGCTCGTCAAAATATTCTTCAACTAGGCGGCAGCGAACGAAATGCTGAGTCGTACTCTTGGTGTACGGCGAAGCATTGAGCGATGCGACAACGACGTTGGAGGATATTTTCACGAGATGAGAAACAGCACGGGCGACCTTGCACTATGGTGGGAGGTCGCCCGTGAGTGGCGCTTAGGACGCCAAGTGATCTTTCTTATGTCGCGGCCCGAAAGACCCGCGCGATGAGAACCGCGTTGCATTTCTAGTCGGGGGAGATCTCATCAATCCCAGGTACTGGTGTTCCCCGCTCTAGCACAGACTCTCTAAATCGATCAGGCCACTACCCGATTGGTCATTGGTGCCTTCACGGCACGGCCTGGAGAGAATCGACTAGAACGACCGACGAGAAACCCGCCTTCGCATCGGCGGGCCTGACGGACCAGGTGGCGTTGCGTCGCTCATATCCACCCTCCTCTCTGATGAAGTCAGCGAGAAACCTGGATAGCAGCCGCGCGGTCTGCCCGATCTCCCGCACTCCCGAAAAGCATAGGCCGCAATTCCGATCTACGCCCATTAGAAAACCATGTCAATGGGGGAAGCAAGAATGTTTATTCGAGACAACAAAGCATAACCTGTGCCCGGAGACGCATCGCACTATGTCGCCCACATCAGAGGATCGCTTCTGTAAAAGCACATGAAAAGGGGGAACAGCCTGACAGCTATTCCCCCATCCTCGACGTGTCCGTCGGACTCTTTTAGTAGCCTGATCCTTGGGCTTTCCGCTTTGCCTTCTCAATTTCTTCCGTCATTTTCCCTTCGGCCTGACCCTTGTGTTGAGCCGCTGTCTCTTCCATCTTCCGTTCGGCCTCGGACTTCACGTTACCGGCCCCCTGCCGGGCGCTGGACGAAGATTCGGTGGCGGAGCGTTTCGCATTCGCCATTTCCTGATCAAGCTTCTGCTGCATGTCACCAGCGGAGGGCACCTGAGCAGAAGCCACGAGCGCGGACCCGATAATGAGAGTACTGAGAGTGAGAAAAACAAGAATGGCGCTTCGCATCTGAAGACTCCTTCCCAAGAGATTGTAGGTAGAGCGAGCTAGTGGGTTGAAGCAGCGTACCGAACCGTTTACATACATTCAAGACCCTGCTTGTGAACCGATCCTATTCAAAAACCATTTCCTTCAGACTGCTTTTCTCCGTGCTCCTCCTAGACAATCCTGAGCGTCGAGAAGTCGACTCCTTCAGGCCCTGGCGGCGTCTTGAGCTTCAAGCCTTCAAGCGCCTCAACGACACGCTCCGCCACCACCAGATTGCGGTACCACTTCCGGTTCGCCGGCACGATGTACCAGGGCGCATGTTGCGTACTGGTCGCCGAGATCACATCTTCGAAGGCCTGCATGTATCCATCCCACAACTTCCGTTCCTCCAAGTCGCCGGAATTCCATTTCCAGCGCTTTTCAGGATCGGCGATGCGGGCTTCGAGTCGTTCCTTCTGTTCGGCTTTTGAAATATGGAGAAAGAATTTCAGAATCACCGTGCCGTTTTCATGCAGCAGCTCTTCAAACTCCTTGATCTGATTGAAGCGCCGCTTGACGATGGCATCCGACACCCACCCATGCACCCGCGTGATGAGCACATCTTCGTAATGGGATCGGTTGAAGATACCGATGTGCCCCTTCGGCGGTGCTTCACGATGGACCCGCCAGAGAAAGTCGTGCGCCAGCTCGTCTTTGGACGGCGCCTTAAAGCCCACGACGTTGCATCCCTGGGGATTCACGCCAGACATCACATTCCGAATCGTCCCGTCTTTGCCGCTTGTATCCATGCCTTGCAACACGATGAGCAGGGATCGTGTGGCATTGGCATACAGACGCTCCTGCAATCCAGTGAGCCTGGCGATAAGTTTCGCCGTATCCGCTTTGGCCTTGTCCTTACCCTGATCCGTCTTCTTGTACTCACCGGTCTCGTCCGGATCGTGTGTCTTCAGCTTAAACTTTCCAATTGATGTCACTTCATACTGTTTCATTCCGGCGCCCTTTCCACAACAAGGTCAGGCTGCACAAGCAAAGCTCCGCCATCATCTATACACCACTACCATACGCCGACCGATTCAAAGATGGAACGGGGGGAGGGGAACGAGGGCCAGCGCTGAAAGAACTTTACGCTGAAGGACGACCATTTTCTTTATGAGTATGAGAAGGGGGCCGCATGAGTTCGCTGAGACTCAATGGCGGCGGAGTGTCTTGAGGCGGAGAAGTGAGCAATGTCAGATGCCCGAAGAGGAAGGCAAAGAACCCACAAGCGACGACTCCGATCATGATGAAGAGCATGCCGGGCCCGTCGCTGGTCCAATGCGCCTTCTGCCCCACACCGAAGAGGAAAATCATCCCGGCCAAAGACAACAACGTCAGGCTACCGGTGATGATTCGGGCAATGATTCGTATCACACCGTTCTGGGACACTAACCCCCAAATCAGCAACCCGAGTATCACACCAATGATAAGGACGTTCATGGTTTCCCCTCCGTACCGTGAGACTGCACGATTAATCGTACGCACAATCCAAGCCAACACGAAGGGAAAACACATTTCAGTCCGAAACGCCCGCGCAACCCCACCGCGAAGGTTCATGACAGGGAAGACCGCCCTATCTACAATCTCTACATAAAATATTTTCCATGCCCTTGTGGTTGACCTCCTGCTCTCGACGACTTATCTATTACATATGACGTTTGCGAGTTTATCCTTCATTACAGAAAGGGCTCATGATGATCAAAGAAGTCACCGGTGACATCCTCCTCTCAAAAGCTGGCGCGATCGCTCATGGCATTGCTCCCAACGACGACTTTAAGCAAGGGCTCGCGTTGGCCCTTCGGGAACAATGGCCCGCCATGTACAAAGATTTTCGCCACTATTGCCAGACCTACAATCCCAAGCCCGGAAGCCTGTGGAGCTGGAAAGGGCCGGGCTCGCCCGTCATCGTCAACCTCTTTACGCAAGAAGCGCCGGATGGCCATCAGAGCAGACCGGGAAAAGCGACGGTGCCCAATATCAATCACGTCCTGCATGCTCTGAAGAAGGAAATCCAGGAACAGAAAGTGACCAGCCTGGCCTTGCCGCGATTGGCCACCGGGGTCGGGGGACTCACATGGGAAGAGGTGCAGCCGTTAATCCAGTCCACACTGAAGGATGCCGGGATTCCGGTCTATGTGTATACGACGTATAAGAAAGGCGTGGCAGCAGGCGAGTAAGGGGCGGGGAACGGCTCCCGTTTCGTGATCGGAAGGTGTCTGAGCTGCCCTACGGCAGTTTGGGCACCTCCTGCGCACAGCGAAATCCGACATTGGGATCTTGCTCTGTCGGATCCCCCTTCGTTCGAAACGACGAACGCAGCCGATAGGGGTTATTGATATAGGATCCTCCGCGCTGCACCTTTGCCGTCCCTTCGCTCGGCCCTCGCGGATTGAGGGCCGGGTTCTTGACAAAGTTGGTATAGAAATCCTCCGCGTACCAATCCATCATCCATTCATAGAGATTGCCGGCCAAGTCGTGGGCGCCGTACGCGCTCCTCCCTTTGTCGCGATTACCGATGGGAGAGACGGTCTCGCCACCGCCTTCCTTCAAGCCAAATACCGCATGGGCCGGCGTCGGGGCCTCGTTTCCCCAGGGATAGATACGCCCATCCGTTCCACGGGCCGCTTTCTCCCATTCTGCCTCCGTCGGCAGCCGCTTGCCGGCCCAGAGACAATACCCCATCGCATCCATCCAGCTCACCCAGCGGACCGGCCGGTCCGCATGAGTCACCGGCGTATCCTTATCCGAAAACCCCCACGGCGGTTCACTTTGGATGGCCTCGACAAACTTGCCGAATCGCCCATTCGTGACTTCAAACTTGTCGAGATAAAAGGTATCGACATAGACGCGATGCATGGGGGACTCGTCATCGTCACCTTTGTCGCTGCCCATCGTAAACTCGCCGGCCGGCACCAGCACCATGGGAGCCCCATCCTTCCCGGTGATCTCCGCAGATAGCTGGACCACGGGCTTGGAGGCCGCCACACCATTGGCGGGATGCGGCCCCTTCGCCGCGGGCTTGATCTCGCTTTCCTGCGCCTTGGGTTTAGACGGCGATGGCACGGTGTCGGGCTTTATTGGGCCGGATTCCTTCCCCACGTTGTCTACCGGGCCAGCAGCAGCCGGCACCCTGACCGGAGGCTTCTGCTCGCTTTCTTGTAACTTGGGCTTGGATGGCGTTTGAGTGGATTCTGTTTTTCCGGGAGCCGCTTCTTTACCGGTGCTTTCCGCCGGGGCTCCGGGAGCCTGAGTCTTGACCGGAGGTTTCGTCTCAGCGTCCTGCGCATGGGATTTTGGCAGAATTGGGTTGGGCACTGATACAGGGGGAGTTGCAGGAACCGGTGCTGGAGTCGATTCTGACTTGGGAGCCACGGCCTCATCCGCCCATACAGGGGCTGCGGCACAAGACAATCCCATCATCATCACCATGAACGTGGTAATCGTTGATCGAACGTCCATCCACCAACCTCTCTTGGATTTCAACGACCCGGCGATGAGGCTGCTCAATTGCCTCACACATCCCTTTAAAGGTACCGAAAAAAGGCGGGCAAATCTAGGGCATCCACCATCACCAACAAATATTGATGGTCATGTCACAGGCGGGGACGCACCGGCCTGCGTGAAGACAATCTCTTTCAAAAACGCCGCGAGAAGATCGAGTAACGAAAACCCGCCATCATTCCATCAGATCGACAAAACTCGCAGATCTATCCGACTCGTTTCACGGTGTTGGCATCAGTGTGGTGAAAGAGTTCCTTCTGCCCTTTGATCTTCAATTGCGTGTTTTCTTTATAACTGAAGCTGTCATCGCCATGCACCGTGATCTTGAGTTCATACCGGACGGTCTTGAACTCCCGGTCGAGAAACTTATTGGAGCAGATTCCATAGGTATCCGACCCCGCATCCGCAGAAATCTCAAAATCCGTTGCATTGGTGTCGACTGTTCCCCCGGCCAGCACCGTCACCCCACGCGGGACGACGAAACAACGCAGTACCTGCTTGGCAGTGGCATCCCAGAGCCAATAGCCGGTGTCCTCGTGAAACGGCGCGTCTCCACCGAGTCGCCAGGCCATAGTCGAATACCGCAGCCCGAAGAGTTCCTGCTCATGATTCTTCACCGGGCCAAACGGCTCGAACGACAGCCGCTCTCGATACGCATTCCGCTCCGTGCCTCGATCGTCCGAAGGAGCCACATCTGCACCCTTATCACCCTCCCACACACCGGCGAGCGAAGCCAGAGGGCCGAGATATTTCACAAGATCGGTATTCATAGCGCTCCTTTGTTGCTGTCAGAAAGTCTCCACGTTGCCGGACTACGGAAACATGGCAGATAGATGACAGACTTCTAGCAAAGTGAGGCGAGGAGAATCAATTTGTAGCGAGGAAGGAAAAGACGAGGGGAGCGGATGACGGTCAAGACAGGGAGAAACCCTGGAAGAAACTAATCCGCTGGCCTCTATTAGATAGACAGCCAGCGGGTCGCACATAGTGCGGTTTGGTGGAGGCGAGGGGAGTTGAACCCCTGTCCGAAGACCTTCAGCACAACGGATCTACATGTTTAGCCGATCGTTTTAGTTTCGCAGCCACCCACGCCCACCGGCTGGCTTAGACTGGCCACTAGCCCAGTATTGTCTCGTCCTCAGCCGCTGAGCACCAGCTTTGGACCAGCCCGCTGTATCGCGCTCCGACCACCCCCGCGGGCCTCAGGTGGAGGAACGTCGCAGTTAATTAAGCTGCGAGTGCCAGTTCTTGATTGGCAGTTACATTTTCCCGGAGGATTTACGAGACCCCGAGAGCTCGACATGCACCGCTGACTTTAGTATCCCCGTCGAAACCGGTCGCCCCCTTTCATTCGTAGCGTGAACCGTCAGACCTAAAACGTGAGAGACACCCATCGCCGGAAGGATTCGTCAGTTCTCCTCCTTCCTTTTACGTCTTACGTCGTAAGTGCCCATCATACCGCACAGGTCAAGGGGATACTAGGACCGCGTGAAATGACGCCCGCCTTCCGCTCGATGATGATTACCATGGCTCCGCGATGCAGAAGGGTTTATGCTGTAAGAGAATGGAAACACACACGCCAGGTTACGACGTAAAAACCACCGGCTACCGCGTGGGAACAGCCACCTTTCAGATTCGGACCCTGCTGGATCAGCGGCAGTTCTCAGACCCTGACGGCTCGGCGGAACGGGCGGGCATTTCCGCAACCTCCTGGCCGAACTTCGGCACAGTGTGGCCAGCCGGGCTGGCGCTGGCAGAAGAGATGAGCCGGTTCCCCGTCGAAGGCAAGCGCATCCTGGAAGTCGGGTGCGGCATCGGCCTTCCGAGTCTCGTCCTGCAACAACGGGGAGCCAACATCACCGCGACCGACTATCATCCGCTGGCGGAAGAGTTTTTACGGCACAACACCGATCTGAATACACTCGCGCCGATCCCTTTTTTCAAAGCGGCGTGGATGGAGCCACAGCCCGATAGCGGCCGATTCGATCTGATTATCGGCAGCGACCTGCTCTATGAGCAAGACCATCCCGCCTTACTCGCCGGCTTCCTCGCAGCCCATGCCAACCCGGCCTGCCAAGTGCTCCTCGTCGATCCCGGCCGCAGCCAGTGCAGCCAATTCAGCAGCCTCATGGCCGCTCAAGGCTACGCACGCACCGAGTCGCGTCTCCGCCTACCGGAGAGAAACACGCCATTCTTCCCGGGACGCCTCTTCAGCTTCGTCCGCGCCCAGGCATAGTACCGTCCGCTTTCTATAACCCGCGTTGACAACACATAGGCAATCTGACAACGTTCTACCAAATGGATAGGATTACTCCTATGAGCCTGCGCGAATCAGTGGGGCTGGTTCTTATTCTCACCGCCGCCATCTTATTTCCCTTCGGATATTGGGTTCATCGAGGGTGGTTTGTTGCAGCTGTCGTTCTAGCTTGTGTGGGTGGATTTCTATTCTTTACCGGCAGGATGTCTCGAAAGGCATTGTGTACCCCGGATGTCCCCGATCACCTCAGCTCACCAATTGTTCCAAATCAACCCAAAGGTTTCCCAGGATACCGCACCACAGAAATTCACAACTCTGACTTAGATATTGTTGACGACGGAGAATGACCCTCCGTGTTCCTGGAACGCAGGATGTTCAAAAGCGTTGCTCGACAAGGCCGCAGCGAGTGAAGACCGGAGGCGTACCCTCTGGGGTACGTTGAGGATCTGAACGATGCGAGAACGCAGTCGGCGGCGTTTTTCAACATCCTGCTACGCGCTCTTGAATCGCGTCACCTTCGCAAAGACGATCGCAGCCAAGGGCAGGGCTAACCCTAACAACAACTGCGCAATGAGCAGTGAACCGAGGTGGCTATAGTCGGCGGGCGTTTGAATGGCGCCCGTTGCTTGGTCGTGTACTTCTCGCGTGACCACGTAGACATCGTTCAAATACTTGGTCCCGAGCTGGCTCAACGACAACGCCAGGTTCGTGAATGAGGCCATGACAGCAAAGAACGTGGCTTTCAAATTGGGCGGGGCCGAGTTCGCAATCCAGGCCAGCATCGGAATCATGGAAATCTGGCCGAGCGGGGATTCCAACGCCGTATCGATCAAGGCAATAAACCGCGCATCGACGAATCCGCCGGTCATCCGTGCGGTCCATTCGTGCAAGCCGTAATACATGCTCACGACCGGCAGCGTGAGGACCGTCCCGATCACCGTCAGAAAACCCACCACATACGCGATGGATCGCTCGGCCATGAAGCGCCGGAACACGAACATGCCGGCCAGCGTCAACGTACTGCCGATCAGCGAGAGGATCGACAGAAACTGCTGATCGAACTTCAGGTGATCGATCATCCACCAGGTCGCGCCGGGACCGGTCCCCGGAATCGCGCGGAAGATGAAGACGACCACCGCCGTCCCGACCAACGTAAATCGCTTGTCTGGCTCCAGCTCACGCACCAGCCGCGCCATCAAGAACAGCACGATGGCCATGGAACCGGCAAAGACGATTTCCTCACTGTAGGGAAATCCGCCCAATCCGACCGTAACGGTAAATAGCGCGAAGACCAGACTCCCCCCGAGAATCCACCAGTTGGGTTTCGTCGCCTCACTGCCGTCACCCCGGACATTCACCATCTCTGTGGCCTGCGCGGGCGAGAAGCCCTGCTGGATCAGCGCGGCCTTATGCCGTCGCTGCAACATCCAGGCGACGCCCACGCCGAGCACAGACACGAAGGGAATCGCCAACGCCATCAGATACACTTGCCTGTACAGCCGAACCAACTCCGCCTGCGGCAACCCCTCGGTGCCGCTGAATACATAGACGTTGATCATCGCCACCAGAATGCCGCCGCCCACAATCGCCACACGCCCGAGCGTCTGCATCGTTGTATGCATAAGTTTGCGCGTCGGCTCGTCAAACAGTTGACCCTTCTCATCGACACGCGGCACTGCCTCGACAGTCATCGCATCCGCCACTGCATCCTGGATGACATATCCGATGGGCGAAAGAAGCGCACTGATCACAAACCAGACTTCCGCCGGGAACATCGCCGTCATCGCCTCGCGATTGCCGATCAGCGCGGCCATGATCCCGAGGCTGACGGCCAGCAAACCCGCCCCGAGACCGACGAGCCAGCTCTTCCAACGCCACAAGAGATCCACCGTATGCCCGATCGGCATCTTGAGTGCCCAGGGAATACCGGCCCAGAATCCGAGTGCCGCCAGGAACGAGGCCGAGAGGCCCAGATAATCTTTCACGAAGAACGTGCCGACGATTCCGGTCAGACCGGAGATCCCGTACGCCATATAGACCATGAGCGGCGGAAGATACGACAGCCGCATCTCACGACCCAGGGAAAGAATGTTGCGATCAATCCACTCGTAGATGCCGGTCAATTTCATGAGGTCCCTTCACAGTACCGTCGTCTCCTGTTTCGCCCGATCGGCGGCGCGCCACAAATACCAGGCCGCAGTAGTGCGATAAGGCCTCCATCGCTCGCCATAACGCAACACCTCTTTCGGCGTCGGCATCGCGCGGCGGCGATAGGCCATGCGAAACCCATTACGCACACCGAAGTCATCGACCGGCAAGACATCCGGCCGGCCCAGCTGCAAGATCAGCAGCATCTCGACCGTCCAGCGACCGATTCCTCGCACCTCGACAAGCCGTTCGACAATCGCGTCATCGTCGAGCGTCTTGATCTCACGGCCGGTCGGAACCGTCCCATCAAGTGTCTTGGCCGCTAGATCGCGCAGGGCCAGAACCTTTGCGCCTGAAAAGCCCGCACCGCGAATGGCATCGGCATGGGCCGTGAGCAGTTCTGCAGGGCGGGGAAACCGTCGGCCAGGAAAGAGCGCGATGAACCGCTTCAGAATACTTTCTGCAGATTTTTCATGAAGTTGTTGAAACGCGATCGCCCGGGCCAGGGACTCAAAGGGGGTACGCCGACCTTTCGGGATCAGGGCGAACGGCCCCACGTCGCGGATCAACCGGCACATTACCGGATCGACCTTGGCCAAGTGTCGAGTTTGCGGAGAATACTTCATCCTAGACCAAGCACCTACCTCGCGGACAATGCTGCAGGATGCTCAAACAGGCCACGGTTCTCACCCGCCCAACCCCGGCGCGCCGTGACGCGCCGTTCCGCGGGCAAGGCCGCAGCGAGCGAAGAGGCGAAAGACGTACTCGCTGCTGTACGTTGAGCCACTGCGCGATGCGAGAACGCCGCTGGCGGCCTGTTTCAGCATCCTGCTAATGCGGCGCGATCGCATCCGCTTCGATCTCGACTAACATGTCCGGATCGATCAACCGCTTCACTTCCACCATCGTCGTCGCAGGCCGGATATTCCCAAAGACTTCTCCGTGCGCCCGGCCGACTTCCTGCCATTGATCGATGTTGGCCATATAAATTCTGGTCCGCACCACATCGGCCAGCGACACCCCGGCTTGGCGCAACGCCGCCTCGATGGTCTTGAACGTCTGAATCGTCTGCGCATAGGGATCGCCCTTGCCCACCAGGCCGCCGGGCGTCATCGCCGTCGTTCCCGACACCTGCACATGGGCACCGACTCGCACGGCGCGTGAATACCCGATCGTAGCTTCCCAGGGACCGCCGGTGGAAACATTCTGCCGTGCCATGCTCACTCCTTTGTCAGATTGTCGTTAGGTCAGGGGAATACGGTTCTTGTTCTGTGCGAGCCACGCCTCAAGGGTCAGGAGGGCGGGATTGAGGCTGCGCGCGATGGATGGATTCCGCGGACCGCAGAACGCCTCGTTAAAATCATGTTTAAACTGAAACATATTGCCCAGATCATCGGCGCCGGGAAACCCGAACGCCCGATACTGCTCAGGGGTCACCGCGTTGTACCGCACCGGCTGACCGAAGGCCTTGGTCATGGCCGCAGCCATTTCGGTTCCGGTCAAGTGTTCGCCGGCAATCGCCACCGTCTTGCCGATATACTCGCGGCCCTTCTTGAAGATCCCGAGCGCGCACTTGCCGATATCTTCTGCCGCGATGCAGGGTAACTTCTTATCGCCCATCGGAAGCGTGAAGGCCAGCGTGCCGTCAGGCCCCTTTTTCGGGCCCATCCCGAAAGAAATCATGTTGTCCCAATAGAACGACGTGAGGAGAAACGTGGTTGGTACGCCGAGCTTCGTAAACTCCTGATCGGCTTCTCCCTTCGCATCGAAATGCGGGACCTTATACTTGCCCATCAGCGTGGGCATACGATTGTCCGTCAGCGGCACCCACTTGCGCGTGTCCTCCAATGTCGACCAGACAGCATGTTCCACACCCGACTTCTTGGCCGCAGCCGCCTGCGCCTTGACCTGGGCATACTCTTTTTCCGGCGAGAAATGCTCCCAGAAATTCGTCAGGCAGAACACTCCGTAGGCGCCGGAAAATGCGCGCGCTAGGCTGTCCACATCGTCGAGATTCGCCGCCACTACTTCCGCCCCGAGTTTGGCCAACGCCTTGGCTTTATCGGAGTGCACATCTCTCGTCAGCGCGCGAACCGTGAAGCCGCAGCCCGGATCGTTCACGATCGCCCGCACCAGCCCTCCGCCCTGCGCACCGGTCGCACCAACCACCGCGATGATTTTCTTATCCGCCATACCGGCCTCCTTCTTTTACAGAATGTTCAAACAGGCTGTCAGCAAGGCCGCAGCAAGCGAAGAGGCGACAACGTACTCTCTACCGTACGTTGAGCCTCTAAGCGACGCGAGAACGCCGCTGGCGGCCTGTTTCAACATTCTGTCACATGACGATGCCGCCGCCGGCCTGAATTGTCTGTCCCGTGACCCACCGCGCCTGCTCGCTCACGAGGAAGGCCACCACCTCGGCAACGTCCTCCGGCGCGCCCAATCGCTTGAACGGCGACAACTGTATCCCCATCTGACGATAAGGCTCAGTCAAAATCCCTGTGTCCGTAAACCCAGGCGCCACCGTATTGACGGTGATCCCGCGCGACGCCAGCTCCTGCGCGATTCCCTGCGTGAATTGTTCGAGCGCGCCCCGGCTTCCGAGATAGGCCGTAGCCCCGTAGTAGTGCAGCTTCGTCCCGGCACTGGAAATATTCACGATACGCCCCTGATCGCGCATCACCTTCGCTGCTTCCTGCATTGCAAAGTAAGGGCCCTTCGCATGCAAATCCATCTGCGTATCGAAGTCCGCTTCGGTGGTATCGAGGAAGGATTTCGGCACGAACTTCCCGGCATTATTGACGAGGATATCCACCCGGCCGAACTGTGCCGCTGTATCCGCGACCAGGCGTCGGGCGTCGGACACCACACTCATGTCGGCTTGCACCGCAACTGCTTTTCCGCCCTTGCCCTGAATGCCCGCGACCACTGCCCGAGCCTTGCTCTCGCTCCGGAGATAATTCACCACGACGATCGCCCCATCCGTCGCGAGCCGCTCTGCGATCGCCTGACCGATTCCGCTCGACGCGCCGGTGACGATCGCCACTTTTCCATCCAGGGGGGTCATCGACTCGTTCCTTCACACCGGCAGGGACGGAAGGGAATTGCCCCACTGTCCCGAAAAGGCGATTTCGGTCAGCGGCTTGCGTTCTCTCGGTTTCAGTTCGCGCTGTTGCAGATAGTCCGGCAGCACAGTCAACTCACCGGGATAGCCTACGGCAATCATGGCGACCGGCTCGTAGCCGGACGGAATCTTGAGGTCGGCTCGCGCCTTCTCGATGTCGAAACCAGCCATGGGATGCGCGACGAGCCCAAGCGCGGTCGCTTGCAACAGAAGATTCTCCGTTGCCAGCCCGACATCGTGGAAGGCATGGCGATTCGGTCGGCTATCCTCCTCAAAATCCATACGCGTCACAGATAGAATCAGCACCGGAGCGCGATACGCCCACTTGCGATTGCCCTCTAACAGACAGGCCAACAGCCGGTCATAGTCCGCTGGTTCCTGCTTCGTCGCCACGACGAATCTCCAGGGCTGCTCATTGCTGGACGACGGCGCCCAGCGGGCCGCTTCAAGGAGCGTGAGCAGCATGTCCGGCCCCACCGGCTGATCTGAAAACGCGCGCGGACTCCAGCGCCGTTTTAGAAGGTCATAGAGGGGGAATCGCGTTTCAGCCGGTTTATCCATCACGCTATCCTTTGCGAGGTTCGGTCTTGCGGTCCATCTCGGGTGACCATCCGCCGCCCAACGCTTTATACAACTGAACGACGGACACGACATGCAACCGGCGCGTTCCGGTCAAGGCCAGCTCGGCCTCGAATAGATTTCTTCTGGATACCAACACATCGAGATAGTTGGCCAGGCCGCCTTTATAGCGCAGCTCCGCCAGCTTCAGCGCTGATTGCAATGCTGCCACTTGCTGCATCTGGGCTTCACTCTGCACCCGTGTCGTGCGCACCGCGACGAGCGAGTCCTCCACTTCACGAAACGCCGTGAGCACCGTTTTCTCGTACTGCGCCAGCGCCTGCTTCGCCTGCGCCTCGATCGCTTCTTGCTGAAACCCGAGCACCGGCCCGCTCAACAGCGGCGCCGCAAACCCCATCCCGCCGACCCCGAAGGAAGCCGGATCGGTAAAGAGCTTCGAGAGTTGGGGGCTCGCCGCGCCGAGCAGTCCCGTCAGAGAGATCTTCGGAAATCGTTCGGCCTTCGCCGCGCCGATACGGGCGGTCGCCGCCGCCAATTGCTGTTCCGCTTCGAGCAGATCCGGTCGCCGTTGCAACAGATCGGAGGGGAGCCCGGCAGGCACCGCCGGCGGCACCATCTGGTCATTCAGTAACCGACCGCGGGGAATGGTAAAGGGCTTCCGGCCGAGCAGCACACTCAATTGATTTTCCGCCTGCACCATCTGCCGCTCAAGTTCTGCCGCCCGCGCCGCTGCGTTGGCCCGCTCCGCTTCAAATTGATCGGTGTCCAATCGGGAGGTCATCCCCTGCTTGAGCCGGGCCTGGGCGATGCGCACCGATTCCTCCCAGGAATGCAGGGTCCGCTTCGCGATATCGAGTTGGTCGTCGAACTGCAGCAGATTGAAATAGCTTTCGGCCACACCGCTCACCAACTGCAAGACCACCGCGCGCCGGTTTTCCTCTTTCGAGAGTAGATCCGCGCGGGCCGCTTCATTCGATCGCCGGATCCGCCCCCAGATATCCAGCTCCCAGGAAAGGTTGCCTTGTAGATAATAGTTGAATGGGTTGGCGAAACCGGGAAACAGAAAGATCGTTTTTCGGCCGAGGTTCGGGGCATTGCCCGAAGCCGAGACCCCCGGCAGAAAATCGGACCGGGCAGTCAACGCGCGAGCTTGAAACTCTTCGACGGTGGCCACGGCTTTTTGCAGGTCCTTATTTTCAACCAGCGCTATCTTGATCAGCGCCTGCAGCTGGTCGTCTTTCAACAGCTCCCACCAAGGCAGGTTCGCCAGCGACGGCGCATCGGCCGGGGTTTCCGCCATCCGAAAGGTGTCGCCCGCATCCGTCTTGGGCCGCTCATAATCCGGCCCCACCGCGCAGGAAGCGAACAACAACGAGAGGCCGAGAGCCAGTGGCTTATGCATGATGGGACTCATCCTCCGATGAAGGCAGTCTAGGGGGTTCCTCAATGATGGCTTCTCCGGACGCCCGTCGCTGGGTCAACCGGCGGGTCACCACGTAAAAGAGCGGCACGAAGAAGATCGCCAGGAATGTCGCTGCGAGCATGCCGCCCATGACACCCGTTCCGATCGACTGACGGCTCGATGCACCGGCCCCACGCGCGACAACTAACGGAACCATCCCGAAGATGAACGCCATCGAGGTCATGATAATGGGACGGAACCTGAGCTTCGCCGCTTCCATGGCCGCCTCGATCAACGGGCGGCCCGCTTCATAGCGTGTGTTGGCAAACTCGACGATCAGGATGGCATTCTTGGCGGACAAGCCGATCAGCGTCACCAGCCCGATCTGGAAATAGATGTCG
Organism: Nitrospira sp. CG24D; assembly: GCA_002869855.2. Classification (GTDB taxonomy): domain Bacteria; phylum Nitrospirota; class Nitrospiria; order Nitrospirales; family Nitrospiraceae; genus Nitrospira_D. The sequence goes on from NEWQ02000003.1 coordinate 107,601, forward strand.
TTTTCAAACCCGCGCAGGAAGACGGCAGTGAGCGCCCCGAAAATTGCGAAGGGCACGGCCAAAATCACGGCGAAAGGGACGACCCAGCTCTCGAACTGCGCGGCCAATACGAGAAAGACCATCAGAAGCCCGACGGCGAAGACGACGCCGGACTGGCCTCCCACCCGTCGCTCCTGAAACGAAATATTGCTGTAGTCGATCGAATATCCCTGCGGGACCAGGATCTCTTTGCCGACCCGATCCAGCGCTTCGAGCGCCTGCCCCGAGCTGAAGCCCGGCGCCGCCGCACCCAGCACCAGCGCCGTATTGTAGCCGTTGAAGTGATTCACCGGGTCCGGCCCGCTCTGATACTCCGTCGTCACGACCGTATCCAACGTGATCATGTTCGTGCCTTGAGGCGTTTGCGCGCGCACGTAGATCTTCGCCAAATCTTGAGGTGTGGCCCGATATTCCGCTTCGGCTTCGGTCTGCACATGATACACACGGCCGAATTTCACGAAGTCGTTGATATAGAAATTTCCGAAGTAAGCCTGCAGCGTATCAAAGATGTCGGAGATCGGAATCCCCAAGGCCTTCGCCCGTTCCCGGTTCACGTTCACATACAGTCGGGGAGAGGAGACACGGAAGTTCGTCCCGACCCGGCCGATCGCCGGCTCTTTCTGCGCCCGTTCGACGAACTGCTGAGCCACTGCGGCAAACTTCTTAAAGTCCCCGCTGCCGGGATCTTGCAGCTGCGCGGAGAATCCCCCGACCGCCCCCACGCCGCGAATGGCCGGCGCATTGAACGCCAGGATCAGCGCTTCAGGAATTTTTGCGAACTCTGCGTAGGCCGCACCGACCAGCGCCTTCGCATGATTCTGCGGTTCGGGGCGCTCGTCCCAAAGCACGAGCGGCACAAACATCGTCGCCGCATTCGGCCCGCGCGTGCCGAACACAAAGTTCTGGCCGGACAGGGCGTCGGTTGAGTGGACCGCCGGATTGGCTTGGAAGTAGCGCTCGATCCGTTCGAGCACCGCGTCGGTCCGCTGCTTCGACGCGCCGTCGGGCAGCTGCGCCACCACGATGAAATACCCCTGGTCCTCTTCCGGAAGAAAGCTTTTCGGCAAGGCCTTGAATAACCCCGTCGACACGACCAGCAGCACGCCGAAGAGCAGCATCACGAGGACCGGTCTCGCCAGGAACGAGGCCACGACACGGGAAAATCCGCGCTGGGTCCGCCCGAAGTTTCGATCGAAGAAGGCCCAGAATCCCCCGCGCGCTTCATGCTGCGGGAGGAGTACCATGGCGCACAAGGCCGGGCTCAGCGTGAGCGCCACAAACCCCGACACGGTCACCGAGATGGCGATCGTCGCGGCGAACTGTTTGTAGAGCGCGCCGGTGATTCCACCGACAAATCCGACCGGCACGAAGACCGAGACCAGCACCAGCACGATGGCGATGATCGGGGAGGTCACTTCGCTCATTGCCCGCTTGGCGGCGTCCTTCGCCGACACCCGGTCCTCGCGCATATGACGTTCGACGTTTTCGACGACGACAATCGCATCGTCCACCACGATCCCGATGGCCAGGACCATCCCGAAGAGCGTGATGGTATTGATGGAAAACCCCAACGCATAGAGTCCGATAAAGGTGCCGATCAACGACACCGGCACGGCGACGGTCGGAATGATCGTGGCCCGCCAGCTCTGGAGAAATACATACACGACAAGCACCACGAGGACCATGGCTTCCGCCAGCGTCTTCACCACTTCCTTGATCGAGACCTCGATGAACCGCGTGGTGTCATAGGGGATGTCGTAGGATACGCCGGGCGGAAAATTCTTGGCCAGCTCATCCATCTGCGCGCGCGCGCGACGGATCGTGTCCAGCGCGTTGGCCCCCGGCGAGAGAAAGGTCAGAATGAACGTCGTGGGGGTGCTGTTCCAGCGGCCCTCCAGCGAATAGGATTGCGCCCCCAGCTCGATGCGCGCGACGTCCTTGAGCCGCACCGTAGAGCCGTCCGGCAGAGCCCGCACGATCAGTTCCTCGAAGTCCTTCACATCGGTCAGCCGGCCTTTCGAGATGATCGGGATCGTCAGCTCAGTGCCCTTCGGCGCCGGTTCCCGCCCGATCGTCCCGGCAGGATAATCACGATTCTGCTCACGGATAATCGCTGCAATGTCGCTCGGGATCAGGCCCAGCTTCGCCATCTGCGGCGGATTAAGAATGATCCGCATGCTGTAGTTCTGCTGACCGAACACCAGTGCGTCGCCCACACCTCTGACCCGCTTCAGATCGTCGACCACGCGCAGCGTCGCATAGTTCGAGAGAAACACCGCGTCGTGGCGTGGATCGGTGGACTTCAGCACGATGACCGCCACGAGGTCGGGAGACATCTTCTTGACGGACACTCCCTGGCGGATCACTTCCGTCGGCAGCTGCGGTTCCGCCAGCTTTTCACGGTTCTGGGTTTGCACCTGGGCGATGTCGGGATCCGTCCCGATCTCAAAGGTCAGCTTGATAGTCACATGACCGTCGTTGCTGCTGGTCGACTCGAAATAGAGCAGATTGTCGATGCCGGGAAGGGTGACCTCAATAGGGCGGGCGACCGCCTCGGCGGCAACCTCCGCACTGGCGCCCGGATAGTCGGCATCGATCTGGACGACCGGAGGCGTGATTTCAGGAAACTGCGCGACCGGCAGAAACTGCAGGGCCAGGAGACCCATCACGACAATGACGATGGAGACCACCGACGCAAGGATCGGCCGGTCGATAAAGACGTGCGACGTCACAATTTATCCTTGTTTGGGAGTGGGGGGAACGGGGTCCGTCTCCGGCACCGCCGTCGATTTCCACGGCACCGCCTTGACAGGCGCGCCAGGCCCGATCGTCATCAGACCGTTGACCACGACACGATCTCCGGCTTTCAACCCGCCGTCGATCATCCATTGATCGCCCTTCCACGTGGACGCGACCACATCGCGGATCTGCACCTTCTCGTCCGGACCCACTACGTACACGAAGGGCCCTTGCGGACCCTGCAGCACCGCGCGCTGCGGAATCAAGACGGCATCCGTCTTGGTGTCTCCCGTAAAGCGCACCTTCACGAACTGGCCCGGCAGCAAGGAACGATCCGGATTTGGAAACGTGATCCGGGTCTGCCGGGAACCGGTCTCGGTCCGCAGCCCCGGCTCGAGCAGATCCAGCACGCCCTCATGCGGATAGGCCGTGTCATCCATCATCGTAAGGCGGCCCCGCAGTTGGTAGACGCCCGGATGGTGAATTTTCTTCGACTCGATGTCGCGTCGCCGCTTCAAAATAAAGCTCTCCGGCACATTCACCACCACGAACATCGGATCGACGCGATGGACCACCGTCAGCAAATCGGTTTGCGCCGACACGAGACGTCCCTCGTAGTAGCGGCTCCGTTCGATCAAGCCACTGATGGGCGCCGTAATGAGCGTGTTATCCAAATCGAATTGGGACTTGATCAGATCCGCCTTGGCTCCCTGGAGGGCCGCTTTCGCCGAAAGCTCCTGCGCCACGGCGTCATCGACATCCTTCTGGCTTACGGCTTGTTCGGCAAGCAGCGGCTTCACCCGTTCCAGATCCTGCTTGGCCTGCACCAGCTTGGCTTCCGCCTGGGCGATTTTAGCCTTCGCACTGGCGGCAGCAGCCTGGAACGGCACCGGATCGATCTGATACAGACGGCTCCCTTTTTTGACGTCCCGACCTTCAGGGTAGAGCACCGCCTTAAGCAACCCGGTGACCTGGGAACGGATTTCAACCGGACGAGAGGCTTCCGCCTGACCGATGAATTCCGGCTCATCCGGAATCGTCTGGGTGGTCACCGTAATGATTTCAACCTGGGCGACGGGCTGCGCCGGAGCGGATCCGGCTTCCTGCTTGCAGCCCAAGCTCATACTCCCCAGTGAGAACAGGACCAGTACGGCGAATATGGATTGCGGAGAAGAATATTTCATATTAAGGATTCCCTGCCTATTATGTCGCTGCGGGCCAGTTTACCTGTTCCCTCTACTGTTTCTCTACCACCTCATTACCGCATGCCGTTCTACGATCTTTACGATTGCGGAAGCCCGTCGACTCACCTATTCTTGGCCTCCAGGCAATCGGCCCGCTTTACCTGTGAACATGCAAGGAGTAGGTGCGCTCGTAACATGAAAAAAGCTTTTGAGTATGCGCTTGTGCGCTTTGCCGACCTGCTCTTTCATGTTCTGCCACGCTCCTGGTCCATTGGATTAGGCGAACAGCTCAGTCTGGGCGTCTCGCATGTCATCACGAAACGACGCGACCTCGTCCTGCGCAATCTGGCCCTAGCCTTCCCCGAAAAATCTGACCGTGAACGTGCACGGATTGCCCGGGCAGTTTGGCGCAATCTCGGCAGGCTCGCCGTCGAATTTTCCCGCGTGTCCGACTTTACCGACGGTTCCATCGACCGCTTGGTAGATGTTGAGGGCCGAGAATACGTCGATGCCGCCATCAAGGAAGGCAAGGGCATCGTCGGGCTGACCGCCCATTTCACCAACTGGGAACTGACCGGCGCGCTGGTGCAGCGCGTCTTCGGAAACATGACGGTGATCGCCCGCCCGGTCCACAACGCCTCAGTCGATCGTTGGGTCTATGAGAAGCGCACCGCCAGCGGGCTGAATATCATCCTCCCGAAAGACGCTGTGAAAGCCTCCCTCAAATGTCTCAAGAGCCGGGGCATCATCGGCATGATGATCGACCAGAGCTTGTCGAGCGGCGGCGTCTTCGTCGAGTTCTTCGGCCGCCCCGCCTCCTCGACCACACTGCCGGCTCTGCTACACATCCGCACCGGCGCGCCAGTCATGTTTGCCTATCTTGTCCGTAACGGGGAACGTTTCCGTCTCGTGTTTGAGCCCGTGGTCTTTCCACCGGTCGAAGATCCCGCTGCACGGATCCAGATTTACACTCAGGTGATGACCACGCAATTCGAGCAAGTGATCCGTCGCTACCCCGAAAGCTGGCTCTGGCTACACAATCGCTGGAAACGGCAACCTGAGTAGAAGCCGGCCCAACGGCATTAGAGCCCTTTATGCGACCCATCGCAGAACGGCGGGTTCTTGGTCTGCTTGCACTGACAGAGCGCAACCGTTTTCTTCTCGGTCGTCGTAAACTCCAGCGGCGTGAACTCCGTGCCCTTGTGCGACCCGTCGCAGAACGGTTGGTTCTTCGAGCGCCCGCACTGGCACCAATAGTACGTGCCAGTTTCTAACTCCAACACCGCCGGCTGCTTGGCTGCAATGACTGGTTTTTCCATGGGTGATCCTCCTGGTGAATTTATTAGTTGAGTGACGCCTCTGTCTTCCCGTGAATCACTGCCTCAGACTCTTCACATAGGCCAACACATCCTGAATCTCGGCTTCCGACAGTTGCCCCTTCCAGCCCACCATCGCCGTCGGCGGGCGGCCAGTCTCGATCGTAGCAAGCAATTCAGCATCGGTTTTTTTCTTGCTCGCCGCACTGGTGAAATCGGCTGCAGGGGGATTGATGGTTTTTCCGACGGGGCCGTCTCCTCGACCTTGGGGACCGTGACAGAGCACACAACTTTTCTCGTAGACAGCCTTGCCCTTCCGAGCATCTCCACCGGCCGCATGCGCAACTGTGTTGCCCATCCCTGTCCGCCACGGCAAGATGACGAATGCCGCAATAACCACACCCGCCAGAACCTGTTTCATGATCGACCTTTCTCTCACCAGAGGTTTCTCGATTCACACGGCGCCTCGATAAATTGCCATGTCTCTGCGCCTGCCGTTTAAAGGCCTGCCGCGCGTGTCCGATAGGGATGCACTACGAATCAGTACTCGAAGACGACATGATAGAGAGCCGGCGTCATCTCAACCTCCAACTGCTGCAACTTCGCCTTCATCGGCGTGACGCTCTTCTCGTACGCTTTCCAATACACATCCTCATTTTCCCAGATCGCAACGTTAATGTAGTTAAACCGACTATCCGGCTTGAGGCTCTTGTGGAACTTGCCGCTGATGAACCCCGGTTGCTTGGTGATATCGCCCTTTACGGCTTCCCACCACTTCACAAATTCTTCTTCCTTTGCTTTCGGGACGGAAAACACATTGATTAAAGTTACCGGCATAGTGCCCTCCAGGTTCGGCGGTAGGGGATGATAAGCCGAGTCTCAGGAACAGATGACGAGCCGCCGAGGGGAACTGGCCGTCCCAGGACGACCAGTTCCTTCCCCATACTTATTGGGATTTCCTCACATCGATCACCGTGCCTGCCTCATTCAGCTCGACCACGATTTTGTCTCCGTCTGCGATCGGCTTGGTCTTCACTTCCATCCAGCTCCAGCGGGAACACTTCACATTCCCCTCCTGATGGTTGATATTTCCCCTTGTTCTCTGATCGCAGTTGACTGCGACTCCGGCCTCCGGAAGATCATGACACGATCGGCTCTTCCTCGTGATTGTGCGAATCCCTTGCCACCTTGCAGCGTGATATTCCGCCCTGTTCGGGAATAAGTAGCTGGAGGTCTGGGGACAAACGCAACGGTCTCCGATTGTGAACCAGGGGCGGGATGGGACACGAGCAGGCCCTACGCAAGCGTCACCATCTGCTCCCATTACAACTACAAATACAGCGGCTTGATCGGCGACACGACTGCCGCCGGATCGTTCTTCCATACCGACTCATCCGCATCGACGTACACTTCAACTTCATTGCCATCGGGATCATGCAGATAGAGGCTCTGACTCACCGTGTGATCGCTCATGCCGTCGATCGTCACACCGGCTTGTTCCAGTTCCCGCTTCGCCGCACGCAGCTCATCAAGATTGTCGCCGACCTTGATACCGATGTGATAGAGCCCTCGCCTCCGGCCTTGCGGAGGTCCCGGCGCATCGCCCACCTGGATCAGCAACAACTCGTGATGGGTGCGGCCGGACGTGAGTGCCGCCGCCGCGCCGTTGAAAATCCGCCCGACTTCCTTGAAGCCCAACAGGTCCCGATAAAAGGCGAGCGACCGCTGCAGATCTTTCACATAGAACACGACGTGGCCGAGATAATGCGCTTTCATTCAAGTACCCCGCAGATACGGTTTGGACCATGACTTCGCAGCTGTAGCCAAAACATTTACCCGGCCGATTCACTGTCGAGCTGATGGGCTTTCCGTCCCCCTCGCGCGAGCGGATGTTCAGCAAGCTGACCGCCGACCATGAGTTTCGCCATGCCCGCAGCGCGTGCAACGAGTGCTTGAGCCCCATTCCGAAGTTCCTGGCTGTTCTGTACCTCTGTGACGTTTCGCTCCATATCCTCCGCGCTCCAGCCCCGTGAATGCGCGATGAACGGAAACTGCGGAAACTGGCAGCCGACTTCGGCGAAAAAGGTCATGAGTTGTCCGGCTACGCCTTGAACATTGTCTTGGCCACCCATGATGATGAATGCGGCCACTTTGTTTTTGAGTAAGTGTTTGTTCGCGATGGTCTCCTGATTCTGGATACAGTTCATCCGCTCGACCATCTTGTAATACAAGCTACTGGCGTTGCCCCAGCGGATTGGGGTAGATATCAGAATCACATCGGCCCAATGCACGATCGCTTCGTACACGCGATCGAGCTGATCCGTCGGATCCATCTGCGTGATCGAACAGGGCCAGGTACAGGCAGAGGCCGATTTCGAATAGAACCCCTCACAAGAACGAAAGCTCAGCTCGCGGAGCTTAATGCATTGCGTCTCCAGCTTCAGTGCGGTCCCGGCATGATCCAGCGCCACGTCCAACATCGCGTCGGAGGTGCTGTACCGGGGATGCTCCGTTGTCATCGCCGTGGTCGAGATTCCCAGAACGCGGATCGGGCCTGCCTGGCGCACCACCGGGCGTGCGAGCGGATGAGGCTGGTGCTTCTGCTTCTTTCGTTTCGTCGCCGACGACAGGTCGACATAAAGCCGGCCGTTCTCCACTTTGGTCGCATAGGCCGGAACCTGATCCTGTTCGTACCCCGGTTCTCCTTGACCGGTCTTGTGATGGAATTTCCAGTAGTGCCAGGGGCAGACCACATAGTCACCGTCGATCGTGCCCTCACCCAATGGACCACCGATATGATTACAGACGCCGGATATTGCGGCAAACGAGCCGTCCTTATACGTCAGCGCGATGGCTGTCTTCCCGGACAAGACTTCTTGCAAAGGCTTCTTCTTCAGCTCCTCGACGCTGCCGAGGTCTGTCCATTGTGCGTCCGGCATAACAGGCTCCCCTAGTGATGAGGTTTCGTGGACAAACTTGCCCTAATGGATATGGCTAAATAGATCAGCCAGCCGCTCCTGTCGATTCGCGGTGTTCATGATCGTTTCTCCTTGTGAGGTCTCTCCGTGAACGTAATCCCGGCCTTCTGTACTTCCTGATAGGGGAGGAGCCACACGAGCGACTCGTCGCTCAGATCGCCGACTTGAAAACGGTTGCCCCAAGGATCGCGGAAATCGCACCGCAAGTCGGACGCTGGTTTCAGTTTGTACGTGTTGATGAGCTTCTTCCGCACGTCCTTGATCTGTTGCTCGTCCCGAACCATGAGGCCGAAATGCTTCATGCGATCCGGCTGCAAGGTCTCAACCTCAAAGATCGCCATAAACTGATGTTCGCCCAGCTTGCACCAGGCGGCCCCTTCACCGCCTCTGAGCATCTTCAAGCCGAACACGTCCGAATAAAACTTCACCGCCTTCTTGGCATCGGTGACTTCAATCACGATGTGGTTACAGCCATAGACTTGCACCGCCATCACACACCTGCCTTTCGTCCGGCGCCATCCGCCGTCACCCGCTTGAGGGTCGACACAAACGTCTCCACCGGCTGCGCACCCGAGATCGCGTACGTTCCGTTCACGATGAAGTAGGGGACACCGCGAATGCCGAGCGTATGACCGGCGGCTTCCTCCGCCTTGACCTCCGCGGTACCTTCATTGCTCTGAAACATGCGTTCCACACAGACCTGATTCAATCCTGCACGGGTAGCAAGGCCGACGAGGGTGGGGATCGATCCGATATCCGCACCCTCCTCGAAATAGCCCTGGAAAAGCGAATCAACAACGGCATTCTGACAGCTTTCCCGTACACCAAGCCAAATCAGCCGGTGCGCGGCAAACGTGTTCGGCGTCCGTGTAATCTTTTCAAAGGCGAACGTAATCCGTTCCGACGCACCGGCCGCCTGCACATGCTCCTCCAGTTGCCGGAATGAATCCAGGCTCCCGAACTTCGCTTCGAGATAGGCGATACGATCCATTCCGTCCTTCGGCATCGTCGGATTCAGTTGAAACGGCCGCCAGGTCACTCGTACGTTTCCGCCGAACTCCGTTAGCGCTCGCTCAAGCCGTCGCTTCCCGACGTAGCACCAGGGACAGACGACGTCGGAATAGATCTCGATATCGAGCGACGTCTCCGTCACGACAAATGTCCCATCTTTCCTGCTTGATAATCCTGCGCCGCCTGCACCAACTCTTCACGGGTATTCATGACAAAGGGACCATAGCGGGCGATCGGTTCATCGATCGGCGTGCCGCTCATGACCAACAGCCGGCTGTCTGACTGCGCATCGATCGTGATCTGCGAGCCGTTCCGCTCACAGACGATGAGTTCAGCTTCGCCGGCTTCGCGTGATCCATTCGCCGAGGCACGGCCCTGCAACACAAAGATCGAGCTGTTGTCCCCTTCGGGCACCGTCACGACGGCACAGCCTCCCGCTTTCAACTGAATGTCATACAATTGAATCGTCGAAAACGTGCGCGCCGGGCCCTTCTGCCCGAGATACGATCCGGCGATCACTCTCAATGTCCCACGACCATCCAGATCAACGGCCGGAATATCCGCGTTCAGAATCGTCTGGTAGCCCGGCGCCGACATTTTTGAGGCGCGCGGCAGATTCACCCATAATTGGATGGCGTGGAGCGTGCCGCCCTTCGTTGCAAACGCCTTCTCGTGAAACTCCTCATGGACGATGCCGGACGCCGCCGTCATCCATTGCACATCGCCGGGACCAATGACGCCGCCGCTGCCCGTCGAGTCACGGTGCGCCAGCACGCCCTCATAGACGATCGTCACCGTTTCAAATCCCCGATGCGGATGCTCTCCGACACCGCGCGGATGGTCCGTCGGCGGGAAGTACTGCGGCCCCGCATAGTCGAGCATGAGAAACGGATCGACCGCTCGATCGAGGTCATTGCTCGGGAAGAGATTCCGCACAGGGAATCCATCGCCGACCATGTATGCGGATCCAGGCTGATAGACACCGAGTACGTTCTTTGTAATTGTCGTGTCTGTGGCCATGATGTCCTCCTTCCCTTTCTTACGCCATTGCTCGCAACGCATCGGTAAGCTTCACCGTGCCCCGCACGAGCTGCTCAGGATGTTCGTACCCAATCGCGCCCTTGGCAAATGCTGCGTACATCTCTTCGAATAAGGTTGCCGCTTCCTTGGAGAAGCCGAACGACGTGAACGTTGGCACCACCGCGGTGAGCGGCGCATGTTGCGCCGACACGGACTTCCCAAGAATCTGGCCCAGAGCCGCAGCTGCCTCTGCTGGACTGTACTCCTCGGGACCCGCCAGCTCCACAATCTGCTTGCCCTTGCCGCCTGCCATCAACCGTTCGGCTCCCGCGCGGCCGATATCCCTGGTTGAAATCATCGGCACCTTGGCCGTCGGCGCAATGAAGGTCGGCAACAGGCCTTGGCTCTTCGCCATGCCGATTCCCGGTGCCCAGTTGTCCATGAAATAGCAGGGACGCAGGATGGTGAGGTTATTCGCGACCGCGCCCAACACCTGTTCTCCATAACGAGCGGCCCGGATCGGCCCCGTCCCCTCAGCAATGTGACCGCCGACAGATGACAGAAATACGACATGCGGTACCCCGCTGGCCTTCACCGCTTGCGCGGCCTGATCCATTCGTTGGCGTTGCTCAGCCAGCCAAGCCGTTGCGCCATAGTTCGGCGGGACCAACAGATAGACGCCGGCTGCGCCCGTCAGGGCTTTGGTCATTGCGGGGACATCCTCCAGCGACGCCACGGCCACTTCCGCCCCCTTCGCTTTCCATGCGGCACCCTTCTCCGCTGAACGCACGACGACGCGCACGGCTTGCTGACGCGCCAGCAAGGTTTCCGCGACCACCGCTCCCGTATGTCCTGTAGCGCCTAGTACGACAAACATTGCGCTCTCCTTTCGCGTGTGCGTCAGAACCGTTCCGCAAGCGTCCGGTCAACCGACCACTTGCCGCCTCCTGTGACCAGTAGCGCAGCCGCAATTCCAATCACCAACAGATGATACTCGTATCCTTCACCCTGTTGCTGCCCGAACCAGTTCATGAAAAACCCGTGGGGAAGATGGGCCATCGTGATGGCCCCGAGCATGATCACGATGAGAGACCCGGCGCTGAACCTCGTCAGGAATCCACTCAACAGTCCAAGGCTTCCGAAAAACTCTCCGATGATGACCAGGAGGGCGATGATCCAAGGCAAGCCCAGCCTCTGGGTAAAGAAGCCCATCGTGCCGTCGAACCCGAATCCGCCATACCAGCCGAGCAGCTTCTGCGCTCCGTGCGGGAATATCACCAACCCCAGCGTAAGCCGCAAGATCAACCCCGCCCATCCGTCATCCGTTCGAAAAAACGCCTTCATATCGTAACCCCCATAGTGAGTTTGCTGACCTTTCACCCCTGCACCCCAGGAATATAGTTCTAACTAGAACTAAAGTCAAGTGCAAAAACAGCCCGCGCGATGACGCCCCGCAACTCACATGAACTCAGGCACTTATAATAGGATAGTCGCGTAAGCGAGAAGGGGAGTGGATAAAAGCTAATTCCAACTGGAAGAGTATACGGCCGGACTCGACGAGCTACTTTCTGTCTTTGATGGCCCGCTCAACCTCGCGTCCGGCTTCGCGAGTCTTGATGGTTTCTCGCCGGTCGTAGAGCTTCTTGCCCTTCGCCAATCCAAGTTCCAACTTCGCACGGCCGCGATCATTGAAATACAGACGGAGAGGAATGAGCGTCAGACCCTTCTGTTGCGTCTTGCCAAGCAGCTTGTTGATTTCTTTCTTGTGCAGCAGCAGCTTCCGCACCCGCATCGGATCGTGATTCATGAGATTGCCGTGGCTATAGGGGCTGATATGGCAATGGTGCAGAAACACTTCTCCATCGCGCACTGACGCATAGCTGTCCAACAGATTCACCCGCCCATCCCGGAGAGATTTGACCTCGGTGCCCAACAGCACGATCCCGACCTCGAACTTCTCTTCGATGAAATAGTCGTGATAGGCCTTCCGGTTCGTGACAACGGCTTTGTATTGGTCCTCTTTTTCTTTCGACATATCGATCTCGCGGAGCCGATGCCTTGACCCTCTTCACGCTCCAAGCCTAAGATGGCCTATGGTTGGATCCGGTCCTCTCGTCTCGTTCGGTACAATCCTCTCCAGCGTGGCCAAACAACTCGGTTTGGAAACGCGTCTCGTTGAGGTACGGATTCAGCAACAGTGGGCGGCCCTCGTCGGAGAACCGATCGGCTCGCATACCTGGCCCGTCCAGATCCGCTTTCACAAACTCTATCTGCTCGTCGAGAATTCCGTCTGGCTCCAGCAACTGACGTTTCTGAAACCGGCGCTCCTGGCCAAACTGAACGCCGAAGCCGGATCGGAGCTTCTGACGGACATCGTGCTGCGTGTGGGCGAGATTCCTTCGCAGCAACCGGAGCCTGCTCCGCCGACTCCCACCCCTCAGAAAACCGGTGCGTCCGACAAGGAGCTGGCCGAGTTCGCAGCCCATGCCTCTGCCATTCAAGACGCGGGGATCCGCCAGCGCTTTAGAGAGGTGATATCGAATTATCCTTCTCAGTCTCCGCTTCTGCCGGAAGGGGATCCGTCACGCGTCCCTTAAATAGCACGCGCGTCGCGGCCGAAAGCTCACCCGCCTTAGGCAGAGGGCCAACACCACCTTCCTCCTCCTCATCTTGCAGCAGATAATATCCGCGAACGGACTTGTCGAACTCTTTGGCAACCGTCGCGTCCCCGGCCACATATTTCGCGAGCACCTCAGGATCGGTCCACCCGTCATCATCGAACACATACACGAGCATGCGCCGATACCGGCTGCCGGCATCGTCCGGCGTCGTGGGACGGATTTTCATGGGGCCGAAATCGTGAGTCTGATGCCCCACCTTTCGAAACCGGTTCAGCAAGGTCTCGATCTGATGATCCGTGGTTCCCGGAGGCACGTGCGTCGCGACAAGATGGCCGTTTTGCGACCCGACACTGTAGGGAGGAATCGATCGGTCCGGGCGGCTGAGATACATGCCGCCCCAGATGAGCGCGAACGATCCGACGAAGACCGTGAGCGCCAACTTGACGACCGTGTCTAACGGCTTCTTGGCCTTGGGACCGGCAGGGGACGTTGTGGGAGGCGCCTGCTCGTGCATGAAATTCTTGTGCGGCGAGACAGGCCCGCCGGGCTAGGCCTCCGGCTGGTCCTCGGGGATCGCCTCTACCACTTCTGCCAACCGGGCCACCCCTATGACGCGATCATCGTCGCCGTCCAGGTCGAGCACCCGCACGCCCTGAGTATTCCGGCCGACTTCACGAATATCGTCGACTTTGCAGCGCAGCAACTTGCCCTTCGCCGCCATCAACATGATTTCGTCGCCTTCGCGCACTTGCAGGAAGCCGACCGCCAACCCGTTCCGCTCCGTTGTCTTAACGCTGATGATACCTTTTCCGCCGCGACCCTGGACTCGGTAATCATTCACCGGCGTCCGCTTTCCATAGCCGCCTTCGGTGACGGTCAGAATCGCCGTCGTCGAATCGGGGGTAATCGTTTCCATGCCGATCACTTCATCGCCGGCTTCCAGCGTAATACCCTTGACGCCGTGGGCGGTCCGCCCCATCGACCGGACATCTTCCTCTTTAAAGCGGATCGTGATGCCCTGTTTCGTACCCAGGAGCATTTCCCGCGACCCGTCCGTCACATGTACCGCAATCAACTTATCGCCCTGATCCAGCGAGAGGGCAATGATGCCGCCCTGTCGGGGATTGCTGTAGGCCGACAGTTCCGTCTTCTTGATCACGCCCTGCTTCGTCGCCATGACGACAAAGCGATCGTCGCGATACTCCTTCACGGGCATGGTGGCCGTCACTTTTTCATCTTTCGATAGCGCCAGCAGATTCACCAGCGCCTTGCCCTTCGCCCCTCGGCTGGCTTCAGGAATCTCGTGGACCTTGAGCCAGAACACTTTCCCGGCATCGGTGAAGAAGAGCAGGGAGTCGTGCGTCGACGCCGTGAACAGCGTCTCGACGAAGTCCTCGTCTTTGATCCCCATCCCGATCTTGCCTTTCCCACCCCTACGCTGGGCGCGATAGAGCGAGACCGCATTCCGCTTGATATAGCCGGTGTGGGAAATCGTCACCACCACTTCTTCTTCGGCGATCAGATCTTCCAGACTGATTTCCGCTTCCTCTTTGACGATCTGGGTCCGCCGCTCGTCTTTATAGGCCTCGCGGATTTCCGCCAGCTCGTCCTGAATGATCTTCCGCACCAGGGCCGGGCTCGCCAGAATGGACTTCAGATATTCGATCTGCTTCAGCACGTCTTTGTATTCTTCGATCAGCTTCTGGCGCTCCAGCTGCGTGAGGCGCTGCAGCCGCATTTCCAGAATGGCAGAGGCCTGGATCTCACTCAACCCGAATTGGCTCATCAAGCCTGCGCGGGCTTCGTCGGGCGATTGTGCCCGCCGGATGAGCGCAATCACCGCGTCCAGATTATCGAGAGCGATCTTCAGCCCTTCGAGGATATGCGCGCGCTCCTCGGCTTTCCGGAGTTCGAAGGCGGTCCGGCGTACGATTACTTCGCGCCGGTGATCCAGGAAGTGCGACAGGATCTGCTTGAGGTTCAGGACCTCCGGACGGTTGTTGACCAGCGCGAGCATGATCACGCCGAAGGTCGTTTCCAGCTGCGTGTGCTTGAACAAATTGTTCAGGACGATCAGCGGGATTTCGCCCCGCTTGAGTTCGATCACGACACGAACCCCTTCGCGGTCCGACGATTCATCCCGCAGATCGGCAATGCCCTTGATCCGTTCGTCCTGCACCAGCTCGGCAATCTTCTCGATGAGCTTGGCCTTGTTGACCTGGTAGGGCACCTCGGTGACGATCAGCCGCTCACGGTCGGTCCGCTCATCCGACTCCACGTTGACCTTGGCGCGCACTTTCAGCAGCCCGCGGCCGGTCTCGTAGGCGTCCTTGATGCCGCTCATCCCATAGATGAATCCCGCGGTGGGGAAGTCGGGACCGGGAATCTTCTTCATCAGTTGAGCGATGGTCACATCGGGGTTCTCGATCAAGAGCAACAACCCGTCGATGACTTCACCCAGATTATGCGTGGGAATGTTGGTCGCGTAGCCGACCGCGATGCCGCCGGCCCCGTTGATCAGCAGATTCGGAACTCGCGTGGGAAGCACGAGCGGTTCCTGCAAGGATTCGTCGTAGTTGGGACCGAAATCCACCGTCTCTTTGTCGATATCGGCGAGCAGCTCTTCGGCCAGCTTCGTCATGCGCGCTTCGGTGTACCGCATGGCGGCGGCGGAATCGCCGTCCATCGACCCGTAGTTCCCCTGGCCGTCGACCAGCGGATAGCGCATGTTGAAGTCCTGCGCCATGCGCACCAGCGTGTCGTAGATCGCCGAGTCGCCATGGGGATGGTAGTTACCCATGATCTCGCCGACGATTTTGGCCGACTTGCGATAGGCGCGATTATGGGCCAGGCCCATTTCATTCATGCCGAAGAGAATACGGCGATGGACCGGCTTGAGCCCGTCGCGCACGTCCGGAAGCGCGCGCCCTACGATCACGCTCATGGCGTAGTCGAGATACGACGACTTCATTTCATCTTCAATCGCTATGTAACCGAGCCGTTCATCTGGGGGCATCTAGTTCTCCACGGATGCTGAAAAGGGTCACCAACTTCGTTCTCGTCTACAGCCTTGCCGGATGACCATTTTGAGCATCCTTCCAAGACCGGACACGACTGATAGCCCTCTATCGTTATACGTCCAAGTTTCTGACTTCGAGCGCGTGCGCCTGAATGAAATTGCGGCGGGGCTCCACCTCGTCGCCCATCAGGATCGTAAAGATTTCGTCCACGCCTGGCACATCTTCCAGCTTCACTTTGAGCAACGTCCTGGTTTCCGGATTCATCGTGGTCTCCCACAACTGCGACGGATTCATTTCGCCCAGACCTTTATATCGCTGAATCCCGAGCCCCTGTTTGCCGATCTCAATGATCGTCTTCACCAGGTCGGCCGTGCCGGAGAATTGCTGCTCCTGCCCCTTCGCTTTCAACTTGTAGGGAGCGCGCCCCAGCCCGATGGAGGAGGGAGCCAGTTTCTGGAGTTCGCGGAAATCGGCCGATCCGACGACTTCGTGCGTCAGATTCATGCTCAGCACAATACCGTTGCTCGTAATCCGGCAGATCACCTTGTTGGATTGATGCTCTTCGTCCTCGACGATGGTCAGCTCCGCGGTCGCCTTCGGATAGATAGCCTCCAAGACCCGCTTGGCATTGGCTACCACCGTCCTGAGCGCCGCCTGATCCTTCAGCATCTCGCGATCCAGACCGGGCTCGTCCACGAAGGCCCGAAGGATATTGGCTTCATGATGTTTCTTGTTCAGGCGCGACAGAAAGGTTTCAAAGGCGACCAGCTTTTTCAACACCGGCAGGAGCCGGCGGCCCGTGATGTACCCCTGGGTATTTTCCACATAGACCTCGACCTCCTCGACGGCGAGGTCGGCCAGGTGCTCGTTCAAGAGCCCTTCGTCCTTCAGATACTTTTCCGACTTGCCCTTCTTCACTTTGAAGAGCGGCGGCTGGGCGATATAGATATACCCGCGCTCCAGCAGCTCCGGCATCTGGCGGAAGAAGAACGTCAACAGCAGGGTCCGGATATGACTCCCGTCGACGTCGGCGTCGGTCATGAGAATAATCTTGTGATAGCGCGCCTTGGCGATGTCGAACGAGTCTTTCTCGGGTTTGTCGCCTTCTTCCCGCCTGCGGCCGATGCCGGTCCCGAGCGCCATGATCAGGGTGCGGATTTCGTCGCTGGAGAGCATCTTGTCGAACCGGGCTTTTTCCACGTTGAGGATTTTGCCCTTGAGCGGGAGGATCGCCTGATATTTCCGGTCGCGGCCCTGCTTGGCGGAGCCGCCGGCCGAATCTCCCTCGACGATGTAGAGTTCGCTCAGCGCCGGATCTTTCTCGGCGCAGTCCGCCAGCTTGCCGGGCAACGAGCCTCCATCGAGCGCGCTCTTCCGGCGAATCAGTTCCTTGGCCTTCCGGGCGGCTTCACGCGCTCTGGCTGCATCAATGGCCTTGCCGATGATCTTTTTCGCGACCGCCGGATTCTCCTCGAAATAGGTACCGAGCGCTTCATTGACCGCCGCTTCGACGATGCCCTTCACTTCGCTATTGCCGAGCTTGGCCTTCGTCTGACCCTCAAACTGCGGATTGCGCACTTTCACGCTGACGACCGCCGTCAACCCTTCACGCACGTCGTCACCGCTCAAGGATTCGGTCTCTTTCTTGAGCAGATCGTTGGCGTTCGCGTAGCTGTTGATCGTGCGCGTCAGCGCCGCTTTGAAACCGACGAGATGCGTCCCGCCTTCTTTCGTATTGATGTTGTTGGCGAAAGAAAACAGGTTTTCCGCATAGCTGTCGTTGTACTGCAACGCCAGCTCCAGGATCATGTCGGGCTTTTCGACATTGACATAGATCGGCTTATGGATCGGCGTCTTGGCTTCGTTGAGGTGCTCGACGAACGAGACGATGCCGCCCTTGTACTTGAAAATCTGTTCTTTTTCTTTGTGCTCATCCTTCAGCGAGATCTCCAGGCCCTTGTTCAAAAAGGCCAGTTCGCGCAGCCGCTGCGCCAGGATGTCGAAGCTGAATTCAAGTGTCTCGAAGATTTGTCCGTCCGGCTTGAAGGTGACCTGGGTGCCGCGCCGTTTGGTCTTCCCGGTCACCTGAAGCGGGGCGTCCGGTTTGCCGCGCTGATACCGCTGCCCGAACACCTGGCCGTCCTGCCAGATTTCCAGCTCCAACCATTCGGAGAGCGCGTTGACGACGGAGATGCCGACGCCGTGCAGACCGCCCGAGACGGTATAGGCGCCCTGCTCGAATTTTCCGCCCGCATGCAGCACCGTCAAGGCCACCTCGGCCGCGGATTTCTTTTGCGTGGAGTGCATGCCGGTCGGAATGCCCCGGCCGTTGTCGACCACGGTGACACTTCCGTCGATGTGAATCGTCACCTCAATGGCTTCACCGAAGCCCGCCATGTGTTCATCGACGCTGTTGTCGACGACTTCATAGACGAGGTGGTGGAGGCCATCGACGCCGGTGCTGCCGATGTACATCGCCGGGCGTTTCCGCACGGCATCGAGACCTTCGAGGACTTTGATCTGGTCGGCGTTGTAACTGTCTGACTTGGGCTTGCTGATCGACTCGTTCGTGGCCATCCGTCTCCTAGTCTCTGATTCAGTTCTTCTAAATTAGATCTTGATCGGCATCACGACACACTTGAACCCAGGATTCTCGGCTTCCTGAATCAAGCACGGGCTCAGCGGCGTTTCCATCTGCAACGAGATGGTTTCGCTGTCCATGACGCTGAACACGTCCAGGAGATACCGGGCATTGAATCCGGTCTGCAGCGCCTCACCGTCATAGGTCGCCGGCAACTCCTCGGTCGCTTCTCCGTAATCCGGATTGCTGGAAAACAGCACCATGTGGCCCGGCGCAAAGGAGAGCTTCACAGCGTTCGCCTTGTCTTTCGACAGGACCGACACGCGCCGCAACGCGCTTTCCAATTCGGAACGGTTCACGCTGATTTTCTTGCCCCCCTCTTTGGGGATGACCTGCTGATAGTTGGGATAGTTCCCTTCCATCAGGCGCGAGGTCATGAGCAGACCGCTTTTCCGGAAGATCATCAGGTTCTTGGTAAACCCGATCAGCGGTTCGCCTTCGCCCCCCTCTTCCAACAGCCGCCGCATTTCCTGCGCCGCTTTCTTCGGGACAATGGCTTTGATTTCCTGGGGACCGCTCTTGCCGGCTTTGCCTACTTCCTGTTCGGTCACGGCCAGACGATGGCCGTCGGTGCCCACGAGCCGGAGCGAGGTCTTCTTGTCCGTCACGACCAAGGTGACGAGCAAACCGTTCAGGATATAGCGCGCATCATTGTCCCCTGCGGCAAACAACGTTTTCCGGATCAGTTCCAACAGCCCGGCGCCGGAGAGCGGAATCAACCCTTCGCGATCGATGACCGGCAGAGCAGGGTATTCGGAACTGGGCAAACCGACGATCTTGAACTGGCTCTTGCCCGCTTGAATCGTTGTCCAGTTGTTGTCCCCCGAGGTCAACTCGATCTCGCCGGCTTTCAGCTCTTTGATGATCTCGTACAGCTTGCGCGCCGAGACGGTCACCCCGCCCGGTTGCAGCACCGTGGCCTTATAGAGTCCGCGCATGCCGATTTCCAGGTCCGTCGCGACAATCTCAACGCCGTCCTGTTTGGCTTCCAGCAGAATATTGGAGAGAATCGGCATGGTGTTCCGTTTCTCCACCACGCCCTGCACACGCTGGAGACCCGTCAACAGTTCATCGCGCCCGATGCGTACCTTCATAGTGTCTTCTCCCTCAACAGGACGACCTCAACCCCGTAGGATCTGTTCCTTCAGTTTTTCCAGCGTCGTCTGCATGGCCGGATCCGCATCTTTCGCCTTGGCCACCTGGCGGCAGGCATGGATGATTGTCGTGTGATCCTTCCCCCCGAAGTGGCGGCCGATCTCCGGATAGGACGCATCAGTCAGCTCGCGGCAGAGATACATGGCTATCTGCCGGGGATGGACCAGCGTCTTGCTCCGCCGGCGGGACTTCAGCTCGTTGATCTTCACGTGAAACTGGGTACAAACCACATCCTGAATATCTTCCATCGCCACGATCTTTTTCTTGTCCCCGATGAGATCGCGCAGGACCGTCTTGGCCATCTCCAGTGTAATCTTCTGCCCCGTGAGCGAGGCAAAGGCTCCCAATCGTACCAGGCTGCCTTCGAGCTCACGAATATTGCTCTTCAGGGTGGTCGAAAGATACTGGATCACGTCTTCGGGAAGCTGGATGCCCTCATCCTCTGACTTTTTTCGCAAGATAGCGATCCGTGTTTCCACGTCGGGCGGCTGCAGATCGGCGATAAGTCCCCATTCGAAGCGGGACCGGAGCCGCTCTTCAATATCCGGCATGTCCTTCGGAAACCGGTCGCTCGAGAGGACAATCTGCTTATGTCCTTCGTACAACGCATTGAAGGTGTGAAAGAACTCTTCCTGTGTCCGCTCCTTGCCGGCCAGAAACTGGATGTCGTCGATCATCAACATATCGATATGCCGATACCGCTTCCGCAGGTCCATCATCTTGTCATAGCGAATCGAGTTGATGACCTCGTTAGTGAACTGCTCGGTCGTCAGATAGGCGATCCGGAGATCGGTTCGTTCCGCCACATGATTGCCGATTGCGTTCAGCAAGTGCGTCTTTCCAAGGCCCACACCCCCGTAGATAAAGAGGGGGTTGTACGCTTTCCCCGGCTGTTCAGCAACCGCCATACAAGCGGCATGCGCGAACTGGTTCCCGGCGCCGACGACAAAATTCTTAAAAATGTACTTGGGGTTGAGCTGAATCCCCCGTCGCGGCTTAGGCTGCGTGACGTTCTTAGCAGCAGTCGCGACGCCCGCGTGATCCTGCGGCTTGGCCGATTTCTGATCAACCGTGAAAGAGACGGCGACATCCCCCCCTCCGCGAGCGGCCGAGACCGCTTCGGCCAGAAGCGGACCATAGTGGGTCCCCAGCCAATCGCCGAAGAACTTATTCGGAACGCCGATATGGGCTGTCGAGTCTTCAATTCGATCCAGATGCACCGGAGTGAACCAGGTGTCATACACCTGCTTCGGTACCTTCCCCTGGATGAAGTGAAGCGCCTCTTGCCAAACAGTGTCGATACTCATAACCCTTTAAAATTCCTATACACAGGCTTATACACACCTGTGGACAACCTGGCAGCCCGCTTCACAATTCCGAGTAAAATGTCACCTGAGAGGAATCGCTGATTACCACGTACCCCCGTATATTGTCGAGTTGGATTTTTACTATCCACTTCTACACACACCCTATACCACCCAACTCAGCAGGCTCATGCAGAGGAAATCCACAAAGTCATCAGACGGGAGTCAGTCTATATTATTCTATCTTTCCAATAAGCTACGAGCTATTCCCATTATTCTTCTTACTACTACGACTCCGACTACTCCTACGAGTTTCTTATCTTGGTAAAGATAATAAGAAGTCAGAGCAGGATAACCTTCGTATGGGCAAACACCAATTCCAAGAGGTCTCGGTCCGTTAAACTGACAGAAGGTGAGGTGTCATTCGGACCGTCTTTCCGCACATGCTCGGCAAAACCGGTAGAAGAAGCGGGCAACCCTTCTTCAAGAAGAACATATCCGGACTCCTGAGCGGTAAAGAGACTGGATTCAATCCCTTCCGACGGCTCACGGAGCATATACAAACAAGCTGGCACAACGTTCCTCATACCGTGAAGATCAAAACACGAGGGTTCGATCGACGTCCGTCAAAAAGTGCCGGATGTATTCAGCCGTCTGATATTGGACAGCAAACTGACTTTGCACCAACGATCGATTGGCATCTGATTGGACGATGAATGGAATCTCAAGCTGTTTGATTGAAGGGAGGTACTTTTCTAGAATTTCCATATCAATCACGTCATCGAGATCTTCTGAAAGCAGGCGAACCGCCTCATTGAGAAGCACCACGGTTGTGTCATGAGTCCCCGCCACAAGGCCGAGTGCAATGCGCAGTGCTTCCACCGGACGGTGCGTTTGACGGGGATCTTCTCGAATCACCACGGCTATTCTCTTCGCCATCGTCGGGTAGATACCTTTAAATCAGGTAAATGCTAAAAATTGATCGCAGGCATCGATAATCCCGGAGAGGACAACCAGCCCGCACAAGGAGATCTTGGAATGGATCCCATCGGTCGGTACATGATGCTGTTGGCATCCATACGCGCAGGCAAAGAGCTTCACCCCATCCGTCGCCAGTTCCTGATAGCGGGTATCAGAAATGTTCTTCACACCTTCATCAATGAGATACAAATACACCTCGGTGTTGCCCTGAAGAGCTGCGCGTGAAAGACGATAAACCGTCTCCACACTTCTATGGGTCGGAGGGACTGAAAGAAGCAGTCCGAGCTTCTTTGAATTCATAGGTAATTCACAGATATTTATATTAATTAATCAACAACTTATAATAATTATCCAGAGGCGGTGAGCCTACGAATTTTTGAAGGGAAAGTCAACCGCAAAAACCGCTGGATTAGGAAGTAAGAACCTGAGGCAGAAGAGAGGCGACGAGTGTGGAAAGAGGCAGATCTACTTGATCTTTTGTCTGCATGTTCCGGAGGATAGCGGAACCCTTATTCAGTTCATCATCGCCGAGAATAAGGGTATAGCGACAGGTAAAACGATCCGCCTGGCGGAGATGAGCTTTTAATGTCGCTGAACGGAAATCAGTCACAGCTCGAACACCAGCCAAGCGGAGGTCTTGGAGGATCTTTAATCCTTGAAGCGCGGCCCGTTCGCCGAAGGCTGCCACGTAGACGGTCTTATCTCCGACCGAAGGCGGAGTGAGCGATTCCGGGAGCATCATTGAGATACGCTCAATACCCACAGCAAAGCCCACAGCCGGGGTCTTCGGACCATCCAGGGTCTCTACCAGCCCATCGTAGCGGCCACCAGCTCCTACGGCGTTCTGAGCCCCTAAACTCGTGGTCGTCACTTCAAACGTCGTCAGGCAGTAATAATCCAAGCCCCGAACCAAACGATGATTCAGCTGATAGGGAATTCCAATCGCCTGAAGCCCCTCCAGGACTTTTGAAAAATAGGTCGTGGCCGGTTCCGCCATCGAACCGGCAAGCGTCGGTGCCGCATCCGTGGCGGCTCGACAAGCCGGTACCTTGCAATCCAGCACGCGCAGGGGATTCGTCTCAATCCGTCTCACACAATTGGCACAGAGTTGGCTTTCCTGCTGGCGGAGATAGGCCACGAGAACGGGTCGATAAGCTTCACGGTCGCTCGTATACCCGAGATTGTTGATTTCCAGTGTGAGCGCAGGAAGTCGGAGGTCGGAGAGCAACTGCCAGAGCAAGGCGATCGTTTCAACATCCGCCCGCGGGTCAGCCATGCCGAAAGATTCGACGCCGAACTGGTGAAATTGCCGCAAACGCCCGGCTTGCGGCCGCTCGTGGCGAAACATCGGCCCGAGGTAGCAATATTTTTGAGGGAGCGGATCGGCCGCGCGGTTGTGTTCGATGTAGGCCCGGACTGTTCCAGCGGTTCCTTCAGGACGTAAGGTCAGCGACGTCCCGTCCCGGTCCTGAAACGTGTACATTTCTTTTTCGACGATGTCTGTCGAGGCTCCGATACTGCGGGCAAAGAGCGTCGTGACCTCGAAGATCGGCACGCGGATTTCGTGAAAGCCGAATGTCGAGGCCCAGAACCGGGCCTTCTCTTCAATCAGGCGCCAGCGTGGAGTCTCTTCCGGAAGAAGATCTTTAACGCCCTTGATACCCTTGATCATCGTCGGTCCTCACCATAGGCAAAACGTCGGGACTATAGCGGCGCATTCCGAGCCAAGTCAACGGAGCGGCCTTGCGCCTCAGGCAGTCGGGGGGTATAGTTCGGCCCTTGTGATTGTCAGCAGCCTCGTGAGGTCTTCAGGTCGATGAGTCAGGATCAATCCAGCCGGCGCGTGATCGCCGTGGCGCCCATGCCACCGGAGAAATCCGCCTATGCCCTGGCGCGGTACAGCCGCTCGCCCGATTCCATCGAGAGCAGCATCAAGTGGGTCCATGGCCACTCCTCGGAAAAATTCTGGGACCAGTTCTATTTCGATTACGGGCATGCGTCGATCGCCGACCTCGGCCACGTCATCATCTGTTTTGAAAACATTTCCGAGCTTGCCGCCATCCGCCTCGAAGACGAACCGCTATGGGACGGGCAGGCGAAATCGAGCCGCTATCAAAACTTTGCCTCGGGCAGCTGGTATATCCCGGACTCGTTGCGCGGGTCCGAGACCGAAGGAACCTACGAAGGTATCTTGCGGAGCCTGTCCGAAGTCTATCGTCTCCTGCATCCGCAGCTGACCCAGTTTCTGACCGAGCGCGAACCGCGCCCCGAATCGATGAAGCCGGCCGATTACCAGCGCACCATCGCCGCGCGGGCTTTCGACGTCACGCGTTATCTCCTTCCGCTGGCGGCAAAGACCAACGTCGGGCAGGTCGTGAGTATCAGGACTCTGGAAAAGCAGATCACGCGCCTGCTCTCGTCCCAATTGCCGGAGCTGCGGCTCATCGCAGATGATCTTAAGGATGCCTGCCAGCGAGCCCCCATGAACGTGTGGGGCGAGTTGAGCGGCCAGGCGGCGGGAATGACCGAACCCATGGCCCCGACCCTCGCGCGCCATGCCAAGCCGAACGACTATCAAGCATCGGTATATCTGGAACTGGGCCGGTACGCGAAAGAGGCGCTCAAGGGAACGGGTTTGGATCAGCCCTCGACCTGGGGCGAGCAGGAATCCGTCGAGCTGATAGAAGGCCATGACCCGATCGATGAAATCGTCACGACGTTACTCTATCGCGCGACGCACGCGCCCTATCGAAAGATCCTCGCCGTCGTGCGCGACTGGACCGACAAGCAGAAGCAGGACACTATCGATGTGGGGATGAGTCAGCGGGGTCCTTACGACGAATTGATCAAAGAATTCCGCAGCGGCTACGCCTTCACCTTCGACATCTTGATGGACATCGGCGGCTGGCGCGACATGCACCGGCACCGGCGCTGCCAGCAGATCCAGCAGAACTTCACGACGATCCACGGCTACGACGTGCCGCCGCCGCTCGTGCAGGCGGGATTGGATTCTGAATACCGGCAGGCCATGGGTGCCGTGCGTACTGACATCGAACAGCTCAAGAAGGCCAGCGCCGAAGGCTCCCTCTACGCCATCCCCTTCGGGTTCAAAGTCCGCTGTCTCTTCAAGATGGACTACGCCGAGGCGGAATACATTGCCAAGCTCCGCTCCGGTGTGAAGGGCCATTGGTCCTATCGCACCATCGCCTGGCTCATGAAACAGAAGATGGCCGCGCGGTATCCTATGCTCGGGGATCGCATCCAGGCCACATCGCCCGATATCGAAGACACCTTGACCAGATAACTTCCTATACGCCATGCCCGATCACCAAACACCATGTGAAGCCGCGCTCCTCGCCGGGCAATGGAACCTTGCCGAGCAAGAGGCCCTCGCCTGGGCACGCCATCTCCCGGAAGGGAGAGAGAAAGATCCCCGCCCGCATTTTGCGCTGAACGCCGTGCATCTCGTTCGCGGACAGTTTGCCGAGGCCTGGCAGGCGCATGCCCGCTGTCTGCACGAAGCCGATGATATTGCCGAGGTGAAGCAGTGGGTGGAAGCCTTCGTCGGGCGGCAGCAAGAGAACGCCCATGCCCATCTGATCATGGGACTCTTCCTCGCCCAGTCCGGCGAGTCGGAACAATCCATGAAGTCGTACAAAGAGGCGGCGAAGCTCGCGCCTGAATCGGCCTACCCGCATTACTTTCTCGCCCAGATCCACGAGCGGGCGAATCATCTTGAAATGGCGATCAAAGAATATCGCGAAGCCGTGCGGCTCGCGCCGGAATACGCTCCGGCCCGTACGAATCTCGGTGTGGCCTACCAGGAGCAGGGCCGCCTGGAGATGGCCATTCCGCAGTATCGCGAAGTCATCAAGCTCAATCCCGACGACCACATCGCGCACGCCAATCTCGCCTGCGCCCTGGCAGAACAAGGCAAGATGGAGCCGGCGGTGCAGTCGTACAAGACGGCGCTGAAGCTGAATCCGAAAGACGCCGAGGTCCACTTCGCGCTGGGCGGGTTGTATGAAACGCGCGGACGGTTGGATTTGGCCGAGCGGGCTTATCGTGATGCGCAGGAAGCCAATCCCGAGTTCGGCTCGGCGCACTCGGCGCTCGGCTGGCTTGCGCTCCGAAAGCGGCAGTTCCAGGACGCGCAGGAATTATTCAGCCGCGCTTTGAAGTGCAACGATGAAGACCCCAGGGCCTACCATGGCATCGCCGAGCTGTACGCCATCCGCGGCAAACGTCAGAGCGCGATGGAAAACTACACCAAGGCCGTGAAGCACTACCGCGACCCCGAAATGCGCAACGCGATCATGAATCAGTTGTTCCAAGAAGGCCAAGTGCCGGATTAGGGTCCCCGCTCTCTTCGTTCCTCGCTCGCCGAGTGCGCACGCGGGAACCATCGGATTTTCACATTATGGTCGGTGCTCGCTCAATGCGCGCGGTCGAACGAAAAGATCGCCGGCCCTCTTGATGTGTGGGGAGCTAGAACGGAACGCGTAAATGGAATTTCGACTTACATACCGTGGTCCTCTCAAAGGGAACAACGCTAAGGTTGAAGACAAACAGCGGCTCCGTCGTTGGTTTCATCTTCAGCTGAAACAGCTCTGGAGCCAGGAGCCGCTGAAGTCGAGAGAAGATATCTTAGCCAAACAAGACGTGACGGCGTCGTCAGTAATTTTCGAACATGCTGGATTCAAGTTTGCGCCATTGATTACTGAGCGACTATTTCTTCATGCCGAGTTGGAAGTATTGCTCCTGCGCCCAGAGCAGAAGGGTTTCATTCTCACGGGAGGTGGCGACATCGATAATCGGCTAAAAACACTATTGGACAGCCTTCGAATGCCGCGTGAATCACAGGAAATACCTAAGGATGACAAGCCCACAGAAGATGAAAAATTGTTCTTCTGTTTGCTTGAAGACGACTCCCTCGTTACTTCAGTAACCGTATCTGCCGATCAGTTGTTAGAACCGATTGAGTCAGGTCACGTATCGGCCATTATTAAAGTTAAGACGGTTAAAACGCGTGATACTTGGACAAATTCGGGATTGTAAAATATCAGCTTGCCATGCCTTTAAGTTGTCGAGACGAGAACGAAGTTGGGCGCCTGTTTCAGCAACCGATTAGGGCAGTCCGAGTGAGCGCATGAAACTTTCAACGGTCGTGGTGTAGTTGCTGGGAAGGCCCAGCTCTTTGTTGATCTCACCGTGCTTCAGATCTACCGGTAGCACCACGACTCGCCCGCCTAGTTTGGTGACCTTCGACGCAAATGGTTGGGCTTGCGGGCAGGCGTCATCGCGCTGTGTGGAGCAGACCAGCAACATCGGAGCCGCTGCGGTGGTCAGCCGGTGGTAGGGCGACGCCTCATTCCAGAACGCACGGTCCTTGCCGAATGCACGATCATAAATCCTGTGATGCTTGCCCTGCATGATCTCGACGAGGTTGAAGGCGGAGCTGTCGAGGACGATGGTACCGAGCCAGGCTGCGCCGCCCCACGATGCGCCTTTGTCGCCGATGATCCAGGCGCCGCATCAAGGGACTCAGGTGTCCGAGGTTGCGTCGTACCCTTAGGGGAGATAGAGTAGCGCCCATCATTCACTGAGGACCCTCAATGGTCGCAGCTGGAGGAGGAGCAATCATGAAGGCAGCTTATGTAGCGGTATTGATGGGTATGTTGTCGGGCTGTGCGACGACCCCTTCCGGGCATTGGGAGCAGGCAGGGCGAACTGAGACGGAAACCCAGACCGACTTTGCCCATTGCGAACAAGTGGCCTATTTAGACTCCCAACGCAACATGAGTGACGAGCCCTTCAAGGGACCGATCCTCGAAAAGAATTGCATGCAACGCATGGGCTACACATACGTCAACAATCCGAAGTAAGCCTGATTGGCCTGCCTCTCTTTCGGAAACTCCAGAGGCAGCTCAAAATTTCCGCCAGCAAGGCCGCGAAGAACTATCTATTAGTTTGTGGTTGCTCAAACAGGTGGTCAACTAGGCCGCAGGCGAGAGAATACCGGAAGCGTAACGGTCATCATCCGCCCACTCCGAGCTGTTGGAACAGCTCTTTTCCCAGGTGGGCTGCGTTGAGGATCTTTTCGAGATGAGAACGAAGCCCGGGAAACGATGCGTCTCGGCGCATCGGGGGTTGGGCGGGTGAGAAGGTAGCCTGTTTCAGCAACCGATTAAGGCAGTCCAAGCGAACGCATGAATGCTTCGACAGTCGTGGTGTAGTCGCTGGGGAGGCCCAGCTCTTTGTTGATCTCACCGTGCTTCATATCCACCGGCAATATCACGACTTGCCCGCCTAGTTTGGTGACCTTCGACGACAACGCGTGCGTTGCAGTCTTGTTGACTATAACGGGTTGACGACCAAATGGTATGACGATATGATGATCGATCATCAATTGGTATGGAGGCCGACATGTCCATGACGACGATCTCGCCCAAGTTTCAAATCGTGATACCCAAAGACGTCCGGGATAAGCTCCACCTAGAGCCTCAGCAGCGTTTGCAGGTCATCGAAAAGGGAGGAGTTATCACCCTGGTACCCGAAGTTCCTTTGAAATCCCTCAAGGGGATACTCAAGGGAATGTCGAAGACGGATCTGAGAGAAAAGAAGGATCGCATGTGAAAGTCCTCCTCGATTCCAGCGGATGGATCGAATACTTTACCGGTGGGCCATTGGCCGATCGATACGCGGCCTATCTCAACGCCCGGTACTCCATTATCACCCCTACCATCGTCCTCTACGAAGTCTACAAAAAGCTCAAGCGAGAACGGGGAGAAGAAACCGCACTCGCGCTCATGGGTCAGGTTCAAACAACCAACGTCGTGCCGCTCACGGATTCGGTGGCCTATTTGGCCGCCGACATAAGCCTGCGTTACGGATTGGCGATGGCCGATGCGATTGTCTACGCGACGGGAAGAGACCAAGGGGCTGATGTCGTGACGGGCGACGCCGACCTCAAGGATCTTCCAGGTGTGGTGTATGTGAGATGAATGACTCGCGGTTTTACCCACTGACAGCCTTTAAAGCACGGGCGCTTTCCTGTCCGGAGGTACGCCGTGAATACGATGAGCTCGAGGAGGAGTTCGAGCTTCTCGGCGAGATACTGAAAGCGAGAACTGAGGGGAGGCTCAAATAGAAGATGCGGGTAAGACAGAAAAGCGCGTGGAGTTAGCTTTCACGCGAGATACGCTTCACGGGCGACGAGCCTATAATTCCCGAATCGCGCCCTGGAGGACGGTGATCTGGGTCACCGGATCGCCGGAGGATTTCAGTTCGGTGCGGATCTGGTCTTTGAGGTATGAGGAGTAGCCGACGCGGTCGACGAGGAGATCCAGGAAACGTTCGGCGGGCAGCAGGCTTTGGGTCCGGAGCTCTTCGACCGTGTCGTCGCTGACCGGAATGTAGGTGCTCCCGATGTGGAAGACCACGTTGTAGTAACGATTTTTGCCGATCCGTTCGAAGCGTAAGCCCTTCATCACAAATTCCCTTTCCCTCGTGCGAGGGGCCCATTCTAGACAAGTCAGGGCGCGGAAGACAAGGGCGGCCTCAGCAGGTTGTTGAGAAAGTCTGCCAGCAGCGTTCTCGCGGCGCTTAGAGGCTCTACGTACCACAAGGGTACGCCTCGCCCCTTCGCTAGCTGCGGCCTTGCTGGCCAACCTTTCTGAACAACCTGCGAATGTCGGTGAAAGAGTCTGAGGACATATTCGATGGTCACGGTATTGCCGTGAGAAGGTAGTTTGCCAACGATCCGTCAGTTCCCGGCTAGGCGCTTTTGGCCTTCTTCCCGAAATATTCCTGGCGGCTCACCGACACGTCCGTGACGAACATGACACCCGAGTGCTTTTCAAACAGCGGCCGGAGGCCGGAGAGGATCGGCTCGACCTTGTCCTCCGGGACGACAGTCATGATCATCTCAAGACTTTCCTGCTCGCTGAACATGAAGTGCGCTTCGCGAATGCCATGGTGTCCCTTGCCGGACAGGTTGCCGATGATGGTATAGCCGGTCGCTTTCACGCGATCCAGCAACTCGGTCACGAAGGCCTGGTGTTCTCCCGCGACGACCACGCGGATCTCCTTCATCGGATGCAATGTCAACGCGCCCATTTGTGTACTCCTTCCTTAGCTGCTTGAGGCTGTTGAAAACCCCCGCCAGCGGCGTTCTCGCTTCGCTCAGAGACTCAACGTACCGACAACGTACGCCTCGTCTCTTCGCTCGCCGCGGCCTTGCTGGGCGGCCTTTTTGAACAGCCTCTGGTTCTTGACGCTCTCTCTATGCATGAACTGCCTTGCTACGCGAGGGGCACCCATTCGCCCGTGGGGCGATACCGATACCATACCTGGTCATCGGGGTCGAGGGCGACGAGGTGTACCCACTCGTTATGATAATAGTGCCGCAGGATTTCGTGCCGCTCGATCAGCTTGTCGATGCGTCCGCGCGGCGCCTCTACGATGCTCAGGAGCCGCATCGGTTCATGGTAGGGCACATCGCCGTTCATCACGGTTTGTCTGGCCAAACCCAGCCGGAGGTCGCTCCAGGGGCCCGACATGATCCCGATCCGCCCCACGACGTTATGGTAGATCTTGCTGCCGCTGCCGTACACGTCGTTGTCGACCGCGGAGAAATAGTGCTCCATGTTGATCCATTGCGCCACGACTTGCGGGCCGGTCAACAACACTTCCAGGAGACGGCCGTTCGAATCCTGGCGCGCATCGTAGGATTGCAGGAATACCCGCCCTTCAAGGTTGAGCCCCTTGGTCAGCTCCCGCCGTCCGATCACAAACGCCGTATTGCTGGAGAGGCCCCACTCCGGCCGGACCTGACTCCAGTCCACGCTCCGTTTCCGCACGTGTGATTCAGCGGCTCCCTCGTCCAGCGGCCGCTCAACCTCAGGGAAGCGTGTACACCGTTCCTGACTCGTCAGGGTGGAGGCTTCCTTCAGATCTTCCTGGAGCCGCGCCAGGTCGGCGCGATGGGTGGGCGGCACATCTTCCAGGTCGAAGAGCCGGACCTCGTCGGTCGTCGTATCCATCTGGCCGGCCAGAAAGTGGGTGTCGGGCGGGATCACCAGTTTATTCTTGGCCAGCCGCTCCCGTACTTTTTGATTGTTCGCCATCATGGCCAGGACGCGGGCATTCGGCTTTCCTTCGTTGCCGCCGCAGGCGCCGCAATCCAGGGCCGACTCATAGGGATTGTTCTCCGACGTACTGCCGTGGGCGCAGATCAAGACCAGCCTGGCCAGGTTGGTCGTCAGCCCCATCATCCGCAGCGCCGTGTCGACCGTGAGGGTCTGTTCCTCGACGGTGAACCCGGTGCGGGTGATCCGCTCCTTCTGACGAGAGGCGGCGCGCGCGGTGAGGTCGTACTGGCGCCGGAGGATATCGACAAGTGTGCGCAACACCTCCGGCGAAAGCTCGGCCGGCTTCGCCGCGTCCAGGAGTGACGAATCCAGGTCGGCCTGGCCGTTCAGCGACTGTTGGCGCAGGGCTTCGACGAGGGCCGGGGTGATGCGCGAGCTGCGCAATCCCGCATGTTCCTGCAGCACTTTTCTGACGATGGCGTGGTGTTCGGCCGCCAACATCTCCGCGGTCTCGGCCGGGGCCATCTTGTCGACGGTCAGCGTCGTCGCGATGCCCGGCACAAACAGGCGCCGCAACCACGAGGTCCAGCGTTGATAGAGCGACGGCAGGAGGGTCTTGCCGAAAATCGGGAGGCTGTAGAACCAGCCGAGCGATTCCACCATGACGTAGGGCGTCACGACGTTTTCTTTCAAATCGTGCAGCAGCGTATGGCCGGCATGGACCCACTTGGTACGGGCCTCGTGCTTCGATACTTTGTGATCGAGATAACTCCGGGGAATTTCGCGCACCTCGTTTTTCGCGCGCATGATCACGGGGAACTGTTCGGTGTCGTGTTCTTTTCCCCAGGCGCGATAGCGAATGAAGGCCGCGAAAAATCCGGCGAAGCCGTAGGTCTCGTGCGGGCCGGTGGACTCCAGGTGCCGGCGGAACGGCTCGGAGCGCACATCGATACAATAGACCGATTGCGAATAGGGGCGGTTCGTACCCGGCTGGTCCGCCGGCTGGGTTCGCTGCTGCGCCGGGGTCCGCAACTGGACGAGCAGACGCTGCTGGTAGGCGGCTTCCAGTGCTTTGAGCCACACCGGTCCATGGTCCGATTCGGGAAATGACTCCATCCAGTCGAAGAGCTGCTTCAGTGTGGCGTGCGGCGTCTCGGCCAAGACTGCCGGATCGAGTTCCAAGGAGCGAGCCAATGCCACGAGCCGTTTGGCGGCGCCGCGCCGTGCGGCAATTTCCTGCCGCGGGACCACGTCCGCCCCGTAGCGCTCGATGACGAGTCCCCAGCCCTTTCCCTTGTGGTGCCGGAGCCGATCCACTTCTTCGGCATACAGCGCGGGCAATCGCCCGGCGACCCGCTGTCTCCTCAAATAGTATTCGTCGGGATGCTCGCGCATATAGGCGACGACGGCGTCGTAGCGCCCCTCGATGCCGAGTTCTTCTCGGCAGGTTTTCTGAACCAGCTCGCTGGCGTACCAGAGGCGGATGGCGAGAAATTTCACGAGGCCGACCGGGTAGGCCTTCTGCCAGGGGTAATCCCGTTCTTCCGCGCGCCACTTGATGAAGCCGGCCCAGCCGGGCAGCGCGGTCAATTGGAGCGACAAGTAATCCTGGCGCAGGTCCAGGGGAATGCCGAGCCTGTCCAGGCTCTGCAGTAACGCGTCTTCGGGATAGTCGGGAAGCTGCGCGATTTTTCTGCGGCTGTCCGCGATGCCGCAGGGAGACCATTCCTGTGCTGCCAGGTCTTTCCAGGCATGGTACAAACCCTTTTCACGCTCCGGCATCGCCCAGGTCGCATGGCCTTCGTCCAGGAAGGCCTCGCACCACTTGATCAACTGATCGTTGATCTGCCGCACGATCTGCGTCCCGAACGTGTCGTCGCACCAATGTGACAGCGTGAGCCACCGGCCCAGCGCCGCCTGGTCGCCTTCCACGATGAGATGAATCCGCTTGCGGAGATCGGGGAAGGCCCACTCGGTCGACAGGCTCGCCGCGACGACGTCGATCGTGTCTTTCGCGGGATCGTGCAATTGATCATCCAGCGGCTCTGCCGCAGGCGCACAGAGTCCCTCTGTGAGACAGGCCCGCAGCACGTCGCCGTGCGTGACCCGGCGCGAACCGATCATGACCGACTGATCCAGGAGGAGCGGCTTCAAGGCGGCGTCGAGATGGGCCGCCTCTATCCGGCCCGCCTTCAGGTACTCGCGATAGAGCGTGCCGGGGAGATAACTATGCCCTCCCATGAATTGCTTGCCGCGCCGGGCCGTCTCTTCAAACGGGAGATACTCGAGGCTATGAAGCGGATTGTGGTGGACGAAGGTCCGCATCGGCCAGTACTGCGCAATCACTTCGCCGGCGAGTTGGACCACGCCGCGCAGCTCCATCCGTTTGGATTCGATGTCGATCGACGGGTTTATCTGTTCCATACAACCGATCCTGAGTTGGCGCTGGTTGTGGCGATCGTCCGGTCCGGTCCGAACAGGCTGATCGGGGCCACACCCAGCGCGAGCAGGGTTAAGACGACGATCACCAGCGCCGCCAGCTCGGTCTGGAGTAAGTCGGCGTAGCGCAAGTCGGCGCGACGAGTGCCGAATAGGAGCCTCTGCACCAGATCGAGGATGTACCAAGAGGACGCGAGCCAGGCAGAGACCAGCACAATGATGCCGGCCGAAAAGGCGGCGGTAGACGACAGCAGCAGACCCATGAAGCCCGCGAAGACGCCGAACGGCGGCAGACCCATGGCGGCCAGCGCCAGCAGCGACAGCAGCACGGCATACTGTGGCATGGTGGAGGCCAAGCCGCTGATGGCCTGCGGGTCCACGTCGTCACCGTAGCGTGTGCGGATGATTTGCCAGGCCAGCAGGAGTCCGCACATCACCAGACCCACGGCGCCCACGAAGAGTGCGGCCCGTGGCGTGGCCGAGCGTGTGGTCACGACACACCACCAGAGCATCGAAAAGAAGGAAAGACTGCTGTAGGCCAGCAGGAGCCGGACACGCGATTGTGCCAGCGCCTTGATCGCGCCATAGATGGTACCGGCCAGGGCGAGGAAGCTCATCATCCAGACGACGGGATCCGGTAACGTTGCCGCGAGCGGGGCCAGACTATGCAGGCCGAGCGCCGGAAAGAGCAGGACCATGAACGACGGCAAATTGCCGGGTAACCGGGTCAGCGCGGTGAGATGTCCATCGTGAAACGGCACGACGGGCAGGAGAATCGTGCAGGCCAGCAGCGCCGCCATTGAAGACAGCGGCGGGGCGGCCACTAGCGTCAGCAACAGGCAGAGGGCGCCGAGCGTATAGGCACCCAGGCCCCACCAGGAAATGGGCCAGAGCGGGGTGTGATGGCGATAGAGCAACACGATGACGAAGCTATGGATCGCCAGCAGAAACAGTGTGCCGAAGACAGGCTGGCTCGTCAGCGCGCCGAGTCCCAGGCTGAGAAACAGCAAGGTCATGACCCAGGATGCGCGATGGTCCCGGTGATGCGGTTGGCCCAGGAGCGACACCCCGGCGGCGAGCGGCAACAAAAAAAGAAGGAGCAGGCCTTCGGGCGGAGTCGTCAGATATCGGGCGAATCCCGCGGCGGAAGCCAGGCTGACGGCGCAGACGCCGACCGACCAGGCCATGAGCCGGTGGGGGTGGGTCCACAAAGCCGGGGTCAATGCCGCGCCCAGCAGGGGAACGCCTGCCAAGAGCCAGGGGATGAGGGCCGCGTCGATCATCGCGACCACCCGCGTTCGCGCTTGTCGAAGCGGTGGACGATGCGCATGACCGTCCGTCCGAGCTGTTGATAGAGTTCGTCGGCGTACAAGCGGTTCATAAACAGGACATACAACCCGTTTCGTCCACCCTCGATCCAGCGGGAGGCCCATTTCGGCAGCCAGATCGCTCGGCCGTGGGCCTGCATGTAGAGATAGCACCAGCTGAGGACGGTCATGATCGTGGCCATGAGGACGATGCCATCGAACATCCAGTTAGGAAGATCCGCGGCTTGAAAGTACGAGGCCACTTCTGCGGGATTCGGATACAGGAAGGCCGTGAACGATTCGACGGCGAACAAATAGACGAAGACGACGAAGAGCAGCGTCAGGAGCATCGAAGACGACACTTTCCAGGAGGCGATCGCGCGCAGACGCGTGAGCGTCAAAATGGCCTGTGACGACGTCAGCCAGATAAAGAAGAGAAAAATGACCGTGCCCTGCGATTCGAGCAGCGGGATGCGCAGGACTCCGTGAGTGACGAGCAGGATGACCAGGGGAATCACGAGCGTCGTCACGAATCCGGTCGACCAGGTGAGCGGGGAGAAGTGTTCTTCCTCTTCCTGCCGGTCTGTATGGGGGGCATGCGGTTCCTGCCGGGCCTTATGAATCACGTTCCCGCAGTTCAGGAAGACGGTGGCTTTGAAGAGTCCGTGGGCAATCAAATGAAAGACCGCGAGCGAGAAGGCGCCAAGGCCGCACTCCATGATCATGTAGCCCATCTGACCGATGGTCGAGAAGCCGAGCGTTTTCTTGATGTCGTTCTGTGCCAGCATCATGGTCGCGCCCAGCACGGCCGTCAGTGTTCCTACGACGAAGGCGACGTGCAGCGCCGTTGAGCTGAGCCCGAACAAAGGAGCCAGGCGGTTGATCAGGAAGCCGCCCGCATTGATGATGCCGGCGTGGAGCAGCGCATGCACCGGCGTGGGTGCGTAGAGCGACCGGGGCAGCCAGAAGTGGAGCGGAAACTGCGCCGACTTGCTCATTCCGCCGATAAACAGAAGCAGCGTCACGGCCGTCGGGCCACTGATCTCCCATCCCGGCAGGGGCGACAGTGTCACGGACGATTCGGCCGCCCTGGTGAAAAGCTCCTGGAACTCCAGCGTGCCGTAGAGGGAATGGGCCAGGACGACCCCCGCAAGAAAGGCGACATCCCCGATCCGCAACACCGTAAACGTTCTGAACGCGCCGTGCAGCGTCGCGGCATGGCTGTGGTTATGGGCCAGGAGGTACAGAAGGTAGCTCAGGAGTTGCCAGAAGAGGAACAGCATCATGAGGTTCGCGCTGGAGACCAGGCAGAGCAGCACGAACGTCGCGACCCCGATGAGGGACAGGTACCGTGGTTCGTGCGGGTCCTGGTACATGTATCCGACGGAATAGGCATAGATAACCGTGCCGACGCCGGAGATGAGAACCATCATGACGGCACTGATCCGGTCGATATAGAAGCCGATCGGAAAGGTAAGCGACACGATCGACGTCGGGTCGTAGAAGCGGATGCTGAGCGGTCCTTGCGTGGCCACAATGTAGAGGGTGACGATGGCGCCGCAGAACGCCGCCCCGATCGGGAAGGCGGCAAGCTTCGTACGCGCCCGCCGCGAGGCCTCGTCACCCACGGCGACGATCAGCGCGGTCAGAAGCGGAAGGAGCGGGACGAGCAGCACGAGGTACACAAGCACCAGATCACTCCGGAATGGTGTGAAACCGTTTTAGACCCCTCAGGGACCAGGCATCTGTCGATCGGCGACCGCTTCAGACGTTTTCTCAGGGTCCATCATTAGTACGTTGTCTAGACCATCGTCAAGCAGGGAGCCAGCCTGAATGCTCCCGGACGATCGGTCGTAGTCGGAAAACGTTCTCTCCATAACAAACGCTTTAGAAATCGAGCGCATCATCGCGCCGGGGGTTTATCGAGACGATGGGCCAGACGCATGAAAGCCCGGCCGATGCGGTCATAGACGTCGTCCACATAGAGCCGATTCATGAACAGGACGTACAGCCGGATCCGCACGCCCTCGACCCAGAGTGGCATCCAGACGGTTCGGCCATGGGCGCGCATATAGAGATAGCACCAGCTGAGGACGGTCATGATTGTGGATAACAAGATTATGAGGTCAAAGAGCCCGCTGGGAAGGGCGGCGGCCTTGAAATATGCCGCGACTTCGTTCGGATCCGGATACAGGAAGGCCGTGAAGGACTCGACGGCGAAGAGATACATGAACACCACAAAGAGGAGCGTGACCAGCATGGCAGCCGATACTTCCCATGAAGGCACTGCCCGCAGGCGCGTGAGGGTCAGAATCGCCTGTGATGACGTGATCCAAATAAAAAAGAGGAAGATCACGGTGCCTTGGGACTCCAGTAACGGGATGCGGAGTACGCCGTGGGTGAGCAGCAGAATCAGTAGGGGAATCATCAAGGTGGTCAGAAATCCGGTCACCCACGTGAGCGGAGAAAAGTTCTGCTGCTCTTCCTCTTGGTCGGCATGGGGAAGATGCGCTTCCTGCCGGGCCTTATGAATCACGTTGCCGCTATTCAAGAAGACGGTGGCTTTGAAGAGGCCGTGGGCAATCAAATGAAAGACCGCGAGCGAGAAGGCGCCAAGGCCGCACTCCATGATCATGTAGCCCATCTGACCGACCGTCGAGAAGCCGAGGGTCTTCTTGATGTCGTTTTGCGCCAGCATCATCGTGGCGCCCAGCACGGCCGTCAGCGTTCCCACCACGAAAGCCACATGCAACGTTGTCGAGCTTAACCCGAACAGCGGGGCCAAGCGGTTGATCAGAAATCCTCCGGCATTGATGATTCCGGCATGAAGTAAGGCCGTCGCGGGCGTCGGGGCGTAGAGATAGTGGGGCAGCCAGATGTGGAACGGAAACTGCGCGGACTTGCTCATCCCGCCGATGAACAGGAGCAGGGTCACGGCCGTGGCGCCGCTGATCTCCCAGCCAGGCAGGGGCGACAGAGTCATGGATGATTCGGCCGCCTTGGCAAACAATGCCGGAAACTCCAGGGTTCCGTAGAGAGCGTGGGCCAAGATGATTCCCGCCAGAAACGCGATGTCTCCGACCCGCAACAGCGTGAACGTCTTGAAGGCTCCTTCCAGCGTGCCCGCATGGGTATGGTTATGGGCCAGGAGATACAGCAGATAACTCAGGAGTTGCCAGAAGAGAAACAGCATCATGAGGTTCGCGCTGGAGACCAGGCAGAGCAGGACGAAGAGCGCCAGGCCTATGAGAGCGAGGTACCGTGGTTCGTGCGGGTCCTGGTACATGTAGTCGATGGAATAGGCGTAGATGACGGTGCCGACGCCGGAGATGAGGACCATCATAACGGCGCTGAGCCGGTCGATATAGAAGCCGATCGGAAAGGTGAGCGAAGCCGTCGAGGCCGGGTCGTAAAAGCGAATGCTGATCGGCCCCTGCGTGGCCACAACATAGAGGATGGCGATCGCGCCGCAGAATGCCGCCCCGATCGGGAAAGCGGCGAGCTGTGCGCGGGTGCGGCGTGACCGTTCATCACCGACTGCGACGATGAGCGCCGTCAAGAGCGGGAGCAGCGGAAGCAGGATGGCGTACACGGGCACCTCCCGGTTTCGGAAAACAAAAAAGCCAACGGGGCTGCGCGACGACATGTCCACGCACCGCCGCTGGCTTGTACTGCAACCGGCCCGAAACGTGCCGGTCACCCTACCGCCTCTAAATTTGATTCAGCCCGATGGTCCTGCTGTCCCGTGCAACCGCGGCGGACAGTCCACACCATTCAGACGAATACAGAATCTCTTTATCAAGGATCCGTCTCGGAGGAGTCAAGCGTTCGGGTACATTGCCCTTGGCTTTGTAGGCCTTCGGACCCACGATCCATGTCTTTGGGCCCACCGGGCGCAGGTTGGCCCTTGAGACCTTCGCAGTGGCACCTCTATACTTGGCTTCTACCATCCGGCTGGAAGGGCTATGTGATGACCAAAGGTGAAATCGAATCGGCGATTCGTAACGCCATCATCAAGTTCGAACAGGAGTTCATGGGGCGGGGCCCGGAAGATGTGCGGGCCTATATCGTGCGGGATCTCGTCGTCGTTCGCCTGAAGGGCGTCCTCACGCCGGCCGAGCGGCAACTGGCTAAGACCGCCGAAGGCGTCGACATGGTCAAACGAATCCGGCAAACCCTCATTGCCCAGGGGCGGGAGCGGCTCTTCGAGCAGGTGAACGACATCACCGGCGCCAAGGCGCTGGCGCTCTATACCGATATCAATGCCCA
This sequence comes from Nitrospira sp. CG24D, assembly GCA_002869855.2. Classification (GTDB taxonomy): domain Bacteria; phylum Nitrospirota; class Nitrospiria; order Nitrospirales; family Nitrospiraceae; genus Nitrospira_D. The sequence goes on from NEWQ02000003.1 coordinate 146,717, forward strand.
GATCGGCGAGAAGATGTTGGTCTTTACGGTGGATCGTGATCTGGAAGGGCCTGGCCGGTAATGGCTCGCCGTGCATTGGAAACACTCTCGTTCGATAATTCCTATGCGCGTCTGCCCGAATCATTCCATGCCAAACTAAATCCCACGCCCTTCTCATCGGCTCCTTATCTCATCAGCTTCAATCGTGCGGCGGCGGAACTGATCGACCTGGATCCGGCGGAAGCGTCGCGTCCGGAATTCGCCGGCGTCTTCGGCGGGAGTCTGCTCGTGCCGGGCATGGAACCGTTGGCGATGCTCTATTCCGGCCATCAATTCGGCGTCTATGTTCCGCAACTCGGCGACGGCCGCGCGATCTTGTTAGGTGAGGTCCAGAATGACCGGGGCGAGAAATGGGATCTGCAACTCAAAGGCGCGGGTATGACCCCGTTTTCGCGCGATGGCGATGGCCGCGCCGTATTGCGCTCCACGATTCGCGAGTATCTCTGCAGTGAAGCCATGCATGGTTTGGGCATTCCAACGACGAGGGCGCTGTGCATCGTGGGCAGCGATCATCAAGTCTATCGTGAACAGGTGGAGACCGGCGCCGTCGTCCTGCGCATGGCGCCGACGCACGTCCGGTTCGGCTCGTTTGAAGTCTTCTACTATCGCAAGCAGCATGAGCAGCTGAAAGTCTTGGCCGACTATGTCATCGCGCAGCACTATCCGCATCTGGTCGAGGTCTCCGACAAGTACGCGCGGTTCTTTACTGAAGTGGTCGAGCGGACAGCGAAGCTGATCGCCCAGTGGCAAGCCGTCGGCTGGGCCCACGGTGTGATGAATACCGACAACATGTCGATTCTCGGAATTACACTCGATTACGGCCCGTTCGGCTTCATCGACGACTACGATCCCGGCTTCATCTGCAACCACTCCGACCACAACGGCCGCTATGCGTTCAATCAACAGCCCTACATCGGTCTCTGGAATCTGAGCTGTCTGGCGCAGGCGCTGCTGCCATTGGCTGAGAAGGACGCGCTGAAAGCAGCCCTGGATTCCTACACGCCTCTCTGCGAGCGCCGGTATATGGAACTGATGCAGGCCAAGGTTGGATTGACCGAAGAGCATGAGGATGATGCGGCGTTGATTCAGGATCTGCTGGGTCTCATGCAGCAGAGTCATGTCGATTACACCAACTTTTTCCGGGCCTTAGGAGCATGCTCCTCAGTGGAGGGCTCGCTCAACGAATCGCTCCGAGATTTCTTTCTCGACCGGGCGGCGATCAATGCCTGGGCTCAGCGCTATGCCGAACGGTTGCGCAAGGAGCAGAGCCGGGACGAGGAACGGCGCTCGCGCATGGACCGGGTCAATCCCAGATACGTATTGCGAAACTATCTGGCCCAGACCGCTATCGAGAAGGCACAGCAGAAGGACTATTCGGAAGTCGATCGCCTGTTGGCGCTGTTGCAAGATCCCTACAGCGAACAGCCGGGCATGGACGCCTACGCCGCCGCGCCCCCCAACTGGGGCAAGCATTTATCGGTGAGTTGTTCGTCCTGATTCCCACCACTCTTCGTGGAGATGATCTGTACATCCTAAGAGGGGTTGCTGGACCCAGTAGGAAATGACTACTGTGTCAACCAGGTCCGGATCAGAACGTTTGCTGTTTCAGTGAAGAACGTAGAGGAAGATGCAGAATGAACAAATCAGTGAGATGTGCAGCGACGGTTCTTGCCGGTTTCGCATTGAGCGCCCTCCTTCTTTCGTGTACGAGCGGGGGAAGTTCAGATAGTGGGGGAGGAGGGGGGAGTCAATCTCCCGCAGGCAGCTGTGCTCCGACAGGGTCAGGTCAATTAACGATCTGTACGCCAACTCAAGGTGCCGCTGTCCCGGCCGGTCCGGTCTCCGTCACTTTTCTCGTGCAGGGCTTCACCATTGGTTTGCCCGGCCAGACTCATCTTCACTTCTATATGGATAACGATCCCGAACCACATCACTTCTATGACGGACCAGGGATCACTTCCGACAACGGGGTGTTGTATAAGGGTTTTCATACCCATTCGGTGCATTGGACCGGTCCGAGGTCATTCGATTTATTCGGTCTGGCCGCCGGACCTCATCAAGTGCAATTGGTTCTGGCCGACGCCTCGGATGTCGATGTGGCAGGAACAACTCCCCCTCTACAGTTTACGGTCAGCGCTCCCGCCGCGGGGACATTCGGCCTGCAAGGGGTCATCACGGGCCTGGACACGTCATTGGGCATGGTCATGGCACCGGATGGACGCATCTTCTTCACCGAGTTTCTGTCCGGGAACATCCGGATCATCAATCCGGGCTGGCAAAGCCCGGCCGCGTTTGCGACCCTGCCGATCGGCGCGAACGGGCCGGAGCAGGGGCTCATCGGAATTACGCTTGACCCTGACTTTCCCAACAATCACTACGTCTACGTGTTCCACACCATTGAGGATTCCACAAAGAACCGGGTGGTTCGATTCACGGAGGTGAACGGCGTCGGGACAAATCTGACGATCATACTTGATAACTTACCGGCCTATGACTTCCATAACGGTGGCAACTTGCATTTCGGGCCGGACGGTAAGCTCTATGTCACGATCGGGGATGCCAATGAGCCAGCTCTGGCACAGGATCTCGGATCTTTGAACGGGAAGCTTCTGCGAATCAATGCTGATGGCTCTATCCCTGGCGACAACCCGGTTCCGGGATCGCCGGTGTATGCTCACGGGCTGCGTAACAGCTTCGACTTCACATTTCATCCGCACACGGGCGATCTCTGGGCCACCGAAAACAGCGACGATAACAACGACGAGATCAATCGTATTGTAGGCGGTGGCAATTACGGATGGCCCTTGTACGTAGGCATTGCCAATGACCCTCCATTCAGGGATCCGATCCTGACCTTCACGCCGACGATTGCCCCTACGGCGATCCTGACGATTCCGGAAGGCTCTGCCTATCCGGCGCAATATCACAACAATTTGCTCTTTGCGGATGCAAACACGGGTCGGCTTCACCGGATCGAGCTCGCCGGCGGGGATCTGAGAGAGCTGGGGGCTTCGAGTGTCGCGTATCCCGGAGGCCAGGGGCCCCTTGTCGGTATGTTCTATGGACTCGATGGCTATATTTACGTCACCAACTTCGGTTCGATCTTCCGCGTGGTCGTGAATTAGCCATAGTGAAGCGCCTCCTCATTCGGCCCAGACCATCACCGAAGAAAGCGCAACAGAAAGACTATTCGGAAGGCGACCGGCTGTTGGCGCTGTTGCAAGATCCCTACAGCGACCAGCCGGGCATGGACGCCTACGCCGCCGTGTCCCCCAACGGGAGTGAGCATTTGGCGGTCAGCCGCAGTTCCTGGCAGGCTGTTGAGAAAGTCCGCCAGCGGCGTTCTCGCGGCGCTCAGAGGCTCACCCTACGAGAAGCACACTGTAGGCAAGGTACCTATCCGCTCGCATGTGATCGAAGCGAGCGGGTCAAGCGAAGCTTGGTATGTACCTCTTCGCCGCTTCTCTTGCTGCGGCCTTGCTTGCGGAACAGCGTGTCTCGGCGTGCTGGGGTTGGGCGGGTGAGAATAGCGGCCTTTCTGAACAGCCTGCAACGGATTCTGAGTATGCCTCTGTCTTCCCAACATTGCGCATATCCAGATTGCTCAGGTAGTTTGTCAACATCTCGCTAACCGGCTTGTAGCATCCAATCTTGCAGGTTCCCTCATTGTTTGTTGTACAGTGGCTCAATTGTCCAGTCTTGAGGAGTCCGACCTGTGGCGAAATCTCGCGGTGATTCGAAACTGGCGGTGGCGGGCGCGTTGACGCTCGTGTTGGCCATTGCCGGTGTGCTGCTGGTGAAAGAACCGCTGCGCAGTTCGCGGCCGGTCGGCACCGGGTTGGAGATGAAACAGAGCACGGGTGAGCAGTTGGTCCGTGCGCGGCTGTGGGAAGATCCGGTGGCGGCAGTCGAGCGTGCAATCCGGGAGAAGGGGTCCCCCAACGCAGCGTCCCCTGCAGAATCACCGTTGGCCCAACGGCTCAGGCCTCTCCGGCAGGCCATCGTCGAACGGGTCAAGAGCGGGCAGAGGCTCACCGTCCTGCTGACGACCACGAGCGGTGGCCCGTATGTAGAAAGCACTGAGTCGCGGCTTCGCGACCGGTATGCGATCGGTACGGCGCTCGGCGTGGCCTGTTACGCTCCGGAAGACGAGAGCCATCTTTCTTTTATCGATTGGGAACGGCAAGGCCCTGTTCAGGGGTTGCCATATGAGTGGTATCGCCTCAGGAAGACCCGTAACTGTGGGGAAGCAGGGTCGCGTGCGGACAGCGTGCTCGTCGTCTGGTTGCCGGACGAAGCCCTCAGTCGCGGATTCCTGGCCACATTGACGTCACTGTCTCAAGGGCTTGTCTGTCAGGAGACGGGCAAGGGCGAGTGTGTGATCGCTGCCGACAAGCGCAAGTTGGTGCGGCTGAATGCAGCCTTGCAGCAGGCGGTCACCTTCAAAATCATCGGCCCCCGCAGTTCCTCGGCCTATCGAGCCCTGTTGGATGAAGCCGGGACGTTATACGGCGATCCGCATGAAGACATCGCGGTCTGGCCGAACGCCGACGGGTCGATCGAACTCTACTCGCCCTGGGCCAGTGCCATGAAAGGGCTCCTGGCCTACGGACTCAAGGCGGAGTCCGGCAAAGGGGCGGCCTGTACCATCTATGCAGATTGCGAACATGAGTTTTATCAGCGGCTGGCCGATGCGCATGTGCGGCTCGTCTACGATGTCGGCTCGGATGAGCAACGGTTCGAATCGCTGATCGCTGAACTGGAACGGCGACAGGTCCGGCTCGGTTGGGATGCCGTGATTCTCATCGGTGAGTGGGACTCTTTCTACGGACGAGCCCTGCCCATCGAGTTCCGTGCGGCCGCCTGTGCCAAGGTGGCGACGTTCACTGAACAGGATCTCGCCCAGATCCAGGTGCCGGTCGACATCAAACGCTGGTGCCCGACCATTCCGCAGGCCGTCGATTTGCAGATCCAACGGCCCGCCGACTACGAATCGCTCACTCTGAACGTCTTTCGCTACAGCTATCTGGGCGGGCTGGACGGAGAAGTGCCGGGCGACGATGCGGCGAGAGCCGCCCGGGCTGCCAAGGCGGTGGCCGGCAATCAGGCCGGCGACGCGGCGCGGGACCGCCCGGAAGGCACCAGCCAGCTCGATTATGTGCGCGCGCTGGTCGCGCGCATTCAGGAGGAAGGGGAGGGCGCCCGAGCGATCGGCATTCTGGGGACGGACCCCTACGATGCCTTGCTCATCATCAAGGCACTCAGGCCCGCGTTTCCCTATGCGATCTTCTTCACCGTGGATCTTGATGCGCGTCATCTCCATCCGAGCGAATACAAGTCGACGCGCAATATGGTGATCGCCTCGCCGTTCGGATTGCAGCTGGATGGAAGCCTCCAGCGTGATGTTCCGCCGTTCCGTAGCAGCTATCAGACCTCGGCCTACTTTGCCGCGCTGCAGGCTCTGCAGCATGTCGTCTGCCGGCCGGCCGGGCAGGAGCGGAGCGCACCGGGGGGCTGCGCGGCGGGTTTCCATGTGTCGATGACGCCGGAGGATCGCACCTACGACGCCGGGTCCCATCCGAGACTCTTTGAAGTAGGCCGGAACGGCGCGGTGGATCTGAGCGTGGTGGCTCAGGAGGGAATGCGAACCATCCATCCGCTGCGGCCTGATCTTGCCTATACCGATCAGTATGGACAGCTGAAGCAAGGGGTCGGGTTCGACAATACGGCCATTGCGGCCGGTGTCGTCGTCGTACTTTTGATCGGCACGATCGTGGCCTGGAGCAATCAACGACTCTGGCTCTGGGTCGCGGGGCATCCAAAAATATTGGGAGCGCTGGGGATTATCCTCCTGGCCGCTTTCTCGGTCTTCGTGGCTTTCGGCGGCGCGACGGCGTTGCTCGCCGGCCATGACGAAGGCGAGCCGTTCTCCTGGACCGCCGGCATCAGCATCTGGCCGAGCGAATTGCTTCGTCTCCTGGTGGTGGTCCTCTGTCTCATCCTGCTGGCGAAAGGTATGCGGGATCTCACCAAGAACAGCGACCTGATCGGCCAGGATTTTCTGTTTCAGGATGAGTCCGGGAGCAAGCGGTTTTCACCCGGGACTTTCTGGACCAACCTCAAGCGGGTGTTCCATCCGGCCGAGACGATGACGGCGACGACGGTGGATCAGGCCTGGTCCTGGTATCGCGAGGCCGGTCAGCCGGCGCAGCGGGCGGCGCGAACCATACTCCTGTTTCTGCTGTATCTCGCAGTCATGGGGCCGCTGAAACATTGGGTGTTGGACGAGGAGATGATCCATCCCTGCCGGGGGCACCTGAGCTGCACGGTCGATTGGGTTCTGACACTCGGCAGCGTGGCGCTCGTGGGCCTGCTTAATCTGGCGGTCTTCGACGCGGTGATGCTCTGCCGGCGGTGGATCGGCTGGGTGACCGCCTCGACCGGCGGCTGGTCCGATCAGGTGCAGGAGGAGTATCTCCGGGACTACGGCCTGGGCCAGGCCCAGAAGGCGGAGTTTGAGAAATTGAAATATCTGGCGGTGGTCGATCTGATCGGGCAGCGGACCGAAGTGGTGAACCGCCTGATTCGCTATCCGTTCTTCGCGCTGTTGATCATGATCGCCGGCCGGAGCGACTACTTCGATATCTGGAATTACCCGCTTCTCCTCCTGTGCTTCTGGGCGCTGAACGTGCTGCTGGCGTTGCTGGCGGCGCTGCTCCTCTACCGGGCGGCGAGCAGAGCGAAAGCCGCCATGCTGACCGGGCTGAGCCGGCAGATGGTCCAGGCCCTGGGGATCGGTCAGGATCGTGATGTCCGGATGAAGCAGGTCCAGTTTATTACCGACGAAGTCGAAGCAAACGAGCAGGGCGCATTCGTCCCGCTCTACCAGCAGCCGGTGATCGAATCATCGCTCTATGGCATCGTCGCATTGTTGCAATATTTGTATATGAGGTAACGGATCAATCATGCGCGAAGAGCAGATCAGCGGGCTGCGGACGCGAATTACGGGCGGTACGGACGGTAAGGGTGGAGGTCGAGGGCCTCTCGTCCTGCTGCTCCATGGCTTCGGGGCGCCGGGCGACGATCTCGTCCCGCTGGCCGATGCCTTGAACGTGCCGGCCGGTACGAGGTTTGTGTTTCCCGAAGGCCCGCTCTCGCTGAGCTTCGGACCCGGCAATGCGCGGGCCTGGTGGCTGATCGACATGGCGCGTATTGCTCAGGACCGAGCCGCCGGGCGTGTGCGCGATCTGTCGCAGGACATTCCCAAGGGTCTGGGGCCGGTGCGTGAGACGATGCTGGCGTTCTTGAAAGAGATTGAACAGAAATTCTCCGTGGACCCGCGCAAGACGATTCTTGGAGGATTTTCCCAGGGGGCGATGCTGTCCTGCGACCTGATGCTGCGAACGACGCAGCCCTATGCCGGGCTGGTCCAACTATCCGGAACGCTCCTCGCCGCGCAGGAATGGGGGCCGCTGCTCCAGAGGCGCAAAGGCCTGCCGGTCTTTCAAAGCCACGGAGTGCAGGACGAGATTCTGCCGTATGTTGGAGCAGAACGGTTGCGAGATACGCTGGCCCATGCGGGACTGTCCGTTGAATGGCACAATTTCCGCGGGGGGCATGAGATTCCGAGAATGGTCCTGCAACGGTTGGGGCTGTTCATCACCAAGGCGGTCACTTCTACATGAGCGGCCTGCATTCATTCGAACTTGCAGCTACTGACGGCAAGCTGATTCGCGGCGATCGCGCGATGGGGAAGAATCGGCAGATCCTCTTCATCACCGGCTTTCTCTCCAAGCGCTGGGGAAACAAGAGCAAGGCCTTGGCCCAGTGGTGCCAGGAGCAGGGCTGGGGGTTTTGCTGTTACGATGTGCGAGGATTCGGCGATTCGGAGGGAACGTTCACGGACTACAGCCTGTCGGATTGGGTTGCTGATGCCCGGCTTGTCGTAGATGCACTCAAAGCAGGACCGACAATGACGATCGTCGGCAATTCTCTGGGAAGCTGGATCGCCTGGTTGATCGCGCAAGAGTTCGAACTCGTCGACCGGCTCATTCTCATCGCCCCGGCGTTCAATATGATGGGCGTTCGCGCAACGCAGATTGCACCGGAGCGACGACAGGCCTGGCAGAGCACCGGCTGGATGCCCTGGGATGACGACCCGCTGCACAAGGATTGGGCACTGTCATGGAAGTGGGTCGAGGAAAGCGAAGCCTACTGGCAGGCCACGTTCGGCCGGCTTAGGCCGGTGCGGACGACGATCCTGCACGGATTACAGGATACGGTAATCCTGCCTGACGGAAGCCGGGAGTTTGCCCGGCTGCTGTTGGCCAAAGCCCCGACCTATCCGATCGACCTGAACCTGATTCCCGGCGACCATCGGCTCAGCAGCCCCGAGCATGTCGAGCGATTTCATAAGCTGGTGCTGGGACAACCATAAAGGAACCGCGATGCTAACCCTGATCCATAAAGAATGCGGCGGACCGGCGCTTGATGAATCGCCCGTCGGCGAGGTCTGCGCGATCCCCGTCAATCAGTTCCCCTTTCCCTGCTTCACCTGTCTGGAAGAGATTGTCGATGAATCGGAGGTCCGGCTGTCGCAGGAAATGGGCTTCTGACCAGGCTGATCCGATCATGGTATTGGTTGGGCAGAGGCGGCAGGGGGTTGAGTTGTGCGGGAATGAGGCGGTCTGCTAAGTTGTGCGGCTCAAGAACGTGAATTACTAGCGGAGGATTCCAAGGATCATGGCCACGACCAACGACAAACAAGTCATTTTCTCTCTCGTCAATGTCGGCAAGGTATTCCCGCCGAAGAAGCAGGTTCTGCGGGAGATTTACCTCGGATTTTACTACGGCGCGAAGATCGGTGTGCTCGGCTTGAACGGGTCGGGTAAGAGCTCGCTGCTCAAGATTATTGCCGGCGTGGATCCCAATTACACCGGGGAGATCACCCGCTCGAAAGGCTACAGCATCGGGTTGCTCGAACAGGAACCGCAGCTTGACCCGAACAAGACGGTCAAGGAAGTTGTCGAAGAGGGGAAGGCCGAACTGGTGGCGCTGCTCCATGAATATGAAGCGGTGAGCAACAAGATCGGCGAAGTGGGCCCCGATGAGATGGAAAAGCTGATCGACAAGCAGGCGCAGATTCAGGAAAAGATCGAGGCGGCCAACGGCTGGGAATTGGAAAACGAACTCGAGGTCGCCATGGACGCGCTCCGCTGTCCGCCGGCGGATGCGAAGGTCGGGCTTCTCTCCGGCGGTGAAAAACGCCGCGTGGCGCTCTGCCGTCTCATGATTCAGGAACCGGATATTCTGTTGCTCGACGAGCCGACGAACCACCTCGATGCCGAATCCGTGCAGTGGCTGGAGCAGCATCTGCAGCAGTATAAGGGCACGGTCATCGCCGTGACGCACGATCGCTACTTCCTCGACAATGTGGCCGGCTGGATTCTGGAACTCGATCGCGGTCACGGGATTCCTTTCCAGGGCAATTACACCTCCTGGCTGGAGCAGAAGAAGGACCGGCTGGAAAAGGAAGAGAAGGCCGAATCGAAGCGCAAGAAAACCCTCGAACACGAGTTGGAATGGATCCGTATGTCGCCTAAGGCGCGGCAGTCGAAGGGTAAGGCGCGTTTGAACCGGTATGAGGAACTCGTCAATCAGAAGCAGGACCAGGTTGCCGACGATCTCGAAATCTATATTCCGCCGGGACCGCGCTTGGGCGATGTGGTCATTGAAGCCAATGGAATCGGCAAGGCCTTCGGCGACAAGGTACTCTATGAGAATGTGAATTTCAGTCTGCCGAAGGGCGGCATTGTCGGTGTGATCGGCCCGAACGGCGCCGGCAAGACGACCATGTTCAAGATGATACTCGGCAAAGAGAAACCCGATTCCGGCACGATCAAGATCGGCGACACGGTGAAGCTCGGCTATGTGGATCAGGATCGCAGCCTCGACGGCAACAAGACTGTGTACGAAATCATCTCTGACGGCCAGGACACGATCAAGCTCGGGAAGGTGGAAGTGAATGCCCGGGGCTATTGCGGACGATTCAACTTCGCGGGAACCGATCAGCAGAAGAAAGTGAAGGAGCTGTCCGGCGGTGAACGCAACCGCGTGCATCTGGCCCGCATGCTGAAAGAAGGGGCCAATCTCATCATCCTCGACGAGCCGACGAACGATCTCGATGTGAATACGTTACGCGCGCTCGAAGAAGGGTTGGAGAGTTTCGCCGGTTGCGCGGTCGTCAGCAGTCACGACCGGTGGTTCCTCGACCGTTTGGCGACTCACATTCTGGCCTTCGAGGGCGACAGCAAAGTCGTGTGGTTCGAGGGGAACTACAGCGATTACGAAGCGGACCGCAAGCGGCGACTGGGCAAAGAAGCCGATCAGCCGCACCGGATACGATATCGCAAGCTCACGAGGAATTAATCTGGCTTCCATCCGAACGGCCGGTGAGTCCGTATTGCTAGAAGGATGGTTCGCTCTACGCACAAACAGATGATCTTGAGGTCGACGGGTCGATGAATGCCTCGTCGGCCATTGTTACCCTTCTCCTCCTTGGACTTGCGGGCTGTGTTTCGGCTACGCCGAGTCCCCTCGCAATGGTTGTTTCTTCACCTACCCGCGCTAATCAAACGCTCGACCGGGAAGCCCAACGTGATGGCCGATTCATTGGGCTAGCCATCTCAGGCGGGGGCAGCCGGGCCGCCGTGTTCGGCGGGGCGATGCTCCGGGAATTGCACCGGCTCGGATTGTTGCAACAGGTCGATGTGCTGTCCGCCGTTTCGGGCGGGGCGTTGCCCGCTGCGTACTACGCGCTCGACGGCTATCGCAGCATCGATTTTGCCAACAGCTTTCTGGAACGGATGGGCCACGACTTTCAGAGCGATATGCGAGGTCGCCTCGTGTCACCCGGCAATCTGTTCAAATACTGGCTTACCGACGCGACGAAGTCCGACACCGTTGTGCAAGTGCTGGACGAGCAGCTCTTCCACAATGCGACCTATGCCGATCTCAATCCGTCTCGTCCCAAGTTGCTGTTGAACGCGACTAATGCGCTCACCGGCGATCCCTTCGTGATCTCTGACGAAAGTTTCGCGACCCTCTCCTCTTCGCTGGCGTCATTCAGCGTCTCAAGAGCGGTCTACATGTCGGCAGCCTATCCCGGTGTGTTCGATCCGGTCACGCTGCCCTCATCTGAACCGGCATTGCATCCGGCGGTGTTGGCTTATGATGGGGGGCCTGCCGACAATCTTGGAATCAAGACGCTGGTAAATCTTCTCGGGAAGGCGGACCAGCGAACGGCACTGACTACACAGTTTCCCAAGGGTTGTTTGATTATTGCGGTCGATGCCACCCCACGGATTACGAGCGTGAATAATCAGCCCTTGTCAGCCTCGACGGTCTTGCTGAAAAGCCACCGGCGCGAGGTCCTGGAACGAGTCGGTATAGCCGAGGAGCAACAAGATCGGGCCATGTTCAGCACGTTCACGGTGAATGGAAGCCAAAGTGTCTGCACGTTCTGGCATCTTGCGCTGCGGCAGTTGCCGGACGCCGATCCGCTGGGCGCCCGGGTGACCAGAATCAAGACGAGTTTCGGATTGGAGTCGACGGATCAAGACGCCTTAATCCGTGCCGCCCGTCAGCTGATCGAGCAGGGAGTCAAGATCTCCAGGGAAACGGAGATAGATCCTGCTTTCTTGCGTGAGGCCGGTAGTCCGGCGACCACGAGTCGGTGACGGAGGATGGCGTCGCATCACATCGTCGTGATCGGCAGCACGGGGTATCGGCTCATGGAGAGGATTCCGTCTGCGCATGACGCAGCACGTCGATTGGGAGGTGCTCAATGAAGCCGGTCGCATGGATCACCGGCGCAGGAGGATTGGTCGGGAGCTATCTTGTGCGGACCGCATCGCGCTGGGCGCCGGACTGGGATGTGCGTGGCCTGATTCGACAGGATGTGGATCTCACGGATGAGATGGCGGTTCGCCGCCTTTGGCGGGAGCATCAGCCGGCAGCGGTGATCCACTGTGCTGCGATCAGCCGTCCCGCCGTCTGTGAGCAAGACCCCGGGCTGGCCAGGAAGGTGAATGTCGAGGCCACGGCACTTCTCGCCTCACTCTCGGGTGACCGGCCGTTGCTGTTGTTTTCGAGCGATCAAGTATTCGACGGCCGGCAAGGCCGGTATGTTGAAACGGACCGGATCAATCCGATCAATCGGTATGGCGAGACTAAAGCGGCGGCAGAGAAGCTCGTCTTGAGCAATCCCCGGCACACGGTGATCCGCCTGGCACTGACGGCAGGCACGTCGCTCACGAAGGACCGAAGTTTTGTGGAAGATATGCGGCGAAGCGCCGGACAGGGTCAACGCCTCACGCTATTTACCGACGAGTTTCGCAGTCCGCTGCCGGCTGGTGTTGTGGCGCGCGCGGTGTGGGAGCTGATAGCCCGAAAGCCATCCGGGCTCTATCATCTGGGAGGGGCAGAACGGCTGTCCCGAATGGAGATCGGTGAGGCGCTGGCGACATGGTATCCCGAGCTGGCGTCACGCCTTCAGCCGGGATCGGTGGCTGCCTATCACGGACCATCACGGCCGCCCGATCTGTCGATGCGCTGCGAGAAGCTCCAGAGCCTCTTGTCCTTCCCTTTAACGGGATTTCGTAGCTGGATTACTTCGCGCCCGGGTGGGGGTGCAGATCCCTGGGACTATGCCATGCCGGATCTGAATCCATGACGACGTATGATCCCCTGACGCTCCTTCTTTGGGCCTGGCTTGCCATGGCAGCCTGGATGGTGGCCCTGTGGCTGGTTGAGCGGGTACAACGCAATGCCTCGCTCGCGGATGCGGGCTGGTGTTTCGGCCTGGTTGCTGTCGTGGCGGGCTATGGATGGTTTGCGACCGGTGAAGTGGAGCGGAAACTTCTCCTGGTCGTCATGGCATCGGGTTATGGTCTGCGTCTGGGTTGGTACATCCTCTCCCATCGGGTGACCGGCAAAACCGAAGATCAGCGCTATCAACGCCTGCGCCGTGACTGGCGTTTGGCAGAGCCGCTCCGGATGTTCGGGTACTTTCAGCTGCAAGCGGGCGCTATCGTCCTCTTCTCCCTTCCCTTTCTGGCCGTCATGCAGAACCCACGACCGCCGTTCAGCTTGTGGGAGTTGGCTGGCGTGCTTGTCTGGATGATCGGCATCGCCGGTGAGTCGGTCGCGGATCGGCAGTTGGCCGGGTTTCGCGCGAAGGCCTGGAACCATGACCGGGTCTGTCGCGATGGACTCTGGTTCTACTCACGCCATCCGAACTACTTTTTCGAATGGGTCCACTGGTGGGCCTATGTGGTCATGGCGATCGGGAGCCCCGGCTGGTGGCTGACGTGGATCGGTCCGGTGGTGATGGGAGTGGCGTTGGTTAGGATTACAGGCATCCCCTGGGCGGAGGAACAGGCCATTCGAACTCGCGGCGACGACTATCGCCGCTATCAGGAAACCACGAACGCCTTCATTCCCTGGTGGCCCAAGACGGGTCACTCCTCCTCCGCACCGTTTAAAAACTGATCGAGCCTGCCCTTGGCCGCCTCGTCGATGTGCGACACCTTCCATCCAGCCATATTTCCATCCGACCAGCACACCGTCGCCATGTTCACGATCATGTATTTGTAGACATCGTGATCCGGCAGAGCCAGGTAGACCGTCGTTTCTGATCCGGCAGGAATGGGATGTTTCATGCTGGTCCGCCACCCTGTTTCTGAGAGATCCCAGACCTTGCCTTGTTCAAGCGTCCCGTTCCAAAAATATAGGAATGTGCATTGGGTCGGAACGCGGGTCGCGCTGCGGACACTGTATGTCTTGACCATGAATGCCTCCTCGCCGGGGTGAATGCTGTTCTCAATCATTGGTCTGAGTGTACGCGCAGAACGGCGATTCGGCGTGCCTCGAAAGAGGGGGAGCGGGAGCCTCTGAAGGGGGGAGAGGATTGGGGCCGGATCGGTTATGGGCTGGTCTTCAATTGAGCCACACGGGCACGGGCGACTTCGGCTTGCTTGCTATCAGGATAGAGGCGGATGACATCGTCGTAGAGCTGCTTGGCGTGCGGCAGGTTCATCTGCCGTTCCTCAAACTCGGCGGTTTCCAGCAGCTCTTTGGCTTTATCGCCGGAGCATCCCAGCAGCAGACTGCAGTACAGGGCACAGAGCAGGAAGCGTGTCACGGTCATCATAGTCCTTTCGTGTCGCATTCTATTGCGTTGCGGTTGTCTTTCTGGCTGGCTGGTGGTCCTACGAGATCGATCCCGTAACGCGGTGCGGCGATATCTTCACTGTGGCATTGGGGGCAGCGACTGGGCCTGGTGAGCCGCCGCCGATCGCGAAATACGAACTCACAATCCTGACAGCGTGACGGTTCCAGGATGAAGCAACGGGTCTTGTCATGGGCGATAGATTTTACGACGTGTTCGAGATGATCCTCGACTTGTCGCTCGGGAATGCCGAGCATCTGGGCCAGCTGGTGCGTGGCCAGGCGTGTGCCGATCAGCAAATCGATCATGCGCTGGCGGGGCGTGCGTGCGGGAGTGAGCATAGGATTATCGTAGGCGAGTCGGCGATGGAGATAAAGTGGAATCTTGCCGATGCGAACCTCTTTTGAAATGCGGTTGCGGTCTTCATGGATGGAGGCGTAGAATCCGGCCGTCTAGCAGGAGAACAGGCGTATGCGATGTCCCGTCGTTTTGGCGTGTGTTCTCAGTCTGCCCTTGTCCGCCTACGCCGGCAATATCAAAGATACCGATCTCATTGCCAGCAACACGTTCTTTCTGCCTCCCAGCACGCACAAGACCGTCTTCGTTCAGGCCCGCAATTCATCCGATAACCAGGGCGTCTCATTGCACGACCTGGTGTCGCGGTTAACTGCGAAAGGGTATGAGGTCGTGCAGGATCATAACGCCGCACACTACATCGTGCTGGCCAATATCGTCTATTGCAACATTACGAAACCGGAGATGCCGGTGGAAGCGATGGTCGCGGGTGGTTACGGGTCTGGATTCGGCTCCAAGATGATGTCCGGCCTGCAAGGTCTGTCCGGTATGGCCAGCATGGCGGGACCGCAGGGCGCCATGGCCGGGGCTGCGGCGTCAATGGGGCTGAATGCCATCGAAGGAATCGGCAGTGCAGTCGGGAGTTTGTTCAGCTCATCGTCCTCCTCTCCCAAGATGCCGGACGATGTGAACTATGCCTGCATTGCCGATATCCAGATTACCGAGCAGGGGACGACCGCTTCAACCTCGGCCCCGGCGAAATCCGGAGCGGCCCAGCAGCCAGGTGTTTATCAAACACGGCTCGCGGCTGATGTGCACCAAAAGAAGTTAGATGAAGCGGAGGCGACTCCACTGTTACAACAGAAGCTGAGCGCCGCCGTGGCGGGGAATTTCTAATGAGCGGTTCGTCTGATCGCCTCACGCCGTCCGTTTCACGCCTGACGGCGATCTTGCTCCTGCTCCTGCTATCGACCGGCTGTTCCAACATCATCCGTTCCGGCCTCATGAACAGCAACACCATTTTCCTGGATCCGAACACCAACCGGACGGTCTACACGCAACTCCGTAACGCGTCAGAAAACCAGCAAGTGACGCTGAATGAGTTGAATGCCAAGCTGACGGCGAAGGGCTATCAACTGGTCAAGGATCCGGAGCAGGCGAACTATTGGATCCAGGCCAAGATCATTTACTGCCACAAAGCGGCAGAAGGTGTCACACCTGAAAGTGTGGCCAAAGCCGGGGCCGGGGCAGGCGTCAGCAGTGGCGGTACGACGATGGCCTCTGCCAGTGATATGTCAGGGGGTGGAATGGGTGCGGGCATGATGGGCATGGGTGGAATGGGCGGCATGCCGGACATCAACGCCATGATGAGGCAGGCCATGGCCGGGGGAGGCGGTTTTCCCGGTATGCAGGTGCAACAGGCTCCGAAAGAAGATGGCGTGACGTATTTGTGTGTCACCGACGTACAGATCACAGATCGCAAAATCGGGAAGACGATCGGTGCTGCGGTCGGAGGCCAGAATCCGAGCAGCCCCAAAGTGCAGCAGATGCGCATGGTGGGACACGTTCGACAAAAAGATCTCGACATTCCTGAAGCCACGCCGATCATTCAGGAGAAGGTCAACACCGGTATTGCCGGACTGTTCTAGCAGGTCATCGCTCACGTCCCTTCTGATCCTCTGCGTATGCTCCTCCGATCCTGTTATACTGACCTCATTCGAGGTTCGTTCACTCCTCTCAAAGGCGGTCACGCGATGAGCGCTCCCACGTGGGATGATTTCGCGGAGCTCGCGCTGAAGCGCATCACGTCATCCGGCGCCGAATACGGCGACATCCGTATCGTTCACAGCACCGCTCAGGCTATCAGAGGCGAAGATCGACGGATCGCGTCGATTCGCGATTCCGACGACGTCGGGTTCGGCGTGCGTGTCCTCTATCATGGAGGCTGGGGGTTTGCCGCCAGTTCGATTCCTTCCCTTGAAGAGGTTCCGCGAGTCGCCGAACTGGCGATAGAGATCGCCAAAGGATCTGCTTCGGTCGCGATCGACAAAGTTCGCCTGGCGGCTGAGCCGGTCCATCAGGATCGGATCACGACAGTGGTTCGGATCGATCCGTTCACCGTTCCGCTCGGGCAGAAAGCCGACCTGCTCTTGGCCACAATGGAATCGCTGCAGGCTCAATCCGGGGTCGTCCGTAGCAGCGCCGAGTTCTGGGCGAGGCGGGACCGGAAAATGTTTGTGTCGACAGAGGGATCTCGCCTGGAATTTGACCTCCTCGCGTCGAGCGGGGATTGTACGGCGACGGCCCTCTATGACGGGCGATTTGCGAGTCGGTCTTTTAATACGCCGCAGTTGCGGCGCGGCTATGAACTGATCGAAGAGGCCCACTTCCTTGGGCAAGCGCCGCGCGTTGCGCGCGAAGCGGTCGAGAAAGTGCGCGCGCCTGTCGTAGATGCGGGTGTATACGATCTCGTGCTGGATCCGGAACATCTCTCGTTGACCATGCATGAATCCTGCGGTCATCCCACCGAGCTGGATCGGGCGCTCGGGTACGAAGCCAACTATGCCGGTACCAGTTTTCTGACGACGGATAAGCTGGGCAGGTTTCGGTATGGGTCTTCGCATGTCAATCTGGTGGCGGACAACACCGAGCCTGAGACCTTGGCGGCCACCGGGTACGATGATGACGGCGTGGCTTGTCAGAAATGGGACATCGTGCGCGAGGGCCTCTTCGTCGGCTACTGTACGAATCGGGAAGTCGCGCCGAAAATTGGCGAAGCGCGCTCGCGCGGATCGAATCGCGCCGATAGCTGGGGGACCGTCCCGATCGTGCGCATCGCCAACATCGGTCTGGAGCCGGGCCGGGCGACCCTCGGTCAGCTCATGGCGGATGTGAAGCGTGGGATCTATATCGAAGGCCACGGCTCATACAGCATCGATCAGCGGCGCTACAATTTTCAGTTCGGCGGGGATGCGTTCTGGCTGATTGAGAACGGCAAACGGACCCACATGCTGCGCGACGTGATCTATCACGGTATCACACCGGAATTTTGGAACAGCTGCGATGGGGTGGCTGACCGGTCGCATCGTCAACGCTATGGTTTCATTACCTGTGGCAAGGGCCAGCCAGGCCAGTCCGGCTGGATGACGCATGCCGCGTCACATGCGCGTTTCCGCAATGTTCAGATCATTCGAGGTGAGGGACGATCATGACCGTCACCGGCGCCAAGCCTTGGCCGAAGATGACCACACGCGAGGAGTTTCAGTTTATCGCCGAACTGGTCCTCAAATGTTCGACGGCGGACCACACGTTGGTGACATTGCATGATCAGGATGGCGGCACGACGCGATTCGCCAACAACCAGGTGATCCAAAACGTCAACACGCGACGGGGAGGCGTGACGGTCACTGTGGCATTCGGCGCCAGGCAGGGCACGGCCACGACGACGGATTTTACGGCCGGCTCACTGCGCGAGACCGTCAAACGGGCTGAGGCAATCGCACGTGTGTCTCCCGAAGATCCGGAGTACCTGCCGCCGGTCGGACCGCAAGCATTTGTGGTCTGTTCCACGTCGCGCAGTGAAACGCTCAAGGCCGGTCCGGCCTTGCGGCTGGAATATGCGAACGAAGCGATCGGCCAATGCCGTATGGAGAACATGTCGGCTGCAGGCATTGTCTCCTCGTCCCGCGCGGCGGTCGGCGTGGCGGCGGGC
This sequence comes from Nitrospira sp. CG24D, assembly GCA_002869855.2. Taxonomy (GTDB): domain Bacteria; phylum Nitrospirota; class Nitrospiria; order Nitrospirales; family Nitrospiraceae; genus Nitrospira_D. The sequence goes on from NEWQ02000003.1 coordinate 164,992, forward strand.
AGCGGGCTCCTCGCGTTTGAAGAGCGCACGGAAGCGCGATTCAGTATTACCGTGCAAGCCGGTGACGCGACCGGGTGGGCTTCGGCGGCGCATCGCTCCATCGACCGGTTGAAAGTGCAGGAACGGACGCTGTCCGCGATCCACAAGGCGACGTTGGGGGCCGAGCCGCAGGAGCTGCCTCCCGGCCGCTATCGAGTCATCCTCGAACCGGCGGCAGTGGCCGGCCTGTGGTCGTGGATCATCTGGATGCTGGACGCGAAGTCCTATCTGAAGGGCACAAGTCCCTTTGCCGGCAAGCTGAAGAAACGGATTCTGGATAAGCGGCTTTCATTGGAGAATTGTCCGGGGCACGCCGATTTGCTCGGTGTCGGGTTTACGGCCGAAGGGCTTCCGTCCACGGCATCGCAATGGATTTATCAAGGGGTCTTGCAGCAACTGGCCTATGATCGGTTTACTGCCCAGGCACAACAGATCACGCCTATCCCGACAATCGAGGCGCCGCGCCTTTCGATCGAGGGATCGTCGGCCAGTTCTTTGGCACAACTCATCAAATCGACCGACCGGGCGATACTTGTCACCAATTTCTGGTATCTCCGCACGGTGAATCCGACCGATCTGACATTGACCGGGATGACGCGGGATGGAACATTTCTGGTAGAGAAAGGGGAGATCGTATCCGCAGTGAAAAACTTCCGGTTTCACGAGAGTCCCCTGCGGGCGTTCCAACACGTCGAATCCTGGACGGCACCGATGGAAGCGGTGACCTCTGAAACAGGAAAGATGCTCGTGCCCGCCGTGGTCCTGCCGGAGTTTCTTTTCTCCAGCGTCACGAGATTCTAGGCCTCAGCCGCTCTGATTGTGACGCGCGCTCACGTCCCTTGTTTGGGAAAATGATTGACTCACCCTCATGGTCGGAGTAGACAAGTACGTAGTGGCTCATAGATATCGTTCTGTCCCTGTTCGAGCCTGCACGATGTTCGAATCCCTCCAGTCAGATCGTCGCAACCTGCCTCACGATGTTCTGCGGTCTGGGTGGTGAAGTTGATAGAGGAGGTTCCGTCATGTCCCGTCGATATAGTGACCAACCCATTAACCTGATTGCGCGCATTCCTTCTCCTGAGCAGATGTCCGCTGCGCGCCCGAAGCAGCGGTCCTTCATCCAACTGGTTATGGAGTCCGGAGCAACCTGTGCGCGCGGAATTGCCGACATGGTGGCACAGCTTCACCGGTTGGGTCGATCGATCGGTGTACCGGTGAACGCCCGGCAGGCCGGGAACGTCTCCCTTGATCAATCTAATGGATCAGAGATCGCGAAGGCTCAGCCTGCTAGGGGGACGGTGTATTTGTCTGACGATCGCCTGGCCAGATGGAACGCTCTTCTGGATGCGACGGTCCCGCCTATTGGATCAGCGGAGAGGACGCCGGAATCCATCCCTGTGCAAGCGGTGCCACCGGCGGCAGCAGCCATCAAAGCAGCACCGCTCGATGAAGTGGTCGCCTTGCGCGTGGAGTTGTTGGCGCATCAGCAAGAGGTGGCCCGCCTGTCGGTACAGTTACAAGAATTGAAATCAATGGTGGGTTCACAACAGCAGGTCTTGGTCTATTTGGGGCAAGAGTTGGAAGCGCAACAGCTACCGATGGCCATGGCCGCGGCGCAGGCCGCTCCGTCTGCGAAGAAAGCCCGGGTGATGCGGGCGAAGTCCGCCGGAAAAGAACTGTCTGCTTCGCGGAAAGTGTCCCGCGAGCCGTCACTCAATTTGTAACATGCTATATGAGGTGGTTCTGTGCATAGATCGGCTATCCTAAGCGGACTCTTCTGTGTGCTGACTGGTTGTGCCTCAGCGGCGGGGACTCACGAAGAGTCCCTCGGGATCGGTATTGTCCGGGGAACATTGGGTGTCCAGCCCGAAGGACAGATACGGCTCGCGCGGCCTGCGGATACGCAATCCATGCAGGGGTCTGTACTGTTGCTGGAAGGCGGTGCGTATGTCCTCCGCCTTCCGGATGGCTCGGAGCGCCGTGTGGCATTGGATGAAAATACCCGCATCGACCGGCCTGCTCATGTCGGCGACAGGGTCGAAGCGTTTTTGGATGACAGCGGCCGTGCAGTCCTTATTCGCAACATTGACCACCGCACAGACTAGCCTTCAGCAGCGTGTCGCCGGAGCCGTCACTCGTTCTCGCCGTTCGGTGAGCCAGCTGGGGCGTGCTGCCTTTGTGGGTTTCGCGCTCCTGCTGTCGTGGGGAGGCGCCGCTGAGGCGGCGGAATCCGTCCCGCTGTTCACCGATCTCGGAGCGCTTCGTCATCCGATCACCACCACGTCCGAACAGGCGCAGCACTATTTTGATCAGGGCTTGCGCCTGGTCTATGCGTTCAATCACGAAGAGGCGATTCGTTCGTTTGAAGCAGCAGCCCGGCTCGACCCGACCGCAGCGATGGCCTATTGGGGCATTGCGTTGGCGTTAGGGCCCAACATTAACGCGCCGATGGCGAAGGCCGACGAACGGCGGGCATGGGAAGCGTTGCAGAAAGCCCGGGCGCAAGCCAGCCACGTCAGTCCCGCCGAGCAACGATATATTGAAGCACTTGGTAAACGATACAGTGCCAAAGGCGGTTCCCGTGTCGCGCTCGACAAGGCCTATGCGAATGCCATGCGGATGGTTTGGCAACAGTCGCCTGATGATCCGGATGCCGGGGTGCTCTTAACCGAAGCGTTGATGGATCTGCGGCCGTGGGATTTCTGGACATCCGATGGACGTCCGCATCCTGGGACCGACGAGATGGTGTCGACGCTCGAAGCGGTTCTCGCCAGACATCCTGATCACCCCGGTGCCTGCCATTACTATATCCATGTCGTTGAAGCATCGCCGAAGCCGGAGCGGGCGCTGGCCTGCGCTGAACGGTTACCTGGCCTCATGCCGGGGGCCGGGCATCTGGTGCATATGCCCGCGCATATCTATCTTCGCCTCGGCAAATATCACGAGGCTGCAGAAGGAAACGCCCACGCGGTTCATGTCGACAAAGAGTACCTGGCAAGACGGGTGCTGAGCGGGGACTACGCGGATGGGTACGTCACGCACAATCTGCATTTTCTCTGGGCGTCGCTGATGATGGAAGGCCGTCAGGCAGAGGCGCTGAAGATTGCCCGAGAATTGACGGGGACCATCACCGAAGCGGAAGCACGGAAGGAGAAGTGGAAAGAATTCTATCTTCCGGCGCCGTTGTTTTCGCTGATCCGTTTCGGCCGGTGGGATGATCTGCTGCACGAGCCGGTTCCACCGAAGGGACTACGGATGCAAGAAGGTATGTGGCGGCTGGGACGGGGACTTGCGTCGGCGGCGATGGGACGGATTCCGGGAGCCGAGGGCGAGCATTTTGTCCTGACTGGCCTGGCCAAGCAGTTTCGCCGTGACCGGAATCCCGAAGACAAGACCGCGCGGAGCATGTTAAAAATCGCAGAACGGCTGCTGGCGGGAGACATTGCCGCACGCCGCCAGAAGTTTGACGAGGCCATCAGGATTCTGCGTGAAGGGGTGATACTGGAAGAATCTCTGCCCTACACGGAGCCACCCTATTGGCCGATTCCCGTGCGTCACTATCTGGGGGCGACATTGCTGACGGCCGGCCGGCCAGCAGAGGCCGAACAAGTCTACCGCGAGGATCTTCGGCGTAACCCGCAGAACGGGTGGAGTCTCTGGGGATTGACCCAGAGCCTGCGCGCTCAGCATAAAGGGGGCGAAGCGGACACGATTGACGGGCAGTTCAAGTCGGCCTGGACCCATGCTGATGTCACACTGACGGCATCACGATTTTAATCGAGCAGTCCGGAGCGGAGGAGCGAGGCGATTTATTGTGGGCGTACGATTGACGGGCAGGTCAAGGCGGCCTGGGTCTGTTGGACCCATGCTGATGTCATACTGACGGCATCACGAGTTTAATCGAGGCAGAGGGGAGTGGAGGAGCGATGCGATTCATAGTCGGTGTGATGGGGCCGGCCAAGGCTAAGAAGAAAGATCTAGACAACGCGCGGGTACTCGGTGAATTTATCGCGCGGCGCGGATGGGTGGTCTTGACCGGGGGACGCGATTTGGGTGTCATGGACGCCGCCTGCGAAGGGGCCAAGCGGGTGGGAGGGAGTCTGACGGTTGGGATCATGCCCACGGCCAAGGACAAAGTGTCTCGTCATGTGGATGTGCCGATTATCACGGAAATGGGCAGCGGCCGGAACAATATCAACGTGCTCACGAGCCATGTGGTGGTGGCTTGCGGACTGGGTGGGGCAGGGACGGTGTCCGAGGTGGCGCTCGCAGTGAAGGCCGGGAAGCCCGTCATTCTTGTAGAGGCGTCTCCGGCCGATGTGGCGTTCTTTCGCAAGCTCGGCAAGCGATTGGTGTCTGCCGCGTCGTCACCTGAAGAGGCGATCGAGCTGATCATGAAGCAGATGGGGGGCGGGAAACGGCGGTCCCATCAGGAAGAATCGACGGAGTATGACGATCTGACGTTGTGAGCGTCGGTTAGGGAGCGAGAATGCCGGAGAGTTCACCCTTATCCACCAGCACCCCGCTATTTTCGAAGGGGAGCCGGCCATCTTTCAGATACAGCACGCCGCTGATCTCGTAACTCAGGGCCTGGACTTTTCGTAACCCGAGTACCTGTCGCACGACATCCAAGGTAGACGTCGTCGTTTCAATCGACACGACGCTGTCGCTCAAACGCGGGACGGTGAACGTCTGGTTCCCGAGACCGCGGGCCAACCGTTTTCCATTCAAATCCAATCGGATGTCCATGCCGGTCACCTGTAGCTCGTAGTCGTTCGGGTTCCGGACGCGGAGATCGATCTTGAGCCGCTGCTCGAACGGAGTGCTATCCAAAGGAGTGATATTTGCGACCAGCACGTCCGGTATTTCTCCCTTTACAAACCAGGAGGCGCAACCGGAGAGCGTGGCGAGGGTAGCCATAAAGAACAGAAGTTTCGAGAGATGCATGGGGAGATCATACCCGAAAATCCACCGGAAGCCGAGCACCGTAGTACACTGTAAGAGTTTCGAGTCAGCCTCGACTGACCACAGAGGAGGGTCTTCGCTATGACAAGACGAAATTTCGGACAAGCAGCATTGGCAGGGGTCGTCCTCGTCATAGGAATGGGCCTCAGTCTGATCCAGCCGGAGCGCTCGGCCGCGACTGCTCCAGCCAAGGCCTATTTTGCCGGCGGGTGCTTCTGGTGCATGGAGGAAGCTTTTGAGAAAGTCGAGGGTGTGCTGATGGCGGTCTCCGGGTATATGGATGGGACGCTGGCCAATCCCACATATGAGCAGGTATCAGCGGGCGGAACCGGTCACGCAGAGTCGGTTGAGGTGACCTACGATCCCGCCAAAGTGAGTTACGAGAAGCTCTTGGATGCGTTCTGGCGCAATGTGGATCCGCTGACCTCGAACGCGCAATTCTGTGACCATGGTAATCAGTATCGAGCCGCGATATTTCCCTCGACTCCTGAGGAGCAGAAATTGGCGGAGGCCTCGAGAAAGCGCCTTGAAGAGTCGAAAAAATTTCACAGTCCGATCGTGACGCAGATCGTGGTGGCCACGGCGTTTTACCCGGCCGAAGAGTATCACCAGGATTTCTATAAAAAGAATCCGGTGCGCTACAAGTTCTATAAATTCAATTGCGGCCGGACCCAACGGCTGGAAGAGGTCTGGGGGAAGCCGTAGCACGAGCTGGTGTGCAATTTCTGAGGTCATTCACGTGCCAAAAAGTGGCCGTCCCTGTCCAAAGTGGGCATCATTGTCAGAGTCACACGGCGTGCCAGCCACAGTTCTGAGATACATCAGCAAGTTGTGATATCATCTGAGCGGCACGGCTCTTGAGGAGATAGTTTGGTAACCCGGGTCCACCCCTGCTGAATGGGTCGATCAGGTTACTGCGTGACTACTCCAATCTCCATACAACGATTTCGCCCCTCCGCTGCATTCGTCCGCAGCGCGGGCGTTTTACTGTTGGCCGTCGTAATGGTCGGGGCGATCCCTGTTCCCACGAAGTCGGATTTCGACGGGCGTCCGCGATACGACACACAAGAAATTCGTCGGGCTATCGCGTTCTATGCCAAGCGGTATCGACTAGATCCGGCGCTCTTGCGTGCGGTCATTAAGACGGAATCTGACTTTCGTCCAGACGCGGTCTCTCGGAAGGGAGCGGTCGGGCTGATGCAATTGACTCCCGAGACGGCTGCGACCTTACGTGTGGGAAACCTCCACGATCCCATCCAGAATATCGGCGGCGGCGCGAAGCAGCTGCGTCACCTTCTGAATCTCTATGACGGGGATCTTTCGCTGGCGCTGGCAGCCTACAATGCCGGGGTGCATCGGGTGAAAGGCGGCCGGATTCCACGCATTCGCGAAACCCGGCACTATGTGCGCAAAGTGCTCAAGTACTACGAAAGGTATCGATCCAGAAGCCTCAAGTCGGCGACGCCGGATCATTCAGCCAAGCCCGCTCCAACATCGCAGTTTGCTGTATCGTAGGGGACCGTTCGGAAATCGGGGAAAGAGAATTGCGATGCTCTGAGCGACCATCCGGAAGAGACACCGATGAAGGTGAGTCCCTAACAGAGTGATGTCAGCGGGAGGTTAGCGTGCTTTCATCACCAATGTACGCAGCCGCTCCCGCTGGGCCATGGTGATGTCGATGAATTCCAGTCCGAACTCTTTGCGGTCGATCCAGCGAACGATGGCCTGATTGATGCGCAGTGGCCATTGATGATCGGGCAGGAAAAGAGACAGCCGCAAGATCATCCCGATCTCGAGGGGGATTGACGAACTCGCGCGACAGCCACTGGCGGAAATATCCAGTAGCGTGGCTTCACCCTCGAAGTCATCTTCGCCGAAGAAGAATAGACGGCAGGAGAGCAGCATCCGTCTTCCTCGTCGATCCTTGTGGTGATCGCTTGCCGGGTCCTGGTTCGCGGGCGGTTGTGGCCGTGCTTCCATAACCCTCATTTCCTCTCAGATATTCCTCACGCCTAGACTGTACCGCGTGTTCTCTCTTTCCGCCTTCCTCAGATGGTGTAGTTCGGACGGGGGGCAGCCACGCCTCCGGAAAGAGCCTCAGGTCACAGAGAATGTGTATGTAGCAGAGAACTCCTCGAATGCAAGTACAAACGACTAAGAAGTAACTATAGTGCCATCAAGAATGGCAGTGAGGCGGGATCTCGACAAGCAGTTGACCTTCGCCCAGGTCTCTGCGAAAAAGATCGAATTGAGATGTGGAAGAGGAGGGGCCGTGATGAAGCGAACAGGGAATCGCAGGATGGCGCAGCTCGGACCGTCAGAAATCCGAGCCATGACCCAGGCCTGTGTGAACGCCAAGGGGGTGAATATGGCCCAAGGGGTCTGTGACACGCCCGTTCCTCTGCCGGTCTTGGAGGGCGCCAAGCGCGCCATGGACCAGGGATTCAATACCTATACGCGATTCGACGGACTGGCCGAATTACGGCAGGCACTGGCCAAGAAGCTGGTTCGCTACAATGGCATTCAGGCCGATCCCGAACGCCACATCACGGTGAGCGTCGGGGCAACGGGATCGTTTCATTGCGCTTGCGCCGCTCTTTTGAACCCCGGTGATGAAGTCATTCTCTTCGAACCCTACTACCAGTACCATGCGACGGCGTTGAAATCGGTCGATACCGTTCCTGTGCCGGTGCGGATGCAACCGCCGGATTGGACCTTCTCGCTTGCCGAGGTGGAGCGAGCTGTCACGGGTCGCACGAGAGCGATTGTAGTCAATAGTCCCGGCAATCCATCGGGGAAAGTCTTTTCGCGTGCAGAACTGGAAGGAATTGCCGCGATCGCGACGCGCCACGATCTGTTCGTATTCACCGACGAAATCTACGAGTACGTTTTGTATGACGGCCGACAACACGTCAGCCTCGCGACCTTGCCTGACATGGCCGAACGGACGATCACGATCGGGGGCTACTCTAAGACATTCAGTATTACCGGGTGGCGCATCGGCTACAGCGTCGCGGCGGAGCGATGGGCGCATCTTATCGGGGCGATGAACGATCTGTTATATGTCTGTGCGCCTGCGCCGTTGCAAATGGGTGTGGCGGCCGGCATTAACGAGCTGCCGGATTCCTTCTATCAGGAGATGGCCCGGGAGTATCAACGGAAGCGGGATCGTTTTTGCGAGGTGCTCTTGCGGGCGGGGCTCACGCCGGCGATTCCTCAGGGCGCGTACTACGTGCTGGCGGATGCGAGCCGGCTTCCAGGGAACACTGGCAAGGCTCGCGCGATGGCGCTGCTGGAAATGGCTGGCGTGGCCGCCGTTCCAGGGGAAGCCTTCTTCTCGGGTCCGGAAGGCGCGCAGTTTGTGCGCTTCAGCTATGCGAAAACCGAGTCTGATTTTGATGAGGCTTGTCGGCGGGTCGGAAGGCTCCATCTGTAAGGCGGACGGGTTCTGATTTTCTCGAAGCGCTTGTCCCTCGCATCTCTGCATGGTAGATAGGGTGAAACATCGGGGAGTCTGTTCGTTTATGCGTCTTGTGCAATCTCGAGCGTGCGCACTGATCATGGCGATACTGCTGCTGACAGCGTGCAGTGGTCCACAATCCTCACACCTTACAACGAGCTCGTCGATTGCCGGGTCGGTCACTCGCGATTCGGACGATCGTCGCGTGCTCGCCGGCGAATGGGATTATGAAGAGCAGGCGGTGGTGCTGCTCACGCTCGATGAGTCAGGGAATGGGACGTACGGGTGGAAGAAGGGGCAGCTTCGAACCGTCGCTCTCAGTGGCTTGCATTGGGAGGGCACCTGGCTGCAGGAAGAGAATGATCGAGAAGGTAACTTTGTCGTGGAATTGAGTCCGGATCTTTCCGAGGGCGATGGCCGATGGTGGTATACGCGCATCGGCGATGATCGAGCCCCGACGGCGAAAGGGGGGACCTTCCACCTCTCGCGGAAGACTTCCGGTTTAGCTGCCAGCGATACGCCTCCCGCTCCTTAATCTCTCGGACTAATCGATTCAAACAGTGCCGAATAGTCCTCATCCCGGTGTCCCTCCTGGATGGCTTGCTCGAGGAGGGCGCGCACGCCTGCGAGGCCGGCTACGTTCAGTCCCTGATGCCGCGCCTCCTCGGCAAACAGGTTCACGTCTTTGAGCAGATGGCTGGTTGGAAAGTTCGGCTTGTCGTACTGGCGCGTCAGCAGTCTGGGAAGCTTTTTCTCGAAGGCCGGCGCAAACAGCGCGCTTGATTTGAGAATGGCCATGAACTGGTCGACGGAAATGCCGGCCCGTTGAATGAGACTCAGGCTTAAGGCAAAGGCAGAGAGTTCAGCGGCGATCAAATGATTCAGCGCCAGTTTGAGGGCTGCGGCCTGTCCGACGGGCCCGATGAGGGATGGTGCCGGCGTTAAGGACGAGAACACCGGATCCCAGCGATGGAGCTGGTCCACCGTGCCCCCGCCCATCACGATTAAGGTGCCGGCCTTGGCTTCGGCGAGGCTGCCGAGGACAGGCGCTTCGAAATAGTCTCCTCCGCCATTGGACACCGAGCGTTGGAATGCACGGCTTTCCTCGGAGCTGATGGTACCCATTTGAATAATGGTTCGATCGCGGAGGTCAACCGGCGAGACGGGCGGGAACAGCACAGAACGAATCGCGGCCGCATCGGTCAAGAAGAGCAGCGTGCAGTCGGTGGATGCCACCGCGTCAGCAGCTGTCGCGGCCACCGTGATGCCGTGCGCGCGGAGGGGATCGGTCTTGGAAACTGTGCGATTGTAGACCGTGACGGCATGCCCCGATTCGTGCAGCCGCTCTGCAACGGCTCGTCCGAGTAAGCCAATCCCTACAATTGCTACGCGCATGAGGCCGTCGTCTTTCCTCTGTCAGGGGGCTGATCTCGGGAGTCGTCGTACCTGTGATGTGAGGTGATCGGGAAATCCCTGAACGGTTGCGATGAATCCCCCAAAACGGGGAAGCGGTTGATTGTATCGGAGTAGCTGTCCCGCGCCATCGTGCGCTGATCCGCCGGCTTCTTCGAGCAGGAGCGTTCCGGCTGCCACATCCCACTCATTTTCCGGCTCGAAGGTGATGACGCCGTGAATCGTCCCACGGGCCGCCAGCGCCAACGCCCAGGCGATGGAGCGCATCGGGCGACTCGTCATCTGCGGCTCGATCGATCTGAATCGTCCGACATGGAGTTCCCACGGACTGAGCGCGATCGTCGGCAGTTGGTCGGCCTCCGACTCGTGGCGTGGCACCGGTGCGCCATTCAGATGGAGGCCCTGACCGCGGATCGCGGTATAGAGCTCGTTAGTCGACGGATTAAAGATCGCCGCCAGCACCGGCTGTGTGCCTTCAAGCAGCGCCACGGAGATGCAATATTCCGGTTCGTGCCGGATGAAGGCTTTGGTCCCGTCGATGGGATCGATGACCCAGACGCGTGGTTTGGTCAGCCGGGCCTCGGTATCGGGGGTTTCTTCAGACAGCCATCCATCGTGTGGAAAGTGTCCGAGCAGACGATCCATGAGGATGTCATTGACGGCATGGTCGGCCGAGGTGACCGGAGAATCGTCCGGTTTGGTGTAGATCTGAAATCCCTCTGTGGCAAGCCGCAAGGCTTCGGCGCCGGCTTCGCGTATCGCGGTGGTGAGGACTCGATATTCCTGTTCCCAAGACATAGCGCAGAGTAGCAAGGTCGCGCCGAGATTGAAAGCCGGCTCTTTCGATCGCTTGACCTCCCGAGAGAATCTGCGTACAAGCAGGGCATCTATGAAACTCGTCCAAAAGCGCTCGAAGAAAACCGGGTTGCCGCCGGGGACGCTGGTCCACATCGGTGAGAAAAAAGCCGACACGGTGACCATGACGGTCTTCGATTATGCCGGCGCGCGTTGCGATGAGCGGACCGTGACCAATCCGGAAGAGTTACAGCCTCCCGCCGATGAGTCCGTCACCTGGGTGGATATCGGCGGGGTTCACAAGCTCGACCTGCTGGAAGTCTTCGGAAAACAATTCTCGCTTCACCCCCTGCTGCTTGAGGATATTGCCAATACCGATCAACGTCCGAAGCTCGATGACTACGAGTCCTACCTGTTTCTGGTCATGAAGGTTCTGTCGGTCACGGAGAAGCAGGATTTGCTGGTCGAGCAGGTGAGTTTCGTCCTCGGGCGGAACTTCGTCCTCTCGTTTCAGGAGAATGGCACCGACGTCTTTAAGCCGGTACGGGAGCGATTGCGCGGCGGCAAGGGGCGTCTGCGGCAGAGCGGCGCTGATTATCTGCTGTATGCGCTGGTAGACGCGATCGTGGACCAATACTTTCTGGTCCTCGAATCACTGGGCGAGAAGATCGAGCTTCTACAAGAGAAGGTCGTCGCCGATCCGAAGCCGGATACGCTCAGGGAAGTCCATGCGCTCAAACGCCAGCTGCTGTTCCTCCGTCGGGCGGTGTGGCCCCTTCGTGAAGCCACGAACAGCTTCTCCCGTTCCGATTGTCCCTTCCTGCATGAACCGACCAAAGTGTTCTTCAGGGATGTGTACGATCACGTCGTGCAGATCGTCGATACCATCGAAACACTACGCGAAATGGTGTCAGCCAGCCTCGATATTTACTTGTCCAGCGTCAGCTACCGCCTCAATGCGGTGATGCGAGTCTTGACGGTCATCACGACGATTTTCATGCCGTTGAGCTTTATCGCGAGCATTTACGGCATGAACTTCGAACACATGCCGGAGCTGAAATCGGAGTGGGGTTACCCGGCGGTGTTGGGAGCGATGGGGCTGATTGCCGTGGGGATGCTCACGGCCTTCAGGCACCGGCGCTGGCTCTAGCAGCGCTGCTTCCGTCTATTCCTGGATCTCCACCCGATCCACAAAGTAGTCGGTTTCCCCGAAGCAGGTCGTGGGGAGGTAGCGGTATTCCTTATAGTGGAGGATCACGCGCTTGCCCAGCACTTTATTGAGCTCGGCGGCGACCCGTTCCTCTCGGACGGTGAAGCTCCAGAGCACCGGGGCGACACCGGGCACGGTGGTCATGGCCAGCTCACCTTCGTAGGTCTTGCAGACCCATCCCTTTTGAGAAAATTTTTGAATATACCCCGCTCGGCTCCCCTCTGAGTAACTCAGGTTGAAGGCGATGAGGAGATAGGCTGCGCCTAGAAAGAGAAGTATGGTCAGCAGAAATCTGGGGCGCAGGAATTTCATGGGATAGGTCCTCAGTTCATGACGGAATATCAGTGAATAGCCATGGAGCCTCGGCTTGCCGTTTCTGTTCGTAGGCGGAAATGGCGGACTCGTGTTGCAGCGTCAAGCCGATCGAGTCGAGTCCCCGATACAAACAATCTTTGCGGAACGGATCAAGCGTGAATGTGCAGATCTTGCCGCTTGGCGTGGTGACGGTTTGCTTGCCGAGATCCACCGTCAGCTGATAGCCCGGCGTGGCCAGCACCTCGTGCATCATCGCCAGGACCTCGTCGGCCGTGAGGACTACGGGCAGGATGCCGTTCTGAAAACAATTATTGTAGAAAATGTCGGCAAAGCTCGGTGCGACCACGCAGCGGAATCCCTGATCGAGCAGAGCCCATGGGGCATGTTCACGGGACGAGCCGCAGCCGAAGTTATCGCGGGTCAAGAGGATCGTGGCGCCTTGGTAGCGTGCTTGGTTCAGGAAGAACTGTGGATCCGGCGACCCGTCTTTCTGTTTCTTCCAGTCGAAGAACAATCCCTCGCGCAGTCCTGTGCGCTTGATCGTCTTCAAGTACTGCTTCGGAATGATCTGGTCCGTATCGACGTTGACCCGGTCCAAGGGGGCGACTAAGCCGGTGAGCGTAGTAAATGCTTGCATGGCGTTTTCTAACTCCAATGACGAATATCGATAAAGTGTCCCTCGACGGCCGCCGCGACCGCCATGGCTGGGGATACCAGATGCGTGCGTCCGCCCGCTCCCTGTCGCCCTTCGAAATTTCGATTGCTGGTCGAGGCGCACCGCTCGCCCGGTTTCAGCACATCGGCGTTCATCGCGAGACACATACTGCAGCCAGCCTCCCGCCACTCAAATCCGGCTTCTCGGAAAATCTTGTCGAGGCCTTCTTGTTCGGCCTGTTGTTTGACGAGACCGGAACCAGGGACCACCATCGCATGCACGGTCTTGGCAACGTGTTTGCCTTTGGCCAGCGAAGCGGCGAGACGCAAGTCTTCAATGCGTGAATTCGTGCAGGACCCGATAAATACCGTGTCGATCCTGATGTCCGCGATCGGCATGTTGGCGGCGAGTCCCATGTATTCCAGCGCGCGTTCGGTGGCTTTCCGGGTATTGTCGTCGGTCATCGTGGCCGGGTCCGGAACCCGTTGATCCACTCCGAGCACCATGCCGGGACTGGTTCCCCAGCTGACTTGTGGGGCGATGTCTTCGGCACGCATGACCAGCGTGGCGTCGTACTTCGCATCGGAATCCGTCTTCAATTGTTTCCATGCCCGCACGGCCTGCTCAAACAGCGCGTCCTTCGGAGCCAGCGGACGTCCCTTAATATAGGCGACGGTTTTTTCATCGGGAGCGACCATGCCCGCGCGGGCGCCGCCCTCGATCGACATGTTGCACAGGGTCATACGGCCTTCCATGCTCAAGGCGCGAATGGCCGATCCCGTATATTCGATGACATACCCGGTTCCACCGGCCGTGCCGATCTTGCCGATGATGGCGAGAATGATGTCCTTGGCAGAGCAGCGATCTGAGAGAACTCCGTCGACGCGGATCTCCATCGTCTTGGGCCGCTTCTGCACCAGGCATTGTGTTGCCAGCACATGCTCGACTTCGCTGGTGCCGATGCCGAAGGCCAGTGCGCCGAACGCGCCGTGTGTGGAGGTGTGCGAATCGCCGCAGACGATCGTCGTGCCGGGGAGCGTAAATCCTTGTTCCGGGCCGATGACGTGGACGACCCCCTGACGGATATCGTTCATACCGAACAGCGTAATACTGAAGTCCCGGCAGTTGTCTTCAAGTGTCTGGATTTGTTTGGCGCTGATGGCGTCGGCAATACCGAGACGGCGGTCCGTCGTCGGGACATTGTGGTCCGGGACCGCGAGCGTCGCGGCCGGGCGGCGCGGACGGCGCCCGGCCAGTTTTAGACCTTCGAAGGCCTGCGGCGAGGTGACCTCATGGACCAGTTGCCGATCGATGTACAACAGGGTGGTCCCGTCCGGTTCCTCCCGCACGAGATGTGTATCCCAGATCTTGTCGAATAATGTCTTGCCTGCCATGACGTGCTCCTCACTAACCAGCATCAGTAGAGTGGAAAGGAGGAACATTATACATAGGGCCCCGGCTGCTTGCCAGGGAGAGCTCAGGATGACGTCGGTGGGCTTCAGATTTTTTCCGTGCTACCGATAGGGCATATGATGGATGACAATATGCTTGACCCTGAACGCCTCTCCATTCCCCGCTGGACCATTGCCCGGGATACCCGCTCGCTGGGCTGTGTATTCTGCCACTCGATCATCGTGCGCGTGACAACCGACACCCGGCAGGTGGCCTTCTGTAGTTGCCGGCTCGTCGAATACCGCCTGCTCCCTAAACCGACCTCCCGCAAGACCAATTCCGCCAAGCCCTGATTCCCTCGCTTGTCTTACATTTTCAGACGTGATAGCAGCATGGCATGTTGCCCGATGACGTACGCCACCGGTTTATGGTCACGTGGTCACAGCTTCTCCTGGATAGCTTTCGGCACTGGACCGGGCGGGACTTGCTGATCCGAACCGGCACACCAGACGCGCAGGCGCAAGCGCTTTTCGCCGCGCCCTTCGTGGTGGTGTCGCACGGCGCAGAGGCCGATCCCCTCTTGAACTATGGCAACCAGCAGGCCCTCGACCTGTGGGAGCTGTCGTGGGCACAATTGACGAGTACGCCCTCTCGTCTTACCGCGGAGCCTATGAACCGAGATGAGCGTGCCCGCATGTTGGCGGTGGCTGAGAAGCAGGGATATTATTCCGGCTATCGGGGAATCAGAATCTCTTCCACTGGTAAGCGGTTTCTGGTCGAAGATGCCACCGTATGGAATGTCGTCGATGGCCAGGGTATTCGAGTGGGCCAGGCCGCTACATTCGCCCGTTGGACTATGGTGAAATAGCGTTGATTCGCTGGATCGATTCCCGGGAATCGCGCAGGCGGTTACGCGATGTGCTTGGTGTGACAGGGACGGAGCGAGCGGCTAGGTCCAGAGCTCTATAGGGCCGTGGTTGGCGAGACCCCGGAGCAAGTCCTGTTTGGAGATAATGCCGATTGGCTGTCGATTGGCATCGAGAATCGGCAATGCCCCGACCCGTTCGTCCATCATGACCCGGGCGACTTCCCGAATGTCGGTCGTGGGTGACGCTGAAAGCACGCGAGGGCTCATGATCTCTGCCAACCGTCGATGGGCAGCGGTGCTCTGAATTCCGGCAATGACGAGATCGGGGGCGTGGCGGATCAGATCCCGGTCCGAGACCATTCCAACCAGCGTGCCGTGAACTGAGGAAATCGGCAGATGGCGGAATGCTCGGCGCGTCATCAAGTTCCACGCTTCGACAAGGGTGGCGTCGGATGGCAAGGTGACGACCGGGGTCGTCATCAAATCTCTGGCCAGGATGGCCGGCTTTGGTGGCCGCGTCTGCTTGGTCTGTTCTTGGTAAGCCTGGTGTGCCGCCAACTTCGTTCGGTCCCCGGCCGGGTGACGGGGATCCTGGCCTGCCTGGCTATCGACGGCGTCGACTAATGCCGCTCGAGGCGTCACCGGTCTGACCGGATAGGTTTCGGCAACTCCAGTGATGGCTTGGACCACTGCCATGAAAGTCTCTCCTCGCCCGTAGTATCGGTGGACTGCGGGAAATACTTAAGCTGAGGAAGCTAAATAGTTGAGGAAAGTGAGGATAGGAGCTGAACTAGGATGTTAGGCCTTGGGTGAAATGGGGCATTCCGCCACGAATTGGAAACGGGGTTGCGGCCGACCCTCGACCACCACGGTCTCAAGAAACATGACAAGCGGCCTCACCCAGAGCCCCCTTTCGCCATAGAGTGCGCGGTAGACGACGACCTCCTCCTCCGTTTCGGAGTGTTTCGCCACACCGACGACTTCGTAGTCGTTCCCCTTGTAGTGTCGATAGCGGCCTGGCTGGAGCATGGTGTATCCTTTCTTCCCTCGACTATAAATGGAAGGTGTATGACAACTCAACGGACACATGACGTGGTGGTGATCGGCGGCGGCTCAGCCGGCTATGCGGCGGCACGGACCGCCCGTGAGGCGGGAGCGGACGTGGCGATCGTTGATCAGGGCCCGCTAGGCGGGCTCTGTATTCTGCGAGGCTGCATGCCGACGAAGGCCATCTTGCGATCGGCTGAGATTGCCGCGGTGATGCGTCGAGCTCCTGAATTCGGCCTGTCGCCGGTCGAGGTCCGCGCCAGCCTCCCGGCAATTGTCGATCGAAAGAATCGCTTGGTCCGGGAGTTCGCCGAGTACCGGATTCAACAATTGCGCGATCCGGCCTTTACGCTCTACGAAGCGCCGGCGACCTTTCTTTCCCCCTATCGGTTGCAGGTCGGTTCGACTTGCCTGGCTGCGAAATCCTTCATCATTGCCACCGGCTCGGTTCCGCGCGAGGTGGCGATTCCGGGTCTGGCGGAGGCGGGCTGTGTCACCAGCGACAGTCTGCTGGATCGGCGGGAGCAACCGGAATCGCTCATCGTGTTGGGGGCCGGACCGGTCGGATTGGAGTTTGGCCAGTTCTTCGCGCGGATCGGCACGCAGGTCACCCTCGTGCAGCGGGCGCC
>NEWQ02000003.1:181879-185431 GCA_002869855.2 Nitrospira sp. CG24D
GGGAGCAGCGGCTCGTCCGGCGGGTCTTCGGGCGGCGGCTTCGGCGGTGGCGGTGGCAGCGGATTCTAACGGTTCAATTCTCCTCTCTATGCAGCAGATTGCTCCTGATCGCAGTCATATCGGATGGATCGGCACCGGCGTGATGGGTGTCTCGATGTGCGGGCATCTTCTGCAAGCCGGCTATCCCGTCACCGTCTTTTCCCGCACCAAGGCCAAAGCCCAGCCACTCCTCGAGCGCGGGGCCTCCTGGGCGGACAGCCCTCTTGCGGTCGCCGAGCAATCGACGGTCATCATCACCATGGTCGGATTCCCTCGCGACGTGCGAGATGTCTACTGTGGTCCTGCGGGAATTCTGGCCGGAGCCAGACCCGGTTCGATTCTGATCGATATGACGACCACGGAGCCGGCTTTGAGCCAGGAAATCGAAGCCGCCGCGTCAACCAGGGGACTCCACGCAATCGATGCACCGGTGTCAGGCGGAGATGTCGGCGCGAAGAACGCAACGCTCTCCATCATGGTGGGTGGAGAACACGACACCGTGGAGCGCGTGCGGCCCCTGCTGGAACGCCTGGGTAAAAAGGTTATCTACCAGGGCGGTGCGGGAGCCGGACAACATACAAAGCTCTGCAACCAAATCGTGATTGCCGGGACTATGGTGGGAGTCTGCGAAAGTCTATTGTACGGATTCAAGGCGGGACTTGACCTGATGCAGATGCTCGAGTCGATCCAGGGAGGCGCCGCCGCCTGCTGGACCCTGGATAACCTGGCTCCCAGAATCTTGCAGCGCAACTTCGACCCGGGATTCTTCGTCGAGCATTTCGTCAAAGACATGGGCATCGCGCTGGACGAAGCCAAGCGCATGAACCTCGCATTGCCCGGGCTGACATTGGTGCATGGGCTCTATCAACGTGTGCAGGCGCTCGGCCATGGCCGGAGGGGAACCCATGCGCTCATGCTCGCGCTGGAGGAGCTGTCCGGCACCACGGGCACGACTCCGCGATGAAGAAGGACTGCATGACCTCTATTCGATGGCTGCTCCCGGTCCTTTGCCTCACCCTATCAGCGTGCTCAACCAGCAACGGATTCGACCGGGCTGGAATGCACGAATCATTGCACCAGCGACTTCCTATCGCCGATGAACGCGAGCCCACGGATTCACCCAAAAGCGCTGCCCCCCTCTCAGAGCCCTTCCGCCTCGGCGTCTATTTTGTGCGAACGGAGTTCCCCACCCGGCAGTCGGTTCGATCAGGAGAATGGCTGAGTGCGGAGAAAGACCAGCTGGTGCAACGTCTCACCCAGTTGCGTAGCGACCAGATCCTTCGCGAAGTCGTGGTCCTTGCAGAGCCGACCGTACGGGCTCTCAGCCCCCAGGAGTTGCGACAGGCCTCCGTACGATACGGCATCGACGTGCTCTTACTCGTCGATGGAGTCGGCGCAGTGGATCGGCATAACAACGCCTACTCCTTTCTCTATCCAACGATCATTGGCGCCTGGCTGGCTCCCGGCACCGTGATCGATGCGCTCTTCATCCTCAACGGCATACTCTGGGATCTGCGGACCGACACAAGGCTCGACGGGCAGACGGCTGAAGGTCAGGCCCAGCGCACCGGAGCCGTGGTTCTGGTTGAAGATGCGGACGTGCTCACTGAGGCGAAACATCGGGCGATCGACGCATTCGGTGCAAGACTCGTCGAGCACCTGCGCTCCCTCACACGCGAACGGCCAGGCGCCCCTTCGCCGCTACGGTGAATCGAATGACCACAGCAGGCCCAGCAGCAGCAGATGTTGCGAGGAAGCCAGTCCCACGGTTCCCGGGCTGATCTCTCCCCCCCGAAACAATCCGCCCCCTGCGCCGGTGGACTCGTCATACCGGTGTTCGAGCCTGACAATGGTCGTGGTCCAACGGTAAGGAAACTTGTATTCTACTGTCGATGTCACGGCTTTAACGAACTGTTCCTGTCCAGTCCATCGTCCGTTGCGATCCCAGTAAAACTCCGGCCGGACCGCGAGGCTCCAGGGGCCGGACACGTGCCACTTCACCACCATGTTGCCGCCCATCGCGAAGGTACGAGGGCTGCCGGGCTGACCGGCAATACGTTCGGTCCCGATATCGTAGGAAACCGCCAGCGTCAGGTCGTCGCCCTTCCATTCAAGAATATGGTTGCCGTACAGCCGCCAGAATTCCAACGATGTTCTGGTTTGATCCGGCCCCCAATAGAGGGTTTGCGTCGCCGTCAACCGGGACGTCATTTTGTACGCCCATTGCCCGCCATACGACGGCTGATCGTTCGGATGGGAGAGATGGAAATAGCCGTTGATGACAAAGGCGGCGACCGACAACCGTTCGTTGACGGGATACTTGGCGTTCACTCCGAACATCATGTAGGGCGAATAGTCGGCGATCCACGACCTGGTGTAATTCGCGTTGTCTTTCGCATACAGCGACTCATAGCCAATCAAACTGTTGAAAAGCCCGGCGGTCATCGTGAGACCGTTCCCCACCGGCGCAAGATAGGAGACGTTGGCTCTCTGCACATGGCGCCAGGTGTCGGCCCCGTCGACCTTGCGCTCTCCTTGGAGATAGCCGAAGTCTTTTGAGTCATACCCTCCCTGCGCGCCGAGCTCCATTCCCCAGCGCGACCGCTCGCTGGCGTCCTTCCGCACATAGACGTAGCCCATGTTGGGAGCCAATTCGTTGTGTCGGAAAGCGGTGGACCGGCTGCGCCAGAGGTGATTCTCGGGAAAGTTGAAATTGACGATATAACTGAGATCGACGTAGGCCCCGTAATGCCAATCACTCGTAGCTGTCTCATCCGCGCCGGATGGAGCCGACAACGGTTTGACCGGTTCGTCCGATACCGGGCCAGAACTCTGAGGCTCGACGGCATGGGCCGGGACAACCAATGCGAATCCGATAACCAGCCCGCACGCACGAATCACCCAATGACTTGAACGGCCCACACCGTTCTTCCTGCCAGGGCGAAGGAAATCTTTTTCTTCCAAAGCGTGCTCCATCACTCCTCTCGCATTCGCACAAGATTCACGACCCTTCAACGCCAACTATAATCCCGTGCCTCATCAAGACGGGATCAAAACGAAGTGCGTCGATGTAAAGAAGTCGTAAAAGATAATGGCCGTTGGTCATTCCGTCCGGAGCCGGTAGCCCACTCCCAACTCCGTTACCAGATAACGGGGATGGGCCGGGGTTTTCTCCAGCTTGTTCCTTAGTTGGCGCATGTACACTCGCAGATAGTGCCCTTCTTCCACATGCAAGGGGCCCCACACTTCTTTCAGAAGCTGACGGTGAGTCATCACCTTGCCGGCGTACCGGATCAGCGTCGCCAGCAGTTTGTATTCAATCGGGGTGAGATGAATTTCCTTTGCCGCCACAAACACCTGCCGCCGTCCGAGATCCACTCTCAAATCGCCGAGGGTAAACACCGGCTCGTCGACGGCGGCGGCAGATCGGAAAGCGTGGCGAAGAGCCGCTCGCATCCGCGCAAGGAGTTCGTGGACCCCGAACGGCTTCGTCACGTAGTCGTCGGCGCCAAG
>NEWQ02000030.1 GCA_002869855.2 Nitrospira sp. CG24D
CTGCTGATGGAACTGTGGATCGTGCTCCAGAGGCTCCAGCCCCTGGGTCATGGCAATCTCTTCGTCATTCAGGTCCACGGCACGGAAATAGCGGCCTGCGGCGGCATCGTAGTCCACGACCTCCAATCGATCGTCTCGGAAGTAGCGCTCTCCACGCGTGATCGTCCGATAGGGGATTTCGACTGTAACGCGATAGTCGCCGGCACGGGAGAGCATGGGGTCGAAAGCAAAGATACGCAGGGGCCGGCGTTCGGGGCGAGTATCGAGGGGGGACATCCGCATGGAGAATACTCTTCCTGTTATTGCGTGCGACTGGCCTAAG
Source organism: Nitrospira sp. CG24D (assembly GCA_002869855.2). GTDB lineage: Bacteria > Nitrospirota > Nitrospiria > Nitrospirales > Nitrospiraceae > Nitrospira_D. The sequence goes on from NEWQ02000030.1 coordinate 323, forward strand.
GCTCACAGGAGTGACGATCATACGCCAAACCCTTTCGCCTGACAATCCAGATAATATTGCGGAAGGTTGGCGTGACCACGATTTTGATACCTAACTGATGTTACAAGCCTTTATCTATTGAAATTTGTACAGTAATAGTAAGGATGTCTTTGGTTGTTTAGTTGACTCCCTGGAAACCATCTGCCGTCAGGCGCTCTCGCAGTTTTCGCATCTTGATCGTGTACATCCCTGTCGCACTCTGACGACTATAATCACGGACCCGCACAAAATGCTCCCCGGCAATCAAGTCCTTTCTAGAGATCGCGGGAGAGCATGAAGTTAGGTGCGTTCTGCCCGGAGCTATCGGGCGTAGTGCAGCCATGGTTCACCCATTGGGTGGGCGAGTCTGTCCACCACATGCGGTAATAGAGCTTGCCAGTGGTGGCGTTGGCTCGGAGGCGATTCCACGCCGTTCCCGGCAACTCGAACGTGGCCGGGTACAGTGCAGAAGACTCGAACGGCGTCACCTTCCACGAGCCGTAGAAGTTATCGTCGTTGCGCTGCCCGCTATACTGCGGCGTGAAGTACCAGGGGTTCGTCGAAACTTCGACGGCGTAGTAGCGGTTGGCGCCGGGGTTGACCTGGAAGCGCGGGGCCTGGCCGTTGGCGGGAATGGAACTAGGGGCTGTGATGGAGGGCGAACCCTCGTCGCCCGTCTGTGCCGGCGAGGTCAAAGCGATGCTGGGCGCGGCTGAGGCGTTGCTGTCGCTCACGCTCACCTGCTGGCTTACCCAATCGGTCGAACTCGCCGTGCACCAAAGCCGGTAGTAGAGCCGAGAAGCTCCCTGGCGCAGGCGGTTCCAGGCGTCCGCGGGGAGTGTGAACGGGCTGCCTTGCAAGAATGGGCGTACTTTCCAGGAGGCGTAGAAGTTGTTGTCGTTGCGTTGCGAGCCGTTGACGGCGTTGTTGAACAGGCTTGCATCGGTGGCGACTTCCACCGCAAAGAAATGGCCGGAAGGGACGGAAACCGAAAACGTGATGGGGATCGTGCCGTTCGTAAATGATGACGGGCCAGAGATGGACATACCGCCGCCGCTGCTGCCACTACCGGAAGTGGCGGTGCCGATGGTGAAGGGTTTTTGCGCGTCAAAGGCGGGGTTGGCGATGCCGGTCTTGAAGAGATTAGGCGTTTGATCGGAAGGCATTCGCGCAACGATGGCCGAATGGAACCGCGCGTAATCGCCGCTAAAGCTGCCATTGTTCCAAACCTCCTTGAGCCGCTGCGTGAATAGGCCATTGGCATCTCCGTCCGAAGAGAGCTGATTGTCCTGGCAGCCGGAGATGAGGATGACACTCGCATTGACAGTTGCACGATGGGTCCATTGGCTCACTTCGTAGTCGGAACGGTTGGCCTCGTAGTTGGCACGGAGAGCTTCGGGATCGGCGGCGCGGACACGAGGCGCGTCGTTTACCCGGCGCTCGTACTGCGAGGCAAATTCGGCGCTGCGGAATTTGCGCTTGAAGCTAACCATGCGCGCAACAGTGCCGCTATTGCAACTATCGGAGAGGACGAAGATGCGCACACCGGCCTCGAAATTGGACCACAAGCCGTTCAATTCATCATCAAGGAGCTGACGGTCCCACAACACCCAGGTTTCATCCTTTCCGTCTGGTTCGTCTCCAGTCACATCGTTTATTTGTCCGCCATGGCCGGAATAGGTGATGAGGCAGATATCGCCCGAAACTAGGTCGCGGGCCGCTTGGCCGATGACCCTGGCGACCTCGGCGCTTGTGGCTTGGGAATCGGTGAGGATACTGGCGGTGTAGCCAAGCCCAATGGCGATTTGATTCATGTCGCGGGCGTCGTTAATGCACCCGGCAAGCTCTCCGTCCCATCCGCCGTACGCGGCTGGGTTGACAAAGTTCAACCCGATGTTAATAGCAATTCCCTTTGGCATTGTGATTCCTCCTTATGATCAAGTGGGAATTCCTTCCCAGGTGAGACTGATGATGTTGCTTCTGGTTTCCATGTCCCAGGTGAGCCAGGCCGTAAGTTCAGCGGCCTTGGAGGCGAAGACTTTGGTAACCCGGTATTCGACGATCCTGACGGCGAGGTAAGTGGTCAACGGCAGCAGGAAGTTGACCGAGCCGCGGCGGTTATCCATGGCAACGCGGAAGACGCCGGGGACGTTGCGGAGGCGGGCTTCGATGTCCAGCCGGGTAAGGCCGTAGTTGTCGTAGTTGACGAGATCAAGGAAGGCGACATTGCACTGGATTTCTTCGATCATGGCCCGGACCTCCTCGAAGGTCGGATTGCCGTCGGCGAGCGGGACGAAGTCGGCTTGGGCGGCGGTGAAGGTGCCGGGGGCGACGACGTCGAGAGAGGCGGCCGGGGTGAGTTGCTTTTCCACGGACAGACGCGTGGGTTCGTTTTGCCCGTTGAAAAGGTAGACATCTTTTATGGCGAGTGACCCTTCGATACGGTTTGTCAATTGCAGCGTGGCACCGTTGCGCCGTATAGCGATAGGCCCGGCGGGCCAAGGTCCGCTGATGCGGCTGAGGTGTATTGACAGCGCAGACGTAAGCACGGTGCCGTCTTCAAGTGTAAAGCGGGCTTCACCAGTGAGGCCGGTGTTCTGAATGATAGTTTTGAGCAGCAGGGCACTAGATAGGTCAGTGGCAAGGGCGGTGTGGAGGCACTCGGGCGTGGCGGACGTGACGGCTTCGACGGGCGGCGAGGAGGTGAGGTTCCAACGAAAATCGGTGTGCTGAGCGAGCATGTTGGGCAGTTCGAGGACCGGGCTCTGCGCTTCGGTGAGCAGGCGGCGGCGGAGATTCTCATACTCGTAAGGCGAGAGGGCGGGGCCGAGCATGGTTTCAAAGCGGATACGGCTTTTTTCAGGATGTTCAGCATCAAGTGCTGCATAGACGATAAGTGCAGGGTGATATTCGCGTGCGGGGATGCCGGGCGAGTAGCGCGTAATCTCATAAGCAAGAGGGAGGAGCAGGAAACGACCGGGTTGTTGCAGGTTCCGGAAGACACGGTAGGAGGGCTGGTTGAGCGCCACGATTTCCTGGTAGGTGCGGCTAGAGGCTTGGCCAAGGCGAAACGCTTCGGCGCAGCCGATGGCAACCGTGGCGGCAGCTTGCTTTTCACGATAGAAAGCGCCCAATTCAGCGCAGGGGAAGAAGACTTCGAGCGACTGCTGGCGGATGGTCGAGCGCTGAGCGTATTGAAGCTTCGTGGGGAGGGCGAGGGCGGCGCTTGAAGTGGTGATGCGACCGGCTAACGTGACGTTTTCCGAGCCAAGGTGTGCGGCGTTGAGGCGGAAGACGACCTCGCGGCCGCCGACGGAGACGGAGATGCTCTCTCCGTCGTCGCGGGTTTTCTGGAGGAAGACGGCATTCGAGATTTTGCCACCGAAGACGAGCTCGGGGCGGTTGGAGACGAGCTCATAGCCAGTGAACTGGTAGGCGACTTCGAGATGCGCAGTTTCGCGTTGAAAGTTGGGCGTGGAAAGCGAGCCATAGGTTAAGCGGGCCGCGTCGTTCAACAGCTCGACCATGACATGCAGACGATTGCCCGAGCCAATCGTGTGTTTCCCGGCAAGCACAGCGGCCTCATTGTGGATTACGCGAACGTCTTTGCCTCATTGGAGAAGGCGCTGGCGATCTATGCTAAAGGTCGTGGTGGGGAGCAGCCGATCCGGGACAAGCAGAAACTCGTGGAGAGCCTGCGACAGGCGATCACGGAGACGGAAGCGTTCTGCCTGGCTCATGGCGTCAATCTAGGAGAGATTGAGCAGACTCCGGCAGGGAGCCTTGACCGGCTGACGAAGATTGCTGAAGCGGTCGAACGCCTGATTTCGCCCGACCCTCTCCGCAAGGACTTTCTTGGACAAGAGGGTTGGGTCAGAACGCTCTTTCAAGCGGTGAAGCCCGATCCATCCGTGCTGGAGTTCACGTCCCGCGTAGCCTGTCTGACCACCATTGCCGAAAGCATTCGTGAGCGAACGGGCGAGGGGTCGGCAGATATTTCAGCCGTGATGGCCGATCTCAATAAGATTCTGGATGCGTCCGTGGCAGCGGATGGATTTCACATCCCTCAGGGAAAGTCTGGCCATGGGATCATTGATCTGACGAAGATCGACTTCGAGGCCTTAGCCAAACGCTTTGGAAAGTCCAGGACCAAGAACATCGACCTGGAACAACTGAAAGCGGCAATCCGCGCTCAACTGGATAAGCTCGTTCGACTGAACCGAACCAGAGCCGACTATCTCACCAAGTTTGAAGAGCTGATTGAATCCTACAACGCCGGCAGCCGGAATATTGATGAACTCTTTAAGGAACTCCTGGCACTCAGTCGTAGTTTGAACGACGAACAGGAGCGGCATGTCAGAGAGCGCCTCTCTGAAGAAGAACTCGTGGTCTTCGACATTCTGACCCGTCCGGCGCCTGACCTGGCTCCCGAGGAACGTGCCGAGGTGAAGAAGGTCGCCAAGGAATTGCTGGAGAAACTGAAACAGCTGTTGGTACTGGAGTGGCGGCAGAAGGCGACGGCCCGCTCGCAGGTCAAGTTGGCCATCGAAGAGTTATTGGATCAAGGATTGCCTCGCAGCTATACCCCTGATCTTTATAAAGAGAAGTGTTCAGCGGTATTCGAACATTTCTACGAGGCCTACGGAGACCGAGGGGCGAGCATCTATCCAACGGCGCGTTAACCCACTCGCTACGGGCATAAAGCCGCACCATTCGCTGTCCTACTTCACCCGACACACCCAATAGATCTTGGCGTCAGATAGCTTGGAGATGTCGCGCGACGGTGTCGGGATTCATGTGCTCAGCGGTGGGTTTCCCTAACTTAGCCTAGTGCCTTCATAAACAAAGCATGCAGCTTCCGAGAACGCCCGATATTCACGGAAATCAATGGGGCCAGGATCGTGAGGAAGCGGGGCTCGGTCGAATAGGTATGTAATCAGGCGTTGATAGTGCGTATACCATCGGCAAGCCGTTTGGTAGGCCTTGCAGAAATCTTGGTCGGACAGCCAGGGCGTAGGGTCGAGCTGATCGTTCAGTAAAATCTCTAGCCAGAGAATCCGCTGTCCCCTCTCAGTCCGAAGTGCCTCGGCGATCGATGAGGTGCCGAGATAGGCGGGGATGAGTTTGAGGGGTGGCTGTGAACTTGTTGACGGTTTGAGATCGTTCATCGGGGCAGTCGGCACGTGGAGATGTGAGTGTCAGGCTCTATAGCGTCTGACTGTATATCAAGAATGCAGAACCTTGCTAATCGTGCTTACCAGCGTGGCCCGAGCAAGAGAGAATCTGGTGAACGCGCTCTTCCAACTCAACGCCGCCCGCGTCAACCTCGCTCGCTCGACCGGCTCGCTCAATACGCTACAGTAAGGGGCTGCGACGGATCGCGCTGACAACGCATCGTTCTTGGCACTTGATGCGCGCCTTCGGCCGATTGGACGGCTGAAGAGGAAAGGGGCCGTTACTTCAGAAGGGATTCAAGGTCAAGCACCAATCCGGGCAAGAGAGTCGAGGCGCATTCGGCAGGATGTGAGGCACAGCACACTTGAACGTACCGTCCGCTTTTCAAGGCGAGAATCTCAAGTGTGTTTTGGTTGGGATCGATGAGCCAATATTCCTGCACCCCGAAGTGCTCGTAGCGCTTGCGTTTCAAGTCGCGATCGCGAGCGGCTGTGCCGGGGGACAACACTTCGAGGGTCATGTCCGGTGGGCCCTGGACGTTCTTCTCCGTGATCTTGGCACGGCCGTTATGCAGCACAAGGAGGAGATCGGGTTCGACAATATCCGTGTCGCTGAGTACCACATCATACGGTGCGGTGAACACGGTTCCGACGGGGTGGGTTTCGAGATAGGTCATCATGTGATGAAGGAACCGGCCGACGATAAGCTGGTGTCGGGTGACAGGCGAAGGGGTCACGAACAGGTTTCCGTCGATTATTTCGTACCGCTTCCCATCATCCGGAAGCAGCAGATAATCGTGATAGGTGAGTTTCGTGGTCGTAAGATTCATGCGGATACTCATGTACTTTAGAAGGGAACCTATCGGAATGGTGTTCTTGTGTCAAGGTTGAGAGAGGAGATGATGCTGCTTTCAGAGCCTCCTCAGAGGGAGACGGACACGGGCCTGACCTGCCTGCTGATTCTCGCCCAGTACTACGACCTCCCAGCAGATGGGCTGCAGGCGACGAGGGAACTCGATCTGGCCCGCGAACGCTATGTTGTCATCACGGCGGCGAGTTATTCTGAGCTGACCAACGGACTCACCAGCGCTGCCAGGGGGAGAGAGAATCTGGTGAACGCGCTCTTCCGACTCAACGCCGCCCGTGTCAACCTCGCGCGCGCTACCGGCTCGCTCAATACGCTGAAGTAAGGGGCTGCGATGGACCGCGCTGTCCGTGATCTCCTGCGCGGAGTACTGTCAGCGCATCGCGCTTGGGCCGCATGCTTTCGCTAGATAAGCCTAGGCTACTTGAGGGGGATCATGACGCTGATGGCGCCGGCGAGGTCGCCTTCCTTGCCGCCTTCTCGGGCATACCCGGAGATGTCCCGTTCGCCTTTTGGTTCACCGTGGCAGGCCAGGCAGGATTTTTCATAATAGAGCGGGAGCATCAAGCGAGCGCTACGCCCTTCGTCCACCAGCTCGCTGATGATTTGGCGCTTGTCGGATGCGGACGAGGAGCCGCCGAACCGTTCGAAGGCGGCCGTCTCATAGGCGTCGGGCTTGTTTTTCGGATTTCTTACCAAATGGTCGGGCGCCGTCTGCTTCATATAGATCGGTGAAAACTTTTGAAACCGGGCGGCGGTCTCGGTGCCGAAGGTCGCCGGGATGAGGCCTTTGTATCGCATCCCTGGAAGGCTGAGCACGGGTTGGTAGCTTTGTATGATTCCAATGCTGTCCCTGAGGAGTTGGGCGAGAAGCGGCTTAGCCATTGCCGGGACAGTTGCGTCTTCCAGGTTCGTCAGTGCGATTCCGGTCTGCCGTTGGAACTCAGCGAGCATTTCCTGCTCAAATAATTCCGGCGTGAATTGCTTGTCGGTCTGAGTCGGGGTATTGATGAGGTCCTGGTGTTTCGCAACCGTGACCCGTCCTGAATCCAGTAGGATCGCCAGCAACCGTGCCGTTTCCAGCGCGTCGTCTTGTTGGCCTCCGAACAGGCGGGATGATAGGACGGCAAGGGTGAACAGAGCCATTGCCAAAAGCAGCCGGAACCGGTGCATCTTCATACGGTAATCATCCCTTCTATTCCAGTCATCGATATCCGTCGGGGTGATACCCTACCGCGTCGGGGTTGCGTCTGGCCACTCCTCAAAAGAGGGGAGTGGACGTCGCGCGAAGGGATTTTGGCAGGGATGGGCTTTGGGTGGACGGGTCTATCTGCGGTCTGGAGGCCTTGGGGATGTGCATCCCGTGCCTCTGCCGCAGATCGCGTGCGAGGGATGAGGCCGCCGGTGGGCCGTATGCGATGGCGCGTTGATTAGGGGAGTGCGAAAAATTGGGCAGTCGCTCCGGACGCTACGCCGCCATCGCCAGGGGATAGATGAATGAGAGGGTATCGTGGAGTTGGCCTTGGGCTTCTTTCAGCAGAGCCGGACGCTCGTCAGGATTGAATCGTGTGCAGGTGAGGGCGAAGGGATCAAACACGGGAGGCTGTTTGGCACGGACCGGGTCTAATTCGGCGTGATCGGCGACGGCCCCGGCGAGGTGGACGATCGACGCATGGAGGTTGTATTCGCCGGCTCCATGCGGACTTAGTTGATGGCGAATGGCCTGTTCGATCTGGCCCGGCATGCCCCAGAAGCGAATCAATTCCGCGCCGACTTCAGTGAAGTCGAAGCCGATATTGGATTGTTCCACTTCCGCCAGCGCGGTGCCGAAATTGCCCGCTTCGACAAGGGCCGACTGAGCCCGTTCCGGAATCGTCTGATACAGCACCAAGTGGCCAATGTCCCGCAGCAGGCCCTCGATAAAGAACCGCTCGCTGTCTTCAATCCCGCAGGCCTTGGCGACTTTGCCGGCCAGCAAGGCGCAGAGCACGCTTTTGCGCCAGTAGGACGGGAGATCCATCAAGTCCGAGGTCATGCCCGAGAACGTACGGCCGATGGTGGTGGCCGCGACCAGGTCGCTGACGGCTTGCATCCCGATAAGATTCACCGCGCGGGTAATCGTATCAATCTGCTTGGGAAATCCGTAGAGCGGGCTGTTGACGATGCGCAGCAGCCGGGCGGAAATCGCCGGGTCGAGCTTGAGGGCGTTAGCCAAGTCATCCATGGTTGACGTCGAGTCGTCGACGACGTCCCGCACGCGAAAGTAGATTTCAGGGAGCGTGAAGATGTTGGAGCAGGATTGGACTAGTTCTTGTGCTGACGACATCACCGTGCACCCTCCCTACGTCATGAACGCACGACCGGTTCGAAGAGGCTCTCGGCTATCTCTATCGGTTGTGACCCAGTCGAACTAAAGGGGGAGGCAGAAAAAATCTGCGAAGGCTGGTCAGATCGAGGCGGGAAGCGGTGTGTGACCGGGGCTATTTCACCAGCCAGGCACGATATGTTTTACTGCCGGCCGGTTTGGTCACTTTGAGGACGGCGATGGCGCCGGGATTCATGACATCATCGCCGGTGGCCGTGCGCCTGGCCGGGTAGCGCTCGGTCTTCATGAGCAAGCCTTGCTCATCATAGAAATCCACCATGATGTCCGCAGACTCCCGTAACCCGCCCTGATAGTGGGTGCCGAGCCAGTCTAACCGCTTGAGGGCCTGGTATTGGATCAACATCACGCCGTTCTCTTCCCGAACGCTCAGGATGCGGAGTGCCCGGTTCTGTTCGACCCCATGCGCGACAGGGACCCCGCCGGCCAACTGGGTCCTGATCGCGAAGGCCATGTCATCTTTTGGGACGGTCCCGCGAACCTTACAGAAGACAGTCTGTCGCCGTTCGGTCTCTTCGACGACCTGTGCGGCATAGCGCGCGGCGAGGCTGTCGGCCAACTGGCGCAGCAATTCCGAATCGACGACCGCCGCGGTTTGCTCCCGGTACAAGGGTGATGTGGTGATGGCCTGGCGCCAGGCTTCCCGGCAGGCGAGTGCTTTGGCATCGGCGACAGACTCTGATTCGCGGGCGGCATATCGATACTCGCCGATGATTTCAATCCGGCCGTTCATGGCCTCCGCCGCGTGCGAAGGAAGGGGAATGCCGATCAGTGCGGAGAGAAGCAGAACACCGGTCGTGGAGTGACGGACAGACATAACGCCTCCTCTACGGTGGGCAGGTGAGAAAGATTCAAAGAATCCATACGTATAGGCATCATGCTACCACGTGGTTGACGGCCTCACAACGGCGAGTCGGTCGGTATGGCGAGT
>NEWQ02000031.1 GCA_002869855.2 Nitrospira sp. CG24D
AATCTGCTCAAGATCGATCGCTTCAATACGACCGGCGGGAACGTCGGCATCTTTTTCTTCACCCCCGGCAGTTCCGTCGTCAGTCAACCGGCTAATCCGAAGTTCGTCGAGATTCGCGGCTTCGGCTACACCACGCCGGCATCCAGTAATACCGTCTCGTTCAACGGCACCAATGCGACGGTGGTCTCTGGTACGACCTCATCCCTTTTGGTCACCGTGCCGACCGGTGCCACGACTGGGCCCGTTATCGTGACCAACACCAATGGCACTGCAACGAGCCCGCAGGCCTTCAAAGTGTTAGTGCCGCCGATTATCACCGGGGTAACGCCATTAAAGGTGCCACAAGGTCTCTCGACGCGCGTGCTCATTCAAGGTTTCAATCTCGGCACAGCCACGGCGGTGCAGTTTACCCACGCTGGGCTATCGGCAACGATCTTGAGCGGAGCGACAGACACGGTCTTGCCCATGAACCTTGCGGTGGGCACCACGGTTCCGGTCGGATTGTATACATTTGCGGTGACGACTCCTGGTGGCACCGCTCAAAGCGGGACTGTGACAATCGAAGTGAAACCGTCAGTACCGAGCTTTGAAATTGCCTCACCCGTGAGCGTGTATCTCCCGGTTCCATCGGCGTTGCCGCCTCCGCCTGGTCCGAGTATGACCATAGCGCCACCAGTGAGTGTCGGCATGCCGTGAGCAGCTCTGTCAGACATGTCTGGATCAGGAAAGCATTCAACGAGGGATTGAGAGGTCACGTATGAAAACGAAGGTATGTAGGAACCTGAGCGGTGGAATAGCCTTGATGCTGGTGTGCTCGAGTCCGACCTTCGCACAGACATTTACCAGCGGCAGCACGGGAGCCTTGGGCGCGTTTGCCCCGGCGACGAATACGACGGTGACGCTTCCGCCGGACGGTGTGCTGAATTATACGACCGTGACGATTCCTGCGGGCGTGACCGTCAAGTTCAGTAGTAATGTGGCCAATACCCCGGTCACCCTGTTAGCAACAGGAGATGTCAGCATCGCAGGGACCATCAGCGTCGATGGACAAAATGGAGAAGCACCCAAACCGACTACTTCGGCAGGAGGTGTCGGTGGACCTGGGGGATTCAGAGGAGGCAATGGATCCGGGGTCAATGGGAGCATAGCAGCTGCAGCTGGTCAAGGCCCTGGCGGGGGAGCGAATGCACCGTTGGCTTTTAATACTCCGGGCATCGACGGAACCTATGGCGCATCGGGAAATTTTATCAGCCTCATTCCATTGTTTGGTGGGTCGGGTGGAGGAGGGGCATTTACCGGAACGTCAAGTGGAATTCCCACTTTCAGTGGGCCAGGGGGAGGTGGAGGAGGCGGTGCCTTGCTGATCGCCTCTTCGACCAAGATTACTTTTGCCAGTACCGGAGTGATGAGTGCTAATGGTGGGGCAGGGGCATTGAATTTGTTTGGGAGCTGTGGAGGAAGAGGCGGCTCTGGGAGTGGCGGTGCCATACGGTTAGTGGCGCCTCAGATTTTAGGAAATGGATCAATTGCGGCCCTCACCCCAGCAACAGCCTGCATTATTGCTCAAGCGACTGGTCGAATCAGGATGGAGGCGTTCACCAATACTCTTTCTGGCACCATCAATCCAGCACCGTCCTTGGTAGCTTCGCCCGGTCCCGTGACAGCGACGAGCAATCCCGCATTAATCAATGTGCCCTCGTTGACGATTACGTCGATCGGAGGAGTGGCTGTTCCGGCCATTCCGGCAGGCTCCTATGCAACAGCCGATCTCTCGCTGCCGGCTGGGACAACGAATCCTGTCTCAGTTATTGTGACGGCCACAAACATACCGCTCAACACAAACCTCACGATGAAGCTGGTTCCCATTGCCGGCAATCCATCGCTGTTTCCAGTGAGCGTTCTCTCCGGCACCCCCAGTCTTTCGACGACATCGTCTGATGTCACCTTCCCCAGCGGTCAAGTCAGTGTCCTGAACGTGTTTGCCTCGTTGACGATCACGGCCGGACTGTTTCCATTCATCGATGGCGAAGAGACCGATCATGTGTTGATGGCCGCTACGATGGGCGGCCGGTCGACACTCACACTCGTGACGAAGTCGGGGAAAGAACTGCCGGTGTCACAGCTTTCACAAGAAGACCAGCTCAAAGTAGTCATGGCGTTCGACGCGATGCGGAATGAGACCCGCTAACGCCACATGAGATTGACGCAGTGTGTCGTGATGAAATGGATATGCCTATGAACGTCTGGCGTGTGATGCAGGGATGGTTGACGGTAATGGTACTCCTGGCGTGGCTCGGTAGCCCCTCCATCGCCACCGCGCAAAGCACGCCGGATCAGCTCATCTTTGGGCCGCAACAATATCTGCGCACCACCGGCGCGCCCAACCAATATACCGGCACAATCACGGTCCCGACGAGTGTCGGCGCGCCGTTCCTGCTCCATATCGTCAACGGCCAGAGCAACGGACAGAATCGCCTCTCCTCCGCCTGGATCGACGTCAACAACGTGCAAGTCGCCGGCCCGGCCGACTTCGGCCAAAACGTGGCCGTCATCGATCAGACCATCACGCTCAATCCCGGCACCAATCAGTTGAAAGTCAAAGTGGCGAGCACTCCGGGCGGCTACCTGACTGTCAGAGTCTACGGGACAAAAATTCTCCCGACTCCCACGACCCTGACGCCGAATCCCTTGAATCTAACGGTCGGTTCCTCCGGCACCCTCACAGCCACGATTGCGCCGGCCCCGACGACGGCCGGGACCCTGGCCCTCACCAGCAGTAATAGCGCTATCGCCACCGTGCCGAGCAGCGTGCCGTTTGCCATCAATCAAACGACGATCTCCATTCCTGTCACAGCCGTCGCCGTGGGCAATGCCTCGATCACCGCCTCGCTCAACGGCGGCGACGTGAGTGCCACCGTGGATGTCAGTGCCGCGCCACCGACCATTGCGAGTCTCCAGCCGGGCACGGAGACCATTACCCAAGGTGCGACCGGCACCCTCACGGTGACCATCAGCGCCGCCCGGAGTACGAACACCACCGTCGCGCTCACGAGCAGTGTAGCCGGCATCGCGTCCGTCCCCGCCTCCATCACGGTCCCAGCGGGCCAGACCAGTGCCCCCATTGCCGTCTCCGCGAATACCCCCGGCACCGCCGTCATCACCGCGAGTCTCAACGGCACCAGTGCCAGTAGCACCATCACCGTCACGCCGAATCTGCCGACCATCGTCTCGCTGCTGCCGCCCACGACCAGTATCAATCTCGGTGCGACCGGCACCCTCACCGTGACGATCAGTGCGGTGCAATCCAGTGCGACCCCTATCCAAGTGACCGCTTTCCCCTCAGGGCTTGTCACCGTGCCGGCCACCGTTATCGTGCCCGCCGGCCAACTCACCACCACGGTGCCTGTGACGGCTACTGCCCTTGGGACTGCGATGGTGCATGTGAGCCTGAACAGTTCCATGGCCGAGTCTGCCGTGCAGGTGACGCCGCCCCCGCCCGCAATCGTCTCGCTGCTTCCGTCTCCGTTACCCTTGGTCGTGGGGGCCAGCGGCACATTGACGGTGACCCTCAGTGCCGGGCAATTGGCCAATACCGAAGTCGCCATCAGTGCCACGCCCTCGGGGACCGTGCAAGTCCCAGCCATCGTCACCGTCCCGGCGGGGCAGACCCACGCGACGTTTACCGTCACCGGGCTCGTGGTGGGCTCCGCCACCGTGACCGTGAGTCTCAATGGCACAACCAAGCAGGCGCTCGTCCAGGTCCAACCGCCGCCGCCGCAAGTGATCTCCTTACTCCCGAATCCCTTGCCCCTGCAGCAAGGGGCGACAGGGAGCCTGGTCCTCACGATCAATGCGGCGCAGCTCAGTGACACGGTCGTGACACTGACCAATACCGCGCCGACGCTCGTCCAGATTCCGGCCTCCATCACCGTCCCGGCCAATCAATTGAGTGCCACCATATCTGTGACCGCCCTGCTCGCGGGCAACGCGACGATCACCGCTACCATCAATAGCTCCACAGTGAGCAGTCTGGTCCAAGTCACGCCACCGCCACCGATTGTGGCGAGCCTCACGACGATTCCGCCCGATCCCCCCGGCACAGTGCTCACGAGACCGAAAGGCAAACCCGGCGTCTTACGTGTCACCCTCAATCGCGTACCCACCGACACGACGCTGGTGACGCTCACCAGCAGTGCGACCACCGCGGCGCAGGTGCCGGCCTCGGTGACCGTTCCCGCTGGAGCCCTGACGGCGGATTTTCCCGTGAACACGGTCGGGGAGGGTACCGCCACGATCACGGCCAGTCTCAACGGCGGCAGCGCCACGGCCACGGTCACCGTGACCCCAGCTGAACTCGTCCTACTCACCCTCTCGCCGCAGAATCTCACGCTCTTTCTCGGCGAGTCGCAAGCCATGACCGCGACCGGGACCTTGACCGATGGCACGACCCAGAACCTCACGACCGATAGCCACCTCGTCTGGACCTCCACGAATCAGACGGTCGCCACGATCAGCAGCAGCGGGCTAGTGAACGCCCTCGCCATCGGCACGAGTACGATCCGGGCGACGTTCACCCCCACGGTTGGCACGCCCACGATCACCGAGGTCACGCTCACGGTGCTGACGCCACCAGCCTTGACGCTCACGCCCACGACGGCGACGCTCACGGTGGGCCAGAGTCAGAATTTCACGGTTGGCACCGCCCATGCGCCGGGTCCGGGAGGCCTCCTCGTGACGCTCGTGGTGTCAGGCACGGGGACGGCCACGGTCATGCCGACTTCCGTCACGATTCTGGAAGGCCAGCTCACAGCCGGCACACCCGTCACGGTGACGGCCACCGGCGCGGGGAGCGCCATCCTGACCGCCACGGCCCCTATTCGCACATCGGCTACGGCGGCGCTGACGATCAATCCCGGTGCGCCCAGCATCACGAACATCACGCCGCTTACGGGTCCAGCGGGCACTGTGGTGACTATCACGGGTACGAGCTTCAATCCGACCGCCGCCAGCAATCAGATCAAGTTCAATGGTCTCTCGGCGATTGTCGGAACCGTGAATGCCAGCGGCACCACGCTCACGACGACCGTGCCACAAGGCGCGACAACTGGTGCCGTGACCGTCACGACCCTCGTCGCTCCGCCCGCCGCCGGGCCCATCTTCACGGTGGCCGCGCCGAACTTCACGGTGGCCGCCCTGCCGACGCCGCTCACGATGCCGGCGTTGGGTCAGGGTTCATTCGCGGTTGGCCTGACGGGCACCGGAGGCTTTACGAATCTCGCCACGCTGGCGGTGACGGGTCTGCCCACCGGCATGACCGGGCTCTTCTCCATAGGGGCTATTGGCTCCGGCCAAACGGCTCTGTTAACACTCACGACAGCCGGTACCACGCCCACTGGCACCTATCCGCTGGTCGTGACCGCCACCGGTGCGCTCAATGGCGTGACCACGCCACGCACGGTGACGACCATGGTGCAAGTGCTCGCGACCGGCGAGACCACCTTTTCAGGATTGGTCTTAGATGAAGACGACAAGCCGGTCAAAGGCGCGTTGGTCAAGATTGGCGTCGTGCAAGTCGTGACCGATGACGGCGGAAATTTCCTGATGACCAATGCCCCCGTCGGAGCCAATCAAGTGCTCTTCATCGACGGCGGCCCGGCCTCGACTCCCACGCACAACCTTCCCATCATTCCCTACAAAGTGACCATTGTGGCGGGTCAGGCGAATGCGATGAGCTTCATCCCCCATCTCCATTTCCAAAAGACCACGGGGATGGTGGATATCTCCAATACCGGCGTCGAGCGGATCGTGACCGATCCTGAGTTACCTGGCTTCCAGATGCGCATCCCTGCCGGGGCCCAGATCATCGGCTGGGATGGGCAGCCGAATACGCAGATGTCTGTGCGCCGGGTGCCGATCGATCGGATCCCGGTGCCCCCGATTCCCGCCGGGCTCTTTGCCACCGCGGCCTATATGGATTATTTCGGTAAACCGGGCGGCGGGACGCCCAGTGAACCGATTCCTGTGACCCTGCCCAACGATCTGGATCTGCCGCCAGGCGCGCCAGCGGAACTCTGGTATTTCGATGAAGCGCCGGATGGCTCGCGCCCCAATCAATGGGCGAAATATGGGACCGGCACCGTGTCGCAAGACGGCAGTCAGATTGTCCCGGACATTGATCCGGCCACCGGCAAACAGTTTGGTCAACCCCGCTTCTGCTGCGGCATCAATGTCGCGGCGATTCAGGCTGCTCTGCGCACCTTTTATTTTGAGGGGGGCTGGCGGAATGCGGTGGACCTCCTGTTCGGCGATCCGGTGGATGCGGCGACCGGTCTCCTCGTGGTGACGAAGACGGATCTCGTCCTGCCCGGCCGCATACCGGTCACCCTGACCCGCACCTATCAGACGAACGGCACCACGACCGGCCCCTTCGGGCGCGGCACCACCCATGCAACCCAGATCGTGATGCTGGTGGATGGCAATCAACGGGTCATCCGCATGGGCGATGGGCGGCGGTTCACGCTGACCCTCCAGCCGGATGGCGCCTATCGCAATCTCACCGATGCGGCGCTGCAGGGCACCGTGCTCACCTCGCCCAGCGGGGTGCCGACGCTCCGGTGGAAAGACGGGACGCGCTGGGTCTTCGGCGTCACCCTCAATTCGGCCTTCGGGGTCAGCACCCTGGGCTTGACCCAACAGATCGATCGCACCGGCAACACCATCACCAATACCTGGAGCGGCGCGAACATTACAGCGATTACGGGGCCCGATGGAAGACAGCTGCTTCTCGATTATGATGGGGCCGGACGCATCACCCGGGTGACTGATCCGATTGGTCGCACGGTTCTCTATGCCTACGATGGACAAGGGAATCTCGCGACGGTGACTGATCCGGAAGGTGGAACTACGAGATATGAGTACGACAATCTCAATCGGATGACGCGGATTACCGATGCGCGTAATATCTTATACCTCCAAAATTTCTATGGCCCGAGTGGTCGAGCTGTCCCGTCCGCCTGTCCGATAGGGGAGTTGGGTCCGACTCGTCACCTATTTCTCCCTCCCAAGAGCCGGTTTGTCTTCGCCAACGGCTACTGTTTCATCATCAGTTCACGATTTCTTCTGCCGTCCAACCGCTTTTCGGTTCGCAACCGTCTCTCTTAGCCGATTTCTGGCACACCTCGCCGGACAATCATTCCCCGGCCTGCTCTTATCCCTCACCCCTTACCCATCCGCCTAGCCCGGCTTCGCCGCAAATACATTGATGCCCGCCCAGACTTCCGCCGGTGTCCGGCCTTGCAAATGGTCATGTGGGCGCTCGTGGTTGTACCACTGCCGAATGCTGGTCAGCTTGCGGTCGAAGTCCTTGTCGCTTGTCAGCGGCTGCTGCTTCAACTCTCGTTTGACGGTTCCGATGAACCGCTCGACCCGCCCATTCTGCCATGGACAGCCGGGCTCAATGCGTTGCTGGCGGATGCCTAACAGCCAGAGGCCGAATCTAAACACCCGCGAGACCAACACCGCCTCGTTATCTGTACGCACGAATTGTGGCCGGCCGTATCGCTTCACCGCCGCAATCACTTCCCGGATCAGTGTGAGCGACGACTTGTCCGACAGCCGTTGCAACCGAAGGCAAGCGCGGCTCGCGTGATCGAGAATGGCCAGCGCGAGATGTGCGCGGCCATCGGTGTCCGTCTTCACGAGCAAATCGCAGCCCCACACCCGATTTCTGGGCATCGGGCGTGGCACGCGATGCTTCAATTTCCTTCGCGCATGCAGGATGGCATACTGATACTTGCGGCACGTGTCCGCGACATAGGTCTTACTCACGGTCATCTGCTTCTTGAGTTTCCAGCGCCGATTGAAGTGATGCGCAATCATCCGGCACCCCGCCCGCGGCATGAGCGCTTTGAGTCGAATGACTTCGGTGCAGACCCACTGTGGTTTGGGCTGGGCAAAGATTCGATGGGGTGGTGAGGTTGGCCCACCGATGCGTGAGCCCCGCCGTCGTCCATGCTGATGCAGCCATGACAGGAGCTGTCGGAGCACCAGAAGACACCGCGTCAGTATCCGGACCAGCCAGGCTCGCATCGGGCAGGCCTCCTCTATGTCTCTATTAAGGTGTAGAGAGAAACCGTCGGTCAGGCGGGTGTGGCTAGCGTTACCGCTTCCAGGTCTCGATGACTAAGTTGGGCACGCGCTGAAAGTGAGCGAGGTTGTTCGTAACCAATGTGCGCTGGGCATCTAGTGCTGTCGCGGCAATGAGCAGATCCGCATCGGGGAGCAGGGCACCCTGCCGGTGAAGGTCGCCATACAACGTGGCGGCGCGGTCCACCACCTGATCGGTGAGCGGGAAGATGAGGCTGGCCTGACACAGGAGCGCAAACGCCGCCTCTTGGGCCCGTGCCTGTTTGGCCTTGAGTCCGCGTAACAGTTCATACCGGGTGATGATGGAAAACGCGAGCCGCTCGTGCTCGGCGAGGTAGGCTCGTACCCGTTTGAGGACGAGCGGATGCTGTTTGAGGAGTTCAGAAAGAATATCGGTGTCGAGGAGCACGGCAGGCTGCGGCATTAGGCGGCCGGTTCACGAAGGAAGTGTTGCCGGTCCAAGACGATGGTCTCCACCTGCGCGATGTCTTCGGCGGTGAGTCCGTGGTAGACCCGTGCGGCACGCCGCAAAATCTCCTCGGCACTGACCGCCATCTCGGTATCTACCGTGACCTGCACTTCCACCTCGTCCGCGAGCGCTAAGGGCTCCAACGGCTGTAAGATTCCGTCATGGTAGCGGGCTTTGATGGTCTGTCGCATTGTGGGAACCTCCTCAGCGTTCCACTCATTCCCCTTGATTCGGGGCTCGATGGCTCCTATTGTACCCAAACCGCATAAAAATCTCACTACCTGTTACAGAACCATTGTCCCGTCCGCGCGTCCGGTAGGGAATTCGGGCCCGACTCGCTAGTCGTTTTTCCCCCAACCAAACCGATTTCATTGTGTTGGCCCCGACTATTTCCTCGTCAACGCACGATTTCCTTCTTCGTCCGTCCGTTTTGTCGGTTCAACTCTCCGAGTCATCTGTCCGCACACAGACCTCACCGGACAACCGCGAGTCGCGTCACTTGTTACCCAGCTACCTCTTATCCCGCTGTTCCTAGCCTGGCTTCGCCGCAAACACATCGATCCCGGCCCACACCTCCGCCGGCGTCCGCCCCTGTAAGTGATCGTGCGGCCGCTCGTGGTTGTACCACGTCCGAATCTCCCGCAACGTTCTGGTCACCTCTCGCTCATCTGTAATGGATTCAGCGGCCAGCGC
The DNA here is from genome assembly GCA_002869855.2 of Nitrospira sp. CG24D. Lineage (GTDB taxonomy): Bacteria > Nitrospirota > Nitrospiria > Nitrospirales > Nitrospiraceae > Nitrospira_D. The sequence continues at coordinate 9,308 of NEWQ02000031.1, forward strand.
CCGTTTGACCGTGCCAATGAAGCGTTCGACCCGCCCGTTCTTCGGGACGACCTTTTCCCGCCCGTTCAAGGATCAGTCCGGTGCCTGGCACTACGGCATCTCGTTCGGTCTCAATGACCTGGAGGCGCTCATGAATGTCGTTTTGAGGCAAAGGAGTGGATAACCGCTCATACACTGAAGCGCTGAGCCGCTTCATGGGGAGGCCTCCGGCCATCGGGGGCTTCCCCTCAAAGCACAATGGCATTGAGGTGAGAATGCGCAGTATATAGGTACTAACACTACGTGTTCCCGGCGTGTTCTCGTGAGAGCAAAATTGGCCCCAATTCGCCTGAATTGGACTGAGCCAAGCTGAGCCAGAAAAACAGCCACACGCCGCTCATGGAGAGGGGTTTCGCTGTACTGATAAGGATTTGTGTGGAAGTTTCTAAGAGGTTAGGAAACCACTGCTCTTGCGGATGCTGCCGAACGCGGGATCATTCCCGTTCTTGGGATCGCCCCTTGTCTTTCTCCCCCACCCGGCTCCGTCCAGTGAAATGGCGCACCAAGTCTGCCGCCAGCTGTCGATCCTCACCCTGAGCAGAACCCGCTAAGGCCTTCATCACCCGTTCATAGTTCTGCATCACCTCACGCTGCACCGACGGCACCGGCGTCGCGCGCAGGCGGCGGTCGATCTGCTTGGCCTTGGTGATCGGATCCACCGCACGCCGAATCGTCCAGCGTTCATGCGTCGTGCGATGGAGGCGGCTGCTGGTGGTCGCGTCAATCCCTTGGTCCCGCAGCGCTTCGGCAAAGCCTTCTCGCCAGCGTTGGATGTCGTGTTTTCTGGGGTTCAGTCTGATCCCATCCAGCCCGGCGGTTTTGACGGTGAGATGCACATGCGGATGCCGCGACGGGTTGGGGTCCGGGTCGGTCTCAAAGGTATGCAAGACCATGGCGTACTGATACGAAGAAAACTCACGGGCCGCTAAGACGCGCGCGGCGCGTTGCACCGCCAGCGGATCGGTCCGTGCCGGCATCGAGAGGATGAGATGAAAGGCATCGCGCTTGGTGGACTGCTGCGGAATCGGCACGCCGCCATTCTGCCATTCGGCTTTCAGATCCGCCACCGCCTCTTTCCCCTGAATCACCTGCCCGTCTTGATCCTCAAGATCGAGCTGCCCATCCCGTGAAATGTAGCTCAGATTGTTCGAGATGCCGCGCATGCCCTTCGGGGCCTTCGCGATCTTCACCATCACTTGCGGCGCGCGGCGCACCATCTGC
>NEWQ02000032.1 GCA_002869855.2 Nitrospira sp. CG24D
CGTGGCGGTAAAGGTCAGCAGTTGGCCTTCGTTCACCGTGTGATTGCCAATGGCATTCAACACCGGCGCCGCGTTCACTTCGCCCACCGTCACTTGAATGGTTTCGACATCCGTGGCGGTGCCGTCGCTGACCACGACATCGAACGTGTAACTGTTCGGCCCTTGAGCCTCGGTGGGTATCCAGCTGAACACCCCGGTGCTGCCGTTGATCGTCGCTCCCGCCGGCACCAGGCCGCTCGCCCCATTCGCCAAGCTGAACGTGAGACTGTTGGCTGGCAGATCCGTATCCGTTGCCGGGGCAGTAAAGGTGAGGAGCTGCCCTTCGTCGATGCTCTGATTGCCAATGGCTGTGAGGACCGGTGCGGCGTTCGCTTCGCCCACTGTCACTTGAATCGTCTCGCTGGCCGTGACCACGCCGTCGCTCACGACGACATCGAAGCTGAATGTGCCGGGGCCTTGGGCTTCGGTGGGCGTCCACGTAAACACGCCGGTCGTCGCATCGATCGCTGCCCCCGCGGGCACCGTCCCCGCCAGGCTGAACGTCAGCGCTTGCGCCGGGAGATCGCTGTCACTGGCCGTGGCGGTAAAGGTCAGCAGTTGGCCTTCGTTCACCGTGTGATTGCCAATGGCATTCAACACCGGCGCCGCGTTCACTTCGCCCACCGTCACTTGAATGGTTTCGACATCCGTGGCGGTGCCGTCGCTGACCACGACATCGAACGTGTAACTGTTCGGCCCTTGAGCCTCGGTGGGTATCCAGCTGAACACCCCGGTGCTGCCGTTGATCGTCGCTCCCGCCGGCACCAGGCCGCTCGCCCCATTCGCCAAGCTGAACGTGAGACTGTTGGCTGGCAGATCCGTATCCGTTGCCGGGGCAGTAAAGGTGAGGAGCTGCCCTTCGTCGATGCTCTGATTGCCAATGGCTGTGAGGACCGGTGCGGCGTTCGCTTCGCCCACTGTCACTTGAATCGTCTCGCTGGCCGTGACCACGCCGTCGCTCACGACGACATCGAAGCTGAATGTGCCGGGGCCTTGGGCTTCGGTGGGCGTCCACGTAAACACGCCGCTGGTGGGGTCGATCGCTGCGCCCGCCGGGATCGTCCCCGCCAGGCTGAACGTGCGCGCTTGCGCCGGCAGATCGATGTCACTGGCCGTGGCGGTAAAGGTCAGCAGTTGGCCTTCGTTCACCGTGTGATTGCCAATGGCAGTCAGCACCGGCGCTTGATTGATTTCGTTAACGGTTACCTGGACTGGCCTACTGTCACTGAGCGCTGGCGTGCTGTTGTCAGTGACCAGGACATTGAAGACGTACGTTTCCGGGCCTTGCGTCTCGGTCGGTGTCCAAGTAAACACCCCGGTCTGAGAATCGATACTAGCGCCGGCCGGCACCGTGCCATTCAAACTGAACGTCAGTCCGCTCGCCGGCGTGTCCGCATCGTTCACTGTCGCCGTGAACGTCAACAACTGTCCTTCATCCACGGCCTGCGCAGTGATGGGATCGATCACGGGCGCGGCCACACGGGTGATGGTGCGGCTATAGATCCATTGATTGCCAGCCGTATCGGTGGCCCGGGCGGTCAGACTATTCGCGCCCAGCGCCAGCGAAACATTCGTGAACGTGAACAGGCCCGTCGCATCGGCTGTGGTGGTCAGACCCAAGCCCAGCAGTTCCACAAGCGCATTGGCTTCCGTCTGTCCTGCCAAACTCACCGAGCTGGCCGTGGTCTGCTGATCGCCCACAATTTGGGTGTCGAAGACCGGTGTCAGGTCGAACACGGGCTGCGCCACGGCGGTATCTAATGTGAAGAGCACGGCAATCTGGCTGCTGTTGCCGTAGATATCGATGGCCTTGAGCGTCAAGGTGTAATTGCCGTCCGTGAGTGTGCCGCCGTTGATCTGGGCGAGTCGAGTCTGGCTGAGAGTGAAGTTGCCGCTGACAAGGTCACCGAGAATGTTGAAGGAGGGCGTTGAGCCGAATCCGGCCACGAAGGAGGCGATGCCGCCCGGATCGCTCAGTGTGCCGCTGATACTCGGATTGAAGGTCAAGCGGTCAGTGGCGGAACTTCCGGTGTCTTGTGTCAATGCTGCCACGAGCGCCGGCCCTTGCACGTCCGTGCCGAAACTGGGATTGCCGGCCAGACTGATCGTCGAACCTCCGATGGAGGCCGTCGCGGGCAAGGCACCGGCGAAGAAATGACTGTCTGTCATCGTCCCGCCGATCGTTAGGGCGCCGAGGCTGCTGCTCGTCCCGCCGACGATCACATCGTTGCCGTTACCGAAGAGGCCGTCCACCGGATCCACCCCGATTCGTACCGTTGAGCTCGTCATGTTGCCGTTGATGACGAGCTTCGGCAGGGAGCCGGCCCCGAACGAATCAGAATCCGTGCCGGTTCCACCGAGCTTGCCATCTTGTCCGAGATTGGCGCCGATCAGGATCGAGGCATTCTGCATATCTCCTTTGATATGCAGTGTGCCGGACATCGTCGTCGCGGCGATCGTGCCGCCGTTCACACTCCCGAACGTGGCGGCGCCCAGCGGACCCAGAACCGCACATGTGCCGGTAAGATCCACCTTATCGGCATTTACGACTTTCAGCGGTCCGCCGACGAATAGGTCGTCGATCGTGGCACGGCCATTACCAGCGGCATTGGTACTAATCGTAAGAATGGATGTACCGTCTGTTCCCGTGACACGAACATCCCATTTAGTTCCGTCCTGAATCACCATCCCGGTTCCCGGTCCGTTGATTTTAAAGGTGACTACCGTGCCATCACCATCAGTGAGCTGCAGGGTCGTGCTCCCGGCAAGGCCCGGCACTGCCCCAAATTGCCAGACCACATTGAGCGTCCCCCCCACGGCTACGTTGTTGGTTTCGCTGTTCTCGGCAATCGCGTTGGCATTATCCATTTTCGCCAGAAGCCGATAGGTGGTAGGATCGAGCGTGTTCGGAATGGTCAGATTCACCGTGACATTCTTCGAGGCGCCGGCATTGACTTGGCCGGTATTGGCGGTGCCAAGGAGTACGTCCGAGCTATCCAGCACAGTATCGAGCGAAGCATACACGCCCACTTGTGATTGAGTGACGAGCTGATTGCCGACGTTCTGGACCTGGACGACAGCGCTGGCGGGATTCGTCGGGACCGCCGGATCAATCAGCGCGGCCGACTGCACCACGCCGGTCAGATCCGCCGCAAGCAACAGTCGGGACTCAAGAGGTTCCAGCGTGAAGGGCGAGCCAACAGCGCCAGCTGCTGATCGAGAAGAGCGCTGCCGAGCTAACCGCCGCCTCACTCGCCGCTGCCAAACCCTTGGTCTCACCCATCGCCGTCGCCAGCCGAACAAAAATACACGTAACTCAGTCCAAAATGAGTGCTTCATGATCGATAGTCTCCTGGTGTCTTACTCAATCTTGTTCGCTGTTACAGTCGGCCGCTGCTTCAATACGTACCAATTACTTCGTCGTACATTTTTCTAGAAACAAGGCCCCCGCTCGCTCAGCCCACCTGCGATTGCGTCCTGGGTTGACTCGCGTCAGCCTGGGGCTTGGCAGCCTCAGTGACTACCGTCATCCCTTTTCGTGATCTGCCGGAGCAGCAACTTTCGGTACGCCTTTCAGTTCCGTTCACGTTCCTCCACAGCAGCGCCGAGAAGATACTGCTCTTGCAGGGAAACGGACTTGCTAAGGGAGGGGGTAGAAGCCCGCTTCCCTTGTCGCCGTCCTGCCTTCAGAGGGGAGAGCCGCTGAGGGAAGGCCTCTCGATTGACTTCCTCCATCTCCGTCACCAGCGCTTCAATTGCCTCTTCGACCAAGCTGGCGAGGGGACGATTCCCGGTCCAATACACAGCGTTCCGGAGGCGCTCGATCAGTGCTGTCGGCAGAGAGAGCGTCACTTTCTGTTTCGGTGAGAGACTTGACGACATCACCGGATGGTGTGTTCCGTTGGACTGGAGCTGGCTGATGGAGGCATCTTTCTGCGGCATGTCGATATTGGAACTCCCAATGCACTCCTCACCGCCCTTAAATAAATACGGCACGCTTGCTAGAGCCATCGCAACTCCCATACCTGCCAGCCACGCCACACAAGGCCACTACAATAGTTCGTATTTCTAATCCACGAACTGCCGCTGCATGAGAAAGGATTCCGTGTCGGGCAGATGGCTGACTTGCACCAAGAGGCCATCGTCGTGCCTGACAGACGGTCTCAAGTGGATCAAAACTGGTGAATCAGAAGTGATACGGGCTGTCATACTTCTGATTCATTCTAAGAAGTACCAAGGCTGAATGGCCCTATGCCTTTCACAGGCTATTAGCAGTATATTCGGCCCATTCATTCGCTGAGCGGGCGCGTTTCATCGCGTCGTAGGCCTGACGATTATAATTTTCCGGCATCCTACTGAATCGATGCGTATTTTCTTCCGACGGGTCGCATCCACTCGGTCTCCTTGCGTGCCCCGTTGCCATGGGCCACTTCCGGTTGCGAACAGCTCGAATAGCCCCCTCGCCTTCCGATGTGGATTCATCGCCATCATCCTGGTCGCACTCTGGCCCATTACTTGCGCTGCACAAGACGCAGCACCATCACCGCCTCGTGTGTCCTTGCAGACCGAGCAGCAGCTACAGGAAGAACTCGTGTTCCTGCGTGAAGAAACCGTCGTCACCGCGAACTGGCGGGAGCAACCGATCTCGGAGGCGCCTTCGAACATCTACGTGATCTCGGCGGAAGACATCAGGCAGTCAGGTGCGACTGACCTCCCTACCCTGCTTCGCCGCGTCCCCGGGTTGTCGGTCATCGAAATGTCCGGCGGCGACTTCAACGTGAGTATGCGCGGGGATAACCAGCAACGGGCTAATCGCATCCTGCTCTTGATCGACGGTCGTTCTTCGTATGGATACGCAGGGGCTGGTGCCGTGGAAAACTCTACCGGTGTCGTTCTTGGAGATTAAGCAGATTGAAGTACTGAAGGGGCCGGCCTCCGTCATTTATGGATTCAATGCATTCGACGGCGTGATCAACATTATCACGAAGGATCCGCGAGACATGAAGGGCACGACCCTCCAGGCGGGAGCCGGCGAGTATGGCACGGTGCGGACAGCCGCGATTCATGGAGGAAAGGCCGGCGATGTCGGCTATCGCCTGTCGATCGGCCATGATCAACAACAACAGTGGCGCGATCGGAACGCCCTCGCGTTTCGTGCCGACCGCTTCAATGGACAGATGAATTACCTGTTCAACAGCGGCGGGATGGTCCGAGTTGAGGGCGGGGTCATTGATGCCAATCGAGCCGACTTTTCTTCCGGTGATTTCCTGCGGCTCAACTCTCCCTATACGCTCAGCTATACAAGAGTCGCCTACGAACGTGACGACTTCTTCGTGCGCGCATCCTGGAGCCAAAATAATGTCAGCAACAGCAACGAGACTGTTCCTGCGCTGGCGCCTTTTGTAGTTAGCGGCGATAAAAACGGGAACCCCTTCAACATTCCGTTCTTGACCAACAGCTACGATCTGGTTTCCCAATACAGCCATGCCATCGGCAGCACACATCGAGTCACCCTGGGCGCGAATTATCGCCACAACACCTTGTCAGGGACGGCGGTCTCCGGCCTCAGTCAGGAAAACCGGTTCGGGGTGTATCTTCAGGATGAATGGCGTCTGCTCCAGACCTTGACTCTGACAGCCGGCATCCGGATGGATACCCACTCGGAGATTGATCCAACGTATAGTCCACGTGTGGCCTTGATCTATGCGCCGCATCCCAACCACACCTTCAGGCTATCCGGGTCGGTTGCCTACAAGCCTCCGACGCTGGTCGAAACCAACGCAGATCTTCGGACCACCACGACGATCTTCGGATTTTCCACCACGAATGTGGGGCAGGGATCGCACACCTTGAAGCCGGAACGGATCACCTCCTACGAAGCCGAATACCAGGGATGGTTCTTGGACCACCGTGCGCGAGTGCGCCTCACGGTATTTGACAATCACATTGCCGACATCATCGAAGCCGTCGGCCTGTCGCCCACGTTCGGCACCTGGATGAACGTGCCCGGTGTCGCCGACATTCACGGGGCCGAGGCCGGGCTTGAGTTTCTGCCCGCTTCATGGCTGAAGGGTTACGTCAACTATTCCTATCAGTCGATCAGCCAATCCGTCACCGGCGCGGCCCGACGCGGAGGCCCGCGCTCCACCGTCAACGGAGGGTTGCGCGCCAACTGGGACAATGGGTTGAACGCGGATGCCGCCGTGCACTACGTGGGGGGAGCCAGTTATCCGATCAGGACAGAAATCTATTCCACCTTCTCGACGATCGGACTGATCCCCTCCAGCGCCATCCCGTCCGAACGCGTCGACAGCTATACCCTGCTCAATCTCCGCGGAGGCTATCGCTTCTGGAACCAGCGGGCCGAGGTGGCTATCTCCGCTTATAATTCCTTGAATGACCGGCATCGTGAACATCCATTGGGAGATACGATCGGCAGCCGGGTTATGGGATGGTTTACTCTGACCCTCTAATCATCACCCGTACGCACGCTCCCGTGATAGGATTTGCGTTATGCAGAGATTGATCCCGACATTTCACTCTCTCGCCCGCGCGGCTCTTTTCGTATGGTTTGGCTGCGGTGCGATGGCGGCACTGGTCTTTGATGTGTACGCAACTGAGATCGTCGTCCTGAAATCCAGCGACGTGGGGTATTACACACAGGCCGTTCAAGGTTTCAGACAGGCGCTCCCCGCTCATACACACATGGTCGAATACACGCTGCGCGACGGGGGGACCGATGCCAGAGAAGTCGGACAATCGATTCGCGCAGGGCATCCGGATCTGGTCCTTGCCGTCGGCTTGAACGCCGCCCTCACCGCCAAACTCGAAATTCCGGATCTCCCTGTCGTCTTCTGCCTCGTGCTGAATCCGGAATTGCACGGGCTCCCGGCCGGCAATATGACCGGCGTCTCTATGAAGGTTTCACCGGAGCAACAACTCGAACGCATTAAAGCCATGGCTCCACATGCGCGCCGAATCGGCGTGCTCTACGATGAGCGCCAACAAGCCGCCACGATCTCCGCGGCCAAACACCAGGCGAAACTCTTAGGTCTGCAGTTGATCGGACGCGCGGTGGCAAAGCGAGGGGAGGTATCGGGAGCCCTCCTTGCCCTCCTTCCCCAGATCGATCTGCTGTGGGTCCTCCCGGACCAAACCGTGGTGACGGACGAGTCCCTTCCGTTTCTCCTGGAATCCGCCTTCGACGCCAAAATCCCCTTGTTCGGATTGTCTTCCACATTCGTCCAGCGTGGAGCGCTCGGCGCCGTGGTCATCGAACCCCTGGATGCGGGGATCCAAGCCGCTCAACTGGCTGCGGCGATCCTTCGTGACCCACCAACCGGCGGCCTACGAATGGTTCAGCCCAATCACCCTAAACTCGTGCTCAATCTCAATACCGCCGAGTATCTCGGCCTGACACTCGCGCCGGATCTCGTGCGCATGGCCTCACGTCTTTATGGAGGGCCGGGCGCATTTGCCTCGCAGGACAATTCCAAGCCCATCGTGCCCTAAGGCTGAGAGGCACCTCGCATGCGGGTTGCATCCTTGAACCGATTGTCCCTCAAGACCAAACTCATTACCGTGACAGCCTTGATCGTGGTGGCCAGCTGCACCACCCTGAGCTGGCTTTTCATCGATCGTGAGATTGCGTCAATGGCAGAAGGGCTGGCGCACAACGGCAAGCTGGTCGCGAACAACCTGGCCGAAACCAGCCGACACGCGGTCTTCGCGGGAGATCAAGAGCGTCTCCAGCAACTCATGCAAGGTGCGTTGATCAGTGAACAAGTGGCCTATGTGTTGATTCTCTCACGAGACGGCCGATTGCTGAGCGCCGACGGCAAAGGGGTCTGGCAGCAATACGTGGCTGATCCGGAACAAGCCGACCGGCTGATCTTGATGAGCCTGAACAGGTCCACGTCATCGGCGGCGCTTGTCTCGCCGCCCTTCCAAGATCGGATCATCGAGCTCGATAACGGAACGTTGCTCACTTCAGACGATCTTCCACATGGTCGAACGTGCTGGCTTCGTCTCTTAGCAGGAACGGCTCACCCCATCGTCTTTCACCTGACACAGGCCATCCAGGGCCCTACCCTGTCACTTAACAGCGACCCGTTACTCAGCCTGACGCTGACTGAATCTGCGCTCAACCCGCCTTCCGACACCGCGCTGCAGACCCCCCTGTATGGGTATGTCCTTGTCGGCATGTCCAGCAGCCAAGGCCATCTGCTCCTGCGCAAGATGGCCGGGCAGGTTGTCGTGATCGCCTGTATCATCATTGCGTTTTCATTCGCCGCCGTCGTCTACCTGACCAGGCACATCACTACGCCACTCACTGCGTTAACGTCGCTCGCGACACGCGTCTCCCAAGGGGATCTGTCTGTCTCACTGACGCCGTCGTCTCACGATGAGATCGGGCAACTCACGACGACCTTCAATCAGATGACGACGGCGTTGAAAACTCGGGAGGATGACCTCACAGAATTGAACCGCACACTTGAATCTCGGGTGAATACGCGGACAGAAGAATTGCAACGTGCCAACCACAAACTCTTGCAACTCGACCGTTTAAAAACGATCCTCGTGTCCAACGCCTCGCACGAACTCCGCACCCCGCTCACCTCGATCAAGATTCATGTGAAGAATCTGCTCGATGGCGTGACAGGAGCTCTTGGAACCGACCAACTCCAGGCCTTGGGCCGGGCCCATGAGAACATCGAGCGACTGCGCACGCTGATCGATGACCTCTTGGATCTTTCTCGTCTTCAGGCAGGCGGCGTTGAACTCACATGGGATGATGTACGGCTGGACATGCTGTTGCGAGACATCGTTGAGGGACTTCGATACTATTCAGAACAGAAGCAGCTGGCGATTGATCTCGTCTTTCCCGGTCAACTCCAGACGATCAGTGGAGACCGCGACAAGCTCCGTCGTGCCCTCACGAACGTCATCCACAACGCGATGAAATTCACACCCCAGGGGAAACGCATCCGCATTGACGCGCACCAACTCACCGATGGATCCGTGCTCGTCACGGTCGAAGACGCCGGATGCGGGATCGCATCGGAAGAACTGGATAAGGTGTTTCTCCCCTTTTTCCGTTCCCCTCATACCTCAGGCACGACACGAGGCTCAGGCCTCGGACTGTCGATCGCGAAGGAACTGATTGAATTACATCACGGACTCATCTGGGCGGAAAGCACGGTCGGACAAGGAAGCCGTCTCTTCATCCGGCTTCCACGCGCACCGCAAGACGCACCGGCCGTGATTCGCGACACCGTGTAATCGCGCCCTCGATACGCGTTGCCGGAACCGCGCTACGACTCAGACGGCCGTGAGGGAATCTGTTTCTGTTTCATCAGCTTGGTCAGGTAGGTCCGCTGAAGCTTCAAGAAGACTGCGGCTTGCGTCTGGTTCCAGCCTGTCCTTCGCAAGGCCTGGGTGATGAGCCACCGGCTATGCGCCTCCATGGAATCGTGATAGGGCAGGCTCTTCCCTTCAGGAACGGGCGTCGCGTCTTGGGGCGTCACAACACCTGGTCATCCAAGCTCCTCCGCGTGGATGACCGAACCGTCGGAGAGAATCACCGCCCGAGCCAACACGTTCTCCAATTCACGAATATTTCCAGGCCAATGATAACGACAGAGGACTTCCATCGCCCCCGGACCGAGCTGTTTCTTCTTGACACCACCGGGCGATCCCTCACGCTCAATGATGTAGCGAGCCAGGACGGGAGTGTCTTCTTGACGGTCTCGGAGCGGCGGGAGCGTCACCGGAAACATGCTGAGCCGATAGTAGAGATCCTCCCGAAACGTGCCTTCTTTGACGCCTCGGGGCAGGTCCTTGTTCGTCGCGGCAAGGAACCGAATGTCGGCGCGAATTGGGTGCGTCCCACCCACCCGGTGAAACTCCCGGTCCTGCAGCAGCCGCAAAAGCCGGCATTGAAGTGGGAGTGGCATATCGCCGATCTCGTCAAGAAAGACGGTGCCCCCTTCCGCCGCTTCAATCTTCCCCTCCTGCATATGAGTCGCCCCGGTGAATGAACCCCGTTCATGCCCGAACAACTCATTTTCCAGTAATTGCTCCGGCAACGCCGCGCAATTGACGGCCATGAACGGCTTGTTCTTTCTCGAACTCCACCGATGAATAGCGCGGGCCAGGAGTTCTTTCCCCGTCCCCGTTTCGCCCTGCAGCAGAATGGTGATATCCGAAGCCGCCGCCCGCTTAGCTGCGGTCATGACGTCTTTCATCTTGGCACTTTCAGCCACAATTGTGGAATAGCGCGCATCCAGATCCGAGCGTAAGTGCGTCACTTCCCGTTTTAGTGATTCCCGTTCCAGGACTTTCTGAATCACCATTCCCAAATGGTCGGGATCGAACGGCTTCGTAAGAAAGTCGCAGGCCCCCAGCTTCATGGCCTCGACCACCCGATTGACCGTGCCATAGGCCGTCAGAATGATGACGGGAGGAATCGGGTGGCCGGCCTTCTCAGAAGGCGCATGAGCCTGTTGCCCCATGGCCGTTCCCCGGCCATGGAGGCGTTCAAGAACCTCGATTCCTGACAGAATCGGCAATTCCAGATCAAGCAGGACAAGTGACGGCGCGGAGTGTTGAATCACGGTGAGGGCTTCCGCCCCATCTTTTGCGGTGATGATGTGATGCCCCATCCATTCAAGCCGCTGTTTCAGGCCTGAGAGGATGTCGGGGTCATCATCGACGATGAGAATTCGAGCGGCCATAGTTCTCAGCCGAAACTAGCTGCCAACTCTGAAGGCTTAAAGACACCGCGCTCGGTGATGATGCCGGTGATCAGCTCCGCCGGGGTCACGTCGAAGGCGGGATTGTAGACGGCCACGCCAGCCGGTGCGATCGGATGGCTGCCGTGGATGGTGGTGACCTCTAAAGAATTGCGCTGCTCGATGGGAATGTCCGCGCCGGTCTTGGTCTTCAGATCGATCGTCGAATACGGCGCCGCGACATAGAACGGAATGCCGTGAGCTTTGGCGAGCACCGCCACAGAATAGGTCCCGATCTTATTCGCCACATCCCCATTCGCCGCGATCCGATCAGCACCGACGACGCACAGCTGGATTTTCCCCTGACGCATCAGGGACCCGGCCATATTGTCGGTAATCAGCGTCACTGGTATCTTGTCCTGCATCAGCTCCCAAGCCGTAAGCCGGGCGCCTTGTAAGACCGGACGCGTTTCATCCGCAATGACCTGAATCTTCTTTCCCTGCTCCCAGGCTGCGCGAATCACCCCGAGTGCCGTGCCATATCCCGCCGTCGCCAGCGCTCCGGCGTTGCAATGAGTCAGCACGGTCTGCCCGTTCGCGATCAACTCCGCGCCATGCTTCCCCATCGCTTTACACAAAGCGATGTCTTCATCCAGAATTGCTTGGGCCTCGGCAAGCAGGGCGGCCTTCACGGCGGGAACTGCCTGCGCGCTCAAGGAATCGAGCTTCTTTTTCATGCGATCGATCGCCCAGAACAGATTGACGGCCGTCGGCCTGGTAGCGGCCAGATGATCGCAAATCGGCAGGAGTGCCTGCGCAAATGCGGGGAACTCGGTCGCTGAAACCGCCTGCGCACCCAGCGCCACACCCAGCGCTGCCGTCACCCCGATCGCAGGAGCTCCCCTGACCTTCAATTCACGGATCGCATCGGCTACAGCCCGATAGTCCCGGCAGTCGAGAAATTCGACATGCTCGGGCAACCGGCTCTGATCGAGCAGGCGCACGGCATCATTTTTCCATTCAACAGTGGGAACCATGGCGGCATCTTGTAGCGGGAACTGAGGAAGACTGCAAGAGGGCTTCTGCAGGCTGTTCAAAAAGCCTGTTCAGCTAGGCCGCAGACGATGAAAGCACCGGAGGCGTAGCCTCTGGGCTACGTTAAGGATGCTTTCGAGGCGAGAACAACGCTGACGGGCTTTTTCAACAGCCTGCTATCGACGGCCGCTGATTTCCAGCAAAGTAATCATCGCCACGATCAACCCGGCCTGCACCAACAGCAACACGGCCTCCTGAAGACCGGCATGGCGGAGCGCCATGGCGGAAAGACCGAGGCAAATCGTGAGCAGGAAAATCATGGCGACGCTGGCCTGCCGGGATCCCAACGCCCGTTCCAACCGATGATGCAGATGGTCTTTCCCTACATAGTCCAGCCACTCTTTCACAGACTGCACTTTTCCGGTGACCACACGCTCCACGGTAATATGGATCATGTCGTAGATCAGCACGCCGAAAATAAGCAGCGGATTGCTGAACGACACGATGGGGCTATGGTTAGCCCAATTGCCTTTGACCGCAAGACAAGCGAGCGTGAATCCAAGGAAGGTCGATCCGCCGTCGCCAAGAAAAATCTTGGCCGGCCGAGCGCCTCGGAAATTGTACGGGAAGAATCCGGCGCAGGCGCCGATGACGGCCATCGCCAACCACCCTACGCCGGGTTGGTTGGTTTCAAAGGCTACCATTCCCATAAAACCCGCCATCAAAATGGCAAGCCCAGTGGCCAGACCATCCATGCCGTCAAAGAAGTTAAAAGCGTTCGTAATCCCCACGATCCACAGCAGCGTTAACAGCACATTCGCCGCTTCACCGATCCCACCCGCCCCGCCTGCCGGAAAGAGTGTCAGCACCTTGCCGGACGCGATCACGATCCCAGCTGCCACGAGCTGCGCCACGAGTTTTAAAGAGGCGGGCAATTCCCGGATATCGTCGATGACTCCGACGAGCAACAGCAGCGACCCGGCCAGCACAATCGCCGTCATCCAATCAGGCAGGATCGAATTCATCAGCACGGACCCGACAAAACCCGCATAGACCGCTACGCCACCGAGCCGGGGCGTCGGCTGCACATGAATCTTACGCTCCGTCGGAATGTCGACAAGGTTCCAGTGGTGACTGATCTGCACCATCACCGGAGTGAGGGCACAACTCCCGAGAAATGCAAACAGGAGCACATACAACCAGCGCAACCCCTCCAGCTGAAACTGGTCGCGAACAGCGGGCAGCGCCAGCGCAAGCACCCCGATCAATGCCACCGCCATTGCAGGCGTCAGCCATCTCCATGAGCGAGGGCTCACCGCCATCGACAGGTCGTTCTCGATTACTCGCGTCGCCATTCATCCCTCATCGCGATCAATATTTGAGCCGCCTCTTCATCAGCCAGCGCCGGATACAACGGAAGCGAGAGCGCCTCGCGTTCTGCCGCCTCACTGGCGGGAAACCCGTCGAACCCGAGATAACGATGCAGCGAACGAAACACCGGTTTCCGGCATTGCACGCCCTGCCGCTCCATTCGCTCCAGGCATCCGCTCAGTTCATCTGAGCCTAATTCCGTCTGGGGAATCCGTATAATGAATCGATAATAGACATGCGATCTTCCGGCCGGCACAGCAGGCAGGATTGCGGAAGTCCCGGCCAGCGCCTCGCGATATTCCCGGGCCAGACTTACACGCCGCTCCAACAATTCCGGAAGCCGATTCAATTGCGCTAACCCGATGGCTGCTTGCAGGTCTGTCATCTTGAGATTCGTCGCCTGGGGAATCAACGACGGTGCGCTGTCGTACTCGCGCAACGCCCGAGCCCGTTCAAGCAATTCCGAATCGCGTGAGAGCACCATCCCCCCTTCACCGGCACACAACAACTTATTGGCATAGAACGAACAGACGGTAAGCACTCCCACGGAGCCGACCGACCTCCCCTGCTCCATGGCGCCCAACGTCTGCGCGCAATCCTCAATGAGCGGCACACCCAGTTGCGCAAGCGCCGTCAGATCGGCAGGCAACCCGAAGAGATGCGGCGCAATGATCGCGCGGGTCTTGGACGTGATCGCCGCTCGGGCCAGCTCGGCATCGATCTGAAATGTCTCCGGCTCAATATCCACCAGACACGCCTGCGCCCCGACGCGCTGAACCGCCTGCCAGGGCGCCGCGCACACATAACTTGGCAGAATTACCTCGTCGCCGGGCCCTATGCCCAAGGCTCGCAGCGCGACTTCCAATGCCATCGTTCCCGAATTGACCGCGACGCCCCCGGCCAGACCGAGATAGGTTGCCATGCCCCGCTCGAACCGCTCGACGGCCGCGCCTTGCGCGAGATGGCCGGACTGCAGCACATTGGTGACCGCACGGATCTCCCGCTGGTCGATTGAAGGACGGGAGTGAGGAATCATGGTCGTTGTGATCGTCATGCTCCGATATTAATAAACAATCGCAAGGGAAGAAACCCTTCTGCGTTTTTCACCCGACCCTGAATACCGCGAAAATGCGCCGACGACCGGATCACGTCCACGATACTCAGGGCTTCAATGTTCGTCTTCCTGACCTGCGACGCATGGGCCTCGATGGCGGCAATCTTTTCGTCGAGTACCTGATCGATGTCGACAAAGACCGTGGGCGCAAAGTTTTGTGTCGTTGGACCTTCGTAGAACAAAACGTTCTTCGTGTAGCGCGTCGCCGACATTGCCGCCATGGCCAGATGACGGTGATCCTGGTGCGTATCGTCGTGATAATGCACGAAGATAAAATGCGGATCGATTTCCTTGACGACCATCTCAATAGACTGGATCAGCTCACGGCCCATCGGCACCGCGGTATCTTGGTACCCGCCCCAGTAAATCCGCTCGGCGCGAAGCCGCTTGGCCGCCTGCTCCTGCTCAAACTTCCGGATCTCGCCGGCGCCACCCTGCTCCCCCTCTGTCATCACCATCAAGAACACCCGATGGCCGTTCTGCGCATATTTCACCAGCGCCCCGCCGCAACCGGCTTCGATATCGTCCGGATGGGCGCCGATCGCGAGAATCCGCATCGCTTCTGTGCCGTCGAATGTCATACCTGCCTCCTCGTCATGATCGCGATGACACGGTCGCCTGGTCTTCTCGAACCCGGCAACCGCGCAACTGTGTCAATGCGTCAGGACCCGCGCACAGTAATAAATCAATCGCCGATACATTTGGTTCAAACGGCTCATAGACCTGTCGATAGGCCGGATGGTGAAACTCCTGGATCTCTAATTCCACACCGGATGCTTCAAACCGCGGCTTATCCATATAGCTTTCCGCTCCTGGCCCAGCGAGATACCGCGTCGCGCCGACCGCCCGGCAGAGATCGATGAGGCGATCCGTCGGCTCTTCGCGTGCCACCATCTCAGATGCACAGCGCAACGCCGTCGTGATGCCGTAGGCCTGTAGCAACCATCGGATCACCGCCAGATTCAAATCAGACAGCTTCGTCCAGGGCTGCGCATAGACTGTCCGCAACCCCGGCAGATACCGGTCACGGAACGGCGCCCGCGCATAGTGCATCTCCAGCGCCCGCAGATGTTGCTCCCGCCATGCCGCGGTCGGATTGATCATCACGTCCTGCACACGTTGACCGAAATGATGCAGCACCGGTACCGTCAGCCATTGCCACCCCTCCGCCGTTCTGATCCGGTTCCGGTTCTGCCATTCGTTCTTCTTAAACTGGACCGTGTCCAACACAATAAACAGATCGGCGCGATCGATCTTGTCGAGATACCCCAGCCACGGCAGAAACTGCGGTTGATGAATCGTGACGCGCATGGGCTATCCCCGTTCCTTCGCCTGAGCATCCACATACACGGGATTGGTCAACAGCTCGCCGCTTTGGCCGACGACTTCCAGACGGTAATACGCGCCACCGTCCGGCACTGGTTGCGCATCCGCCAATTGGTAGTGCACGGGAGTTTCTGTTTTCGTCATGCCGACGATTTCTCCTGACCGGATCAGACGCAGGGTGACCGGATGAGGCTGGCCGTCACGCGCAGAGAGCCGCACCGTGGCGACCGCGTGCGAGCCCGACGGCAGAGCCACGCGCTCTCCGATGCCGACGGTCGCCTGATCGCAATCACACCCAAGGCTGAACTCGTCCAACGTCAACATCACCCGACGATCCCCTTCGGCGACCGCATAGGTATGGCCGGACCTGATCGCCTCCAACACCGCGGCGACCGATCGTTCCTTAGCAAAGACTGTCGTCACCACACGGTCGAGATCCTTCCCCTTATCCGCCAACCCGTGAAAGGCAATCTCCCCGATCATCGTCGGCACGGCAGACTGTGACGTACCCCTGTGTGCCTGAATCACCTGATCCCAGAGCCCGCCTGCAGCCGTCACCGTCCTCGTATCCTGATAGAGACCGCCGAATCCGGCATACCCGCTGGTCAAGGCCAGCGCTTCCGGATGAGCATCGGTCCTCACCGTTACCGTTCCCAAAGGACCGAAGGCATGCGACTGTAGATCGCGCGCCTCCGTCATCGACCAGAGCACGACCGCACCGCGCTGATTCGCGACATCCAGTAACGCTTGATAAGGTCGATACCCCAGCTGCGATTCGTAGGAACTGAACGGAGGAGTTCCGAGCGGCCAGGCATTCACCAGCGTGGCCACGGCTAACACCAGACAGCCTACGGCGACTGTTCGACGAGCCGCACTAATCGGCTCGCGCCAGCCTTCCACCAGTTGACGACGAGGTTTCCATAAGAACAGCGCGGGACCGACCAAGAGCAGGGGTGCGGCATTCGCGAGACTGGCTCCATCCACGGTAAAGGACGCCGGATTCCCGCGTGCCGGGAGCGCTCGATAATCCTCCGCCTTCGTCAACCCCATCACTAGAAGATTGCGCTGTGCGTCGTGCATTGTCAGATCACCGCGCCAGAGCGAGCCGGTCCAATAGTAATAGGGGGCAACCTCGACTCCCGGCACAATCACCAGTTGAGGGTGGCGCGCTTGCACTGTTTGGATCTCTTCGAGATAGCGCTCTATCCCATAGGACAGGACCGACGGAAAGCTGATTGTCTTCTTCAGTAATCCGGAGAGAGGCCGGAGGCCATACTCATACGCCAAAGAAAAATTGTCGGAGAGCACAATTGCATCCAGCCCCTGTTGTTCGGCCCTGACCGCCAATGCCTCCAAGCTCAACGTCCCGGTACTGGCCGTGCTATGGACATGGATGGCAACACGTAGCGGCACACGCTGTTCCACGGCTGACACCGTCGACGACCAGACCAGTCCCGATAACGCGAGGCTGATCCAGACTGCGGCGACCACCGCAATTCGCCATCCGAGATTACGCATGGGCCTGCAACGCTCCCTGGTATACCGATTCGACGGCATCAACCATGGCCTTCACTCCGAACTCCTGCCCAATCGTGCGCGAGGCGTTCCGACCGAGCCTATCGGCCAACTGAGGATCGGTGAGGATACGACGCAACGCTTCGCTCAGCGCCCGACTATCCCCCGCTGCGACCAGCAACCCGTTCTCCTCATGTCGCACAATCGCGGGAATCCCGCCGACACGGCTCGCCACGACCGGCAGACCAGCTGCCATCGCTTCGATCAATGCGCGCCCCATCCCCTCGTTGAGCGAAGGGAACGCGAAGCAGTCCATCCCCGCCAGGCACCGCTCAATGTCGTCCCGATGCCCGACCAGATGAATGCGATCACGGAGACCCAACGAATCTGCTTGAGCGAGCAAGACATCATGTTGCCCGCCGCTTCCCACGATCACCACATGGAGGTGCGGAAACTCATCTTTGAGATGACCCAAGGCCTCGACCAACACCCGATGGCCTTTGATGTCCGTCAACCATCCGATCGATCCGACAATAGTCGCATCAGTAGGACAGTCGAACCCCGGGGGAATCTGCCTGCCCGCAACTCGCGCGTGGCGAAACCTCTCCACATCGATGCCGCTGGGAATGACGGCAAACCGGTCGGCACAGCCGACCGCTCGATCAAGATGGTCGTCCCGCTCCGCACTCGTCAACGCCACGAGGTGGCTCGTCACGCGACACAGCATGCGTTCAATCTGTACAAAGACTCGGGATTTCCAGAGACCGAAGTGGCCGTAAAACACGTGGCCGTGCGGCGTATGCACAATCACCGGAACCTGCGCGAGCCAGGCGGCCACCCGGCCTACTACGCCGGCTTTCGAGGTGTGGGTATGCACGATCGCCGGACGTGTCGCTCGCAGGATACCGACCAATGTCCAGAGGGCACAGAAATCCTTCCAGGGGCTGATCGGTCGAACGAGCGAAGGCACGATAACGCAGGAAATCCGCTCCTTCTCCAAACGACGACAATGTTCCTCTGTCGCCGCCATGCCACCTTGCGCGTCCCACGATCCGGGGTGGCCGGCAATCACCCCCGGCTCATACTGTGTCCGATCATGCCCCAATACGGTCAGCATAGTGTTTTGCGCAGACCCGCCGTGATCGAGCCGCGTAATGATATGAATCACCGTACGTGCTGCCATGAAATTCCTAGGCCGCCTTTCGTTCCGACGCCGGCTTTGCCGAGAGCAGGATCAGATCCGCGCAATGCTGCACCCAGTTGTACCGGCGCTCCACCAGACTGCGCCCTTTCCTCGACAACCGTTCCCGCTCCACCGGCTCCTCAATGCGACTGAGGACCCGCACGAGCGCATCGGCAAATGAACCACTATCCGTCCCGCTTGAAATCAGAATAGGATCGATCTGGCCCAACACTTCGGGAATCGCGCCGACCGGCGTGCCCACGACCGGCGTGCCGCAAGCCAGCGCCTCCACCGTCACAAGCCCGAACCCTTCGAGTTGAGCGGTCGGCATCAGGACGAGATCAGCGGCCTGGTAGTACGCCACCAGCTGCTCATCGGGAATAAACCCGACCAGCCGAACGACCTGCTCCAATTGTCGCTGCCTGATCCCCGCTTCCAAACGAGCCCGTAACGGTCCTTCGCCTCCGATCACCAAGAGGCAGTGCCGCCCACCTTGCCCTAACTCGGAAAGGGCATCCAACAACGTCTCCAACCCCATCCGTGGAACCAGATTGCGAACGGTAAAGAGAATCGTCCGGTCCTCCGGTAACCCCAACGTTCGTCGCAACTCTCGTCGATCGGCAGCTGGACGAAACAGGTTTGGATCCGCCGCCCCCGGTATCAGCACAATCCGCTCGGGCGCAATGCCATGCGTCGCCATCACCCGCTGCCGCATGAACTCACTCAAGACGACAATCCGATGGCACCGGCTCATCACCAGCCATTCAATGCCGCGGCGCGCCCAGGCATTCACATGCCGGCGCAGCCGCGACGATAACGAGGTGGCTGCCGCGGTGCGCGTGAGATACTCTTCATGCGCGAGGGAGTGACAGACATACAGCCACTCGGCCGCCGCCTTCCGCCTAAGATACAGGGGGCCAAAACCTGTGAGGGCTTGATGAATAATCGCCAGATCATAGGTGGCCTTCCTAGTCAAACGATCGAGCACGGACAGGGCCCCCTGCACCGTCGATCGTACAAAACTCCACTCACTCTTCTTCGATACAGGAAACCGCCACTCCTTCGCGCCGCTGATCGCGACCTGCATCGACACAGTCTCATCCATTGCCCGCGTGAGGAGATCCACCTGATGCCCCGCCGCAATAAGACCGACGGCCTGCTGCCGCAAGACACGTTCCGCGCCGCCGATGACGCGTTCGGCCGAGACTTCCGCCAAGAGCAGAATCTTCACAAGGCCTCCACTGCCAGAGCCGGTTCAGAAACAGGTTGAGAGGCTCGTTCATACCACAGCTCCAACACCATCAAGGCGTATAGTTGGTCCGCGCAATTTCTTCGCCCGCTCTGATGCTCCGCCATCAGCCACCGCACATACTCAGGCGTCACATAGCCCCGCCGGCGAATGGCCGCGTCCGACAGCAGGTCTTGCGCCATCTCACGAAGATCCTCGCGCAACCAGCGGGCCAGCGGAATCATGAACCCCTGCTTAGGAGCGCTAAGGATCGCCTCAGGCACAAGCCCGCGCAAGGCGGATCGCATGAATCCCTTCAGTTGCCAGCCCGACAGTCGCAGCGATGGTGACACTCGCAGCGCAGAGGCCAAGAGCTGGTGGTCGCAAAATGGGACACGGAGTTCAAGCGAATGCGCCATACTCATCCGGTCGCCCATACGCAGAAGATCATCGGGAAGATAGGTCTGCAAATCGAGACCCATCGCGCGATCCATCGGATTATCTGATGGCCATTGATCAAACAGCGCCGAGGGTCGGCTTGGTGAATACCCGTGGGGCAAGGCGTCTCTCATCGCCCCGCTCCAGATGCCGGTCTCCCATTCGGCTGGAATGAACGTCGTCCACCGGCGATATTGCTCGGCAAGCGAGCGATGGCCATGCTCCACAAATCGCTTCAACCGCCCCATATGGTCACGACCGGTACCACTCTCACGGCAGGCCCATGAGGCAGAAGAAGCCAGCCATGAGCGTACTGCGCGAGGAAGCGTCTGATAGTAAGACGCAAGGCGGATACCGAGATACCGGGGATAGCCGCCAAAGAGCTCATCGCCGCCAATGCCGGACAACGCCACGGTGACAGACCGGCGCGCCACTTCAGACACCAGATAGGTCGGAATTGCCGATGAGTCCGCGAACGGCTCCCCCATCCCCTCGACCACTCGCGGAAGAAGCCCACGGATATCAGGCTGTAAGATGGCTTCGGTGTGATCGGTTCCAAAATGCGTCGCGAGGAGCCGGGCGTTGGCCAGCTCATTGTAGGACTGATCCTTGGGATGCCCATAGCCGATCGTAAAGGTCTTGACCGGCCCCCGTTCCTGCATCATGGCCAGCACGGCCGCCGAATCCACCCCCCCGGACAAAAACAATCCCACCGGTACATCGCTCACCAGATGTGCGTGAACCGTGTCGCGAAAGATCTCGACAAACTGTTCCTTCGCCTCTTCAACAGTCGTCCACTGAGACGATGACAGTGATTGTTCCGGTCGATAGTAGCGGAAGGCCTCGACACGCCCCTGCCCGACTCGTAAGGCTTCGCCGGGCCTGAGCTGATACACGCCTTCATAGATCGTGTCGGGTCCTGGAACGTACAGCGAGGTCAGATAGTCGGCGATGGCTTGCGGACGAATGCGCGCATCGGGCAATGCCTCCAACAACGGTGGCAGCTCGGAAGAAAACAGCACGTCGGTGCCGGTCGAGCCCGACCCGGAACGAGTTGCATAGTAGAGCGGCTTGATCCCCAGTCGATCCCGGACTAAGAGTGCCTCCTGCCTCTCCCGATCCCAAATCGCAAAGGCAAACATCCCTCTGAGGCGCGAAAGGCCAGCGATCCCCTCCTGCTCATAGAGATGCACCAGCACTTCGGTGTCGCAGCGGGAGGTAAACCGGTGACCGCGTTCGATGAGGTCCTGACGCAAGGCTCGATAGTTATAGATTTCTCCGTTCAGCACCGCCCAGACCGAACCGTTTTCGTTCTGCACCGGTTGCTGCCCCCCGGCGGGATCGATCACGCGCAAGCGACGAGCCCCGAGCGTGACCCCGCTCTCCCGATGGAGCCCCTGTTCATCCGGCCCCCGATGGACCAGCCGCCGGAGCATCCGGGAAACCAGCGCCTCCTCACTCGAACCGATGATGCCGCAGATCCCACACATCTGATTACTTGTCTTTCCCTTCGGTCATCGTCCGCTCGCGCCGTTCCAGTTCTTCCCGCTCCCGTTCATGCCGGGGCGAGATAGCTTGCGGCGGAACATCGACCGGTTCATACCGCGTATGTTTGGCCGACCCGACCGACGTCAGCAACATGCGTACGCCCAGCGCCGCCACTGCGCCCAACAGACACACGATCAACACGCTGCCCCAAAACCCGATCTGCCGCTTCCATCGACGGCGGTTCTGCCAGCTGATCGCGCTCACGAGACTCCATCCTTCCGCCGGGCAATCAGCGTAACCGATGTCGCCCCGATCAGACGACCGGCACCCAGCCAATGCGCCACAAGCGGCCACAGATTCCCCTCTACCTCATAGGTGCGTGAATTCACAAAACACCATCTACGCGCCTGGCGATCAGTTCAAAGGACGGTGCCCAGACCAGACGGCCGGCGCTCAGCCGATAGGCCAGCGCGGCCACTATCGACAGCCCGCTGCCGGCCAGTCTCCATTTCAGCCGGCGTCCCCAGGAATCGGCGCTCGTGACCGGGCCCAGGCTCGGAGCAGAATTGCGCAGGGACAGCACCTCAAAACCGCTGGTCTCCACGAGCGTCCGCAGTGCGTTCGGCGAATAACTGAACAAGTGAAAGGCCTGGTCATACTGGGATCCGCACCAGCGGACAGGCGATCTCATTCGATGATGAAACAGTCCGTTCGAGACCCGAATTGCAATAATCCCTTGAGGTTTGATCTGTTGCGTCATGGCTCTGACGATTGCCGCCGGGTCCGTTACCGTTTCCAGGACATTCACCAGCGTCACCACATCGAACTGGCCGACGGTCGATTGGCCGAGCTCTGCCGGCGAAAAGACCGTATAGCCCTTCGCTCTCGCTCGCGCGGCTGCTCCTTGAGACACCTCGACCCCGGCACAGGTCCATCCGGCCTCGCGACAGAGCATCATGAAGGCTCCGTCTCCGCAGCCGATATCGAGCAGCCGTCCCGGCAGCTTTCGCCAATCCGATACATGCGCCAGGACGCTGGCAAACACAGGCTGACGATCCGCTGAACTTTCCGCGGCGCCATAGGATCCGTCATAACTCTCCCGATAATATTCCTCCACTTTGCTGGAAGAAGGGCGAGGACTCAAGAAGACCAGCCCGCACCGCGGGCAAGCGACATACCGTCTCGTCGACGTATGAAAGACCTCGGACGGATTCCCGCCTCCCCCGCAAGGGCACACCACGGTTTCCATCTCAAGCGGCGTCGCGAGGCTCATGCGACCTTCCTGCTCCATGAGGGCGCATCGAACCCTTCTGTCCGTAACGCTGCATCAAAGATCGCCACCGTCTTCTCAACCATCCGATCAACCGTAAACTGGGCTTGCACGACAGAGCGCCCGGCATTCCCTAATTGCCTCGCTCGCTCGGGATGTTCCAATAGAGATTGAATCGCACCGGCCAGCCCTGCGACATCGTGAGCCTCCACTAAAAGTCCGGTCTTCATATGTTCGATCACTTCAGGCACACCATTCACGCTGGTCGCAATCATCGGCTTTCCCATAGCCAGCGCTTCGAGAATGACAAACGGGAATCCCTCAGAATGCGAGGGCAGCACGACCACATCCGCCGCTGCATAGAAATCCATCACATCGTCGCGAGATCCGGCAAACCGGCACATTGACGACAACCCCCGGGCAGCGGCCAGCGCTTCCAGCGGCTGCCTCAATTCACCGTCGCCCACGCACATACATTGCAGTTGCGGCCATTGATCCCGCAGCAGAGCCAGCGCTTCAATCAAGTCACAATGTCCTTTGGGTTGGGTCAGCCGGGCCACCATGACCAGCAGGGGACCATCGGTGAGGCCGAACTCACGTCGCACCTTGGTTCGATCGACCGGTTTCTGAAACGACAGCCGGTCGACCCCATTGTGGACCGTCTCCGCCAGAGCGCCAGCCGCCGGATCGTCCTGGGTTACATCTCGCCGGACGGCGTCAGACACGCAGATAATTCGCGTTGCCCACGGCAGGGTCATCCGGAGCGCAGCGGAATAGATCCAGCGTTTCAATCGGCTCACCCCATAGTCGGCAATCGAATTGTGGACCGTGGAGATCACCACCGGTACTCCCGCCAGCCAACCAGCCACACGTCCATAAAAATTCGCTCGGGCGCCGTGCGTTTGCAGAAGAGTTACGTTCTCTTGCGAGAGCAGGCGCACTAATCGCATAAGGGCAACGGGGTTCAAGAGAGGCTCCAAATGCACCACCCGCACGTCCACCCCCCGGACCAGCATGCGACCGACGAACGAACCCGGCTCCGGACAAATCAGAATCGGCCGGAAGCGTGAGGGGTCAAGACGCTCGCAAAGCAATTCCAAATAGCGCTCACCGCCGCCATAGGAGGCCGACCCGGCCAGTTCTGCGACCACGATCGGATTCATCGTTTCCGCCCCACGATTAAGAGACTCCCCCGCAAATGCGGGACCGCATAGAACAGCCACTTCGCCCAATTGATCGCCTGCTGTTGTGATGTCTGCCGGCAATCCTGCGTGTCTTCACCCAGGAAATGGCGTGATTCGGCAATCTCAAATCCGGAACTCCTGAGCATGTCAGCCAACTCATGCATCGCATATTCGCGGGCATGGGGACGCCATTCATCATTCGGATTGTCATAGCCGGGAGGAGCCAAGCGATCATTGAGCGTCCGGCCGGCCAAGAGCTTCATCACATTCCCGATACGCGTCACATTCGGCGTCGTAATCACGATGCAGCCGCCTGGCTGCAAAATGCGATGGGCTTCCGCCAGGAGATGAAAGGGTGAGGTCAGATGTTCGATGATCTCCAGCGCGCAAACCAGCCGCGCAGTCCCCTCTCCCATCGGCACGGCAGTCGGATACCCCTTCAGTTCAAACTGTTTGGCAGCCGGATCCAGATTCACCGTCAGAATATCCACATCTACATCCTGCTTCATGAGTTCCACGAATTCCGAACTGGCCATGAGGCCGGCTCCCACAAGCCTGGCCGATCTCGTCGGTTCGATCAGACGCAAGAGCCGCAACAGGCTGCCGGGATACGGACCGAAATCCACGACGGCCTGCGGTCCCTGCGGCAACCAGCGAAGTCCGCTCCGCAACGCGACGTACAACCGATCCCGGCATTTCAGCGCATGGTGCATCGGCGTGGTGAAACGAGGGTCCTCGCGCCCAAACACCTCATAGCGGGAGGGACGAAATTCTCGCATCACGCAATCAAATCCCGATCTGGTCAATTGGTAACTCATCAACTCAGGATCTCCGTCCGATCAGAAGCAACGTATCGCACAACCAGGTAAAGCCCAAGGCGGCCAAGGATTCATAACGCTGGCGTAATCCGGTCACAGTCACAATCTCAAATACTTCACAAACCACGAGCGCGTTCAGCAAGGCCGCATTGAAGGAATGCAGATGCCGCGCATCCGCCGTCACAGACGGCACACCTCCCCGCAGAGCCTCCAAGCGAAAGCGCCAGAAGGCGACATTCGGCACCGTGATCAAGACATGCCCGCCAGGCCGGAGGACTCGATGAAATTCTGCGACTGCCCGCCCCGGGTCAATCACATGCTCAATCACCTCGCTGGCGACCACCAGATCGAGGCTGCCGTCCGGTTCCGGCAGACGATCGACGTTGAGATCCACTGCATACCGGCGATCCAATCCTTCAGCACGATTAAGCGCCGCAACAGACAGATCGCACCCGTGCACCACGACACGAGGCAATACATGTTTAATTTCCCTAGCCAGCCGGCCATCGCCGCAACCCACATCCAGCATGCGATCAGGCGCAAGCGCGGCTACCCTCCGGCTGATCTGGCCGTACCGCCGGACTCCCTCGAATGCGCCGGCTGCGGCTTTCCAGCCGTTCCACTCGAGGTCATACTGTTCACGTTGGCTCATGGTCTGTGGCATCGCTCGTTATCCTCGCAGGCCTGCCGGAGTCATGGCCGCGTGATCGGCCTCATCATGCCCCAACCAGACCCGTCGCAAAGTTGTCCACATCGTATGAATCTGCTGCCGTCGATCGGAAGCATGCGAGCAGGCGGTCAACATCAATTTGCGCATCACCCCAATGGCAATCCAGCCCTTCATCAGAAACCGCCGGGGTTGCGCAAAGTGCTTTTCCACATAGCGGATGCGACTGAGCTCCCATTGCTTATTAAGACCATTGCGGTTCGTGCGGCTGCTCCGTCCGAGCAGATGCACCACCTCACCCTCCGCCACATACCGAATGCGATAGCCCAGCTGCTGGACACGACGACAGAGATCGACATCTTCGAAATACATGAAGAACCGTTCATCCAATCCGCCCAGCCGGTCGAACACGGCTTTGCGGATCATGAGGCAGGCGCCGTTGGCCCACTCGACATCCTGCGACTGGGTGAAGTCCGTCAGCGGCATTGTCCCGACCAGCCGCCTGACGACCGTGGGCAGCGCCTCTGCATAGCGCACGTGGTCGCGAATCGAAGGAAAGGGAAAACAGGACTGCAACACTCGTCCCTGTTCATCACGTTGCAGACAACTCACGGCTCCGATGTCCAGATGCTGATCCAGAGAGGTCACCATCGTGCGGAGCGTATGCCGCTGCATGACCGTGTCGCTGTTCAGCAACAAAAGATACCGTCCCGAGCTGACGGCTGCTGCCTGGTTACAGGCCTTGGCAAATCCGTCATTCTCGGCATTCGCAATCACCGTGACGTGAGGAAATCGAGCCCGCACCGCGTCCGCACTCCCGTCACCTGAAGCGTTATCCACCACGATCACTTCATAGTCCACATCCGTCGTCCTGTCTCTGACCGATTGCAGGCAGGCCAGGAGCAGGTCCCGGGTGTTGTAGCTGATGACGGCTATCGACAGATCCACGTTGTCCCCTACTCCTCTTGTTTCACTGCGCTGAGCATCAATTCGTTGCCCGCCCATCTCCAGAAGGGCAATAGCCCTTGCTCCAGCCGATGAAGTCCGCGCGCGATCGGGCCGGCATCACAAGGCCGTAAGTTGCCCCGGGCATGTCCCTGGCGACGGATGAGAAGGCTCTTTTCGTAATTCACCTGCGACAGGAACGGACGTGTCAGCATACGCTCGATACGAAATCCCGCCCGCTCCACACAGGTCCGTAACGTGTCCGGCGTAAAGAGCCAGAGATGCCGGGGCGGCTCCAGCGCCATCCAGTGGTCGGCGAAGAGCCGGCTCATCAGCCCCGCAAAATTCGGTGTCGTCAGAACCAAACGTCCGCCCGCTTGCAGCACCCGATGGCACTGCCGCAAATGACTGATCGGATCGGGAACATGTTCGATGGCATGCACCATCGTAATCACCGCCATGCTCCGGTCCGACAAACCGGCCGTTTCCAACGTCCCCACCTTTACCGGAACTCCGTAACTCTCACGCGCGATCCGTGCCGCCTGCGGAGAGAGATCGACACCTAACACCTTCCACCCCAACGCTTTCATCGCCGACAGATAACCGCCTGCCCCGCATCCGATATCCAGCAACGTCCCGCCGTCAACAAAGGGAGGACACAACTCATCGCGGCCATATCGCGCCCGGTCCTGAAGCGTGGACACACGGCCGAGCACGCGTCCGGTCACTGGAGCCCACCACTCCTGCCGCTTGAACTGGGTGTAGCCGAATGCCTCGCTCAAGATCATTCCCCGCAGAGCATCACGCATCCCGGCCGCCGGCCGAACCGGGCCTGCGCCCTGCGTCGCTCCCTCATGCGGTTCATAGTCGTCTGGGTAGCACTTCGGAATGTCCTCCATCGTCGGCCGAGGGCTCTGCCAGACCAATCCGCAGGCGGCGCAGCGGGCAAAGCCGAACTCCCCCTCGACGGAATAGAGCCGGTCATGCAACCCCTGAAACAGCGTCGCACCGGGAGTGCCGCACAATAAGCACTGCGTAATGAGTTCTGTCGTTAATGCCGGCATACCACCGCCCCAGCCATCAGATCGGCCTGCATGTCTTTCGGATAGTGAAACACCTCATGCCCCGCGGCAAGACGCACGCGCTTTGCCAATTCCAATTTCCACCACTGCAGCGGGCGGCAGCCCCCCAACACCTTCAACAGTCCTCCGGTAAGGACGAGCAATGAATTAAGGGTCAATATCAGCCACAAGATTCCGGCGCTGATGAGCCCTTCATGCTTGCGGTAGTAGCGAATCAGTCCGATCAAACTGTCGGCCATACCCTGGTCCGGCATGGCGCCGACTCCGCCGGCGCCGCCGTGATGCTTCACTTCGGCCCCCGGCAGGAGAAAGAACCGGTGCCCCGCGTCCCGCAGACGGCGGCACAGATCCACGTCGTTATAGAAAATGGGAAACCGCTCGTCGAAAAGCCTCTTTGACGCAATGACTGACCGCCGCAGCATTAAGCAAGCGGCCGGCGGCTGTTCGATTTCCGTCACGACATCGAAGGGCTCATCGAGCATATAGAATTCGCGCACCCACCGATTACTCGGAACTAGATTCCGGAGCAACGTTTCAGACCACAGAACGTACGACCATCGCGGCAATCGCTTGTGATACCGTTGCAGCGTTCCGTCCGGATTGCGCAGCACCGCCGTCACACCGGCTCGCTTTTGATCGGCATCAAGAAACCGCACCATCTGCTTCACAGCGTCTCTTCGCAGCTCAGTATCGGGGTTCAACAGCAGCACATACCGGCCTTGCGCACGGCCATAGGCCTGGTTGTTGGCTCTGGCGAACCCGACATTCTCCTGATTGCGCACCAGCTCGACCTGAGGGAACCTGTCCGCCACCAATTCCGCGCTTCCATCGGTGGAGCCGTTATCGACCACAAGCACTTGCGCCGCAAGTCCACCGACACCAGCCTCAATGGAGCACAGGCACCGGTTCAAGAGAAGCCGCGTGTTCCAATTCACGATGATAATCGAGACATCCGTCTGGCCGTTGTGATGCACCCTATCCACCTTCTTATGAGCCCCACAACATGCGTAAGCGAAGCGACTCGCGCGACCAGAGATGCCATCCGTAAACACTGACACCGGCCAGGCCGCACAACGCGGCCAGCCACTGAGCGATCCACAGCGATGGCACGGCCTGACTGAGCGCGACACCGCACCCCACCAAGGCCACCAGACCTCCGGCCCATCGCAACGGTTCAAACGCCGACGTGACTTCAACTCCCAGGATTTGCACAGTGGCCTTGAGATGCAGACCGAGCCCCACCAGAAAGGTCAGCGCCAAGGCCCATGCCGCTCCGACCAACCCCCAGGCAATCGTGAAGGGAATCACCGTCGGAACATAACAAGCGCACATGACCGCCCAGATTTTTGTCTGGAGTTCTGGGCGATTGGCTCCACAGTGAAAAGCCGCCATGACACTGCAGAAAGCCGCCGCTATCGCAAACAGGCACAACACCCGCAACGGCTCGACCGCCGCCGACCAGGCAGGACCGAACAGAAACGGAACCAGATAGGGAGCCAGGATCGCGACGGCCATCGCACTCGGCACCACGAGCATGCCGGTCAGACTCATTTGGAGACTCAAGGCCCGCAATACTCCGGCACGGTCTTTCTGCATCAGCGCGTAGGTCGGCAGGCTGATCTGAGAAATTACACTCATCGCCCGGATGCCGATCATAGTCGGAATCGCCATCGCCAACTGATACTGGCCTAGCCCCCCGACCCCCTGTAACCGGCCGACCACAAAATCTCCACCGCTCATGACCGTAAATAAAAACCACGCCGTGACGTTCTGATACCGTCCGTAACTCCAGAGACTCTGCAAGGCCGTACGATCCAGCGACCAGCGGATGCGGCAGGGCGCTATCCAGAACGAGAGGAGCGAACCGAAGAGAAATGCGACCAACTGCCCCCCCAACAACGCCCAGGCACTCTGCCACCACCAGGCCAATCCTATCGTGACTGCGGACTCAACCAGGCGACGGCTGAGATCGAACGATACCCGCCGCCGAAGATCCAGCTGTTTAAGCAGAACGAACAAGGCCGGGCTGTGCAGCGACTGTAAGAGAACGCCCGCCGCATGGACCCGAAGAAAGAAACCCAACTCGGGAATCCGCAGACTGCCGGCAATGACGTCCGCCAATCCCCAGAGACCGAGAGTCAGGACGAATCCCCGAATCACCGACAAGGTCCAAGCCACGCGCAGATCTTCATCCGTCACATTCGGCTTGGCGATCACCGCCGGCTCAAGGCCCAACTCCGAAAACGTCTGAATCGCCAGCAGGACGGCCGCAGAAGCTGCCATCAATCCGAAATCACCCGGCAGCAGCAATCGCGTCAGGACAATGAGCTGGAGAAACCCGATCCCTTTCTCCACAGCAAAGCCGGCCATTGCCCACCCGCCGGCTTCCAAGACTCGATGACGGATACGCACCGCTCCAGTGGCGACAGAATCTGCCTCGCCAGAGGTAACCGGCGCATGATTCGATGACATCGCCATCACGCACACACCCGTTCACGCAGCGGCTCAACGGGGAGAATCCCGAACACCCGCTCCAATTCCACCGCTCTCGCCTCCCAGGTATGGGCATCCAAAACAGCTGCGCGCCCGGACTGTCCCATTTTGCTTGCCGCCGTTGGGTTTTGAATGAGACGGCACAGTCCCTTCGCGAGGGCAGGCGCATCGTTACTCTTCACCGACACACCGGCACCCAGCGCTTCCACGAGATCCCCATAGCCCTCTCCCGCCGTCGCCACCACCGGCCTCGCACAAGCCAAATATTCCCAGAGTTTCATGGAATCACCCGGATAGAAGCGAACAGCACGATGGAGCACAACGCAGAGATCGCTCGCTCCGATCCACCAGGGCACTTCGTCAAATCCCACACGCCCGACGAACGACACGACCTCTTCCAGTCCCCGTTGCCGCACCAACGCTTCAAGTGCCGGCTTGGTCTGGCCATCGCCGACCAAGAGAAGCATCGCAGTCGGATACTCACGCCGGACAAGCGCCATCGCTTCCATGAGAGTATCCAGCCCATGCCACGGGAAGAAACCTCCGACAAATCCAATATAGGGCCGATCAGGACTCAGCCCCAACCGATGGCGAGCCTCTGCCTTGTCACGCGGGAAGCAGACACCAGGATCCACTCCGTTTCGAATCACGCGGCACCGGGCTGCTTCGATTCCCCACTCGCGTTGCATCCATTGCGGAATCTCCCGACAGACGCTCACGACGGCCTGAGCCTGCTGTGCCGACAAACGCAACGCCCATTGCACCAGGCCGCGAATCGGAGCCCGCCCCCACAGACCGGTCAATTCCTCGGCCGGCAATCCATTCACGAACAGCACGTAGGGACAGCGGAGCAGACGGCTGCACCACAAGGGGGCAATCTGGCCGGGCGAGTCGAACCACAGGAGGATCTCCGGCCTCTCCCGCCACATCGCCCGGAACAGAGCGATCGCCGAGCCCGCGAGATACAGCAATGGCCTGATAACCGGGAACCTCAACACCCGTACCCAGACCGGACGCGCGCCACCTAAACAAAGCGACTCATCCATCTTCGTCCTGGGTTTCGGCGCCACCACACGCACCGCATGGCCCCGAGCTGCAAGGGCGCGCACAAATTCCACCACCTGACGACTCCCGCCGCCGGCAACCCCCAACTCCTCATCGCAATAGACCAGAATATTCATGTCACCTAAGAGACAGCTCTGAGCGATGCCGACTCGCGCCTGGCCGTCGTCGTAATATGGTCTGTCGTTGACCGTTGCCAGAACGCTCCCGTCCAGTCGATGAGGTGAATCGGATCTGTAATGCCCTGAGCCCGACGGAAATCTTCAATCGCCGCACGACAGGTCGGCAACCCGTAGTCATCGACGATCACAAATCCCCCCGCCGACACCTTGGGATACAGCGCGACTAATGCCTCCATCGTGGACTCATACAAATCTCCATCGAGCCGCAACACCGCCAACCGTTCAATCGGCGCCGTCGGCAGCGTGTCGCGAAACCACCCAGGCAGAAACGCCACTTGATCGTCCAAGAGGCCGTATCGCGAAAAGTTTGCCTTTACCTGTTCCATCGGAATAGCCAACTCAGAGTACTGCCAGAGCGTATCGCCCGCATCGACCGGATAACGAGCCGGATCAGGCGGCGGCAAACCCCGGAATGAGTCGGCCAGCCACACCTTCCTGGATCTATCGCCGTAGGCTTTGAGCATCGCGCGCATAAAGATCGACGAACCGCCCCGCCAGACACCGGTTTCGATGAGATCGCCGGGAACGCCGTTTCGGATCACAGACGTGACGCAGTGCTGGAGATTGTCCAGCCGCTTCAACCCGACCATCGTTTCTGCTTCGAGAGGCCAATCCCGCCCTTCCTGCCGCGCATCGATTCGATCAGGCTCGACGTGCACCAATTCCAATCGCGCCTGGCGCACCAGAAGCTGCAGCGGTCTCAACACAACACGCCGCCATCCGCTGAGCGACATCGCCAACGGACGATACTTTTCCCTCCAGAGCATTCTGGTCAGACATTGCTTCATCAGCTCCAGATACAGCTCCTCAGGCGTCGTCCCACTCGCTGGTTTAGTCATAGGCTGATTCATGCTTTCTCACCTGCATTGTTGATAAGAACACGCCGTTGACTCTGTTGATGGGGAACCATCTGCTCGGCGAGATCACGCAGTCCTCGCACGATTGCCTCCCATCCAAACTGCTTTTCGACGAAGGTACGGCCATTAATACCCAGTCGGCGGGACTCCTCGGGCCGGTCGAGCAACGCCATGACGGCATCCGCCAAAGCCTCAGCACGATCCGGCTCGACCAGGACAACGCCATTCGATTGAGAAAACAACGCGGCGACCGAAGGGATCGCACTGGCAACCACCGGTTTTCCGCAGGCCAAGTAGTCGAATATTTTGACCGGCGACGTCTCTCCCCGGTCCCCACGGAACGGCGCGGCACACACATCCATGGCTCCGATCAACAGCGGAACATGCGCATACGGGACGCGACCGGCCCAGGTGATCCAGGGAGAGAGGCCTCGTTGAGCGGCCTGCTCACGAAGAGCGGTTGCCTCCTCTCCGTCCCCAACCATTAAGAGCCGCACGGACAAACGTCTTGCGTGCAGGCGTTCAAAGGCCTCCAGCAACGTCGCCAGTCCTTGATACTGATAGAAACTCCCGACAAATCCGATGTACTCACAGGCCGGGTCCAATCCCGCCTCTTGCACACAGCGGTTCCTCTCCCTCGGATAAAACAACGACACGTCCGACCCGCTGGGGAGCAGCGCCACACGATCGGCCGTCACCCCATACTGTGTCTGCACGAGATGGCCTAACCCTTCCGTCAACACGACTACACGATCGCACCGGCGAAGCGCGAAAGAAGCCAGAGCATGCGTCAAACGACCACGCCATCCACCGGCACCCCACGGAGGAAGCGGCTCTCCATTCACTTCGCAAATACAGGTCGCGCCAAAGACACGCGCGAGCAGCAACGGGTGAAGGCTTTCCATCCAGCGGTAATACACCACCGTCGGCTGCTTGCGGAGACCGCGCCAGAGCCCTGAGAGGAATGCCAACACCGCATAACTAATCGGACGAATGACAGGTCCCGCCAGCATGGGAATCGGCACAACCCGCGAACGCCTCGGCACCAGGGCCGATCGATACCGAGGGGCAAACACCGTCACATCGTCGCCGGCGGACACTAACGCATCAGCCAGCGCCCAGATCCGCACCAACCCGACCGGGTCGGTCGGGGCATCCGGTTCATGCCAATAGCAACACACCCACCAGTTCATGCAAGCCTCGGTTCACCGGCGACAGATTCTTCGGCGTTCGACAGTCGCGGCAGAATCATCACCAGCCCCGCACACAACCAGAACGGCTCCATGATGCGTATGATGATAAAGGTATTTGCCCCCACGGCATGAGCCAGCAGCGCAACAAGCCCAAGCCAGACGCCTAACGCCAGTCCCTTCGCAAACGGATCGTCTTCCGTCGCATAAATCCTTCGAGTACTCAGCCACAACCGCACGGTAATGACCATGAAGCATAGAAGGCCGGCCAGGCCAGTCTCACCGATAATCTTAACGTACTGCGCGTCGGCCCACGCATAGCCGGTAATCCCGCGGCCAAGAATCGGATTGTGCACCCAATCCTGCAGCACATAGGCCCAGGACCGGAGGCGCTCCGACGTCGACAGATCCAGCCCCACTTGGCCGACTTGAATCTCTCCTCCATACTGGCGACCAAAGAAGGTTTCGGTAATACGAGTCTTCACGTTGTCCGGGGCAAAAAGCGGCAAGAGTGCCATTGCGAGCAACAACAGGACCAGAACCCGTGGTTTCCTCCACTGAGACGCTCCGACGGCCAGTACCAGGACTGCCCCGGCCAGATACGAGGAGCGCGAGAGCGTGGCCATCAATGCCAGCAGGCCGCATCCGCCCAGAACCAGAAGCACCACGCGAATCGGACCCGTTTTCATGTGAATCAACAATCCCGTCACAATGGCGAGGAGAAACACGAGATAGCCACCCAGCGTATTCGGCTCGCCGACTTCTCCCTCAAACGGCGCCGTCGCCCGTTGCCCGCTCGGAATTTGATAGATGGCATAGAGGCTGATGATGAAACCGGTAATGAGCAATGCGGTCACCAGCCCGACAACCTGCGGCTTGGACGTCACGTGGTTCACCACCATGAAGTACACGAAAAAATACTCGAAGTACTTCAAAACGAAGAAAAATCCTGTAACCGGCTGCACCCGACCCGCCATCACACCCATGAGCGTCGCAACCACACACACAATCATATAGGCAGCAATGGGACGATTCAGGGGCGTCTCCCGAAACAGCCCGAGTTCTCGGTATACGACCGTCTTGACAAGCCATCCGAACCCGATGATGACGAGAAAGACATCGTCCAGGCGAAACGATAATTCGCGAACTCCAACGCCACGCCCCTCTACACGACCAACGGCAATTTCCGGAGAGAGCAACATGGAAAAGATGAGCAGATACAGCGCGGCAGGCACCGACGTAAATGCGATGACGACGATAAAGAAGCCTAAGGTGGCCTGCAATCCGACGATCGGACTGGTCAGCGTCAAGCCAAGCGCGAGGATCACGGCTAATGCCGTGACGACGATCACATCGTTCGATTTAACAGTCGCGTAATACACAGAATCCGGACTCCCATTTCACTCACCGATATTCGTAACGGTACAGCCCGTATTCAGGAGTCACTTCCGACTTCACATTCGTTAACACCACACCCATGATGTTCGCCTGCGCATGATCCAGCAGGAACTTGGCGCGCTTCAGTGCATTACGTCCGATTCTCCCGACTTGATAGACGAGAATCGTCCCATCGACCTGCGAGCTGAACGCCACTGCATCGGTCACCGGCAGAATCGGAGGCGTATCAAACAACACCATGTCATAGTCCTGCTGCATTTCATCGACCAGAGTCTTGATCTTGTTCAGATTGAGAAATTCATTCGGATTGCCTGACTCAGATCCGCTCGTCAAAACATGCAGATTATCCAGCCCTGGCGTATTCATCATTCGATCTGCGCCGATCGGCCCCAACATCAAATCCGACGCCGACCGCACATAAGATCGCCAGGACGTCGTGCCGATCAAGGCATCGACCAAGCCCGGCTCACGATCCAAACCCAACCGCTGATGCACAATAGGCTTCCGGAGGTCGGCATCCACCAGAAGGACCCGCTGCCCCTCTTGCGCCATGGTAATCGCCAGATTGATGACCGACGTGCTCTTTCCTTCGCCAAGCCCGGCGCTGGTAAAGAGAATGGACTTCACTTTTCGATCCATGCTGGCAAATTGAATATTCGTGCGCAATGACCGGAGACTCTCCGACAGCACCGACTTCGGATCGACCAGGCAAATCAATCGAGACATACTTTCCACTGTCGCAGGCGGAGTCGCAGCAGGTAGCGCCGCCTTGGCCTGCTCCACCAATTCCCGATGATCGAACTGCGGAATAATTCCCAGAACGGGAACCTTAAGAAATTCCTCCACCCCTTCGATCGTCCCGATTGAGGTATCGAACGATTCCCGTGCAAACGCCAGAACCACTCCCATGAATAGTCCCATCAGCGAGCTAACCATGATATTCAACAGCATATTGGAGGCGTTCACTGCCGCCATGGGGGTAATGGCCGGGGCGATAATGGTTACTTCCTCGATCTGTCCCGCGCTCTTGATCAACAGCTCCTGATGTTTGACTTTCAGCGATTCGAGGAGATCCGCGTTGACTTTCACGTCGCGCTCCAGCCGGCTCATCTGAATGGCTGCTTTGGGAAATGCCATGTACCGTTCCCGATACAGACGAATCTGCTGGCCCAGAGCAATGCCTCGCTCATCCAGAGTCTTTTGCTTCGAACGTAACTCCCGCACCATTTCAGCCTTCACACCCGCAATCTTCTGCGAGATCTCCTTCACCACCGGATGGCTCTCCGTATAGTTGATCAGCAAGGCCGTTCGCTCCTGCCCGAGATCCAGGAGGCGCTGATTGAGCGCCGTCAATTGAGCGTACTGCTCTTCGGTAAAAATGCGAATATTGTCCTGCTCCAGTGTGCCGTCATTCCGGCTCAAGACCGCGATCTGACGTTCCGCTTCCCCCCGGTTGCGCAACACGGTATTGTGCTGTTCTTCCAGCTTCGTGAAGGTCTCGAGCGCGGCCTTTGCTTCGTCGGTGAGAAAGACCTGCCCTTCCCGCTCCTTGAAGCCTCGTAACGCCTCCTCAGCCCCAGCCAGTTGTCCCTCCAGCTCCCGGAGCTGGTCCTCTACAAATCGTCGAGACTCTGTGACCAACCGGTTTCTTGCCGCGATATTTTCCTGGCGATAAGACTCAGCGACGAGATTGGCCATCTGTTCGGCCATGCGCGCCTCGCCCGCCGTGGCAGTGATCCTGATAATGTTCGTATCGCCTTCCCGCTGCGTTTTAATTTGCTGGCCAAAGTTGTAAATCAGATTCAAGTGTTCGGCTGACCGCTTCTGCTCCGGAGTCAGGTCCGGCTGCACAACGCCCAACTCCACAGCCACCCGCTCCATGACGGGGAAACTGCGGATAAACTCGGACTGCGTAATCAGGTCATTCGCATTGGAGAAGGACATCGACTCCAACAGCTGTTGCACCACTGTCGTCGACCGATCAAATTTCACACGCGCCGAGGCTTCATAGACAGGCGGCGGTTGCAGCAGCTGGGAGAAAATGACCGTAAATCCTACGACCAGCGCGGCCGCAAGCATGATGAGGTACTTGCGCTTTTTAATGATCAGCCAGTAATCGATTACATTCAGCTCATATTGTGCCATCGGACCGTCGTCTCCTTGCTATCGTATCGTGGCTGTGGGGAAGAAGGCCGGAATCAGGAACGCCGGATAGAATGGGGCAATCGCCATTTGCACGATCGGCATAATCTTCTTGGCGGCTTCCGAGGCATCCCCCAAGTGTTCTCGCGGAACGAAAATCACGTCATTTTCTTCAAGCCCGACGTTTCTCGACAGATCGCCATACGTAAAGGTTCTGGCCAAGTCTGCCGTTACGATGTAGGGACGATCCAGCGATCCACGTACAATGCGAATTTCTTCCAGCAACGCCGATTCGTTATAGTTCTCCACTGCCGCCAGTGCCTGTAGCACCGTCATGTTCCTCGCCATCGGCACAGCTCCGGGCTTCCGGACATCGCCGAAGACAAACACGCGTTTAATTTTGAGCGATTTCTTTTTGAGCACAACCTGGACTCTGGGATTCCGCATATACGGAATGACCTGTTCTTGGATACGCCCCTCGGCTTGCTGAGCCGTCAACCCGCTGACCATCACCTCCAAGAAGGACGCTCCGATCACTCCATTTTCGCGAACGACACTGGTAAATTTCTCTTCTCCCGCGCCGCGGCGAATAACGATGTCCAGGATGTCACCAGGCTCAATCGGCGTTTCCGCCGTCGGCACGGCCTCATCCGCGTAGACATCGCCCTTCGGCATCGGGGGCAACGGTTGCGCCGCAGGACTAATAGCTGAAGGCGGCAGAGAGGATTGTCCGGGATTCCGGCAACCCGGCAATATCTGAAGTCCTACCGCAAGAGCGAGAAGACTCCATCCGATCGATGTCTGCATGCGAATGCTCATGGCCCCTCCTGATTCCTCCTACGCAGCACGCGTCTCCGGTAACACTTCGACAATATGTATGGATGTTTCCCGACAGAGATCCACGACCGCTGTTTCCCCAATCGTCTGCCCCTCACGATTACACTGAACGAGCAAGACCGGCCTGAGGGGATAGCGAGAATTCACCTTTGACACAATCCCGATATGACCGTCATTCAATCG
Organism: Nitrospira sp. CG24D; assembly: GCA_002869855.2. Taxonomy (GTDB): domain Bacteria; phylum Nitrospirota; class Nitrospiria; order Nitrospirales; family Nitrospiraceae; genus Nitrospira_D. The sequence continues at coordinate 37,781 of NEWQ02000032.1, forward strand.
AACCGATGTCCCGATCGGATAGAGCGAGAGCTGGTCCACTAACGTCTTGATGAGACGTGGCTGAAAGACCTGTTTGTACTGGACCAGTAGCGAGCGAAGAGCCTGATGCGGAGCAACTCGCGCATGATAGGGCCGTGGGGAAATCATGGCGTCAAGCACATCGGCCAATCCGATGATTTGCGCAATTTCGGCAATCGCTCCCCCCTTCAGCCGACAGGGATACCCACTGCCATTCCATCGTTCATGCTCTTGAGCGATCGCGGTTGCCAGCCAGTGATAAGACTCGCCCATCTCGGCCACCACACGCCGCCCTTCTTCAGGATGCGCGTGAATGCCGGACCACTCATCCGCACTCAACGAGCCGGGCTTCTCAACAATCTCTTGAGGGACCAGCCACATGCCAAGATCGTGCAGCAACCCAGCCATGGCCAGACGTTCCAGTGCCGCAGACTCATACCTGAGGCCCTGTCCGATCTTCACGCTGAGAATAGCGACATGAATGGCGTTCGAAACCTGATAGGCAGCCACATCTGTTCTCATCATGCGTAGAAGCAGGTCATCGCTCGTCGCAAGCATCTCGACGAGATCCTCGGCCAATCGGGAACACCGAGCGAAGCTCACTGCATTGTTCGCACGAACAGCCTCTCCGAGCGCAATTATTTCCTTGTGTGCGAGCTCATACCAGTCGACACGAGCATCCGCCCCTCTAAGTGTCGACACATTTTCCCCAAAAGAATTCTTTGCCTCAGATAGCGGGCTTGCTAGGGTCGACCGTCGACCGGTAACACCCTCGCGAGGGTCTGGGACTTGATTACGTACTAAATCTGAAAGTCGCATGTCGACGTTCCTCGTACGCGTGACAGGCTAGGACGATTTGCCCGATGCCCGCCGACTATTGGCCACCAACTTCAACTCCGGCTTTTTTAACTCACGCTCTAACATCGCCCGAATAAAACCACTGGTCGTATAGCCTTGTGATTTCAAGGCATCCAGCTGTTCCTTCAGTTCAAGCGGCAGTTGAATGACAATACGAACAAGATTAGCCATGATGGTCATACTCCTCAGGTCATAGATTCCCCAGAGCATGGGATGTGTGCACATGCTATGCCTTGCTAGCATTATGACAATGGTGAGGAAACTCGCGGACTTATGATGGAACATCCCAGCATTGTGGACAAGAATGGACATAAACAACCATTCGTACACCATCAATGTACGGAATTGGCGAAGACACAATCGGAATTGAGGTGAAATAACTGCGTAGGTTGAAGTTCTTATTTTTTAGAATTCATGCGCCTGCATCCATACGCGATGCCAGTTGCGCCACTCGCAATCCCAGGGGCATTCACGCGGTACCACTGGTTTCAAAACCATGTCGCGCATTCTTCGTATATGGATATCTGATGTCGAGAGCCGGCCTGTCACGATGATTGCCCCATCCCGATCCGTTCTGATCACTTCGCTCCCGATAGCAGAATAGGCCTCAACCACATCCAGAACAGGATGTCCGTAGGAATTATGCCGACCGACCGAAAACACCGCGTAGCGAGGTCGAACCAATCCAATCCAGTGACGATCCAACGAACTGCGCGCTCCGTGATGGGGGACTTTGAGCACCGTCACCGGATCTTGGCCCATAGCCGCCAGACGGTGGAGTCCGTCTGTTTCTATATCAGCGGCGAACAAAATGCTCTGATGACCACAGGTCAGCTGCACGACGACCGACTCATTGTTGAGGAATGTCCCGCTAAAACTTTTGATGGAGACCCCTTTATCATGCCCCCCGATCGGATTAAGCACCGTGAGCCGACAGGACTCACCCCGAACAACTTCCTCCCCGCGCGTTGCGACATGGTCTTGGACTTTTCGCTCTGCCACGGCCTCGCGCAATTCTTTGAAGAGCGGCTCGGATCGCTCAATGCCCGTGTGCCAGAACTCCCCCACTTCAAGATGACGAATCATCCAAGGAAGTCCTCCGACATGATCCTGTTGGGGATGCGTGGCAATGATATGGTCCAGCCGGCGAATCCCCTGATTTAAAAGAAATGGCGCAATGACACCACGCCCCATATCGAACCGCTCGTATCTTCTCCCACCATCGATCAACACCGTTTTTCCATCGGGAAATTCAAGGAGGGCACTGTCTCCCTGCCCGACATCAAGAAAAGTGACGCGCCAACGATCACCGTCTGCGATCGGAATACCAGACAGGATCCATCCAGCCAGCGCCGTCGCAACAAACACAGTCCCAATGGCCCGGTCGTACCGAAACTGCATGGCACTCACTACCAGGGGCACGCCTAGATAAAATACTGCCATCCCCCAAAGAGGAGGGGCAGGCACACGCCAGTCGCCTCCCGGGAGCGTCGCACACCAGTGCAGCGCATTCACCATCCACTCCAGTAGATGCTCTTGGATAAATGCAAGCGGAAGGTCTCCGCTAACATTCACAAGCGTCACAAATGCGGAGAGCAGCCCGAGAGGGACAAGGATGACTCCCGTAAAGGGAACGGCGACCAGATTGGCCACCAGGCCAAGCCACGGCACCTGATTGAAATACCAGGCCACCAGCGGAGTCGTCACCAGCGTCACCGCTGCCCCCAGGACAACCGCCTCTCGAACATGACGGCCCCAGACTTTCCACTTCGTGCCGGCTTGCTTATCAGGAACCTCCTGGCAAGACGGAGAGGACACAACCCAGATGATTGCCAGCACTGATAGAAACGACAGTTGAAAAGAGATGTCTCCGATCGCACGCGGATCGTGTAGAAGAATCACGAACGCCGCCCCAGCCAGGGCATGCAGAAGATGGCGTTCCGAGCCGATCCAAATAGTAGCAAGCCCCAGGCAAATCATGACCCAGGCCCGCATGGTAGCGAGTTCAGCGCCGGCAAGGAGCGCGTAGAACGTCACAACCATCCAGGTGCAGAGGATCGCCACACGAGTCGGCGTCACGAATCTAGACATTCCCAAGAGCGTCAAGGCTGGCAGAAAGGTGAGACCTCGACGGACCGCGCCAAACACCACGACCGCGATCAGGCCTAAATGCGATCCCGAGATTGAAAGCAGATGGATGGTTCCCGTGGTCATGAACCATTCTTGCAGATCCTCCTCGACATACCCCCGCTCTCCGATCACGATCCCCAGAAAAAGACCGCGGGCCGGCTGGGCTAACGATTGGATGGCTTTCCCTCGAATGACACCTCGCCAACGATCAATGTGGCCCCACCCCCTCCACCACCAGTTCGACTCACGTGCCGACGGAAGCAGGTGAACAGCTTGAGGCCCTGTCACGGTCCCCACGGCCTCAATGCCTTGCCGCTCGACATAGGACGCATAGTCGAATCCTCTGGGGTTGAGAGATCCCGTCGGAACACGCAAACCCGCTCGAAACACAATCTGATCGCCCGCCCATACGGCATCGCCGGGATCTCGCCACGTCAGCTTAATCCTGCGCGTGAGTGATCCTTCGTCAGAGCTTGAGGTGATTTCAACCACCATCGTCAGACGAGATGGCGCATGCTGGACGAGACCGACAACTCGCCCCGTATACTCCAAACTGGATCCTGACGAGAGGTCATCGCGGGCGTGGCCAGAGATCGGCGGCGTCACCCCTGTCCAATAGATCACTCCCAGACAAAAAGCCGCACACCACATGCAGCTTTTCGGCTGCTTGATGACTCCAGCTCGTTCAATCGCCGAGAGGATCAATAAGAATACAAGTAAAATAAAGAGCAGGGCGACGGGAAAGAATGGAAGGAACGAACCGGCCACAAGCCCGGTCAGGAAGGCGGCACAAAGGGATGGCAGCATGAGCCTTCCCTGCAAAGGAACTGCTACTACGTGAGGTGCGTACGCACAAGGCGCGCGAGATCTTCTGCCACTTCTTTAATCACACTATCTTGCTCACCTTCGACCATAATCCGAAGAAGCGGCTCCGTCCCGGAATAGCGGACCAGGACACGACCGCTCCCATTCAACCGACGTTCACTCTCACGAATCGCCCGGTCAATATCCGGCACTGACTCCAATTTTGGTTTTTGCTTTACCTTAATATTGAGGAGAATTTGCGGAACGGCGGACATCGCCTGAGCCAATTCGGAAAGCGGCTTTCCCGTCCGCTTCATCAATGAAATCATTTGGAGCGCGGAGATCAGACCATCGCCCGTCGTATTATGGTCCAGGAAGATGAAATGCCCGGATTGCTCGCCGCCGAAGTTGTAGCCTTCAGCGAGCATCCGTTCGAGGAGATAGCGATCACCCACGGGAGTCCGAAGCAACTTGACGCCCGCTTTGGCCATACACAGTTCGAGCCCGAAGTTGCTCATGACCGTCCCGACCAGAGTTTGCTTGGCCAAGAGCCCATTCTGATGCAGGTCGAGTCCCAATGCCGCCATAACATGGTCGCCGTCAACAATGGTCCCCTGCTCGCACACAAAGATGGCTCGATCGGCGTCCCCATCAAGTGCGATCCCGATGTCCGCCCTATGACGGCGCACGGCCTCCTGCAGTTGCTCCGGATGCACCGCCCCGCATCCGGCATTGATATTCATGCCGTTGGGTTCGCACCCGATCACCTCGACCTTCGCACCGAGCTCTCGTAAGACCTTTGGCGCCAACTTGTAGGCCGCTCCGTTGGCGCAATCTACCACTAACTTGATTCCCTGAAAGTCCAGCTCGCGCGGCAAGGAGCGCTTGGCGAATTCAATGTAGCGCCCTTCCGCATCATCGATACGAAACGCCTTTCCGATTAAATCCGCGGTGGGGCGCAGATGACTGATCTCGTTTGACACGATCAAGTCCTCAATGCGGGCTTCCATTTCGTCCGGCAATTTAAAGCCATCATTCGAAAAGAACTTAATACCGTTGTCTTGATACGCATTGTGAGACGCCGATATCACGACCCCCGCATCTGCACGCAGGCTCCTGGTCAAAAACGCAATGGCCGGCGTCGGCATCGGTCCCACCAACAGCACATCCACACCCATCGAACAAATCCCGGCCGTGAGCGCGGATTCCAGCATGTAACCAGATATGCGCGTATCCTTCCCGATCACGATCTGATGGCGCCCTGCGCGACGCATAAACAAATGTGCGGCCGCACGCCCGAGTTGCATCGCCATTTCGCTCGTCATGGGTTCCAGATTGGCAACCCCGCGAATCCCATCAGTTCCAAATAGTTTACGCATAATCTTCCTGTTTCGAAGTACGAGACGCCGCATGGACCGCTGCGGCAACCATCACGACATCCTTCATGCTTGCCACATCATGCACACGAATGATCGCGGCCCCACGATCCACCGCCAGGGCGACTGCCGCAGCCGTCCCCCATTCCCGATCCTGCACTGGACGATCGAGAATTTTTCCCAGAAATGCTTTCCGAGAGAGCCCCGCCAACATGGGACAGTCCAATTGGTCGAATGAGGACAAGTGGCTCAACAGTTCCAAGTTATGTACCAGCAGCTTACCAAAACCAAACCCCGGATCAAGCACGATCTGGCTTTTCGCAATCCCGGCGCGTTCCGCGGCGGCGATTCGTTCTACAAAAAACATACGTACATCTTCTAGTACGTTATCATACCTAGGATTCGCCTGCATGGTCATCGGCATGCCCTGCATATGCATCATCACAACTCCGGCACCATACTGCGCCACCACGGCTGCCATGTCAGGATCGAAGCGCATGGCCGTTACGTCGTTGATGATTGAGGCGCCCGCATTGAGTGCTTCCCGAGCCACCCGGGACTTCATCGTATCCACAGAAATCGGCACGGCAGTCTGCTTCACCACCTCAAGTAAGACTGGCAGCAAGCGATCCATTTCCTCCTGCTCGCCGACCGGCGTTGCTCCAGGCCTCGTCGATTCTGCGCCCAGGTCGAGAATATCGGCGCCCTGTGCGACGAGTGCCATAGCCCGTTCGACAGCCTGATCAACTATCACATAGCGCCCTCCGTCAGAAAATGAATCCGGAGTGACGTTCACAATACCCATCATGAGGGGACAGTCCCGGATTGGAATCGGCCGTCCCTTGGCAAACACGGTATAGCTTTTCACCAAGGTCCTCCGCACATACGTCGACCTCACAACGCTAAGCCCTGATAGACATCAGAAGACCAGCGCTCTGACTACAATAACAACCAATAGACCGCGACCTGTCGGCGCATCTATCGGCGTCTATAAAGTGACTGATGCCGCGCTTCCGGTGCCCAAACTGGAAGCGCGGCAGAGCTTTGAAGCAGATTAGGCAGGAACGGTCTGAGAGGAAGACTGCAACAGAATCGCATCGATTTCCGGTGCATCGAGTACTTCTTTTTCAAGCAACGCTTCAGCCAATGCCTTCAAACTGACCATATTCTCGGTCAGAATCCGCTTGGCCCGTTCATAATTCTCCGTCACAAGGCGTCTAATCTCAAGATCGATATCCAGTGCAATTTGATCGCTAAAATCTCGCTTCGTGGCGATTTCACGACCCAGGAAAATTTCTTCTTCTTTCCGTCCGAACGTGAGAGGTCCCAGCTTTTCGCTCATGCCCCACTCACAGACCATCTTTCTCGCCAGATCCGTCGCCCGTTCAATATCGTTTCCAGCCCCAGTCGTGACATGGTTGAGAACCAACTCTTCAGCGACTCGTCCTCCCATCAAGATAGCGAGGTTATTGTAGAGGAAGTCCTTTGAGTAATTGTGCCGGTCATCGGTCGGCAACTGCATCGTGACCCCCAACGCCCGTCCGCGCGGGATGATGGTGACTTTGTGAACCGGGTCCGTCCCAGGCAAAAGCTTCGCCATCAATGCATGGCCTGCCTCATGATAGGCGGTCGTGCGCTTTTCTTCGTCCGTCAGCATCATGCTCTTGCGCTCGGCACCCATCAAGACCTTATCTTTGGCCATTTCAAAATCAACGACCTCGACTTCTTTTTTATTCTGACGGGCAGCCCAGAGCGCGGCCTCATTCACAAGATTCTCCAGATCCGCGCCGGAGAAACCGGGCGTCCCACGAGCGATCTTCTCCAATTCGACGTTGGCCGCCACCGGCACCTTCTTCGTGTGCACTTTCAGAATCTCAGAACGGCCCCTCAAATCAGGCCGATTCACTACGACCTGGCGATCAAACCGGCCTGGCCGCAACAGCGCAGGATCCAGCACATCAGGTCGGTTCGTAGCAGCAATCAGAATCACACCTTCCGTCGTATCGAATCCGTCCATTTCAACCAGCAACTGATTGAGCGTCTGCTCCCGTTCATCATGCCCGCCGCCTAAGCCAGCTCCGCGCAGCCGTCCCACCGCATCAATTTCATCGATGAAAATGATACAGGGGGCATGCTTCTTCCCCTGCTCGAACAAGTCGCGCACACGTGATGCACCAACCCCCACAAACATTTCAACGAAATCAGAGCCACTGATGCTGAAGAACGGTACCCCGGCTTCGCCGGCAATCGCCTTGGCAAGCAAGGTCTTACCGGTTCCGGGAGGGCCAACGATGAGGACGCCCTTGGGAATCCTTCCACCAAGTTTTTGAAATTTCCGCGGATCTCTCAGAAACTCGATAATCTCAAGAACCTCTTCTTTCGCCTCTTCAATCCCCGCCACATCAGAAAACGTGACCTTCTTACGGTCTTCCGTCAGCATCCGCGCCCGACTTTTCCCAAACGACAACGCTTTATTCCCCCCGACTTGCATCTGCCGCATCAGGAAGAACCACAGCCCCAGGAATAGAATGAACGGCCCCCAGGTGACCAGGAAAGTGATGTACCAAGGACTCTCTTCCGGTGGCTTGACCTCGATCTGCACATCCTTCTCACGCAAGACCTTCACCAGATCAGGATAATCCGGCGAAAAAGTCCGAATCCGCGTCTTGTCTTTCAAGACCGAACTGATGTGGTTCCCCTTGATAATGGCCTTTTCAACGTCGCCTTTTTCAATCTTGGCCATGAAATCGCTAAATATCACATCTTCTTCGGGCGCGTGAGTCGGCACGCTGAACAGGTTGAACAGCAAAATCATAAACAAGCCGACGACCACCCAAAAGAGCAGGTTCTTCACCCTGGAATTCATCCAGATCTCCTTCATGGGAACGTTAAATCAGAGGAAGATACATCACATGACACCACTGAATGTGGGTGATGTTAACACAGGGTCGACAAAAGTGACAATATCAAGTCCAAAGCTTACGCCTCTTCTTCCGCGAGATCCAAGACCGCCAGATAGGGCAAATTTCGATATTGTTGCTGATAATCCAGTCCGTACCCGACTACATAATGATTCGGGATCTTGAAGCCTTCATAATCGACCTGAACCGTGACTTGCCGACGGTCCGGCTTGCTTAACAGCGTACAGACCTTCAGCGAACGCGGTTTCTTTTTCGCGAATGTCTTCAGCAAGTACTGAACCGTCAACCCCGAATCAACGATATCCTCGACCAACAACACATCCTTGCCTCTAATCGGTTCGGTGAGGTCGGTGACGAGCTTCACCTTCCCCGAGGTCTTGGTCTTGCCACCGTAACTGGATACCACGATAAAGTCGATGTGAATTGGAATCCGGATGGCGCGAGCTAGATCCGCGTAAAAGGCATACGCTCCTTTGAGCACCCCCACGAGCACCAGATCTTTGCCTACATAGTCAGCGCTGATCTCCTTGCCCAATTCCCGGATGCGGGTTCGCATCTGTTCCTGTGTCACAATCGGCCGGCCAAACACTCGCTCCATTCTAATGCGCTCCCTCCGTAACTGACACCTCGTCAATACTGATCACCACACATCGGCGCGTGCGGTCGCTCACTTGAAACCGTTCATCCTGCCGAAAGCCCAACACACCCACAATTCCTTGTGGAGAGTCCAGGATCGGAATTCGTCCCCGCTGAGACACAGGGATCTTGAGATCCACAAAATAGTCCTGCAATTTCTTCGATCGTCCCTTCATCCCCGACGGAACAAATCGATCCCCAGCCTTCCATCGTCGAATGTGCAGCGGATACGACAACAGATCCGCATCGACAATCATCACCCATCCCGGGGAAGCCGACCGTTGATGAGCCGCCTCACGAGTCCCTTCTTGTACTCGAATTCGCTGTCTCGTACCAGCCCATTCAATGACGGAAGGGATCTGCACGGAGTGCCGTTCGAATGCCACCTCGGACTCCTGCGGGAGAGCAACGGCTTTAGCCGGCTGCACGAGCAGCGCGTTCTGAGTCACCTGAACGTGTACACCGCCGGCGCACCGCCGTTCCCCTCCTCGCTTTGACAAGAGCAGACGACGCAGAACCTCAACCGTCGCGAGACTGGGAGCCCGCCGAATCGGATGCATTCGGCGCAATACCTCGCGCAAGAGCCTCCGTTGCAAGGCCAGCGGTTCCGTCTGAAGACGAAGCCGGTCAATGGAATACCCCCCGGCACCATCCGGCTGAACCAGTGAGACGCACAGACTGACCGTCTGATCCTCCAGATACCGATCGTCCTCACGGCATACATCACCCATTCGGCACAGTGCATCAACGGCGGCCGGTGCCAGCTGGTTGAGCACTGGAAGCAGCTGATGACGAATACGGTTCCGCGCATAGATCGGCTTCGCGTTGCTGGAATCCTGTCGATAGGCTTGCCCCGTCGCGTCAAGAAAATCCAGCACCTCCCGGCGCCTGACCTCATACAGCGGGCGAATAATCATTCCGTCGCGTTGAACCGGCATACCCGCCAGGCCCGTGATTCCGGCTCCACGCAACATCCAGAGCACAATCGTTTCCGCCTGATCCTCCGCCGTATGGCCGACGGCAATGCGATCAGCGCCGACGTCTTCGGCCAGCCTAGTCATGGCGTGGTAACGTACGTCGCGCGCCTGAGCCTGAAGGGAAACCCGCTGCGGACGAGCCCGGGCATCCAACGGCACACAGCGAAGTGGCACCTGAAGCGACTCACACAGCGACATCACAAACGTCTGATCCTCGTCGGACTCGAGTCCACGAAGGCCGAAATTAAAGTGGACCGCCGTCAGCCGCAAGCGCCAACGGGGGAGCAGGCGATGCAGGAGCGTCAATAGCGCCACGGAGTCCGGCCCGCCAGACACGGCTACGAGCAGGTGGTGCCCCGGCTCAAACAACCCACGCGCCCGCACCGTCTTGACGACCCGGTGGAGCAACGGTGGCCAGGCCCTCCGCGACGTGCGTTGTTCGACCATTGCCATACTTGCCATCATCCTGCCGAGAGCGCACTACGATGTTCTTGTAAAATCGCTTTGGCCCGCTCCACATCTACCGCGATCTGACGGCTTAGATCGGCTCCGCTGGGAAACTTCGTGTCGCCACGCAGCCGCTGAAGGAACTGCACCTCGATAGACGCTCCGTACAGATCCTGTTGTTCGTTCAGCAAGTGGACTTCCATCAGCCGCTCGCCGGCATCAAACGTCGGCCGCGA
>NEWQ02000033.1 GCA_002869855.2 Nitrospira sp. CG24D
ACCGTTCTCTGGGGCTTCCTGCCGGATGGGATGCTGCGAAGCATGGCCTTCGTCGTCGCAACCACTAGTTGGATCATGAGCCTGACGGTGAATCTCAATCCGTTGATGCGGTTCGACGGCTACTATCTGTTAGCCGATGGCTTGGGGTTGCCGAACTTGCAAGATCGCGCGTTCGCATTCGGGCAGTGGAAGCTCCGCGAGGTGCTGTTCGCCCCCGGTGCGCCGGCGCCCGAGGCCGTCGGTTCCTCTACCCGCAGGACCATGGTGGCCTACGCCTGGGCGATCTGGGCCTATCGGCTGATCCTCTTCACCGGGATTGCGGTGATGGTCTATCACCACTTCTTCAAATTGCTCGGAATCGTGCTCTTCCTCGTGGAAATCGTGTTCTTTATCGGTCTGCCCGTCTGGCGCGAACTCACCGCTTGGTGGAGCCGCCGTGCGGCGTTTGCCGGGACTCGTCGGTTTGCGGTGACCGTGGCGGTCATGGCGGGACTGCTGGTTCTGGCTTGTGTGCCCTGGTCCAGTCGTGTGTCGATTCCGGGTGTGTTGCAGGCAAAGAGCTATGCCACGGTCTATCCTCCGGCATCGGGCAGAATCATGGCTGTGGCTGTCCGCCAGGGACAGCCGGTGCGCGAAGGGGACACGTTACTCATCTTGGAAAGTCCCAAGCTGGTTAAGGACGCGAAGCTTGCGCAGACGCAGGTGGATCAGTTGGATTTTCGGTTACAGCGCCAAGCCGGCTATGCCGATGACCGGGCCCAGTCGCAGGTCATCGGGGAGTCATTAAAAGCCAAGCTGGTGGAATTGGACGGGTTAACTGAAAGGCAACAGAATCTACTCTTGCGGTCGCCGATCGACGGTGTGGTCGTCGATCGCGCCGACTCGCTCTATCCCGGGCGCTGGGTCAACGAGAAACTGGCAGTGGCGTATGTGATCGATCCTCGACAGGCCATCATCGCCGGGTTGGCACCGGTGGAGGATGTGAGTGTCTTAGCAATAGGGCAGGAGGCGCTGTTCATTCCAGATGATCTGACGCGTCCGAGGCGGCCTGCCCGGGTGACCGAAATCCGTGATGTGGATGAGCAAGACTTCTCCGTGCCCTACCTGGCGTCCATCTATGGAGGCGACGTACCGGCGCGGAAGGACGCGCATGGACGTGTGCAAGCAGAGCAATCCGTCTATCGCGTCGAACTCGACGTGCTGGATCAGGCGGATCGGGTCGATCAAGCGGTGACCGGGCAGATTCATGTCATCGGGAAGTCCCAGAGCCTCGTGGCTCGTGCCTGGGACCGGGTCGTGGCCGTCATGATTCGCGAGAGCGGTTTCTGATCGGCCGTCGCGAGTGCCGCGTTCGGTCGGTGGCCTGAAGGAGCGTCGTTTGTGGCGGTTGAAACCTCTTCGACTGCGTTGATTTTCTCCGAGTCATGCGCATCGAACATCGCGTGTTGCGCGGGTTCAGATACCCCTGCGAGAAGCCGAAGAAGGGAGGGCGGGGTGTCCTCTGTACGATGGGTGAGGTCGAAGCATGTTTGAATTCCTCAAACGCAAGAAGAAGGCGGATGCCGCCGGCGCGCCGAAGCCGTCGCCGTCTACTCCGATTAAACAGTCACTACTGTCTCTCGAACAACGGTTGATGTTCGACGCAGCAGCGGCGGCGACGGCTGTCGAGGTGAAGTCCGAGCAAGTGGCGCAGGAGCAGGCCGAGGCGGCGGTCTCAACGGAGGCCTCCCATGAGACCACGGGTGCGGAGACCGGTGAGAGCCAGGATGTGCTGAGCGCGCTCGCATCCTACATGCCGACGGAGTCACGGACAGAGGTAGTGTTCGTCGATCCCACCGTGCCGAATTATCAAGAGCTGCTTGCGGGTATGAGCCCGAATACTGAAGTCATCATGCTGGATGCCGGGAAGGATGGTGTGCAGCAGATCGCCGACAGCCTGGCAGGTCGGACCGGAGTCGATGCCATTCACCTGATCTCACATGGGAATGCGGGAGAGCTGCAACTCGGGACCAGTCACCTCACCCAGGAATCCATGACGGATCGGTATGCCAGCGAGTTGGCGGTCATTAAAGAATCGCTCTCCGAGCAAGCGGATCTCCTGATCTATGGCTGCAATTTCGCGGAAGGCGAACAAGGAGGACGCGCGGCTACAACACTGGCCGACCTCACCGGGACCGACGTTGAGGCCAGTGTCGATCTGACCGGAAGTGCAGGCAAGGGGGGAGATTGGGATCTCGAATTCAAAGTCGGCCAGATCGAAACGTCGCTGGCGGTTGGACAGGTCGCTCAGGAGAACTGGGCCGATATTCTGGCCGTACACGCAGTGGCAGTGGCCGATATCAACAATGCTCCGACCGATCTCTCGCTCTTAGCCAATATCGTAGCGGAGAACGCCGCAAATGGCACCACCGTGGGCACGGTCACCGGAACTGATCCGGATAGTGGCGACGCAAAGACCTACAGCTTGACCGACACGGCGGGCGGGCGGTTTGCGATCAACAGCAGTACGGGCGCCCTCACCGTGGCCGACGGCAGCCTGCTGAACTATGAAGCGGCGTCCAGCCACAATGTCACCGTTCGAGTCACTGACAGCGGCGGTCTCACCTATGACGAGGCCTTCACCATCAATCTGACGAATGTCAATGAAGCGCCGACGGTGACAAGCAATGGAGGTGGGGCGATGGCGAGTGTGACTGTGGCGGAGAATCAGACCGCTGTCACGACCGTCACAGCATCTGATGTTGACGCCGGGACGACCTTGACCTACCGCATCACCGGGGGTGCCGATGCGGGCAGGTTTACGATCGACCGTGGCACGGGGGCGCTGCGGTTCGCGACTGCGCCGAATTTTGAGCGGGCCACTGACGCCGGCCGCAATAACGTGTACGAGGTTACCGTGCGAGTCTCAGATGGTCGCGGCGGAACGGACACGCAACGAATTAGCGTGCGGGTGACAGATGTCAACGAAGCGCCGCAGATCACCAGTAACCGCGGGGGCGATGTCGCTGCGGTGACGATCAGAGAAAACAGCACCGCGGTTACGACGGTCAGGGCAACGGATCCTGATCGGGGAAACACCGTCTCCTATAGTGTCGCGGGAGGCGCTGATGCCGCCAAATTTTCTATCAATAGCCGAACCGGCGCTCTGAGATTCATTTCTGCCCCGAACTTCGAGCGGCCGACCGACACAGGTGGCAACAATGTTTACCAGGTAGTCGTTCAGGCCAGCGATGGGCGTGGTGGGGTCGACTTCCAGACCATCAACGTGAGCGTGACCGACCGTAACGACATTCCGCACGAATTGGACTTCACCGGAGGCACGGTCGCGGAAGGTGCCCCGCGCGGTACGCTCGTTGGAACCGCCATAGTGTCCGATGAAGATCGGGTCGATACGCATACGTTCTCGCTGGTCGATGATGCGGGTGGGCGGTTCGCCATCCACCCGCGTACTGGATACATTACGGTCGCTGATGGGGCTCTCCTCGACGGTAGTAATGCCAGTAGCCATACGATTTCTGTGCGAGTGACCGATGCCGGGAGAGCATCGCGCACGGAGGCTTTCACGATTAACCTGACCAATGTGAACGAGACACCGACCAACATCCTCCTGTCCGGCAACACGGTTGCCGAGAATGCTGCGCCCGGACTGGTGGTGGGACAGGCCTCCACCGTAGATCCCGATGCGGGCGACACGCATACCTACAGCTTGACCAATGATGCCAGCGGGCGCTTTAGTATCGATTCTCACACAGGCGAAATCACCGTCGCGAACGGCGCCCTTTTGGACCACGAGCAGACCTCGAGTCACACCATAGCCGTTCGCTCAACGGACTCAGGCGGCCTGATGCGCGATCAAGCCTTTACCATCACGGTCTCCAATGTGAATGAAGCGCCGACGGTGCTCAATCTGAGCGGCACCACCGTGGCGGAGAACGCGGTGAATGGGATGGTGGTCGGCACTGCGGCGGTGATCGATCCCGATGCGGGCGACACGCATACCTACAGCTTGACCAATGATGCCGGCGGGCGCTTTGCCGTCAATGCGAGCACGGGCCAGATCACGGTGGCGGATAGCGCGCTGGTAAACTACGGTTCAACGAGCAATTTTAACATCGCCGTACGGGTAACCGACAGCGGCGGTCAGATTCACGAGCAGACCTTCACGATCTCCAGGACGGCGGGAAATTTGCCAGGATCGCTTGCCCCGATTGCTCTCCCCTCAATGGGCGTACACGAGGGGGCAGGCTCCTCCTCGCCAGATCCATCGAGTGGAGAGACAGGAGGAGGATCCCGTCCACCGGAGGATCTTAGGAGATCTCAGAGCATTATCACGGAGACACCGTTTCTTGTTGAGGCGTTGTCTCCTGAACGCGCGCCTACCCGGTCTGCTCCCATCGAGTCTCTTGACGACTTGCTTGAGAATGCGGGGGGAGAGGAGTTTCTGGAGCATTCTTCTTCTCGGTCAGGTGAGTCGGGAAGGGCACAGGGACAGACATGGTTGGACCCTGCCCGAATTGGTGAGGGAGGGCCGCCCGATGCCAAGGAATCAGAGCTAAGGCCGGTTCAAGCCGATGCCTCTGCAAAGACTGATGTGGCCATGACTGTGGGAATAGCAGGTGTCGTCCTCCAAGGCGGGTTATTGCCGAAGGAAAAATTGACGGCGCTGGGTTCGCGCCTTCGCGGCAATGTGCCTTCTCCTATTTCCGGTCACGATGTGGGGGCCGACGGGCCCAGGCCTGATGGCGAGGAGTCTTTACCCCAAGATGGTTCGGAGTCAGACAAGGCCCGTTCCTCCTGATCTTGTCGATCTGTATTTTCTTCCTGCAAACCAAACACGATCTACGCTGGACCTCATCGGGGCAAGTATTTGTCCCTATCCAGCCAGTCAATCCGGTATGGCTTTCATTGGTTCAGTCCCAAGAGTAAGCTGAGCGGATGTCAATCAACCGTGAGCGTCCGCTGAGGAGTTGGATTCGCCGTAGTGTGCTCCTGCTTCTCGTATTCCTTGGAGTCGGACTAGGCGTCCTTGTGGTCTACGGGGCCTATCTTTCTACCGGACTTGCCCTCCCCAAGAGCGATGAGCATCCACCCTTATTGATCTTTGGTGCGCCGCACCTGTTGAAGCCTGGGGAAGCGGTGGTCGAGACCGGGGTGTTCGACCGGCTGCACCGCTTGGGCTATCACGCCGTCTCGAACGTGCAGGCGCCCGGCGACTATCTGGCGTCGCAGGACGTCATCGATCTTTATCTGCATGCCCAGGAGGAGAGCCATCAGCCGCCCCGGCGTGTGCATGTGGAACTCAATGATGGCGTGATCACGAATGTGGTCTCGGTGCAGGAGCGGGAGTCCCTGCCGTTTGTGACCTTGGAGCCGCCTTTGCTGAGCGGAATGCGTGGCGGGTCTCGGCAGGTGCGGGAGTGGGTGCCCTACAACCAGATTCCTCCCTCGGTTATCAAGACGGTCTTGGCGGTGGAGGACCGGCGCTTCTTTTCCCACTATGGTGTTGATCCCGTCGCGATCGGCCGGGCGCTGTGGGCGAATGTGACGCGCGGCGGCGTGGTTCAGGGCGGGAGCACCATTACCCAGCAGCTCGCCAAGAATCTGTTTTATTCGCCGCAACGGACGATGGGACGAAAGCTGCGCGAGGTGGTGGCGGCGTTTGTCATGGAATGGAAGTATCGCAAGGAAGAGATCCTCGAAAGCTATCTCAATGAGATCTATCTCGGACAAGCCGGCTCGGTGTCGATCTACGGGATCGGCGAAGCGGCGCATCGATATTTCGGGAAACCCCTGGATGCCCTCTCGATCGAGGAAGTGGCGCTGATCGGCGGGTTGATCAAGGGGCCGAACACCTATTCTCCGACAAAAAATCTGGAGCATGCGACTCACCGACGGAATGTGGTGCTCCGCCGGTTGCGCGATGAAGGGGTGCTGACCGAAGACGCGTGGAAGGAGGCGGTGAATCGGCCGGTCCAGGTGTCATTACCCGAAGATGTCGTGGCGGATGCCCCGTATTTTGTCGACTATCTGTTGCGGCAGGTGGAAGCGGGAACCGGGATGGGCATTCCTGAAGGCGCCCGGATCTATTCGACGCTCGATCCGTACATGCAGCAGCTGGCGACGGACTCGTTGCACAAAGGGCTGGAAAAGCTGGAGCAGCAGTACCCGGCGTTGCGCGAGGGGGAGACGCCGCTGCAGGGCGCCGTCGTAGTGCTCGACACGCACACAGGTCATCTGCGCGCGATGGTCGGGGGGCGTGAGTATCGCACGAGTCAATTTAATAGAGCAGCGCAAGCGCACCGGCAGGCAGGATCCTTGTTCAAACCCTTTGTGTATCTCGCGGCGTTTGAGGCGGCTCGCGCTGAGGGGAGCACGGGGATCACCCCGGCGACGATGCTGGCGGATGAACCGGTGAGTTTCGAGTCCGGGACCGGCCCCTGGTCGCCGCAGAACTACGATCGCCAGTTTCATGGACAGGTCACGGTGCGGGCGGCGCTCGAACAGTCGCTGAATGTGCCGGCAGTGCGCACCGCGCATCGATTGGGGATCGGATCGATCAACCGGCTCTTGCGGAGCTTCGGCATTCAGGGGGCGTTGCCCGACAATCTCTCGATCGCCCTTGGGAGCGCCTCGGTCTCACTCCTCGAAATCACGGCGGCGTATGGCGGCTTGGCTAATGCCGGCGTGGTGGTGAAACCCGTCGCCCTCACCAATCTGGTCCGTGATTCCGGAGAGACGGTCTGGAGCCCGATGGTGGACCGGCACCAGGCGGTGTCGGCGCAGGGCGCGTATCTGGCGACCTCTCTCTTGAAGGGCGTACTGGATCGGGGAACCGGATCGAAGGCCAGAGCATGGGGACTACGCGGTCCGGTCGCCGGGAAGACGGGCACAACGGACGGGTATCGCGATGCCTGGTTCGTCGGCTACACACCGGAGTTGGTGATCGGTGTCTGGGTTGGATTTGACGACGAGCGGGCGATTCGCCTGACCGGCTCGCAGGCGGCCTTGCCGATCTGGGTGGAGGTGGCGCGACGGCTCATTCCTGCCGATTCGCCTGATTTCCCTGTTCCCAGCGGGATCGTCTCGCGGGCGATTGATCCGCGCACGGGCCAGCTGGCGACGGCGCAGTGTCCTGAGCGGGTGACGGAGGTGTTCCTGGAAGGGACGGAACCGAGCGTGTATTGCGAGATTCATGGCGGAGGACTGTGGGAGCGGGTGAAGCACCGGCTCGGGTTATCCTAGCGGCTCGTTGAAGGCCTGTGGCCGTTCGGTTTTCCTGTGCCACGTTTTGACAAACTGCTAGGTGCCTCTCCCCCCCTGGGGTATTCTGAGTGGCGAGTGTTCGCCAATAGGGAGCAGCTATGAAAAAGAGCGGGTATATGGACGACGGGAATATCACGTTGTTGGCTAAAGGGGTGGAACTCAAGGGCGAGATTCGTGTTGATGGCACGGTTCGTATTGATGGCCGCATGGAAGGGGACATCTATACCAAGGGCCAAGTGATTGTCGGGGAAGATGGCGTGGTCAAGGGGACGATTACGGCCGGTGTGTTGATCAGCAGCGGGCGCATCAAGGCGACCATTACCGCCAGCGATCGGGTGCAATTGCTCAAGACCGGTATCATCATGGGTGAAGTGCATGCGCCGATCTTCTCAATGGAAGAAGGCGCGAAATTTCAGGGTGTCAGTGACATGGGTGTCACGACCTGGCCGGAGGATGTCCCGCGATTGCCGGGTGCTGTCCGGGATATGAACGGCAGTCGCAATCGTCCTGTCGCGGTTCTGGGGAAAAAGCCAGATCTCTGACAGGCTGCTGAAAACGTCCGCCAGCGGCGTTCTCACATCGCTCAGAGGTTCAACGTACGGGAGTACGTCTCGCCTCTTCACTCGTTGCGGCCTTGCTGGACGGCCGTTTTGAGCAGCCTGTCAGTATTGCACTCTCTAGTCGCAAATGCTGTGGGCCTTCACCGCTCCCGTGACAACGCTTCATAAATCTGCTATCAACGTGACAGCGATGCATCTCTCTCCCGGCCACGTATGACTCGTCCTCAACTTTTTACCGTCGTCTTCTTCGCCCTCCTGGCGCTGTTGCTCTATCAGATTGGACTGATCTTACAGCCCTTCCTATTCCCGGCCATCTGGGCGGCGTTGCTGGCCCATTGGGTGTTCCCACTGCATCGTCGATTGACGGCGTTGATGCGGGGGCGCAACGCACTGTCTGCCGGTTGTTTGACTGTCGGTGTGTTGACGGTGGTGGTGGTTCCGGTGGTATTGATGAGCGTGGTTTTAGTTCGGGAAGCGGTTGCTGTAGAGCAGACTATTCATGAGTGGATCGTCGCCGGGGGCGTTCAGCAGTTGCCTGAACGGCTGGCGACCGTACCGGTGGTTGGCAACTGGTTGCGTTCGTTGGTATCGGGCGACGGTGGGCAGCCTGTGTCGATGGAGGACTCCGTGGTCTCAGGCGCCAAATGGTTGAGCCAGTTCTTGGTCAGCCAGATCGGGGATCTCCTGAAGAACGCAGTCGTCCTCGTCAGCAACTTTTTCATTATGCTGATGGTCCTTTTCTTTCTGTTCAAAGACGGCGAACGCTGGATGGATTCGCTGTATGCGCTCATTCCGATGGACGAGTCGCATAAACGGAAAATTCTCACGCGGCTCGATCAAACGGTCCGGGCTGTCGTGAAGGGCATGCTGGTGACGGCGATGGTCCAAGGTGTATTGGCGGGACTGGCGTATCTTGCGTTAAGCGTACCGTTCCCAATGGTGCTCACGGCGCTGACGATTGTGCTGGCGCCGATTCCCTTTGGCGGCACCGCTCTGATTTGGGGGCCGGTCGTGGTGTATTTATTGGCCATCGGGTCCGTCGGCAAGGCGCTGGGCATGTTGGCTTGGGGTGTCGGCGTAGTATCGATGGTCGATCAGTTTCTCCGGCCGTGGCTCATTGGTCAGGATGTCCAGATTCCGGTGCTGCTGTTGGTTCTCTCCGTGCTCGGCGGACTCGGACTATACGGATTGTTGGGATTGTTTGTCGGTCCGATCATCATTAGCCTCTTCATGACGGCGATCCAGATCTATCGGGAAGAGTATTTCGTTCCCGATGCCGCTAAGGCACAGGGTGCTCCTCCATTGTCTTGACCGTCCGCCGGCCGACGCAGGTTCTCCCGCATCCCCACCGTTAATCCAATGGAATGGTAATGGCGATTCCGCCCATGACGTCGTTCGCCTTGAAGTCCCGTTTCGGACTCAGCGGGTGGCTGTTGTGACATGACACGCAGGCGGCAGAGACTGCCCGATCCGGGTAGATGGCCTGGAAGAATTGTTTCTTCCCGCTCGACACAATTCCGGTGATGGGGCGGTCCGGTTGCTTGGCCAACGCGATGAGGGCATTCCGTTCGAAATCCGTGGCCGGGGCGTTGCGCTGATAAATCGGGGAGAGGCCGATGAGGCGATAACGGATGCCCCGTCCGCTTTCGGCGACGATCTTTCCCGAGTGTTGCAGGAATTGGGCGGGGAGCGGCAGGGCGTTATCTTGCTCCCAATGCTCGGTGGCGTTGACGATGTGTTTGTCCTGCATCCGGGTCACCACGAGCGTGGTGTAGGTCGTCCGGTCGGCCTGGACGATGGCATGGACATAGTCGGCGACCTTTTCCGGTGAGATACCAGGCGGGACGGGCGGTTCTTTCGCCAGCGGCGGAATGGGCGCGAGCAGGAGCCCCGCGACTAGGAACGCGACGGCTGTGGCTCCGAGCGTGGTGACGAAGCGGTGCATGGGCCCTCCTCCGGTGACTGGTTGCGGATAATCGGCAGTGTGACGAGGCAGGTCGTGCCCTCTCCCTCGCGGCTCTCGATCCGCAACTCTCCGCCGAATTTCCTGATGATGCGCCGGGCGACGGTCAGGCCCAGGCCCGAACCTTCCCCTTGTCCTTTGGTCGTAAAAAACGGGTCAAAAATCCGTGCGAGGTATTGTGGCGCAATTCCCGGACCGGTGTCCGTGATCCGGGCTGTGACCAGCTGATCTGTCTGCGTGGTGACGATAGTCAAAGCGCCGACGCCTTTCATCGCCTGGACGGCATTCATGAAGAGATTCATCATTGCTTGCTGGAGTTGGTCGGGGATTGCCAGGACCATGGTTTCTCCAGCGAAGGTTTTTTGAATGGCCACCTGGGTCAGATCGGTGGCGATTTGCATGGCGGCGAGCGCGCGCTCGATGGTGGTTTCCACGCAAACCGGGATGCGCTGGGCTGAGGTGTCCCGGGCGGTGATGCCGGTAAAGTCCCGGATGATGGCGGCCATCCGGCGCCCTTGGGCGACGATATCGCGCGCGTGCGATCGGGCGCGGGTGAGATCGGTTTCATCCTGAATGGCTTCTCCCAGACCCAGGATCCCGAACAATGGATTGTTTAATTCATGTCCGATGCCGGCGGTGAGCACGCCGAGACTGCCGGATTTCTCCGCTTGAATAAGTTGATCCTGCATCCGGCTGTCATCGGTGATGTCGCGGAGCACTAGCCCGCTGTGCGGTTCTTCTCCTGGCCGGCTCGGCAGACGAAACCACAGGTAATGGTATGTCCGTGCGCCAATCTGAAGTTCCGGCCGGTCGTGGGCTTCCTCGTCGATCCCGGTTTGAGCCAGGGGATCCCGTGGGGCTCTGTTTCGAATCGGTGCGGCGGAGTCAAGCGCGCCGGAAGCGGTTCCTGAAAACTCTTGGCGCAGTTTGGTTTGGCTGGCTGCGTCGAGCGGAAGCACGGTGAACAGTGAGAGCGGCGGCGTCGCGTCGGGTGCGAGGTGGAAAGTCTCACGGGCGGCCTGATTCACGTAGTGGACGGATTCCCGGGCGTCGATCAGGACGATGGGTGTCGGGACCGCATCCAGGATCTGATCGGTGGACTGCCGGAGGTAATCTACTTCTTGCGTTTTCAAGGTGACTTGGTCGGTCAAGCCGGCAAATGCGGCTTCCAGTTGTGCATTCATCCGGGTGAATTCGTCGGCCAGATCTTCTAATTCGTCGCCGGTGCGAATGTCGATGGCGGTTTGGAGTTCTCCTCGCCCAATCGCCTGGGCGGCCTGTTGCAGCGCACGGACCGGTGTGACGATGCGGCTGGCGGCGACGTACCCAAGTATAGCGAGGAGTACGACGGCGACGCTGCCAAAGACGGTCATCCAGGTAAAGAGGTGCTGGATCGGCGCAAACAGTTCATCGGACGATTGCCAGACAAAGGTATGCCACGAGCCGCCGCTCAGCGATCCGTTTGTCGCGCGGCTGGTCTCCGGCAGGGGCGCGAAGCCGATGATCGAGGTTGTCTTGCCTCCGTGTCCGTCGCTTGCCGCCTGAGTCCAGCCGGGCTGGAGCGGTGTGATGAGGGGAATCAGGCTCTGGTCGGATAGCGAGACGCCGGTTGGGAGGATCGGACAGCTCATGACAATGCCCCGGCTATCGATCAACATGACGTGCCCGGTTTTCCCAAATCGGATCACGTGGGTTGAGGGAGAGAAAAATTCTTTGGCGTCGACCACACGATGAAGAACCCCGACCACTTCGTAACGGAGGCTGTCCATAACGGGGATGGAAATGGTGAACGCATACGCGTCGACCTTTTCGTCAAAGTGGACATCTTCAATGTATAGCTTCCCCGCACCTTGGTTATACGCGCCTTGCCACCAGAAGGTGTGGCCATGTCGGAATTCAGGTTTGGTGGTCATCGCCGCCACCAGCGTGCCCTGGACATCGGTCAGGAACAGCATCTTGGTGGCGGAACGGACGACTTGGGGCAGCAGTTGGTCGGGGGCGCTGTGGGTTCCGGTGTAGTGTTCCTGCAGCAGTGTGGCGAGCGGACCTCCGCTGATCTGTGCGACAAGCTCCGGGTCACGCGCGGCCCAGCGAGCCTCCGTGTTGGAGGCGGCTGCTGACGCGGCAGGCGGGGGTTGGGTGTGCAGTTGATCCCGACGATGCTCGAGCTCCCGCACAATGGCAGGTTCATTGGCAATGCGCGCCGTCCGGGCGATTTCGTCGGCGACGAGCAGGTCGAGTTTGCGGGCGGCCTCGGTTGCGAGGGCCTTAAAACTTTCGCCGTTGACGTCGCGGATTTCTTGCGACCCTTGCCAGAAGGCCATGCCCAGTCCGATGACGAGCGGGACGATGCCGACGAAGAGCATCGAGAGGATCAGTTTGGTTTTCAGTCCCCACCGTGTCTCGCGCGGTGTGTGGGGGGGGCGTGCCGGCCTTGGTGTCGTCATGGGGGTCACGTCTGTGCTGTTCGTGGCAAGGTGATGGTGAAGGTGCTGCCGATGCCGACTTCGCTGGTCACCGCAATGGTCCCGTGCATCTGGTGGATGACGTGCTTGATATTATACAGACCCAAGCCGGTGCCTTTCCCCGGTGGTTTGGTGGTGAAAAATGGTTCAAAGATCGCGTTGAAGAGGTCGGGGGGGATGCCGCAGCCGGTATCAGAGACCTGCACGATCACCGTGTCCGGTTCGATGGCCGTGTGCAGCGTCAATGTGCCGCCGCTGTCCATGGCTTGGATGGCGTTGGTGATGAGGTTGACGAAGACGTGGAGGAGTTCGTCAGGATTTCCTGAGGCGGCTGCGTCGGGAGCGTAGTGTTTCACAATATCGATATCGTGGAATCCCACGGCATACCGGGCAATCTTGAGGGCTTCGTCAAGCCTGGCACTGAGAGAAACGAGGCTATGATTGTGGGAGGCGGAGCGGCGGGCGTAGGAGGTCAGGTCCCGGCAGATGGCCGTCGTGCGTTTGACGGCTGCAATGATGTCAGCAGCCTGCGCGTGAACGGCCTCAAGGTCGGTCTCGTCCTCCAGGTTTTCTGCGAGCCCGAGAATCAACTGCAGGGGGTTATTGATGTCGTGGGCAATTCCTGCGGCGAAGGAACCGATGCCCGCGAGTTTTTCGGCGTGGAGCAGTTCGGCTTGCAAGGTCGATTCATGTTGAACGAGTTCCCAGAGAATGCGGGAGGCGGATCCACTCAGCACGTCTGCTTCAGGCCGGGCGTGACTGCGGAGCATCGTCCCTAAGGCGGGGTCGCCGGTCACATCAAGAATCAGCTGCACGCCGTGGTTCTGGATGAGCTCGGTGACTTGGAGTACGACCGGCACGCGCAGTTCGCGGGCCCGCTGCAGGCCGGGTGCTCCGGGATTACAATCGGTGATGCCGATGATCTCGATGGCCGGAATTTGGTGGAGCAGGTCGAGGAGCGCGGTGCCGCCTCGCCCTGCTCCAAGAATAGCAATTTTGGTGGGCGTCACGTCTGTGGGGTGGGTGGTCGTCATAGGGTTGACGGAATCCTTCTCTCGTGAGGCCGGGGAGGGCCGTGCACCGGCCCTCCCCGCCTGATCCTGCTCAGATAGCCGCGGGGCTGATGAGGTCATAAGGGCGCCAGTTCACGCTGCTCCATCGCGCGGGCGACGGCGGCTTTCAGTTTCTCACCTTCAACGGGCTTCACGAGATAGTCGACCACGCCCTGTCTGAGTAATGACGTGGCCATGTCGGTATCGGGGAACCCGGTCAGGACAATCAGGGGCACCCGGGGATAGTTCTGCCGGAAGTACGCAATCGCTTCGATCCCGTTGACCTTCGGCATACGGATATCGCAGACCATTACGTCGAGCAGCAGCCGGTTTTCTCCGCTGTTGATGGTCTCAATGGCTTTCTCGCCATTCTCGGCCTCCAGCACGTCATAGCCGGCTTTCTGCAATGTCATCTTCACGACTTTGCGGATGTCCGGCTCATCGTCTACGACAAGGACTCGTCCGTTGCAGGCATCTCCTCCGACAAAGAACCCTGACTTGAATTCAGACATGGAAGCCTCCTTGATGGTGGGTGATGGAAGGTGTTGAGGACGTCTGGTTCATGGTTGCTCTCCTGTTGTGATCACTGAGCAATCTCGATGCCTCGCATGAGGTGATGAAAACCCTCAGCAAATGAATGGATTGAGGTGGCCCACCTACTGGCCTGACTGGTATTGGTGGATATCCACCACCACCGTTGGTTCATAGGCACCAGGTGTAACGGTATTATTGTGGGGTTACTCATCGTCACGGGTCACCATATGCGCCGAAGGAAAGCGATCGTGGCAATGAGAATGACTGTGGTCCAAAGAAACATCATGAAATACATGCACCCTCCTGCGAATGTAGTCAGCCTTGATCAGCCGTACCGCAAGGACTGTACCGGTGAAGATTGTTGGTGCTTGTGGCGGGGGAAAAGTCACGATCACGGATGTTTAGCGGAGATCAGAGATATCTGCTCAGTTGCTGAATCTCCGACGGAGACATCCAAACCAATCCATTCTGGATGTAATTGGATTCGTCATCGGTATGTGCAGCGACTTGTGTTGTTCAGCGATGGATGCTCGGCCTGGTGAATTGCGTTTCCAGTCTGCCCTCGGGTATCCTCAATCAAATAGACGGAGGCTGGGCATGATCACAACGGAAGTGTTGACCGAGTACGTTCGGAAGAGTATGCCGGATGCGGCGGTGACGGTCACCGATCGCACCGGGACGATGGACCATTTGAAAGTGATGGTGGTGTCGGAGGCGTTTCGGGAGAAGAATCTTCTGGATCGGCACCGGCTCATCTATCAGGCGCTGGATGTGCCCATGAAGGATGGGCGTATTCATGCGTTGGAGTTGACTGCCCGCACTAAAGACGAAGCATAGGAGGATATAATGGCCGAACCGATAGAAGACGAGATTCAGAAGGAAGTGAAAGCGCATAAGATTCTGATCTACGGCAAGGGGACGAAGACCATGCCGATGTGCGGATTCACGCGGGAGACGATGCAGTTTTTCGAGAAGTACGGGTACCCGTATGAACTGATCGATGTGCTCTCGCAGCCGACGAAGCGGGAAGCCCTCACGAAGATGACCAACTGGCCGACGTTGCCCAAGGTGTTCATCGACGGGACGTTTTATGGCGACACCGACATTCTCGATCCGATGGAAAAGAAGGGCGAGATGGAGCCGCTGCTGAAGAAGGCGTTCGGCAAGTAAGCGATCATTCTCAGAGATAAGTTGAGAACCGCACCGGCGGATGCTCGCATTGAGCATCCGCCGGTGTTGTTTTGAGTCGGGAGCGACTTCATTACGACCGGAACAGGTGTCGTTCCTCGGATCTGACCTACACGGTTCCGCCGAGCAAGCCATACAACATCTCTATGCGGAGAGTGAATAGGCTGCGAGGGGACCAAAGGTCTGCCCGATCCTGTTCCGACTACGTTTGTTACTGCCGCGTAGATTGGGCGAAGGACGGCTTCACTCGATAGCCGAGTTGCCGTCCGATGTACCCCTGATGCCTTTCGTGGTGGGTTTAGGAGTCATTGGCTTTTACTTTTATCGATGTTGGCGCAAAAACGTAGGCCAGCCATCCCCCTAAGATCGCCATGTATGCAACGGAAACGCTACTGGCCAACCACGTACTCAGAGGCTGGCCAATAGTTACATTGATAAGGCCTGTAACCCATACCCCGAGAAACACCATGCCGAGGTGTTTAAACCGATCTACTTTCGTTAGGCAACCAGCAATACAAAATCCGAGAGCACCCAAGAGAATAATGGCTGTGGCTCCAACATATGGACTCTGTTTAATAGCAGGTGGTGCAAAGGGCATGACGAATCCGCCCGTAAAAGTAAGAAGGAATATGATACAAATATCCCTTAGTAGGGTGCGCCAGGGCAATGTCACTGGTTTGTAACTCCAGTTCTACCTGCGGTCGACAAATTGTGAGCCATCATATGTGTGTGTAACCACTCCTGCATCGATCAGTTCTTCGGCGGCCGGCATACGTGCACGGTGAGCGCGGACAAGGGCGGCTGCAATCTCCTCCGGTGTGCGTTCGGCAAGAAGCCGTGCGGCCAGCGCCCGATCTTCATCATCAACTTCGACCGGTTCGAGAAGTGCAGTCATCAGTCGCTCACGATCATTGCGGGCAATGTCTTCGCGGGTCGGCGGGGCGATCCATTCGGCATTGATCCGTGCGCCGCGCAGCATCATTTCAACGCGCTTGCGACGTGGGTAGGGAACCAGCAGGATGGCCGTGCCCTTCTTGCCCGCCCGGCCCGTCCGGCCTGAGCGATGCTGGAGCGTTTCGGCATCGCGCGGAAGTTCCACATGGATCACCAGTGAGAGCGTAGGCAAATCGATACCCCGTGCGGCCACATCGGTCGCAACGCAAACGCGCACGCGACGATCGCGCAAGGCTTGCATCGCCTGATTGCGTTCGTTCTGGCTGTGCTCGCCCGAGAGCGCGACAACCGCAAAGCCACGCTCGGTCAGGCTGGCATGCAAGTGACGGACATTGTCGCGGGTCGCGCAGAACAGCAGGGCCGTCGTCGCCTCGTGAAAGCGGAGCAGGTTGACCACCGCATTCTCGATGTCGGCGGGGGCGACGGTCACAGCCTGATAGCTAATATCGCCATGGCCGCGGTCTTCGCCGACGGTCGAGATGCGCAAGGCGTCACGCTGGTAGCGACGGGCCAGCGCCACGATCGGCTTGGGCATCGTCGCAGAGAACATGAAAGTTCGCCGGGTCTGGGGCGTCGCGTCGAGGATTTCCTCGAGATCTTCGCGGAAGCCCATGTCGAGCATCTCGTCAGCTTCATCGAGTACTGCCACCGTAAGGCTGTGTAGCGTGAGCGAACCACGTTCGAGATGATCGCGCAGGCGTCCCGGTGTCCCGACGACGATATGAGCACCCTGACCAAGCGCGCGGCGTTCCTTGGATGCATCCATGCCGCCAACACAGGTGGCAATCCGCACGCCTGCCTTGCCGTAAAGCCAGACCAATTCGCGGCCAACCTGAAGTGCGAGTTCGCGCGTCGGGGCTATGACAAGCGCGAGCGGCGCTCCGGCGGGCGGAGCCAGCCCATTTCCGCTCAAAAGCTGCGGTGCCATTGCCAACCCGAAGGCGACAGTTTTGCCGGAACCAGTCTGAGCCGAAACGATCAGATCCCGCCCTTCGGCCTCGGGCTCGAGCACGGCGGCCTGGACGGGCGTGGGCGTGACATAGCCACGGGCGGTGAGCGCTTCTGACAGAAGCGGGTGGAGGTCTTGAAAAGCCATGGTCTCTCTAACGGGGCGCGGTGCAAGGCAATGGTCAGCGCCTTTTGTGACGATTGCCGGGGCGCCCTAGTCGTTATGCGCCTCAAGCACAACCGAATGTCGGCTTGGCGCTATCGCAGGACTGGCGGCAGCAGATCGGCGGGCAGGTTCTGATAGGCGACAGGGCGCAGAAAACGGCGGATGGCCAGCGCGCCGACCGAAGTCGTCCTGCTGTCCGAGGTCGCCGGAAACGGCCCGCCATGAACTGTAGCATGCCCGACTTCAACGCCGGTGGGCCAGCCATTGGCAAGGATTCTTCCCGCTTTGCGTTCGAGTACCGGCAACAGACGGCGGGCCATCGCAAGGTCGCGCGGGTCGATGTGGAGCGTTGCGGTCAACTGTCCCTCAAGGCTTTCCGCAAGCAATATCATTTCATCGATGTCGCGGCATTTCACGATCAGCGACGATGGGCCGAACACTTCATCGCCGAGACGCGCGTCCGCCATGAAGCTGGCGGCATCGGTAACGAGGAGCGCGGGGGTTGCGCAGTTGGGGCCTTCCGCCACAATGCCACGTGCTGCGAGCGAAACGGCAGCATTATTCTCGAGCGACCCCGTGCCTTTGACATAGGCCGCGTGGATTCCGGGCGTTAGAATAGTCGCGGCCTGCTGGCTGGCGAGCGCCGCCGAGGTCACGGCAATGAAATGGTCGAGATCGGGCCCCTCAACGCCGAGGACAAGGCCGGGATTGGTGCAGAATTGCCCGACGCCCTGTACCAGAGATCCGACAAAGCCCTGCGCAATGGCCTCTGCGCGCGCTCGAAGAGCGGCGGGGAGCAGGAAGATCGGGTTGATGCTGCTCATTTCGGCGTAAAAGGGAATTGGTTCGGGTCGCAAAGAAGCCGCATCA
>NEWQ02000034.1 GCA_002869855.2 Nitrospira sp. CG24D
ATTGGGAACGATTTCTCCACGAGCGGAATACACTCCCCGATCTCATCCAATGCGCCATCATGCACGAGCAGTTTGAAGCGATTCACCCGTTTCTGGATGGGAATGGCCGTCTGGGAAGGCTCTTGATCACCCTCTTTCTCATCGAGCGGGGTCGGTTGCCGCAACCCCTGCTCTACTTATCCTCATACATTGAGGCCCATCGCCAAGACTACTATGATCTGCTGCAACGAGTCAGAACTCACGGAGACTGGATGAGCTGGCTGCGATTCTTCATTGCCGGCGTCACAGAAATTGCGCTTGAAGCCGTGGGACAGGCTGGCCGCCTGATGGACCTTCGTGAAAAGTTCCGTGCTCGTCTCCGCGACAAAGCAAAAGCGTTGGCATTGCTGGACGAACTCTTTCTGAACCCATATATGTCCGTCTCACGAGCTGAACATGTCCTGAAGGTCTCCAACCCCACCGCGAGACAAGCCGTGATGCTCCTTCAACGGAAAGGAATGTTAGAAGAAATCACAGGGCGCACGTGGGGGAAACTGTACCTGGCAAAACCCATCATGGAAACAATCGAGTTGAAGGGGAAGGGCAAATAAGCGCACTCTTCGAAATAGACTCGGGTTAGTAGCGGCCCGCTTCTCTTAATCAGCGGGCCGTAGGTTCGACCCCTACACGGCCCACCAAAAATTTCCTCCAAACAAACCTGCATTTCCTTCCATAGGCCCCTGTATCAGGACGAATGGATACCCTATCGGCACTGACACGCTTGGTCCGCTGGTAATACTAGAATCGGTACTGTCCGCCGATCGACACCTGCGTGTCCTGAAAACTCCGCGTCTCGTTCGTTGAATTGCGTTGCGTGCGCTGAACCCCGAGAGTGAGCATGGCTGCCTGACTCACACGATAGCGCAGCTCCGCCGCGCCCTGATGCGTATCGTCATGACGATTGAGATGGGTGTCCCCGATCAACTCGCTCGTAAAGTCCTTGCGGCGGTACAGGTACAGGAGATGGAGTGAGAGTTGCTCCGTGAGCCCCGCATCGAGACCAGCCGACATAATATGCTGCCGATAGGACACATCATCATTGAAACGGGTGTCTCCGGCCCCGTCTGCATAGCCCCGTTCAAATAGATAGCCCAGCGACGCTGTCACACGGTCCGAGAACGCATAGGACACATGGGGACCGACTGTCCAGAATGTGGTATCCCGTTCGGCAAATGCCTCGTTGTAAAGCCGGAGCCCCCCGCGACCGATCAGGTTTAGGACCCACTTGGACTCGAGTTTCTGCTCCACTTCCATACGCCCGGTGTGCGAGGTGACTCGCTCGTCTTCGATCAATCGGGTGCCGGTTCTCCGCTCGAAGTTCGGTCCAAGAAACATGTTCGGCACATATCGATACCGGACAAGAACAGCGGTGTCGGGCGAAAGTCCCTGCTTGACCTGCAGCCGATAGTCGGCGTGGTTGAACACCGGATTCGAGGTGTAGAGAAATCCGTGCGCCTTGGCGGACACCTCCGTCGGGCCTAAAGAGGACGTTGATGAGCGAATCAGTTCAAGGGAGGGGTCCCAGACGATGTCCGACTTTTTCTCGACCGGCACGACGGTCGGCTGGCTGGGATCTTCACTGAACTTCTGACGCCGGGAGGCAGAAAACTGAAACACATCGTCGGTATAGGTCATGTGACTACCCGTGATGGCCGACCATTCCGCGACGGCAGGGCTTGAAAGACTGATCAGAATAGCGAGGATAACGACAAAGAAAAAGAGAATGGGCGTACGAGACCGGGCCATGAAAGCCCGCTTATGGCTGCCCGAATGATCGCACGTAGAGCAGGACATGCCAGGCTTCTTCTTCGGTGAGAACGAGCGGAACAAATGAAGCCATATCGGTCCCTGGGCTCCCATTCTTGAGAATCCAGATGAGTTCACCGTCGGTGCGGGCGGCCTGCCAAATCTTGTCGGTGAAATTGCGCGGGAGCTTGCCGACCAGGCCGGGAATATCGCCTAACCCCTTACCCTCTTTCCCGTGACAGGTCACACAAAACGCCTTGCCATGAAACAGCGCCCGTCCCTTCTCGATATTCTCGGGTGTCGCCTCGAACGGGTTGGTCCACGTTTTGGCCTCGTCAATTTTGTCGGCCGGCACCCGGGGCTTGAGCACAGCCGCCTCAGTCGCAAACGCCACGATAGGGCCTTGCCCGATCATGACCATGATACACAGGCCCAGCAACACCCAATATCGACAGCCCAGCGTCATCATGGCACTCCCTCTTCCTCAGCGATGGAATCCGGTCTGTGTAGTGAAAACAGGTGACGGGGCCAGCCCGCGTCAACAAAGACGGAGCTGGCCCATCAACTATCGTCTACTTATCAGAATGGCCGGGGAACTTATGCCCGAGCGACTGCGGGAAGCTCACCGAGCCGTCCGGGAATTCCTGCCCATGCTGCCACAGATGATAGATCACGCCATCGGTCCCGGCGGCCACTTCGGCCACCTTCGCGGCTTGATCGGCCGGCATGTCGAGAATCTGGACGCGGCCCGTAGCAATCTCCACCTTATGATCGTGGAAATGGCGGTGCCACTGGATAGCGGGCAACTTTCTGGTCAGGTCTTTTGACACGAAATACTCGATCGCCACGAGCTTCGCCTTAGGATCTGTGGAATCGAACAGGAGGCATTGCAGAATCTTGTCAGAAATGCCTTTGCAATAGTGATGGAACGGTCCGCCAGGCTCGCCATTCGCCATCAAATGCGGAGCCATCACGTGAATATCAAATCCTTCAACCGGCGATTTCGGCTCCCCGCTCATCGCCTTCTGGGGGGCCACACCGGCACAGCCGATGGCCGCCACCGCAATCATAACTAATAGTCCTTTTTTCATCACTTACGACCTCCTGATTTAGGGTTGGAATACGGCACAGAAACGACCTGCTGATCCTCCTTGAAAGTTCACCCTACTGAGAGCGGAATGGAGAGAAAAGGATTCAGAATAGTTTCGCCTGGCATTTCAATCCGTTGGGCATTGATCACGACCAAGAGCCTCTCTATTGTTTGCGGCACTCTGACACTTGCGATCTGTCCCACCAGGCCGGCTTCAGATAGAACACGATAGATAGACTGGCATCGCAATACGGAAAGAAATGAACGGATTGAGTGAGAGAATCGCCGCTAGGAAGATCGGGCTGGCGGAGTCGGTCGTGAGGGAGTGATGAGTTTCTGAACCGGTGTAGAAACAGCACCCTGCGCGTCCATCATTTCGAACATGAGACAACACTTCAATCGTCCGCAGACGCCGAGCAGCCGGGGATCTTCGACCTGCAGCCCCATCGTTCTGGCTTGCTTCACTGTCACCGGCTTGACCTCTGTCAGAAAGCTGGTGCAACAGAGCACCAGGCCGCAGGTATCAAGTCCGCCGAGTCGCCGGGCTTCCTCCCGAACACCAACTTGACGCATTTCGATTCGGCCGCCAAAACGCCTTGCCAGGTCACGTACGAGCTCACGAAAATCAATGCGATCATCAGCTGTATACACAAACGTGAGTTGCCGACGCTGGAGCGCCCCATAGACCTCCACCAGCTTCAGCCTCAGCTTCATCTCACTGGCCTTCGCCCGGCAATAGGCCATCGCCTCTTGAGATAACCGCTCAAGCCGTGACACCAGCGCAGCATCTTCCCCATTCGCCTTGCGAAGAATCGGCTTCAGCACGCGCATGGGTGGAATAAACGGAGTCTCGTAAGGCGAGGTGTAGACCACGCCATAGGTCACTTCGCCGTCGGCTTCGAGCAAAACCCGGTCACCGGCCCGCAAAAGCAAATCTCCGGCATCGAGCTTTTTGACCTCCCCACAATCCCGGATCTTTACTTCAGTCAGCCGGACCGATTGGGGATAGGCCTTGACCATCTCGTCGATTGTTACCTGATTCATGACCGGTATGATACACGAGTTCACCCTGAAGGGAAACCGGCTAAGAGCCTATTTCCCCTGCCTTGCCACCACCGAGACCAGAACAGACAACCACTCATAAAGCGTTGATATAAATAGCTTGTTATACCATCAACGCATCTGCGCTTTGTGGTAATGTACTCATGTCTGGAAAGTCCGAACGACCGGGAGAACCAATCACACCTCTTCGGATGCTGTGGTCTAAATGAAGGAGCCGTTCTCGCATGATACGAATCCCGACGAGAGTCGTCCTCCCCTTCGGCTATCAGATTTCAATCCGCCAACTGACGGATACTGAAATGGATAAGCGCGATGCCAACGCTGATGGCATCTGGGATGACGACAACAGGACAATTTATATTCGAAAGCGCCTCCCGATGACTAGGCGCCGCTATATCCTCGCGCACGAACTCGGACACGCCTGGCTGGACTGGCAACACCGTCACCTCGACGAAGGCAAAGCCAGCACCTGAGGCGCTAGAGAATCACCCCTGAGCCAATCGCAATATGTGTTCCCATTCCCCTTTCGTCACCGGCTGAACCGACAAGCGCGACCCCTTCTGCAACAGCGCCATCCCCGCGAGAGCCTTCTCCGTCCGCAGGGAGTCGAGCGACATCGGAGCTTCAAAGGTCCGGACATGGCGGATGTCGACCATCTCCCAGCGGGGCGCCTTGGGATCGCTGGCGGAATCGAAATGCTTGTGGTTCCGCTCGAACTGGGTCGGATCAGGATACGCCGTGGC
Organism: Nitrospira sp. CG24D; assembly: GCA_002869855.2. Classification (GTDB taxonomy): domain Bacteria; phylum Nitrospirota; class Nitrospiria; order Nitrospirales; family Nitrospiraceae; genus Nitrospira_D. The sequence goes on from NEWQ02000034.1 coordinate 4,681, forward strand.
AGTGACTTCTGCGATCCCTACGATGGCCGGAGGATTCGCGTTGCTGTGATAGAACAACACCTGGTCACCCGGCTTCATCGCCCGCATGAAATTTCTAGCCTGGTAGTTCCGCACACCGTCCCAACAGGTCGTGCGCTTCGGCGCCCGCGCCAAGTCCTCAATCGAAAACACCAATGGTTCGGATTTCATCAGCCAATATTGTCTTGCATGCGACATCCCTGGCATCCTCTCTTGGTCAAACCTCCCGCGACTGCTATGCTGCAAGTCCCGGCGTCCGCGCCCATCCTTAAGGAATGTCAATGGAACTGACCCCATTTTTCTTCGGTCTCTATAAGCTCGTCAAGTATGGCGTGTATCCCCTGACCTGGATCGTCGGTCTCTCGGGCGTGGTCCTGCTCTTCGCCTGGCTGCCTGTCTCCCCCGCACGACAGCGCTGGCTCCGCATAACCGCCGCCACCCTTGTCAGTCTGCTCTTTGTGCTGACTTCTCCCCTAGTCGCGCACATACTCGTGGCCGCACTGGAAGGAGAACACCATCTGTCAGGCCTTCCAGCACCAATCGCGAACGGCACAATCGTGGTGTTGGGTGGCGGACTGCGCGACTCAGGCTCGCTACGCCCCAGGATCGAGCTGACGGAAGAATCCATGCGGCAAACGGCCTGCGGCGCGGATCTGTACCATCAAGGCATCGCCCTATCGCTCCTGGTGACCGGCGGGGACGCCCGCGTGTTTGGATCAGGGCCGACGGAGGCCGCCGTCATGAAAGAATTTGCCGGCCGCCTCGGAGTCCCCGCAGCATCCATCATCACAGAAGACCAAGCCCGGACTACCTACGAGAATGCCATACGAACCAAAGATCTGCTCGGTAACCGCACATCGATCGTCCTGGTTACCTCTGCGGCCCACATGCCGAGAGCCTCCGCGCTATTCCGCGCCCAGGGATTCGACGTCACCCCCTACCCCTGCGGATTTCATGAGAGAAACCGGGTCACAGAAGGCTGGGATACCATCTCAGTTTTCGATGTGCTTCCCGCCACATGGGCCTTTCGAGAAATATCGGAAGCGATTGAAGAACTCGCCGGCATCGCCGTCTATCGGCTCGCGGGGAAACTATGAAAGTCGCGCTCCTAATTCGACAAAACAATCTAGACACTAGCTGCACTTGAGAAATCGACTCATGCTTCAGCCTCATCCTCACCCTGCGACAAGGCCCGCCCCCGAGCCTCAATAAACGCCACCAACGCCCGATATGTCAGTTCTCTGGTTCTCGCTTTACTTCCTGCTTCAGATCCCACATTGACCTCCACATAGACGCGATCGGTCACCTGCGCGCTTGCGTCATTGCAGAGACTCCACATATCGTGGAGAAAGCCTTGCGGCAACCCGACCTGCATGCCTTCTGATTCGATGCGGTCATCGAGAAGGGCCAACAGATCCGAGATGGCATGGTCCGGACGATAGGCGGTCGCGGCAAAACCAAATCGTTCCTGAGCCGACGCCTCCTGCCGGGCCTGCTCCACCAGATCCTGCATATACTCTTTCAACAGACCGATCACATGACCAGACAGCATAATCGCCATTATCGGCATTCCGTGGAGAGGGAGCAAGGAAGCGTTCCGGTTGACCCTGCGCCAAATGCTTCTCTATGATGCGAAACACTTGATAACGTAGAGATCCGATGACCGAACGATACGACATCTCTCTGAATACCCCCGCAGGGCAACTCACCAGTGCGGTAGAAGTGCCCACCGGCTTTGTGCCGGTCTCGGCGATTGTCCCGATGATGCGGAGACTGGGAGAAGAAGCCCAGGCCCTGGAAGAACGCCGAAGCATTGAAGCGGGACATGCCATCTCATGCAAAAAAGGTTGCGCCGCCTGTTGTCGCATGCTCGTGCCGGTCTCAGCTCCCGAAGCCTTTGCGTTGCGCGACCATGTACAGACCCTTCCGGAACCAGAGCAGACCCGCCTGGCTCAACGGTTTGCCGTCACGCGGACGGCCCTGCTGGCTCGCGGACTCTGGAATGATTTGATCGAGATGGGTGAATCGACCAACCCGCCGGACGACGCCGCGTTGGAGCCGATCAATCGCGCCTATTATGCGCTCCGGCTCCCGTGCGCCTTTCTGGATCAAGACGTCTGCACGATCTACGAGCACCGGCCCGCAGCCTGCCGCGAATTGCTCGTGACTTCACCCGCCGAGTGGTGCCAGGACCCCGTGGCGCATCCCGTTGCCGCATTGCCGGTACCGGTGCGGATCGGTCCGGCCCTGAGTCTCTTGTGGGGCGAACTGACCGAACAACCCCCGAAGCTGATTCCCCTCGCGACGGCGCTGGATTGGGCCGCCCGCCACGCACAGGACAATCAGCCGCGCTGGCAGGGAACCCATATCCTCGATCGCGCGCTCGATAAGGTCTGGCGATTCCTCAGCCAGGCATTTCAGCAACAATGACGGAATGACACCGAACGGTAAAGGAGAATCTCGAATGCAGAAACCAGTGATTGCCTGTTTGGATTTGGAAGGCGTACTCGTGCCGGAAATCTGGATCAATGTTGCGATCAAGACCGGAATCGAAGAACTCAAAATCACGACAAGGGAGATGCCGGACTACGATAAGCTGATGAAACGCCGGCTCGCCATTCTTGATGAGCACAAGTTGACCATTGCCGATATTCAGAGCGTGATCGACAAAATGGGACCGCTGGAAGGAGCGCCGGCATTCGTCACCTGGCTACGTGAACGCTGCCAGGTGATTATTCTCTCGGATACGTTCTATCAATTCGCGCTGCCGCTCATGCGACAGTTGGGCTATCCGACATTATTCTGCAACCAGCTTGAAATCGACGGAAGCGGCCGCATCGTGGCGCACCACATGCGGATGCCGAATCAGAAAAAGCATTCCGTCGCCGCCTTCAAGTCGTTGAACTTTTTTACCATGGCCGCAGGCGACGCCTACAACGACACGGCCATGCTCGGCGAAGCCGACGCCGGATTCTTCTTCCGTCCGCCCGACCATCTGCCTAAAGAGTTCCCGAAATTTCCGGTGACCCAGACCTATCAGGAATTGCAGGAGCGTTTCGCGAAGGCGGGAAATCTGACGTAGCTTTCAGCCGTCAGCAATCAGCCACTAATTATTCCTCCCCTTTGTAAGGGGAGGCCAGGAGGGGTAGAGCCCGCCAAGATGGTCGTGATTGATGGCTACAGCCAAACAAGGACAACCCGGATTTCTGAATCTGAAGCGTCGGCTTCGTTCCGATATGACCGGACCGGAGAAGCAGTTGTGGTTAAAATTGCGTTCACGCCAATTTCAGGGTCTCAAGTTCCGTCGGCAGCATGGCATCGGGCCGTACATTGTGGACTTCTATTGTCCGGAACGGTCGCTCGTTCTAGAAATCGACGGAGATAGTCATGCCGGCGCTGAGCAAATTCTGAAGGATCAGGAACGAGACACTTACCTCAATTCCCTAGGCCTTCAAGTCATCCGTTATCTGAACGGCGACGTAACGAACAATCTGGCTGGCGTACTTGAGGACCTGCAAAAACAACTATCGGCACACTCGACCTCCCCTTACCCCTCCTTACCAAGGAGGGGTACAGATGCTGAAAGCTGACAGCTTTCTTATTCCCCGTTCACAATCTCCAACACACGGCGGCCGTAGCGCTCGGCTTTTGCGTCGCCGATGCCGGGAATTTCCAGCAAGGCCGCCTGGGTCACGGGCTTATGGCTGGCAATCGTACGCAAGGTTTTGTCATGAAAAATGACGAACGGCGCAACTCCTTCTTCTTCCGCCAGTGCCGTTCTGAGCCGGCGAAGCCGCTCATATAACAGCGGGTCGCCTGGAGGAGAGAGCTCAATCCCCCGAGACGGCCGCCGTTCAGCTACAGGCTTTGTCGCTCGTGCACCGGTCACTCCCCTGTCTGCCTGCCTTGCGTCGAGGGCACAGGTCCCGTTCAGTACTTCGCGGCCCAGACGAGTCAGATCGAGCAGGGGATACTCCTGACCGATCACCGCGAGATAGCCCGAATCAATCAGATCTTTCACCGCATGCGTGACAGTCGTTTTTGAAGCGTCCCGGCACAAGCCATAACTCTCACACCGTTCGGCCCCCTGCGTCAGGATCGCCTTCGAGCGACTGCCTCGCAGAATCTCTACGACGCGACTCACGCCGAATCGCCCGTCGCACCAGGCCACCGTCTGCAGCACGGCCTTGGCACAGGCCGCATCGTCCTGAAGAGACGCAGGTGTCTCATGGACCTCGGTCGCGCAGCGATCACAAAGGCCACAGGGCCCCATAGCCCGCTCTGCGGCATCGCTGAAGTAATCAAGAATCGCCAGCTGACGGCAGGTACGGACAGACACATAGGCCAGCATCTCGCGAAGCAACGTCCGCATACGAACCGCACGTTCTCCACTCGCCGGATCTTTCGCCGCCTGCTGAATGAAATATTCCTGCGTGCCGAGATCCCGCTCGTGAAACAACAGCACACAAGCAGCCGGCAACCCGTCACGCCCGGCGCGGCCCGCCTCCTGATAGTAGGCTTCGATGCTTCCCGGAATATCGATATGGACGACCAAGCGCACGTCCGACTTGTCGATGCCCATGCCGAACGCGTTGGTGGCCACGAGAATACGGAGCTGCCCCTGGCGAAAATCATCATGGACAAGTCGCCGTTCCTCATCGGAGAGCCCGGCATGGTAATAGCCGACGGACGGATGGGTTTGCCCGAGCCAGCTCGCCACATCCTCCACCGTCCGGCGTGTGGCGCCATAAATCACCATTGTGCCTGTTTCGCATTTCCGAACCAGTCGATCCAACTCCGTCAGCTTCTCCCCAAGAGACGCACAGAGCCGGACGGACAAGGCCAGGTTTTCCCGCCGAAATCCCGTCACCATCGCCAGAGGATCGCGCAGGGTCAACCGTTCACAGATGTCGGCCTGCACCCGCGTGGTCGCCGTCGCCGTCAACGCCAGGCAGGGTGGATTGTTGAGTTCCTGGCGCAGACGCCCGAGCTTCATATAGTCGGGCCTGAAATCATGCCCCCACTGCGAGATGCAATGCGCTTCATCGACGACCAGAAGCGACACCAGGCATTTCCGAACCAAGCGCAGAAACCCTTCGTGTTGAATCCGCTCCGGCGCCACATAGAGCAGTTTGAGACTTTGGAGATGGAGACCCTGGATGACTCTGTCTCGCTGCTGCTCGGTCAGACCGGAGTGGAAGGCGGCAGCAGAGATCCTGCGCTGTTTCAGACTCTCGACTTGATCCTGCATCAAGGCAATGAGTGGAGACACCACGAGGGTCAACCCAGGCAAGAGGGTTGCCGGAAGTTGATAGCAGAGCGATTTCCCCTGGCCGGTCGGCATGACCACCATCGCATCGCGACGGGCTATAACCGCCCGCATCACGTCTTCCTGACCGGGCCGGAACTCGGCAAGACCAAACTGCTCTCGAAGCTGCTTGTGTAGATCGTGCAAGGTGTGCGTAAAAAATGATGAACGAGTTGGATGTCGGTACGACCGGAGTATAGACGAGCGAGCAGGGATGGACAAGCGGCGGCCCGAGTGAAAGGCTGCTCGGAGAAGAGCCGTCAGCCATCAGCGGTCAGCTTCAGAATGACAACACACCTGTCAGCACTCATCTATTCCTCCCCTTTGTAAGGGGAGGCGAGGAGGGGTAGAGATTCTCAGGCTGCTGCGCCGATGTCAACTCACCTGCCCGACACAGCTGCTGGAAGTCTCGACCTCCCCTAGCCCCTCCTTACGAAGGAGGGGAAGAGCACGGGAACGCCGCAACTGATTCCATGCATCTCCATCCGCGAGGTCATCCCTGGCATGCGCTGCTATGAAACCCCGGATGTGGGTGGCTCAAGCGCGGCGTTTGCCGCAATTTCGGCATCAATGGCTTCCCGGTGATCATAATAGTAGGACAGCGCATCGTACACCGTGGCGAGACTCACCTGAGGATAGTAGGCCAGTAATTCTTCGGGGGACACCCCATGATGGAGGACATAGATCACCACCGTCCGTACGGGAATCCTGGTCCCCTCCAGGCATGGACTTCCTCCACAAACGTGAGGGGCACTGGAAACATGGGGATGCAGTACGTTAGGCATGGTCAACTGTATCCTAATCACTGCCTATCAGCAATGCTCTGATTCAAATCCAGTGCGGTCTTGGATTCCATCGTCTCAAGCCAGCCAGCGACCGCCTCTTTTACATTGGCAAGTGCTTCTGCATGCGCCTTGCCCTGCGAAAGACAACCTGGCAAGGCCGGAACCTCGGCAACATAATATCCGGCTTCATCCTGTTCAATCACCACATGAAGTTTCATTTTAATTCCTCCTGCTTCGCGAAGGCCACACGGGTCTCTCTCGTACAGGCAAGTGTACTGTACACATTGGTCCATGACAAGCAACTCGACCGTAGAACCAGCCTGTAGTTGTCAGCAATCAGAGCTCAGATTGAGAATGAAGATTCGCGCAATCGGAAGCCTCGACCTCCCCTGGCCCCTCCTTACGAAGGGGAGGAACAGGGGGAAGCACTCAGGAACCACGGAGCCGCAGAACGTCAAAAATGGCTGGTAACAACCTGATTGGAGCAACCGGGAGAAATTCCAGAAGCCGGGAGGTCAACGATACGCTTCACGCCGATGTTTCGCGTGAAGGACGCGAACGATCTTTCCTGCATCCTCAATTTCATAGAGCACCCGATAGTCACCGACTCGCAGACGCCAGTCCCGTTCGCTGCCCACCAGCTTTCGACTGCCTGATGGTCGAGGGTCCCGCGCCAGATCTTTCATCGCCCTCACGATCCTCTTGAATTCACGGAGAGGCAACCGCTTGAGATCTCGTTCGACGCCCCGTTCAATGAGGACTTCATACACGAGGAGTCGCTTCCTTGAGAAAGGCATCCAGCGAACGGAATCGCAACGGTTTTTTCCTGAGGCGCTTGAGAGTCTTGCCATCTTCCGCGTCCTCAAGTCTGGCAAGCATATCCCTGTACTCATCAAGCGGAATAATCACCGCCGAGGGTTTTCCCCGCGTCACAATGATTTCCGGTGAGAAGAGATTGGTTTTGGCTTTCACTTTACTTTTCATAGCGCCCTCCTGCCTCGAACTATATCACTCGGAGACTGAAAAGCAGAAGCCTCAAAGCGAGGCCGGGATGGGTAGAGGCTCACGGTTGCTGCGCTGCTTGCGAACATGCGCGCCTCTCACGTCTTCCGGAAGTCTCGACCTCCCCTAGCCCCTCCTTACGAAGGAGGGGAAGAGCACGGGAA
>NEWQ02000035.1 GCA_002869855.2 Nitrospira sp. CG24D
GACTGAGTCCCATGAAGAGAATCGGCACCTTCCAGGCCTTTTGCATCGTCACCACAGCCCCGATCGAGCCGCCTTCGCGAATGAAAGCAGGCTCTTTGCCGAATCCCGCCTTCGCCGCCCGCTTCACCGCATCGACATACGGCCCCTCGAAGAGTCCTTGGAACGGCTGCAACATACCTTCCGCCTCGACCTTAACGTTGGGATTCAGCTTGGCGACAAATTTCTTCAGCAACGCGAAGGCCTTCTCCGGTGTCTGGTTGGGCACCAGTCGCATGCTGACTTTCAGTTCTCCGTGACCCGGCACGACGGTCTTTACGCCGGGGCCATGATAGCCGCCGGTCAACCCATGTACTTCAAAGGTCGGAGCCGCCCAGATACGGCGCATGATCTCGGCAGGATCCTGCGTGCGCAGTGTTTGAAACCCGTAGGCCTGCTTGAACTTGGAGACTTGGAAGCCTGATTTGAGGAAACTCTTGATCTCCGCCTTCGTGGGCGCGACCACATCGTTGTAGAACCCGGGAATCTTTACCTTGCCGGTTTTGGCATCCACGCAGGCGGATGCCACTTCCATCAATTCCGCCAGCGGATTGCGGGCGGCTCCGCCCGTCACACCCGAATGGGCATCTTTCGTTCCCGTTTTAAGCGTCAAGCGCGCGCCGATCAATCCACGCAGCCCGTAGGGCATGGCAGGTTTGCCTTTGGCGATCCAAATCGTGTCCGACACCACGACGGAGTCGGGCCGTGGAATCGCTAGACGATTTTGGAGACCGGCGGCGAAATGCGGACTGCCGATCTCTTCCTCCAACTCCCACAGAAAGCGAATGTTGATGGGAACGCCCTGCTCGATCGCATAACGGGCCCCGAGCAGCGCCGCCAGCGCCGGGCCCTTGTCATCCGTCGCACCGCGGCCATGATAGATACCGTTGTCCTTGCGAAAGGCAAAAGGCGATTCTGTCCATTCCGGCTCCTGCGCCGGCTGCACATCGAGATGGTTGTAGATTGTGACGGTCGGGTAGTCGGCTCCCGTCGTCCAGCCTCCGGAAATGATGGGATAGCCGCCCGTTTCGACGACTTGTGCGTCGGCTCCAAGACTCTTCAAATATTGCACGGCCAGCGTCGCGGCGCGCGGCATCTCTCCCGCTCGGGCCGGATCCATGCTGATGGACGGCACCTCCACCAATTGCCCCAGAAGATCTTCAAATCGTGGGCGGCTGTCAGTAACATATTTCTTAAGCTGCTGCTTATTTACAGTCATGCATCCCTCCTCCACCTGTTCTGATCGCGGATTATAGCGTCGGACCGCGTGAAGCGAAAGACTGGCGCGAGGCGCTTCATGAGTAAACAATGGTAGAATGCGCGCGCCATGCGATCGCACAAACAATTCCTCCTTCAGCTCAGGACCGCCGCAATCCTGGTGATCATGGGGATTCCGACGGCCCTCCGGGCAGAGGAGCCGATTCCCATTCAGCAGATCCTTGAAGAGCCCAGAATCTATCATCTGCGTCAGGTCACCCTCCAAGGCACCGCGCGAGACGTGCAACCGCTCGATCCGTATAAGCTCCCCAACGACACCGCTTGTTACGGCGCGTACCTCTTTAAGCTTGAAGACGACACCGGTGTGATGTCCGTGGCCGTGCTCGGCATTTGCGGAAGGCCGCTCATCCGGGAGCCGGAAATCGAGGACGGCCAACGGGTCGAAGTGAGCGCCACCATTCAAGCGCCCAGCCACGGCGGCTACTACTTGAGCTTTCAAGGGCTCAAGGTCGTCACCGAGCAAGAAGGATTCGTGCAAGCGGTGGCCACAAGAATTCTTCCAGTCCTCGAATAGTCCTATCCATCTGACTGCCAAGACGGTGAACAGCGGTGGATCACTTTACAGTCCACACCCTTACAGATATAGTTTTACGACTGTGTGCTGAGCAATCGCCACGCTGCCGCGCGTAAACGAGGAGGATGTCTCATGGCCTGGATTCCGTTGATCCTGCTGGCCGGATTGGTACTGCTGGTCATCGGCATGTACAACTCACTGATCCGATTGAAAGTCCAATCGGAGAATGCCTGGGCCGACATCGATGTGCAGTTGAAGCGGCGATATGATCTCATTCCCAATCTGGTCGAAACGGTGAAGGGCTATGCGGGACATGAGAAGCAAACGTTCGAAGCCGTAATCACCGCCCGCAACCGTGCCATGGCCGCCACCACTCCGTCCACCAAGGCAGAGGCCGAGGGCCTGCTCGCGCAATCGCTGAAATCACTCTTTGCGCTAGCCGAAGCCTATCCGCAACTCCGCGCCGTGGAAAGTTTCACCCAGCTTCAGGGCTCGCTCAACCAGATCGAAGAAGCCGTTCAGAATGCCCGCCGGTACTACAATGCCGTGGTGCGCGATCTGAACACGAAGATTCAAGAGTTCCCCTCCAACCTCATTGCCGGCTTCTTCAGCTTCAAACAGGGGGAATTTTTTGAACTCGTCGATGTGACTGAGCGGGCCGTGCCGAAAGTCAGTTTTGACCAGGCTTCCCGCTGATTGCACCTGTGGGGCGACCAGCTCTTTCCTCTATGCGCGCATGGTACTTCATTCGCCTTGGTTTTCTGCTCCTCGTCTGGCTTCTGACTGACAGAACCGCCCTCGCCGACACCCGCTCGCTCGTCATCGAGCAGTTCCAGGCCGACATTCAGGTACTCCCCAGCGGCGACCTCCTGGTGACGGAAACAATCCGGCCGCGCTTCACCGGAGCCTGGAACGGATTGAAACGCGATATCCCGGTCGAATACCGAACGCCACAGGGATTCAATTACACCCTATTGCTGGACCTGGTCAGCGCGACGGATGAGCACCAGGCTCCGCTCAAGGTCGACAGCTTTCGGGACCGGCACTACCGAAGCTTCAAGATCTGGCTTTCCGCCGCACAGGACACTACCAAGACGCTGATCCTGACCTATCGAGTAGCCAACGGACTCAAATATTTCGAAGACCATGACGAGCTCTATTGGAACGTGACCGGCGACGAATGGGACGTGCCGATCGAATCGGCCACCGCCAGGGTGTTGTTACCTGATAAAGCGACTGGGGTGAAAGCCCTGGCATTCAACGGCGCCTACGGCGCACGCGAACAGCAGGCCGACATCCGAATCGAGGGCTCCGAAATCCTCTATAAGATGACGCGCCCGCTGGGATTCCGGGAAGGCCTGACCGCCGTCGTAGGATGGGATAAAGGACTGGTCGCCGAACCGGGGCCGCTGCAGCTGACACAGCTATTCCTTCGCTACAACTGGCCCTTGGTCCTGCCGGTCGGCGTGTTCGGCGTGATGTGGTATCTCTGGTACACACGCGGCCGCGACCCTCGCCTGCGCCCCATCATCGTCAGCTACGAGCCCCCCGACCAGCTGACGCCCGCCGAGCTCGGTACCCTGGTGGACAACTCGCCTGACCTTCGTGACATCACTGCCACGCTGGTTGATCTGGCCGTCCGGGGCTATGTACGGATCGAAGAACGGCAAGAGCCCAAGCTTCTCGGATTGTGGTCGAGCACCGGGTACCATTTGCATCGTCTCCAACCCTCGTCCGCCTGGAACGGATTAAAAGCCCATGAGGCCTCGATTCTGAGAGGAATCTTCCCGGCCGGACTGCACTCCGATGACCATAAAGAAACCGTGGCGTTGTCCGACCTCGTCAATCGATTTTACGCACGCCTGGACGGCATCAGGTCCTCACTGTTCGACCAGCTGGTCACCCGCGGCTACTATGTACGCCGGCCCGACCGGGTAAAGCAGACGTACACAATCGGCGGGATTGTCGTGGCCATCGCCGCCGTATTCGGAAGCGCCTGGTTGAGCGAACGAATCGGCCTGGCCTTTCAAACCGGAGCCACAGCGAGTCTCCTGTCTGGACTCATCATCATCGGATTCGGCCGAATCATGCCGGCCCGGACGCTGCGCGGCACCAGAGCATTGGAAAAAGTGCTGGGCTTCGAAGAGTTCCTGACCCGCGTAGAATCCGATCGATTCGAACGGCTTGTCAAAACGCCCGAGATGTTCGAGAAGTTCCTCCCCTTTGCCATGGCCCTAGGGGTGGAAAAGAATTGGACCAACGCCTTCGACGGCATTTACACGCAGCCGCCTACCTGGTATCAAGGAGCCAACTTTGCTGATTTCAGGCCGCGG
>NEWQ02000036.1 GCA_002869855.2 Nitrospira sp. CG24D
GAACCATTATGGAGCCAGCGAAGGCGACGCCAATCTGCGCAAAGCCGTTGCCAATAAGATCGCAACTTATAACGGAATAAATATTGATATCGGCGCAACACCATTCGAGCTAATGATTACCAACGGCGGAACAGGTGCGTTGATCGGTATCGCCCAGGCCTATCTACGCGGCAAATCCGCTTTGGTGTTTGAACCCTATTATCCGTACCACCGTAGAATCCTTGAAGAATTCGGCGGAAAAACGGAGACGTTTGAATTGGACGAGGAGCTGACGTTCGAAAAAGACGGGCTGAAAGCCCGATGCAAAGAGTTAAAGGATCGTCCGGAATTTCCTTTAAGAGCGATCATTGTTTGTTCGCCTGCGAACCCAAGCGGCAAGGTGATGTCGCAATCCGAACTCGAAGCGATCGCCGATGTCGCGAAGGAACTCAATCTGACCGGCGATGAGTTGTCGGAGACGGCCGCACGGGTGAAGCCACTCCTCTATCGCGCGCGGCAGCAGCGTGTGCCTCCCGGCCTCGACGACAAAATTCTTACGGCGTGGAACGGCATGATGTTGTCTGCGATGGCGGAAGCGGCCCGGGTGTTCGGCGAAACCCGTTATCGCGATGCGGCTGTTCAAACGGCCGACTTCCTCTTGAAGACGCATGTGCAATCCGACGGACGGCTCCTGCGCACGTCGCGCGCGGGACGCGCCCATCTCGAAGCCTATTTGGAAGATTACGCCTATCTGGCGGAAGGGCTTATCGATCTCTATGAGGCGGGGGCTCCTGAGCGGTATCTCCAGGCGGCTGCAGGATTGGCTGACCGGATGCTATCCGATTTCATGGATGGAGAGCAGGGCGGATTTTTCACCACGGCCACGCATCACGAGGCGCTCATTCTTCGCGGCCGTGAAGGAGCCGACGGGGCCACACCCAGCGGCAATGCCGTGGCGGCATCGGCGCTGGCCAGGTTGGCCTGCCATTTCGATCGGCAGGATTGGCGGGATGCGGCGGTCGGCGCGATCCGGGCCTACGGGAGACAGATCACGCGGTATCCTCGCGCGTTTGCCAAGAGTCTGGCGGTGGTCGATTTCCTGACGGAAGGTCCGGTGGAATTAGCCTTCGTCGGAGACGGTCAGCAAGCGGTTGCGCAGGCGCTGTATCGGGCGGTAGCGGAAGAATTTCTTCCCAATCGGATCATCGCGTTGACTGGGTCGAACACCGGCTCCAACCTCCCCTTACTGCGGGGAAAGTTGGTCGTTGCCGGGCAGCCCGCTCTGTATATCTGTCGGAACTTCAGCTGTCAGCGTCCCGTCACTGATCCGCAAGCCGTAGCCGAGGCGCTCCGCGTCCATCGGTTGGGCGCCGGCGCAGCAGCCGGTCGAACTGAGGCGTTGCTTAGTGGGGCGCAAATGTCCGGCCATGCGACGGCGCAAGGCACGGCGGCCTATGCGGCGAACATGGTGGGGCTGTCCCCGTCCGGTTCTCTCGCCCATGGATTTACGCCCGGGGGATCGACCGGGCTCACGGTGTCCCGGCTGGGGTTCGGCACATACCGGGTCGACACAAAAGATCCGGAGCATCGACAGGCCTTCAAGCAGGCGTTGGCTGCGGGCTGCAATCTTATCGACACGTCGACCAACTACATGGATGGAGACAGCGAACGTCTGGTGGGCTCCGTGCTGGCCGAGCTCGTGAAAGCGGGGCAGCTGGCGCGCGAGCAGGTCGTGGTCGTCTCCAAGATCGGTTACGTGCAGAGCCAGAATCTGAAGCTGGCCGAGGCCCGGGAGAAATCCGGCCGGCCCTACCCTGACATGGTCAAGTATGGAGACGGGATTTGGCACTGCCTCCACCCGGAATTTCTCGCCGATCAACTCGCGCTGTCGCTCGATCGATTGGGGCTCGCGACGCTCGATGTATGCCTGTTGCACAATCCGGAATATTTTTTGTCGGAAGCCGCGCATCGGAAGGAACGTGATCTGGTTGCCTTGCGCGAGGTGTTCTATGACCGATTGCAACGCGCGTTCGTGTATTTTGAAACGCAAGTCGCGGCCGGCCGGCTGCAATACTACGGAGTCTCGTCGAATACCGTGACCTCGCCTGCCGATCATCCCGAAGCCACTTCGCTGAGTCGCATGCTTGATGCGGCGTGGGCCGCGGCGCGTGAGGCGCATCAGTCGAAGCATCACTTTCGCTGGTTGCAGTGTCCGATGAATCTCTTCGAGTCCGGTGCGCTGCTGACGGAGAATACCGGTGCCGGCGGAGGACAGACGGTGCTCGATCTGGCCCGGCAGGAAGGCGTGGCCGTCCTGGTGAATCGTCCGCTCAACGCCATGCCCGGCCAAGGCGGTGGAATCCTTCGTCTTGCCGACTTCCCCTTGGAGGATCAGCCGGTGGATTTTATCCGGCAACGGGAGCGCGTTGCCGCGCTGGAGGATGAGTACCGCCGCACGATCGCGCCGTCGGTTCCGCAGAGCGGCCAGGGCACAGCCCCGGCTGACTTTTTCAACTGGGCTCACGAGTTGGACCGGGTCAGGCCTCAGCTGCAAGGGTTGGAACATTGGGAGCAGATCGAACACCAGATGATTGCGCCTCACGTCAATCAGGTGTTGCAAGCTTTGTCGCGGACGCTCTCCGGTACGGCAGCCGAGCAATGGGAAGCCTGGCGCGACCGGTATGTGCCTGAATTGCTGACGTTGCTGCGGGGCTTGCGGCGCGAGGCGACAGAACGAAGTCGGCGGCGGACTGCGGCGGTGGCGACCGCGCTTGATGCGGCTCTCCCGCAGGGGCGGCGGTCGGAATCCCTCTCGCGAAAAGCGCTCTGGGTCTTGACCGGCACGCCGGGCGTGACGAGCGTGCTGAACGGCATGCGGACGCCGGCCTATGTCGAAGACTCAGTGGGGGTGCTCCAATGGCCCGCGCTGGAGTCGGCGCGGGCGGCCTATGAGATCGTCAAGACTATCGCCTTTCCCAAAGACTTGGGGTAATCTCCCGGTAGAACGGAAGGAGGCGATATTATGCACCGACCATTACATCGACTCATACGAGTGTTTCTTGCGGTGTTGCTGACAATTGGCGCGTCGGCGGGGTGCGCCACCAAGTCCGGATACGGGACAGGCGACGAATTAATTGCCAGTGAAGAACGGATTCCCGACCAGGCCATTCGCGAGCGCGCTCCACAAGAGACAGGCACTCCCGTCACGCGCACGAGCCCCGGCATGCGCGCCGAACTGTCCGCCAGAAATGCGACAGGCGCGGAACGAACCATTCTCCCGGATGTTCTGTTTGACTTTGATCGAGCCACGCTCCGGATCGATGCCTTGCCGGTTTTGGATGCCAATGCGAAAAAACTGACGGACGAGGGAACCAAGCGGATTCTCCTGGAAGGGCGCGGCGATGAAATGGGGACCTCTGCGTATAACTTGGTGTTGGGCGAGCGTCGCGCGAAGGCGGTTCGTTCCTACCTCAAGCAGCTGGGGCTCGACATCGACTTGCGTACGACCAGTTACGGCAAAGATCGTCCGCTTTGTTTCGAGCATCAGCAGGAATGCTGGCAGAAAAACCGCAGTGTCCACTTTGTGGTGAAAGAGTAGCTTCGCACAGGCGCGTTGCCCGGCCATCAGGTCTGTTCCGCCCGCAATTCGTGATGGTTGTGTGATGGTGCAGGGAATCCGGTTGTCGAACCTGCCACTTTCTTGTGTGTCCTAAGGGACTGTTCCATGGCCAAACTCGCCGTCATCGATATCGGAACCAACTCCATCCATATGGTGCTGGCTGAAATACTACCCGACGCCAGTTACAAGATTCTGGATCGGTTTAAAGACATGACCAGGCTCGGCAATGGAGCCTTCGCCGCAAAACGATTATCCGACGAAGCCATCGGCCGCGGGGTTGGTGTGTTGAAGACGCTGGTGACCCTGGCGAGGAACAAGGGGTTTGAACGGATTACCGCAGTCGCGACCAGCGCCGTGCGTGAGGTGAAGAACGGAGGCGATTTCGTCGATCTGGTCGAGGAACAGACCGGGATCAAGATCCGCGTGATCAGCGGGATTGAAGAAGCCCGGCTCATTTTTCTCGGCGTCCGTCACAGCATGGCGTTGTCTGAAAAGCCGACGTTGGTGGTCGATGTCGGCGGCGGATCGGTGGAGCTCATCGTCGGGACACGCGACGGGTTGCAACATGCCAAGAGCCTGAGGCTCGGCGCGATTCGTTTGTCCGATCAATATGTGACGAAAACCCCGCCCACCGAAGCCATGGTCAAGCAATTGAACGAGGCTGTCTTGCTCGCCTTGAAGGGGGCGCTCGATACGTTCAAGGTGAAACAGTTCGATGCCGTGGTCGCCACGTCCGGGATGGCCGGCAATGTGGCGGAGATTGTCCACATGAGGCAGACCGGCCGGCCGTTGCCACAGCTCAACTTGGCGAAGGTGCGGCTAAGGGACCTGCGCCTGCTCGAGGCCGAACTCCGCAAGTCCTCCGTGAAAGCGCGGCTGGGTATTCCGGGACTCGATCCGAAGCGAGTCGATACGTTGTTTCCAGCGGTGGTCGTCCTGCGTCGTTTGTTGGAATTATCCGGCGCCGACGAGATGACGGTGTGCGATAAGGCCATCCGTGAGGGAGTGATCTACGATTTTATCGATCGGCATCGAGACAGGCTCAAGGCCGAACGCGAGATTCCGGATGTGCGGCGGCGCAATGTGATCGGACTGGCTCGCCGCTGCCAGGTTCCGGAAGTCCACTCCCTGCACGTGGCCGGTCTGGCCATGCGGCTGTTCGATCAAACGAAGCGGTTGCATCACCTCGGTGACGTTGAGCGCAGTTGGTTGGAGTATGCCGCGGTGCTGCACGACATCGGCTACCTGATCAATCCCCGGCAGCATCATAAACATGCTTACTATCTGATCAAGAACAGCGACATCGGCGGGTTGACGGCGGAAGAGATCGAGGTGGTGGCCAACATCGCCCGTTATCACCGCCGGTCCATGCCTGCAGCCAAGCATGAGGGTTATGCAGATCTGCCGTTGAAGCTCAAACGGACGGTGCGGATTCTCTCGGCCCTCCTGCGGGTCGCCGATGCCCTGGACCGGACGCATTTTTCGGCCGTGCAGACGGTGAATGTGAAGATCGGTCAGACGTTGACGATTGTGGCCACGGTCAGCGGCGATGCGGCGATGGAGATCTGGTCGGCTTCACAGCGGACGGACCTGCTGGAACAAGTCTTTCGTCGGCGTGTGCAGTTTAGGGAAGTGCCGCAGGAAGCAGAAAAGTCATGAAGGGATTCTTTTCCTCCCGCCAAGGGTCTTCGAGAACGCAGCCGGTCTGACCTCACTGTTCGCATCAATCATTATCTTTATCCTTCTTGGCCTGTCCCAGCGCGCGGAGTTGTGTCGGGGTACACCACCAATGGAGCCGTCCCTCCCCTGCCCGCGCCGGCCCTGGCAGATGAATCAATCCGACTCCGGCTTTCTTCATCGGGTAATTCCGTGACGTCTGCCCGCTGAGCAGATAGCCGCCCATTGCGCCCAGCAGCGGCTCGTGCCCGACGCAGAGGACGACGGAACGGTCCGGGATGGTCCGAAGGAAGGCCGTCAGGAATTCAGGGGTGGATCCAGGCTCCAAGGCGTTGCACAGAGACATCGTAACGGATGGACAGAGAATGGCGTTGACGATCGTGGCGGTTTCCCTGGCCCTGGCAAGGGGGCTGGTGAAGAGGTGCGTGGGCGCCAGTCCCATTGCGGCCAGGCCCTTCGCCACCTGGCGTACCTTCTTCCTGCCTTGATCGGTTAAGGGACGCGTATCGTCAAGGTCGGACCATTCCGCCGTTTCGACAGCGAGACCATGGCGCATCAACAAACAATCCATAGGACGAACCTCCTTGGTCTGGAGGTACGCTAGCATAATTGCGGAGTGGTGTGAACGAATGAGCGCGGGTGTGGTGCGGCGGGTCAAGCGCTGAGAGGAAGGGCCTGTTCTTTTCGGAGAAGCCGGTAGCCGGTTTCAGCAACCTTCACAATGAGGGGAGCGGCGCCGTCTCGGCCCGCAAGTTTCTGATTGAGCGAGGCGGCGAGTTGGTCAAGCTCACGATCGTGGGAGAGGGTATCGTTGCCCCACAACAGGCTGCGGAGTTCTTCTCGCGGCACCACCTTCCCCGTTGTCTTGGCCAAACGCAGGAGGCTTTGCCATTCAGGCTTCGTCAGGACCAGTTGGCGTCCACGGAATGTGGCGACATATTGGGTGGCGTCGAGCGCGAGATCGTCATCGAGATCGTCGAGATTTTCCGGCATGCTGGCGGAAAGGCGCCGGAGAACGGCATGAACTCGTGCCACCAGCTCTCGAGGGCTGTAGGGCTTTGTCAGAATGTCATCGGCTCCGCTTTCCAAGCCTGCCACACGATAGTCTTCCGAGGTCAGTGCCGTCACCAAAATGATCCCCATGGACTTGGTTTGCGGGTCCTCGCGCAGCCCCCGGCACAAATCTTTGCCGCCGATACCCGGCACCATGAGATCCAGTACGACTAAGGCGGGCCGGTTCTTCCAGATATCCTGAATGCCGGTCTGTCCGTCAAAGGCGATATTGGTGCGAAACGAGGCCTTGCGAAGGACCTGGTCGACAGCCCGGGCCTGATCTTGATCGGCTTCAATGATTTGGATGATTTCAAGGCTCATAGATGTACTCGTGTCTTATGTCTATCGGCAGGAATGGAAGAAGTCTTGAGCGTGAGAAAATTGTTGGAGGGTGAAAGTTGGAGGCTTGAGGTTAGAGGAGAAGGCGTTGGAAGCTGAAAGTTGGAGGTTAAAGGCTGTTGCCTCAAACCTCGCGCCTCTAACCTCCAACCTCTTACGGTCGGTGCGTGCCGATCAAGCGGTGAAGACTGTCAAAAGCCTGGCTGACCCAGGAGTCGGATGCGCCGGGTTTGGAACCACCATTTGTGCGTCCGGTGGTGGAAGCGGCCAACTGTTTGATCCGGCTGGTGACATCGCGATAATCCGGCTGGGCGCGCGCAAGTTGGCGATAGATGGTCAGCGCTTCCTGGTTCTGGTTGGAGGCTTGGAGGGACCGAGCGAGCATATATTGCACATCGAGGATTTCTTTGGCTGAGGCCGAGGAATCATTGAGGGCGACGCGGAAAGCTTGGATAGCAGCCCGCAAGTTGCCCATGGTTCGGCAGCAAATGCCGATTTGTGCGTGAGCTTTCAGCCACAACGCGGGATTTTTGCTCGCCTCTTCAAACAGGGCCATGGCCTCCTCAAGACGATTCTCATTTTTCAGGCGCAATCCGTCTTGATAGAAAGCCTCGGAATTCGGTTCTTTGGAGGGTGCGCGAGTCAGGTCTGTTGTCCGGGGGGCGGCCTTGGGTTGTGGAATGGAGGCATCGATCTCGGTCGTATCTTCGGGAGCGGCCGCCAGGATCGCCAGTTCCTCACGTCCGGCGAGCGGAAGAATGCCGCCTTTGCTCCGGTCGAGTGCCGCCTGCGCGACGAGCTTGGACGTGATCACCCTCGCTTGTTCGGCGAATCCGTAGGTCAGTGCGATCTCGCAGACCTGATTGATGAGTCGAGGATTGCCCTTCGTCAGCCGATGGATCAGGGCGCAGGCTTTGTTCGTGAACAGCGAAGGAGATCCGCCGGCGACCCGCAGACGGTGGCGGATGCAATGCCCCGTTTCCGCTTCGGTGAGCGGTTCCAGATGATAGTCGACCACGATGCGCTGGGCAAACTGCGTCATGTCCACCCGCTGGAGCAGCGCATGAAGATCCGGCTGGCCGGAGAGAATAATCTGCAGCTTCAGCGTCTTCCCGTCGTTCAAATTGGAGAGCAGCCGAAGTTCTTCGAGCAGCTCGGCGCCGAGGCTTTGCGCTTCATCGACAATGAGGATGACCCGGCGGTGTTGCTTCGATTCTTGTATCAGAAACTGCGTGAAGACGTGATAGGCCTCGACCGGATCGAGTTGCTTGGTGCTCAACCCCAGGGACAGCAGAATCCAGGGTAACAGATGTTCAATGTCGTAGCGCGCGTTGGTGATGAGCCCGATCGAATGTTTCTGTCCATGTTCGGCGATGAGCTTTTGCAGCAGCGACGTTTTCCCCATGCCGGGGTCGCCCGTGAGGACCATGAACGGGGCCTGGCTGAGGATGCCGTATTCCAGCAGGCCATAGGCAGCCCGGTGCACCGCCCCGGCATAGAGAAAGTCGCTATCCGGCAGGAGCGCGAAGGGCTTGGCGCGAAGATTGTAGAATGTCTCGTACATAATAGTGAGCGGCGTTGGAGGTAAGAGGTGTGAGGTCCGAGGCCACGACCTCCAACCACAAACTTTCCCCGCCTGTTCCCTTCAGTTCCCCAAAAGCTTTCTCATACTCGCCGGGGTGGCCGCCAGCTGTCCGGCCTTGTTGAGGACCGTGCCAAGTATAGGCCGCGATTCCTTCACCAGCGAGAGCGCCCGTTGTACATCGTCCGCGGAGGTCTTCCCTTCCTCGACCACCAGAAGCAGCGCATCGGTATAGGGAGAAAAGGCCAGCACGTCGGCGGTCTGCAACAGCGGAGGCAAGTCGAAGATTACAATCCGTGAGGGATAGCGGTGTTTGAATTCCTCGACCAGCGCCAGCATCTTTGGCGATGTCAGGATTTCGGTCGAATTCTGGATCGCCCTCCCCCCTGGGAGCAGCACGAACCGGCCAATCCCGGGATGAACCAGCAGATTTTCGACGGGCACGTCATCGAGAAGATAATCGGCCAGACCGGCACAATCCTTCAAGCCAAAGACATCATGGATGCTGGGATTGCGAAGGTTGGCATCGACCAGCAAGACGGTCTGCGTGGATTCCATGGCCAGACTGATGGCTAGATTCACCGCCGTTAAGGTTTTGCCTTCGCCGTCGCCTGGACTCGTGATCCCGAGGACATTCCATCCCTTTTCACGGAGCCGGTGCATCACCTGGGTGCGAAGGATTTTGAATGCGTCGACAAAGGGGCCTTTGTCATAAGCCGCCATGACGCGCCGCTGGCGGAGTACCGAAAGAGGCACATCCAGCGATTTCGTCCGGGTGTAGACAATCGGGGGCGGCACCGCTTGCGGCCCGCCGGATCGTCCTCCGGGAGTCTTATTGGAAGACCCGCTCTGTTGGTCCTTATATAGTTGTACCGCGGTACGAAATCGGTCCATGGGTTCTCCTAGAATGTTGGAGGCTGATGGCTGGAGGGTAGAGGCAATTACCTCAAACATCCGAACTCAAGCCTCAAACAGCCCTATTTTCGGCCTCAAACCTCCAGCCTCCTACCTCTAACATTGTTTCGGATCTACTCTATGCCAAATCGCCTAAGGGCTGCAAACCAGAGCACGTCGAGTGGCACGACGAACGCATGCAGCAGCAACAGAATCATCGCCAAGGCGCCGACGCCGGCTCCCCTGACAAGCCGCCGGTGTTTGACCGCCTTCGAGAGGTCTTGCTCGTTGGGCATGAAGGGTACTACGGCTAACGGGAACATATGAGTGAGTTGCGCGAGTTGCTCCGGCGAACGGATGGAATGGTCCAGCGATTCCGCCGCCGCGCCCGAGCCGAGTCCTCCGCCGACGGCCAAGATGAAGCCGAGCAGAACAATCGCGAGCCGGTTCGGTTTATCCGGTTTTTCCGGAAGGCTGGGCGGATCGATGAGAGAGAACCGCTCACCCTTGCGTTGGACTTCCAAGCCCTCCGACACCTTGGCTTCCAAAAGCCTGGAGCGGATGTCCTGATACTTCTGGCCTGAGGTGTCACGGTCCCGAATCAAGACGAGATACTCCGGCTCAAGTTCCGGAGTCTTTTCCAGCCTGGTCGCATAGGCCTGGATTCGTCGCTTAACATCGGCCTTGCTTTTGCGAAGCGCGTCCAGCGTAGACGTGGCTGAGTTCAGCTGTGCTTGGAGATTGATGTACGCGGGGTTCTCCGGCCGCTGAATCAGATTTTTGCGCTGCGGCACGGCCCTGAGCTTGCGCACTTCCTGCTCAAGCGCGGCGATGCGTCGCCGTGCAGTCACGACATCGGGATGTTCGTTCCCCAGCCGTTCAGAGATCGTTGCGAGGCTAGCTCTGGCATCGACCAGTTGCTTCGACGCCTCCTCGACCTCCGGGAGGTGACCGGTCTCCTTTTCCAGCGCCTCAATCTCCTGCTTCATCTTCACAATATCGGGGTGGTCAGGGGCCAGGTTGCCTGTAGCTCCCGCATATTCCGCACGGAGCGCACGGAGGCGATCGGCTGAGTCCAGAATGCGCTCGCCGCTCGCAGAAATCATCGGGCTGTTCGGTTTGATCGTGGCCAGCTCTCCTTCGAGATAATTCTTGCGTTCCTCCAGTGTGCGGATCTGCTGGTCGACATCCATCAATTCCCGATCGGACTGATTCATGAGCTGCTGATTCAGCGGCATCAGTTCCGGCAGAGCGCCTTGCGCCCGCTGTTTGAAGCCGGCAATCTTGTCGTCGATCTCACCTATATGCTTGGAGAGATTCTCTGCCTCTTGTTGGAGAAACGACGTAGCTTCCTGCGCCTGGCGTTCGCGACTCTTGAGGTTCTGGCCCAGAAATAAACTGGTCAGCTCGTTCGCCACTTTTTGCGCGAGGTCCGGAGACTTGCTCTGATAGGCGACGGTAAAGGCAATGGTGGCCTTGGTGGCATGTTGAGTTCGCTTATCGACCACGTCGGCGCTGATCACTTCCACCTGGATGTCCTTGATGAATCGCTTGACGACTTCTTCGGCCGGACTGGCCTCGCGCTGTTCCGGATAGAGGTCGAATTGCTCGACAACTTTCCAGAGCGTGGTGCGGCTCATGACCTGCTGTTTGATGGTCTCGATGCGCTGGTCGGCATAGCTAGTAATGGTCGATCGAACGAGGTCGGTCGGGATCTCCTGTTCCTCGATCAGAATCGTTGCCATGGACTTGTAGGTCGGTGGCCAGAGAAATGCTGCAGCAAGGCTGAGAAGCAACAGGATCCCTCCCGTTGTCAGAATGAGCGTCCTGCGCCGGGCAAAGATCGCAACGTAGTCATGGAGGCTTTGCGCGGAGTCAGTCGAGGTCATGTGTCCTTGAGGTCCCATAATCAGATCCGCCTAGTTTGAGAGAGCTAATTTCGGTGGATAATAGGTAATGGTGAACATCGCACCGTTAGAGAACGTTGCAGGCTGGAAACCTATGCTATCACGCCATCGATAAGTATAGGACAACTCCGCTCTCCACCACTCTGAAAACTTCCAGCTGACTTTCGGTGTGGTGTAAAAAAATAGTTGATCGGGGATAGTGCCTCCAAGGGCAAGTCTGCTTGCCCCTGAGACCTGATAGCCTGTAGCGTCTAGTGAGACTGCGAATCGTTCACTCAAGTCATAGGAAACGGTAGTGGAGAGTTTTTCTGTTTGAATGAGTAAACCAAACCCGCTCGGAACGATATCTCGTGAAGCCGAAACCAACAGGGTTGTGCTCTCAAACTTCTTTTGAATGTTTCCGCCAAATAACCATACCGTATTGCGGGTCGTAATGCTGTCGCTTCCCAGTTGGGATGTTGAACTGATAAAGCGAGGTCCGCCGAAAATGGTTGCCATCAACGATTCAGTAAAGGCATGTGTGAAGCTCAGGCTCACGCCCGGCAGATTAGCCTGAAACGCGGAGGGTGCATTCGTCGTGTGAAATTGTATATACGAACCGGTCAATT
The DNA here is from genome assembly GCA_002869855.2 of Nitrospira sp. CG24D. GTDB lineage: Bacteria > Nitrospirota > Nitrospiria > Nitrospirales > Nitrospiraceae > Nitrospira_D. The sequence continues at coordinate 11,659 of NEWQ02000036.1, forward strand.
GTAACTGATCCTGTTCGGTCATTTGATAGAGCAGCCCTCCCGACCCGCCGAGAAGTTGATAGTTCACCAGGCCGAGCCGAAGCCCATCCTCATAGGTGGTATCGGAAAACTGGAAAGAAGTTTGTAGCGACAGTTTTTCCGTGAGGCTTCTGGCCCAGGTTGGATTGGCCAAGACTTGATTGCGCTGTGTAAATCGAAGCACAAGGCCCGTTTCAAGTAGCTCAGCCATCAAGGTGTTGTCGCGGGTGAATCCACCGGTAAACCCCAGAATGTCCTTTTCTGTCTTGTAGCGCATCGATAGAGGCAGGAAGATGTTCGTAAAGTTTGTCTCCTCACCTCCATAGTAGGAGACGAAATCGGCTGCCACTTTTCCGCTGACTTCCAGCCGTTCCGTTTTTCCAGCGAACTCAGCTGCAGGCGAGGTCCAATAACCATAGGTCGCATCGTGCGGCAGCGGAGTCAGAAGCAGGTTGTCGTTGTACACGCCTTTGACTCCAATTGACGGGACCATCGACCATTCAGCTGCTTCGCTTTGGGATACCATGCCAACTCCCATGAGGCAGATCCACAGGATGACCTGCGTAATGCCTCTCCAGCTTCGGTATCGGCCACTGCCTCCAACCTCTCGCCTCCATCGCATTGTCTACGGCACCATCACAGTGTCGCCTCGCTGGAGAAGAATGTTCTGCTCCAGGTCCTGTCCTTTGCGGAGGTCTCCGTAGCGCACCGGGTAGACCTGCTGCTGTCCCCTCACCCGCCTGATCACCTTGATGTCATTTTCCGCAGCGAAGGGAGTCAGGCCTCCCGCCAGACTCAATGCTTGGAGCACATCAGTATAGTGACCGATTAGGTATTCCCCCGGCTTGTTCACACGTCCGACGACATAGATCTTGTAGCTCAGCACCTTCATGACTGCGACGGACACATTCGGGTTCGGGATATATTTGACCAGTCGTTTGACGAGATCTATTCGAATGTCTTCCACGGTCCGGTCCTCGGCCTGGATGTCCCCGACCAGAGGAAACGAAAACATGCCGTCCGGACGAACCACGACTTCGCGCGTCAACTGCTCATCTTTCCAGACCGAAATCAACATGACATCTTCCGCTCCGAGGCGATAGCCGGGGTCGACCTGAGGTACAACCGGCGGCGCAGCCATGGCCGGTGATTCAATCAACAGCGATCCGGTCGTCACGATGGCGATCACCGCGAGCAGCCTCAGGGGTTGCAAAAGCAAATGATGGTCGAACATACGTCGTCTCCTACCCTTTCATCTGAGACAGGATCTGTTCCGCTTCCTGTCTCCCCTGGAACGATTCAGTGCTCTTCAATGCCTTGGCGAGGTGGGTACGGGCCTCGGCTGTTTTGCCCGTCTGGAAGTAGGCTATTCCGAGATGATAGTTCAGCGTCGGAACCTCCGGGGCTTTGGCGACGGCATCCTTCATGACGCGTAGTCCCTCGTCCAGCTGCCCCATCTTGAAGCGGACCCACCCCAGCGTATCCAGAAAGAGCGGGTGCGGCGCGTCTTTTTCGAAGTCGCGGCTCAACGCGAAGGCTTTTTGCAAGCTCTGTGGGTCCCCTTTGGAATCGACGAGCATGACCGCCAGATTGTTGGCCGCCAGCACGTTGCGGGGATTCAAGCGCAATGCCCCATCATAGGCCGCGATGGCCGGATCGACCTGACCATTGGCTGTATAGGCTAAGGCCAGCAGCATGTATAACTCTTCGCTGTCCTGGTTGGCTGTGAGACCGGCCTGGATGACCTGGACCGCCTGATCCGGCAGCTTCTGCGCGAGCCAGAGGCTTCCCCAATCGAGCCAGGGCGTGATCCACTTGGGGTTGACCCTGGTCGCCTCTTTGAATTGGCTGTCGGCTTCTTTGGGGTGACCGGTCATGGCGAGTACTTCGCCCAGTAGCCCGTGGCCGAATGAATGATCAGGTTGCGCGGCTACCAGCGTTTCCAGCCTGGCTCTGGTTTTGTCGGTATGGCCTTGTGCGATGTCCAGCTTGATGAGTGACAGGAGCGGCTCCGGCTCGTTCGGGACCAGTGCCGTCGCCCGCTCATAGGCCATGCCGGCCTGATCGAGTTGCCCCTGCGCCTCCCGTAGACGGCCTTCTGCCATGGTCGCAACAACACTGTCTTTCGAAACGGACCTGAGCCGTTCGAGCGTGCGTTCTGCTTCAGTCCAATTCTTCGTCACAAGATCGAGGTTCATCAGCATGTCGAGCGCAGCCAGGTCGTCCGGTCGTTGCTTCAACAGATCGTCGAGTCTGGCCCGGGCCTGCTGCGGTCTGCCGCTCTGGCTTTCGAGCGCTGCCAGCGAGCGGCGGGCATCAACTTGTCCCGGATAGAGGGCGACAGCCCGTTCGAAGCTCTCCTTCGCCAGGTTGATCTCTCCGGTCACCTGATAGGACTGACCGAGCAGAAAGTGGACGGTTGCCAATTCAGGCTGGTCGTGTAAGACGGTTCGGAAGGCCTGGACCGCATCTTTGCCGTTGCGCTTCGCCAGAGCCATGCGTCCGGAGAGCACCAGGGCTTCAGTCGATCGAGGATTGATTTTCAAAACTTCTTGGATTTGCCGGCTCGCGTCCGCCTGTTTTCCCGCATACAGGTCCAGTTCCGCCAGTTTAACCGTGGCGTCCAAACCGGCCGCCTTGTCCTTATGCTCCTTGATCAGGGCTTGATATTGTTCGCGCGCCTGAGGCTCCTGTCCGTTCTTGAGATAGAACTCCGCCAGGCCGAAGCGGAGTTTGGTCGAATGGGACAAGTGACTCGCCGCGTCGAGGAGTACCTGCTCCGCAGCGCGAGAGTTCTTTCTGGTCTGAAGAAAATCGGCCAGCAGAAGCCGGCGCTCTTCACTCTCTGGGGCGAGGGCGATCGCGTCGCGCAAGACCGTTTCAGCCTTATCGGGGGCGCCCTGTCCGTCGTAGAGCCGGGCCAGCCTCAACCGGTGATCGAACACCGTCGGCTCCGCATCGATCATGCGGCGAGCGACGGATTCCGCGCCGGCGAGATCTTTCGCCTGGAGCAGAATCGTATTTAAATTGTTGAGGAGATCCATGTCCTTCGGATGGGCATCCAACGCTGATCGGAGAACGGTCACGGCATCCGGGTTTCGTTGCTGCTGGCCATACAGGGTGGCGAGCAGAATCGCGACGTCCGGCTCCGTGGGAAATTCCTTGGCGAGGGCTTCAGCTTTGAGCGTGGCTTCCGGCAGCGATCCTTCAAGCGCCAGGACCGCGATCTTCAGTGCGCCGGCTTGTGCGTTCCGGGGATCGGTTGCGAGGACTTTATCGGCGGTCGCGAGCACCTGGTCGCTCAGACGGGCTTCTAGATAATACTTGGCCAGGGTGATCAATGCGGCGCTGTGGGTCGGAACGAGTTCGATCACTTCCTGGTAGAGGCCTACGGCGTTGCGCCAGTTCTTTTCTTTTTCTTCCACCTGCGCAAACAAGAAATAGGCATCGGCATCCTTGGGATCGATCTTGAGCACATTGCGCAGAGCCACCCGGGCCTTCGGATAGTTACCGGCTGTGAGGTAGTCCTGAGCCTTGGCCCGGTACTTGGCCTTCCGTTCCTCCGGCCCGCCGCACGCGGCGAGCGCGACCGCCATAATCACAATGATGATATTTTTATAGTTCATAGTGTTACCTTTGGGTTGCGCGATAAGCACGCTTGAGGCCTGAGGTTTGAGGCTTAAAGTTTGAGGTCTGACGCAATGACCACTCACTTCCAACTTCAAACCTCGATTCTCCAACAATCTTCCATTCCCTCCAACTTCCAACCTCCAACATTCCCCCGCCCGCTCACAGCCACATCTTGACCCCCAAACCGAACAGCACCCAGAGGGAGACCAGCCCCAGCTGCTTGACTCGATTAGAAAAGGCATGGAGCAGTAACTCGAAGGAGAAAAACAGCACGATCAGCTTGGCCGCAAAGAGGCCGAGTGATGACACATTGGCCTGCACTCCGGGAAGAAACGGGACAATTACCGCCAAACAGACCATCAAGTAGTCCAGAGGAGTTGTCTGAAACCGGCTTTGGCTGTCGAATCGCATGGTCAGCAGGACCATGATCGCCATGGCTCCGAACAGGAGATGGTAGGTTGCGGGAATAGGAAACACGGCCTTCAACCACGAGGCATCGCTGACATAGAGTAGGCATGTGCTGCCGAGGTAGAGCCCTCCGCGGACAAAATAGGGAGCCAGCCGGGGAATGAATGCGAGTCCGAGCAGGACAATGACGAACAGCCCGGTCGACAGATAGCCGATATCGTGCGGAACTTCGGCCGGAAGAAATACCGTGGCAATCAGAAAGAGAGGGACCACGACAGCCAGAAATCGAATGGGTAAATCATGGAGCCAGTGGCGATTCAAGACTTCTTCGAGCCATTGCTCGGAACGGACCAGCGCACTCTCAGGAGACGGTTTGGCAAAGAAGCCCCGACCTGCGGCAATAAACAGGGCCAGAACGATGCCGGCCAGGCTGAGGTAGAGGGGGATGATCAAGAGGTCCGATTGCCAGCGCAGGAAATAGGCTGATGCCACCATGAGACCCTGGATCCCGTAAATGGCTGTGACGGCTTCATAGTGGTGCAGGCCCATCGCCATGAGCTTATGGTGAATGTGGGTGCGGTCTCCGACGAACGGCGATCGTCCTTCGGCCAGACGCTGGGCCGAGACGCCCAGCGTATCCAGAAACGGCAAGCCCAGGAGGAAGAGGGAGAGTGAAGAGCTGAAGGGGCCTCTGGCCGAATCGGTCAGAAGAATTGCCAGGACTCCCATCATGAATCCGAGCAGCTGGCTTCCGCCGTCTCCCATGAAAATCCTGGCCGGATAGGTATTGTATCGCAGGAAGCCCAAGAGACCCCCCATGAAGGGAACGGCTAGCAACAGTATTAGGGAGTCGTTCGAGAGATGCGCGAGATACGCGATGCCGCCGAGTGTGAGGAACGAGAGTCCCCCGGCCAGTCCGTCGAGGCCGTCGGTGAGGTTCACCGCGTTTGAGACGGCCGCAAGGAAGAGCACCGTGACAGGGATGCTGACCCACAGCGGCAGCTCAGCGTCGAGCAGGAACGGAATACTCTCGAAGCGGATACCTCCGATGAGAATGACCGCGAGGGCGGCGAGCACTTGTCCTGTAAGCTTGATGCGGTAGCCGAGATTCACCCGATCGTCCCAGACGCCGAAACCCAGGATGATCAATCCGCCCAGGAGCACCGACAGGGTGGTGATATTTTTCGGCGCCCACCAGGCGATGCTGACGCAGGCGCCAATCGCGAAGGCAATGCCCCCTACTCTGGGGACCGGATGTTGATGCACCTTGCGTTCTCCCGGTTGATCCATGAAATGGAACCGGTCAGCCAGCATCCGCAACGGCGGGATCAGCGCCATGCAGATGAGCAGCGAGGTCATGAAGCTGAAAAATAGTTCGCTAGTCATAGTCTTAAAAGTTTGAGGCTTGAGGTGTGAGGTCCGAGGCAACTACCTCGAGCCTTCAGCCTTCCAACCTCCAACATCCAATCAATCCGGCACATACCGGTTCAACTCGGGTTGCAGGGCCGATACGAACTGCCGCATCCGTTGATCGACGATCTCTTCGGTTTCCCCCGGCCCGACAAGAGAGGCGATACGCACCAGCGCTCCGTCGGTTCGCGCGCGCAGGAGGGCATCCCAGAATAAATAAAATTTCACCAGATACTCGCTGGTGAGAATGCGCTCCCGCTGTTTAAACCAGTACAAGACGATCTGTTTCTGGTTGCCTTTCTCGATGACGGCGCGGTTGGCATGGAGCTGGCGAGCCATACCGGACACCGGAGCGAAATCCAAATTCTTGATGGAGGAGATTTCCCATCCCCCGCCGGGGAGACAGCTCTGCGGGGAATGGGCCGATTGCCCTTTCCGTTGCGACCGGTAGTAAGCCGAATAGAACGTGACCGGCTGGCTGCCGTCATGGCGATATTCTGCCAACACGTAGTCGTCGAACCGGAGCGCGTCGATGTACTGCTGCTCCAGCGATAAGGATGTACCGGTCCATCCTTCGATGTGCATGGGGAAATCGACGAACAATGCCCTGTCAGGCGGAACCTCGATTCTCTGGCCGAGAAAGGAGGAGCCCAATGCCACGGGAATCAACAGCGCCACGCTGAAGAGGTAGGCAGGGCCGAGCCCTAAACTGTTAGAGGTTGGAGGTTGGAGGTTGGATGGGGCGAGAGGCTTTGGGGCTGAAGGTTGGAGGTTGGAGGGGTGGAGAGGGCTTGTGTCTGCACTCCACGTGAATCGGTCTTGAAGAGACACGGTTTGACCGTTTGATCCGATCTTGGCCAGGAGCCACATTTCCAGAATCAATAGACCAAGACTCGCCATGAACAGAACCCAGCCCTCGAAGAGATGGGCGAAGCCTTCGGATGCCCCCTGCCCGTTCCATTCGACGAGGACGCCGATCATGCCGATGCGGAACCCGTTCACCAGGATCGAGATCGGGATCGACGAAAGGACGAGGATGATCCGTTTCCACATCCTGTCCTTGAACAGATACGCGCAGAGCAGCGCCAACGAGGTCAGAGGGAGGAGATAACGAATTCCGCTGCAGGCCTCGACAACCTGCAGTTGCACGGGGCCTAGATCGATCACGTTCCCTTCACGGAAGGCCGTGACGCCGACGAGTTGCAGGCAGCCCACACCGAGTGCCGATGACCACAATTGCAGTTGGCTCGAAAGACCGGCGTATAAGAACGTGGGTAAGGGAATGCTGGTCAGTAAATAGCTAAGCGGAAAGATGATCGTGCGACTGGCCTTGAGGCCGATCGCGCCGATCACGAGTCCTACGAGCACGATCCAGAGGGAGAAGTGCTGGAGCACATAGAGCGTTGCGAGTTCCCCGACCAGATACAGTACGAGACCCGCGAGGACAATGACCATGCCCCACCAGGATCCGGTGATGCCTGCTGCAGCGATACGACGCCGTGATTGCCAGATCAGAAAGAGGCTGATGAGAGGAACGAACATGCCGTGGCTATAGTCGTCGCTGCCGATCCAATGGTTGAATAGAAACACCAAGCTGTCAAAGTAGAGATAGCCCAGTGAGACTGTGGCGAGAACCGCGCTAAAGCCTAGTAAAAGCTTGCTGCTCATAAAGATGCGCCCGATGTGATGGATCTACAGCAGAGTAACCGCGTAGAGGGTATGTATCTGGATACCAGATTGACCGTAGTAAGGCAACCTTCTTACTAGAATTTCAGAGGACATCTACGTAGTTCCACATTAGTGATCTATTTTGACCATCCATCGGCACTGAGTATATGCAATCATTTATGGCGGCCCGGTCTGCGAAAGGTTTGAGGCCTGAGGCAATGACCACTCACGTCCAACCTCAAACCTCGAGCCTCCAACAAGCTTCCATTCCCTCCAACTTTTCTTCACGCCTCCAACCATAAGTCTCTAACGTTCCTCACGCTTCTAGCTTAAGCCTGCTTTGGATAGACAAAGGGCTTGGCGTATCCCTGTGACGGGGCGCCAAGCCCATGTCTGTGCTCATGCCGTTGAGCTTAGGCCTGCTGGGCGCCGCGGAGGTTTCTCAAGCCTCCTGCACCGAGCCCGACCAGCGAGATGAGCCCGGCTCCGAACAGGAGCACGGCGGCCGGCAACGGCACCGCGGTCAGACTATTGATCGCGCCGCGCACCGTCACCAGATTCCCGTCGGCGTTCTCAAAGATAAGGCGCCATCTGGTGGCCGTGAGGGAACTCAGGCTCGGCGGATTCTGCAGGTTGGTATTGCTGAACAACCCGCCGCCTTCCCGATCCAATTGCAGGTCGAAGCTGAGCGGAGTGTAGCCGTTGACCGGCAGACCTATCGCCGCAGTCACCAGCTTCCAGCGGTCTCCGATGAGCCCGCCGCCCAGGCTGCTGTTCTGCGAAATAGTCACCGCATTCGCCCCGGGGGCGAATGATGAGCTGTAGCCGCCGATGGCGACTGTCATGGCTTTCACGGCGCCGGGATAATTGCCGCCTACCCCTCCCGTGGCATTGTCGAATTGGAACGACCCGGTCACAGGTGAACTCAGGTTCATCGTGGGAGAGAGCAGTGATCCGCTGATGCTGCTGACTCCTCCCGTGAACGAATAGCTCACCAGCGCCGCTTGAGCCACGTTCCCTGTGACGAACAGGGAGCACAGCGCGATCGCCGGCAGTAAAAGCCCTTTGATCGTCGACAGTTTGTTCTTCTGCATAAAGTCAGACTCCTTGTAGAGGTGGTACATGCGCACAGCCAAGTGGTCCAGCAAGAGCCAGGCCATCCCCTGCTTGAGCTAACGTATTGGAAATGCAGGGGGCAAAAATGGGCCGCTTGGAACGTTGTGTGCGGGAGCCTACGAAGGTGGTTCAATCTTGAATCAGGCCACAACCGGCACAGAATGTGAGCGGATCGGCAAGAGAGAGACTGTTGCTGTGAAATAGAGGGACTCAAAACAAAACAGCCGGCGCGTACGCGCCGGCTGCTCTACGAAGCCTATCCCGATGGGGATTAGGCGATGATGCTATTCTTCCGCTGCCGCCGGCTCCCCGCTCCGAGGCCGGCCAAGGCCACCAGCCCTGCACCGAATAGAACGACCGCTGCCGGCAAAGGCACTGCCGTGAGGGATGTCAAGGTCCCGCGGACTTGTGCGTTCGCATGCGCGGCATCCTCGAAAACGAGACGAAAACTCTTCGT
>NEWQ02000037.1 GCA_002869855.2 Nitrospira sp. CG24D
AGGACGCCGGCCTTTGGAGCCGGCTACCTAGGTTCGATTCCTAGTCCCCCAGCCACTTTCCCGTACCATCCCGCTTGCTACTTCAACGACGCCAGGTCCATCACAAACCGGAATCGCACATCGCCTTTGAGCACTCGCTCGTAGGCTTCGTTCACGTGCTGGATCGGAATCACTTCAACATCGGACTCGATCTTGTGCGTGGCGCAGAAGTCGAGCATGGCTTGGGTTTCTCGGATGCCGCCGATGACAGAGCCCGCGATGCGGCGGCGATGCAGAATCAACGGGAAGGGTTCGAGTGGAGTCGGCTGTTCCGGTGCGCCGACGAGAATCAGGGTGCCGTCGGTCTTCAGTAAATTGACTAAGGCGTTGTAGTCGTGCGGGGCCGAGACGGTATCGATGATGAAATCGAAATGCCGCTGTAGCTTCGTAAACGTGCCGGGCTGCGAGGTGATCTCAAAGTGATTAGCCCCCAGTCGCATGGCATCCTGCCGCTTCTTCTCCGAGGTGCTCAAGACGGTGACTTCGGTGCCGAGTGCGCGCGCGATTTTCACTGCCATGTGGCCGAGCCCGCCCAATCCCACCACCGCAAGTTTGTGATACTTGCCGACGCCCCAGTGACGGAGCGGGGAGTAGGTTGTGATGCCTGCGCACAGGAGCGGTGCAGCGCCGGCTGCTGAGAGAGCTTGGGGAATCTGCAACGCATACTGCGCATCGACCACGATTTGAGTGGAGTAGCCGCCTTGGGTGACCTGGCCGCTCTTGTCGCGCCCGCTGTAGGTGAGCAGCATGCCAGCTTCGCAATACTGCTCTAGCCCTTCCCGGCAAGAAGGGCAGCTTCGACATGAATCGACAAAGCAGCCGATACCGGCACGGTCGCCGGCCTTGAATGCTTTGACCTCCTTTCCAACGCGCGCTACTGTCCCGACGATTTCATGCCCCGGCACCATGGGAAAGAGCGAGCCGCCCCATTCGTCCCGGGCTTGGTGGATGTCGGAGTGGCAGATGCCGCAATGGGTGATGGTGATCAAGATATCGCGCGGGCCGACCTCGCGCCGTTCGAATGAGAGGGGAGTCAGCGCCGCTTTGGCGGTCACCGCGGCGTAGCCTTTGGTCTGTAGCATGGTGGGGGCTCCTGGTCTGAATAAGTCAGTGAAGGGTACCTAGACCTTAGCAAGACGGCATATGGATGCCAACTGGGAAATGTTCATGAGCCATCGGCCCGTCAACCAGGGAGGCATCCGTTCGTTGTAAGATGCAGCAGCCTGGTTCGATGTGAAGGAGCGTACGCGATGCCCATGACCTTTCAGGACGCGAGGCATCTCTTGGCCCGAACGGGATTCGGCGGGACTCCCGCAGAAATTCGCGAACTGGCCAGGCTCGATCGTGAGGCCGCCGTTGATCGGCTTCTCGCCGGAGTCGGCACGACAGCCAGGACGAGTCCTCCCTCCCAAGTGCTCAATGCACTGCCGCCGGTCGAGGGGATGAAGGGGTTGAGCTTTGAGCAGAAGAAGGCGTTTAAACAGGAGCGGCGAGAGGAAGCCTTCGAGCTGAAGGGCTGGTGGTATCAGGAATTGCTCACCACGCCGTCCCCCTTGACCGAACGCTTGACGCTGTTCTGGCACAACCACTTCACGTCCAGCTTCCACAAGGTGAAATGGCCGGCGCTGCTGTACCATCAGAACGTACTGCTTCGCCATCATGCGCTGGGATCGTTTCGGGAACTGCTCTTTCAGATCGCGAAGGATCCGGCGATGGTGCTGTATCTGGATACGCAGACCAACCGTAAGGATCATCCCAACGAGAATTTCGCCCGCGAGCTCTTCGAGCTGTTCACGCTTGGGGAAGGGCATTACACCGAGGTCGACATCAAGGAAGCGGCGCGCGCCTTTACCGGCTGGCATGTGGCCCTGCATCACGGGGGCGGATTCGTGTTCAACCGGCACCAGCATGATGCGGGCGTCAAGCATGTGTTGGGAAAGACCGGTGCCTTCGGCGGCGACGAGATTCTGGCGATCGCGCTTGATCAACCGGCCTGCGCGACGTATGTGACCGCCAAGCTCTGGCGGGAGTTTGTTTCGGATGAGCCGGATGCGCGCGAGGTCGAACGGCTTGCAGCGCTGTTCCGGAACAGCGGCTATCAGATCAAGCCGCTCCTGCGCGGGCTGTTGACCCTGCCGCATTTTTGGGCGCCAGAAA
>NEWQ02000038.1 GCA_002869855.2 Nitrospira sp. CG24D
CTTCACCGCTTGCTTCTCTTTAGGCGCGTGCGTAGTATTTCGATCACTGAACATAGTGCCACTATCGGAGGTGCTATGCGCGCCACTATTGTGATCGACGATAGCCTCATGCGGCAGGCGATGCATGGCGACCGGGCTTTTGACTCAAAAGGCGATTGTTGAAGAAGGGCTCAGCTTGCTCGTCAAAGTGAAAGGGCAAGTAGGCGTGCGTCGGCTTCGGGGGAAGATTGTGTTCGATGGCGGTATTCGCCAAATGGAAAAAGGAGAGCAGTTACAATGACTCAACAGCAATATCCCCGCAGTCCCAAAGCCCTGCTTGGTGGCATTGCCCACCTGGGGCGGTTTATCGACAAGATCAAGCTTCGCAATGTCGGTCAGATTCAGGACTACAACTACATCACGGCCGGGTTCGACAAGTACCTGGTCGATTTTCTGGCTATCGATCCGAAGGCGTTCGAGGAAAAGGTATTAGCCGGTGGGACGGACGAGCAATTGCTTGCCTGGGTGGTGGCGAATAGCAAGCCGCACTCACACGAAGAGATTGCTCAGTGGTCGCAGGGCCTGCTGTCGTCCGGTCCGAAGGATGATGCAACCCGCCAGCGTTTGCAAAGCCGCGTGCAGGATGTCGCGACGAAGCGCGGCGTTCCGGTCAGCTCGCTCCCGCCAGCCTCCACGTGGGTTGATGCGATCGAACTCGACGAAGGCCGCATGTAGGAGGTTCCTATGCAGATGGTGATGTTGGTCTTCCGCTCATCACTGAAGGAGCAGGTTCATACGTTGCTTCACCGCTGTGACGTGAAGGCCTTCACGGAAGTGAATGAGTCGGTGGGCTATGGTCAGACCGGTCCTGCCGAGGGGCTGGCCTTCTATCCCGGCACGAATTCGGTGATTCTAGTTGCGCTCGATGACGAGCATCAGGCGCGCGTGACAACGGCGGTGACAGGCTGGTGTGAAGAGTCGAAGAAACATCCCGGCTGGAAGAAACCTTCCATCCGCCTGTTTGCATGGCCCTGCACCCAGATTGTCTAGCAGCCTTCGACATATGCTAGTGGCGTAAGGTGCACAGCGCCGGCTTCTTTCCCCTCTGTATTACCCTCTTCTAAATTGCCTGACCGCAAGAAACCTACTGGCAGCGAAGTTTAAAACCTGGTGTGAGGCAATCTGGACAAGGTGTATCCATTTTGCTGCAGCGTTGTAGCTTTCCTGGAGAGTACTATTTCTAAATAGCTCAAATATTCGCGAAACGGTCGAGAACAAACCATGTTTCTTGTTGGCATCAAGGTTGCTGTGTGGTTAGGTAGGCATTCCGTGAGGGATAGGCTCTCGCGAGAATCTGGTGTCCATGCATGGAGGATAGAATGATTCGAATCATCTCGACGGTGACTGCTGCGGCAGTATTGGTTGCCTTTACTCACGCCCTTGCACAAGCTCCGGTTCCCGCGCCGGCTCCTGCACCGGAAGCCACCGTGCCTGCTCCTGCTCCAGTTCCTGTCCCCGCTCCGGCTCCTGCTTCGACGATGGAGGGGGAAAAGAAGGGCGAAAAGCATGAGGCGGGTGATGATCATGAGGGCAAGGGAAAAGGGAAGGGCAAAGGAAAAGGCAAAGGAAAAGGCCACGGCAAGAAGCATGGATTGGATCGGGCCGATGAAGCGGCCGGTGAGAACGGCAAGCATGGCCGTAACAACGCCCGGGGACGAGGGAAGCACGGCGATCGCGGGAAGCATGCGGATAAGGACAAGCACGAAGAGGGCGACAAGCAGGAAAAGAATTAAGCGACTTTCCTGCATTGGCAGGAGTGCAGGTTGAAACGGCGGCC